>NZ_CP018016.1:4363229-5817639 GCF_000280495.2 Kosakonia radicincitans DSM 16656
CAAAAGACATAATTCTTCCCATGAATGACAGTCTTGATAAATGACGTTCTGAATACAGACCATCAAAATAAAACTAACGGCATACTACGGATATAGTACTAGTCAGAAAAATGGTCTGCGGAGCCAAAAGAGATGTTTTCAGTTCACTTTATTATCAGCGTACTAACAGGCATTAAGGAAATGACGCGGCGCATTATTATCAAGCCCCATTAATCGCGCCACCAGCGCCAGTTGCCGCTGTGCATCTCCATCACTGTCATTATTCAGCCGCCAGACCTGATGCCACTCGCCCTGCTGGCGCGCTGCGTAAATGCTGGAATGCGCGCCGCGCAGACAAAACAGCGCCTCCTGGGGCAGCTGCCGCAACCAGGGATGCAGTTGCACCTGAAATTCAATCGCAATGCCCTCCACGCGTAGTTTTCGCTGTTTGCCGATGCGCAGCAATATTTGCCACAGGCGATCGTCAATGGTGGCGGCGAGTGCCGTTGATGCGTAGTTGACCGAGATAAAATCGGTCTTTAGCGACTGCTCTTGCCCGCCAGGCCACTGCTTTATCGCCTGGGACGCCGCGTAACCGCGAAAATCTTCCGGGTTGGTGATCCCCTCCTGCCACGGCACCGTAAAGTGGTGAACCCGGCTACTTTCCAGCCAGAATCCCAGCGTGTCGCGCCACGGCACACGACCAATATGTGGCGCAATCAGGCCATCCACAGCCTCTTCCAGCGTGGCATCATCGGTGATTTCGCACTCGCCGATGCGGTTGCTCGCGCAGCGTAGCACCAGATGATGTTCATAGATTTCGCACAAAAATTTACGCGGGCGCAGTGATAACACGGTTAATCTCCTGAAATGTGGTTTTCCCTTCAAGAACGGCGCGAATGGCTACGTTATGCAGAGGGACGAACCCTTGCGCTAATGCAATTTCTCGCAGTTGCCGTACCGGCATCCGCGACTGCAATGCTTCTTTCATCACATCGTTAAAAGGCAGTATCTCCGCCAGCGCCAGCCGTCCGCGATAACCGCTCTGCCGACAGGACGAACAGCCGCGCCCCTTGCGCCACAACGGTTGCAGATGGTTGAGATCGCTCTGCTGCCACTGCGCCAGATCCTGTTCAGTCGGCGCAACCTCCTCCTGACAATCCGGGCACACGCTACGCACCAGCCGCTGGGCAAGTACACCCTGCAAGGCGGTCAGTAAGCTTTCTGTTTCCACATTCATATAGAGAAAACGTTCAAGCACACTAAACACATCGTTGGCATGCACCGTGGATAACACCAGATGCCCGGTCAACGCCGCCTGTACGGCAATACCTGCGGTTTCGCTGTCACGAATTTCCCCGACCAGAATGGTGTCCGGATCGTGACGCAGAATGGCGCGCAGGCCACGGGCAAAAGTCAGCCCTTTTTTGTCATTCACCGGGATCTGCAGAACGTCATTGAGCTGGTACTCAACCGGATCCTCAATGGTGATGATTTTGCTCTCACCGTTATTCAGTTCGCTCAGCGCCGCATACAGCGTGGTGGATTTGCCGCTTCCCGTCGGGCCTGTCACCAGCACCATGCCATGCGGCCGGTTGGTCAATTGGCGGATTTCCCGCAGGGTATGATCGTCAAAGCCGAGAATTTCCAGGCTAAGCGTACTGCTGTGCGACTTATCCAGTACACGCAGAACCGCATCTTCACCATGAATGCCGGGCACAATAGACACGCGAAAATCAACGGGGCGCTGGTGAATAATCGCTTTAAAACGCCCATCCTGCGGAACCCGCCGTTCAGAGATATCCATATTACTGAGCACTTTCAGACGTGAAATCACCTGTTCGGAATAGTGAATTCCCTGGCAATGGCGGATAGCGTGAATCACCCCATCGACGCGGTATTTCACCGCAAGGCCATCGGGAACGGCCGAAAGGTGAATATCGCTGGCGCGGCTCTGCATCGCATCGTACAACGTGGCGTTGAGTAGCTTGATAATAGGATTCGCTTCGTTGGCGATAATGGCGGGCGTGATCTCAAGGATCATCTCATCTTCCGCACCTTCATTGACCTGCTGTTCAAGCTGATCCATGGTGCGCTGCTGACCGGCCAGCGCCTGCAACTGCTCCTGAAGCCAGAGCGGAGGCGCAATAGCCAGCGTGACCGGCAAACGCTGCGCCCACTGGCGAAGATCCAGTGAAAAGGGATCGCTCAGCAACAGCCACTCCTGCTGCTGCCAGCGCACCGGTAGCACCTTCCATCCCACTACGTCGTTGAGCGAGACATGTTCAAAATGGATCTCTGCCGCATGCAGCTCTTCTGCTGTCAGCGCTTTCAGCCCCAGTTCCGCCGCCATCCATGTTAAAGCATCCGGCTGTTCCAGCAGAACCTGCTGCAACGTCTCTCCGCGCTGGGGTTCGCTGAGCGCCAGCAGACGATCGATTACGGTAGAAATCTCATTCGGCATTACATTCATCAGGACATGCTCCCTGCCATTTCGAAAATCGGCATATAGAGTAAAAACACCACTAACCCGACAATCCCGCCGACAATCATCATCAATACGGGTTCAAAGATGCGGGTAAATGAATCAATGGCACGTTCCAGCGCCTCATCATAAAAAGCCGCAATACGCTCGCACATTCCCGCCAGCTCGCCGCTGCGCTCGCCCACCTGGATCAGGCGCATGGCAACCGGCGTTGTCAGTTGCTGGCTTTCAAGAGATTCCGATAACGTATTGCCCGCCAGCACGTGTTCCAGCACTCTGTTGAGGCGCTGATGGTGGCTGGCTGGCAGAACGGCTTTTGCCAGGCGCAGCGCATGCGGCACGGGGACACCGCCCTCAATCAACAGACCTAACGTGCGGTAAAAACGCACCAGAATGCCCAGAAATTGTTGCTGCCGGAGCTGAGGAATTTTCAGCACCAGGCTGAACAAGGTTTGTTTCACCACTGGCTGTCGGAAAAGCAAAAAGAAAAACGCCAGACAGGCGGCAAGCGCCAGCAACAGTTCCTGCCCCGAGTGCTTGACCAGATTTCCCCACCACAAAATAAGCCGGGCGCTGTCAGTCAGCGTGTTCATCCCTTCAAATACTTGTGAAAAGCTGGGGACGATAAACCCCAAAAGAAAACAGATAATTAATCCGCCTACCGACAGCACAATCACCGGGTAGGTAAGCGTTCCGCGAATGCGTTTACGCAGTTGCTCAATCCGTTGTTCGTAATAGTGATAACGCTTCAGCGCGTTGGCCAGATGCCCGGTTTGCTCCGATGAAGCCACCGTATTCACCAGTAAAGGCGGGAAGATTTCCGGTTGTGCGCTCATCGCCTGCGAAAGTTGGCAACCGGCATAGAGTTTTTCCAGCAACCTTTCGAGCATTTCAAGAACCTGCTCATCGGTAGAGCAGGCGCGCAGCGTTTCGATGGCTTCAGTGACCACCAGGCCCGCTTCAAGCAGCGCCACCAGTTCCTGAAGAAATAAACCAAGGGCGAAGCGTTTAATCTGCTGTTGTTTTTGCGGAATAACCCGCACAACGGCATGACCCGCTTGCTGTAATTGATGACGGGCAGCAATCGCGCTTTCTGCCTGAGTACGCATTTTTTTACGCTTGCCATTATCTAAATAAGTGACTTCCCAGCTATGCGTTTTGCTCATAAAGCTCAATCCTTATGCTTATTTTTCAACCGCAGATAAACGGGAGCAACTTTCTTTATGTAGCGCTTGCGCCACATTTTAGTTTTACTGTCACGGCCATTGCCGGCGTTATATGCGCCGACCGCTTCCCAGCTATAGCCAAATAAACGCATCTGTCCTGCTAAAATCCAGGCTCCCACCATAACGTTCTGGCAAGGATCATTCATTAATGCGTGTTGTGTAATGTTATATTTTTTTAATTGGCTGAAATGCTGACTATTAATCTGCATAAGACCAATATCCGTGGAGCCATTTTTATTTCCATTGATTGCCGATGGCAATAATCCTGACTCCACGATACCAATCGCTTGCAACAATTCAGGTTCGATACCATAACGTTCGCCAGCGCTACGCCAGCAATTTGCCATCGCTGGCTGCACGGAGAGCAGAACTAACACGATGAGCAGCCTGATCATAATTAAAATCCGTAAGTGATATCCTTCCCGTTTTTATCTGCGGTGGAAATTTCAACTTCATAGACTTTTTGTTCTGCTCGCGCAGGGTTATGCCATTGGTATTCGTGGCCCCACGGATCTTGCGGAATTTGCTGCGCCAGATAAGGGCCATTCCAGTTGGTGGCATCCGACGGTTTTTCAACCAGAACACTTAACCCTTGCTGCTCTGTCGGATAGCTTCCGGTATCCAGTCGGTACTGGATTAATGCATCTGCAAAGGAATGCATCTGACGCATTGCGGTTTTCTCTTTTGCCTGATCGACATTCGAAAAAAGTTTTGGCCCAACAAACCCGGCCAGCAACGCAATAATCATTAATACCACCAGCAGTTCAAGGAGCGTAAATCCCTGCTGAGCTTTAAACTTAACATCTATTTTTTTCATAATAGCCTGCACACTCTAATTTGCTGTTCACCTCTGTTATTGTCCCGGACTTTCAATTTAAGGAAAGATGATTGCTCCCGCGCGTACAACGAATATTCTTTAAGCCGCCAGAAACGTCGCTATATATACAGTAAGAACTCGATTTATTGCCTGCAATGCTAAATCAAACCGCTTAGAGGTCATGTCGATTTTTCTTACTGGTCAGATAGAAAAAACCCGATAATCTCCGTATCTTTTCTGGTAAACATTCATGGAGATAGCAATGAGGTTTAAGGATGTCAATTAATATATTAATTGCAGATGAACACACTATTATTCGTCGGGGGATGACCTCGATGATAAATTCATTAAAAACCAGCAATATAAATACTGACAAACTAGACATCGATGTCGTTGGCGATACCAGTGAGCAAGCAGAATTACTTAACATTCTCGCCACACAAAAAGTCGATCTTCTTTTCCTTGGCTATGGACTTACCACGGTTAAAACCGGTAACCCGGTATCGGAATTAGATGGTATTGCGTTAGTTAAGTGGATCTCCAGCCGTTATCTCAAGACGAAAATTATTGTCTTATCACCCTATAACAATACCAATCTTGTACGCATCGTTCTTGAAGCGGGCGCAAAAGGCTATATCAGCAGAAATACCAGCGAACGCACGTTGTGGCGCGCAATCACTAACGTAATGATGGATGAAGTTTATATTGAACGCGGTTTAATGGATTCGCTGTTCCGCCGCGAAGCCATTACCCCGCAGGAGCTGTCAACGCGCGAAAGTGAAGTCTTACGCTTATTATGCCGGGGGCTCTCTCTGACTACGATATCGACACGTATGAACATCAGTATCAAAACGGTGAGCGCACATAAGCTACGCGCGATGGGAAAACTGAATGTAAGAACAGACTGCCAGCTTTATTGTCTTTTATTCCAGACCCGGATGTTCGATATTGCGATGTAAGTCCGAACGCAGGATCATGACAGCCAGCGGAGAATTTCGCTGGTTCTGTTGCTCTCCCTCGTTTTGAAACCCACTCGCTGTACACTCTTTTTCGTCGATAAAACGCCGCTTTATTTCACAAAGCGGTTTTTTATTGCCTTCCCTATCCGCGTTTCTGCAGCATACACCTGCAAAACCGCACCTGAATCACCTCCACCGCGCCTTCTTTTGCATACGCAATCGCGCTCAAAATCAGCAGGTCAGGGGTAATGTCGGGGCACAAGTGTCTTAGCAAGAGAGGAAGCAGCGGACAGGATGATAACGGGGTTCTGAGGAGCGAGCGCCCCTCAGAATGCCGGCGCCACAAAGGGCGCCGGAGAAAAGCAGGCTTATTTACAGGCAGTGTGCGCAGAAGCAGAGCCAGGCTCACGCCATACGCCCCACTGGTTAGCGCTGGACGGCGCTTCACCGCGAGTCCACCAGCCGTTGACCCAGACTTTGCCCTGATAAGAAACTTTCTGGCAAGGTGCAGAGTAAACCGTGGTAGCGTTCCATGCTGCAACAGTATCATCGCCCGGAGCCGGAGTATCGCCCTCGTCGCCCGGAGCCGGAGTATCACCTTCATCGCCCGGTGCCGGAGTATCGCCCTCGTCGCCCGGTGCCGGAGTATCACCTTCATCGCCCGGTGCCGGAGTATCACCCTCATCGCCCGGTGCCGGGTTTTCTTCTTCATCGCCCGGTGCCGGGGCCGGGTTGTTGCCGCCGAAATCAACGTCAATCACGTTGTAGAAAGTAGCGCCGGTATCAGAGACGTCCCAGGCAGCCATAATTACCTGATAACCGTCACGTTCCGGTACGTCACATTCGTGCTTCGGATTGGTATTCGCAATCGCGCCGTTACCTGTAACCTCGCAGAAAGGCTGGGCTTCAAAAGAGTTGCGAGTCAGCGGCTGATTCGGGTTCCAGTTTGCTTTAGTGATGTAGTATTTCCAGGAGCCAGTTTTATGCGCAGCGGTAAATTTCCAGGTAAAGGAGTTCTTGCCCGCTTTCATTGGATGCTTAGTCCAGCGAGAAGCGCTCTGCTGATCCAGATTAACCATTGATGCCACGCCAGCACTCGCCAGGCGTCCATCAGCCGGACCCGCGTTTAAAGCAGGGAAGCCATCCGGCCCTTCAACGCTCTGCGGTTCATACTGCGGGCCTGCGCCACAATCTTTGTTCTGGTTTCCCTGAGCAGCAGTACATAACGCTGCGCGGGAAGCGGGTTCGGTAACATAACCATGTGCTAAAGCGCCACCGGCCATGCAAAGGGTTGTGACTGCGAGAAAAACTTTTGATAATTTCATTAATAACTCCATCCATGTGTAGTATTTACTGCCCGGTTAAAGTAATGAATTATCGTTGTAATAATAATATCAACATTCCATTAATTTATAAGATCCCCTCCGCTGCCACGGGAATATTCTGCCATGAATATGTAATAACAAAATAAAAAAGCCATACCCCGAAGGATATGGCCTGGATATATTTTTTCCCGAACAGACAAATATTTTATTAATATCTGATCTTTTTCGGCGTCACAACGGGCGCCGAAGGGCGAAAATATTATTTACACTGGGTGTGCATGGTTGCAGAACCCTCTGGACGCCATGCGCCCCACGGGTTAGCGTCGGACGGCGCTTCGCCCTGAACATACCAGCCGTTCATCCAGACTTTGCCCTGATAAGTTACTTTCTGGCAAGGCTGAGCATAGATGGTAGAAGCGTTCCATGCTGTGACGGCACCGTTGCCTGGGTTATCGCCAGGCTCTTCACCCGGGTTATCGCCTGGGTTTTCGCCCGGTTCTTCACCCGGCTCTTCGCCTGGTTCTTCACCTGGTTCTTCAGGCTCTTCTGCAACATCGTCAGCCAGGTGCTTGATGGAGAACGCCAGCGGCAGAGAATCATCTTTGCCATCATTAACCGTCAGTTTAAAGCCCAGAGTGGCATCCACATCGGTGCTGTTCAGCGTGAAAGTCGCTTTCTGCTGACTCGCATTGTTCAGCGTAACCTGCGGCCCGGAAACCTGGGTCCAGGTGTAAGTCAGTGTGTCGCCATCCGCATCATAAGAGCTGGAAGCATCCAGCGTTACCGTCGCTGCACCCTGCACTTCTTTCTGATAAGTCGCACGAGCAACCGGAACGGTGTTGCCGGTTTCCGGCACGCCGCCGCTGGCGGCATTCTTCATATCGTTGATGTAATCGATCTGGTCAGCAAAGCTCAGGCCGGTATCGTTAGAGCCCATCGCCCAGACGAATACACCGCCGTAACCATTTGCAGCCTGCCATGCGGCACGCGCGATGTTGTTTTCGCGGGTTTCAGCATAGCGACCTTCCGGGCCCCACTGGGTGGTCAGGGTGTTACCGAGGATGATTTTCTTCGCATCGCCAACCGCTTTCGCGTAGTTAGCCATTGCAACGTCATACTTGAAGCGCGGACCCGCATCGTATGCCATTACATTGTAGAAATCAAACAGATCGCGACTGTTTTGCAGCAGATCCAGTACTTCACCATGGTGAGTGGAACGATCGTTTTCAACAAAGGAGCAACCGTCGGTCACAGAAGAATCAGAGCACTCAAGCGGGTCAGCACCCACGTGGTAAGTCGTCAGGCTGATCAGCTTGCCGCTGTTCGGGCCCAGTAGTTCACGTACGCGTTTAACCAGTTTGATCAGGTTGTTGTTCTCTTCCGGACTCAGACGAGCGGTTTTCTCGAAGTCAAAGTCGATACCGTCGATCTGCACGGTGCCCGCCTTCTGGTAGTTCGCCAGGTTACAGGAACCATCCCAGTTAGCGCTGGAGCATGGACCCTGAACCTGATCCGCCTGCAGGCCTTTTTGATAAACCGGGAAATCCTTACGCAGCAGTTTTACCAGACCCTGAGCAATATTTTCACGGCTGGTTTCATTCGCCAGATGCGCCCAAATACTTTCGTATGTTGCGCCACCGAATGCCACCATCATTTTTTTGTAGGGTGCAGCCAGTTTAACTTGAGTCCAGGAAGTATAAGCTGGCGGTAACCAGTAATCGTTATAAGCAACATCACCAACGATATTATCAGAAGTATAAATTGCACCGTCCTGATCCCAGCCACCGAACGAAAGCAAATAAGTATCAACTTCTGCATTCATCATTTGAGTAGCTGCATCCTGAGGTAAACCCCAGGAAGTCAGATAACTCATCATATGGTTATTTGATTCAGCCAGTGCAGACTGAGAGAGTAACGCCGTAGTAATTAATGCAGCCAATGATAACTTTTTCAAAAGTAACCTCCTGTTACAAGAGTTAATTAAAAATGCGTCATCAATAATAGGGGCTGCGAATTTTATTCCAATGCGTTACATCTCGTAATGGTTGAGAATAACCGAGGTCCGTTTTGAATATTCTCGATATTATTTAATCCATTTCGCTATTTCTTCCTGAGAACAAGGTTTAAATAAACAACCATCCATTCCCGCGGCCAGACATTGCTCAATAACCTCTTCCTGCGCAATCGCCGTAAAGCCAAGCAAGGTTGCCCGCTCGCGGTCATTTTCCCGCTCCTCTGCGCGTAACCGCTGCGCCAGCGTGAAGCCATCCATCACCGGCATATTGCAATCAATTAAGGCGTAATCGAAATTGTCATACATCCGCCACAGTGTCAGCGCCTCCTCACCATTCTGCGCTTCGCTCACCCGGTGGCCCAAAAATTCAAGCTGATGTCGTAACAACATGAGATTGGGGGGGTAATCATCCACAATTAATACCCGCTTAACGGTGGTCAGCGATTTGCTCCTGGGTGTTTTATCCAGCGGCTTCGCCACGCTGGCAATAGCCGCGGGCAAACAAAGCTGTAGCGCGACCGTTGTCCCTTCACCTGGCGCGCTGGTTAACGAGAGCGTGCCTTTCATCAAGTCACAGAGTGTACGGCAAATAAACAACCCCAGCCCGGTTCCCAGCCGGGAGTTTTCTCCTTCCATGCCTAACTGCGTAAACGGTTTGAAAAGGCGCTGTTGATCTTCCGGAGTGATGCCAATGCCGGTGTCTTTCACAGTGAGCGCAACCTCAACCCTGCCATCAGAAGTGGGCTGATGCTGCAAAATGACCTCAATTCCCCCTTCGTGAGTAAATTTAATCGCATTACTCAGCAGATTAGAGAGGATCTGTTTATAGCGGCAGGGATCGATCTTCAACAGACAGGTATTGCCGCCAATTATCCGCAAATCAATGCTGATTTGCTTCTGATCGGTCGCTTCCTGAAAGAGCAACACCACCGAACGGGTTAAGGCGATCAGATCTTCTTTTTGTGGCTCAATGGCCATGCGACCCGATTCGATGCGCGCAATATCGAGAATATCGCCCACGACCGTCAGCAAATTTTTTGCCGCATCATGCGCGACTTCAAGCATCGGCTGAGAGTGGTGCTCTTTCACGTTCTGCTTAATTTGCAGTTCGAGGATGCCGAGAATCGCATTCAGCGGCGTGCGGATTTCATGGCTCATCACCGAAAGGAAATTGCTCTTTGCCCGGCTCGATGCCAGCGCTTCATCCCGGGCATCATTAAGCTGTTGCACCAGCTCTTCGCGTTCCGTGACATCCATCCAGCCGCTGCAGACCCCGCCGATCGCCCCGTCGCTATCATGGAAAGGAATGATCCAGTGGAAAACGGTGCGCGGTTTGGTGCTGTGATCCAGCGCCAGCACCCGATCGCCCATCTGCGGTCGCCCCGTCTCGATAACATCCACATAGTCGTGCCGGAATCCGCGTTTCAGGTATTCAGGCAACGGCAGAACGTCGATGGTTTCACCAAGCACATCGCCGCGCGCAACCTTCATTTCAGCCAGGAAGCGGGCATTGCAATCAATCATCTTGCCTTCAAGGTTACGCACCACCATCGGCCAGGGAACGGCATGCATGATGTTATACATATACGTAAGCTGCTCTTTGAGCCGCAACTGCATGCGCGTGCGCTGTTTAACCTGGCGTCGCAATGAAAGGCCCCACAGCAGCGAGAGAATCAACACCATCGTTGTGGGAACGCCGATTTGCCAAAGATGTTGCCGCCAGCGCTGCCAGAATGCGCCGCCTTCGTAGCGCCAGCCGCTACCAAGCCGCTGATAATCATTATCCGGAATGGTATCCAGCACTTTATCGAGGATCGAGAGCAGTTCCGGCGCGGCCGCTGAAACACCGAAAGCAACATGCAGGGGATTAACCCCTTGCAGGCTGGAAATGTCAATTTTATCGCGGCCAATCCGTCTGATTTGATAATCCGTATTCGCCTCAATGCCGATCGCCGCATCCACCTGGCCTGCGGAGAGCATATCCACAGCCTCTGTCAGACTGCGGGTGCCGATCATCTTGATCTGCGGATATTGCGCAGCGAGATAGCGTGCGATCAACGAGTCTTCACGCACGGCAACGAAACGATCAGAAAGCCCATCAAGCGTCCTTACCGCTGGCGTTTTGCTTCGCGTCAACAGAACATATTTACTGGTCAACCAGACGCGCGAATAGCGTAATTCCGGCAGGTGACCGGTGGGGATACCGGCCACCATGTCGGCCTCTCCGGCGGCGATCTTTTCGCTCAGCGCCTCGAAACTGCTGACATCGGAGACCACAAAATTGAGGCCGGTACGGATACGCACCATGGTCAGCAGATCGGCGCTGATACCACTGAAATTCAGTTTCTTATCGATAAAACTCATCGGCGCGCTGGCATCAAAAGCCAGTACGCGGATGACCGGATGCTCGCGAATCCACTGTTTTTCGCTGGGCGAGAAAAAAGGGCTCCCGGCGTCCTTCACCTCATCGGCACCCTGTGCCGCCATAACAAACGTACAGAGAAGACACAGCACAGCCCCTGTGCGCCTGAGGAAAGGAAAAATCGGGTATTTTGCTATCCTGCCTGATCTATTCATTCGCGGTAACGCCCAACGCTCTCTGCAAAAATTGATAACTTTCATGCACCGCGATACCAAAGCGATGGCGCATCTTCGTGGCTTGCGCTTCATTTACCCGCTGTTCGTGGAGCAGTGCAGGCAATCTTTCCATGGTGATGCAACGGCGCCGGGCATAGCGCATGCCCAACAGGTGAAAAGAGGATTTCATGCGGTGTGCCAAATCAGCTATCTGTATCAGCGATCCATCATGTTGCAGGTTTTCCAGTTGGCGGAGATCGCTGCTTAACGTTCGCAGCAGCGTCGGGATCATCGCCTCTATAACTGGCTGTTGGTGGCCGGCCAGCGCACAAAGTTCGTGCAGATCCGGCTCTGGCCTGAGTGGAATAGCCCTGACCTGCTCATCAGAAAACATCAGCGGCAGCAGTCGATCAAAACCTTTGAGCCGCAGCCGATTCTCCTGCTGCTCCCGCGACCAATCACCACAGCCCAGCAGCAGCGGCGTTGTCGCCACATCGCCCGCCAGTTCTGCGGCAAGAATGTTTTCCAGGGCGTCACAACCCGCCTTTTCCTGCTCGTCGAGCTCGAAAACTATGGCGTGGTACCGGTGTTGCTTAAGCAGGCCGGGCGCGTCGTTGAAGCCAGCAATACGCTTTTGCGGGTGCGCATGCTGTAATCTGTACTGTTGCTCGCAACGGTGAGTAATAACAAGAAGTGGCAATCCCTGCATAACGACCTGACTTAACTGATTAATCCGAGCTGCTGTACGGACTGATAAAGCTCATACTCCGACGTGGCGCCTAATTTACGCATCGCGCTCTTCTTTTGTGCGCTAACGGTCTGCTTGGTACGGCTCAGCCTGACGCTGATTTCATTCACCGTCATTCCGCGCAGCAACAGACGCAGAACTTCATTCTCTTTTGGTGTTAGGTGAACCGCTGTTTTCGTCGTTGTTCGCTCTTTGATGCTACCGATCCGGCCTGCCGCCATGGTGGACGTCAGACTTTTCATCGTATGCAACAATTCGGTAGAGAGGCTGGCTTTATTCAGCACGCGGTGTACGCCAAGACGCATTAGCGAACGCTGGAGACCAGGATTGCTCACCATGGTAACGACGATAATTAATAGCTCAGGCCAGCGTCTTTTCAGCAGTTGTATCAACGCCAGTCCGTCATTGTACCGGGTACCCGGCATGCTGAAGTCGGTGATTAAAATATCCGCAGGTTGCTGCTCAAGCTTCACCACTAGCTCGTCGGTAGTCATGGCTTCATCAACAATGTGGTACTGACGGGAAAGTGGGTTAAGCAGTGCCCGTAATCCCATCAGATAAATAGGATGATCGTCAGCAATCAGCACCTTTTTTGGCTTCAGCACATCTGGATTCTCGCGGGCAAAATGAAAGTGCCGCAGACTCTAGCAAAAAAATAAAAACAGGCAGAATGAATATTGCGGATAAAACAGAAATGCGCGCTTATAGCTTTGTTAATTGCAGGGCTAATTTAAACCAGGGATAAAAATGGAGTTTTTATAATCAGCAGATATAAAAAAACCGCAGCACCGGCTGCGGTTTTTTAGCGTTGAGAGCAAGCTTACGGCAGAATTGACGGCTGATCCGCCCCTTCTTTCTCTACTTTCTGCTGCAACAGATGTTCGCGCTTCATCCCCAGCTTCAGCGCCAGCGCCGATGCAACGTAGATGGAAGACGCCGTACCGATGGAAACCCCGATCAGCATGGTCAGCGAGAAGCCTTTCAGCATCGCTCCGCCAAAGAGATACAGCATCAGGATCACAACCAGCGTGGTGCCGGAGGTGATCAAGGTACGATGCAGGGTCTGCGTCAGCGAGATATTGAAGATCTCATACGGCGTACCGCGACGGATCTTGCGGAAGTTCTCACGAATACGGTCCGATACCACGATACTGTCGTTGAGCGAGTAGCCGATCACCGACATCAACGATGCCACGATAGTCAGGTCAATCTCGATATGGAACAGCGACAGCACGCCCATGGTAATGATCACGTCGTGCGCCAGAGCGATAACCACACCCGCCGCCAGACGCCATTCGAAGCGGAACCCAACGTAAATCAGGATACAGATCAGCGCAACCAGCAGCGCCATACCGCCGGTTTGCGCCAAATCCGCCCCGACGCTCGGGCCGACGAACTCGATGCGTTTCACCGCAGCGTTCTGACTGGTCGCTTCGTTAATCACGCTGACAACTTTGCTGCCCAGTACCTGCCCGCCGGTTTCACCCTGCGCAGGCGGCATACGCACCATGATGTCACGGCTGCTGCCGAAGTTCTGCAACAGCGGTTCCGCAAAGCCCGCTTTCTCCAGCGCGTCACGCATTAAATCCATGTCCGCTGGTTTTTCCAGCGAAATTTCAATAACCGTACCGCCAGTAAAGTCCAGGCCCCAGTTAAAGCCGCGAACACCCATCACAACGATGGAGAGGATCAGCAGCCCGCCGGAAATGATGAAAGCCCAGTTGTCCCAGCGCATAAAGTCCCAGACTTTACGGCCGTGGTTCAATTGTTCAACAGTATAATCCTGTGCCACAACGCACTCCTCAGATAGACAGCTTGTTAATGCGTTTGCCGCCGTACAACAGGTTGACGATGGCACGGGTACCGACGATAGCGGTAAACATGGAGGTCGCCACACCGATACCGGTGGTAATTGCGAACCCTTTAATCGAGCCAGTGCCTACTGCGTACAGAATAAGCACTTTAATCAACGTGGTGACGTTCGCATCGAAAATCGATGAAAATGCGCCCTGATAACCTTCGTGAATCGCCTGCTGGACG
This sequence comes from Kosakonia radicincitans DSM 16656, assembly GCF_000280495.2. NCBI lineage: Bacteria > Pseudomonadati > Pseudomonadota > Gammaproteobacteria > Enterobacterales > Enterobacteriaceae > Kosakonia > Kosakonia radicincitans. Next base: position 4,377,400 of record NZ_CP018016.1, read on the forward strand.
GAACGTCCGTTGCTCAGCTCTTCCTTAATACGTTCGTTTATCAGTACGTTCGCATCCACCGCAACCGCAAGGGTTAACACGATACCCGCAATCCCCGGCATGGTCAGCGTTGCGCCAGGCAACAGCGACATGATACCGACGATAAGCACCAGGTTCGCCACCAGCGCAGACGTTGCGATCAGACCAAACTTCTTATAGAAGAAGATCATGAAGATGATCGACACCACCAGACCCGCCAGACAGGCTTCCAGACCCTGAGTGATGTTCTGCGCACCCAGCGTTGGACCAATAGTACGTTCTTCAACAATCTGAATCGGCGCAATCAGCGCACCGGCACGCAGCAGCAGCGAGAGCTGACGCGCTTCGGTCGGGTTGCTGATGCCGGTAATGCGGAAGCTGTTACCGAGGCGAGACTGGATGTTGGCGATGTTAATCACCTCTTCCTGTTTCACCAGCACCGCACGGCCATTGGCATCTTTCTTACCGCTGTCTTTGTACTCCACAAACAGGGTCGCCATCGGCTTACCGATATTGTCCTTGGTGAAGTTCGACATAATGTTGCCACCCGCGCTGTCCAGTGAAATGTTCACCTGCGGCTGGTTGTACTCATCCTGGCTGGATGTGGAATCGGTAATGTGGTCACCGGTCAGAATCACGCGTTTGTACAGCACAACCGGCTGACCTTCACGCGTCAGTTTCACCTCAGAATCACCCGGTACACGACCGGCAGCTGCGGCAGAAGCGTCCACGCTGCTGTTTACCAGACGGAATTCCAGCGTTGCAGTCGCACCCAGGATCTCTTTAGCACGCGCAGTATCCTGAATCCCCGGCAGTTCAACCACGATGCGATCAGCGCCCTGGCGCTGCACCAGCGGTTCGGCAACGCCGAGCTGGTTCACACGGTTACGCAGAATATTGATGTTCTGCTGAACAGCATATTCACGCGCTTCACTCAGACGCGCATCGCTCATCACCGCACGCAGAACGTTGTCGCCCTGGTTGGTGATCACCAGATCGCGGTGGCGGCTGGTCAGGTAAGTATTCGCCTGATCGCGCGCCGCGCTGTCGCGGAACTGGATGCTCAGGCCATAATTATCTTCCTTACGCACGGTGGTGTAAGGAATCCCTTTATCGCGCAGATCGCTGCGCAGGCTGTCCATATTCTGTTCCTGCAGCTTGGTCAGCGCTGTTTGCATGTCCACTTCCATCAGGAAGTGCACGCCGCCGCGTAAATCGAGACCGAGTTTCATCGGTTCGGCTTTGATGGCGGTCAGCCAGCGAGGCGTTGCAGGAGCAAGGTTAAGAGCTACGACGTATTGATCGCCTAACGCGCTGACCAGCACCTCGCGGGCGCGCAGCTGTGTGTCAGTCGAATCAAAGCGAGCGAGAATAGCGCCATCTTCCAGTGCCACGGACTTCGCGTTGATTTTTTCTTCTTGTAAATTTTTCTGGACCTGGATCAGCGTTTGCTCACTGGCGGCGACGCCGCGCGCGCCAGTGATCTGAACAGCCGGATCCTCACCATACAGGTTGGGAAGTGCGTAAAGCAGGCCGACGATAATCACGACGACCAGCATGATGTACTTCCACAAAGGATAACGGTTTAACACGGCAGTTCCCTTTGGGAAAACGAAATGATTACAGCGCCTTCATAGTGCCTTTCGGCAGAACGGCAGCTACGAAGTCACGTTTGATTACTACTTCAGTGGTGTCGTTCAGCGCAATCGCAATGTAGCCGGTTTCAGCTACTTTGGTTACGCGACCAACCAGACCACCGTTAGTCAGCACTTCATCACCTTTGGCGATGGAGTCCATCAGCTTTTTATGCTCTTTCGTGCGTTTTTGCTACGGACGCAGGATCATGAAGTAGAAAATCAGACCAAACACCACCAGCATCAGGATCAGAGATATCGGGCTACCCTGTGCCGGCGCGCCAGCTGCCGCTACCGCATCAGAAATAAAAAAGCTCATTCAAATTCCCTCATTTATTTAATTAATCAACGTTCAAAGGTGGAACCGGTCGACCCTGACGTTGGTAAAAATCCGCTACGAAGCGCTCTAATTTACCCTCTTCGATAGCCTTGCGTAAACCAGCCATTAAACGCTGATAATACCGCAGGTTATGAATCGTATTGAGACGCGCGCCCAAGATTTCGTTGCAACGATCGAGATGATGCAAATACGCAAGTGAATAATTGCGACAGGTGTAGCAATCACACTCAGCATCGAGCGGGCTGGTATCGCTTTTATATTTCGCGTTACGGATTTTCACCACGCCGTTGGTCACAAACAGATGACCGTTGCGGGCATTACGCGTCGGCATAACACAGTCGAACATATCAATGCCGCGACGCACACCTTCAACTAAATCTTCCGGTTTACCCACACCCATCAGGTATCGTGGTTTGTCTGCAGGGATTTGCGGGCAGACATGCTCCAGGATGCGGTGCATATCTTCTTTTGGCTCCCCTACAGCAAGACCGCCGACAGCGTAGCCATCAAAGCCAATCTCTACCAGACCTTTGACCGATATATCTCGTAAATCTTCGTAAACGCTGCCCTGAATGATGCCAAAGAGCGCATTTTTGTTGCCTAATCCGTCGAATCGGTCGCGACTGCGCTTCGCCCAGCGTAGAGACATTTCCATAGAGCGTTTCGCATAATCCCAGTCGGCCGGGTATGGGGTACATTCATCGAAGATCATCACGATGTCGGAACCGAGGTCGTATTGGATCTCCATCGACTTTTCCGGGTCGAGGAAAATCGGATCGCCATTGATCGGGTTGCGGAAGTGCACGCCCGATTCGGTGATCTTGCGAATGTCGCCAAGACTGAAGACCTGGAAGCCGCCGGAATCGGTCAGAATCGGGCCTTTCCACTGCATAAAATCGTGCAGATCGCCATGCAGCTTCATGATTTCCTGGCCCGGGCGCAGCCACAGGTGGAAGGTGTTGCCCAGAATAATTTGTGCGCCAGTGGCTTCCACTTCTTCCGGCGTCATCCCTTTTACGGTGCCGTAAGTGCCCACAGGCATAAACGCCGGCGTTTCAACCACGCCGCGTTCAAACACCAGACGACCGCGGCGGGCGCGTCCGTCGGTGGTATCCAGTTCAAATTTCATTTTTTCTCCAGCATCAGAGAGACAGTCTGATGGTAACTATCTGCTGTGAAATCACTCCACAACATCGAATTCATCAACAAGCAAAAAAGGCGTAATTGACGCCGCCAGTTTGGACGCGGACAGCGCACAGCAACCGGAGCGTACACATAGTACGTGAGGATTGCGAGCACTGCCCAAGTGCAAAATGGCAAGTAAAATAGCCTTTTTATGGGCGTTCAGTAATGGCCTGCGGATTGTACGTGATAAACATCGCATCGCCATAACTAAAGAAGCGATATTCCTGCGCAACGGCGGCGCGGTACGCGTTCATGGTGTGCTGATATCCGGCAAACGCGGAAACCAGCATGATCAGCGTCGATTCCGGCAGATGGAAGTTGGTCACCAGCGCATCGATCACCTGATATTGATAACCCGGATAAATGAAGATCTGCGTATCGCCAAAGAACGGCGCAATCAGCGCATCGTTGGCGGCCTGCGCGGCGCTCTCCAGCGAGCGTACGGACGTGGTTCCCACAGCGACAACACGGTTGCCGCGCGCTTTCGCCGCCAGCACCGCGTCCACAACCTCCTGCGGCACTTCGGCATATTCGGAGTGCATGATGTGATCTTCAATGCTGTCGACGCGTACCGGCTGGAAAGTCCCGGCACCGACATGCAGGGTAACGAAAGCCATTTCAATGCCTTTATTACGCAGACGTTCCAGCAGCGGCTCATCAAAATGCAGGCCCGCCGTCGGTGCAGCAACCGCGCCCGGCTTCTGGCTGTAGACCGTCTGATAGAGCTCGCGATCGGCATCTTCATCCGGACGATCGATATACGGCGGCAGCGGCATATGGCCAATGGCGTTAAGAATATCCAGCACCGGGCGCTCATCATGGAACTCAACTTCAAACAGCGCATCGTGGCGCGCAACCATAGTTGCCCGAACATCTTCGGCATCGCCCAGCAGCAGCTCAGCGCCGGGTTTTGGCGCTTTAGACGCGCGAATATGTGCCAGAATACGTTTATCATCGAGCATGCGCTCAACCAGCACTTCAATCTTACCGCCGCTCGCTTTACGGCCGAACAAGCGTGCAGGGATCACGCGGGTATTATTGAACACCAGCAGATCGCCAGGGTTGAGCTTATCCAGTAAATCGGTGAAAGTACCGTGCGTCAGCGCGCCTGTTGGGCCATCCAGCGAAAGTAAGCGGCAACTGCTGCGCTCGGGCTGTGGGTAGTGGGCAATCAGGGATTCGGGTAATTCAAAGGAAAAATCGGCAACGCGCATGACACTAACTCAAGACAAAATAAGAGGCGGGTAGTCTAGTGCCCGCGCCCTTTCGCTGCAACCGTTAGCCGCTTTTGGTTCAAAAAATAACCTAAAAGACAAAGCGGCATAACAGCGCCAGTGCTGGCGCCACCGGGCGCTGGCGAAACACCTGCAATCGACAATGATGGACATAGAATGAATTTTTTAGCACACCTGCATCTTGCACACCTGGCGGACAGCTCGCTGCCCGGCAACCTGCTGGCGGACTTCGTTCGCGGCAACCCGGAAAATCTCTACGCGCCAGCAGTGGTGGATGGCATTTATATGCACCGCCGTATCGACGTGATGACCGACAACCTGCCAGAAGTCAAAATCGCCCGTGAAGGATTCCGCGCGCAAACGCGCCGGGTCGCGCCCATCACGCTGGACGTGATGTGGGATCACTTTCTCTCCCGCCACTGGGCGCAGCTCTCCCCCGATTTTTCGCTGGAGGATTTCGTGCGTTATGCCCATTCGCAGGTGGCCACCATTTTGCCGGAGTCCCCGCCGCGTTTTGTGAATTTGAATAACTACCTGTGGTCGGAACGCTGGCTGGAGCGCTACCGGGAGATGTCCTTTATTCAGAATGTACTCAACGGCATGGCGAACCGCCGCCCGCGGCTTGATGCGCTGCGCGACTCCTGGCAGGATCTCGACGCTAACTACGCCGAACTGGAAAGCCTGTTCTGGCAGTTCTACCCGCGCATGATGGAGCAGGCAATTTCTCGCACGCTTTAATTGATAGGCAAAACCTGTCTCAACGATTGTCAATGGCGCTTTGAGCCACTTCCGCCCTCTCCCTATACTGGCCCGCGTTGCGTTCTAATTAACCTTGTAAATCACAGGAGTACACATGGTACTGGTCACTCGTCAGGCACCGGATTTTACAGCAGCAGCCGTACTGGGCAGCGGTGAAATCGTTGAAAACTTTAATTTCAAACAGCACACCAACGGCAAAGCCACCGTGCTGTTTTTCTGGCCGATGGATTTCACCTTCGTTTGCCCGTCTGAACTGATCGCTTTCGACAAACGCTACGAAGAGTTCCAGAAGCGCGGCGTTGAAGTGGTTGGCGTCTCCTTCGACTCCGAGTTTGTTCACAACGCATGGCGTAACACGCCGGTTGAGAAAGGCGGTATCGGTGCGGTGAAATACGCAATGGTTGCGGATATCAAACGTGAAATCCAGCAGGCTTACGGTATCGAACACCCGGACGCAGGCGTTGCGCTGCGCGGTTCTTTCCTGATCGACAAAGACGGTATCGTGCGTCATCAGGTAGTTAACGACCTGCCGCTGGGGCGTAACATCGACGAAATGCTGCGTATGGTTGATGCGCTGCAATTCCACGAAGAGCACGGCGAAGTTTGCCCGGCGCAGTGGGAAAAAGGTAAAGAAGGGATGAGCGCTTCTCCGGACGGCGTTGCGAAATACCTGAGCGAAAACGTCTCCAGCCTGTAATCGGCAGCGTTTGACAAAAGGCCCGCACTGCGGGCCTTTTTGTTAGCGTGTTTTCACTTCACGCCAGATACGCAGCGCCATCCAAACCAGCACCACAACCCCCAGCAGCAGCACGCCCCACACCAGCCACGTTTTCCACATTCCCTGCCGTTCAGCAGGCGACGTCGCCGTCAGCCGTTCCTGCCCGCCAGGTGTCACTCGCTCTGCCACTTGTACTTCCGGGATCGCGTCAAGATCGAGCTGTTTACGTAAGGCCTCCGGGATTAGCGCATCCAGGGCCACGGCGGCAGGCTGCGCCGCCCGGTTACCCCAGGCCAGCATAAATGGCCCTTTGCCCTGGGCGTTAAACAGCAGCGATTGCCGCGAGCGACTGCCGCTCATCTGCGGTAATTCACCCGGTAAACGCGCATCCAGCGTGGTAATGCGCACCGCCTGCACGACTCCTTCCGGTAACGCGATCGGCGCAGAAGCCTGTTCATTACGCTGCCACAACACAGTTTTACTGAGCGGTTGCCACTCGGCGCTGGCGCTACTGCGGAACGCGATCTCCACCGGCAGAACGCTCCCTTCCGCCAGTTTTACCGACAATGAACTTAACGGCTGCGGTTGCGCCCACAGGTATTGCGCCTCGGTGGAAGAAACCCGCTGTCCGTGGCTCGCTATCTGTACCTGCTCCAGCGGCGTTGGCTCGCTGCCCAGCGTCGCCGTGACCTGCGTAATCGTCACCGGCAGATTTGGCGTATCAAACACCATCAGCAAATAACGCACGCCATCCGCGGACATGGTTTGATTGACATTTATCTGATCGAGTTTCAACCGGTCGTTACCGCTCGCCAGCTCCATCACCGGCGCATTTTCCTGCAATGTTGCCCAGCTACGCATATCATCACTGAAAAAGAGCGTTACTTTGCTACGCCATTTCGCTACTGCTTCCGGCCATGTCAGCTTCAACTGCGCCAGCGTAAAGGTCTCCGGCATATTTTCCGGCAGCGCCAGCAAATAACTCTGTCCAACCACCTCTGCTGGCTCGCCTTCAATACGAATATCGACGCCGGATGAGGAGTGCAAACGCACCACATTTTGCCCTTGCGCGCTGGTTTCAACCGGTGAGGAGTCGAGCGGGAAGACGCGCAGCGGAATGGCGGCAGGCGCGTGGGTTGCCGCACTTTGTGTTTCCAGCGTGAACGGCACTCGCTCTCCGTCGCGATTAAACACCCGTACGTCACGCAAATCTGGCCATGTACTTTGCGTGTAAACATCCAGCGGCAGATCCACGCGATACCAGGAAGCCGCTTGCGGCAAATCAAGCGAGGCGCCAAACGCATAATCCTGCGGCGAATCCGGGAGCGGTTCACTGCTTATCGCCGCGCCCGTTGCCATTATCAGCGCAGCCAACACTACTCCATGCCATGTTGTCATTGTTCTTCTCCCTTATTTTGTTCCCGCACAGCCTTTGGTGGCAGGGGTGAAAAATAGCCCACAATCAGCACCAGTACGGCCACGCCAATAAAGGCGATCGCCCGCGATAAGCCACCGCCTCCGGCGCTGTCTACCAGCATCAACTTAAGCAATACAACGCCCAGCAGCACACCGCCGCACAGCCACTGATGGCGAGCATGCTGACGCGTCGCGCGAATCATCACCACCAGCGCAATCAACATCCAGAACAGCGCCAGGCTGGTCTGGATCAACCGCGATTGCCACAAACTGCCCACATCCCACTCCACTTCGCCGTAATACGCCAGCAACCGCAGCAACGCACCGTTAAGCCACCAGAAACCAAGCGCCGCCAGGACCCATGGCCGTACACGCCACATTTGTGGCGCTATCGTCGGGTAGTGGGTTTCAGCAAAACGGCTATACAACCAGACGCCAGCCAGTGCGAAAGCCGCCCCCTCTTCCAGCGGGTTAACCAGCGGGAGATAACGCATCTCCGTCACCACTCCGTCGCCGAGGTTAGCGAATACCAGCCAGCCCAACAGCACAGGTACTACCGGCAACAGCGCCAGCGCGCCATATAGCGCAGGCCAGATGCGAAACGGCCAGAACGCATGGCGGATTGCCGCCAGCACCAGCGCGATCGCAAGGCCACCCGCCGCCATCGGCAACCCGCTCTGCCAGGGCTCCGATCCCCACGGCAGTCCCTCAACAAACCACCACACTTCACTACCAGCCGCCAGCAACAGCATCCAGAACAGGGAGATATGTAACCCTTGCGACACGCGCGCAGGCACAGTGCCATTATCCTTGTAGAGCAGCAGCAAAGCGGAAGGCAGAGCAATACACCAGGCGAGATTCGACCATCCCGCCGCCAGAGCATGCCCTTGCGATGTTATCTGCCAGCCCAGCATCAGCGCCATACCCAGCCACAACAACCACCGGGCGTAGCCCAGCTCCGGCCATGATGCGCGCAGGCTGCCCGCACGCCACAGCCACACCGAAAGCGCCAACAGCGCCAGTACGCCAAACCCGGCATGCACCGCAACCGGTAAAACCAGCTGTGTCGCGCCGCCCAGCGCAACCACCCAGAACGCTACCGCGCCCGCCAGCAGCAACCCGCTGCCTTCACGCCGGATCCCACGCCACAGCCATGCGCCCGCCAGCCAACAACCGCTCAGCACGGCAAAGATCAACAAGGTCGACAAGGCATTAAGCCCATCGGCTGACGCCCAGAGCGCGCTACACAGCGCCAGCAACAACAAGGCGCTGCCGCTGTAGCTCATACGCCGCAGGTTTTGCTGCACGCCGAGCCACAAGATTCCCAGCCCTTCCAGCGCCCAGGCCATTGCCGTCCAGCGCGCTGAAAGCGCCAGTGGGATTGCCAGTGTGGCAAACGCGCCGCCCAGCGCCAGCGCTGCCAGTACCAGCGGTTTTGCCGCCGTCGGGTAGCGCTTCAGCGCCAGGGTCGCTAATGCCAGATAGAAAAGACCAAAACCCAGAGCGCTAAACGCCGGTCCGTAGTGCCAGTGCCAGGTAATAGCGTACTGCATACCAAATCCCACCAGCGGCGGCGCGAACAGCAGCACGCCATCAATAATGCGCTCTCCCCGACGCTGCGCGCGCAGTGACAACGCTACGCTCAATACGCCGAAGATCAGGATGTTGACAATCAGGAAGAGCTGGCAGCTCAGATAAAATTCCGGACGGTAGCTCTCCATGCCCCACAGCCCGGCAACGCCGAAAGTGAAGAACATCCCCAGAAGATTCAGTTCGCGCCAGTGCTGCCAGAGGCTGATGGCGAGAATGCCTGCCGAGAGCAGTAAGTAAAACGAGAACAGTGCGATATGGCTGCCGCCACCGGTGGAGAGCAGTATCGGTGCCAGATAGCCGCCAAGGCTGGCCAGCAGTGCCAGGCTCAGCGCCTGTTGCAGCACCGCCAGCCCGACGCTTGCCGCGCAAATAACAATGAGCAGCCCAAAGGCCAGCGTCATCGGCAACATCTGCCACAAGCGAAATGCGCCGAACACGGTTAAGTAGAGCGCGCCAACCGCGCCGCCTTGCAGTATCAAAGCAAAAACGGTTTGCTTATGCCGCAATCGCCACCCCAGCCCCAGCAGAACCAGGGCGACCAACGCCACGGCAGCCAGCCGTAATTCCAGCGGGAACAAGGCGTATTCCACGGTGTAACGTAGTAAGAAGGAGAGTCCGATAAATAGCAGCACAATGCCCAGTTTCGCCAGCGGATTGCCCTGCATAAACCAGCGCGCCAGCGAAGTGACCATGCCCCAGGAGGCGGTTTCCGGCTTCGTTGTTTTTATAGCAGGCGCGTCAACAGCGGCCGCTGGCGATTCGGCCTTACGTTCCCACGGATTAACCGCTGATACAGGCGTTTGAGGAATTTCAATTACTTCGCGAGCAGGTGCCGGGACAGCCCCGGCCGACGTCGCTTCACGGCTTTCCGGCATTTCCATCAGGCGCTGTTCAAGTACGCTCAGCCGCTGCTGCAATTGCAGAAGTTCACTCTGCGTGGCGACGCTGCGCCGCCAGGCGGTTATCGCCACAATGGGCACCACTACCAGCGCCAGAAACAGCACTACCACGCCGAATACTAAAAGACCATCCATGTACTATCGCCTTCGCTAAAGGGGAGACGTAACGACCGCCCCTCGTCGCGTGGCGATTCAGGCGGCAGACCAGACAGATGCGCTGGTAGCTGAAAGCGTCAGCACATCATCCAGTAGCGTACCTGTACCTTCCTGAAGCCGCCAGTTTTTCGCCTCTAACAGCGGCGAGCCCTCCAGCACCACCTCGCAGGCTTCGCCGCGGTTGATCGCCACCAGTACGCGCTGTTGCTGCCAGACACGAACAAAAACCAGCACGTTATCCTGGGCGTATATCACCTGGCAGCCGCCGCGCCGCAAAGCCTGGCTACGCGCGCGCAGTTTCGCCATACGCTGGTAGAGCGCCAGCAGTTGCGTATCCTGGCGCTTTTTATCCCACGGGAAGGTCTTACGACAAAAGGGATCGTTCGCCCCGTCGAGTCCCACTTCATCGCCATAATAGATGCAAGGCGTTCCCGGCCAGCTAAACAGCCAGACCACCGCCAGCGGCAGCCGGGCAAAATCTTTGCCGAGCACGGTTTTAAAGCGCGGCGTATCGTGGCTGTTGAGCTGGTTAAACATACGCAACTGCTGCTGGTGCGACAGTCCGGCCCGGTAGTTATCCATCCATGCTGCGCAAGTTTGCGCATCGATCTGCTGGGGATCGTAGGCAATATCTGTATTCGCCAGAAAGGCCCACACCGGCAGCGTAAAACCGCGATAATTCATGGCCGCGTCTTCAGCATCCGCCTGTAGCCACTGGCGCGCATCGCCAAAATGTTCGCCGAAAACATAGGCCTGCGGCAGCGTCTCTTTCGCCGCGCGGGTGATCCCCGAAATATGGTGCAGATTGTTACGCGCCCCGCCGTCTTCGCCCAGCATATGCACCACGTCCAGCCGCCAGCCGTCCATGTTCCACGGCGCTTTCAGCCAGTGGCGCACAATGCTCTCCTCCCCCTGATAAATCTCTTCAACCAGCGTCGGTGACTGATAATCGAGTTTCGGCAGGCTGGCATACCCCAGCCAGTCGCGGGCGCGGCCCTGCTCGTCAAAACTGTACCAGCTACGCCAGCGGGAATCGGGGTTATGACAGGCTCCACCGGTGCCACGGTTGTGGCGATCGAACCACGCGTGGGAATCACCGCTATGGTTAAAAACACCATCAAGGATCAAACGCATATTCAGTTGCTGCGTATTGCGCCGCAGGCGTAACAGGGCTTCGTCACCGCCAAACTGCGGATCGACATGGCGGTAATCTTCAGTGTCATATTTATGTACGCTGGGAGCGACAAAAACCGGGTTGAGATAGAGCGCGGTAACGCCCAGCTTTTTCAGGTAGGGCAACTTTTCGCTGATCCCGTCGAGATCGCCACCATAAAAGGTTGATCCCCCGGCTTGTGCCGTTAACGGATCGTCCCAGTCGCGCAGCACAATGGGGTGACCAGCGGCATGATGATGGTAAACCTTATCCTGCTGCTCACCGCGCGGCTGGCTGCGCGCAAAACGGTCCGGGAAAATCTGGTAAAACACCTGATCGGCCACCCACTGCGGCCCATCATCCGGCGCATCAACCGCGAACTGTTCGAGACGGGCGGGTGGAAAACGGCTAAACCCCTGCGGCGTAAACCACAGTTGCCGGTTCTCCCACAGGAGCTTAAAGCTGTAGCGGCGGCGCGGTTGCCCACTGCTGATGTCCAGCGCAACTTGCCAGGCACTGACGCCGTTCGCCGCGGTTTTCCGCCGTCGGTGCATAGCCAGCGGCGTCTCTTCATTGTCGATTTCGGTGCGCAGCATCACCCGCTCCGGCAAACCGATCCCACTCAGCCAGAGCGTGATAATTAACTGATCTTTATTTTGTTTCACAAACGGCGCGACGGGCAGGTGCCATGCATTTAACATCAAAAATCCCCTGTGCTCAAAATGACGCCACTCTTCCACACCCGCACGTCTGCCGCCTCCTTCTTTCGCTTTTTTTACAGGGCTGAGAGACGGGGCGCAGATGTGATCCGGCAGAGCTACCGCCGGGCAAATGCGTGAGTTTTTGCAGGCCTGCTTCGTGCCGATGCCCGAAGTCTCCGGACAGGCTGCTTTTTATACTGTTAAAAATGATAACCGCCAGGAATAAGTATGAAAAATAAACCCGAAATCCTTGTCATTACTGAAATTCCCCAACCGATGATAACCACCCTCGAACAGCATTTTGTGGTGCATAAATACTGGCAGCAGGATGAGCAAACCCTGCTGCGCGACCATGCGCATGCCATTCGCGGTGCGTTAACCCGTGCAGCCAGGGGGATCAGTACCTCGCTGATTGAGCAGCTTCCGGCGCTGGAGGCGATCAGCGGTTTTGGCGTGGGTGTTGATGCGACCGATCTCGAAACCTGCCGTCGCCGGGGGATCACCGTCAGCAACACGCCAAACGTGCTCAATGAGTGCGTCGCCGACACCGGGCTGGCGCTGATGCTGGCGGTGACGCGCAAAATTTGCGAAGCCGACCGCTTCGCCCGCGCGGGGCAATGGGAGCATGCCGCATTTCCTGGTGCCTGGAAAATGAGCGGGAAACGCTGCGGGATTGTCGGCATGGGCAATATCGGCCACGATGTTGCCCGGCGTGCGGCGGCGTTCAATATGCCGATCCACTATTTCAGCCCCCGGGAAGCCCGTAACAGCCGCTGGCAACGCCATCAGAGCATCGTTGACCTGGCGCGGGCGGTGGATTTTCTGGTACTGACGTTACCCGGAGGGGCGAAAACGCATCATGTCATTAATCGTGAAGTGCTGGAAGCGCTGGGGCCTGAAGGGATTCTGGTGAATATTGCGCGTGGCAGCGTGGTGGATACCGACGCGCTGATCGCGGTGCTGCAGGAAGGAAAGTTACGCGGCGCAGGACTGGATGTGTTTGAGAACGAACCCCATATTCCCCTGCCGCTGCGCGAGCTGCCAAATGTCGTGCTGCTACCGCATATTGCCAGCAATACGGCGGAAACCCGCCAGGCGATGGCGGATCTGACCATCAATAACCTGGTGAGTTATTTCAATGACGGGAAAATGCTGACCCCGGTGGTGTGATTTTTTGCCGGGTTACTGCACTTATCAGGCCCTGCAGGCCTGATAAGGCGTCGCCGCCATCAGGCGGATTTTTTAAACATCCAGCCAATCAGCAACAGCACAATCCACGCCAGACCCACGTACAGCGAAATGCGGGTTTCCGGGTGCCAGCCAATCAGCGCGATGATAAACACAAGGAACAGCAGTCCCACGACGGTAGTTGTCACACCGCCAGGCACTTTGAATTTCAGCGCCTTCACTTCATCGGCAGAAAGGCGGCGGCGGAAACCGATTTGCGACAGCAAAATCATGATCCACACCCATACCGTGGCAAAGGTCGCCAGCGACGCAATCACCAGGAAAACATTCTCCGGCATGATGTAGTTCAACCAGACCGCCAGCAGCAGCGCAACGGTCATCACCATGACCGTCACCCACGGGATGCCGCGACGAGAGGTTTTGGCAAACATCTTCGGTGCACTGCCCTGCTCCGCCATGCCGTGCAGCATGCGCCCCACGCCAAAAACATCGCTATTGATCGCCGAAAGCGAAGCGGTCAGTACCACAAAGTTAAGAATGCTGGCGGCAAAGGTAATGCCCATATGCTGGAAGGTCAGGACAAACGGGCTGCCGTCAGTACCGACCTGGTTCCACGGGTAGATGGACATGATGACGAACAGCGTCCCGACATAAAACACCAGAATGCGCATCGGTACGGAGTTAATGGCGCGCGGGATCGATTTTTCCGGATCTTTCGCTTCACCGGCGGTGATGCCGATGATTTCGATACCGCCGTAGGCGAACATCACCATTTGCAGCGCCATCACCGTGCCCAGCCAGCCATTACTGAAGAAACCGCCGTGGCTCCACAAATTGCTGATCCCGGTCGGCTGCCCGCCGTTACCGATGCCCCAGATGATGATGCCAAAACCGGCGAGAATCATGATGATAATGGTGGCGACTTTAAAGAACGAGAACCAGAACTCCAGTTCGCCGAAGACTTTTACGCTCATCAGGTTAATGGCGCAGATGATCATCACCACGCTCAGCACCCAGATCCAGTGCGGCACCGTCGGGAACCAGACGCCCATATAGATGCCGAAAGCCGTCACATCGGCAATCGCCACGATCAGGATTTCAAAACAGTAGGTCCAGCCAGTGATATAGCCCGCAAGCGGGCCGAGGTTTTCCTGTGCGTAACGAGAGAACGAGCTGGCGGAAGGGTTATGTACCGACATTTCACCCAGCGCACGCATAATGATATACGCGGCGACGCCACCAATAATGTAGGCCAGCAACACGCTCGGCCCGGCCATTTTGATGGCATCGGCAGAGCCGTAAAACAGCCCGGTGCCGATTGCCGATCCCAGCGCCATAAAGCGGATGTGGCGGGTGCTTAACCCACGCTTCAGCTTATTCGTACTTTCCATCGTTTCCACTGCCATTATTCAACACAAAAATAAAAAACCACGGGGCGCCAAACCCCGTGGTTAAACAAACCGTATCCGCAACTGTTAATGCGCGCTGGAAGTCACCTGACGCCCGGCGGTGCGATCCCAGACTGCCGCCAGAACCACCATCACCAGGCTCGGCATCAGCCAGGCCAGCCCCTGTTCCGCCAGCGGCAAACGCTGCGTCCAGGCCGGTAAATACTCAGCAAAGGCGGATGCTTTCACGCCGTCAAGGATACCAAAAAGCAGGCTGATAAACATGGCTGGCGCAATTACGCGGGTGGAGTTGTTCCACCACGAACGGCTGAAGCTCAGCACCACCAGCACGATGCACGGCGGGTAGATCATCGTCAGCACGGGGATGGAGATCTGAATCAGATGACTCAGCCCCAGGTTGGAAACCGCCATTGAGAAGATGCCAAGAATAAACACCAGCGAACGGTAAGAGAGCGGCAGATATTGCGCGAAAAACTCGGCGCAGGCGCAGGTCAGGCCAACCGCCGTCACCAGGCAAGCGATGAAGATCAACGCCGCCAGCAGGAAGCTGCCCGCGCCACCAAAGGTGTGCTGAACATAAGCATGCAGAATCGCTGCGCCGTTAGCGGATTGATCCACCAGCGTCGCGCTGTCTGAACCCAGGCGGAACAGCGCCAGATAGAGCAGCGTTAGCCCCACGCCCGCCATCAGCCCGGCCCAGACGGTGTAGCGGGTCAGCAGACGCGCTTCGGTCACACCGCGCGAACGGGCGGCATTCACGATCACGATACCGAACACCATTGCACCCAGCGTATCCATCGTCAGATAGCCATTAACAAAACCGTTAGAGAACGGTGCAGTCTGATAAGCTTCCAGCGCATGGCTGATAGGACCAGCCGGCCAGACGATCGCGGCAATCGAAAGAATGGTCAGCGCGATAATTTTCAGCGGAGCAAGGAAGTTGCCCACAGTATCCAGCAGCTTGCCCGGATAGAGCGACACCAGGATCACCAGCGCAAAATAAACGATGCTGTAGACCAGCAGCGGCATTGCGCCATCGCCAGTCAGCGGCGCAATCCCCACCTCAAACGAGACGGTCGCCGTACGCGGCGTGGCGAACAACGGCCCTACCGCCAGATAACAAACGGTTGCCAGCAGCACGCCAGCGACTTTACCGATCGGCGTGCTCAGGCTATCCACACCGCCACCCACTTTGGCCAGCGCAACAACTGTCAGCACCGGCAGGCCTACGGCGGTAATCAGAAAACCAAACGCCGCCATCCAGACGTGTTCACCCGCCTGCAAGCCGACCATTGGCGGGAAAATGATGTTCCCTGCGCCAACGAACAAGGCGAAGGTCATAAAGCCCAGAGCAACAATGTCTCGTGGTTTTAAGTGATAGGTCATAAGTTTACTGCCTGTGGATGTGGTGTCGTAAATAATGGTGAATTTTTCGCCTTCCCTGCCGAACAATAACGCGTATAAACCGTGAAAAATCAGCTGGAAATGCTTAATACGTAACGTGGCGGAGTATAGTTTTTCGATTTACCACGTAAACATAGTCGGTCTGACAATGTCAGGGGCGCAATTTAAACGCTTATAACGTTTAAAGGCAAGATGGGATCGCAAAACCAGATGGATATGCTGGATCAAGATAAACATCCAGTCCAATACTCTATTTATAAGAAAAACACATGGCTGATCATGCGAACAAAAAAGCATCATGCGTACAAAATAGGTTTTATCGCGGGGAATCAGCAGGAAATGCGGCCTGTTTTTACAGGCCGCTGGAAAGATAAGCTGACAGGAGCGTCAGGCAGCAGGAGTTTTGGCAACCAGACGTTCCGGCAGAATAAAGCTAAAACTCGTCCCTTTGCCGGGCGTACTCGCAATATCAAGGCGGCTTTCGTGATGGTTGAGAGCATGTTTAACAATCGCCAGCCCAAGCCCGCTCCCGCCGGTTTGCCGGGAACGGGCCTTATCGACGCGGTAAAAACGCTCGGTCAGACGCGGAATATGTTCGGCGGCAATGCCCGGACCATTATCCTCAACGCTGAATTCCGCCCCTTGCGGCACATGCTGCCAGCGCACAATAATGTGCGTTCCGGCGGGCGTATGATTCACCGCGTTATACACCAGGTTGGAGATGGCGCTGCGCAATTGCTCCTCATTACCGAGCACTTTTAAGGCGTTATCGACCTCAAACTCCAGGTTGTGCTTTTTTTGGCTGAGCGTCTGCGCTTCCCGTTCAACCAGGCGCAGCATCATCGGCACATCGATGGTTTCATTTGGCGGCAGCGTCGGCGCCGCTTCAATCTTCGACAGCGTCAGCAGCTGGCGCACCAGCCCTTCCATCCGCGATGTTTGCTCACGCATGGTATGCAGCGCTTTTTCGCGCGGCGCGCCTTCCAGCGCCTGCTCCTGCATCATCTCCAGGTAACCTTGCAGCACCGTCAACGGCGTGCGCAATTCATGGCTGACGTTAGCGAAAAAGTTACGCCGCGCGCCTTCCAGTTGGTGCATCTGCGTAACATCGCGCGCCACCAGCAGCAGTTGCTGCTCGCTGTAAGGCATCACGCGGATCTCCAGATGGCGCCCGCTGTTCAGCACCAGATTCAGTGGCCGGGTAAATTCTTGTTTTTTAAGATACTGCGTGAATTCAGGGTAGCGCAGCAGGTTCAGGATGTTCTGCCCGTTATCATCCGGCCAGCGCAGCCCCAGCAGCTGTTGTGCCAGGCCGTTACACCAGAAAATAGACCCTTCTTCGGTGGTGAGGATCACCGCATCCGGCAGAGATTCCGCACCGCTGCGAAAGCGTTTGATGAGATTACCCAGCTCGCGCCGCCGCTTTTTATTACGCATCTGCATCTGGTGCAGCCCGTATAACAGCGGCTCCCAGCTTCCCGTGCCGGGCGGTGGAGTCATACTTTTATCGACCCACAACCACCAGGAGAGGCGCAGTAAATTCCAGAAATGCCAGATCAGCAGCCCGGTTACCGCGGCAAATAAAAACCAGGGCAGGTAACCGAAAATCGCGCCGAGTATAAAAGCAGGTAGACAACAAAGGAGGAGCTCCAGCACCAGCCTTTTCCATGACAGCCGTTCCAGCACGCGTCACACTCCTGTCAAATTTCAGAAACGGGTCGAAAAACGATATCCCGTGCCGCGCACTGTTTGCACCATACGATCGTGACCGCTGTGTTCCAGCGCTTTGCGCAGGCGACGAATATGGACATCAACCGTTCTGTCTTCGACGTAAACATTGGTTCCCCAGACATGGTTCAGCAGTTGTTCACGACTGTACACGCGTTCCGGGTGGGTCATAAAGAAGTGTAAGAGTTTAAACTCCGTCGGCCCCATATCCAGCGGATTTTCGCCGGTCATCACGCGATGCGAAGAGGGATCGAGGCTAAGTCCCTGCATTTCAATCACTTCTTCCACCGCCATCGGCGAAATACGGCGCATAACCGCTTTAATACGGGCAACCAGCTCTTTCGGTGAGAAGGGCTTGGTAATGTAATCGTCCGCACCGGTTTCCAGACCGCGTACACGATCTTCCTCTTCGCCACGCGCCGTCAGCATCATCACCGGAATATCGCGGGTCATGGCCTCGCGTTTCAGGTGCTTAATAAACTGAATACCGGAACCGCCAGGCAACATCCAGTCCAGTAAAACCAAGTCTGGCCAGGGTTCGTTAAGTTGGTTCACCGCACTGTCATAATCTTCAGCTTCTACCGGTTGAAAACCATTTTGCTCGAGCACAAAGCACACCATTTCACGGATCGGTGCTTCATCTTCAACGACCAGAATTCGTCTCGCCATAATTCGCCCTGTTTTCTCGTATAAGTCGTCAGTTTGTATAGCGGCGCCATTATGCGTCAGTTTTATGACAGATTTATGAATAACATGACCACCAGATGACCCTGCCCGCAGCATTATGACAGCGCGAATATTCACGCAGTTAATGTCTCTAACACCCTGAATGTTATAATCGCGTTTATCCATTTTCGCCACGGAATCGCTATGCGCATTATTCACACTTCAGACTGGCATTTGGGTCAGAACTTTTACAGCAAAAGCCGCGCTGCAGAACATGACGCCTTTCTCGACTGGCTGCTGAATGCCGCAGAGCAGCACCAGGTGGACGCCATTATTGTTGCAGGTGATATCTTTGATACCGGTTCTCCGCCCAGTTATGCCCGCGAGTTATATAACCGCTTTGTGGTGAAACTCCAGCAAACCGGCTGCCAGTTAGTGGTGCTGGCGGGCAACCATGATTCCGTGGCAACGCTGAACGAATCAAAAGAGATCCTCGCTTACCTGAAAACCACCGTGGTCGCCAGTGCCGGCGCCGCACCATTCTGGCTCAATCGCCGTGATGGCACGCCCGGCGCCGTTTTCTGTCCGGTACCGTTTTTACGCCCGCGTGACATGGTCATCAGCCAGGCCGGATTATCAGGGCAGGAAAAACAGCAACATCTGCTGGCGGCTATTACCGATTACTACCAGAAGCAGTATGACGCCGCCTGCATTCTGCGCGGCGAGCAGGCGCTGCCGATTATCGCCAGCGGCCATTTGACCACCGTCGGTGCCAGCAAAAGTGACGCCGTACGTGACATCTATATCGGCACCCTGGATGCCTTCCCGGCGGAGAATTTCCCGCCAGCCGACTATATTGCGCTTGGACATATTCACCGCGCGCAGAAAATTGGCGGCCTGCAGCATATTCGCTACTGCGGTTCACCGATCCCACTGAGTTTTGATGAAACCGGAAAGCGTAAAAGCGTCAATCTGGTCACGTTCAGCGATGGCAAGCTGGCGGAAGTTACCGCGCTCGACATTCCGGCCACGCAGCCGCTGGCCGTAATCAAGGGTGATTTCGCCGAGATTTGCCGCCAGCTTGAGCAGTGGCGCGATGCGTCCACCGACACGCCAGTCTGGCTGGATATTGAAATTGAAAGCCGCGAATATCTGGCTGATATGCAACGTAAAATCCAGCAAGTTACCGAAGATTTGCCCGTCGAAGTGTTGCTGGTGCGCCGCAGCCGCGAACAGCGGGAGCGGATCCTCGCCGGAGAGCTGCGGGAAACGCTCAGTGAATTGAAAGTTGAAGAGGTCTTCGCCCGCCGCCTGGCGCAGGAAGAGATCGACGAGATGCAAACGGCGCGCCTGCAAGCCTTGTTCAGTGAAGCGCGCCAGGCGCTGGATGCGGAGAAAGAGGCATGAAGATCCTCAGTTTGCGGTTAAAAAACCTCAACTCGCTGAAAGGCGAATGGAAAATCGACTTTACCGAAGAGCCGTTCGCCAGCAACGGTTTGTTCGCCATTACCGGCGCGACGGGCGCAGGGAAAACCACCCTGCTCGATGCTATTTGTCTGGCGCTGTACCACGAAACACCGCGCCTTAGCACCCTGTCACAATCGCAAAACGATCTGATGACCCGCGATACTGCCGAGTGCCTGGCGGAAGTGGAATTTGAAGTAAAAGGCATTGCTTACCGCGCTTTCTGGAGCCAGAGCCGCGCGCGCGGTCAGGCAGATGGCAATCTGCAAGCACCGCGCGTCGAGCTCGCGACCTGCGCCGACGGCAAAATCCTCGCCGATAAAGTCAAAGATAAACTCGATCTCACCGCCTCATTAACCGGGCTGGACTACGGCCGCTTTACCCGCTCAATGCTGCTGTCGCAGGGGCAATTTGCCGCGTTTCTCAATGCCAAACCGCGCGAGCGCGCCGAGCTGCTGGAAGAGCTGACGGGCACGGAAATCTATGGCCAGATTTCGGCCATGGTGTTTGAGAAACATAAAGCGGCCAAAACCCGGCTGGAACAGCTACAGGCGCAGGCGGAAGGCGTGGTGCTGCTCAACGATGAACAGCGCCAGCAACTGAGTACAGGTTTGCAGGCGCTTACTGACGAAGAAAAAACGCTGCTGGCCGGGCAACAAACCACGCAGGCACAGGCGCAATGGCTAAACCGAGAAGCCGAACTTCGTGCCGCGCTCGGACGGGCGCAAGCCGCGCAGGTGCAGGCGCAGCAGGCGCTGGCTGCCGCGCAGCCGCAACTGGCGCGGCTTGCCCTGGCGCAACCGGCTTTGCAGTTACGTCCGCTGTGGGAACGTCTTGAAGAGCAACATAAAGCGCTGGCCCGTACCCGCAGCCAAAGTGAAGAAGTAAATACTCGCTTACATGCCAGCCTGTTGCAGCGCGCGCGTATCCGCGCAACCGCCGTCGAGAAGCATGCCGTTCTGCTGGGCAGTCAAAAAACGGTTGCCGGCTGGCTGGCCGAACATGCCCGCTTCCAGCGCTGGCACAGCGAACTGACCGGCTGGCGCGTGCTGTTTAACCAGTTGGAAGAGGAGAAAAAGCAGTGGCAAAGCCTGCAACAGCGCGTGCTGACCCATCAGCAGAAACTGCAAACGCTGCCGGAAGCCACGCTGGAACTGACGGCGGAAGAGACGGCTGCGGCGATGGCGCAGTGCGCACAGCATCGCCCGCTACGCCAACAGCTTGCCGCCCTGCACGCCCGCTTCGCTCCGCTGCGCAAGCAACTGAGCCTGCGTCAGCAAAGCCTGCGGGATCTGCAAGCCGAGCAGGAAAAGCTCAACGCCGAGCGGGAACAAAAACGCGCGTTGTATAAAGAAAAAAACCAGTTGCTGACAGAAGTCACCACCATCTGCGAGCTGGAAAACACCATCAAAAGTCTGGAGAGCGAGCGCGCGCGCCTGCAGGCGGGTCAGCCCTGTCCGCTGTGTGGCGCCACGGAACATCCGGCGGTTGCGCACTACCAGACGATCGAGCCAGGCGTGAACCAGTCTCGCCGTCAGTTGCTGTTTGACGAAGTGCAGAAGGTAAAAGAAGAAGGCGTGGCGCTGGGCGAGCGGCTGAAAGGCATAGCTGAACGTTATGAAAAAGACGAGCGCGAAGTCCGCTCGCTTCAACAGGATGAACAAACGGGATTGCAGGAGTGGGTTACGCTGTGCGAGCAGTTGAATGTCTCGCTGGATCCGCACCGTGAATTGACCAGTTGGCAAAGCGCGCAGGATGCGTATGAACACCAGCTCTATCTGCACAACCAGCGCCAGACATTACTTTTTCAAATCAACGAACTGCAACAGCAGAGCGAACAATACCAGCAGGCAGTCACCACCCGTCGCGACACGCTGGCTGCGGCGCTGCAACAACTGGATCTGACTCTGCCACCGGAAGGCGAAGAAGCCGCATGGCTGGCGGCGCGCGCGCAGGAAGCGGAGCAATGGCAACAGCAGCAGCAACAGCAGATCGCGCTGCAAGAGCAAATCACCCAACTTACGCCCATTCTCGATACGCTGCCCACCGACGAAACGCCCGCCGAAGCGCAAAACGTGGCGCTGGAAGGCTGGCGCCAGGTGCATGACGACTGCGTGTCGCTGCGAAGCCAATGGCAAACCCTGCATCAGCAACTGGCGCAGGAGAGCGAAACGGCTGAAGCGCTGGAGAAACAGTTCCTTGCGGCGCTGGAAAACAGCGTCTTTGCCGATAAACACGCGTTTCTCAGCGCACTGCTTTCCGATGACGAACACCAGCGGCTGGAGCAGTTGCGTCAGAAGCTCGACGCCGATTGCCAGCAGAAACAGGCGCTGGCCGCCAGCGCCGAACAAGCCGTTGCCGCCCATCGGGCGCAGCCGCCTGCCGGGCTGGAGGAAAATGCCACAGCCGACAGCATCGCGCAGGCGCTGGAACAGGTTTCGCGTCAACTGCGTGAAAACACCACCCGTCAGGGGGAACTTCGCCAGCAGTTAAAACAGGATGCCGATAACCGTACGCGCCAGCAGGCAGTGTTGCAGGAGATCGGGCGGGCCAGCGTGCTGTATGACGACTGGGGTCATCTCAATGCGCTTATCGGCTCGAAAGAGGGAGATAAATTCCGCAAATTCGCGCAGGGTCTGACGCTGGATAATCTTGTCTGGCTGGCGAACAACCAGCTCGCGCGTCTGCATGGTCGTTACCTGCTGAAACGCAAAGCCAGCGAAGCACTGGAACTGGAAGTGGTGGATACCTGGCAGGCGGATGCGGTGCGCGATACGCGTACGCTCTCCGGCGGTGAAAGCTTCCTTGTCAGCCTTGCGCTGGCGCTGGCGCTGTCGGATTTGGTCAGCCATAAAACGCGCATCGATTCGCTATTCCTTGATGAAGGCTTTGGCACACTGGATAGCGAAACGCTGGATACCGCGCTCGACGCCCTCGATGCGCTGAATGCCAGTGGCAAAACCATCGGCGTGATCAGCCACGTAGAAGCGATGAAAGAGCGGATCCCGGTGCAGATCAAGGTGAAGAAAATCAACGGGCTGGGTTACAGCAAGCTCGACAGAAAATATGCGGTTTCGTAGATATTACGCCGTTGCGCAGGCCGGATAGTGCTGACGCTTATCCGGCCTGCGAAGCCACTATTCCATCTGCGGTTTTACTCGCCCTGCGGCCACAGCCAGGCCGCGCCGCGCACGCCGCTGGAATCGCCGTGCAGCGCTTTACGGATCGGCGTTTCGCATTCGCCGCCAAACACCCAGTTGCGCACCAGTACAGGAACGGTCTGGTACAGCCTGTCGACATTGCTCATGCCGCCGCCGAGGACAATCACATCCGGATCGAGAATATTGACTACGTGCGCCAGCGACTTCGCCAGCCGCAACTCGTAGCGGCTGAGCGCCAGTTCAGCCACCGCATCCTGCTCGCCGACCAGACGCATAATCTCATTACCTTTTAGCGCATTACCGCTTAAGCGCTGGTAATCCGTGGCAAAGCCGGTGCCGGAGATAAAGGTTTCGATACAGCCTTGCTTGCCGCAGTAACAGGGCACTTCGGCGCGATATCGCAACTCATCATCATCCATCCACGGCAGCGGATTATGCCCCCACTCGCCCGCCGTGCCGTTGCCACCGGTGTGCACATGCCCGTTGATCGCCACGCCGGAACCGCAACCGGTGCCAATGATCACCGCGAACACCGTTTGCGCCCCGGCCGCTGCGCCATCCACCGCTTCGGACACCGCCAGGCAGTTGGCATCGTTCGCCAGCCGCACTTCCCGCTGCAGCCGCTGGCTTAAATCTTTGTCGAACGGTTTACCGTTCAGCCAGGTGGAGTTGGCGTTTTTCACCACCCCGGTATAGGGCGAAATGGAACCGGGGATCCCCATGCCGACGGTTCCCCGCTGGCCGGTCTCTTTTTCCGCCAGATCCACCAGCGTCGCAATCAACTCTATGGTTTGCAGATAGTCGCGCGGCGTGGCCTGCCGATGGCGGAAAAGCTCTTCGCCGCCATCGCCCAGCGCAATAATCTCTGTTTTTGTACCACCTAAATCGATACCGATACGCACATCAAACTCCTCATGGTGGACCACGCATTAGCAATGCAAGGCGGACAACAATTCGCTATCATGCCCGCTGCATTTAACGACAAGGCCGTGGAAAAAAATCATGCTGTGGTTCAAAAATTTAATGGTATACCGTCTCAGCCGCGATGTGGCGCTGCGAGCGGAAGAGATGGAAAAACAGCTTGCCCCACTATCGTTTACTCCATGCGGTAGTCAGGATATGGCGAAAACCGGATGGGTTCCACCGATGGGTTCACACAGCGACGCGCTGACCCATACCGCCAATGGTCAGATTATTATCTGCGCCCGTAAAGAAGAAAAAATTCTGCCGACGCCGGTGGTTAAACAGGCGCTGGAAGCGAAAATCTCCCGCCTTGAAGCCGAACAGGGCCGCAAGCTGAAGAAAACGGAAAAAGATTCGCTGAAGGATGAAGTACTGCATTCGCTGCTGCCGCGCGCGTTTAGTCGTTTCAGCCAGACCATGATGTGGATCGACACCGTTAACGGTTTAATTATGGTTGACTGCGCCAGCGCCAAAAAAGCGGAAGATACGCTGGCGCTGCTGCGTAAAAGCCTCGGTTCGCTGCCGGTTGTGCCACTGGCGCTGGAAAACCCGATTGAACTGACGCTGACCGAGTGGGTACGTTCCGGCAACGTGGCGCAGGGCTTCCAGCTGCTGGATGAAGCAGAACTGAAAGCGATGCTGGAAGATGGCGGCGTGATCCGCGCGAAAAAGCAGGATCTGGTGAGCGACGAAATCGCGGTACATATTGAAGCCGGGAAAGTGGTGACCAAGCTGGCGCTCGACTGGCAGCAGCGCATCCAGTTTATGATTTGCGACGACGGTTCAGTAAAACGCCTGAAGTTTTGCGACGAGATCCGCGATCAGAACGAAGATATCGACCGTGAAGATTACGCCCAGCGCTTTGATGCCGATTTTATTCTGATGACCGGCGAGCTGGCGGCATTGATTCAAAATCTGGTGGAAGGTTTGGGCGGCGAAGCTCAGCGCTGAGTGTTCAGCAAAAGAGAAACGCCCGGGTTTTCCGGGCGTTTTGCATTACAGGTAGCGGCAGAGATAGGAGCTCGGCTCAGCGACCTGCAAATGGAATTCACTCTGGCCAGGCACATTGAATACTTCACCCGCCGTGTAAGTTTTCCACTCGGTTTCCCCTGGCAGCAAAACATTCAGCGCCCCGCTGACCACCGTCATCTCTTCCGGCTGCGCGGTACCAAATGTGTATTCCCCTTCCGCCATTACACCCACGCTGGCACGGCCAGTGCTGCTGCTGGTAAAACCAATGGATTTCACTTTACCGGAAAAGTATTCGTTACTTTGAAGCATGACTGGCCCTTATAAAGAAAATGTATGAAAAGCCACTATAGGGGCCGGGATTCACTTCTGTCACGCAAAATTGCACAGCGCTGCGACTAGACAAGCAGTTCAGATGCGAGGCGCGCCACCAGTACGTTAGACAATAATACCGGGACATCCAGCGCCTTCTGGAGCAAATCACGGTGCTGCTGATGGAAGCCAAGACAATCCAGCATCAACACATCCGCACCGCGCTCCAGCAACGCTCGCCCGGCATCAATAAATTCTCTTTCTGTCGCGAGGAAAGGATGCGCCAGTTCGTAATAAGGCTCTTTTTCCAGAACCGTCCACTTTTTCTTCTGCTGCGCCATCAGTTCCGGTACCGGAACAATTACCCCCACCTGATGCCCGTCGACAATTGACGCCACCAGCGGCGGAATAATGCGCTGCGGTTCGACTAAAATCGCATTGCGCGTTACAAATCCCCGGATATCGGCGGTGCTCATTAGCAGAATGACATCGTAGCCCTGGTTATCCAGCACTTCGATAACGCTCTGCAAATCACGCTCCACCCTGGCACGGGAGACCATGCCGAGGCTGTCATCGCGCAACTGCGTCGGAATCGCGAACTCGCCAGCTTCTGCGCCGTACTCCTCACGCACCTCTTGTGGGTCCATCTTCCCCAGCAGGCTGATATGCGTGATCTGCTGCTCTGAAATATGCTCCGTCAGGAGCGGTAAAATTGCTTGCACCGGCACTACACCAATGGTCAGGATCGCCAAAGTTGCACTCATTTCTACTTCCCGCCTTTCAATACTACTCGTTCTTATTTGCTCTCTTTACACGGCAGTACAGCTTATGCCGTGTAAAGAGAACATCACACTCCCGCGTTCAAATAAATTCCAGCAACCATGCAATAGTAACCGTTGAGCGAGGTTAAGCCAGTCAAAAAATGTGATGTAAGTCCGTTTCTGTAATGTTCAGGCGTTCAGTCAGAATAATCGTCGCCCGACTTAGCTTTTGTCAGGATCTTCATAACGCCTTTTGGCGTCGAGCGCTTCCTGCTCGGTGGGATGTTCGCTGATCAAGGAATCCGGTTTCGGATGATCGGCGCGTAGTTGATACCAGGTAACGGTCTGGTTTCCCGTGCCTTTTTCAATCGCAACAATGCGGGCTTCACGCGGATAAGGCGGTTTTGTCGGCATAGCTCTTCCTCATTTTCCGGTCGAGCTATAAGTATAGACAAACGTTTCGCTAACTGGCGCGCGCCAGCTGTAATGCCGCCTCAATATCAGACACCACCTGGTCGGGCGACTGCGCCGCATTCACCATGTGGTGCGCCGCTTCGCGATAGAGTGCATCGCGCAGCGCCAGCACTTCGCTAACCTCTTCGCTAATCGGCTTGCCGGTCAGCGTCGGTCGCTGTCCCTCTTCCGGAAAGGCTTCCAGCCTGTCCGCCAGCACCGCGACAGGCGCGCAAAGGTAAACGACGATGCCTTTTTCGCGCATAAAGTGCCGATTATATTCACTTAAAATAATACCGCCGCCAGTGGCAATCACCCGCGCGGGCGCGGTGACGGCTTTCAGCGCGTCGGTTTCCCGGGCGCGGAACGCCTCCCACCCGTCACGGGCAACAATATCCGCGATGGTCTGTTGAGACGTTTCCTGTAACCAGAAATCGGTATCGATAAATTGACATCCCTGCGCCAGCGCCAGCGCCTGGCCCACAGTGGTTTTACCGCAACCGCGTGCGCCGACTAAAAAAATGGGTAGCGTCATGAGCAGGTGTTCCCTCCAGGTCCCACGCGAGGAGGGACGGAAAATAAGACAGCGATGATATCATCAAGCTAGTACAATACTAATCGTAAAAATAACGTTACACATTAAGGTCACTCAGGGCGCGGACTACAAATAAAACCTGATTTGACCCAGGTTCGACCTGTAAAGATTCCGTGGCGACAGTGTAGCGGCAACCTTACTGAATCTACTTAAGCCTGGCAAGCCCGCGAAACGGCAAACAGTAGCATATCCTGCCTGCCGGTGCCGAATTTACTCCGGCTGACGGCGTTTAACCTCCAGCAGCCATTTATCAAGCTGGGCGGCAAACTGCTGCCGATCCCGCTGCGACAGGCTATCCGGGCCACCGGTCTGAATCCCGCTGGCGCGCAGCGTATCCATAAAGTCGCGCATCGTCAGTTTTTCGCGGATTGTCGCTTCAGTATAGCGTTCGCCACGCGGGTTCAACGCTGCCGCACCTTTGGCCAGCACTTCCGCCGCCAGCGGAATATCAGCGGTAATCACCAGATCACCAGCCTCGCACAGCCGCACAATTTCGTTATCGGCCACGTCAAACCCCGCCGGAACGCGCAGCGAGCGGATGATACGCGACGGCGGCACGCGGATATTCTGGTTCGCCACCAGCGTCAGCGGCGTCTGCGTGCGCTCGGCGGCGCGGAATAAAATTTCTTTAATCACATTCGGACAAGCGTCCGCATCAACCCAAATCGCCATTCTCGCTCCTCAGTTGGTGGCGCATTGTCGCTTTAATTTTCCCCAGGGGAAAGCAGAGATCTTTTAGCTTTAGCCCTGATTGCCATTCCACGTTAAGCTATACGCCACACACAATGACAAGCAAAAGAGACAAACGTGATGGAGAAGAAAATCGGTTTTATCGGCTGCGGCAATATGGGCAAGGCGATTCTCGGCGGGCTGATTGCCAGTGGGCAGGTGCTGCCAGGACAGATTTGGGTCTATACCCCGTCGCCAGATAAAGTGGCCGCTCTGCACGATCAGTTTGGTATTAACGCCGCGCAAAGTGCACAGGAAGTGGCGCAGATTGCCGATATCGTCTTCGGCGCGGTGAAACCGAACATCATGGTGAAAGTGTTGGGCGAAATCGCCTCCAGCCTGAATAAAGAGACGCTGGTGGTGTCGATTGCCGCAGGCGTGACGCTCGATCAGCTGGCGCGCGCGCTTGGTCACGATCGCAAAATTGTACGTGCGATGCCCAATACCCCGTCGCTGGTTAATGCGGGCATGACCTCTATTACCCCTAACGCGCTGGTCACGCCGGAAGATACGGCAGACGTGCTGAATATTTTCCGCTGCTTTGGCGAAGCGGAAGTGATTGCCGAAGCGATGATCCATCCGGTTGTCGGCGTGAGCGGTTCTGCGCCCGCCTATGTCTTTATGTTTATCGAAGCAATGGCCGATGCCGCCGTGCTGGGCGGTATGCCGCGTGCGCAGGCCTATAAATTTGCCGCGCAGGCGGTGATGGGTTCCGCGAAGATGGTGCTGGAAACCGGAAAGCACCCCGGCGAGTTAAAAGATATGGTCTGCTCGCCTGGCGGTACCACCATTGAAGCGGTCAAAGTGCTGGAAGAGCGCGGTTTCCGCGCTGCGGTGATTGAGGCGATGGAAGCCTGCATGAACAAGTCAGAAAAACTGAGCAAATAACCGCTGCCCTCTCCCTGGCAGGAGAGGGCGCAGTCTTGTCAGGCCAGCAGTTCGCTGGCCGTTTTCATGCTGAGGGGCTTTTGCATCTTCAACAGCAATCCCGCAGTGGCGCTGTTCTCACCGCAGCTCAGCACCGCTTTCAGCATGCCCTCTTCGCCGTACAACACGGCAAAACGTTTGTCGTCAAACGAGCCGAGCATTTTCATGCTATCCCACTCGCGGGTGTAACCCAGGTATTCGAAGCGGTTACCGTATTGCATGGTCCAGAAAAACGGTACCCGATCAAACGGACGGTGTTCACCAAGCATATTGAGGGCGGCCACCCTTCCCTGCTGTTGCGCCACGCGCCAGTGCTCAATACGTCGACGCCCTTCCGGCGCCGGGTAGCTGGCAATATCGCCGACGGCCCAGACATCCGGCGCTGCGCTGAGGGTTTCATCCACGGTCAGGCTGCCGTCCTGTTCATGATGCAGATCGTGCGCCAGCCCGGTAGCAGGCTGTACGCCCGTGGCGAAAACCACCACATGCGCGGGCAACGTGCGGCCATTTTTCAGCGTCACGCCTTGTACGTGGCCGTTGCCTTCCAGCGCCACCGGCTCGCCGGTGACAAATTTCACGCCGTTTTGTTGATGCAGATTTAAAAAGCGCTGGCCGATCTCTTCGCCAAATTGCGGCACAAACGGCAGAGCATGACGCGACACTACCGTGACATCGATATCCTGATTGCGCAGCGCGGCTGCCAGCTCCATCGCAATAAAGCTGTTGCCGATCACCACCAGTTGCTGCTCCTGTTCGACTTCATTGAGCAGTATCTGCGCCTGGTGGATATCGCGCAGCACATGAACGCCCGCCAGATGGTTGCCAGGGATCTCCGGCCATACTGGCTGCCCGCCGGTGGCCAGCAGCAATTTGTCGAAAGCAACGTGACGGCCATTCGCCAGCGTCAGTTGATGCCCTTCGCAATCAAGGTCGGTCACCTCTTCGCGCAGGCTTTCCACGCCGGGCTGGTTGTAAAAGGCATCGTCGAGAATATGCGGGACTTCGCTGATCTTCATCTTCCCGGCGGGGACAAATTTACTGAGCGCCGTGCGGTCATAAGGCGCGCTGTCCTCTTTATCAATCAGGATCAGATGACCATTAAAGCCGGCATCACGCAGGGTGATTGCCGCCGCGCTGCCTGCCGCGCCGGTACCAAGGATCACCGCCGTTTGCGGACGATCACCACGGATCAGCGTATGGCTGGCAGGCGAGAGCGCGCGCGGGCTGACCAGTACGCGGTTCCCTTCAAGGGTGACCGGATATTGTTTGAGGCTTTTCAGCGCCAGCGGCTCGCGCCACTCGCCATTGGTGATATCAAAATTGGCTTTATGCCAGGGGCAAACCAGTTTGCCATCGCACACCGCGCCCTGCTCCAGCGGCGCGCCAGCATGCGGACATTTACTTTGAAAGGCGCGTACCTGTGCAAGTGTACGGATAAGGATCATTGACGTCCCGGCGACATCAACTTTCACCGGCTGGTTTTCCGGCAGGGAATTCAAATCAGTAACGTATTGATAATTCATATTTTTTCTCCCGGATCAGTGTTGCAAAAACGGGCGTAACGCCGGACAGCGCACAACCACCAAGAGAGACCAAAGCGAAACATTGCTCACTGTTTAAGCCTGGCAGAGATTGAGGAACGGGCAATAAGAACGCGGGAGGAAGGGTAAAAGGGTGAGCGAAGTGGAACGCCCACCCGGCTAAATTACTGCGTTTTTTTCAGGCAGCCGCTCATGAATTTGCTGCGATCTTCGCCTTTCAGCGATTGCTGCGTCGCCTGCGCATTACATTCGCGCATCCGCTGCTGTTGCGGCGTCAGGCTTTTTTGCCCCGGCTCCGTTTTGGTGTTTTTCAGGCAGTTGCTCATAAACGTCTTACGGGCATCACCTGTCAGGGTTTGGGTCTTGGCTTGTTGATTACAAAGCGTCATACGTTGTTGTTGCGGGGTCAGTGTTTTTTCCGCCGCGCTGAGCGCGCCGACAAACAACAGACCAAAGATGAGGGTAACCAGAACTGTTATTTTCATCGCTCCATCCTTCTGTCAAAGTGACCCTTTAAGGATGGTCTTAATTACTGAAAAAACCACCCGGCAGCAAAGATTTACCGCCGGGCAGCCGTTACTTCAGGTTCAGTGCCGATTTCATGGTGTAGAACAGATCGGTCTGATCGGTTAACCCCACGACATTACCAGCATGCGGGCCATAAGCCGCAATGCGGACTTGCGTACCGGTGTGCTCCATCGACTCCTCTTCCGAGTTGCCGTAGGTTATCGCCATCACTGCGCCATCTTTGGTATTCAGCGCCTGGCTCAGCCCCGGCGCTTTGGTATCCGCCGGAATAATCTGGCTGGCGTGCGCATGATCGGCAGTCACAATCACCAGCGTATTGCCGTCTTTTTTCGCAAATTCCAGCGCCTTCTGTACCGCTTCATCCAGATCGACAGTTTCACCAATCTGACCGCACGGATTCGCCGCGTGATCCTGTTTATCGATAGACGCGCCTTCCACCTGCAGGAAGAAGCCCTTCTCGTTTTTGCTCAGCAGATCAATGGCCTTTTCGGTCATTGCCGCCAGCGTCGGTACGCTGTCGGTACGTTTGGCATTCGGCGTACAGGTCACGGCGGGTTTGTCGAGATTGCCGTGCAGCGACGCTTTCGGCCCTTCCCAGCGAACCGGCATATTGCCATCGGCGAAGAGGCCGAGCAGCGGTTTATCCTGGTTCGCTTCGCTAATGGCCGCCAGCGCAGAGGCATCGCTCACCATCTGGTAACCACGGGCCTGAGCCTGCTCGCGCAGCGTTTTCCCTTGCCATTTGCCCGCCGTCGCGGTTTCGCTGAAGGTTTTCGCGCCGCCGCCCAGCGTCACATCCGCGCGGGTATTCAGAAATTGCTCGGTGATCGAGCCTTTACCGCCCTTTTCCAGCGCGTTGAGGGCGCATTTTTCGCTGGTCACCGTCGGGCCGTAGCAGCGACGGGAGATCACATGCGAAACCAGCGCCGCCGGGGTGGCATCCTGCAATTCAGCGGTAGAGACGTTGCCGGTCGCCAGCCCCGCCGCTTTCGCCATCTCGAGGATGGTCATATGATCTTTTTCATGAATATCGACGCCGAGCGCGCCGTTGTAGGTTTTGACGCCGGTGCTCCAGGCAGTGGCCGAGGCGGCTGAATCCGTCACGTAGTCCGGTTTACCGGTTTTTTTGTCCAGCGCGTAGTGCGTGTACTGGCCGGTTAACGGTAATGCGTCGATCCCTTTGAAATACCCACCAGCGCCTTCGGCATAATTTCGTGCGGCGGTTATTTCTGAATCGCCCATGCCATCACCAATTAACAAAATAATATTTTTGGCGGGCTTATCGATGAGCGAATCAAGTAGTGCAGCGGTTTGATCGGCAGTCAGACGACGCGCGCCGCCAGGCGTGGAAATATCGCCCTGAGCAGCACGATGTTCGAGAACGGAGGTATCCGTTGTTTCTGCATAAATAACAGAGGTAAAAAACACGGGTAATAATGCGAGGTATAATGCGCTCTGTTTCACTTTAATATTCTCCATGTACAAATACTTAAAGAAAATAAAACAGAGCGACTATAGGCAGCGCGTATGACAGCCAGATGACAGCGGCGGAGGGCCAGAAATTTAGCTACGCGGATGCCTTAAAAGCTTCTTTAGGTACTGTTGCAGCAACTCCGTGTCCTGATCGGTAACGTGCGTTCCCGGTCTGACTTCGTCCAGCGCGCCTTCAATACTTTGAATCAGCGCCTGTTGCTCAGAGGCGGCCATTTGACGCAGCAGCGCAGTCACCACAATCTCCAGTGCTTCTACCTGGGCGACCAGCTCTTTCGACTCCTCTTCTTTTTCTGCAAGCTTAACCAACAACTCAGCAATGAGATTTTTCATAGCGCGATTTCCTTATGTGAGGTGGAAAGACGTTAGCACTCCATTCTGATGTTGCAAAGAAAATACATCTCTTATTTTTGTGCATTTTTTCACACTCCTTAAACACACAAAAATAAAAGGGATAACGAAACGTTTCTCTGGATATTTAAGCCAAACCAATTAATTTGTTAGTGGAGCTAAAAAAGAAAACGAAACGGCTGAAGCGTTATTTTATATAAGTAATAATTATAGTAAGGCCGAAAAACAATTTTCGGCCCGTTTGCAGAATTAGCGTTTCACCCGGCGAAATGCCAGCGCCAGTTGCCAGAAATTAATCAGTACCACCACGGCGGTAGCGATAAATACCCAACGGAAACCCGCCATTGCCGATACCGATGCGCCCATTAACGGCCCGGCGACATTTCCCAGATACATAAACGACTGGTTATAACCAAAGATACGTCCGGTCACCTGATCGCTGGAGTATTTTAGCAACAGCGTCTGCACCGCCGGCAGCATGGCGCCATCGGCAAAGCCGAGCATAAAGCGCAGAATACCAAGCTGTAGCGGCGAGGTGACAAACGACATAGCGAAGAACAGCACCACCGCGCAAGCCAGCGTGCCCATCAAAATACGTGAAGTGCCTATCCGGTCGCCCAGTTTGCCAAGGCGCGGTGCAGAAAGCAGCGCTGAAACACCGGGTACAGCAGCGATCAATCCGCTGAGAAAAGCAATATTGGTGGTATGCGGCGACAGCGACTGAATAAACAGGGCGAGGATCGGGCCGATAGAACCGTTACACAACTGAATCACCATAGTGGTGATAAACAGACTGATAACCAGCGCCGGATAAGGCAAGGTGGAGAACACCGCTTTACCGCTCAGCCGCTCACCCTTTTTCACCGTCGGGCGCACACCCTCTTTAATCAGAAACAGCGTGACCAGAAAGCTCACAATTAACAACAGCGCGGTGATGATAAACACGATGCGCAACCCTAAATGGTCAGCCAGAAAACCGCCCATCAGCGGCCCGCCAATCACGCCGCTGATCTGTGCGGTTGAGAGCGTACTCAACGCCCAGCCGCTGCGCTCGCGCGGGACTTGCGATGCCACCAGCGCCATCGCATTCGGAATATAACCGGAAGTCAGCCCCATGATGCCGCGCAGGATCAGCAACTGCCAGACGTTAGTAGCAAATGCCTGCAACAGAATGGCGATCGCCATGCCCAATGAGGCGCGCAACAACATCAGCTTGCGCCCTTTGCGATCCGCAAGGCTCCCCCACATCGGCGACACAATAGCAGAGACGAGAAAGGTCACGCTGAACGTCAGCCCCGACCACATCGACAGCGCTTCGTGCGAGGTCACGCCCAACTGCGCAACGTATAACGGCAAAAATGGCAAAATTTGACTGATGGCGAGGCCGGTGAAAAAACAGCCGAACCACACCGAGATAAGATTGACCTTCCAGGATTCCATAAGTACGGGTATTTGTTGAAGTTTTGACAAACAGCGCACAGGTTAACAAGAATGCGCCACGGATGAGTCACCAGAGATGCGGTTACGGCGAATTCGGTGTTTTATCTGTCCCTCATCGCTCACCGCCACAGCGTGCGCATAAAAACCCTGCTCTTACAGTGGATTATGCTTAGCGACAGAGCCCGAAACCGCGCATCCCAAGATGAAAATGGTTGGCATGAGCGGCATTGTATTCGGGTCCCAGACTATTGCCATAATAGCCGCAACTGGCGCTCAGCACCGCCCGTAACCACGGCGCTGTTTCAGGCTGCCGCCAGCCATTGAGCACCGTCACCCGCTGGCCATCCGCCAGGCGAAAGGCACTCAGATCCAGCGCTTCAGCGCTGGCATGCTCGCTACGCCGCGCATCAGCACGATTATAGATGTTGCGGCACGCGTAGCTGCCCAGATGGTCGATCTGGCGCAGCGGCTGGCCGGTAAAATGTTCAGTCAGTGGCCGCGCCTGCTGTTCGATAAACAACGCGGAACTGAGTGCCAGCGGGCAGCTAGCCAGAAAACTGCTGCTCAGTTTCACCACGCCGAAATCACGC
Organism: Kosakonia radicincitans DSM 16656; assembly: GCF_000280495.2. Classification (NCBI taxonomy): domain Bacteria; kingdom Pseudomonadati; phylum Pseudomonadota; class Gammaproteobacteria; order Enterobacterales; family Enterobacteriaceae; genus Kosakonia; species Kosakonia radicincitans. Next base: position 4,411,877 of record NZ_CP018016.1, read on the forward strand.
ACCCGTACCACATCGGTTAACGGGCAGTCGCCGCCGCTGTTCGCTACCGCAACAGAGGTCACAAGCCGCTGCTGATTGGCCTGCGCCAGCAGCGCGGCACAGGCAGACGGCGACAGGCGGCGTAACTTAAACTGAGTGATGCGTCCCGGCGGATCGCTCAACTGTAGCGGTGCGAAGGGATTGTAATAAGACGGTAAATAGCGATAACCCACCAGCATCAGCGCCAGCAGAGTACATACAACGATCAGGCTCTTTACGCGCACGTCTCCCCCTCAGTTTTCCTCAAAACATTATGGCAGAAGGCCGCGAATCGTGCGTTTCGTCGTGCTATGGTATGTGTTTTGTGAATAAGTGTGGGTGAACGTAGAAATGGCAAAACTGCGGGTAGGGGTCGTCTTCGGCGGCAAATCAGCGGAACACGAGGTGTCGTTACAGTCAGCAAAAAATATTGTCGATGCCATGGATAAGTCGCGCTTTGAGGTTGTGCTGCTGGGGATTGATAAACAGGGTCAATGGCATATCAGCGATGCGAATAATTACCTGCTTAACGCCAGCGATCCGGCGCGTATTGCGCTGAATCCGTCGCAAAACAGCGTGGCGCTGGTGCCGGGCAACACCGCGCAGCAGCTTATTCAGGCGCAAAACAGCGCGCCGCTACCGGATGTTGATGTGATTTTCCCTATCGTCCACGGTACGTTGGGCGAAGATGGCACTTTGCAGGGCATGCTGCGCCTGGCAAACCTGCCGTTTGTCGGCTCCGACGTGCTCGCTTCGGCGGCCTGCATGGATAAAGATGTCACCAAGCGTTTGCTGCGCGATGCCGGATTAGCTGTCGCACCATTTATCACCCTGACGCGAGCCAATCGTCAGCAGATCGCCTTTAGCGACGTCGAAGCGCAGCTCGGCCTGCCGCTGTTTGTCAAACCGGCTAACCAGGGCTCGTCCGTTGGCGTCAGCAAAGTGACCAGCGAAGCGCAATATCATGAAGCGGTGCGCCTGGCGTTTGAGTTCGACAAAAAAGTGATCGTTGAGAAAGGCATCAAAGGCCGCGAGATCGAATGCGCGGTGCTCGGCAATGACGATCCGCAAGCCAGCACCTGCGGCGAAATCGTGCTGCACAGCGAGTTCTACGCTTACGACACCAAATACATTGATGAAAACGGCGCGCAGGTGGTAGTGCCTGCGGATATTGCGCCGGAGATCAACGACAAGATCCGTCAGATTGCGGTACAGGCGTACCAGACGCTTGGCTGTGAAGGGATGGCGCGCGTCGATGTGTTCCTGACGCCGGACAACGAAGTCGTTATCAATGAGATCAACACGCTGCCGGGATTTACCAACATCAGCATGTATCCAAAACTGTGGCAGGCGAGCGGCATCAGCTATCCTGATCTGATCACCCGCCTGATTGAGCTGGCTATTGCGCGCCATCAGGTAAACAGCACGCTGAAAATTTCCGTCAACGGTTAAGCATCACTTTGGCTTATCCGCCGCCTCCTCCTCTTCCGGGCGGCGGCGGATAATTAACCCGGCCAGCCAAAAGCCAATCACCCAGGTCACCAGCCCGACGGCATAGGTTTGCCAGCCTTTGGCCTCAAACCCCAGCAGGCCCACGACCCCATTCAGAATAAAAATCAACCCAATCGCAAACGCGTAATAGTGCCAGTCACGGCGTATTTTCGCAGGCAGCTTCATGACAACTCCGGCAGTCAAAAAGGCATCATCGCATAGCCTGTCTTTCAGGTCTGTGTGATGTATGGAAAATCTGAAATGTTACTTGAGTAATGAAAACGTTACAAAAATGTGAGCACCAACAAAAATCACTCAACCGGAATCCTTCCCGGAGGGAAATTATCACCATTCTGATGTTGACAACAGGGCGCAACTGTCACACTTAGCCTGAATTCTGACCAGCGTCCGCTGCTGCATCACTGAAAGGTAAGCAACAAATTGAGTAAAGAGTACCGGAGGTCTTATGGCTGATTTTTCCCTGTCAAAACCCTTCACGGGCGTGAAAAAACGTGATGCCTCAAGGCCAGGCAATATGGCTTATGCCGTGTTTGTCCTGCTCTGCTTCTGGGCTGGCGCGCAGTTGTTGAACCTGCTGGTACACGCGCCGGGTGTGTTCGAAAGATTGATGCAGGTTCAGGATGCCTCCCGCCCCCACGTTGAACTGGGGTTTGGCGTCGGCACGCTGTTTGGCCTCGTGCCGTTCCTTGTGGGAAGCGCATTGTTGGGTGTCATCGGCCTTTTCCTGCGCTGGCGGCGACACCACTCACGTTAATTCTGCGCCATACAGGCAGCCCGACGATCGTCGACGCGCTTCGCAAACCATGCTGTTGTCAGGTTGCGCGTGATCTTCGGGCTTTCTAACTGGATCCCCGGCAAAATCTCTCTCGGCAGCGTTTTCCCGCTTTTCTGTTCCGCCAGACGATAAACTTCACGGTACAGCTTCGTCTCTTCAAACTTCTGGCTGTCGCCGCGCTCCAGTTGACGGCGAATATCGCGATCGCTCATCCCCAGTTTCGGCCCGAGCTTTCTTACCGCCTGTTCCGTCGCGCCCGTATCGCTGCTGCCGTAAAGGATCACATCGCCATCCAGCGCCAGTTTCACGCCGGTCGCTTTGCTGACTGCATTCTGGAACGCCGCATTGCGGCTGGCGTACAGCCCGGCGTTAAAGTCGGCGAAACGGTAAATCGGCGCGCTGTAACTGGCGGGATAATTCAGGAGATGGTAAGTGCCGAACCACAAACCGCCGCGACGGCTGAAAACTTCCTGGCGTACCGTGCCGTCCATCTTCCACGGATAACCCTCGGTGTGCTGCTCGGCAAACGCCACGCTGATTTGCATCGGCCCGCCGGTACGCACCGGATTGAAGGAACCAAACAGCTTCTGCCCCATCGGCACCATATTGATAAAGTCGTCAAAAATGGCGCTCAGCTCTTTTTCCGTTCTGACGTTATCCAGCCGCTCGCTGTAGCTTTTGCCGTTTGGCGAAGGGATTTTCAGGGCGGTATGCACCAGCAATGGCGGAATGTGCATCCGCTGCGCGCGCTTATCGATCTCTTTCCAGGCGATTTTGTTCAGCCCCGGCACGACCGGATCGGCCTGATAGTTTGATTCCTGCTGCGCCACCGCCAGCACCGAGCAGATATTCTCCAGCGTCGGCGCCAGCTTCTGGCTGCTAAATGTGGTGGCGATATCCTGCGCCCAGGCATTGCGATCTTTCACGCTGGCGGGCATTTTCTGCCGCACCACGCTTGCCACATCCAACGGTTTCTTGCTCTCTTTTTCTTTCTCCGCTTCCCGCTGGGAAACCGGGCCTTGCGTGCTACAGCCGGCGAGGATCAAGGCCGCCAGCAGCCAGCCAAAACGGGGGACGAAAACCATAACGTTCCTTGTGTTAACCAAAACGGTGAGGCACAGGCACAATTTCCTGGCCGTTCAGTTCATACTCAAAACTGCGCAAACGTTTGTAGATGGACATCAGCTCCACCAGCGTCGTCCAGGAGGTGATCAAGTACTGGAACGAGCTGCGGACCTGATCGAAAACGTTGGTAATCTGATGCATCAGACCCAGCGTAATCGCACCCGCGGCAATAGTCGGAAACAGCATAATCAGACCAAAAACCACATCCACTTGCATATAGAGAATACGGGCGATGTTGAAATAGGTGTAGTGAAAATAGAGGCGGAAATAGTTGCGGCGCACGGCGCTGAACAGTTCGGCAACGGTCGGCGGTTGTGCGCGCGAGGCATCATCTTCGCCGTAGACCAACTCTTTACGGTAGGCAGCTTCAACGCGCTGATTCTTAAATTGTAATCCAGGCAGGTTGATACCGATTAAGGCCAGCAACAGGGTGCCGAACAATGCCCAGCCCACGCCCGCAATCACCAGGCCGTAAGGAACATGTCCCACCAGCGGCAGCTCCTGCACATGTGGCGACAGCGCCACCAGCACCGGCAAAAACGCAATCAGCGTCATAATCGCATTGATAAAGCTGACGCCCATATCTTCCAGCGTCTGGGCAAAACGCATGGTGTCTTCCTGCACACGCTGCGCAGCCCCTTCGATATGGCGCAGATGCGCCCAGTGCGCCATATAGTATTCGTTCATCGCCGTACGCCAGCGGAACACATAGTGGCTAACGAAAAAGTTATTCAGCACCGCCACCGTCACGGCAATCAGCGCGATCCACAAGAAGACGCCAATCTCACTATAAAGCTGGCTCAAACTGACCTTGTTCGGCGCACTGAGCGCGGTTTGCACCAAATCGAAAAACGGCTGATACCAGGCATTGATGGCAACGTTCACCTCCACCAAAAACCAGGTCACAAAGACGATCAATGCCGTACCAAGTACCGACCAGTACTGCCAGCGGTGCGGCGAGGCGACAAACCAGCACAGCGCAAACAGACCGACGCAAACGGCATAATAAGCATAAAAAAGTAAAAAGCTGGGGCACCAGAAACGCGTTGCGCTGATCGGGACTTCCGCCGAAGCGCCGGTTAAGCGCATTAACCAGCCCTCACCGCCAGCCTGCCAGAATACGACAGCGATCAGCGCCCAAATAAAGGCCGACAAAAAGAACAGCGTCGGCTTAGGAAAGAAAGATTTAAACATTGGTACTCCTGCTTACTTCTTATTATTTACAAAGATGCTGTGTAGCGGATTTCTGCCCTGGGTATAGCGCAGTGATAAAAAAGCGCCGCGCAGTGCGACGCCGTGTCGTTGTATCAGACCTGAGGGTAACCCCTTAGTTCGCTTGCCATTCGTGAAGAATTGTTTCGACCGGTTTCACATACACCGGGTTGCCGGGAACGGTTAACGTGCGCCACACTTCGTTGTAGTGATCGATCAGGGTTGTGGCCTGCGCAGCCGGGCGATTAGCGGTGGTATGGGCGTCCTGCGCCATGGTGATGGAATAGCCCCGGCTGGCACCGTTTTTCAGCGTGGTATCCACGCAGTAATCAGTGGCACAACCACACATCACCCAGGCGTTGATATCGTGCTCGCGCAGCACCGCTTCAAGCTGCGTTTTATAGAACGCGTCGCAGGCGGTTTTGGTGACGTACAGAGCGTTCGCAGGTTGATGCAGTTCCGGCAGTAGCGCAAAACCTTCGCTCCCCTCTTCCAGCCCGCCCGCTTCAGCATGCTGAATAAAAATCACCGTATCGGCGGCCTGCGTTAACTGGTTAATGCGGGCGACACACTGCGCACGCTGAATACGTTCGGTGGCGAACACGCCATTTTGCATATCCACCACCATCACGACCCGTTTACCTGCCATCTGCTCTCTCCTGTCAGTGGGAAAGAAGGAGATTACCACATCCGGTGAACGCCGTGGTCTGGCGGCAAAATAACCATTTTTACCCATCGTTACGTATTAGGGGGAAAGAATCCGCTATTTGGGTCTTTGCAACACCGCACCAGGTAGTATAAATACGCTCTATCTATCCCATTTATTTATGGATCCCTGCGTTGAAACGTTGTCTGCTTTTCTCTGCGCTGCTCTGCGCGCTGGGCCTGACTTCCGCTCAGGCGGCTGTTCAGTCTCCTGACCCGGTATTTGCATCTGATATTGTTGATCGTTACGCCAACCATATTTACTACGGTAGCGGCGCAACCGGCATGGCGATGGTGGTGATTGACGGCAACCAGCGCGTGTTCAAAAGCTACGGCGAAACCCGCCCCGGCAGCAACGTTCGCCCGCAGCTCGATTCGGTGATTCGTATTGCTTCCCTCTCCAAGCTGATGACCAGTGAAATGCTGGTGAAAATGCTCGATCAGGGCAAAGTCCGTCTCGACGATCCGTTAAGTAAATATGCACCTCCCGGCACGCGCGTACCGACCTACCAGGGCACGCCAATTACGCTGGTGAACCTGGCGACCCATACCAGCGCCCTGCCGCGCGAACAGCCCGGCGGCGCAGCGCGACGTCCCGTTTTCGTCTGGCCAACGTACGAACAGCGCTGGAGCTGGCTCTCAACCGCCACGCTGAAAGCCGCACCGGGTACGCAGGCGGCTTACTCAAACCTGGCCTTTGATCTGCTGGCGGATGCATTGTCGAAGGCGGCAGGCAAGCCTTACCCGCAGCTTTTCGAAGAGCAGATCACCCGCCCACTGGGGATGAAAGACACCACCTTTACCCCATCGCCGGATCAGTGCAAGCGCCTGATGATCGCCGAGAAAGGCGCCAGCCCGTGCAATAACACGCTGGCCGCCATCGGCAGCGGCGGCGTCTACTCCACGCCGGGAGACATGATGCGCTGGATGCAGCAGTTCCTGTCATCGGATTTCTACACCCGCAACAGCCAGGCGGATCGCATGCAAACGTTGATCTACCCACGCAACCAGTTAACGCGGGTGATCGGTATGGATGTGCCCGGCAAAGCCGATGCGCTCGGCCTCGGCTGGGTCTATATGGCGCCAAAAGAGGGGCACCCTGGGATCATTCAGAAAACCGGCGGCGGCGGCGGCTTTATCACCTACATTGCGATGGTGCCGCAGCATAATGTCGGCGTTTTTGTTGTCATCACCCGTTCACCGCTGACGCGCTTTGTCAATATGAGCGACGGCGTTAACGATCTGGTCAGTGCGTTAAGCAGCAACGTGCCGCAGGTGATCCCCGCCTCCTGATAACGCCAGAGGCAGGCGGTTTCGCCGTTTGCCTCTGCCCTTAACGGCGATTTTGGTAAAACAGAACCTCTACTTTTCGGCTACAATGCCGCCATCTGTTCCACAAACATCAGGCATACCATGACCGATTTAATTACTCGCCCGCGCCGCCTGCGCAAATCACCTGCCCTGCGCGCCATGTTTGAAGAGACAACACTGAGCAAAAACGACCTGGTGTTGCCGATCTTTGTTGAAGAAGAGTTAAACGATTACAAAGCCATTGAGGCGATGCCCGGCGTGATGCGCATTCCGGAAAAGTATCTCGCCCGCGAAATTGAGCGTATCGCCAAAGCCGGTATTCGCTCGGTGATGACCTTCGGCATCTCTCACCACACTGATGAGACCGGCAGCGACACCTGGCGCGAAGATGGCCTGGTGGCGCGCATGTCGCGCATCTGCAAAGAAACGGTGCCGGAGATGATCGTGATGTCCGATACCTGTTTCTGCGAATACACCTCCCACGGCCATTGCGGCGTGCTGTGCGATCACGGTGTCGATAACGATGCGACCCTGATTAACCTCGGCAAACAAGCCGTCGCCGCCGCTGCCGCAGGCGCGGATTTTATCGCCCCTTCCGCAGCAATGGACGGCCAGGTGCAGGCGATTCGCCATGCGCTGGATGCAGCAGGCTTTACCGATACCGCCATCATGTCCTATTCGACCAAGTTCGCCTCTTCGTTCTACGGCCCGTTCCGTGAAGCGGCAGGAACGGCGCTGAAAGGCGATCGCAAAACCTACCAGATGAACCCGATGAACCGCCGCGAAGCAATCCGTGAATCGCTGATCGACCAGGCCGAAGGCGCAGACTGCCTGATGGTGAAACCGGCTGGCGCGTACCTCGATATCCTGCGCGATATCCGTGAACGCACCGAGTTACCGCTGGGCGCCTATCAGGTAAGCGGTGAATACGCGATGATCAAATTCGCCGCACTGGCGGGCGCAATTGATGAAGACAAAGTGGTGCTGGAAAGCCTGGGCGCGATCAAACGCGCGGGCGCAGACCTGATCTTCAGCTACTTCGCCCTCGACCTCGCCGAACGCGGCATTCTCTGAGCCGCCTTTCTCTCCCCTGCGGGGGAGAGAAACATCCCTTCCGCACCGCTTTTGCTGTCATCCAGCCGTCTTGCCGTTGTCATATCTTCATTGTAATGAAATGTAAACGTCATCTTCTCCCGTTACTGTCATCGGCAAGACGGGAGGAGAAAACACCATGTTTAGTCTCGACAACGTACTTGAGGATCTCTGGCCGCAGGCCAGACCTGCGCCCTGGCAAAAAAACCTGCTGCGGCGCCTGCTTTACGAACAGGAGTTCCAGCAGTTTGCCGCAAGCCATCCCCACCTGAAAGGGCTGGATATGGTGGAGCAAGTGTTTGAACATCTACAAATCCGCTGCACCGTTCCCGCTCACGACCTCGAACAAATTCCCGAACAAGGCCCACTGGTCATTATCGCTAACCATCCGACAGGTACGCTTGACGGGATGGCGCTGATGTACGCCGTTTCGCGCGTACGCCGCGATGTAAAGGTGGTCACTAACCGCATGTTGACCCACCTTGAACCGCTCAGCTCGCTGTTTATCCCGGTGGATAACATGGGCGGCCGTACGCGGAAATCCTCGCTGCAACAGATGGAAAACCATTTGCAGGGCGGCGGCGTACTGATCTTCTTCCCGGCGGGAGAAGTCTCACGCATGACGCGTAAAGGCATCCGCGATAAAAGCTGGCATGCCGGGTTTATCAAACTGGCGGGCAAGTTTCGCGCACCGCTGCTGCCCGCCTGGATCGACGCGCGTAACAGCGCGCTGTTCTATGCCAGCGCGATGGTGTCGGATACGCTGCCCTTCCTGCTGCTTATGCAGCAGATGTTTCGCCGCCGGGACAGCAACCTGCCGATCAAAATCGGCCAGCGCATTCCCTGGGATAGCTGGCATACGCCGCAACTCGCCCCGCGCGAACTGGCCAATAAGTGTCGCCAGCATGTGTTGCGTCTGGGTAAAGGACTCCCCGGCCCCTTTAAAACCGAGTGCGCCATTGCGCGCCCGGAAGAGCGCGTCACGCTGCGCCGCGAACTTAATAATGCCGAGTGCCTCGGCCGCACCGCGGACGGAAAAATCATTTATCTCTGGCAGCGCAACGGGCAGGAAGACGCGCCGCTACTGCGCGAACTGGGACGGCTGCGCGAAGTCGCCTTCCGTGCGGTGGGTGAAGGCAGCGGTAAACGTCGTGATACGGATAAATATGACGACGATTACCTGCACCTGATCCTGTGGGACGAGGCCGATCTGGAAATTGTCGGTGCATACCGCTTTATGCCGACGTCACTGCAGGTTGAAGCGCGCGGGGTGGAAGGCTTATACAGTTACAGCCTGTTCCATTACGACGATCGAATGTCCGATGTGCTGCGTCACGGCATCGAACTGGGGCGCAGCTTTATTCAGCCGCGCTACTGGGGACGCCGCGGCCTGGATTATCTGTGGTCGGGCATTGGCGCTTACCTGGCGCGTTACCCGCAATACCGTTATCTGTTTGGCCCGGTCTCTATCTCCGGCGGCCTGCCGCCAGCGGCGCGGGATCTGCTGGTAGCGTTCTACCGCCTGTGGTTCCCGGCGACCTGGCCTCTGGCCTCATCGCGTCGGCCGTGGCCCGCCACGATGCCGGACGTGCTCGCCCAGTTTAGCGGTGAAGATTACACCGAAGATTTGACCCGGCTGAAATCGCTGCTCGGCAACCTTGGTTGCGGCATTCCACCGCTCTACAAGCAGTACTCAGAACTGTGTGAACCGGGCGGCGTGCAGTTTATCGACTTCGGTTGCGATCCCGACTTCAATAACTGTGTCGATGGTCTGGTGCTGGTGGATTTAACGCGGCTGAAAGCAAACCGCTACGAGCGTTATATCGCCGCGCATCTGCCGGAGCAAAAAGCGGGCTAAATGTGACTAAAAAGCGTAACGCGCCGCAGGCCTGAGCGCTGGCTTTCGTGCCGGAGAAGGCGAAATCCTTTTCCGGCACGCATACATTCAACCCTGCACCAGCCGCAGCTGCGCCCGCCTGCTGTTCAGACGAGGATTATGCGTCAGGATGACATATAAAATCGGTCGCCAGGCCATATATATCCTCCTTTGTTAAATATTCCTGGATTTGCCTGAAACTGTTTTTTTTTCCAAATTAATGGCTGCAAAAAATCAGGTCAATCTATTATCCAGAAGAATATTTAACATCAGACATTCACCTGATTAATATGTGTAACCGCTCACAAAAAAGAGCCAAATAACGCCATAAAATCAATGTGTTAACTTATTTTGAAAATAAACAAATAAACGTAGCGCCCTTGTATTAATTAAAGCATCGAACGCGCAAAGCGACGTAAGAATTATCGGATTTAAATTTCCAGTTATTCCCTATTATATTTCCAAAAACCGCGTTAGCAGCTGTTTCTGTCCGCACTGAGACACTCAATTTCACCTTAGAAAGTTTCTTCCTCCGCTTTCACCATTGCAGGGCAATCTGCACCCGTTTTCGGTCGTCGGCGGTGCACTTTTATTGTGCATTTAGCGCTGTGTTGCCTGTAACCCCATGAGCCAGAAGGTTTCTTTTTTCTGGCACTGACTTTGCAACTCTGCCTGCAACTGTATTAATGGCGAGGCAGTAAAAAGAATGAACACACAAACAACACTAAAAAGAACACTCGGCAGCTTCCGCCTGTGGGGCATTGCCGTCGGACTGGTTATTTCAGGGGAATACTTCGGCTGGAGTTACGGCTGGTCGCAGGCCGGAACGCTCGGCTTTCTGATTGTCGCGCTGGCGATTGCCGCCATGTACTGCGCCTTTATTTTTAGCTTTACCGAGCTGACCACCGCGATCCCGCATGCCGGTGGGCCTTTCGCTTACGCCTACCGCGCCTTTGGGCCTACCGGCGGGTTTATCGCCGGGTTTGCCACGCTCATTGAGTTCGTCTTTGCACCACCGGCGATCGCCATGGCGATTGGCGCCTACCTTAATGTGCAGTTCCCGTCACTCGATCCGAAATGGGTGGCCTGCGGCGCGTACGTCATCTTTATGGTGCTTAACATTCTGGGCGTCGGTATTGCCGCCACCTTTGAGCTGATTGTCACCCTGCTGGCGATTTTCGAACTGCTGGTGTTTATGGGCGTGGTTGCACCGGGTTTCTCGTGGAGCAACTTCACCGCCAACGGCTGGGCAGGCGCGGAAAGCTTCAGCGGCCTCGCGCTGCCGGGCATGTTTGCGGCTATCCCGTTTGCTATCTGGTTCTTCCTGGCAATTGAAGGCGCATCAATGGCGGCAGAAGAAGCCAAAGATCCGAAACGCACCATTCCGCGTGCGCTCGGCGGCGGCATTCTGACGCTGACGGTGCTGGCGGTTGGCGTGATGGTTCTTGCGGGCGGTGTTGGCGACTGGCGCACGCTGTCGAACATCAACGATCCGCTGCCGCAGGCGATGAAAGTGGTGGTCGGCAGCAGCAGCGGCTGGCTGCATATGCTGGTCTGGCTCGGCCTGTTTGGCCTGGTCGCCTCGTTCCACGGCATTATTATGGGCTACTCCCGCCAGATCTACTCGCTGGCGCGCGCGGGTTATCTGCCTGCCAGCCTGGCTAACCTGAACCGTAAAACCCGTACACCGATTCTGGCGATCCTCGCCGGTGGCGTGGTGGGGATTGCGGCGATCTTCTCCGATTCGCTGATCACCATCAGCGGCATGCCGCTCACCGCCTGCATTGTGACGATGTCGGTCTTTGGCGCTATTGTTATGTATATCATCTCCATGGCCGCGCTGTTCAAGCTGCGCCGTAGCGAGCCGGAACTTGAGCGTCCGTTTAAAGCGCCGTTGTTCCCGTACGCGCCGGCTTTTGCGCTCGGCATGGCGGTTCTCTGCCTGGTGGCGATGGTCTGGTACAACACCCTGCTGGCGCTGATTTTCGCCGTGATGATGCTGGGCGGTTATATGTGGTTTCGTAAAACCGCATCGGCGCGTGAACGTGCCGCGCTGGACCCGCAACTGCGCGCTATCTCCTGAGGAGACGCAATGTATAAAACCACTCTGGCGCACCGCACATGGCAGTTCGCCAGCCTGAAAGAGGTCATGGCCAAAGCTTCCCCGGCACGTTCCGGGGATGTACTGGCCGGGGTTGCGGCACAATCAGCCGAAGAGCGCATGGCGGCAAAAATCGCCCTTGCCGATATACCGCTGCGCGAGATCCTCGACAACCCGCTGGTTCCCTATGAAAAAGATGAGGTGACGCGCCTCATCATCGACACGCACGACAGCGCCGCTTTTACGTTAATCGCCCATCTGACGGTGGGCGAATTTCGTGACTGGCTGCTGGCCGATACCACCGACACTGCGCTGCTGAGCCAGGTTGCTCCGGCGATCACCCCGGAAATGGCCGCCGCCGTCAGCAAACTGATGCGCAACCAGGATTTGATCCTTGCCGCCAGTAAATGCAGCGTCATCACCCGCTTTCGCAACACCATCGGTTTGCCAGGCCACCTCAGCGTGCGCCTGCAACCCAACCACCCGACTGACGATCTGAAAGGCATTGCCGCCAGCATGCTCGATGGCCTGCTTTACGGCGCGGGCGATGCGGTGGTCGGAATCAACCCGGCCAGCGACAGCCTGCCGGTGCTGCAAAAGCTGAACCATATGATGGCGGACATCATCGACCGTTTTGCCATTCCCACACAGTCCTGCGTGCTGACGCACGTCACCAACACGTTACAGCTGATTGAGCGCGGCGCGCCGGTGGATCTGGTATTTCAGTCGGTCGCCGGTACGGAAGCGGCAAACAGCGGCTTTGGAATTAACCTCGCGCTGTTGCAGGAGGCGCACGAGGCCGCGCTTTCGCTGAAACGCGGCACGCTGGGCGATAACGTGATGTATTTCGAAACCGGCCAGGGCAGTTGCCTGTCGGCGAACGCCCATCATGGCGTCGATCAGCAAACCTGTGAAGCGCGCGCCTATGCGGTAGCGCGGCACTTTAAACCGCTGCTCGTCAACACGGTAGTTGGGTTTATCGGCCCGGAATACCTGTATGACGGCAAACAGATTATCCGCGCCGGGCTGGAGGATCACTTCTGCGGCAAACTGATGGGGCTGCCGATTGGCTGCGACGTCTGTTACACCAATCATGCTGAAGCGGATCAGGACGATATGGATACGCTGCTGACGCTGCTGTGCACCGCCGGCCTGACCTTCCTGATTGGCGTTCCGGGCGCAGATGACATCATGCTCAACTATCAGAGCACCTCATTTCATGATGCGCTCTACGCGCGTCGCCTGCTGGGGCTGAAGCACGCGCCGGAGTTCGCCGACTGGCTGACGCGGATGCAGATTATCGACACCCACGGCCAGTTACGCCTCACCGGCGCAAACCATCCGTTACTGACCGTGATACCACAAGGAGCGCCTGCATGAACTCGCCTGATGCCTGGTCCCTGCTGCGCGAATTCACCGACGCCCGCATTGCGCTGGGGCGCAGCGGCGCCAGCCTGCCAACCAACGAAGTGCTGAAATTTGGTCTTGCCCACGCCCAGGCGCGTGACGCCATCCATCAACCCTTCGATAGCGACAGCCTGGCAAGCCAGCTCCACGAACTGGGGCTGAGCACGCTGGAAGCGCACAGTGCAGCGTCGGACCGACATATCTATCTCAACCGCCCGGATCTGGGGCGCATGCTGAGCGAAGAGAGCCGTGCCGATCTCGCCGCCAGCCGTACGCCCGCGCACGATCTGCTGCTGGTAATTGGCGATGGCTTGTCATCGCACGCGGTACACCGCCAGTCCGTGGGCTTAATCCGCGCCCTGCTGCCCTACCTTGAAACGCTGGGGATTTCGCTTGGGCCGATTGTGCTGGCGCACCAGTCACGCGTGGCGCTGGGCGACGATATCGGCGAAACGCTGGGCAGCAAAGCGGTGGCCATTCTGATTGGCGAGCGGCCCGGTTTGTCCTCGCCGGACAGCCTGGGCGTCTACCTCACCTGGAAACCGCAGCGCGTGCGCATTGAGTCGGAACGCAACTGCATCTCCAACATTCGCCCGGAAGGGCTGAATTACGAAGCGGCGGCCTTCAAACTGGCGTGGCTGCTGGAACAGGCGTTTTTGCGCCGTCTGACCGGCGTGCACCTGAAAGATGAGAGTGATAACCCGGCGCTGCATGGCCGTGTTACGCCACGGATTAGCGCAACAAATTAACCCGTTGGCAATGCGGTTCCGCGTTGCCACTTTTCTCCCACCGCTCACTGCCCTTCCCCTTCGTCATTCGTCCCTGTCAGGCATAAAAAAGTGCTTACCCCCCGGCAGCACATCGTCTAAGTTGATGGCGTGATGAAAAAACCAAACGGGTAACCTATGAAAATTGTCGTGTTAGATGGCGGTATTCTTAATCCGGGCGATCTTAGCTGGCAGGGGCTGGAGCAACTGGGCGAAGTGGCGGTATATGACAACTCCACGCCGGAGCAAGTGGCAGAAAGGCTGGCGAACGCCGATGTCGCCATCACCAACAAAGTTGCGCTGGGCGAAACGGTGTTCAGCCAGTGTCCGGCACTGAAATTTATCGCCGTCACCGCCACCGGCTATAACATTATCGATCTGAGTGCCGCGCGTTTACGTGGTATTGCCGTCTCCAATGTGCCCTCCTACGGCACCGCTACAGTGGCGCAATTCACCACCGCACTGCTACTGGCGCTGTGTAACCGCGTCAGCGAACACAGTATGGATGTTCGCGCCGGTGGCTGGCAGCAGCGTAACAGCTGGTGTTACTGGCTGAATCCGATGGTTGAACTGGCGGGCAAAAAGATCGGCATTATCGGTTATGGCCGCATCGGCCAGGCGGTGGGCGCTATCGCCCAGGCGATGGGGATGACGGTGCTGGCCTGCGCGACGGGTTCAGCGAAAAAGGTGGAAAACAGTAACGTGCGGTATGTTGATCCCGACACACTGTACGCTGAAGCTGATGTCATCAGCCTGCATTGCCCGCTGACGCCTGCCACCAAAGGGATGATCAACCACAGCACGCTGCAAAAAATGAAACCCGGCGTACTGCTGCTGAACGCCTCGCGCGGCGATCTGGTGAATGAAGCGGATCTGGCTGCCGCGCTGAATGAAGGCCATGTCGCCGGCGCGGCGGTGGATGTACTCTCCAGCGAACCGCCTGCTGCCGATAACCCGTTGCTGTCCGCCAAAAACTGCCTGATCACCCCGCATATTGCCTGGGCATCGGTGGAAGCGCGCGGGCGCATTCTTGCGACAACCGTGGAAAACGTCGCTGCGTTTATTACCGGACAACCGCAAAACCGGGTGGATTAAGCGATCGGCGCCCGTTTGATCGCTTGAGCGAACAACCAGGCGCGATCTGCTTCACACTATTGTCTGATGGGCTACGCTTGGTTAATCCCCCTGATTCAGCAAGGAGCCGCCAATGATTGCCACGCAGACCCTGTTTCCGCGCCGACTGCCTCACCCGGACCCAAGCGATCCGGCGATTCTCAACTGGGCGAAAAACGCCACGCTGGCGGCAGAAAATGCCCTGCAAACGCCGGAGAACGAAGCGCAATTGCAGGAGATGATCGCCACCGCTGCGGGCAAAATTCGCTTTATCGGCAACCGGATGTCGCCGGGCAGAATGCTGGCGCTTAGCGGCCCGGAAGATCGGCTTATCGATCTTTCTCGCCTGCGGGGCGTGCTGGAAGTGGACAACGACAGTGTGACCTTTGGCGCGGGAACGCCGTTGCATGAGATGTTTGAAACACTGACCTCGATGAACCGCATGCTGGCCGCCTCGCCGGGCGTG
Organism: Kosakonia radicincitans DSM 16656; assembly: GCF_000280495.2. Classification (NCBI taxonomy): domain Bacteria; kingdom Pseudomonadati; phylum Pseudomonadota; class Gammaproteobacteria; order Enterobacterales; family Enterobacteriaceae; genus Kosakonia; species Kosakonia radicincitans. Next base: position 4,427,357 of record NZ_CP018016.1, read on the forward strand.
ATTGATGCGCAGACGCTGGCGGGCGCGATCTCCACTGGCACGCACGGCCAGGGAATGCAGCAAAGCTCGCTGGCGGATGAAGCGCTACGTATCCGGCTGGTTGATGCCACAGGCAACGTGCATGAGATCGATCGCCAGCATCGCTGGTTTGGCGCAGCACAGCTTGGTCTGGGCACGCTCGGCGCCATCAGCGCCGTCACACTGCGTACCCGCCCTTTCACCCTTTTTACCTGTTTCAAAAGCGCCAGCCCTGCCGATACGCTGGCGCAAGATCTGAACGACTGGAACGCAGAATGGGCGTTCAGCAAAGCATGGTGGTTCCCGGATGAAAATAAAGTTCATGCGTGGAAGTCCCGCGAAGCCACCGCCGAAGAGCAGGCGCGCTGGCACGACAATCACGGCGATCTGGTCGAGATGGAAAGGACGGACACAAAGATGAACGCGACCGTCGATAAAACGCTGGAACAGATGCGCGACGACACACAGATTGTCGATGACAACGGCAAACCGTTTCGCACCGTCACGCGCTTTAAAGATTTCACCGATGTGATTGGCGACATTTACCAGGTTTTTTGCCGGGGGATTGCCACGCCGCAAATCAATATTGAAATCAGCATTCCCATGGCGCGCGCTCCGGCGGTAATAGCGCGGATTAAGGCGTGGCATGAACGCTCGCACCCGCATATGCACTACCCGATTATTTTGCGCTGCACCGGACCTTCACAGGCCTGGCTCAGCCCGGCGTGGCAGGAACCGACCTGTTTTTTCGGTTTTGTAGTCTATTACGCCGCCGACGGCTCACTCTCTGAAGAGGGGCTGGAATTTCTGCGTGCCGCCGAACGGATGCTGGCGGAAGAAGGCAGTAAGCCGCACTGGGGAAAATATTACGACCCAACACTGTACGACTGGCCCACGCTGTATCCGCAGTGGTCGGCGTTTCAGGCAGTTCGCCAGCAGCTCGATCCGCAGGGGAAATTTCTCAACGCCTTTATGACGGAGCTACTGGCATGAGCGGCGCATTTGCCTGGGTGACGCTGCTGACGCAGCCTGATTATCTGCGCGGCGTGGAGACGTTGCAGCGCTCGCTGCGCGCCAGCGGCTCGCCGTGGCCGCTGGTGGTCATGGTGACGCCTGCGATTGATGACAAAATGCGCCAGCATCTGCAAACGCGGGGCTGCCGGGTGCAGGAAGTCCCGGTCACAGGCCCGGACCCGGCGCTGGCGCACCGCTATGCCAATGAACGTTTTGCCGAGGTGTGGAGCAAGCTGGCGGTGTGGCGGTTGACGGAATATCAGCGGGTGGCCTTTCTTGATGCCGATATGCTGGTGATTAACAACATGGATGAGGTGTTTTCGCTGCCACTCGCCGCAGGCACCATTGCTGCCTGTCATGCCTGTCGCTGTAATCCCCAGCGCATTGCCAGTTATCCGGAAAGCTGGCGGCCGGAAAACTGCTATTACAGCTGGTGTGATGATCCCGGGATGCACGGCCATCCGCCCGCGTCGCTGGATAACTACCTCAACGGCGGTTTTCTGGTGCTGACGCCGGACGAGGCGATGTATCAGCAGATGATGCAGCGGCTGGCGGAGAAAGCCGATATCTCAGCGTACGTTTTTGCCGAGCAGGATTTCCTCAACGAGGTGTTCCGCGATCGCTGGCAGCCGTTGCATTACGGCTATAACGCGTTAAAAACTCTGGCGCTCCAGCATCCGCAAATGTGGGATCTCGCACGGGTGAAGAATATTCATTACATCATTGATAAACCGTGGGAGAAGACGCCACAGCCGGGAGATAAGTGGTACGAATTACATAAGTTGTGGTGGGAATACGCGTAAATCACCGACCTGGGGTGGGTTGTTGTGCCCGGTGGCGGCTGCGCCTTACCGCCTACGCAGAGGCAAAATCAGCACTCTTTCCCAGGCCGGATAAGCGCAGCGCCATCCGGTGGATGGCGCTAAAACCTCACAGCATTTGCAAATAGATCCGCCGCAAAAGCTGGGTGATCGGCCCCGGTTTACCGTCGCCGATGGTCTGCCCGTCAACGGCAATCACCGGCCAGACAAACGTGGTGGCCGAGCTGATAAACACTTCACGGGCGTTACGCGCCTCTTCCGGAGTGAACAGCCGTTCCTCGATCGTCACGCCGTGCTCCTCGGCCAGCTTCACCAGCGCTTTGCGGGTGATGCCGTGCAGAATGCTGTTGCTCAGCGGGCGGGTCACCACGGTGTTATCGTCCTGCACGATATAGCAGTTACAGGAACTTCCCTCGGTGATATAGCCGTTTTCCACCAGAAAAGCGTCGTCGGCGCCCTGCGCTTCGGCAAAGGCTTTTGCCAGACAGGGTGCCAGCAACTGCACGGTTTTGATATCCCGGCGCTGCCAGCGAATATCCGGGCAGGTCACCACACGGATGCCTTTGCTGGCCGCCGGATGATCCACCACCGCGCGCGCCTGGGTGAATAACACCAGCGTCGGCGGTGTACTGGCAGGCGGAAAATGGAAATCCCGATCGCCTGCGTTACCGCGCGTCAGTTGCAGGTAAATGCCCCCTTCCTGCAACGCATTTTCGACAATCAGCCGCTGGTGGATCTCGCGCAGGCCGTTTTCATCCACTGCCAGCGTTAACCCCAGCTCGCCGCAGGAGCGCACCAGCCGCGCATAATGCCCGGCAAAATCCACCAGCTTGCCATTCACCACGGCGGTCACTTCATACACGGCATCGGCAAACAAAAAACCGCGATCAAAGATCGATACTTTCGCCGCCGCTTCCGGCAGGTATTCGCCATTCACATACACTGTGCGTGACATTATTCTCTCCTTACGCTTCGCCATCAGCCCCACAGAGCCGCTGTCGGTGGAAAAAGTTCGCTGCCATCATAATGCAGCCCGTGCGGGCGATCGTCCGCCAGCAGCAGCGGCCCGTCGAGATCAACAACGCTGGCCTGCTGCGCGACAACCACGGCGGGCGCCATCGACAACGACGTCGCCACCATGCAACCCACCATGATTTGCAGCCCAAGCTGCTGTGCCTGTGCCCGCACGCGCAACGCTTCGGTCAGGCCGCCGGTCTTGTCGAGCTTGATATTGATAAACTCATAACGCCCCACCAGTTGCGCCAGCGTGGCGGAATCATGGCAGGATTCATCGGCGCACAGCGGCACCGGATGCGGCAACTGCGCCAGTACGGCGTCATGCCCCGCCGCAAGCGGCTGCTCGATTAGCGAGACGCCAAGCGCCGCCAGCGCCGTCGCCTGCTGTAAATAGATACTCTCGTTCCAGCCTTCGTTGGCATCGACGATCAACCGCGCCTGCGGTGCGCCTTCACGCACCGCCGTCACACGGGCGATATCCTGCTCATCGGCCAGCTTCAGTTTCAGCAAGGGACGCCAGGCGTTTTCCCGCGCCGCCTGCTGCATCTTCGCTGGCGTATCCAGCGACAGCGTATAGGCCGTTTGCAGATGGTGCGGCGTTCCGCTGCCGGTCAGTTGCCAGATGCTCTGCCCGCTGCGTTTGCACTGCCAGTCCCAGAAGGCGCAGTCCAGCGCATTGCGCGCCGCGCCAGCCGGTAGCCGCTGCTGCAACTGCTCGCGGCTCATTCCGGCAGCGAGCTCGCCGCGCAGCGCCTCAATCTGCGCCATCACGCTCTCAACAGTTTCGCCGTAGCGGGCGTAAGGCAGGCATTCGCCGCGCCCGGTAATGCCCTGCGCCTGCAATGTTACCGACACCACATCGGCCGCCGTACGGCTGCCGCGCGAGATCGTAAATGCCTGGCGCAGCGGCCAGCGCTCATGCGCTACCGAGAGTTCCATTACAGCGTCGCCAACGCGTCTACCAGCGCGCCAACGCCCTGACGGAACGGATCAACCACCGGCAGCCCGGTGCGCTGCTGCAGGGAGGACATCAGCGCAATCGCCTCTGCCTTATCCAGCGCCGAGGTATTGACGGAAATGCCGATAAATTTCGCTTTCGGGTTCGTCAGTTGTGCCATTTTCAGGTTCAGTGCCATGCAATCGAGAATATCCGGTACAGGATAGTCAACGCCGCGCATATGTGTGCGGGTCGGTTCGTGGCACAGCACCAGCGCATCCGGCTGCGCGCCGTGGATAAGCCCGGTGGTCACTCCGGCAAAGGAAGGGTGAAACAGCGAGCCCTGCCCTTCGATGATATCCCAGTGATCGGCGTCGTTATCCGGGGCGAGGGTTTCCACCGCGCCGGAGACGAAGTCCGAGACAACCGCATCTACGCTGATGCCGCTGCCGCTAATCAGAATGCCGGTCTGCCCGGTTGCGCGGAAGGTGGCTTTGCCGCCACGGGCGAGGATCTCTTTTTCAATCGCCAGCGCCGTGTACATCTTGCCGCAGGAGCAGTCCGTACCAACCGGCAGCAGACGTTTGCCGCTGCGTTTACGCCCGCTGGCGACAGGATATTGCTGAGTCGGGTGGCGAACATCAAACAGCGAGCGGCCAAGACGGTCGGCCAGCGCCTTCAATTCCGGGACATCAGCCAGTTTATTATGCAGGCCCGCCGCCAGATCCAACCCACTTTCCAACGCATGGCTGAGGATGGAAATCCACTCTTTTGAAATAATACCACCGCGGTTAGCGACGCCGACTACCAGCGTTTTTGCTCCCGCTTTTACCGCTGCGTCAATATCCATATCCGGCAACTGACAATTGGCATGACAGTTCGCCATACGGTATTGCCCGACACAATATTCCGGGTGCCATTGTTTAATTCCTTCCGCGACTTTCGCCGCCAGTTGATCGTGCGCATCACCTAAAAAAAGCAGATAGGGTTTTTGAATATTCATTATTTATCCCCCTCAGGATAAGACTGAATAAAATAATTAACGCAGAAATAACATTTCTGAAAAATGGAATAATAAACTGACTGCCAATGCAGAATAACAAGGGTTTTATTATTGTCAACCACCGCCAATGCAGGCCTTAATTACCATATTTATTACAATTATCCAGTTTTTTATGCTGCCAAAGAGTTTGTAAAAAACAACTGAAAATATTTTTATCTTTAAACAAGGCGATTGCAGACAGCGCAGGCATGAAAATATTTTGCGCGCTACCTCACTTATTTATTCATGCACCACAACGGCGCACCTGCACTATTTTAGGCAACCAAAACAGTGCTATCACGGCGGGTAAATCTATAAGAAGAATGGATGAGAAAAATCTAATTAATGGATGTATGGTGAAATCGTTATTAACAGGCAAATCCTTTATTAAATAAATGCGATAAATCAAAAGCATCAGGCCGTTAATTCCTGTATTCCGGCCGCTTCGTTATTCCAGTGTTGCGCATTAATTGATGGTTAAACATAAACAATCAACTGACGGACGTGAGGTAACAATGAAGAGTTTTGGTGGGAAAGTCTCTTTAATGGCCGTACTGATTTCCGGCCTGGCGGGCGCACACAGTGCACTGGCAGAAGAAATTAAAATCGGTGTGGTGTTGCCGCTGAGCGGCGCGCTGAGCGGCTATGGTCAGCCTTCACAAAAAGGTCTGGATCTGATTCAGAGCATCACCCCGACGCTGAAAAACGGCGATACCATTAAACTTATCGTCATCGACGATAAGAGTGACAAAGTCGAAGCGGCGAACGCCATGCAGCGCCTGGTGTCCAGCGATAAAGTGGATGCCGTGATCGGTGAAGTGACCTCTTCGAATACGCTGGCGATGGTGAAAATCGCCGACGACACTAAAACGCCGCTGGTCTCTTCGACGGCAACGAACGATCGTGTTACCCGCAACCATCCGTATGTCAGCCGCGTCTGCTTCTCGGACAGCTTCCAGGGCGTGGTCGGCGCGAACCTGGCATCCCGCGATCTGAAAGCCAAAACCGCCGCCATCGTGTTTGACAGCAGCAACGACTACTCGGTTGGCCTGGCGAAAGCCTTCCGTACCCAGTTCCTGAAAAACGGCGGCACCATTCCTATCGAAGTGCAGGCGCCATCGGGCAGCAAAGATTTCAAAGCGCAACTCTCCAGCGTGAAAGCGAAAAACGTCGACATGATCTACATGCCGATTTACTACACCGAAGGCGCGCTGATTGCCGTGCAGGCGAAACAGCTCGGTCTCAACAAACCGGTCGTGGGCGGCGATGGCCTGGCGGCGGACCCGGTATTTTTCGAAGTGGGTAAAGATGCGGTCAACGGCTATATGACCACCGATTACTACTCACCGAACGCCAAAGAGCAGACGCCCGCTGGCGAAGCCTTTATCAAAGCCTGGGAAGAGAAGTTCAAAACCCCGACCCACACCTGGGGTGCGATGGCGGCCGATGCGTACAACGTGATCGTCAACGCCATGAACCAGTGTAATAACCCGCGCGATCGCGTCTGTGTTAACGAGAAAATCCGCGCCACCAAAGACTTCCAGGGTGTGACCGGTACGCTGACGCTGAAAGATGGCGATGCGGTACGCAGTGCGGTGATCAACGAAGTGAAAGATGGCCAGCTCGCCTTTAAAACCGTAGTTAATCCGTAAGCAGTAACCGGCTGTTAATAAGAGGTTTTTTAATGGATGGCGCCATTTTTCTCCAGCAGGTAGTCAACGGCATGAGTCTGGGCGGCATGTACGCCCTGATCGCTATCGGCTACACCATGGTTTACGGGGTTCTGCGCCTGATCAACTTCGCGCACGCGGATGTGATGATGGTCGGCGCATTTGCCACCCTGTTTCTGTTTTCCTCGATTGGGCTACCCTTTGGGGTAGCCATTTTTCTGACCCTCGGTTTGTGCGGCCTGCTGGGCATGTTCATTGACCGGGTCGCCTATCGCCCGCTGCGTCAGGCATCGAAAATTTCGATGCTGATCACCGCCATCGGCGTCAGTTTTTTTCTCGAAAACCTGTTCAACGTGCTGTTTGGCGGCAGTTCGCGCTTCTTCTCCGCGCCGGACTACTTCAACAAAACGCTGACCTTCGGCCACATCATCATTACCAACGTGGCGTGGATCGTGCCGGTGATCACCGTGCTGCTGTTGCTGGCGATCCTCTGGCTGCTCTATCGCACCCGTTATGGTATGGCGATCCGCGCAGTGGCGTTTGACGTTAATACCGTGCGGCTGATGGGCATCGACGCGAACCGCATTATCTCGCTGGTGTTTGCCCTCGGCAGCAGCCTCGCAGCGCTGGGTGGCGTGTTTTACTCCATCAGCTACCCAACCATTGACCCGTTAATGGGCGTGCTAATTGGCCTGAAAGCCTTTGCGGCAGCGGTGCTTGGCGGTATTGGCAGCGTCACTGGCGCGGTGCTCGGCGGCTTTATTCTCGGCTTTACCGAAGTGGTCGCGGTCGCCATTTTCCCCGAGCTTGGCGGCTATAAGGACGCGTTCGCTTTCATGTTTTTGATTCTGGTCTTGCTGTTCCGCCCGGTAGGCATCATGGGTGACGAACGCCTGGAAAGGAGCCGTTTCTGATGTTGAACCCGACCACGACGCTTGCCGCGCAGGGGCGTAACCTGCTGATTATTCTTATCACCATTGCGCTACTGGCAGGGATTAACCTGCTGTTTAACGACTACATTGTGCGGGTAATCAGCACCGTTTTTGTCTTTATGATCCTCGCTGTCAGCTACAACCTGATTAACGGCGTCACCGGCCAGCTTTCGCTGGAGCCTAACGGATTTGTCGCCGTTGGCGCATATGTCACCGCGCTGTTTATTCTCTCCAGCGACAGCAAAATGGATATGTTCGAAATGGCGGCGCCCAGCCCGTTTATTATGGTGCTGCACGCCAGCTTCCTGCCCGCGCTGTTAATCAGCGGCGTGTGCGCGGCCGTGCTGGCGGTGTGTCTGGCGTTTCCGGTCTTCCGCGTGCGCGGCGACTATCTGGCGATTGTCACGCTTGGCTTCGGTTTTATTATCAAGATCCTCGCCATTAACAACCCGCAAATCACCAACGGCGCGATTGGGCTGAACGATATTCCCCAGCAGCCGCATCTGCTGTTCTGGTGCGGCCTGTTCGCGCTGGCGGCAACCGGGATGATCCTGCAACTGGTGTGGTCGAAGTACGGTCGCATGATGAAGGCGATTCGCGACGATGAAGATGCGGCGATTGCGATGGGCATCAATACCTTCCGCATTAAAACCTGCGCGTTCGCCACCAGCGCTTTTTTTGAAGGGATTGGCGGCGGCCTGCTGGCCTCGCTGCTGACGACGATCTCGCCGGGGTTGTTCGATTTTATGCTCACCTTCCAGTTGCTGATCATTATTGTGCTTGGCGGTCTGGGCAGCACCACTGGCGCGCTACTGGGCACCATTGTGGTGGTCGGTAGCGGCGAATGGCTGCGTTTCCTTGACCAGCCGCTGTCGCTGTTCGGTCACGATCTTGGCTCTTATCCGGGGCTGCGGATGGTGGTCTTCTCACTGCTGCTGTTGCTGATTATGTTGTTCGCCCGTGAAGGGTTGCTGGGGAAAAAAGAGCTGTGGCAGTTGCGCAGAAGGAGCCGTCATGACAGCAAATAACGTCATCCTGCAAGTCGAGGATATTGTGATGCAGTTCGGCGGGTTGCGGGCCATCGATAACGTCAGTTTTCATGTCGATGAAGCGGAGATTTTCGGCCTTATCGGCCCCAATGGCGCAGGGAAAACCACGCTGTTTAACGTCATCACTGCGAACTACAAACCAACCAGCGGCAGCGTGACGCTGGCGGGGAAATCGATCAAAGGGCTGAAGCCCAACCAGGTAGTGAATGCCGGTATTGCGCGAACCTTCCAGAATATCCGCCTGTTTAACTCCATGACGGTGCTGGAAAACGTGATGGTCGGGCTGGATCACGCCAGCCGCTATTCGCTGCTGGAAGCGGCGTTGCATATTGGCCGCTACTTCCCGGCTGAACGCGCCGCGCGGGCAAAAGCGATGGAACTGCTGGAGTATATCGGCATTGCCGAGTACGCCGATTTGCAGGCCACCAATTTGAGTTACGGCAACCAGCGTAAAGTGGAGATTGCCCGCGCGCTGGCAACGGCGCCGCAACTGCTGTTGCTGGATGAGCCCGCCGCCGGGATGAACCCGAAAGAGACGGAAGATCTGGCCGGGCTGATTTTCCGCATGCGCAAGGATTATCAACTGAGCGTGCTGCTCATTGAACATGACATGCCTTTCGTCAACGCATTGTGCGAACGGGTAATGGTGCTGGAGTATGGCAAACCGCTGTTTAGCGGGCTGATGTCTGAGGCGATCCAACATCCGGAGGTGATCTCCGCCTACCTGGGGGAGGTACGTTATGCTTAGCGCCCGCGAGTTAAAGGTATTTTATGGCGTCATTCAGGGGCTGAAAGGCATCGATATTGAGATCAACGACCGCGAAATTGTGACGCTGATTGGCAGCAACGGCGCGGGAAAAACCTCGACGCTGAACGGCATCATCAACCTGGTGCGCTCAACCGGGACGGTAAATTTCCTCAATGAGGATATCTCGCGCAGCCAGACGCACCATATCGTGCGTAAAGGGCTGGCGCTGGTGCCGGAAGGCCGCAAAATCTTCACTAACCTGACCATCGAAGAAAACCTGCGCATGGGGGCGTATAACAACCTCGCAAACTTCACCCGCCTGCGGGACCGCATGTTTACCCTGTTCCCGCGCCTGAAGGAGCGGCGTAAACAGATGGCGGGCACCATGAGCGGCGGTGAGCAGCAGATGCTGGCGATCGCCCGCGCATTGATGAGTGAGCCGGTGTTGTTGATGCTGGATGAGCCAAGCCTCGGTCTGGCTCCGAAAGTGGTGGGTGAGCTGTTTACCACCATCCGTCAGTTGCGCGAAGAGAACATCACCATTCTGCTGGTAGAGCAAAACGCCACCGCGGCGCTGACCATCGCCGATCGCGCTTATGTGCTGGAGAATGGCAAGATTGTACTTTCCGGCGCGGCGCAGGAGGTGCTCGCCAACCCGGAAGTGAAAAAGATGTATCTCGGCGGGTAAACTCTATTCGTGGCTTGATGCCGGGTAGCGGCTTCGCCTTACCCGGCGCGATAAATGCCATGCCCGATAAGCCTTCGCGCTGTCGGGCATGGCGGTGCGATCACGGTTGCGGCCAGCGATGCTCCTCGGAGGCCGCCGTTGCCAGCAGCCAGTCGCGAAAATCCCGGCTCATCCGCTGTAATACGGCGGATTCGTCGTACACCAGGTAATAGGCAATCGGTGAAGCGACGGTAATGGCCAGCGGGCAGATCAAACGCCCACGGCTTAATGCCTCCGCCACCAGTACCCGGCGCACCAGCGCAACGCCCCTGCCCGCCAGTGCGGCTTCAATCACACCGTTTGAATCGATAAATACCGGGCCTTTATCGATATCCACATCATGTATGCCCTGCGTGTCGAACCACAAACGCCAGTCCAGCCGGTGTTCATCATGCAGCAGCGGGTAATTCAGTAATTCGCGCGGCGAAGCGGGACGGTTTTCCGCCAGCAGCGCCGGGCTGCACACCGGCAACAGATGGTCGTTCACCAGACAGTGCGACTGAAGCCCCGGATACACACCCGCGCCGTGACGTACGGCAAAATCGATCCCTTCATTGCTCAGATTGACCACCCGGTTAGTGGTATTAATCTGCACCTCCACGCCGGGATGCAGTTTTTCGAAAGCGCCCAATCGCGGCAACAACCACTGAATGGCGAAGCCGGGCGTGCAACTGACGGTGACTTTGCTCTGGCTGGCGTTATCCATTAGCCGCTGCGTGGCCTGTGATATCTGGTTAAACGCAGGCTGAATAGCGCGCAGGTAAATGTGCCCTTCCGCCGTCAGCGCCAGAAAGCGCGGCCCGCGCATAAACAACCGGACATTCAGCCACGCCTCAAGCCTGGCGATTTGCTGGCTCACGGCACTGGCGGTAATGCATAACTCCTCGGCCGCCGCTTTCATACTCATATGTCGGGCGACGGTAGCAAAACAGATTAACGCCTGCAGGGGCGGTAGGGTCATCGCGGCTCTCCGCATAATTAAGTGCAACTAAACTGTAGCAAAAATGCTGGTTTGTCAGCCTGATGCCACCGGGGTAAAACATTTTTAGTTAAAAACGCAACACAAGGAGTTGCACAATGCGGGCCATTGATTACCTGAGATTAATGATGCTGGCGGCCATCTGGGGCGCGAGCTTTCTGTTTATGCGGATTGCCGCACCGGAATTCGGTGCCATTAACACCGCTTTTCTCCGCGTGCTGTTTGGCTTTCTTGGCCTGGCGGCACTGCTGGCGCTATTTCGCCATACGTTTCAGTTTTCCGGTAAGCTGCGCGCGGCCCTGCTGCTTGGAGTGATTAACTCCGGGCTGCCGTTTTTGATGTACTGCCTGGCCGCGCGTTGGCTGCCTGCCGGGTATTCCGCTGTTCTCAATGCCACCACGCCGTTGATGGGCGCGCTGGCGGGCGTGGCGTTTTTTGGCGAACACCTGAGCGGGAAAAAGTGGGCGGGCGTGGTACTCGGGCTGGTGGGGATTTTGACGATTACCACGCTCGGTGAAATGCGCAACGTGCAGGAGGTCGCCGCTGGCGTGGCGGCGTGCCTGGTGGCGACCGGCTGTTATGGCGTTGCCGGTTTTCTCACCCGCAACTGGATAACGGCGCGCGGCGGGCTGGATCCGACGCTGGTCGCCTTCGGCAGCCAGGCGGGCGCCACGCTATTTTTGCTGCCGTTCTGCGCTTGGTCGATTAGCAGCGGCGCAACCATCAACTGGGCGCAGCCGTCAGTGTGGGCCTGCGTGCTGGCAGTCGGCCTGCTCTGCACCGCCGTGGCGTATATTCTCTATTTTCGCCTGATTGCCGATATCGGGCCGCTGCGCAGCCTGACTGTTACCTTTCTTATCCCGCCGTTTGCCGTGCTGTGGGGCTACCTCGTGCTGGGCGAAACGCTGAACGGTGGGTTTCTTATCGGCGCGCTGATTGTCTGCCTGGCAGTATGGCTGGTGGTCAGCCCGACGGCCGCGAAACGCCGTTAGCACAGGTTCTGCTACGCTTATCTTCACACCACTTTAGCGCGCTGCCGCTGCGCTTCGCCTCAAAATGGTGCATTTGCGCCTGTACTCACCACGAAAACGCATTGCCAGCCATGCTGGCATGCTTTCTGCATTTTTACAGAATCTTCACACGCGCAATGCAGGGGATGACAATGATAAAAATAACGCTTCCGACAGCACCTTACTACGATGAGATGCTCAGCGCAGAGGGCAGTCAACGCCAGCATTACGATGCCTGGTGGCAGTGGCTTCAACAGACCGACCAGCACGCCATCCATCAAAAGAAAGAACAGGCAGAACTGTTATTTCACCGGGTGGGCATTACCTTCAACGTTTATGGTGAAGAGGGAGGCACCGAACGCCTGATCCCCTTTGACAGCGTACCGAGAATTATCCCGGCCCATGAGTGGCGCACTCTCGATCAAGGCATCCGCCAGCGCGTCAAAGCGCTGAACGCTTTCCTGTACGATATCTACCATCAGCAAAATATCCTTAACGCCGGTATTGTTCCGCGCGAGCAGGTTCTGGCGAACGAGCAGTACCAGCCCTGCATGCAGGGCGTGGATCTGCATAACAATATTTACGCTCACATCACCGGTATCGACATGGTACGTAACAGCGATGGCCGCTATTACGTGCTGGAAGATAACCTGCGCACTCCGTCCGGCGTCTCCTATATGCTGGAGAACCGCAAGATGATGATGCGCCTCTACCCGGATCTCTTCGCCAGCCAGCATATTGCGCCGGTGGAGCGCTACCCCGGTTACCTGCTGCAAACCCTGCGTGAAAGTACCCCGGTGGACGATCCCACGGTGGTGGTGATGACGCCAGGGCGTTTTAACAGCGCCTATTTTGAGCACAGTTTTCTGGCACAGCAGATGGGTGTTGAGCTGGTAGAAAGCGCCGACTTGTTCGTCAAAGGCGGCGCGGTCTATATGCGCACCACTGAAGGCCCGTGCCGGGTGGATGTCATCTACCGCCGCATTGACGATGCGTTTCTCGATCCGCTGGCGTTTCGCGCCGATTCGATGCTCGGTGTTCCGGGCCTGCTGTCGGTCTACCGGTCGGGCGGCGTGGTGCTGGCGAACGCGATTGGCACCGGCGTGGCCGATGATAAATCCATTTACCCCTATGTGCCGGACATGATCCGCTTCTACCTCAGCGAGGAGCCGATTCTCGGCAATATCGCCACCTGGCAGTGCCGCAAGCCCGACGATCTTAACTATGTGCTCGCCCATCTCGACAGCATGGTAGTGAAAGAGGTTCACGGTGCGGGCGGGTACGGCATGCTGGTCGGCCCGAAATCGACCCGCCAGCAGATTGAGGATTTCCGCAAGCGGCTGCTGGCGAACCCCGGCAACTATATTGGCCAGGAGACGCTGGCGCTCTCCACCTGCCCGACCTTTGTCGAAGAGGGGCTGGCGCCGCGCCATATCGATCTGCGCCCGTTTGTGCTCTCTGGCGAAGAGGTTCGCCTGGTGCCGGGCGGCCTGACGCGCGTGGCGCTGAACGAAGGTTCGCTGGTGGTGAACTCGTCGCAGGGCGGCGGCACCAAAGATACCTGGGTGATGGAGGAGGATGAATGATGCTAAGCCGCACAGCCAGCGAACTGTACTGGATGGCCCGCTACCTGGAGCGGGCAGAGAGCTTTGCCCGGGTGCTGGATGTTACCTGGAAGCTGTCAATGATGCCGCGCCACCGCCAGCAGCAACACGATTTGGCGCTGCCGCTCAATCTCACCTTTTCCCATGAGCTGTTTCAGCAGCGTTACGCCCGCTTTTCCATGAACAACCTGCTGAACTTCTTCGCCCTTGATAGCCACAACCCGAGCAGCATTTATAGCTGTATTGAAATGGCGTGGAATAATGCCCACGCGGTACGCGGCAGCCTGTCGTCAGAAGTGTGGGAGTGCATCAACACCACGCGTATCGACATCCGCAATCTGCGTCAGTCCGGGGTGGATAAAATCGGTATTGATACCTTTTTTGACTGGGTAAAAGAGCGCTCGCATCTGTTTCGAGGCGCGATGTTCGGCACGTTGTTGCGCAACGATGCGCAGTGTTTTATTCGTGTCGGTACGCTGATTGAGCGCGCCTACGCCACCGCCCAACTGCTGGCGCTTAAAGATCAGCAACTGAACAACGATCCGGATCCAGTGCGTGAATATTATCGCCTCGACACCCTGCTGCGCGCGGTGAGCGCCCGCGAGGCCTATCACAGTATTTACCGCCAGCCGATCAGCCGGGAAACCGTCAGCGAACTGCTGGTGTTCCGTAATGATGTGCCCCGTTCGCTGCATGCCTGCGTGGCGGATCTGGTACAGCAACTGGAGATGATCGGTAATACGCGGGCGCATGTTCCGCTGCGACGGGCGCACCTGCTGCATGTGGAGCTGCGCTTTGGTTCCCTCGACGAGGTGATGGAGCAGGGGCTGCAAAACTGGCTGAACCACTTCCTCACTCAAATTAACGAACTGGCCGACAGCATTCGCCAGACTTATCTGGAGGCGATATGAAACTCACCATCAACCATTTAACGCATTACCAGTACGATGAAGAGGTGAAATTCAGCACCCAGTATCTGCGGCTAACGCCGCAAAACTCCGCGCGCCAGCAGGTTAGCGAGTGGAAACTGACGCTGCCCGCCTCGGCCGTCGCCACCCATGATGCTTATGGCAACCTGATGCATGTGCTGACGCTGGACAGCCCGCACCAGGAGATTTTTATCCACGCTCAAGGGGTGGTGGAAATCGCCGATAATGTGGAAGAGAGCCAGGATAACAGCGATGAAACGTTGTCGCCGCTGGTCTTTTTACGCGTCACGCCGCTGACGGAACCGGACGATCTGATCCGCGGTTTTGCCAGCCGCTATTACCGGGAAGCAGCGCCCGAAGAGAGCCTCACATCGCTGATGGCGGAATTACAGCTAAAAATGCCGTATACTCCCGGCGCGACGCATGTGCAGGACAGCGCAGCGGACGCATTCGCCAAAGGGAAAGGCGTCTGCCAGGATCATACCCATGTGTTTCTGGCCTGCTGCCGTAGCCTGAAGATCCCGGCGCGCTATGTCAGCGGTTATGTCTATAGCCGGGATACCGAGCACGTGGCGATGCATGCCTGGGCGGAAGCCTGGATCAACGACCGCTGGCACAGTTTTGATATCACCAACAATACCCGCCTGCTCAACCAGCATCTGCGGCTGGCGGTGGGGATGGATTATCTGGATGCCTGCCCGGTGCGCGGCAGCCGTTTGGGCGGCGGCTGCGAAGAGCTGTTTTCCACCGCTGAAGTGAATCTGTTTACGCAACAGCAGCAACAGGTTCAGCAGCAATAGCGTTAACTGTTATGTAGAAAGGTGAGGTAATGACCTACTGTGTGGCCATGCGTTTGTGCGACGGGCTGGTCTTCGCTTCTGACTCCCGGACCAATGCGGGCGTCGATCACATTGCGACGTTCAAAAAACTTCACGTTTTTCAGCGTGAAGGCGAACGGGTGCTGGTGATCCAGTCCGCCGGTAATCTGGCAACCACGCAGAGCATTATCAGTCTGCTGACCTCGCGTATCGAGAGCCAGCAGACGCCCAACCTGATGCAGGCCGAAACCATGTACGATGCCGCAACGCTGATCGGCGAAACGGTGCGGGAAGTTATCCACCGCGACAGCAAGGCGCAGCAAAACGGCAGCAACACCAACTTTGGCTGCAATATGCTGCTGGGCGGACAGATTGGCAACGAAGAGCACCGGCTGTTTCATATCTATCAGGAAGGGAATTTTATCGAGTCGACCAACGACACGCCCTACTTCCAGATTGGCGAAAGCAAGTACGGAAAACCGATTATCGATCGGGTGTTAACGCCAGATACGCCGCTGGAGCAGGCGATGTGCTGCGCGCTGATCTCGATCGACTCCACGCTGCGCAGCAATCTCTCCGTCGGCATGCCGCTGGATGTGATGATCTACCGCCGCGAAAGTTTTCACGCCCGCGAACAGCAACGGATTATTGAAAGCGATCCCTATTTTATTGCCATCCGCAAAGCCTGGTCCGAAGGGCTGCTCAACACCTTCCGCCAGTTAACGCCCTTCCCCACTCAACCCTGATCCCGGTACGCCGCCGGGCGGTTTATGCGCAGAGGAAAACGTGCGGCGCATCGCCGCCTGGATGCGCACTCACCTGCACATCGGCACCGTACCACTGCGCAATCACCGGCGTCTGGATCACCTGCTGCGGCGAACCCTGCGCCACCAGCCTTCCCTTATGCAACAGCAGAATACGATCGGCCCACAGTGCCGCCAGATTCAGATCGTGCAGCACCACGCAGACATGTAATTTGCCGCTGGCGATGAGCTTTTTCAGCAGCCGCAGCAACTGTTGCTGGTGGTAAAGATCCAGCGCCGATGTGGGTTCGTCGAGAAACAGCCAGCCTTCCGGCGCGCTGTCGCGCCACAGTTGCGCCAGGCAGCGCGCCAGTTGCACGCGCTGTTGCTCGCCGCCGGAGAGCGTGGCATAGCGCCGATGCGCAAGCTCATCGCAGCCAGTCAGCGTCAACACTTCACGCACAACGTCGGCTTCGCGCTGCGATCCCCACGGCGCGCGCCCCATCGCAACAATCGCCGCCACTGGCCAGTCAAACCGCAACTGCGTTTGTTGCAGCATCACCGCCCGACGGCGGGAGAGCGTCTCTGCTGGCCACTGAGCCAGTGCGCGCCCGGCCAGTTGACACGTACCCGCATCGGCGGGCAGATAACCGGTCAGCAACCGCAGCAGCGTTGATTTTCCCGCGCCATTCGGGCCAATCAGCGCCACCAGTTCACCACCGTTCAGCGTTAACGACACATCATCAATCACCCAGCGCTGCCCGCGTTGCAGGCGTAAATGCGCGGCGGTTAAGGTGTTATCCATGCGCGGCTCCTCGTTGTCGAAAAATCAGCCATAAAAACCACGGTGCGCCGAGCAGGCTGGTAATCAGCCCTACCGGCATCTCCGCCGGTGCCACCAGCGTACGGGCGGCGGTATCGGCAATCAGCAGCAGTATCGCCCCGGCTAGCAGAGAACCGGGCACCAGCGCGCGATGATCCGGCCCCAGCCACATGCGCATCAGGTGCGGCACCACCAGGCCGAGAAAACCGATGATCCCGCTGATGGCGACCGATGCTGCCACCAGCAGCGCGCTGCACAGCAGCATCACCCGTTGCAGCGCCGGAACGTTGACGCCGAGATAGTGCGCCTCTTCATCGCCCAGTTGCAGCAGATTGAGCTGACGGGCAACGCGCCACACCACCAGCGATGACGGCACAATCAGCGTGGCGGCGATGGTAAACGTAGACCACTGCGCCTGGCCGAGGCTGCCCATTCCCCACTGTGAAAGCTGGCGAAGCTGGGCGTCATTACTCAGCCAGGAGAGCACCCCGACAGCCGCGCCGCACAGGGCGTTAATGGCGATGCCGACCAGCAGCAAGCGCGACAGCGTGTTGTCGCGAGCTTTGCTGAGCAGGAAGATCACCACCATCACCGCCAGGCTACCGATAAAGGCCGCCACCATCGGTGCGTAGAGCGCCACCAGCGCAGGCACCGGCAGCGGCAATACCAGCCAGCAGGCCACCGCCAGCGCGCTGCCGCTGCTGATCCCCAGCAAACCAGGGTCGGCGAGCGGGTTGCGAAACAATCCCTGCATCACGCAGCCGGAGAGCGCCAGCGCCGCGCCGACCACCAGCGCCAACAGCACGCGCGGCAGGCGAATGGTCAGCCAGATTTGGCGCAGACCTTCGTCGCCCGCCTGCCACAAACTGGTGAGCGGCAGATGCATGGCACCCTGCGTGCTCGCCAGAAACGTCAATCCAAGCAGCAGCAACAGCATTCCCCACAGCGCGCGAATAACAGCGCGGCTCATCAGGGTAATTGCTCCGCTTTTTTACGCAGATCCCGCAGCGCCTGCGGCGTGCGCAGACCAAAGCCAAGCAGCGCCATATCATCGACAATCAGCAACTGTTTATGCCGTCCGGCGGGCGTCTGCACCAGGCCTGGCAGTTTCCACAGGTTCGCTTCGCCGCCCATGCTTTTCACGCCATCGGCGGAGATGACAATCAGATCCGGCTGACTCGCTATCACCCCTTCCTGCGAAAGAGCGCGATAGTGGGCAAAGCCTTGCATCGCATTCTGTAAACCCGCCGCGCGGATCGCGCCGTCTGCCGCCGTCTCCTGCCCGGCAACCATCGTGCCCATCCCGCCGTGGCTTAACAGAAACAGCACCCGCTTATTGAGCGCCGTTTTCGGTAGCGCGGCGATTTGCGCCGCCACTTTTTGCCGCAACTGTTCGCCTTCGGCAGTTTTACCGAGCGCGGCGGCAATCACCGCCACTTTGTTATCAATGGCTGCAGGTGTATATCCGCCCGGAACCGGGATCACTTTGACGTTGTTCCCGGCGACGTTTTGCAACACCGTTGACGGCTGCGCCTGTTCGCTGGCCAGCACGATGGTCGGGCGCAGCGACAGGATGCCTTCGGCGTTGAGCTGGCGGACATAACCAACATCCGGCAGTTTGCTCGCCTCCGGTGGCCAAGTGCTGGTGGTGTCGCGCCCCACCAGTTGCGACTGTGCGCCCAGCCCGTAGACGATTTCGGTGACATCACCGCCGAGCGTCACCACTCTTTCCGCAGCGGCACTCGCCATCAGCGGCAGCGCCGCCAGCAGCATCAGTAATTTTTTCATGCGGTTTGTCCTTCGTTGCACAGCGCATCAATTTGCCTGCGCCACTGGCTCTGTTCCGGCTGCCCTTCGCTACGCTGGCCGTAAAGCTGCGCGATTTGCGTACCATCGGCAGCGAACAGTTCAAGGCTGGTGACATGACCATCGGCAGTTGGTTTACGGGTGACCCAGCTTTCGGCGATCCCTCTCTCAAGCAGGTGCAGCGTGAAGTGTTCGTTGAAGATGTTGATCCAGCCTTTCATCGGCGTCAGCTTCTCCAGCGCGCCGGTGAAGATCTGCACACAGCCGCGGTTGCCGACGAAGATCATGATTTCATTGCCTTGCTGTAACACCGTCTCCAGCAGGCGCGGCAGTGCGTCGTTGCTGACCTGGCAGGCCAGATCGTCGCCCACCAGGCGAAACGCCTGCTGGCGCGAGAGGTTATGTTTTTTCAGCAGGCCGAAGAACTGATGGACATCGGTCATCGCCCGCCATGCCTGATCCAGCGCGACGCCATCGGCGCTTTCAGCGTGCGGTTCGGCAACCGCTTTGCTAATTGCTAACGGCAGATCGGCCTGCGCCGTGAAACGGGTCACCACCTCGTTCCACGCCGCCATATCGGTCTGTTCGCTGGCGTAGACTTTCAGCACCGCATCGCCCTGCTGGTCGAAGAACTGAATGCTTTGATGTTCGCCGCGCGGGCTTTGCTCACGCAGGCTAAAGGCGCTGGCCCACTGATTAATAAACAGGCGCAGATCGAGCGCGCGCGGGTTGAGCACCAGCCCGGCATGTTCGCCGATATGCAGGTTGGTGAAACGGCCCATCTGTTCATGCACCGCATACTCGTTGCGGCAGATGCATTTGGTGTCACCGACGAGTTCCAGCGCGGCGAGAAGCCCGCGCATATCGTCGTTCAGGCGCACGGCATCATGCCCGACGCGTGATTGGGTTAATTCGGCTTCGCTGATCGCCATCCCGGTGGCAATATCGCGGGCATACTTAGCAGGCTCCTGCGATTTAATTGTCTGATATTGCTGCCAAATTGCGAGAAAATCGTTTGACGAAACAGGCATAGCATTCGCTTCCTTTATCATGTTAAAAACCCCGGCAGCGATACCGGGGGATGAAGACCTGGACCGCATGCGCGATCAGAAATCGACGTTGACGCCCAGTTGCCAGGTACGGCCCGGCATGACGGCCAGCGCTTTGTCGTAGACATCCTGATTGGTGGACTCCTCAATGGTGCGGCTGCTCAGGTAGTCCCAGTATTTGCGGTCGGTAATGTTGTAAACGCCGCCGTTGATCTTCACGTGTTTCGCCACTCGCCAGTAGGCCGTCCAGTCCAGCAGTCCGTAACCCGGCACGCGCATATACTCGGTGCTGGAGTCATTAATCGCGGAGCCGGTATTGGTGTAAGACTCGCGGCTGGTGGCGGTGGCGCGTTTACCTTTCACAAAGGTGGCTGTCAGCGCAGTACCGTAGCGTTTCGCCGGATCGTCCCAGGCGACGCCCACGATCGCTTTCATCGGCGCGACGCTGTCGAGATCGATGTATTTGTCGCCCATATAGCTGGATTTCGATTTCCCTTCGGTGTAGCCGTAAGCCAGCGTGGCGCTCAGACCATCGACCTGCTCAAACCAGGTGCCAAAGTTAAATTTCGCGCTGATTTCGCCGCCGTAGATAAAGGCTTTATCACGGTTTTCCGCCTGATAAGTGGTGTAGATGTTCGACGGAACGTTGGTGAATTTATCCGGGTTATTGGCACGCGTATAACGGGTATATGCGATAAAGTTTTTGTAGCTGTTGTAGAACAGCGCGGTATGCAGCGTAACGCCTTCGGTGACCTCCCCTTTCATGCCCCATTCAACGTTATTGCTGGTTTCGGTTTTCAGATCGGTGTTGCCGATCAGCGCATACTGCTGGCGACCCGCATAGCTGGAACCCAGGTTCCAGGAGCCGTAAAGCTGGCTGGCATTCGGGAACTCGGCACCGCGTTTGTATTGCAGGTAGGTCATCAGGCGCGGCGTGATGTCGTACTGGAAGGTTAACGACGGCAACAGTTGGGTGTCGGAATTTTTTCCGTACAGAGTGGAGACTTCGGACTCATCCAGCGCGGTACTGTTGGTCGTCAGACTGGAGAGGTTATCCGGTTTCATTGATTGATGAACAACGCGCGCGCCAGGAATGATGGCAAAATGGTGGCCATCTGCATCGAAGTTAATCTGATCCTGCACGAATGCGCCCAGCGTGTAACTTTTGCTGTCCGCTTCCGGCTGCATGATTTCGCTGTAGATACTCGGCACCGGCGACTGGTTAAACGGACGTTTGGTTTTGGTGGTGCTGGCGTTGAAACCGGCGCTCAGATCGTGGCGGCCAAGGGTTTTCGCCAGCGCATTCTGTATGCCCCAGGTATCGGTATCGTAATTGGAGTACACCGTTTCCATGGTGGCGGTGGTGCTGTCCGGCATGTAAGTGCGGTCATGCGCTTCGGTGTGCTGGTAATAAACTTTGCTGGACATGCTGTCCAGCCAGTCGTTCATTGGCGTCCAGTCATCTTTCAGGCTGACGCCCCAGCGGCGGGTCTGGCTGGTTTGCTGTGCGTCGCCGAGGATGGTGCTGCCGCTGCTGTTCCATGAGTCGTAATGGGTGTGATTGGTTTTGTGGTAGTAATCCAGCGTACCGGTCAGTTTATGCTCATCGTTTGGCTGCCAGATACCGGAGGCCATCATCGCATCGGAGTGCCAGTTCGCCGGGTACGCATCAATGGAGCCGCTGTTGTTGCGGGTTTGCTGACCATCGCGGCGGCTATAAACAAAGATACCGCGCAGGGTTTCATCCCCTGCCGCGCCGGTCACGCCGTTGTGCCAGCTACGATCGGCGGAGTCATAATCGCTCTGGTAACCAAAGTAGCTGTTTTTACCCGGGTGCAGATAATCGTCCGGTGATTTCGGGCGGAAGGAGACGTTGCCGCCAATCGAGGTGTTTGCTTGATCGGTGGGCGTCGCGCCGGACTGAATATCCACATTGCCGTACATGTACGGATCGATATAGTCACGGCCAATGCCGAAGGTGTTCAGGCCCGCGCGGCTGACGTAGCTACGGCCGGTTGCATCCGGCTGCGGAATGCCATCAACATCAATTCCCACGCGGTTACTTTCCAGGCCGCGAATGTTGTAACCGGTGTAACCACCACGGTCAAAACCACTTTTGCCGTTACCAGAACCGCCGCTTGCGCCGGTCGCGCTAATCAGCGGCTCGTAACGCATGATAGAGCCGAAATCTTTCGCGCCTTTGTTTTGTAAATCCTGTGCGCTAACGGAATGGCTACTTCCTGCTTTCAGCACCGGTGCAGGCGCCGTAACGACCATCTGTTCGGCCGTATCCTGTTTCGCATTCGTTGCGGTAGTCGTCGAGGTATCGGTATCCGCTGCCAGCGCGGTGTTCTGATACAGGGCTGCGAGTAATGAAGTCACCACCACGCGCTTCCTGAAGCGACGCGGAGAAAGTTGCGATTTACACATAATATTTTGTAAGCCTTAGAATTTATTAGTATCAGGCTCACGTCTTACTTCCAGTCGTTCCACGAAACGAGAATACGTCAGGACAAAAATGCAGGTTATCGTTATGTTATGAGCTCAGATAGTAATGATAATGATTATCACTTGCAATGAATTCATAAATTTCTCACCTTTGTGTCCGCACTTTGCATACACTTTGCTGTCTGATTCGCCTTTTGGAGGGACGAGAAAATGAACAAACCGGCGATTACTTTACATTATTGCTCGCAGTGTAACTGGATGCTGCGCGCCAGCTGGATGGCGCAAGAACTGCTACATACGTTCAGTACCGATCTCGGATCGGTGCGTCTGATCCCCGGCACAGGCGGAATTTTTGTGATTGATATCGATGGCACAGTCATCTGGGATCGTAAGCAGGAAGGCGGTTTTCCCGATGCTGCAGAGTTAAAACGCCGCGTGCGCGACTACTGCTTCCCGGAAAAACCGCTCGGGCACGTAGAGAAAAAAAGCGATTAAGCGTCAAGCTGCGCAGGCAGTCATTGATGATGCGCATTGCGACCAATAAAAAGTTTTAGCAGGTAAAAAAAAGCCGCCCGCAAGGGGCGGCTGCAAATGCGACACCAGGGTTTCAAACGTCAGAATGGATGAAATATGTTCAGATTATCAATAATTTCAATGTGTTAACGATGAAAATATTCATTCACAAAGATCTTTTATTTTCATTACAAATCCCTGTTTTACAGGGATATTCTGATCATCGTTTTACAATTTGTTAGCACGCTCATTGTTAGTAACGAAGATGCACTTGCATGCCTTCAGACACAGAGCGGATTTCCTGTGTCTGAGGGTTCTTTTTTCGGGTTTTTCATTCAATTACGGGCAGTACATTGAGCGTTCGCTGCACTGCCAGTAAATTTATTTTTACATTCAGTAATGGAAGTTATTGAGTGCTATTTTCGGCAGGTGGTTTGCGATTCGCCATAATTGAAATAAAATATTTTTGATACGGCGAAAACTCAAAATTAATCGTGTCAGTCGCATCAAAATTAATAATTTTCACATACGTATAGCGCTCAATCATTTCATGGCCAGAAGTGTCACCTCTGAAAAAATCGTGCATTCCGTAACTCTCTTGCTCTTTGCCCATCAACCACTCCAGACTCACATGTAAATGGCGAAAAACCTGGCCTGCGAACCGTTCTGGCTTACCGTTTCCCGGCAAGCCAAATAAAACAAAAAAATCAAAAATATAATATTTTCTGCTATCAGATTTTTCCACCAACTGATATTGCTAAAGCGCTTATTCTTAATAATTATTACGGGCTATATCGTGCATGTCCGTTGCGTCAATGTTCCTAATTCTGCTTATTTAGTGGCATTAGTCAATACTCACTCATAGCGCCATTAAAAAAATAGGAAAAAACATCTTCGCAAGATTAAAATAAAAATGTTGCCAATAGTCCTGGTATTTTTACGGTTAAAGAGAGGGGAAGATATTTACCTTCCCCTGCATACAGTCTCAATACAGTGCGTTAATCAGCGTAAAACCCAGCGCCGTCATCAGCAACGAGCCCAGTACGTGCACCAGCACGGAGGTCATTGCCCACAGATAATTTCCCGTTTGCAACTGCGCGAAAATCTCCAGCGAGAAGGTTGAAAAAGTTGTCATGCCGCCGCACAGGCCCGTGGTGATCAGCAATCGCCAGGTGGGATCGAGATGCGGCTGGCGCGTAAAGAACGCCAGCGCGCCACCAATGATCATGCCACCCAGCAGGTTAACCAGCAGCGTACCCGGCGGCAGATTGGGAAAAAGCGCATTTAAACGTAGAGAGAGCAGCCAGCGGATAACGCAGCCTGCGGAACCACCCACAATGACGGCAAATAAAGACTTCAGCATGTTTTTCCTCATCAATACATCACGTTGAGGCATGCGGGAGGGACAAAAGAAAAACGCCCGACATGCCTCCATTTAAGAGTCATATCAGGCGTCATCAGCTTCTCCAGGAAGCGGTTGGGTAAGGTGGAACGCCATCACCTTCTGGCGCATTGTTAATGATTTTGCCCCTGCAGGCAAGTTACAGTAAGCCTAAGTGCTCAACCAGAATTAAACTGCCGATACCCATCAGCACCACGCCGCCGAGCACTTCCGCCCATTTGCCGATCGCCGCGCCAAGAAAACGCCCCAGCAGCATACCCGTAGTCGCCATAATCGTTGTCGCAAGGCCAATCATCAGCGCAGTCACCACGATATTCACGTTGAGAAACGCCAACCCGACACCCACGGCCATCGCATCCAGACTGGTGGCAATGGCGGTGGTCACCAGCAGCCAAAAACCGTGACGGCGCGGGGCTTCAACGTTTTCGTCAGGCGATTTGCTCACCCCCTCTTTCACCATCCGCGCGCCAAGCGCCAGCAGCAGCACAAAGGCGATCCAGTGATCCCAGTGCATGATGTACTGGCTGGCGGCCAGCCCCGCAGCCCAGCCAATTACCGGCGTGATAGCCTCAATGACGCCGAAGATCAACCCTGTTCTCAGCGCTTCGCGAACGGGCGGACGTTGTAACACCGCGCCCTTGCCAATGGCAGCAGCGAAGGAATCCATCGACATCCCAAAGGCCAGAATAATCATTGCATAGAAACTCATTGCTCACCCTTTAAAACCGCCTCAACAGAGGGGAAAAACACTGCGCTGCGAAAAGAGCGGCAATGGTGCCACAGCAACGACAAAAAGGCAAAAATTACTTATTTATCATCAACATATAGATGATGCTATGTTTTATAACCGAAGCTATGTTGCACACATTGATGATTTCTAATATTGTTATATTATAACATTTCATCACATAACAAATCATCAGGGAGCGCAGTATGATCATGAAGAAATCCGCCTTTGTTCTGGGTATGGGCGTATTACTGGGTAGTACACAGAGCATGGCTCACGATCATCACCACGGAAAGCCGCTGACAGAGGTGGAACGCAAAGCCAGCGAAGGCATTATCGACGATAAAGATGTCAAGGATCGGTCACTGTCCGACTGGGACGGGATCTGGCAATCGCTGAACCCATATCTGCTGAATGGCGATCTCGATCCGGTGCTGGAGAAAAAAGCGCAGCACGGCGACAAAACGGTGGAGGAGTACCGCACTTACTACAAAAAAGGCTATGCGACCAACATCGATACCATCGGCATTGAAAATAATGTGATTGAGTTTCACACCGGCAAAACGGTCACCCGCTGCCGCTATGACTACGCCGGTTATAAAATTCTGACCTACACCTCCGGCAAGAAAGGCGTGCGCTATCTGTTTGAATGCAATGACGCGCAGTCAAAAGCACCGAAATTTGTGCAGTTCAGCGACCACATTATTGCGCCGCGCCAGTCGCTGCATTTCCATATTTTTATGGGCAACGAATCCCAGCAAGTGCTGCTGAAAGAGATGGATAACTGGCCGACCTTCTATCCGTACAATTTGAACAAAGCGCAGATCGTAGACGAAATGCTGCACCATTGATGCCTGCGGGTGATTCAGCCTGTTTACGCCAGATGTGCCTGCAACCAGCCTTTAACGTCCTGCGTCGCTATCTGATGCCGGGCGTTCCAGGTCTGCTCCATCGGCCACCAGACCCCTTCGCCGCGGGCGAAAGCGGTGCGATAGCGGCACATTTGATCCTCCGGTTGCAGGCGCAATGCATCCGTTAACGCGGGCAGCGTATAAACGCCTCTTTTAAATGCCTGCCCTGTTACGGCTTCAACGGTATCCGCAAGCGTGGCATACGAGAGCGTTTCCCCGGCAATCAGTACCACCTCATTCATAATGCGTGGTTGATGCAGATAGATAGTGGTAGTCAGCCGACCAATATCGGCAGGCGAAGTCACCGTCACCCGCGTCTCCCATCCGCCCAGCGCATTTATCGTTTTTTGCTCCAGATTCACCACATCGAATGCTGGTTCAAACAGGAAACTGGTAAACATACCGGTCGACACGATCACCCATTCGGTGCCGGTTTGCGCCCGCAACAGTTCCCGGACATCATACTGCTCGTCCCACACCGGCTGGCCGCTGCCTTTTCCCACCACGTCGTAATCCACACCAAACTGCCATGGAAAATAGCGGCGTATACCTGCAGCCAGCACTGCACGGGTGATTTTAAGCTGCGTACCCGTTCCGGCGACAAAGCCCATGCAATTGATCACCGTATCAAACTGCGCCAGCAGCGGGATGAGCGAGTCAACCGTGCTGGTCGCAATATCGACAGCGATAAATCTCGCACCGCGATCCACCCATTTTTGGTGTGCCGCCGATCGCAAATAGCCACATTCATCCCACGCGCCTGGCGAAACCACAACCGTAACTGTGCCCTGCGCCTGCGTCACGGCAGGTACCAGCATGTTCAGCACCGCCGCGCCGAGTTGTCCCGCCCCAAGCACCAATACGTTTTCGTTCTGTATAGCCATTTCACGTCCTCATTCAATCAGATGGCAGTTTTACTGCACTGCGAAAAGATTACGGCGAAGGCGTGATTTCGATAAGGTACAAAATTCAGGTTAGACTGTTCGTTAAAATGGGATAATCGAAAAAAAGCGGAGGGGGAAAAGTGGATAAACTGGAATCGATGCGCGTCTATGTGCAGGTGGTGGAAACGCGCAGTTTTGCCCGCACTGCAGAAGCACTCGGCCTGCCGCGCTCCACCGTCTCACGGGTAATTAAAGAGCTGGAAAACGGGCTGGGCTTGCAGCTTTTACAGCGCACCACACGCAAACTCAGCGTGACGGCGGAAGGAAGCCGCTACTACGAGGCGAGCAAAAGGATACTGGATGATATCACTGCGCTGGAGTCCTCTTTCCCCGGCACTCACGGCCAGCCCGCAGGTCGCCTGAAAATCGGCATGCCGCAATCGCTGGCGCGACACTGCATCCTGCCCCGGCTGGGTGAATTTTTGCACCGCTACCCGCAACTGGCGGTGACGCTGTGCTCCAGCGATAACGTGGAGGATGTGATCCAGGAAGGGTACGACTGCGTGATTCGTACCGGCAGAGTGGAGGATTCCACCACGCTGGTGGCACGCTCACTGGCGAAGTTTAGCTGGGTGGTGCTGGCTTCCCCGCAGTACATCGCGCAGTATGGCAATCCCGCTGATTTACAGGCGTTACGCCAGCATAAAGCCGTGGGTTATCTGAATCACCGTACCGGGCGCACCACCGACTGGCTGCTGAGCCACGCAGGCGACGATCATGAAATTCGCCTCAGCGAGACGCTGATCGTTGACGATACGGATGCCTATATTCAGGCCGGGATACAAGGGTTGGGGCTGATTCGCGTCGCCAGTTATCTGGCGCAACCCTGGCTGGCAAGCGGAGCGCTGGTGCGCTGTATGGAGAACTACACCTTTGACTTGCCCCTGTCACTGGTTTACCCGCAAAGCCGCTATTTACCCCCCTCAGTGCGGGCATTTTATGACTGGAGCAAAGCGGTGCTCAATCAGCAATAAACCGGGCAATCGCCCGGCGGTTCACTCAGCCTTTCCACGGCGACTGGCGGATGATGCGACAGAAGTTCAGCGGCGCAAAGTGCGGATCTTTATCGGCTAACACATCGGCTTTAACGTTGCCAAACGTGGTCGCAGGCCGGTGTTTAATGCCGTCATAAAAGGCCTGGATGATCTCCTCTTTAAAACGGGCCGGGCGTGGATATTGACCAACCACGGCTTCACGTTCCGCCTCGTCAAAACCGTTATAGCCAATGCCCAGCACATCCATTTCCACACCTGCGGTGACCAGCGCAATTTCCGGCGCCATAAATTCCGGAATACCCGGCGTGGTGTGCAGTGCAATGGCCGTCCACACCTTGTCCATATCCTGTTGCGTCACGCCATAGTGCTGCATAAATTCGCGCGCCGCATTGGCTCCATCCACTTCGAAACGCTTATCACAACTGCAATGTTCGTGGGTTAACCCCATGTCGTGAAACATACAACCGACATAGAGTAATTCGTGGTCAACCTTGATATCGCGCTGCCTGCCCGCTAATGCCGCCCAGTAGTAAACGCGGCTGGAGTGGTTAAACAGCAGGTCTGATTCAGTATCGCGAACCAGGGCGGTGGCGTCGCGCGCCATCTGGCTATCAGGGATGCGAATACCTTGTACGTTGAAGCTCATGTTTTCTCTCCGGCTGGAATGTGTGTGGGTCATTCTAGAAGAGAAAAGTTGTGTCTATAACAGCTCAAAACAGGCAATATCGGACATAACGTTATCCGCAGACTCCAGAGGTGAAAGATGCTGCATACCATCGTCATACTGGCTGTTCCTGGCGTGCAATTGCTGGATGTTGCCGGGCCTTTTGATGCGTTTGCCGAAGCCAACCGCCTGCTGCATCGCCAGGTTTACCAGCCGGTATTGATGTCGCTGGAAGGAAAGCACCTTCACTCCTCTTCCGGCGTGGCGCTTAATGCAAATGCCAGGCTTACTGATTTTTCACCGCCAGAGAATGTTTCCTTCCTGATTGCTGGTGCGCCGGACATCGACGCGCGTGCGCTGACGGAACGGCAAATCGCCGCCGTTACTGCCCTTTGCCGCCAGAGCGTGCGCTATGGCTCGGTCTGTACCGGCGCGCTGCTGCTGGCGCAAACCGGGCTGCTGCATCAGCGCCAGGTGGCGACGCACTGGTCGGTCGCGGAGCAACTCGCCAGGCGCTATCCGGATATCGCGGTTGATGCGGATGCGTTGTACGTCGCGGACGGGCCGGTCAGAACGGCGGCGGGCGTCACCTCCGGCATGGATCTGGCGCTGCGTTTTATCGAAGAAGATCTCGGTCGCGACGTCGCCCAGGACGTTGCGGCCAATCTGGTGATGTTTTTTCGTCGTCCCGCCGGGCAGGGGCATTTTGTGCGTAAGCAGCAGATCTCCGTTGGCGGGCGTTCGGCGTTGCAGGACTTACAGCGCTGGGCATTGCAGCACCTGGCGCAGGTAAAAAATGTCACGCAGATGGCGGAGCATATTCATCTCAGCGAGCGCCACCTCAATCGCCTGTTTCAGCAGGAGATGGCAAAGAGCACCGGCGAGTGGCTGGAAGAAGCGCGGATTGCGCAAGCACGGGAACTGCTGGCCAGCGGCCTGGCGATTAAAACGGTTGCCGCACGCTGCGGCTACAGCAGCGGTGATGTCCTGCGCCGGGCATTTATTAAAGTCACCGGTTTAACTCCCACGGTGTACCGCAAAATCTATGGCAGCCGCCTGTAGCGAAACGCGTTTGCAGGCCAGATTGCAAATGTCCTGAATTAGCACCATCAACGTCATTTAAGACATCCCTGACTCACTTATGATGCTTCCATCGCATCCATTGTTGAACCAGGGAGTCTGCTATGAACATCGCTACACAACATCACAAAGGCACTGCCGTTATTACCGGCGCATCGACCGGTATCGGCGCGATTTACGCCAACCGCCTGGCCCGTATGGGCTACGACCTGATTATCGTTGCCCGCAATCATAACCGCCTGAACCAGATGGCCAGCCACATTACCGCAGATACGTCGCGTAACGTGGAAGCGATCGCCGCCGACCTTAACGATCCGCAACAGCTCCGTGCGCTGGAAGCCAGACTGCGCGAAGACGCCAGCATCACACTGCTGGTCAACAACGCGGGCGTCGGCACGCATACGCCGCTGCTGGGAAGCGAAATCGATCGCATGGAAGCGATGATTAACCTGAATGTCACCGCCCTCACCCGCCTCACTTACGCGGTAGTGCCCGGCTTCGTTGCCCGTGGTACAGGCGCAGTTATCAACATTTCGTCCATCGTCGCCATCGCCCCCGAAGTGCTGAACGGCGTATACGGCGGGACAAAAGCCTTTGTGCTGGCGTTTAGTCAGTCACTGCATCACGAACTGGCCGATAAAGGCATTCAGGTGCAGGCCGTACTGCCTGGCGCAACGGCAACACCATTCTGGGACAACGGCGGCCTGCCGCTGGAACAGCTCGACAAAGCCATTGTCATGAGCGCTACGGACATGGTGGATGCGGCGCTGGTGGGCTTTCTGCAGGGCGAGCTGGTGACCATTCCTTCCCTGCATAACGACGCCGACTGGCAGGCACTGGAACAGCATCGCCGGGCGCTGATACCGCAACTCTCCACAAACGTACCGGCAGAGCGCTATCGCGCAACCGTCACCCACTAACCGTTAACAGAACAAAGGATGAGATCATGAAACTGACAGGCAATACGATTTTTATTACCGGCGGCACCTCTGGTATTGGCCGTGCGATGGCTGAAAAATTCCACCAGCTTGGCAATCAGGTAATCATTTCCGGACGGCGCCAGGCGCTACTGGATAGCGTCACCGCCGCTAATCCCGGCATGGGCGCAGTCGTGCTGGATGTAACCCGCGCGGACAGTATCAACGCCGCAGCCAAAGAGGTGTTATTACGCTATCCGGCGCTGAACGTGGTGATCAACAACGCAGGTATTATGCCGTTTGATAACGCCGCCGGTGAGCTGGATGACGAAATGGCAGTCACGCTGCTTAACACGAATCTGCTGGGGCCAGTGCGCGTCAGCGCCGCGTTTATCGAACATCTGAAAAAGCAGCCGGATGCGGTGCTGATCAATAACAGTTCGATTCTGGCGTTCCTGCCGCTCGCGGCGAATGCGCTTTACTCCGCAACGAAGGCGGCCATTCACTCCTACACCCTGTCGCAGCGTTTCCTGTTGCGCGACAGTAGCGTCAAAGTGATTGAAATTTCGCCGCCGTGGGTAGATACCGATCTGATTTATAAAAGCGGCGATCCGCGCGCGATGCCGTTGCAGGACTTTATTCAGCAGACCTTCGACAAACTGGGCACCGATACCCTTGAAGCGATTGTGGACAGCGTACTGCCCGCGCGTGACAACCCCGGAGCGAATGAGCATGTGATGGTTAACGCGTTCAACCAGTCCCTCGTCGATAACCCCATTCCTGTTGCATAAACGATGACGGGGCAGCCCGCTGCCCCTTTGCTGGAGTTGATAATGCAGAACCCAATCCCCCCTTCGCAAAGACGCGCCCTGTGGGCGCTGAGCCTGGCCTATTTTGTTCAGGCGACGGGCGCACTGTCGGTTGCGGGCAGCCTGGCCGCAGTCTCCCATGAATGGGGATTAAGTGACGGGCAAAGCGCCCGTCTGCTCTCCATTTTTGGTTTAACCTTCGCGTTGGCCGCTCCGCTGGCGCAGATCTTTTTCGGTCACCTGATGCGTAAATATCAGGTACTGGCCGGGATGCTGGTATTTGGCCTCGGCGCACTTCTCTTTGCGATGGCAGCAGATTACCCGATGCTGATCGCTTCTCGCATTGTGATGGGGCTTGGCGCTTCGCTGATTGGCCCGGTACTGGTGGCGCTCGGCGCGGAGTTAGTGGCGCAGCACGATCGCGGCAGTGCTATCGCCATGATATTGCTTGGTGTCTCGATGGCGAGCATGGTGGGGATCCCGCTGGCCGCCTGGATTGCTACGACATGGGGGGCGCGTGAACTGTTTGCGCTGGTCGCCTTGTTCAGCCTGTTTACGGCGCTGGCGGTGTGGTTAAGCGTGCCAAACATCGTTAAAGGCGCGGATATCCACTTTCGCCAGTTGGTCGCTGTGCTGGCGGAGGGTAAATCGTTGGCGGCGTTCCTGGTGGTATTTTTTATCACCTCCGGCGTCTACGACATGTACGCGTTTATCTCTCCGCTGATCCGCGATAACTGGCACGGCACAGCCACCAGCGTTTCTGTTGCCTTAGCGGTGATTGGCGTCGCCGGGATTTTTGGCAACCTGTTTGTTGGTCGCGCAGCGCGTCGCTACAGCGCCGAGCGTTTACTGGTGGTGGGCATCACGCTGCTGATTGTGGATATGCTGGCGATGATGATCCTGCCCGCAAAACTGATGCTGCTTTATCTGCTGCTGGTACTGTGGGCTTTCTCTACGGATCTGCTATGGCCGTCCCAGCAGCGGCGAGTGGTGGAAATCGCCACGGCCGAAACGCGCGGGATTTCGCTGGCGTTAACCAGCGCCTTTATGTTCTGTGGGATTGGTTTTGGCTCGGCCGTCGCATCGTGGATCTATCCGCTGTGGGGTTTTTATGGTGTGATGCTCAGCGCTGTTCTGTTCTTATTACTGGCGTTAATCAGCCTGCTGATTTCGGAGCGATTACGCGTTCGCTGCCCGACGCTCCAGCCCGCCAGCCTGCGATCTTAGGGAGTCGCGATGCATAAAATTGGCTTAATCATTGCCGACCATTTCCAGATGCTGGCGATCTCCACGCTGACCGTGTTTGAGTTTGCCAACATGGCCACCGGCAAAGCCTTTTACCAGCCGGTGGTCTACTCCGAATTTGGCGGCACGGTACGCTCATCATCAGGTATTGGCGTGGATTCGCTGCCGCTTTCGGATGATACGCAGGTGGATAGCTGGCTGGTAGCGGGCGTACTGACACCGGTTGAAGAACCGGCATCAGCTGGCATCGTCCATTTTCTGCAAACCACGGCGCTCCAGGCACGCCGCATTGCGGGGGTCTGCACCGGCGCCTTTGTGCTGGCGCAGGCCGGATTACTGGATAAAAAACGCGCGACCACGCACTGGGCGCACGCCCGCAGTTTGTTGCAGTTGCATCCCGACATTCAACTTGAAGATGATCGCATTTTTATCATTGATGATCGGGTCTGGACCTCCGCAGGCATGACCGCCGGGCTGGATATGGCGCTCGGCATGGTGGAAAAAGATCTGGGTGCGGAGATCGCCCGCGCAGTGGCGCACAATCTGGTGATGAACCAGCGGCGCTCCGGCGGGCAAACGCAGCATTCGGAGATGCTGGCGCTGGCACCGCGCTCCGATCGTCTGCAAAGCGCGCTCGAATATGCCCGCAGTAATCTGAGTAAAGCGCTGACGGTGGAACTGCTGGCCGATGCCGTCCATCTGAGCGCCCGCCAGCTTAGTCGCCTGTTTCGCCAGGAGACGGGGAAATCGCCGGCCAAGGCGATTGAGGGATTACGTCTGGAAGCTGCGCGGCTGATGATTGAGCAAAGCCGTTTGTCGCTGGATGCCATCGCCCGCGAATCCGGTTTTCGCGATCGCCGCCATATGCGGGAAGTCTTTATTCGCGGCTATGGCATTCCGCCGCAGTCGTTGCGTACCGGGCGCTGAGCCCTATTTTCTCTTTGCGCATGAAAGTGCTGTCGCCCGAAAGGGGATTATTTGTTCGCACAGGCGGCGTAGACTGAGCACAGTTTTATACGCTTAAAGGAGCAGAAAAATGCAGGAAAAAATCACTATTGTCGCCACCATTACCGCCCATGCAGGCGCCCGCGACAAAGTAGCTCAGGCGCTGAAAACCGTGGAACGGGACGTTCAGGGCGAGCCGGGATGTGAGCAGTACCAGTTGCATGTCAACAGCAAAAACGATCATCAGTTCGTGATGATTGAGCGCTGGCAATCGGCGCAAATGCTGGCGCAGCATGAACAGGCCGCGCCGTTCAAAGCGCTGGTCAGCGCCATTGACGGCTTAGCCGATTTACAGGTCACGACGCTGACCGCCGTCGCCTGACGACCAAACCCAGGCATTCTGGCCTGGGTTTCTTGTCTTCACGCTTTCACCAGCTCCGGCCATAAGCGCAGTGTGGTGTCGATAATCTCCATCAGCTTTTCCCGCGTCGCGCCTTCCCGCGCGCTGACCGCCATCCCCTGCACAATGCACATTAAAAAATGCGCAATCACCGGCAGATCGCTGTGTGGCGGGATCTCACCGCGCAACTGGCGCTGCTGCAAAAATGTCAGCAGGGTCTGTTCCTGCGAAGCATGCTTTTCCCGGATCGTCTCGACGATAGGCGCAGCCGACGATGACACCGTGGCAGAGGTGTTGATCAAAAAGCAGCCCGCTGGCGTGTCGCTTTGGGTAAAACAGCCGACTACTGCGGTGAAATAATCCCGCAACGCCTGGGTTACGCTCTTCTCATCACAAAACAGCGTCGCCTGGTGTTTCGCAATAAAGCGCGCCATGTAGCGGTCGAGAACCGCCATGAATAACCCTTCTTTATTGGTGAACTCCGCATACAGCGTTGGCGCTTTCGCGCCGGTGGCTTCCGCCAGCTCGGCCAGCGATGTGGCTTCATAGCCATGCTGCCAGAACAGCATCATCGCTTTGTCCATCATCTCCGCTCTGTCGAAGACTTTTGGTCGTCCACGACTTTTTTTCGTACAGCATGTGACATCGGTTGTCATGGTTCCTCCCTTGTCCACATGGATTTAATTACTAATCATTATAAAAACATTGCAAGGGCGATGACCAGCGAAGATT
Organism: Kosakonia radicincitans DSM 16656; assembly: GCF_000280495.2. Taxonomy (NCBI): domain Bacteria; kingdom Pseudomonadati; phylum Pseudomonadota; class Gammaproteobacteria; order Enterobacterales; family Enterobacteriaceae; genus Kosakonia; species Kosakonia radicincitans. Next base: position 4,461,825 of record NZ_CP018016.1, read on the forward strand.
TTTAAAAAAATTTCACCACTCAATGCATTGAATAACAAAACATTTATATTTATTTTAATGATCACTATAAAAATAATATTGACGAGTGATGCAGATCACACTTATGATTTACCTATCGATCGTTAAGTTAATACTTACGACGCCCAAACAAACCATTTTAGAAAGGTAAATCACATGAAAAGCATTCAGTCCCTGATCGCCGTTGCAGTTCTTAGCTCCCTCTCTTTCGCCAGCATGGCTGCGGTAGAAGTTCAGTCTTCTCCGGCCGACCAGCAGAAAGTGGGCGTGATTTCCGCCAATGCCGGTACCAACCTCTCTTCGCTGGAAAGTGAACTGGCGCAGAAAGCCGATGAAATGGGTGCGAAATCGTTCCGTATCACCTCAGTGACCGGCCCGAACACCCTGCACGGCACCGCGGTTATCTACAAATAAGACGTTGGCTGGTCACCAGCCACAACAGAAGATTTTTAGATTCGGGCAATAACGCCCAACACGAATGAGAAATTTAAGGAATAACACCATGAAAACTTTCAATACTATCGCTATCGCTGCTGCTCTTTCTGCTCTCTCTTTTGGCGCTTTCGCACAGACCGTTACGGCTACCGGCCGCACACTGGATGATGCAGAATCCGTGATTGCCGCCCAGGCGCAGAAAGAAGGTGCGTCTTACAAAATTATTGAAGCCAATACCAATAACAACGTACACATGACAGCCGAACTGACCAAATAAGTTTGTTGCGATGTTCTGTGTGAGAGGCGCCTTCGGGCGCTTTTTTTATGCCCGCGAAGGCGAACCCGCATGGTTGTAACGGGTGAATTGCTGTTCCAGCATCGGGCGTCCCCACTGATCGCCCTGCCACTCTTTGCTGAGTGTAAAGCCACAGGATTCATACAGGCTGCGGGCCGCATGCAATCCGCTGAAGGTCCAGAGCTGTACCGCGTCGAACTGTTGCTCGTCGCAAAATGCCATCGCACGGGCCAGCAGTTCTCGCCCGATGCCGCTGCCTCTGCACTCTTCGTCAAGAATAAACCAGCGCAGATGCGCCTCGTTATTTCCCAGATCTTCCCCGTCAATAGCCACCGAACCTACAATGCGCCCGTGACGAACGGCAAGCCAGATGCCGTTACGCGGATTGTCCAGCCGCCCGGCAAACTCCGCCAGCCCGGCAGCGACTTTTGCTTCAAAAAAATAGCCAAAATCATAGTGCTGCGAATAATAGCTGGCATGCATTTCGCTGATCCGGCCAATCATCCCCGGCAGATAACCGCTGACAATTTCCGGTTTTGCACCGCCCAGTTGCGCCACCCCGTTGCGGCAACTTTCCAGCGCAAAGGCGTAAGCGGATAATCCACGGGCGACCACTTCACGCTGCGCATCGCTCAGATGCTCCATCGCCTCACGCACGCGCATCGCGCCATAGCGGTTAATGCGGGCAACGCTCTCTTTCCCTTTTGCAGTCAATTGCAGTGTCTTAAAGCGCGCATCGTCAGTGGCCTGAACTTCCTGTAACTCCCCCGCTTTAATCAGCCTGGCCAGCATGCGGCTGACGCTGGATTTTTCCAGCCCCAGAATATTGACCAGTTGCGCAGCGGTGATGGCGCCGTGATGTTCAACTTCCAGCAAGGTATGCACAGCGGAGGGCGAGTAATCCGTGGCGGCAAGCGTCGAATTCATAAAGCCAAGTTCACGAACCATCAGCCGGGAGGCGACACGAATGTCATTAATCAGGTTGGGCGCTGTCATCATGTTTCCGCTACAGGATAGTTAGTTGTACTATACAACCACCTGCAGTACATCCTGTCAATGCAACAGACTGACGCTCACGGGAAAGCACTGACGCCGCGCATAAAAAAGGCTGCCAGGCAGCCTTTACGTATTTATCGGGGCTGACGCTTCAGCCACGCAATAAAGTTTTATTCAAAATACACCGTCGGATTTTCGGCCAGCGAAACGTATTTTTTGCTGTTTTTATCCAGCGTACGGATTTCGCCGCTTTCAATATCGTAAACCCACCCGTGCAGACGCAGCGCGTTGTCACGAAGCCCGACGGCCACAGAAGGATGCGTTTTGATATTGTTCAGTTGCGCAATCACGTTCTCTTCGACCATCGCATTGACTTTGTCGGTCTCGTTTTCAAAAGTTCTCTTCTCAACAACGGCTCTTGCTGCATCTGAATAGTGCAGCCAGTGGGCCACCGCAGGCATTGGCTCCAGGCTCTGAGCGGTAGCGATCGCTTTCATCGCGCCGCAGTTGGAGTGACCACAAATCACGATATCCGTCACGCCCAGCGCCACAACCGCATATTCGATTGTCGCTGATACACCGCCCGGCTCCGGCCCGAACGACGGCACGATATTACCGGCATTGCGGATAACGAAAAGCTGGCCCGGCTCCTGTTGCGTCACCAGTTCCGGCACCAGACGGCTGTCTGAGCAGGAAATAAACAAGGCTTTCGGGTTCTGACTGGAGGCCAGGCTACGGAAAAGCTCTTTACGTTGCGGGAAAATTTCTTTCTGGAAGCTGAGGAAGCCTTCAATGATATGTTGCATAGCACGTTCTCTTTTTTTCGGTATTCATTTCGGTTTGAGAAAAACCTCACGCCAAAAGTCCCGCATCTTGACGTAAATTGCAATAGTTCTCTGTCTGCATCTCTTTTTGCGTCCCGTCAGTTCACGGCGAGCCGCAGGCCAAGATTGGCGGGATAAGGCGCGAAATAGCTCTGTGTTTGCAGGTAACTGTCTGGATATTCCGCCAGATAGTGTTGCAGCAATGTTAATGGCGCAAGCAGCGGCAATAACCCAAGCCGGTAGTTGGTGATCACCGACAGCAGTTCAGCACGCTGCCGACTGGTGAGGTGCCGGGTAAAATAGCCCTGAATATGCATCAGCACGTTGGTGTGATTCTTGCGCGAAGCGACATGTTTAAGGAGCGCCATAAACTGCTCGCGATAAGCGACAAAGAAAGCATCCAGATCCTTCCACTCGCCGAGCCGGGCAACAAAGGGACCGATTTTGCGGTACCCCGCCTGGTGATGAGCCAGCAACTGAAGTTTGTAGCGGCTGTGAAACGCCAGCAGATTGCTGCGGGTTAACCCCTCTTCACGTAGCGCATTCAGCTCATGCAACGCGAAGATCCGCGCGACAAAGTTTTCGCACAGCTGCGGATCGTGCAAGCGCCCATCCTCTTCTACCGGCAGCCACGGGTATTTTTTCAGCAGCGCAGCGGTAAACAGCCCGATGCCCGCTTTACGTCCGCGATGGCCCTGCTCATCATACAGCCGTACGCGTTCCATCCCGCAACTGGGCGATTTAGCGCAGACAATAAAGCCGGATAAGTTACTGACGGAAGGCAGAAAACGTTCGGCGAAAGCAGCCATTTTGTCCGTCACATCTTCCTGCGGATCGTGGCTAAAACGCATGCGGGTGTCGCCATCGGTCGTCTGGATCAGGCGCAACGCCGGGCGAGGAACCGGCAGACCGATGGCCATCTCCGGGCAGACAGGCTTAAACGTGACCCACTGCGCCAGTTCATCCATGACAAACCCCATGCGTTTATGTCCCCCGTCGAAGCGCACTGCGGAGCCCGTCAGACATCCGCTAATCCCAATCGTGGGTTGATGGTTCATAAATGCCCCCTGCGCTTAACGGGTATAAAAAGACCTACCTTAAAAGTTACACAACAGAGTATATTTGTCTAAGTTTTAAAAGATAAAATTTGTTAATGAATAAATATTACAAAGAGTTATTAGTCAGCAAACATCAAGCTACCGGGAACGTTTTTAAAGGGTAATAACGTCAAGGGAGACAACCTGCTGCCACTGCATAATCTGTTTTTTACGCGCGGCGCTCAGCTTTCCGCTGGTCACCAGCAACCATTTGCGCTGCGGGAAGATCTCTGGCGCCAGCATTGCCGGAGGAGACGGAAGAATATCAATACGTTGCCCCTGCCCGGTGCGCAGTAACGCTTCAAGCCAGATTTCACAGGGATCGTTAAGGTGCCAGCCGGTGAGCAGATAGTTTTCGCCGGGCGCTTTTTTATCCCTTTCCAGACAAAACGCCGTATAGGAAATAATGATGCCATCGAGAATTTCCCGCAGGGTCATCATCGCGGCAACATTGGCCGACACCTGACCGCGCAGTGGGCGCAGCACTTCGCGTACCAGCTCACCCCTTGGATATTCGCGGCCTGAATTATAAATGAGCTGACGCAGGGATTCGATTTTGCCCTCTTTCAGATGCTGAAGCATCGTCTGCTGAAGCGTCAGCCAGTTGTTCGCGTGACGGCTACCCGGGCGCGCCAGCAGTGGCTTCACCTGGCTGACAGGCACACCTTTTTTCACCCAGTCGAGTATTTTAAGCGCCTGCTGCACATCGTCATCATTGTACAACCTGTGCCCGCCTTCCGTACGCATCGGCTTGAGCAGACCATAACGACGCTGCCATGCACGCAGCGTCGTGGCGGGGATCCCGCAAAGCCTGGCAAATTCGCCGATCGAGTAGGACATGGGTTGCGCCTGATGAAAGAGGATAACGTTCAATATATCACGGATATTTCCCTGTTGAATGAGGCACCTGCCCGTCAGCCGGAGTGCCGTAACCCGTTCCCGTTGCTATCGGGCTAATCCAAAGGATAGCACTGCGTCCAGTTGTAATTGATGCGGGCCAGTTTCAGACTGCCAGCGACGTCACCATAATCACGCCCCTGCCGGGCGAGGAAGAATTCCCGCAGCGTCTGCGGTAAGTATGTTGCGCCGTAACGTAACAGTGTGCTGTGCCAAAATAACGGCGGCAAAGGTAACGCCGGGTGCCTGGCAAGCAATTCGTCCCGCCACGCTGAATGCAAAACCTGCTGGCAAAAAGCGTGGCGCATCGCCATCGCCTGTTCATCAGCGATCCCCGCAAGTAATAGCTGACCGGGTAACGCCACCAGGCGTAATGCACTTATCTTAATTGTCTGAGCGTGATAGCGCTTCCAACACGTTGTTAAGTGCTGGATCTTTTCCGGTAAGGGTTCCCCCGGTTCGTAGAGCGGTAATGTCAGGGGTAAAAAGGTGAAATGGAATCCTTCTGCGGGCAGGATATCCGCTAACGGATCGCGCCCGGCAAGCTGCTGTAAATCATCAAGCAGCGCACGGATCTGCGCAGGCATCTCTGGTTGGATCCCGGCGGCCAGCGCAAGCCTGCGCGGGTCGTAATACGCGCCGCGTGGCTCGCCGATACCCTGAGTTACTTGCCACTGCGCGAGTGTTTGTTGGTTTGTCGAAGAGTAGAGAGCATCCAGTTCGCGGTTCATCATCTGGCATCCCGTCAGCATAAAAAATAATGCTAGTACACAGGCATGCGTGGCTAGTATCGCAACGCATGCCCGGACAGCACAAGATTATTCAGGTTGTTTTACTGCGCGTTCCACCGGTGAGGTTGCTGAAGCAGGAACTTTTATCCGGTACCAGATAGCGTACATCGCTGGCAAAAATACCAATGTGATAATAGTTCCACCGAATGTCCCGCCGATAAGCGTATAAGCCAGTGTGCCCCAAAATATGGAGTGCGTCAGTGGAATAAACGCCAGAATGGCTGCCAGCGCCGTGAGCAGTACCGGCCGGGCGCGCTGTACGGTTGCCTCAACAACCGCAGGGAACGGCGCAAGTCCTTCCTGTTGGTTGTGATGGATCTGACCGATAAGGATTAATGTGTTGCGCATGAGAATGCCCGAAAGCGCGACCAACCCCACCAGCGCATTGATACCAAAAGGTTTGTCAAAGAGCAGCAGCGTTGGCACGACCCCAATCAATCCCAGAGGCGCGGTCATAAAGACCATCACCATTGCCGACATCGAACGCACCTGCAGGATAATGATCAGTAGCGTCATGGCTATCATGATAGGGAATAAAGGTGCCATCGCTTTGGTGGCTTTTCCTGACTCCTCAATGGAACCCGCCAGCTCAATACGATATCCATCCGGTAGCGACGTGATGATCGGCTGAAGTTGCTTCATTATCGCCACCGATACATCTGGCGGCTGAAGAGAGTCGGCGATATCGCCCCGTACGGTAATGGTTGGCGTACGATCGCGACGGCGCAGGACAGGATCTTCCATACGTACCTCAAACGTCCCTATTTGCGACAGCGGAACGCGCTGCCCGGCCGATCCGACTAAGGTAAAGTCGCCGATTCTTGCCGGATCAAGACGAATATTCCCCGCAGCGCGCGCCATCACCTGTACCGAACGAATATCTTCACGCACCTGGGTGACTGGCACGCCCGAAAGCAGGAACTGAAGCTGCTGAGCCACGCTGCCCGATGTCAATCCCACCGCTTGCAGGCGGTTTTGATCGAGCGTGAAATGCAGCGCAGGCACACGCGTTCCCCAGTCTGTATTGACGGTTCTCATCAACGGGCTGGCCTGCATCACCGTTTTCACTTTGTCGGCGATGTCACGCAGTCTGGCCGGATCCGGCCCCATCACACGGAATGCCACCGGATACGGCGAATAGGGGCCAAACACCAGTTGCGTAACGCGAACGCGCGCTTCGGGCGCAAGCCCATCAGCCACCGCTTCGCGAAGCCGGTGCTTGAGTGCATCGCGCGCTTCCTCGCTGTCGGTGAGCACAACAATTTTCGCAAATGAAGGATCGGGCAGTTCCGGCGCCATCGCCAGATAAAAGCGTGGCGATCCCTGCCCTACATACGCGGTGACGATTTTGGCTTCTTGTTGTTCCTTGAGCCAGTTTTCGATTTTTGCCGCCGAGGCGCTGGTCTGCTCAATGGCGCTACCGTAAGGCAGTTGTATTTCCACCAGCACTTCCGGGCGATCGGAGGTAGGGAAAAATTGTTTTTTAACCAGCCCCATCCCCAGAATGGCGATGATAAAAAGCGCAATAACCGAGCCAGCGGCGAGCCATTTCCGCGCAATAACGCGGGTCAGAAATGCACGAAAACGGTTGTAGCGGCGGGTGTTGTAGATAGCCGTGTGCCCCCCTTCAACCGTTTTGATGTTGGGCAGCATTTTCACCCCCAGGTAAGGCGTAAACACCACCGCCACCACCCAGGAAGCAATCAATGCAATTCCCACAATCCAGAACATATTGCTGGTATATTCGCCCGCCGTGGATTGCGCAAACCCGTTGGGCATAAAGCCAACGGCTGTTACCAGTGTGCCAGCCAGCATTGGCGCAGCGGTGTGGCTCCAGGCGTAGGCTGAGGCTTTGATCCGGTCGTATCCCTCCTCCATTTTTACCACCATCATTTCGATGGCAATGATGGCGTCATCCACCAGCAGCCCCAGAGCGAGGATGAGCGATCCCAGGGTTATACGGTCAAAATTCTTGCCCGTGGCTTCCATCACCACAAAAACGGCAGCCAATGTTAAAGGTACCGCAGCGGCAACCACGACACCGACGCGCCAGCCCATACTGAGAAAGCAGACCAGCATCACCACCAGCAACGCGACGAAAAATTTGATCATGAATTCGTCGACTGCCGAGCTGATATTGACGGACTGATCGGTCACTTTGCTAAAAGTCATACCGAGCGGCATCTGCGCATTAATATTGCTCGCCTCCGCATCCAGCGCTTTACCCAGTTCCAGACCGTTCCAGCCCTCACGCATCACGATCCCCAGCAGCAGTGCAGGTTCCCCCTGATTGCGCACCAAGAACGTTGCCGGATCTTCGTAACCGCGCTCCACCGTCGCCACATCGGAGAGTTGCAATGTTCTGCCCTGAGCGACAACGGGCGTGTTACGAATTTTCTCCAGATCGTCGAAAGCGCCATCAAGACGGATAAAAACCTGCGGCCCCCTGGCGTCTATCGAACCGGCAGGCGTCAACACGTTCTGGCTGTTCAGGGCAGAAAAAATATCCTGTGGAGAAATACCCAGCGTTGCCAGCCGATCGTGGGAGAACGAGACAAATATCCGCTCCGCCTGTTCGCCGATAATATTGACCTTTTTAACGCCGGGAACATGCAATAAACGCTGACGTAATGACTCGGCATCACGCACCAGCAGGCGCTGCGGCTCGCCCTTTGCTTTCAGGGCAAAGAGTGCAAAAGTGACATCGGAGAACTCATCGTTGATCATCGGGCCGATTACGCCTGTGGGCAGGCTTTTTGCCTCATCACCCAGCTTTTTACGCGCCTGGTAAAACTCCTCCTGAACCTGGGAAGGCGGTGTTCCATCCTGTAATGAGAGCGTGGTAAAAGCCAGCCCCGGCCGCGTGTAGGTCTCGCTACGGTCATACCACTTAAGCTCCTGCAAACGCTTTTCCAGCGGTTCGGCTACCTGGTCCTGCATCTCCTGCGCCGTGGCGCCAGGCCAGGCTGAAATGATGGTCATCTGTTTGACGGTAAACGGCGGATCTTCTGCACGTCCCAGTCCAAAGAACGCGAGAATCCCGGCAACCGTAATCAGCAAAATGAGAAACAGAGTGATGGAACGCTCGCGCACAGCGAGCGCCGAAAGGTTAAACCGCGACGTACTCATGGCTGGCTCCCGGCGACACTGGCATCGTTCTGCTTAGCCAGCCGGATTGCCTCACCGTCATGCAGCAGATGCGCCCCCAGCGCCACGACCTGCTCGCCGGGCTTAAGGCTACCGGTCACGCTTGCCGCATCATCCCCCAGGCTTACCACCTGCACGGGTTGCCATGTCACTTTGGCGGGCTTGCCGGAAATTCGCCAGACGCCCGGCCCTTTACCGGCATCATAAATCGCCGCCAGTGGCACCTGGAGTAACTGATGAGACACATTCTCTTCGCCAATATGGAGCGTAACGGTGGCGCCGAGAGGAGCGTTCGCCAGAGCGCCCTCAAGGATGTATCGCGCCTCAAATGTACGCGTCAGCGGATCGGCGGCATCTGACAGCAAGCGTAGTTTTGCCGTCACCGCTTCGCTTTCGTTACCGTACAGCGTCGCCCTCGCCTCGCTTCCAGGTGCCGGGCGCAACGTTTCCGGCAACTGGACAATCGCCTCGCGCAGCCCGGCTCTGGCCAGCCTGACCACCGGCTCTCCGGCACTGACCACCTGACCAGGTTCAGCCAGCGTTTCCATAACCACGCCATCGGCGTCAGCCACCAGTAACGCGTAGCTCATCGCATTTTGCGCCACGCTGGCCTGCGCCTGAGCGGCGCTCAATTCCGCCTTCGCCGTCGCCGCAGCCGCTTTTATCTGATCGTAAGCCGAAGCAGAGACCGCGCCTGCCGCAACCAGCCCCCGATAACGCGCCTCATCATCGGCCGTCTGCCTGGCGCGCGCCTGTGCAGCCGCAACGGCTTGCTGCTGGGCCTGCGCCTGCAGATGCAGATCGACGGGGTCCAGACGCATTAACGGCTGCCCTTTTTTGACGGTCTGGCCGGTATCAACGAGACGTTCAAGGATCTTACCCGACACCCGGAAGCCTATAGCGCTTTGAATGCGTGCCACAACAGTACCCGTAAAGGCACGCGAGGAATCGGCTGCGCCCACCACCGTCACCGACCTCACCAAAGGTGGCTGGCTACGGGGATCGTCGACGCTGGAAGCGTCGCCGCAGGCGACAAGCGCAAACGGCAACAGGCAAAAAACAAAGGTGGCAAGTGTGGGCCTGAGCATGGGTTCCCTTATTTATTTAACAGGACAGGAACCGCATTCTCAAACTAGTGACCAATATTGTCAATAGTCACAAATTATGGCGACAGGCTGCGCAATATCAGTGATGCCAGCAATACAGCGGCCGTCGGGGCTGTTTCCAGATTATATTGCAGCTCAACCGGGCTGATATACGGGAGCATGACCAGATAAATCGCATGCGCGGCCTCGTCCAGCGGCGTTTTTCTTTCAAATTCCCCCGCCTGACGCCCTTCAACAAGGATTGTTTCAATCAGTTCTCGCAGATGCTGCTTATAGGCCACCACTGACGGCCAGTTATCCCGCGCGGCCACAGCGGCAATGTCGTATAGCTTGCGATCGCAAAAAAATAGATCGCTGCCAGCTTCCGTTAACGTTTTGAGTAAACGCCGTATTTTTTCAGAAGCGGTCGGCGCATCCGCGATGGCGGTATTGACAATGTCCATGATCATCGCCAGCCGGTTAGCACAGATAACTTCGCCAATAGCCTGCTTGGAGTCGAAAAATTTATAGATGTATGCCTTGGAGAAACCGATCGCTTTCGCCAGATCGGACACCGTGGTTTTCTCATAGCCAAAATGGCTGAAGTGCTCAGTGGCCGCTTCAACGACCTGATCGCGGACATTGTGATCCGTCGGGCCTCGTGAAGGGGTGGTGTTCATATCTTTAGTCATTTTTTCAGCTTAGCTCAATGCGCCCGGATTGACAACGAGTGACCATTTGGTAATGTAGTCACAACTTTATTTCGCCTCAAGGATTCACCATGTTTCCCCAACGTACTCTTGCTCTGGTTGTGAGTACCTGCATTCTGACGGGCTGCGCCGTTGGACCGGATTATCGTCGTCCTGATGCCCCGCTGGCGGAGCACTACCAGGCGCAACCGCAGCGAAACGCATCCGGCCCCGTCAGTTTCACAACCTGGTGGAAAGGTTTCGGGGATCCTCTCTTGAGTCAGTTGGTTTCAGACGCGCTCGCACAAAATCTCGATCTTGCCCAGGCATCCGCCAGAATGACACAGGCCCGTGCCGGGCTCGGAACAGCAACAGCGGCGCTACTCCCCTCGGGAAATATCAGCGGGCAAGCCGCTCGCGCGTATCAGTCGGTCGAAACCCCTCTGGGACAGGTTCTCAACTCGACGCCGGATTATAATCGCTACGGTAATTCCTATGAAACCGATCTCAACGCAAGCTGGGAGATTGATCTGTTCGGCGGGCTGCGCCGCGCTCGTCAGGCTGCGCTGGCAGATTATCAGGCCTCTGAGGCGGGCGTCGCCGCGACGCGCCTTGCCGTGGCGGCGCAAACGGCCGATATCTATATTACGTTGCGCGGATTACAGACCCGGCTGGCCATTGCAAATAATCAGGTCAATACGCAGCAACAACTGCTGGAAAAGGTACAACTGCTCCACAGCAAAGGGTTAGCGCCTGAATATCAGGTACACCAGACCGAAGGCGCGCTGGCGCAGGTTCAGGCTACCGTTCCGGTTCTGCAGAACGGAATTGATGCCGCAATGAATGCGCTGGACGTGATGCTCGGTACTCCACCAGGCACGCACCGGGCGCAGCTCTCTTCGCCCGCTGCAATCCCACAGACGCCGCAGATCGCCGCGATGGGGACTCCAGCAGAGTTGCTGCGCCGCAGGCCCGATATCATCGTGGCGGAGCGCCACCTGGCCGCATCAAGCGCCCGCATCGGCGTGGCGGTCAGCGAGTATTACCCGACGTTTTCACTCAACACTCTGCTCGGCAGCGCAACGGCAGTCTCCAGCGGGAATCTGTTCACTGCGGGAGCCAGCCAGTCGGCTGGCGTGCTGGGTTTACGCTGGCGGCTTTTTGATTTTGGCCGGATCAACGCACAAATAGAACAGGCGAAAGGCCAGCAGGCGGAAGCGCTTGCCGCTTACCGGTTGTCGGTATTACGCGCAACCGAAGATGTTGAAAATGCGTTCTCCGCGCTGATCAACCGGGAAACGCAGGCAGCGACGCTGACGACGGGCGAAACCGCGCTGGCCAGCGCGCGTCAGGCTTCCTTTGTCGCTTTTCAGCAAGGGGCCGCCAGCCTGATTGATGTACTGCATAACGATGAAAATCTTCTTCAGGCGTCCGATGCAAGGGCGCAGGCGCAGACCGCCTCTGCACGCGCAGCCGTGGCTGCTTTCAGGGCGCTGGGTGGCGGCTGGCAACCCCCTTCCGACGGCGGAACGGCCCGGCAATCCGGTTAAAGCGCGGCGGTTCTGGGGTCGTAAAAAACTCTGTGCGCTGAGTAAAGGGGGGGGAAATGGTGAAACGAATCGGTATTCTGGGTATCACTGATCTGACCGAAACCTTATTAGCCGGGTTATTCCGGCTTGCGCCTGACGCCCATGTTTTTCTCTTAGCCGATAGCTTTCATCGCGCCGAGGATCTGGCAAGACAATTTCCCTGTTGGATCCTCGATAACGATCGGGCGGTCATCGACGAAGCCGATATGATTCTTGTCAGTACAACAACCAGCACCGCAGAGCACAGCCAGCAGAGCACGACATATCGGCCTTCGCAAACCGTAGTTTATGTACAGACAGAGAGTGAAGCGAACCTGGCTACCCTCTCTTTACTGACCGCCACGCCGTCTATGGTCTTTTCCGCTGCGCAAATCGATGATCTCCTTTTTCTTCTTCACGCATTCTTACCTGCAATCAAAACAGCAAATTCCATCGAGCTTAGTTATCGCATGTTGCCTTCTGCTACATTGCGCCAGCCAGGCCCGTGAAGTAACCCCTACGCCCGGGCAAAATCCCGCCAATTTTTACCCGGATAAAATAGAGCGCATTATGTCAATCTTGCATCTTACCGCTCCCTCCGCCTGCGGCTGATCTTATGGATCGTCGGCTATTATTGGTCGATTAAATTAAAGTCACCTTCGTTATATCTCAGGCCGCAAACGCTCTCCGGGGTAAAGATATTATCCATTATGCTGATATCTGCACCCGATAACTGCAAACTGACCGCGCCAGTATTGTCCTGTAAATGCGCACTATTTCTGGCGCCGGGAATCGGCACAATATCCTCGCCTTTGCTCATCACCCAGGCGAGCGCAAGCTGCGCCAGGCTACATTCGTATCGAGCGGCTACACTCTGCAACTGGCTGAGAAGTTGATGATTTTTCGCCATCGCCTCGCGTTGAAAACGAGGAAGCTGCCGACGGAAATCATCGCTGGCGAAGCCGGAGCAGTCGGTAATCTTGCCGGTTAAAAAGCCGCGACCGAGCGGGCTGTACGGCACAAACCCGACGCCTAATTCACGGCAAGCGCTGAGAATGCCCGCTTCCGGCTCACGCGACCAGAGAGAATATTCGCTCTGGACCGCAGTGACAGGATGGACTTTACAGGCGCGACGCAGGGTCTGCGGCGACACTTCGGAAAGCCCGATATGGCGAACTTTTCCCTCCTTGATCAGCTCCGCCATCGTTCCCACAACCTCTTCCACAGGAACATCGGGATCAATCCGGTGTTGATAAAGTAAATCGATGGTGTCGATATGAAGCCGTTGAAGCGATCCTTCGACCGCTTCGCGGATATGGTGAGGACGGCTGTCCACGCCCGCCATTCGCTCGATCCCGTGGCCATTCGGCAGAATACGGAAACCGAATTTTGTCGCGATCTGAACTTTATCGCGTATTCCTTTGATGGCCTTACCGATCAGCAACTCATTATCATAAGGGCCGTAAACTTCGGCGGTATCCAGGAACGTAACACCCATATCCACCGCTGCGTGCAGGGTTTTAATGGCCTGCGATTCTTCGACTCCGCCGTAAGCAAAACTCATCCCCATGCAACCGAGGCCTACTGCTGAAACCTGGAATTTATCTTTGCCAAGAAAACGTTTCTTCACCTTATTTTCCTCATATGTAGAAAGTGATTACAGATATACTTCCCTTTAATATCCGTAACAATTAATATGTCCCTAATGCAGTATTCAATGGAAATTAACAATGAAAAAACTTCCCGACTTTCAGCATATCGAAATGCTTTTTCTTATTGTAAAGCATGGGAGTTTTCGCAAAGCGGCCAAAGAATTAAATCTTTCACCACCGTCCCTGACCAGCGCCATAAATAATCTGGAAGAGAGATTAGGTGTAAGGCTTTTAAACCGGTCAACCCGTAGTCTTTCATTGACAGCTATCGGCGAAGAATTCGTAAACAATATTACGCCTGTTTTTAATGACTATATCCGCGCCATCGACAGCCTCAATTCACACCGGGCGAAGCCAGAAGGCAAAATAAAAGTAAACCTGCCGCGTATCGTGCTTGATCTTTTCTTTCAGGAGTATTTTATTGAATTCAAAACAGAATACCCTGATATCACTCTGGAATTGTTCACCACCGACAAAAAAGTGAACATCATCGAATCCGGTTTCGATGCGGGAATTCGCTATATTCAGGATGTCCCTAAAGATATGATTGCCATTGCGTTAGGCCCCAGGCTTTCCCTTATTCCTGTTGCCAGCCCTGAATTTATTAACAAATATGGCGAACCGGATTCGCCACAGGAACTTGTTAACTTTAAATGTATTAACCGCTGTTTTCCCAGCGGGGAGATTTACCGCTGGGAATTTATCGATGAGCAACATAACATTAAAGAAATAGCGGTGAATGGCGATCTGATTATTGATTCGGATGCAGCGATGATCCAGGCGGCGGAATCGGCACTGGGCATCGCTTTTGTTTATGAACCGCTGGTGCGCCAGAAAATTAATGACGGCACGCTGATTCGTTTATTACCTGGTTTTCCTTATCCCGCTGAAAATTTCTCGCTTTATTATCCGGGGCGTAAACATATTCCTGCGCCATTACGCACTTTTATCACATGGGTCATGTCGAGAAATAAACGTCTTACCGAAAAGGACTGAAAGTTTGTTATTACCGGTTGCAGTGGAATCAGCACCCAGAGAGCCAGGCAAAAATCGCTTGCCCTGCTCTCTCTGCGCTTAAAAACGTGGCGGCCGAAAACGCGTTAACCCGGCCCCTCGCTCCCGGCCGCCAGCAGCGGAACCAGCACATCGCTGATGGGGACGGGAATGCCCTGCGCATGACCATAACGCTGTATTACGCCGTTGCGAATATCCCACTCCATGGGGCGGTTAGCCTGCCGATCGGCCAGGATCGAGGTGCCTAAATCCGCTGGTGCGCGTTGAAAACCCTCAATAATTTCCTGCGGAACGTTATCGTGCAGTAGCGCGCCTTGCGCACGTGCAACCGTCAGGCATTCGCGCAGGTAAGCCAGCGCCAGTTCCGTTACATCGCCGCGAGAAAACATTCCGGCGCGGCGATTAGCCAGCACCATCAGACCTGCAACGGCATTTTGCAGCAGCTTGCGCCAGGCGATCGACGTAAAATCGGACGACAGCTCAACCGCACAGCGAGTGCCGCTGAGCGCCTTTGCCACCCGCTTTGCCTGCGGCACATCCGGCAGCGTAAGACGCGGTTTGACGCGCAGCCACACTGAGGCGTCTGGCTCACGCTGCGCCGGAAACCAGACGACAGAAGGCAGTATGCTGGCACCATTAACACGGCTTTCCAGCTGATTTTTCTGCTCAACGCCGTTTTGCAGCGCGCACACCACGGTGTTTTCATCGCACAGGGCGGCCAGCCAGTCGGCACAGTCAGCGACCTGGGTCGTTTTCACCGCCACAAACACCACATCGAAAGGATTGGCGATCGCAGCCGGATTGTTCAGCACCGGCCCCGGCACAACAATTTCTCCTTCATCGTGGCGCAGAACTAACTGTGAATGGGCAGTGCGCCCGCACAGTAGCGGCGTGCGGCCAACTTCATGCAATACCGCAGCGATAGTCGTACCGATCGCGCCGGGACCGATAAGCGCGATGGAAGGATAGTCAGACATCTTGAGCCCTCCTGGTTGATTGAATCATCAGCGTGCCGATTGCGTTCTCGCGGTCAGCATAGAGTGATGCTAAACAGCGCCCCCACGGATGAAAAGTGAAGTGTCATCATCGCGCCATGAGCAAATACTCATGCTTTAACGATAACTACGCTGCGCCTGCTGTGATTCGGCCAGCAACCAACTGCGGAATTTCACAATATGAGGCTGGGTTTCCGTTCCCAGAGGGCAGACGAAGTAATAGGCGGCCGGAGAAGGAAAAGGGATATCAAAGAGCCGGATCAGAGAGCCATCGCCAATCTCTTTTTCAACGTGCCCGCTGCGCGCCAGGGCAATCCCCTGCCCAAGTAGCGCAGCTTCAATCGTCATATTGGTATCGGCAAAGCGGACACTCTCATGCAGCACATCGGTGTTGACGCCGACCCGCTTAAACCAGGCGCCCCATTTCGGGACCAGATCGGCGCCGTCACGCGTCAGGAGCGGGTAGCGCAGCAGTTCGGCAGGTTTATCCGGCGTACCAAACCGCTGTAAAAGCGCCGGGCTGGCTACTGGAAAGAGCTGCTCGCGGAACATAAATTCCGTGTGCAGTGCCGGATAATTACCGTGGCCGAAACGGATCGCCACATCCGCATCGGTGCTGGCGAAGTGAATGGCTTTATCCGTACTTTCCAGGCTGACCAGGATCTCCGGGTGCAATCGCGCTAACCCCGGTAACCGCGGAAGCAGCCACTTCAGCGCAAAGGAGTAAGTGGTATTGACGCGCAATCGCACCCGACCTTTTTGCTCACGCAGATCGCTAAGGGTGGTTTCCAGCTTGCTAAAAAATTCACGCACCAGAGGAGCGAGCGCGGCACCAGCGGGGGTCAGGCTGAGGGGCTTACCGCGCTGAAAAAGTTGCAGACCCCAGAGTTCTTCAAGGTTTTTTAACTGATGGCTGACGGCGCTTTGTGTAATACACAGCTCTTCTGCGGCGGAAGTAAACGTCGTGTGGCGGGTTGCCACCTCGAATGCACGCAGCGTGGCAATAGGAGGAAGATCACGCATCTTTCTGTTCCCTGTAATGAGCTAATACTCATAACACAATAGGCTCGATTGATTGTCAGGGAAACGGTGCCGCAGAGAAAACACGCTATCGTGTGCTTAAAATAATAGAAGACACGCTCAGAAACGCTCCTCAGTCCGGGAGCGTTCTGCATATTCTCCCGCGCATGTGCTTATCGGTGGCCCGAAGGCCAGGCAGTGATACGCAGGCGCCAATGTATTCAGATGCCTTTCTCGGCCTGTCGGGGCGTAAAATATAAATTTAGCGTTCCGCCCCAAAACACACCGTCGATAATTCCACTCAACAGACCAAACATAAGATTAAAATTAAACGCGTATTTCAAATCCGGTTCGACATTGAGAAAAAAAATCAACGCGAATTTGGTAGCAAAAGCAACAATGATAAATATCAGGGTCAATGGCGTACCCGGACGAATAATTAAATCCGTTCCCTCTTTGATTTTTAAACGCGGGCCAGAGCGCCAGAGCAACCAGCCAACGCTGCCGCCAATGAGTAGCCCCGCCAGCATGGATACCATTCCCCAGTGCGGGAATGCCAGTTCATTAATCACGCCGCTTCCCCCCCAAAAAAGGAAGATTAACGGCAACAGAAAAAGCCGTTTAACTTCCATTTCCCGGTCATTCAATGCATTTATTCCTCTCGCAATGAGAAAAACAAGCAAAATCCAGACCCATACAGGAGTTCCGGTCAAAATCGTTAATAATGACATATTATGCACCATGGTGTTTGACGCGATAAAAGTATCGCATGATGTTAGGAAGATATTTAGAAAAAAGAATACCAACACAGACCAGGCCAATAGTGGCCAGGCGAAGCTGGGGAGTCCATGCAAAAAATGCATTGAGCAGGCCATTGGCAAGAAAGATGATTGTCCAAATCCATGTAATATATTTGTTGATAAGGTAGAACATGATATGCCTGCGTTTCTCCTCAGAAACACCGGCACTGGCATAAAAAATGGTAAAGGGTTTCTTGACCAACAGACTCATAAACGAGACGAACGCGAGTGACAGATAACAAAAACTTGTTGGGTAATTCAGTAACAACGTAGACCATCCGGCAAAGTAATTAATAAACAGGATAATTACCGTCAGAATATTGGTAATCATCACTGGCTCTCCCTGTCGGACAATTTTAATGTTCACCACAATAATAAATAGTAAGATCACACTTAAGATCAGTGACCTTTCAACGATGGTTAACACGTTTTCATTGACCACCCATGAGTAGATACTCCACGGAATAAAGGAAATTATAATATTGAACATATCGCATCATCCTTTCTATATTTAATAGAAAACTTGCCGCACGTGCATCGTTTTTTAGTTTCCGAATGAATATAAAAAACACCGCCCGAATCACACCCGGCATCTCGTTTAATGGACAGCAGATAGGCATTCCCCGGATAAACCGCTTCAATAAATTTGACTTTTTCCAGCGCAACAGAAGCGATATTCTCCGCCGTCTCGCACGACGCTAACGAGAGAACCATGTCAATCAACAATGAACCGGGACATACGGCCCGGGAGGGAAAGTGCCCCTGAAAAAGCGGATGATGCGCGTTAAAGGAAAAAGAATAAGTATCCCCGGTTAACGGAGAAACATTATATAAATCAACGAGGAATGATGGCGAGGCGTTGTCGGAAGCCGATTCAGGTAAGTAGACCTTGCTGACCATGATAATAGCCTGCGCAATAACAGCGCGGTGATTATCGCGTGGAGTGGCCTTACAGTGAATACGGTAAGCATCATTAATAAGTTCAATATGCCCTTCAACGCGTAACAGTTCGCTATCAAAATTGGCGGCAGAGTCAAACTGTTCCACCATCACCGGCAGATAGCGCCAGGTTGGATCGGTATTTTTCGAAACCGCAGTGGCGAAGCGAACGGCAAATTGATGCAAGGCTTCGAGTAACAAACCCGGTTTCAGGTAGTTATGCGCTAAATCCCAGTGGGAAATATTAATTTGTCCGCAAGCCGCCGCCGATCCCGTTAAGGCTATGCCCTGACATATCCCGAGGAAATTTGCTCCGATGCGATGACTTATAGCCATGATTGGGGAACCTTTTTATATTTTTCTCTTAAATCCTCTGATGACAAACCAAAGGAGTGGGCGCTAAACCGCGCTTGATAGTGCGCGAGAAGTATCGGCACCCGACAGACAAAAAAGGCCAGCAGCCCCAGTTCAGGCATAACCCGGTGCGCGCTCATGACGCTGGCAATTAAAAAATCGACATTGGGTTGCAGCCCGCTGTTGTCCGAAATGGCACGGGCAAGTGCACTGAAGGGCCGCATCAACATGTGAAAGCGTGAAAAGAAGAAATCGACCCGGACATCATTGCGCATGATTGGATGACCAAACCCCGGCCAGGGCTTGTCCTTGCAGTAATGGTTTGCCGCGGCATCAATATTCCCTTTTTCAACATCATCAATGACGCTGGACAGCCTCATGATCGCATATTTACAGGCGCCCATATGCGCAGGCCCGGTGGCACAAAACCCACCGATTAATGCAGAAATAACATCGCTCTTGGTACTGGCAATAAACCTTACCGTGGTGGTAGTAGGCGTCACAATACCAAACCCGCCCAACAGCAGAGACATAAACCGGCAACGCGCCTCATCATCCAGGCCGGAAGAGGCCGCCTTACCGGTTAACGCTAACCAAAAATAGTGTTCAAAACTTTTGCAATTTTCGATCGCCGGTAAATCAATAAATGACTCCGAGGAACGCGTCAGCGAAATAATCCACGGCATAAGCAAGATAATTTTCAGACAGTCGTCAGCGTTTACCGGTGCCATAACCTTACACTGTGCCGCCGACACTTCAACTTGCGACAATAACATCATAAATCGCTGCATTAAGGTCAGTGATGGCAATGCGTTGATCAGTTGATGCATCGCTTTAATTTTCGTTACAGGGTCCGTTTGTTTCAGTTCGGTGCTGGCGCTCTGAATAAGCCGATCCATCTGTTCTTCATTAACGAGGCTGCCGGTCAGTGCAAACCAGGCATTCTGCAAATAACGGTTTGCATCGGCAATGTCGATCAAATTGCATCCACGAATAAACAACACGTTATTATCTAAATCATAATTATCAATAACATCATCTGACATGATTTACTCCTGTTGCTCCGGCGACAGGCGGTAGAGCCTGATGTTGACATTATTGAGCGTGGTTTTGGCGATAAACTGCTCAGCCATTTCATCAGCATTCAGATATCCTGACTCATAAAGAAAGTTAGGTTCCCGCTCGATCACATCGACCGTTTTGGTGATCGTTTTTTTAATGGCAGCGTAGAGGTTTTTCTTATTCATAATGGAAGAGGACAAAATGATCACATCCATATCCTTATAATCAAACGCTTCTCCTGGCTGGCATAAAAAACGAACGCGATGCGCCTCCACGTCTTTAGGTATACGCCAGCAATCGAAAACATTTTGCGCCTGCGCTACCGCATCCTGAATAATATCCAGCGCGGTTATTTGACATGCTGAATATTTTGCCCACATCAGCACGCTGGTTGGCATCGGCCCGCAACCCACATGACAAATATTTTCCGCATCACTGCGGATAAGCGCCCTTTCTGCATTGTAGAGTTGGCGATAAAAATCGATAAACTTATTTCTGTTATTGCTGATACTCTCAAGCTCAGATTGCGGGATCGCCAGGCGCCTGGACATCATTCCTGACATTTGCTCTTCATATTTCATTTCATAGTCGAGCGCTTTACGATCCAGTTCCGCAAGAAGATCCTTGTGGGTATCAATAAAGGTATTAAAAACGGCGGCATCCTCTCTGCGTGCAGCAGAAAATTGCATACTGATATGCTGGAGCCTGTCGTAAAAATCCATAGAAAAGAGTGAATGCTCATCAATCGGATGCGAATTCACTAACACAATTTCATGAAGCAAGTGATCAAGTTGCATTAGCATGACTCCCTTGTGTCGCAAACCAGCAGACATTTCCCTCTGGGTGAAAAAAGCAGAGCGTTATACTCAACAACGGTGAGATTGATATGTCCCCGGTTTTTCATATAGGCTTCATAAATATCCGGCAAATGACAGATTTCGTTCTCCAGCCCGGACAAATCAGAGGCATGAGATAATCCGCAGCAGATTTTAATATCCATGATTTCTTGTCTCTCAGCGGATAACGACAAGACGATTTGAACAATCGCCTCAGGCAATCGTTGATTAATCATTCTGGCTATTTTTTCATGGCTAATCAGATTGCCCATGAAATTAAAATCTATCGCGTTGCGTTTAATACCCTGAAAATAGAGTTGATTATTTTCAACGGATAATTTGCCCATATCCCCTACCGGATATCTGACAAGTTTACGTGAGGCATCCGGGTCCAGCGACGTGACCAATAGCCCTTTTTTATCGTCATATTCAAAGAAGAAGTCATCGCTGAACAGCAGATATTTATTATGATGCCCCTCGACAGACATCCCAATGAAACCGCACTCCGACAGGCCGTACAAACCGATTATCCGCAGGTCATCGCCCAGTACCTCGCGCAGATACTTTTCATGCGCGGCCAACATCGGTTCACCGGTAAAGACCACTTTTTTAATGGCCAGCGGAACCCCAAGCCGGAACATGGTTTCCACAAACTGAACGAGAGTGGCCGGCACACCAAACAGCGTCGAGAGCTGAATTTCGGCCAGAAAATCGAAATGATTCTTCTGCAGCAATGCAATATCGCCGACCGGAACCACATGCGCGCGACAATGTTTTAAAATTTCACACGCCGAATAGTGTAAGGATGAAAACAGGTTAATCGTAAAGAGGTTACCAACGACGTCTCCGGCGGAAAAAACCTGCCGTGACCGCAGGTTATGAATTAAATTGTGCTCCGATGCGCTGACCGCGTCCTTGCTGGATTTTAAACGGACGCTGATCATTTTCATCGCCCCGGTGGTGCCGCTTGTGGCGCCAAGCAGCATCGGTATTTGTTCAGCCGCAGGGTCCCGCTGCGTCAAAGAACCACTGTCGCCAGTGGTTGAATAAACGTGGGAACTCATCCTGACTGAATCACGGAAGGCCGTATAATCGAATGCCTGGCATCCGGTGATTGCCGTAATCCGCGGTTGCATTTTTGCATACATCTCAGCGCAGCAATAATCCATGATGGCTCAGGCCTTTTTAATAAAAATTTCACAGCCCAGGGCAGCAAGACCTTCTCCGCGCGTCACTGTCCAGCTTATCCCGTCAAGATCGCAGCAGTGCATAAGCGCGGTAAGACTCGCCAGCGTGAATTTTTCTTCGGTGGACATATCCGTCACGCCACACTCACTACGTGATTGATTAAAAACACCCAGTGCGGTTTCTTCTGCATCGGCCAGCGGCTCATGGATAATAATGCGCCCGCCGCGATCCAGAACACGGCACAGCTCCTGCAACCCTTTTGCAGGTTCAGCCCAGTGATGAATGACGGAGCGGGCATAGATCATTGAAAATGAATTATCGGGAAACGGTAAATTACTGACGCTGGCTTCAACAATGTTGAATACATGCTGGCATTTCAACTCTGTACATTTTTTAACGCAAAAACGCACCATGCGCGGATCAATATCAACCCCATAAAAGGAGTAATCAGTGAGTTTTTGCGACTGGAACAGGTCGAAAAGCATGTGGCCGGTTCCCATACCAATGTCCAGAATTTTTTTCCTCGGCGAAGTAATACTGGATGCTTCTTCCAGAATCCTTTCCTTTAAATACTCGTTCCACGGTGATGTACCTTCTGTCGCGTAAGTTTCATAGTGTTCAGGTGTGATATCTACCAGCAAATCGTTCATACCAATATTCCTTAAATATATTGATGGCTATGCCACAGGATTGTTAAAAAGTTAACCGGGTATTGCGACGCTCATCTCTTCATGTAACAGATCATCTAAAATGATTGATATTAAAGATGCATCCAGCAAAACGACGGTTATTACGGATTGTTCAAGGTAATAGCAGTTACAAATAAACGTCCTTCCCTTAAATTCAGGTACTTTGCCAACATAGCGGAAAACGCATCTCACCCGATTATGTGCAACTAATAAATAATCATTGATATCAAAAGTACATGCCGAAATGGCGCACAATGCCTTATACAGACTCTCCATACAGCTGAATATCGTGGTGCATAAACGGTTGTCCGGCGCCTGCTCCAGCGAGAAACGGGCATATTTTTCACAATAATTCAGCATAAATGGCCTTGGTGCTTTCGCCTTTTCGATAAACTCGATATCAATCCCGACAGAATGAATCCGCGGATCATTATTCACCAACATAACGCTTTCATTCCGTCCATGGCTTACGGAACTGTGGGCCATATCGACGCCAGACAAAATCCTGTTAAATATATCGACAAAAATCACTCTGGCCATTTCACGGCACAATATCTTTTCCGCTGTACGCGTTGTTGAGACCGGCAAATAGCGATGAAGCCTGTCGACATTTAAATAAGCGGCATAAAAAGAGTGACTCACAATGCACAGATAGTTGTTTGCATGACGATTAACATACACTTTATTCATGCCACGACTCTTACCCTATACTGCACATTTTATCTTCCCTGTTTTTGTCGTAGCGATTTCTCTGACATTTATTCTGAATGCATACTGATACCATTTATCTGACAATAGCTTGGTGATTGTCTTTATCTGCGCACTGCTCGCGGACATATCAAGATTGAGATAAAGATCGCCGTTCTGCGCTTTTGAAAAATAGTGTCGCAGGCATCCGGCATTCTTCACAATATCATTTGAAATAAGCTGAACCGGAATAAACTTGCCGTTGTGTTTGAATTCATTCACCGCTCTGGCAATCCAGTAATAGCATTCGGCTTCATCTTTCACAAACAGATCGCCGGAATCAAACCATTCCGCTCGCGGCTTTAATTGCAGGTAGCTATCGACATAGCCATCACAAGCGAAAGGCGTTTTATAAAACATCCGGCACACTGAATCAGACGCCTCCACATCGACGGGACGCAAATCAATTTTGATGCTATCCGTCATGACCTTACCGGGCGCTACAACGCCATATTTGCTGGTTTTTTCAATATCACCTGGCGACCGAATCCCATTATGAAACAAGCGCGGCCCGGATTCGGTCTGGCCGAAGTTATTCCACAATGTATTGCAAGATGAAAGGATGCTCGCTGCCTGCACGGTAAGCAGACGATCGGATGCATTCAGGATATTTTTTACATGAATTCGGCTTTTGGTAAAAATTTCGCTGACTGGCAGCATCCAGTCACCGATTAAAGGCAAATTGGTAATGCTGTAGTGTGAAACAAGTTCACCAATATTGCTGATGTGGAATTTTTCAAATACCAGTCTACTTTCCGATAAAAATGCACACAGCATGGTTGAGAGACCATACATATACTGCACCGGAAAATAACACAATGAGCGATCTTCATTGCCGAGCTTGAGATACTGGCTCACCGCACATGCGTTTTCAATCAGTGTATTTTCATGATACTGGATCAGCTTAGGCGTACTGGTTGTTCCGGAGGTGCAAAAATAAAAACGCGCACACGTATACTCAGTAAAACCATCAAGCTTCTCGCTCGCAAGCGTCGAACAGCGGTCAAATGAGATATTAATCCGCTGGTTTATCGTATTAATATCCCTGACTTCATTGCTCATAACCAAAGCCGCAATACAATCTGTATCAACCAGCATATCAACAATGTCAAGGTCATGAATATTGACTATCCAGGCTTTCAACCTGAGCGCAGAAGCAACAAAATAGCTGATCATGCCTTCGAAATTATTTCTAATCACAAAAACAAAAAGCTTATTTTGTTCCGCCTGCGGGCGATGACGAAAATATCTGACCACGCTACTGGCACAACCCTTTGTCAGCATGGTGACATCATCTGACGAATATTGACTGTCATGACAAATTACTTGCCAGTTTCTTTCTAATAAGGAATGCATTGTTAGCATGATGTCTGCCTTACAGATATTTTGGATTTCCTAAAACCAGACTGCCTGCGCCACCGCCCATACCAAATGAGTTTTTCAATGCGTATTTAAGCGGCCGGTGCTGATGCTCATTCACAAGTTCAATGCCATCGGGTAATTGCGGATCGGGTTCATCGCAATTCAAAATTTTGGGTAAGAGATCATGCTGAAATGAAACCAGCACGCCCAGAATTTCCATCGCCCCGGCAGCCGCAATCAGGTGCCCGTGATACGATTTCGTCGCCACAATCGCCGGATTGTGCTCACCAAATACTTTTCTGATTGCGCTGGCTTCGTGCTGGTCATTTTGTAATGTTGATGTTCCATGCGTATTCACAAAGTCAATCGTATTACGGTCAACCCCTGCATGTTCGATGGCCCGTTCCATCGACAATTGCATTTCCAGATCGTCTTGATGCGGCATCACAATATGCTGCGCGCAGAGTGCGCCGCCATAACCCAATAAATAGGCCAGAGGCTTGTCCTGCCGCGCCAATACGCTGGATAGCTTTTCAATGACGAACAGCCCCGCGCCTTCTGCTAAGACAAATCCGCTGCGGTGCCGATCGAAAGGCCGCGAACGCGCGGTGCCACAATAGTGTTCATCGGTCGAGATCACCCCCATTCCTTCTAATCGCGCAAGGTTCAACGGCGTGACTTTGGCTGAAACACCGCCGCAAATTGCCGCTTTAATTTCGCCGCTGCGGATAGCTCGCATAGCCAGGCCGATACTTTGCGTTGAAGCCGAGCAGAGGCCTAAATGCGCGAAGCTGAGACCCGCAAAGGGGATGATTTCATGTATCGCTTTCAGAACAGCGGTGGTATCAAGATCGAGAAAATCACCAATTTTAAAATGCTCCAGCGCAGCATCGACCAGGCATTGCTTATCCGCATCAGCAGGAACTTTTTCCGAAAAACCGATGCACTGTTCAATATCGATCGCCGGCTCGTCGATTCCCACGATGCAGCCAATTTCTTCCGCAGAATAATATGTCTGTAGCCGCAGCCGATCGTGCAGGCGCTTTGCTGCTAATCCGGCGTAAAAAAGCTCGCCGTTTCTGAAGGGGCTTTTTTTAGGCCAGCTAATTGAGGCATTACCTTCAACAGGGATACCGGCTTCATGCGTCTGAAAATAGCGGTGATCAAACTTCTTTATCTCCCGTATACCGCTTTTCTCATTCATAAAGCTGGCGTGAATTTCATCCAGATTGCTGCCTAATGGCGTGACCGCGCCATATGCACTGATACATAAAGTATCTGCATCGAAATGGGTATTCATTATGATCCTTTCCTCAGCTTTTAATTAACCAAATGTTCCCGATACCATAATTGATACCAGCGCCATTCAGCATGACCCTGGCTCCTGAAGGAATAGCGGGATCATTAAGGCAGCATAAAATATCCAGGATATTATTGAGTTTCCCGGTGTAACCGGTTTTCGCTTTATAATTGATAACCCTTGCCCGGGGGAAAAATTTCTCTAGCGCAGAATACTCAGCTATTTTTTGTGCGCGAATACCGTTGTTATAACTGATAATAACATCGGGTTCTCCCTGTTGTATCCGCTGTTTGCCCAACAAACGTTCCCAGTCCTCTTGTTCAAACCTGACTTTGGGGCAGTAGTGAACAGTGACAGAGGTTAATTCAGCCAGCGCATTGCGGCTGTCATTGTCTAAAGACATCACCGCCGCCCCCCAACTGGGGATAATACCGGACGCATCCGTAGCATTTTGCCGGATTTCACCAAACTTTTTAAAAACGGCCAGGCTATCGAAGGTCAGCATATTTGCCGCGCTCACCACCATTGCCCCTTCTTTTGCCGTTGAATTAACGATGTCAGCCCAGGCCAGTTTTAATGCCACCAGGCCACTTAACGATGCGGCGCGTAACGGTGTACCTTCCTCATGGTCACGTAATAATTTTGAGGTGTGATACAGCACATTAGTTGGCAGTAATCTCAGCATATCAAGAGGATTATTCATCTCTTTATATTGCTGGATATGTTTCCAGACTGAACCATCATCGTTGTATTTACGGCAAATTTCAAAAAGCGTAGTAAAACTGTGCTCCTCACTGTCACATGCCGTATAAAGAAAGGCTTTTGCATGCTCGTCGAGGCACGCTTTGCTTTTAAAATCGATCAGCGCATTGATCGCCATTTTTGACATTGAGTTCAGTACTGAGCAGTCCTCTCTGCTGACCCACTTTTTTTCCACCACCGATGGTGTCGAAAAACTGTAGTAGTCCAGATCATGGGGGTTAATTTCCCCCGCGGTGGCCAGTAACTGGCTCAGCGCCGCACTATTGGTGGCAAATTGCTGATGCACACCATAGTTTTTTATATAGACCTTTTCCATCACGCGACCTGCGTCTTAACGGCTGATATTTGTTGGTTGATATAGTTCAGCGTGAAATAGGAGTAGAGCTCCTTGAACTGAATTTTTTTATCAACCGCGTCTGCTCCTTTTAAGCCCAGCAGATTGTTGATTTCAGTAAGGCCTTTGCTGGTCCACTCTTTGGTATCAAATGAGTAGTAATCTTCTGTAGTCGCCCATTTATTTACCGGCCAAAGGCTTTCAGGGCTAACGTCAACTTTGAAGTGTTTTTTTAACTCGAAGGCAAAATCAATATAATCAATCGAGGTCATCCCGTAATCAGAGAACAATGACTTGTTCGGATCAAGCTCTTCTGCTTCATCCAGGTACATGATATCTTTAAAAATCTGATTAATTGTTGAAATATACATTAGATTATCCCCTCACCATTTCCGATCGTTAATGAAACGCCTGTAGTAATAATTGTGCCGTTAATAAATGAGCTGACGGCATTTGCAACATCTTCAGTAGCCAGCATTTTTCTCATTGGGATCGTTTTTTCTATACTGGCGATACTTCTCCCTTCTTTCGCACAATAGTCCTGGAGCATTTTTGTTTTGATATAACCAGGGCTCAGGCATAGCGTCCTGATATTGAATCTGGCCATTTCCAGAGCGACGCTGGAGAGATATCTTTCCATTGCTGCTTTTGTCGAACCATACAGCGAGTTGCCCACGCTGATTTTTTTGGCCGCCACCGAGCTGATAAACACTAGCTTGGTCTCATTTTCTTTATACTGCTTCATCGTTTTGACGATAGTATTAAAAATTAATACTGCCGACAGATAGTTAAGACGCGTTGTGGTGCGAATATTTTCGGGTTTCAGCTCATCGCAAAGACACGCCGGGTTATTACCAGCACAGTAGATGGCTACATCTACTTTGATATTTTCTAAGGCAGTACAGAATTGCACGACGTCATGCTCAGAGGTCAAATCCAGCTGAACCGGCATAACAGCGCTTTGATATCGCGCCTTCATATCGCTGACTACAGCTTCATTACTGAACCACGTAAAAACAACGAGATAACCATCATTAATTAATGAATTAATGACATTCCGTCCTATCTCAGCAGTACCTGCCACTACCAGCGCCAAAGGTTTTTCATTATATGCAGGATGATTTATAACATCGGTAAAGATATGGCTCATGACACTTCTCCTTGCTTATATTTAAGCGTAACCATGAATCTTCTATTGCAGCTCAAAAATTGAATCATCCATTCTCAATACAAACACAAGCCCTGAGAAGGCTATATAAATAAGCAATGTCTGATTACGTTTTAAAATATCATCTAATTTTACAAAATCAATTACTTTTACTTTAAAATATTTACAGACAAATAAAAGGCAAAAGGAATCCAATCACAAGCATTTAATATCCACTGACAGTCAGATATTAAATAACCTGTAATTCAGGCAATAATCATCCGCAGGTATTCTTCGCAAACAAATTTGCTAATACCTGTCGTAAGTTATTATTAAATATGGTTATTGCTGCAATGGATATTTTTATGCCATACAGTATTTTCCTGATTAATAACCAGCATTGATAATGTGCAGTTAGCAGTAAACGCGATCTCTGGTCTTTTATTATTTAGATGTTATAGAGAAATTTGTTCTGCATTGCCCGACTGACTTGTAACACATGCCCACCAATGATTAATTGAATCTTACCGGTACAGTCTCTTTTTATTTTTTCAATGGCGTTAACGTTGACGACAACAGAGCGATGGACCTGCCAGAATTCTTCCGGATCAAGTTGCAGTAACAGTTCCCGCAGCGAACCGCGCAACAAGAAAATGTCTGACTGCGTTTTACTTTTCTTATACAGCGATATGTACTTATCTTCCGCCTTAAAAAACTGGATATCCGAACAATGAATTAATTCAATATCCTCGCCTTTTTGCACACGAACCCATTTCAAATAATTTTTATGTTCAACGTGCAGGAAAGACTGAAACTTTTCGAACAGTGCATTCAGATCGGGTGTGGCTTTGTCTGCCGTATTCTCATTCAGCCGCTGCTTCATTTTCAACACACATTGCTCCAGCCGTTTTTCATTCAGCGGCTTTAACAAATAGTCGATGGCATTGGTTTCAAATGCCTGTACGGCGTACTCATCATAGGCCGTCACAAATACGACTAACGGAAATTTATCCAGCTGGCTGATCCTGCGTATTAACGTCATACCATCCATTTCCGGCATACGGATATCCAGAAAGGCAATATCAGGCTGCTCTTCCGCGATGGCATCAAACGCTTCTTTCCCATTTTCACAGCTGGCCAGTATGTCCAGTTCAGGCCAAACATCTGCCAGCATTTTATTGAGCTGATATCTCAGTAAAGGCTCATCATCAGCAATAATTGCGGTTATGTTTTTAGTCATTGCGCATTTCCGGCGTTGAATTGGTGACTATTAGCGGGATGAAAATTTCAGCAGTAACCCCCTGGGTCGGATTTTCTTTGATGCGTAACCGGGCCTTCCCCATATAGATAGCATCCAGCCTTTGCCGGATATTCTCCAGAGCCAGACCATGCCCGCAGGATGATGGTGCCATAGAAAGCCCGCAGCCATTGTCAATGACCTGGATACATGCGCCTTCCGCCTCTTTTCTCACCGTCACTTCAATAGATCCGCTTCGGTGTTGCGGTTCGATACCATGGCGAATGGCGTTTTCAACCAATGGCTGAATTAACATGGGCGGTATAAAAAAAGCACCGGCGCTGAACTCATTCCTTATCTTGTAGACCAAACGCGCACCAAGCCTTATTTGCTGGATAGATAAATAGGCATCGATTAGCGCCAGTTCCTCATCAATATTAACAAAATCGCTGCGGTTTTTTTTCAGGGTCCCGCGTAACAAGTTCGTCAAATTAACCAGTAGAAGTTTTGCCAGTGCAGGATCTTTATCAATTAAGACATCCAGATTCGCCATGGTATTGAAAAGAAAATGCGGCTCTATTTGGCTCTGAAGCTGTTTGAGTTGACTTAGTGCCAGCGCTTTCTTTTGCTCAGATTGTTGGCGCTTTGCAACTTCGAGCGCGTTCTGCGCTTTTAATTTCTGTTCGTGGATATAAAAGAAAGTGAAACTGACGATAGCCAGAATGAAACCTGGCGCCAGCGTCGAACGTTGATTCAGAAAGAATTCGTTATAAGAAAATGGGCTAAACCAAAAAAACGCATTAAGGCTGCCAAACAAGATGCAACAGATTAAAGAGATACCGTTAATTTTTGCTTCAGACAATGATGGTTTCATCCATCTCAGCAGCAATGCACTGAACAAGGCGCTGTAACCATAGCCAAAGCTAATAATCATTTTTCTGAATAATAAGGACGCCCAGTTGTGAGATAAATCTGCTGGCGACTCAAACAAGATAAGCATTCCGGCAACGCCCATACAATACAAACTTGTTTGTATTAGCTGAGTGCGAAACTTTTGGCTTACTGGTAATAGCCTGCGCATCCCGAATGTCCTTTTAGCTTTATATTATGGTGGAAGTTTCCACTCATATTTCTCTGCATTAACCTGTTTCCCTGATTTATTCCTGAAATTATATCATATTGATTAGAAATTTCCTTTAAGATTTATAAAAATCAAATCCCGATCCGGCATGTTGGCATACACGGAATTTCCCGCTCCGGTATAAAATCGGCTTGCCAGCTCAATCTTCATATCAGATTCTCCTGACTCATACACCGGGTATGAGAGCCTTGGAGTTGCAACCAGGCCGCCATCGGTTGGTGAAACCAGTAAATCCAGACTGGGTTCTAATTTTTCAAGCCACAAATATTTGGGATGTAAAGCAGCCATATTCATCTTAAAGTGCAGCATGACGTTCTGTGCAACTAAACTGGTATTGTCCAGCCCCCAGGAATAACTGCTGGCCAAACCTGTTGTTGCCGGATGCTGCGAGAGTTCGTCTGCGCGCTGAAATGCCTTCTTCCACATACTCTTATCCCAACTACGCCCGTCGTACCAATATTCACCGATAATATTCAAACCTGTAGTATTGGCCCAATTGAAACCCAGCAAAAATTGATACGAATCATTACTTGTTCCCCACCTGACCGGCTCATACATATCGCCTTGCTTATAAGACTGATAACGCTGTGCATAGGCAAACGAACTGTGTAGCTCCAGTGCCGGCGTCACTACAGCAACGACCGAACCCCCAACCGTACCGCGATGAACCTGATCAAAGTACATCACCCCCTGGAGTTCTGTATTCCCCACCAGGGCATAGCGCCGAAGACCGATACCGTGCTGTTTTTCCGCCAGCCGGGCCTGATCCGTATTGGTTGAGGCCCAGGACTCATCGGTTGCCACCAGTTCCCATTGACCAACACCATCAAACCAGGACGCCGTGGCCGCGCCGACACCTTCGTCAACCTGTATCCCCACCGGGTTGCGCTCATACGACTTAAAAATATCCAGGGGACGAAATCCGTACCCGACATCCCAGTCCAGCCGTTGTTTCCCGATGCTTAAATCAAGCGGCACACCTGCCAGTTCGGCTTCTGGCTGCCAAAATAACTCCTGAACAATCAATTTCTTAGTAGCAGAGTCCTGGCTGTCGGTTGTTAAAAGATTATTGCCTTGCAGGGCAAATGTCCCGGTTACGCTGTTCCACTCGGCCGTTGCCGTGAGCAGCGAATCCAGAGACTGTATCGACCCGCCAGCAGTATCGTTTAACTTCGTGTGGCGATATTGTTCACTTTCAAAACTGCTTTGCCATATCCAGTTAACATCAAATTTAGCTTCAGCCCGCGCGGCAACAATCAGCATGGATAAGAGACACAGACGACCCGAAGCGGTCACAGATCTACCCTTGGCTGTTGAATTAAATAGGCCGGGTTGTAATATTTTTCATCCAGTTGATACGGCACGACATTCTGGTAATCAATGACCGTTTGTTTCTCCGGCTGTATGCCATCCAGTAATGTCATTGAAACTATTTTTTGCGGGTGAAGCGGGTTATCCGCGGTAAAAATTGCCTGCTTCGCCATCTTTTGTGACAGCAAATAGAGGTCTGCTTTTAGCGGGAAATCATTCGTTGCATCCAGCCATAACTGAATTTTAGCGTAGGTTTCACCTGCCGTTTTTGCCGTCAACTCAAGGTGATTCGCCATGACGTGTTTATTTTGTATCACGATATCCTGCGTCCCTTGCAGCGTTCCCTGATAATGTTCGCTCCAGTTGAGGGTAGAAATATCACCGACGGAAGCATTGCCAAGGAGTTTTTGTATGGGCGTGATTCTGATTGGCCGATGACTTTGCGGCATCAACAGCCAATAATTATCACCGAGCATCAGTAATTTCTGACCCTCCTCGGCTTTCGATTTAAATAACACCAGTGACTCGCGCATTGGCCGGATATAAACATCGTACAATCTGGTAGTGTCGAGTTCATTATTTTGATAGAGCTTAACCACGGTGGTAACTTTTGCATAAGGCTCTCTGGAGCGATATTGATCTGCTTTTGTTAGCATCTGTTCCACAGTTTCTGCCTGAGCGGAAAAAGCAATTCCTCCGGCTAATAACAATGCCAATATTTTACGCATAAATCAGTGCCTCAATGATCGGTTTCTTCACACCTTTTCGGGCGGCGAACCACGCAACGACAAAACAAATAATGGCGACGGCAAGCGCCACGCTGATAAACAGTTCGGCAGAGAAATAAATATGCAGCGGGTAACTTTCTGTTCTGCCTGGCGCAGGCGGCATTCTGATATCAACGACCGTTAATAACAGCGCCAGCGCCGCAGATAATCCGCCGCCCACCATTGCTCCGCACATTGCCATTAACCCCGCTTCCAGCAAAAAACCGCGAATAATTTCCTGTGGATACGTACCAAGAGCAGCCAGTGTGCCTATTTCGCGGGTTCTTTCCGTTACCGACATGGTCATAGAGTTAAATAAAGCGGCAAAGACAACCAGTGCCATTACGCCACCCATAATGGCGAAAATGCGGTTGTATAAATTTTTAACGCCATCATAAAAGACAGCTAATTTCTGCCACGGTGTCGCGATCACCGGTTCTGCCAGTTTTAGGGTATGAAGTTTTGCTTCGATCTGTTTTTGTAGCACCGGGGTTTGCGGTGTTTCAAATAAATAGACCGACAGCGTACTGACTTTATGCGTGGCAAGCAGCGCCTGCGCGGCGGCAATATTGATATAAAGCTGCCGTTTATCAAGATCCGGAACGCCGGTAGAAAAAATGCTCTGCACTTTAAAATCCATGGCATTAAGCACACCATCCGTGGTGGTTGATAGCAGTGTCACAACGTCGCCAACGGTCACTTTCAGGTTTTGTGCGAGGTTCGCACCCAGCATCACCTCAGGATCTTCTTTAGCAGCCGAATCTTCACGCTGGGGAGATAACGGCTTCCCGGATTTCACTGCCAGAAATTCACCTTTAATGGCAAATTCCTGAGGATCAATTCCGGTTCCCATATAAATTGTCGATTTTCGTCCGTTACTGATTAAACCATTAAATTCAATTCGCGGCAGAATGGCATGAATTCCCGGAATTGAAACCAGCGTTTTACCGATTATGGAATAATCGGATAAGCCATTATCCAGCGGTATCTCTTCTTCCTGCTCAAAATAGTTCGGCTGACTCAGGGTGATATGACCTATGCTCATCGCCGTTTCCTTCATCAGCGATTGATAGGTATACAGGCCAAAGCCACCAATACAACATAATGCAAAGACCACCACGGCGATAATCAGAATTGATAGCGTCGATCGCCGGCTATTACGTTGCAGGTTGAGCCATGCGCTTTTAATACTTATTGGCATCAGGCGTTCCATTGAATCTCCTCAGAGGAGATAAGCCCATCAACCAGATTAATATGCCTGTCGCATTGGCTTGCCATCCGTGGGTCATGCGTTGCTATGACGAACGTGGTGCCCATTTCGTGACCGAGCGTTTTCATGATCTGAATAATTGTGTTGGCGGAATGGCTGTCCAGACTGGCGGTCGGCTCATCGGCAATCACTAACCGGGGTTGATGTACTAATGCTCTTGCAATCGCTACACGCTGTTGCTGACCGCCGGACAAACGCTCCGGACGATATTGCAGAAAATCTTCCAGCCCGACTTTCGCCAGCATTTGTTCCGCTTTTTCTTTTTTTACTTTCGTACTGAATTTATTCAGCGTTAAGGGATAAGCGACATTTTCGAAAGCGGTCATTACCGGGATTAAATTGAAACGCTGAAAAACAAAACCCAGACTGCTTCGGCGTAATGCGGTAGCTTCTTTAACTTTGCGGGGAAAAGGTGTGCCATCGATAAATGCACTTCCCTGATAGTTCATATCAAGCATGCCCAGGATATTCAGCAGAGTACTTTTCCCGGAACCCGATGGACCGCACAGCGCCACCATCTCTCCCGGGTGGATTTCGCCATTCACGCCACCTAATGCCTGTACCGTTTGCGACCCCAGCTTGTAGTCTTTTTTAATGTTAGAAAATGACAACATAGCCATTCCCCTTGTGGATGCATGAATTAATGGCATTCAATCTAAGGAGTGTCGCCAGCAAAAACTACAGCATGTGACGAACGGCAATAAGCGGGGATGAAAGGTAATATAGCGGGATGAACTGAAATGGTGTGCGCCGGAAGACCTCATCGACCAGCGATGTTTCTTAAGCGCACTACGGGTAAATAGATCTGTTTTAGAAGGTCGATACCGGATGCATTGCCCGCCTGGCTTTAGCGCTTCTTTCGATAGCGTCTCAGTGTCCGGTTCTCAAGACTGAGATCAGCAAATATTTATTTGAGACGTTGGTTCCCGTTCTGAGATTTAAGATCAGACAGTTCCATAATACCGCAGGTGCTTATTTCACCGCGCCTTCGGTCACGCCGCTGATAAATTTACGCTGGAATACCAGGAACACAGCCACCAGAGGCAGTATGACGATCATCGCCCCCGCCATCAGCACCGGGATATCAATGGTGTTTTTATTCTGGAAAAACATCATGCCGATCGGCAAGGTACGCAACTCGTCTTTGTTCACCAGAATCAGGGGGATCAGAAACTCGTTCCAGGTCCAGATAAACAGCAGCAGCGCCAGCGTCGATAGCGTTGGCCAGATGGCAGGCACCAGAAGGCCCCACAGAATTTTGCGCCGTGATGCGCCGTCCATCACTGAAGCTTCCACCAACTCGCGCGGCACCTGTTGCAGTGCGGTAGCGATCATCAGCGTGGTAAACGGCAGTGACAGGGCAATCTGCGGCAGGATCAATGCCAGGTAAGTGTTGGTCAGCCCCATCCAGCGTAGCTCGTGATACAGCGGGATAATAAAAGCTTCGCTCGGCAGCACCATGCCAAGGCCAAGCAACGCCGCCACCACTTTTTTGCCGGGGATCTTCAGCCAGGCAAAGCCAAAACCGGCCAGAATACCGAGCAGAATGCTGCAAATCACCACCGGGATCACCACCAGCACCGAGTTCATAAAGTAAACGTTGAAATGCCCCTGCTGCCAGGCTGTGACATAGTTTTTAAAGTTGAGCGACGCGGGCAAAGTAAAGACGCCCTGGAACAGCTCCATCTGGGTTTTGAATGAGGTCATCAGTGCCATCAGGAACGGCATGATGGTCATCAGCGCCACGATCCAGATAAGCGCGCGAAAAACGACTGGCGTGCCACGCATCAGTGACGCTCCCGAATAGCAAAGTGAATTAACGCATTGATCAACAACACAATCATCATACTGAACACCGCAACTGCCGAAGCATAGCCGAAGTAGTGCAGGTCAAAGCCCTGCTTATACATAAAGAGATTGGTGACCATGGTTGAGGTGCCCGGCCCGCCCTGCGTCATCACGTAGACCAGATCGAAGGCTTTCAGGCTGGCGATCACCGTCAGCAACAGCGCGATACGTACCTCGGGGCGCAGTGACGGCAGTGTGATACGCATAAATTTCTGCCGCCGCGAGGAGCCATCCAGATCGGCCGCCTCCAGCAACGAGGGATCCATGCGCTGCAATCCCGACATAAACAACACCAGACAAAAACCAAAGAAGTACCAGGTTGCCACCAGGCCGACAGCAGGCAATGCCCAGTTGAAATCCCCCAACCATGACAGCGCCAACTGCGGCAGGCCAACTGCACGCAGGAACTGATCGATCGGGCCAAATGCCGGGTTGTACAACCAGCGCCACACCACGCCAAGAACCGCCATCGGCATGATATACGGCAGGAAAAAGAAGATGCGCAACAGGCTACGCTCGTTATTATTGCGCGTTTCATACAGGAAGCTGCACAGCAGCAAGCCGACACTAATCGGCAATAGCGTATAGAACAACATCAGCAATGCGTTGTTGCCCAGCGCTACCCAGAACACCGGATCGCTGAACATACGCAGGTAGTTGCTGATGCCGCTGAAGATCGGCATGGAGGTGCCGTCCCAGTCGGTAAAACTGATACCCAGCGACGCCAGCAACGGCACCAGCAGAAAAACCGCATACACCAGCACTGCGGGTAGAAGGTAGAGCGCATTGCGCCAGGCAGATTTATTCAGCATAACCGTACTCGCTTGCGGGCCTGTCAGCGGCCCGGCATCACTGCCGGGCCGGAATTATCAGTGCTTCAGGGTTTTCAGGTAACGTTGATAGTTGTCATCGAAATTAGTGACCATCTGGTCGGCGGTTTGCCGTCCGGCCAGCAGTTGCTGCACGTTCTGATTCAGTTCGGCGTTCATGGTCGGGGTCGCCCAGTCCACGTAATGACCGAGGCCATCATGCTCGTTCAGCGTTACCCACACCTGGTAGGTCTCGGCCAGTAACGGGTTATCAGCCGGGATCTGCGCATTTTTGCTGGCGCTGGCGGGCAGGAAGCCCACTTTCAGCCAGCGGTTCGCCATCTCATCCGACACGATATAGTCGATGAACTTCGCGGCGGCATCCCGCTGCTCTTTGGTTTTCGCCGTACTGGTGATGGAGTACGCCAGGTCAGTCCCCCCCACCATCAGCGCGTGCTGCACGCCAGCGCCCATCGGCATCGCGGCAAAATGAATATCTTTGTTATCTTTGAACTGCCCCAGATACCAGGTGCCGCTCACCAGGAAAGCGGCCTGCCCGTTCTGGAACAGGGTGGCGGCATCGTCATGGCCAATCCCCTGGTAGCCGGTGAAGAAATAGCCTTTGTCGTTCCAGCTTTTCATCATGTTGGCGGCCTTCACCAGCTTGTCATCTTTAAAGGTACCGCCCACGTCATAAATCAGATCATCGAGTTTTTTACGGTCGCTGCTTTCGATCTGCGCTTCCCAGAGAGTACTGAGCAGTTGCTGGCCCATGTTGCCATCCAGCAAACCCAGCATCATTGGCGGAGTGCCCTGCGCTTTCAGTTTTTCCATCGCCTGTTCCAGCTCAGCGAGGGTTTTTGGCACGGCTACACCGGCTTTATCCAGCAACGCTTTGTTGTAATACAGGCCAACCATTTCACCGAGGCTGGCGACGCCATACAGTTTGCCGCTGCCGAAGTCCTGATTATCGGACCAGCGGTTACGTTTCAGGATTGAATCCGGGAAACGCGTTGTCCAGCCGTAGGTTTTGGCGTAATCATCCAGCGGCCAAAGCAGCTTGTCTTTCACCAGAGACCCCATGTCGCCACCGCCCTGGTTAACCTGGGCGATCTGCGGGCCATCACCCGCTGTCAGCGCCAGTTTGAGCGGGATACGGGTATCTTCGAAGGAGTGCACAGAACGCTGGATAACAATGCCGGGATTCTGTTGCTGAAACACTTTGATCGCTTCATCCACCGCTTCTGTCTGCTGCGGATAGTTATAAATGTCCCACTCATTCAGGGTCACCGCCTGGGCCGAGGTCATCGCTGCGCCGAGCAGCACCCCCGCGGAAACCAGACGAGACAGGGTGCGAAGAGAGCTACAGAAGTACTGCGAACGTACGGTTGAATCACACATAATGCTCGGTTTCTCCAACAGATGACTGGCATCCCTTCATCTCGGCACCCGCAGTTCCCGCAGGCTGATTCAGCAGAAATAACGCTCATACCCATACTTACTTTATGAACAAAATAAAGTCAAACCTGTGAGGCGAGTAATTTTTGCTCTGTGATGCAGTGCGAAAAGTGAGAAGAAAAGTGGAGTAATCAGCAGGGAATGCTGCTTAATTAGCCAGAATGCCGATGCAACCGGTCACGCTTTACTGAAGCTCAGCATAATTCACTCGTGCTTTTAAACTGCATTAACTCACTGATAGAGCATATGAAAATCGTATAGTTATGAATAACGCTCACGAGTAAATGTTAAAAAGCTCGCGGATTAAGGGCTTGCCGCTGCATCATTGCTGCGTTGTCGCGTTGATGGTCATGCGCTGTGGTTATGTGTAGCGTTTTCTTTGTGGGACTACGCAATTATTACACCTTGAAAACTAAGTACGCTTTCATTACCGTAAAAACTGTCTATCTCCTGACCACAGAGGCTCCACCATGACGGCTGAAGCAGTTATTCGTCACGCTACCGAGGCGGATTTTCCCGCGCTCTCGCGTATTTGTTTAGAAACCGCCAATGCTGGCAAAGATGCGACAGCGCTCTATTCTGATCCTGCCCTGCCCGGCCTGCGCTTTGTGATTCCCTACGCACGTTTTGCGCCGGATTTCGCGCTGGCGCTGGAACAGCAGGGCGAGGTCGTCGGCTATGCGGTTGCCGTACCGGATACCCGTGCCTTTGAGGCGGTGCTGAACCAGCAGTGGTGGCCGATGTTGCAGGCGCAATATCGTGACTACCCGGCCAGCGCCCCGCTCGACAGCAAAGTTCTGGAAGCCATCTTCCAGCCGGATGCCGCCGCCGATCAGCTGGTAAGCCAGTGGCCAGCGCACCTGCATATCAATCTGTTGCCACCGGCTCAGCAGGGTGGCTGGGGGCGCAAACTGATTGAGCAACTGCTGGCGCTGCTGCGCGAGGCGGGTGTGCCTGGCGTGCACCTTGGCGTCAGCCTGCAAAACGAGCAGGTTTGCGGTTTTTATCAGCGCCTTGGCTTCACGCCCATCGTGCGTAGCAACGCCATTTATATGGGCCAGTTACTTTAAGCGAGACACAGTATGACCAGCCTGCATCTGCAAAGCGTTAAGAAGTCTTACGAGCAAGTGAACGTGATTCACGGGATCGATCTCACTATCAACAGCGGTGAATTTGTGGTGTTTGTTGGCCCTTCGGGCTGCGGAAAATCGACGCTGCTACGCATGATTGCCGGGCTGGAGGAGATTAGCGACGGCAAGCTGCTGATTGAGGGCGCGGATATGACCCACCAGCCAGCAACCGAGCGCGGTATCGCCATGGTGTTTCAGTCCTACGCGCTTTATCCGAATATGACGGTGCGCGGCAACCTCGCTTATCCGCTGGAAGTGATGAAGCGTCCGAAAACCGAGATCGCACAGGCAATTGCGCAGACTGCGGAGCGCCTGCATCTGACCGAGCTGCTCGATCGTCTGCCGCGTGCTTTGTCAGGCGGGCAACGTCAGCGCGTGGCGATTGGGCGCGCCATTATTCGCCATCCGCGCATTTTCTTGTTTGATGAACCCCTGTCGAATCTGGATGCCGAGTTACGTTTGCAGATGCGTATCGAAATCGCGCGGCTGCACGCCTCATTGGGTAATACCATGATTTACGTCACCCATGACCAGCTGGAAGCAATGACGCTGGCCGATCGTATTGTGGTGCTGCGTCAGGGCCGTATTGAACAGGTCGGTGCGCCACTGGAGCTGTATCACGATCCGGACAATCTGTTTGTCGCCGGGTTTATTGGTTCGCCAAAGATGAATTTCTTACCCGCAGAAGTGGCCGCCATCGCGCCCGGCGAAGTGCAGCTGCGCGTGCCTTCTCTCGGCCTTCACGCATTAACCATGAAGATTGACGCCGCCTGCCAGGAAGGGCAGAAAGTGACGCTTGGCGTACGCCCTGAACATTTTCAGCCTGCCAGCTCAGCCAGCGCGCCGTTGAGCTTTAGCGCACCGCTGTCGTTCAGTGAGATGCTGGGACATACCAATTACCTTTATCTGGATGTAGGCCAGGAGCGGCTGCTGGTGATTGAGGAGCGTAACGTGGCAAGCCATGAGATGGGTGAGCCGGTACATTATCAGCTGGATGCGGGGAGTTGTTTGTTG
The DNA here is from genome assembly GCF_000280495.2 of Kosakonia radicincitans DSM 16656. Lineage (NCBI taxonomy): Bacteria > Pseudomonadati > Pseudomonadota > Gammaproteobacteria > Enterobacterales > Enterobacteriaceae > Kosakonia > Kosakonia radicincitans. The sequence goes on from NZ_CP018016.1 coordinate 4,501,853, forward strand.
TTTGATGAAGGGGGAATGCGGTTACGGTGAAAGGCGCTGCGCGGAATAGCCGCGGTTAGCGCCATAGAGCTTCCACCGACCGTCGCGCAGACCAGCCTGAGTTCGATATTCAACCGAACTCAGGTTGGTTTCAGATTGATACGTTTATGGTTGTAATCGTGGATGTATTCGCATATGGCGTGTTTCAGCTCACCTGTCGTTGGGTATCCCACTTTTGGGCGCAGTTCAGGCGCAGGACTTAGCCTGAGGTGAACGAAACCCGCGCAATGCCAAAAAAACGCGATGAAGCGCAAATTTTTACGACGCGATCTCTTCATCCGCCTGTGCGGCCAGCAAATCCAGCAATTTATTCACCGCAAAACCCGCCGCGCCCTGTGCCCACATCCGATTTGACTCGGTAATAAACTGCAACGGCGTCATGTGCGGCGTCAGTTTCAGGCGATAGGTCTGGAAACTCTGGGTGATATTATCCAGCAAAATGCGCGACGCCATCTGTGGTTCCATCGCCAGATAGACCACATCGGGATCATAGGCAACCGACAGATTTGCCAGCGATATGCCCAACTGATGGCCGGCTTCCGCCAGCGCGCTCAGCACTTCCTGCGTCGGGCGCATATCCAGGTCGCGCAGCGCCTGCGGCACCTCATCTTTCAGCGTGGCGGCCACCCGTCGCAAAATCGCCTGTGATGAGGCGACATCTTCCAGCAGGCGCTCGGAACCATCCCCCAGCAGGGCATTACCAATCTCACCCGCTTTACCATGACGCCCGCGATAGAGCTGACGATCGAGCAGAATACCTGCGCCAATCCCTTTACCAAAGGTGGCGATAATCGCCGATTGCGCATGACCGAGCTGACCAAATACCAGCGCCGCCATCGCTAAAGCGTTGGCGTCATTTTCGATAAATACCGGCAGCGAAAAGCGTTCCTCCAGTAGCCGGGCAATCGGAACGTTATCCCAATCCAGCACGCGTGAACGCACGCAATAGCCATTGCTGGCATCCACCAGACCAGACAGCGCCAGGCCAATGGCGCCCACCTTTCTGTTCTCTACGCCGCGCAGAAACTTTGCCAGCGCATCGCCCAGTTGTTTCGGTGTCATGGCTCCGGAAGGCATTTGCTGCTCGCCGATGATATTGCCGCCCAGGTCGGTCAGCACAATCAGATTACGTTCTGCATTGAGCTGGATGCCGATCACGCTGGCGTGGTCGGGATTAAGACCAAGCAGGGTTTTGGGACGCCCCATCGAGACACGTCGCAGCCCCAGCTCCTGTACGATGCCCCCGGTCAGCAGGCGATTAGTAGCCTGCGAGACCGTTGACATACTCAGGCCGCTACGCACTTTGAGATCGGACTGGCTGATCGGCGCATTTTCGACAATCAGCCGCAGAATACGGGCAGTTACGTTCGGAGCAATCATGGTTCTCTTTATCAGCAGAATGAAAAGGTTACGCGGGTTGGTTCATACTGAACTGGCTGGCAAGCCGTAGCGCACCGCTCAGCGCATCGCCCTGCGGTGGCACCAGTAGTGCGGCGATATCCGCCGGAAGCCAGGGCTGAATCGGCGCGGCCAGGCCTCCCATCAACGCTAGCTTACCGTGGCTGCGCGCCAGTAGCGGCTGTATCATCAGTGCGATATCCGCAGCGGTTTGCTGAACCAGCGCAGCGCCATGCACATCACCCGCCTGCGCGGCGGCGAAAACGTCCGGCACTATCCGCCCCCAGTCGGCTGGCGTCGCCTGACGTGACCAGATTAGCATCTGTTCCGGGCTGTCGTGGTAATGCGCCATGATGCGTTGCGTCAGCGCCGAAGACGGCACGATGCCTTCATGGGCCAGCAGCGCCAGCCGGAGCGCACGCTGCCCCAGCACCGCGCCTGAGCCGGCATCGGAGAGGGCAAATCCCCAGCCGCCGAGCAGTGTAAACTGCGTGCCATCCCATGCCGCGCCCTGGCTGCCGGTGCCGGTGATAAATACCGCCCCTGGCGCGCCATTATGCGCCCCGGCGCAGGCCGTTTCGACATCGGTAAAAACATAGCGCGACTGACAAACCGGCAGCCAGCTATCCAGACGTGCTTTGACCGAGGACACATTTGCCCCCGCGAGGCCTGCCACCAGCACGGTTTGTGCCCGTGCCGCTGCCGGTAATGCCGCCTGAGTGAAAAGATCGTCAATCACCCGGTCAATAGCGTCAATCGCCGCTTCAAAGTGCGACCAGACATTGGCTGGCCCACCGCGCGCTTCCGCCAGCAACTGCCCCCGATCGTCGGTGAGACGTCCACGACAGCGCGTACCACCACCATCAATACCCAGCATCAATGACTGCACGCGCTTCCTCCTGCCCTGCACCGCCCGGGATGACCCTTTATAGATGTGCGAAAGATAGGGTAAAAAAACTTAAATCGCAATAACAAATAAATATGGAAGACACAACACAAAATAAAAATGATTAAAATCATATAAATAATAAAAACATTGATTTTTACACGCAGGATATTAATTGACTTTAGTTTTTCTGCCGTAATAAGTTAGCGGTCAGATTATCAGCAGCCTGATGGGTCGGGCAGCTAACAGGCAACGGGCTTCAGGGGTATAACATGAAAGTGGGCATTATTGGTCTTGGCTTTCGTCTTTCCCATGTGGTGAAAGAGTTCAGCAAAGCCGATACAGAGTTCTCAGTAGTGGGTTATGTCGATCCGGCTCCGGCGGGTTTACCCAATCTTCACACCTTCGGTATCGATCCCGGCAAGGCATTCGACAGCATTGACGCCCTGCTGAGCCATGGCGGTTTTGATCTGTTGCTGATCGGCTCACCGAACTTTATGCATCTTGAGCATATTCGTCAGGGACTGGCCGCGGATTATACCGTCTTCACCGAGAAGCCGGTGGTCATCAATGAAGAACAGACGATGTCGATGGCGCGGCTGGTGCAACAGTATGGTCACGAGCGTATTCTGGTCGGTCTGGTGCTGCGCTACTCGCCGCTGTATCACGACCTGTTGATGGCGCGTGATGATAAACGCCTCGGAGAGATCACCTCCATCGAAGCCACCGAACATATCAAGCCATACCATGGCGCCTTCTTCCAGCGCGACTGGCGTCGGCTGGAGAAATACGCCGGTCCGTACATTCTGGAAAAATGCTGTCACGATATCGATCTTTATCAGGGCCTGATGGGTGAGCGCCCGGTGCGTGTCGCCAGCTTTGGTGGCCGTAAATCCTTTACCCCGCAACACGCGCCGCAGGGTGCCGTCACCCCTGATTCCGAGGTGTATCATATCAAGCCGAGCGGCTGGTCCAGTACCGACGCGGTGTTTGATAGCGACGCCGATATCGTCGATTACCAGACGGCCATCATTGAATACGCCGGTGGCGCCACCCTGGCCTTTCACGCCAACCTCAACGTGCCGGATGAGTTCCGTCGTTTTTGCGTAATGGGCACCGACGGCATGGCGGAAGGTGACTTTGTGCGTAACTATTTCCGCGTGCATAACGCCCGTACCGGTGAGCGCGAAGTAGATACCACCTACAGCGGCAACGCTTACGATGGTCACTATGGCGCTGACGCACTGATGGCTGAAGAGATTGTGAAACACATTAAACAGGGAACGCCGCTGAAAGTAACGGTGGTGGACGCACTGGAAGCCGGGCTCACCGCAATTAAAATCGACGAAGCGCGAAAATCGAAAACCGTGGTGGATATGACAGAAAGCTGGAAACAATTTGACGCCAGCCTGGGGAAAAAGTAGCCATATAACGGCTACAGACTCGCGGTCCCCCTAATCGCGAGTTTTGTCATGGCGATACAGACTGGATATCTCCTTTACCGGCCTCCTGGCCGGTTTTTATTTCTCACTCAAAACCACGTCCTGTGGACCGGGCCATCAATAGATTTTCGCTTTGCCTGATAGTATTGAGATCTTTTTCTGGCCTGCAGCAGCGCGTATCACACTTAAACCCGATGTTGATGATGGGAGTGAAATAGCGCGCACGACTTTCATGTCGATTCATCGTGAAAAGAGGGCATAAGAGAAATTAAATCATTCATCAATAGTTACCAGAAAAAGCGTAACATGTGTTTTTTTGTATAAAATGCTCTTATCGTTTTTTGTAAGTTAGTTATGCTTGTTTAACTACTCCGAATTAGAAGGCGACGCGCAATGAAACAATTAAGAATTTATACATTAAAAGATAAAGAAAGTGCGGAAAAATATTTCCGTACTTGTTGGCCAAAGCACATGGTGAGCTTACCAAAGTTTGGGATCTTCATTAACAGCGTATATCTGGGCGGCAATGAGCAAGATAATCAGGTTATAGCTGTGGTCACGTTCCCTGAAGAGTGTGATGTTAACCTTTTAAATCGCCAATATATGCAAAGCCCGGATTTTAGCGAAGACATGCGTGGATTCAATATGACAGATATAATTCATGTTGATGAAATTGCAATTAGCGAAACGCTTTTTTAACAGCTTTTATTGCAATAGCTGACCGGCACAACCCAACGAGACAATATTTTTCCAGCAATAATTCATTTGAAAGATATTCGCGACTTCAGAAAGTTGAATATACCTTCGACCAGAAGCAGAAAGTCTGCTTCTGGCTGTGAGTTCAACGGGTCGATAAGAGTTAGAAACGGAAGGGTAGTACGTGATTACGTAAAGGGAAAAGAGTAGGCCCCATTCCCTGTGCGATCCCCATCAGCGAAAGCCCACCTGCTGTTGCATGAGACTGACCCCGAATAATCAGGAATAACCGGCTTAATGTTGGTTGTTTATCCTGGTAACCGGAAGGTTTCACAGCAAATTCTGATGGAGTCAATCATCCCGGCGCAGAGTGGGAACGCCGCCGTATTTCTTGCGCTACGTACAGAACGTGGCATCGGAAATGCCCGTCTTGCGGCAGAACCGGTATGCCCGGCTCAGCCAGCTTCAGGGCAAAGACAATCTGCTCTTCAGTGAATCGTGATTTTTTCATCGTCACCACCTCCGTTCAGGGGAGTATGGATCATGCCGGAATTTCTGTTTCTGAATGGAGCAGGATTTTGGGTCAGGGTCATGTATCTGATAACCCATTTTCATCATTTTTGTTTGCTTCCGTTCTGCCTGAAAACATGGGATTAATGTCACTCTTCCGGTTTTGGTCAGTTCGTATACTGCAAGAGTGCTATCGGGGTCCATTATGTTTCTTGAAGAACGTAGAAAGTCTATTTTGCAATATTTAGATGAGCATGAGCGTGGCTATGTGAATTATTTTGCGGCGCATTTTAATGTCACGAAAGAAACGATACGCAGTGATTTAAATACTCTTGCAGAGATGGGGCTGGTGCAGCGCTGTTACGGCGGAGCAATTATTTCACGCCGTAGTTTGCTGGCCGAACTTATTTCTGAAACCGGTGATAGTTTTGAGGTGCTACTGCAACCTATTTATCACCGTAAATCACCCAGTGATGAGCGACAGAAAGGAAAATTTATGCAGGGCAAGGTATGTGTATTTGGCTCGTTCAATGTTGACATTGTGGCTAAGGTTGAACGTTTCCCACGGGGAGGAGAGTCGCTAATGGCGCTGGGCAGCAGTCTGGGGCCGGGCGGGAAAGGGGCTAACCAGGCAACGGCCGCCAGTAAAGCCGGTGCTCAGGTGCATTTTGTCGCAAAGGTGGGTAAAGATCAGTTCAGTAATTTAGCTGCGGATCACCTAACTCGCTCTGCAATTCACTCTTACACGCTTTATCAATCTGAGAGTGAACCAACCGGTAATGCGATTATTTATGTTTCTCAGGAAAATGGCGAAAACATGATTGCTATTTATTCTGGGGCAAATAAGACTATTACCCACAATGAAATTCAGGCAATTATTCCGGAATTATCTTCATCTGACGTTTTATTGGTTCAACTGGAGAATAATTTCGATGCCACTCACTCGATAATTAAGATCGCTCACGAACTGGGTAAGCGAGTGATTCTGAACCCGGCCCCTTATTCTGCTGAAATTATACCCAGCATTCCCTTTGTGGATGTCATTACGCCGAACGAAACGGAGGCGTCTTTATTGTCGGGTATCGACATTAACGATCTTGATACCGCAAAAGAAGCGGCCCTGCGCATTGCCGAACTGGGTGCCAGGAAAGTGCTGATTACAATGGGGTCGCGTGGTGCACTGCTGCTGGACAACCGCCAGTTTAGCCATATCCGCGCCTTCCCTGCCGTCACCGTGGATACCACCGGTGCTGGCGATGCTTTTAACGGTGCGCTAGCCGCCTCGCTGGCCGCCGGAAACAGTCTGGTGCAGGCCACAACCTGGGCTTCCGCCTTTGCCTCTCTGGCCGTTGAGCTGGAAGGGGCATCCAACATGCCTGATTTCGAACAGGCAAACGCACGACTCCGTACCCTCAGAACTCAGGAAAAATAATATGAAAACGATCAACGGTATTGTTCCGGTAATGCTGACGCCATTCACAGCTGACGATCGGATTGACTATCCGGCGCTGGCGAAATTAATCGACTGGTATCTGGAGAAGGGGGTTGATGCGCTGTTTGCCGTCTGCCAGTCAAGCGAAATGCAGTTCCTTTCTTTAGAGGAACGTGTTGAGCTGGCGCGCTTTGTGGTACAGCACGTTAACGGCCGCATTCCGGTTATCGCCTCTGGTCATATCAGCGACGATATTGAAGCACAAAAAGCCGAGCTGCTGGCGATGGCGCAGACCGGCATTGATGCTCTGGTGCTGGTGACCAACCATCTCGATCCGCGTAACGAGGGCAGCGAAGTCTTCTACGCTACGCTCAATACGCTGCTGGATACGCTGCCGGCCTCTCTGCCGCTCGGCCTTTACGAGTGTCCGGCGCCATATCGCCGCCTGCTAAGCGATGATGAATTTACCTGGTGCGCCAACAGCGGCCGTTTCATTGTGCTGAAGGATGTGAGCTGCGATCTGCCGACCGTTGAACGTCGCGTACGTCTGGCTCAGGGGACGCCGCTCAACGTCATTAACGCCAACGCGGCGATTGCCTGGCCAGCGATTCTGGCGGGTTCGCAGGGCTTTAGCGGCGTGTTTACCAACTTCCATCCTGAACTGTACAGCTGGTTATGGCGGGAAGGGAAAAACCAGCGCGCGCTGGCCGATGAACTGGCGATTTTCCTCTCGCTGGGGGCCGTGACCGAAACGCTAGGCTATCCGAAAAACGCCAAAATTTATCATCAGCGCCTCGGGACCTTTGACGGTATCACCTGCCGGGTTAACAAGGATGATGTGCTGAATAAGTTCTGGGGGCTGACGGTGATCCTCGACCAGATTCGTGCCGGAACCGAACAATGGCGTCAGCGTATCGCTGGCTAAGCAGAGGATGCCATTATGATCGTAACCAGTATGAAGGCATGGCCTGCCCAGGAATCCGCTTTCCATCCGGTGATTCGTCAGGCGCTGGCTTTTCTTGCGCAGAATGATTTTCAAGATTTCGTGCCGGGCAAAATCGACTTGATCCCTGGCAGGCTGTTCTGCCTGTTACAGGAGATGGACAGCGTACCTTTTGAAGAGGCGCGGCCGGAGTCACATCGCCAGTTTATCGATATTCAGTATTTGATCTCGGGTCATGAGCGTATGGGTGTCAGCCGTGTAGAAAGCGGTCTGCATACCGTTGTTGATGACCGTACACCGCAGCAGGACATCATGTTCTGGCAGGTTGAAAAAGAAGAGATACAGGTGACGTTAACGCCCGGTATGTTCGCAATTTTCTTTCCACAAGATATTCATCGTCCGTGCTGCCATCCGCAGAGTGGTGGGGTTAATCATCTGCGCAAGGCGGTTGTCAAAATCGATCGTGCGTTACTGGAGGAGACGGTATGAGCACAGTGAATCCGGCTTCCGCCACGGCAATTGCGCCGCCGAAGCTCTCCCGCCGTCGCTGGGGGATCATTTTAATTCTGCTCCTGGCTGCGGTAGTGAACTACCTTGACCGCGCCAACCTGAGTATCGCCAATACCACTATTTCGAAGGAGTTTGGTTTCTCCGGCACTGAAATGGGCTTGCTGCTGTCGGCGTTCCTCTGGCCTTATGCGTTGGCTAACCTGCCCGCCGGATGGCTGGTAGACCGCTTTGGTCCGAAGAAGATGTTCACCGGTGCGCTGACTCTGTGGTCCGCCGTGACCTTCCTGATGGGGTTTGTGAACACCTACAGTTTTTTCTACGGTCTGCGGGTGCTGTTAGGGGTTGCTGAGTCCCCGTTCTTTACCTCGGGTATCAAGATCACCCAAAGCTGGTTTTCAGATAAAGAGCGCGGCCTGCCGACATCGATCATCAATACCGGTTCGCAAATTGCTAATGCCATTGCTCCGCCGCTGCTGACCGTTCTGCTGCTGTGGGTAGGCTGGCGCGGGATGTTTATCGCCGTCGGTCTGTTGGGGATTCCGTTAGTGCTGGCGTGGTTGAGGTTTTATCGCGATCCGGATGCGCGGGAAGCGATGCTGATTCATACCGGTAAAGTCGCCGTTACCACAGCGGATAAACCGCAGGTAAACTGGAGCGACCTGTTCCGCAACAAAACGACCTGGCTGATGATTTCCGGCAACTTCTGCATCATGTTTACTATCTGGGTTTATCTGACCTGGCTGCCGGGTTATCTGGAAACGTCGCTGGGCTTTAGCCTGAAGCAGACGGGCCTGATTGCGTCGATTCCGTTCTTCGCCGGTATTCTTGGCGTGCTGTGCGGCGGGATGATCTCTGACCGTCTGGTGCGCAAAGGGGTTAATGCGGTAACGGCGCGTAAGGTGCCTATTGTGCTGGGTGCGACGATGGCGGCCTGTTTTGTGATGCCAATTCCGTTCGTCAGCAACAGCGGTACTGCGATTACGCTACTGACGCTGGGCTATTTCTGCTCGCAAATGCCATCCGGAGTTATCTGGGCGCTGGCAGCAGATATGGCACCAAAAGAGCAGGTTGCTTCCCTCGGTGCGATCCAGAACTTTGGCGGTTTCCTCGGTGCAGCGCTGGCGCCAGTGATCACCGGGATTATCCTTGACACTACCGGTCAGTTCACCAACGTCTTTATTCTCGGTGGCTGCCTGCTGTTCCTTGGCGCCTGTCTCTATGGTTTCTTTGTACGTAAACCGTTGGCACAGTAGTTCTCTCCTCAGACAAAGCGCCGGCTGGTGCTTTGTCTGTCTTGCGGTGTGCCATGGCCGTATCGCGGGACAGTAACCACAATCTTTCGGGAAGGAAAGGATCCTTATATCGCTGAAAGCCATTGCTAAAATCTCGGTAACAACTAGCCGTGCAGTTAAATTGCCATGAGGATGTGTTGCAGGAGGCGCTTACTCGCGTGAAAAACCCCGCAGGGGAATTGACCACGGCGAATATTGATTCGGCGGCCAGTGCAGCCGGGTTGACGGAGTTGAAACCTGTCGATTACACGGCAGTACTGGAAAAAAATGAATGCGCTGGTACAGGCACCGGGGCTGACCGGGACACCCGGTCTGATTGTGATGCAGGCACAGAACGCAACACCGAAAAACATCACGATATTCGCCGGGCTGGCCTCACCACAGCAGATCCTTTCCGCGATACAAAAAGCACAGAACTGTACGCGCCCGATCCGTCCGGGCTTGTCCAACCCGGCAAAGGGGGGATACCCCCTCACCTTCGCCGGGTGCCAGTTTGTGACAGTCATCAGGCATTATTTCCTGTGTGTTTGTTACTGCAGACGTTCGGTAAGAACACGCCCGGATGCCTCGGGGCGGGTTTGGGTCTCGGTTTGGTCACCATGTCATAGATATAGACGACCGCATCGTGCCAGGAGCGGCTGTTCGTTACGTTAGGGGGATATGTTGTGGTGTTGACTAACTGGTCAGCAAGTATGTCAATAATCAAATCGTGTGGAAGAAGGAAGGCGATATAAAGCAACCCTACTTCATTCACCACAAAGATGGCTAGCCGATATTCATGGCTTCGATCGAAAGCACATCGTTTGAGCCTGGCGATGAGGCGGAAGGATTTTTGATTGTCACTGCTGCTGATAAAGGTCTTGTCGATATACACGACCATAGCCCACTTAGCCTAGTGCCCGAAGTTGCCCGGGAATAGATGAGACAGGATGTATACGGTAAAAAGGTAGAAAAGATATCCTCTGACGGCGGTTTCAACGGGTATCCAGTAATGCGCGCGGTCAGGAATGTGAAGAATCAGTGGGCGGAGCTCATCGAGTCTGTTGAATGATGAGGATACTGCAGCTGAGTGGCATAGTTATTATGCGCTATTTTGATATAAGATATAAAGACAGCCAGAGTAATTCTGGCCATCATTTATAGTATGGATGTGCATTTTTATCTAGGGATGCTATTTAATTACAGGGAATTGGTATGCGAGTTTTCCAACAATAATATTTAACGCAGCTAAATCATCTTCTTCAGTAGGTGTTTTCAATGCATTCACAGCCTGGTTTGCCCAGAACATTAAGTCAATGATAACTTGGTTGCTGAATATAGAGCAATCATAACTATCTATAGTTTTGATAAAGGATGTTAGTTTAATGCTGATATATGTGTATATACTACCTTTCTCACTATCAATTTTTGAATCGCATAATTTTTTTAATTCTAAAATTATATTAATGAGATCATCTTTCTGCTGTTGTGTAGCCATGAATTTTCTCCTATTACATTGCAGCTATAATAACTGGACCAAGTTCTTGAATGAAGTCTTTAACATATCCGAGTCCTTCTTTAATATTTTTATTTTGAATATCCAGCATCTCCTCTTTTATTTTTTTATCTGTAACGTCATCCTCAATTATTGAAAGAAGCCCTTTATTATATTCTTTGTATTTATTAATGGCTACTTCAGCAGCCGTTATGTTCTTGATGTAATTTTGTGTTGTATAATTAAGTTGTACTATTTCTTTAGGTGAAACAGACTGCTGTGGTGGAAGTTTGGCTCGTTTGTTGAAATTTAGTAAAGCTATGTGTAATATGTCTCCACTCATTGTATTGAAATACCTATCTTTTTTCTCCTCTATATCTTTTCTTAGTAAATCTAGGTTTTCAGATTGCTTTGGGCCCATTTCCTTTAAAACGGAAGCTATGTCTCCCTTGTTTTTTTCCTCTGTCGCTAGCCGTTGTAAAAATGAGACAAGTCCACTGATGGATTTTTTCTGTTTATCATTAAGGTTGATGTTTTTATTAATGCTATCGGCATTTTCAAGCGCTTTATCAACGAGTTCGCTTACAGAATATGAAGGTTCATCCGACGTATAAGCTGTCAATGCTGTCAGATAATCTGAGAATGCAGACAGGATTTGTTCATTTTCTTTAAATATTTTTCTGTCGATAGATTTTGCATTTAGATAGATGGTCTTAATTCTCTTTTCTTCACGTGGTGTCACGCACATCCCAATGCCAGGGTTAGAACTTTGTTCCTCTCTAATGGGGATGGTCATATCAGATGTAAGTCTGCAATTAGGATCGGAACCAAGGAGTACCGCTACCCAGTCATTATTTAGGGTTATTAAATTTTCATTATATTCTTTAGTAACTTTGATGATTTCACGGCCTGATTTAGCAACCTCTTCAGCATGGTTCATGGCCAGTTTGCCTGAACTACAGGCGGTAAGAATAAGAGGCAGGCTAAATATAGTAATCAGCTGTTTTTTCTTCATAAGAATTCTCACAATTCAGTTAAGTATATCTGTGTTGCTAATTAGCTATAAACTAATAAGCATGCATATTAAAATTGGCGTCAAAACTCTTATTTGAATATAAAAATTGATGACCTGCCTCTGCCAGGTTCAGAAGTCAATATATTAAAGTGAGGTTGGATTATGTAAATATAACGACAATTTTATTTTATTCTATTACCATCAAGGATGATTAAACCCTTTTACTAAAAAAGGGTTTAATAATCTAATAAAAAATGTGGAGGCAACATTATTTTTTGAGAGTATGGTAAAAAAAAGAATTCTGTAATCCTTTTGTAGTGTGAATCGCCACGGATAATCTAGACACTTCCGAGCCGTTGATAATACTGGTTTTCATATTCTGTCGGTGACATCTGTTCGCTAGAACCATGCCGACGCTTACTGTTATAAAACATTTCGATGTAATCAAAAATATCACTGCGGGCTTCTTCCCGCGTTCCGTAGATCTTTTTCTTTATCCGTTCACGTTTCAACAACTGGAAAAAACTTTCTGCAACCGCATTATCATGGCAGTTACCGCGACGGCTCATGCTACCCTCCAGGCCGTGTGATTTCAGGAACGACTGCCACTCATGGCTTGTGTACTGACTGCCCTGATCCGAATGAACCAGCACCTGTTTTTCGGGATTACGCCGCCATACAGCCATCAGCAGTGCGTTCAGGACAATGTCCTTTGTCATCCGGGATTGCATGGACCAGCCGATAATTTTGCGTGAGAACAGATCAACAACAACGGCAAGATACAGCCAGCCTTCGTGGGTCCTGATGTAGGTTATGTCCGTTACCCAACGCTCATCAGGAGCATCCGGATTGAACTGTCGCTGGAGCCTGTTGGGTGACACGATACTGGCCTCGCCTTTACGTGCCCGCGGGCTTCGGTATCCGACCTGAGCCTTTATTCCGACACGTTTCATCAGTCTCCAGACTCTGTTTACTCCGCACTGTTGCCCGCTGTCACGCAGATCCAGATGGATTTTGCGATAACCATAGACGCATCCCGACTCCAGCCAGAACTGTTTAATCTGTCCTGTCAGTCTCAGGTCTGCCTGATGGCGTTGTGAATGCGGCTGCTGAAGCCAGGCGTAAAAACCACTGGGATGAACATCCAGCACCCGACAGAGCAGGCGAACAGGCCAGCAACAGGAGTTGTCACGGATAAAGGCGTACCTCAGTCGGACAGCTTTGCGAAGTACGCCGCGGCTTTTTTTAATATGTCCCGTTCGTCGGTAACCCGTTTCAGCTCTTTCTGGAGACGGCGGATCTCGGCCTGAGCATCTGACTGTTCTTTATTAGTGGAAGAATCCGGACCGTACTTCTTTATCCAGGCATAAAGGCTGTGGGTGGTGATATCGAGACGTGTTGCAACGCTGGCAACAGAATAACCGCGATCAACAACCTGTTTGACTGCTTCAGTTTTAAACTCTTCGGGATAACGCTTACCGCTCATGGGCACCTCTCTTTAAGCCATCTTAAATGACTCTGAGGTGTCTGTTAAACCCGTGGCGATTCATGTCGTCATGTTCATTGACCTGCTCCCTATCGATTAACACACGGGAAGGTGATTAGAGCATCATCAATGGCGATGACAGTTGTGTACTTCCGCTCCTCGCTCAGGCTGTGTGAAAACTCCTGATCACTTTTTGGTCTAAGCGATGGTTTCATATGATCAACCATTCTTGATAAACCCATGCGACGGAATGACTTTTTCATTAAAATTATAAGCATACAAATGAATACTGCGGATACCGACATGGTCCATCACATTCAAGGACAAGACAGGCATCAGGTGACATTGCTCCCTGATACACTGGATGATTTTGTCACTGAAGATAACCCCGTCAGAGTGGTTGATATATTTGTAGATGGATTAAAGCTTGATTCTCTTGGTTTCAGCAGAGTTGATGCAAAGCGAACTGGACGGCCCGGATATCACCCTGCCACCCTACTGAAGTTGTACATTTACGGATATCTCAACCGAATTCAGTCCTCCCGTAGACTGGAAAAAGAGGCCCATCGGAACGTTGAACTGATGTGGTTACTTGAACGATTAACGCCTGACTTTAAAACCATTGCAGACTTCAGAAAAGATAACGGTGAAGGTATCAGGAATGCCTGTCGGGCCTTTATTGGCCTGTGCCGGCAAATGCAAATGTTCACTGATGTCGTTGTTGCCATTGACGGCAGCAAATTCAAAGCAGTAAACAGCAAACCCAACAACTTCACATCCCAGAAAGCCAATGACCATATTGAGCGCGTTGAGCAAAGTATTACTTATTATTTAAACAAGCTGGATGAAGCCGACAAGTATACTGAGCCCGATGCAAACACAAAGTTAACAGCCACTAAACTGGCTTGGCTAAAAAAGCGCTTACGTGAGCTTCAGGAAATTCAACAAGCAGTCGCACAACAGCCAGATAAACAACTCTCTTTAACCGACCCTGACTCCCGGTTGATGAAAACAAATAATATGAACCGGCAAGTTTGCTACAACGTTCAGACAGCTGTGGATACGAAAAACCATTTGATTGTTGCGCATGAAGTCACCAACACAACAGATAATGGACAACTTGGTTCAATGGCAACACTGGCTCAGAAAGCTGTTGGCCGGAAAGACATAACAGTACTGGCCGACAAAGGGTATTACAGTCGCAGCGATATTAAAACAGTTCTGGATAGCGGAGCAGTGGCTTTGGTGCCAAAGGGAGATACCTCTGGTGCTGAACGTAAGGGGCTCTATAACCGCTCAATGTTCAGATATAACAGGGAAAAAGATGTTTATGTATGCCCAATGGGCAATGAGCTTCAGAATCGATTTACCTCAACAGAGGACGGACTGGAGCAACAGTTGTACTTTAACAATATTGCCTGTCGCGATTGCAGCCAGCGCTCCAGATGCACTACATCAAAACGCGATCCAAGGCGTATACGGCGTTGGGTTCATGAAGCTGAAATGGAAGAAATGCATGCGAGGCTTGAGTCATTTCCTCAGGCGGTGGTCATGCGAAAGCAAACGGTAGAACATCCGTTTGGGACAATTAAAATGTGGATGGGTGCAACGCACTTCCTGATGCGGAAATTTAAAAACGTCAGTACGGAAATCAGTCTACATATATTGGCTTATAACCTGAAAAGGATGCTATCGATATGGGGTACTGCAGGATTGATAATTCAGCTGCAGGAACAATACGGCTAACGGTTCCAGCCGTTTTATCCTCCAGTAACAACAGATATCAGGTTCTTCCCCGCAATAAAAACTTCTGAGTCATCCGAATAAAATCACAGATTACCTCGTCAACTTAAACGACATTCTTAAAACACAGATGAGAAATATTGTTTGGCTAATTGAAGCTATGAGTTTTCACACAGCCTGCGCTCATTGCAGACCTCACATCCCCAAATTTCACCATCTCCATACCATAAGTGAAGCCTTCTTACGCCTGGGAATGAATTCTGGAGGAGCAGGTCAAGACGTCATTTATTTCTGCCCAGGACTACGAATTGACGTGCTCGCGACAGTAAAGACGTTTCCAGCCTGTGGGCGTCAGCCCGGTCAGTTTACGGAAGATCTGCCGAAAGTAACTGGTGTCATTGAATCCGCACTGGCTAGCGACTTCGGTTAGCGACAGCGAATTATTGATCAGCAACTTCTCCGCCATCAGTACGCGCTGGCGATGAATAGCTTCCGTCAGCGTCAGACGAAAAACACGGCGGTAGACGCGTCCCAGATAATCTGCGTTGCAGTGCAACTCCTTTGCCAGCGAAGACGTGGTGATCGGCAAATGGAATTGGGTGCGAATGAGCTGATGGGCCTTCCACGCCAACGCCATTCCAGGGCTGTCATTGGCGCTTTCCTGCGGGCCGGGGGCGGCAATTTGTTGCAAGATCAGCAGCAAAATACACTCCATCGCCACGTTGCGGCGAATATTTTCCTGCTCGCTGAGAAACTGGCGAAACAGGGAAATGACATACTGCGGATCGCTCACCCGTGTATATTGGGGGACGCTCAGCAGCGCAGCATACCCCCTTTCTTCGGCCACGCCTTGCAGCCAGTCAAAATGCAGCCAGTAGAATTTGAGATCGGCTGGAAAAGCGCCCTCGCCCACATGGCGATGCCCCGGGCGCAGCAGCAAACTCTCGCCCGCCTGTACAATAAACAGGTGATCGTCTTCACGGATTTGCAGCTCTCCGCGCTCCACAAAGATGACTTCCCATGAGGTCAGCGTGCGCGCGGGATGGCTCCCTATCCCGCGAGAAATGAACAATCCGCCATTTTGCACACGAACCGGAAACGCTATGGATAATTCAAGCATCGATAATCAATTTTCCGCTTTTTAAGTCATATCAATAGGCCTTTCTATTTGATTATTAATCAAAAAATAGTTTACTGCCCGATCCAGCTCACACTTTATTAAACAGGTCGGAATCGCTCTCTTTTTATACTTTTCCCTTCTCTTGTTGAACGCCGTATTCCGGGCAAAATAAATCCGTACCTGAAAATAAGCCCGTCCTGATGCGGGCAATGGACTCTGACCCTGATGAGGAGTTTATTATGACTGCTAGCCCGATTACGCAAACCGAACTGACGCAGCAGGACGCGAGCGATGCCCTTTCCCTGCGCGAGAAAATCGGTTACGGGCTGGGTGACGCCGGTGGCACGGTAATCACCTGCCTGATCATGAATTTCCTGACATTTTTCTACACCGATGTATTTGGTCTTACCCCGGCGCTGGTCGGGACGCTGTTTATGGCGTTGCGTGTGTTTGATGCGGTGTCCGATCCGATTATGGGCATTATGGCTGACCGTACTCAGAGCCGCTGGGGACGTTTCCGTCCATGGCAACTGTGGATTGCGGTGCCGATTGGCGTGATCGGCGTTCTGACCTTTACCACACCTGACGTCAGCATGAACATGAAGATCGTCTGGGCGTTCGGTACCTATCTGTTGCTTTCCGTCAGCTATACCGCGATCAACGTGCCCTATTGCGCACTGATCAACACCATGACCAGCCGCCACAGCGAAGTGATTGCCTGCCAGTCCTGGCGCTTTGTGCTGTGCGGCGTGGCGGGTTTTTTGGTCTCTGTGGGCCTGCCCTGGCTGGTATCTGTACTGGGCAAAGGCAACACCGCGCAGGGTTATCAACTGGGCGTCGGGCTTCTGTGTAGCGTGGCGGTGGTGATGTTTCTGTGCTGTTTTTTCTGGGTACGCGAGCGCGTCTCACTGGACAGCCTGGGGAAATTTACCCTGCGTGAGCATCTGGCTGGGTTGCGCCGAAATGACCAGCTACTGCTGATGCTGCTGATGTCGTTCCTGCTGATCAATGTGTTCAACATTCGGGGTGGAGGCTATATGTACTTCATCACCTATGTCTTGCAGGGCAGTACTGCTTACACCTCGCTGTTTTTTACCATGGTGACGTTTGCCTCGATTCTTGGCTCGGTGCTGGTCAGCCCGCTTTCCAAACGCGTGGATACCGTCAGATTGTATTACTGGACCAACATCGTCCTGGCTGCGCTGGCAATCGTGATGTGGTTCTTGCCTACAAGCCCGGCGTGGCAGACCTTCTGGCTGGTGGTGATTTTTGGCAACGGTATTATTCTCGGCTTCACCCTGCCGCTGCATTTTGCATTGATGGCTTTCGCCGATGACTACGGTGAGTGGAAAACCCGCGTGCGCTCCTCGGGGATGAACTTCGCCTTTAATCTCTTCTGCATCAAACTGGCCTGGGCCTCAAGCGCCGGGATCATCAGCCTGGTGTTTATCTTTGTCGCTTATCACCCAGGCGCAGGGCACCAGACGACGGCATCGCTGCATGGCATTACCAGCATGGAAACCCTGCTGCCTGCTTTATTCCACTTGCTGCTGGCGTTCACTATTCTCGCCTGCAAACTCAACAATCCACTCATGGCGCGCATAGCCAGCGAGTTGCGTGTTCGCCATGCTCCGGTCTGAGGAGAACATTATGTCTGTGATGGAAGTCGATCTGCATAAGCTGAAAATTAACGATCCCTTTCTGGGTCAGTATCAGCAACTGGTAAGGGATGTCGTCATTCCTTATCAATGGGATGCGCTGAACGATCGGATCGCCGAGGCGGATCCCAGCCATGCAATTGAAAATTTCCGTATCGCCGCCGGGCTACAGCAGGGAGAATTTTACGGCATGGTGTTTCAGGACAGTGACGTGGCGAAGTGGCTGGAAGCCGTCGCCTGGTCGCTGTGCCAACAACCGGATGCGGAACTGGAAAAAACCGCCGATGAGGTGATTGAACTGGTGGCTGCCGCCCAGTGTGAAGACGGCTATCTCAACACCTATTTCACCGTCAAAGCCCCCAACGAGCGCTGGACTAACCTTGCGGAATGTCATGAGCTGTATTGCGCCGGGCATATGATCGAGGCCGGAGTGGCCTTCTTTCAGGCCACTGGTAAGCGCCGTCTGTTAGAGGTGGTGTGTAAACTTGCCGACCATATCGACAGCGTGTTCGGACCTGGTGAGACACAGTTGCACGGTTATCCCGGGCATCCCGAAATCGAGCTGGCGCTGATGCGCCTGCATGACGTAACGCAGGAGCCGCGTTATCTGGCGCTGGTGAATTACTTCGTCGAGCAGCGCGGAACGCAGCCGCATTTTTACGATATCGAATATGAAAAGCGTGGCAAAACATCTTACTGGAACACCTATGGCCCGGCGTGGATGGTAAAGGACAAAGCCTACAGCCAGGCGCATCAACCCATTGCCGGGCAGCAAACCGCTATCGGTCACGCGGTACGTTTTGTTTATTTGATGACCGGCGTGGCGCACCTGGCCCGGCTCAGCAATGATGAGGCGAAACGGCAAGACTGCCTGCGTTTATGGCATAACATGGCCCAGCGCCAGCTCTATATTACGGGCGGTATCGGTTCGCAAAGCAGCGGTGAAGCGTTCAGCAGCGATTACGATTTGCCGAACGACAGCGTGTATGCCGAAAGCTGCGCGTCCATTGGCCTGATGATGTTCGCCCGCCGTATGCTGGAGATGGAAGCGGACAGCCAGTATGCCGATGTGATGGAACGAGCGCTGTACAACACCGTGCTGGGCGGCATGGCGCTGGATGGTAAACACTTCTTTTACGTTAACCCGCTGGAGGTTCACCCGAAAACGCTCCGCTTTAATCATATCTATGATCACGTTAAACCGGTTCGCCAGCGCTGGTTCGGTTGCGCCTGCTGCCCCCCTAATATCGCGCGTTTGCTGACCTCGCTCGGTCATTACATTTATACCCCACACCAGGATGCGCTCTATATCAACCTTTATGTCGGCAACAGCATTGAAGTGCCCGTCGGGGATAAGGTTCTGCGGCTGCGTGTCAGCGGTAATTTCCCGTGGCAGGAAAAGGTGATGATTGCGGTTGAGTCGCCGTTGCCGGTGCAGCATACCCTTGCTTTACGCATGCCTGACTGGTGCGATGCGCCACAGGTCACGCTCAACGGCGTTGCGGTGGAAAAAGCGGTTCACAAAGGTTACCTGCATATTCACCGACTCTGGCAGGAAGGCGATACGTTAACCCTGACCTTGCCGATGCCGGTACGTCGAATATACGGTAATCCGCTGGTGCGGCACGTTGCCGGAAAAGTGGCGATTCAGCGGGGGCCACTGGTGTATTGCCTTGAACAGGCCGATAACGGTGAGGAACTGCACAACCTGTGGTTACCGCAAACCGCAACCTTCAAAACGACTGAAGGCAAAGGCCTGTTCTCGCACAAAGTTTTAATTCAGGCCGAGGGCATTAAACGCACGTCAGCGAATCCCGAACAAGCGTTGCTCTGGCACTATGACCATTCTCCATCAACCAGGCAGCCGCAGACATTAACCTTTATTCCGTGGTTTTGCTGGGCCAACAGAGGAGAAGGAGAGATGAGGATCTGGGTCAACGAAGAGTAAATCTTCTTTCCGCCGCCAGATTCAGTGGCGGTTTCATGATAGGCGGTAACATTATTATCCGCAGCGGTCTGATTTTTATGGGGGCAACTGCGGATGATGACCTGCGGGCCTTTGATGAGAAAACTGGCAAAGAGTCTTTGGACAACCTTAGCGCCGGGTTCCTTAAAGGAGTGACACCGTTCTACACTCCGCTATGTTATGAGCAAAAATGGTGAACCAGGTATCATGAAGCCATAGCCGTTGTTGTCGCTGTGCTTACGTATGTAGCTGACAGGGAAAAGAGCAATACTGCACCAATCCCGCAGAGCGTGCGCTGCGAATTCTGCACAGATCTCCCCCTGAGAAAAAACGCGCCAGGACGCTTCCCGGCGCGTCTCACACCTGAGGCGACTGTAAACATGACGCTGAATCAGTTTATTTCAACGGCAAATAGATATCCGTGAGTAATTCATGTTCCGCTACCTCATGCACAAAGTTGTGGTAATGAAAGAAAAGCGGGAAGTCGCGAAGTTCCTCGCCACTCTCAGGCAACCAGTCACGATACAGAGTTTTAGCCAACCCGGTTAATGCATCATGCGATCCCTGATGGCGCAACACCGCACATCGACCAGCAGGGATGTCACTATTTATCACCCCAAAGCGATTGTCCTCCGCAATGGGTGACGTTACTGTCCCGCAAATATGGAACTCAAATTCATCGGGCGGTGTTAAGTCCGGATCGTGTGGTGCAATACCGTATGTCTGGCTGCTGGCAACAGGCGAATAACCCGTGGTTTTTCGCCATTCAATAAAGCGGGCCGCAGTTTCGTTTATTAGCTCCGGTTGTCCATAATGAGTCAGCATTGCGACTGATGTCGCGGGAAAATGGATGATCTTGATCTGGCCTTGCATCGTTTGTCTCCTGGCTTTATAAGGTTCGGATATGCGCTTATGCCAATCGACCCAAGGGGGCTGCTGGCGAAATTGCGTCGGTGAGAGACCAAACATTTGTCTGAAAGCACGGCTAAATGATTCAGAATGCTGGAAACCGGCGTCGAACGCGATATCAGTGATTTTCTCTAACGGATTAAAAGCCAGCCGATAAGATGCGCGTTTTAAACGCATCATCTGGATGTAACGACCAGGTGGCATCCCACAATAACTACAAAACTGACGATGGAAGTGAAATGGCGAGAAGTGAGCCACTTCACTGAGTTTCTCCAGTAATAATGTGTCATCGAGATGACAGTCAATATAATCAAAGACCTGTTTAAAACGTCTGGCGTAACTATCGGTTTTGTTATCACACATGGCTTCCTCCGTGCTGCTTAATATGCTCGAAGGCGATTCAGTTTGCCTGACCGATCTTGCCCAAAGAACGTCCGCAGAAACATTGACGAATAAAAACGTGCCAGAGCGCGTTTGAGCCGCTTATTGCAGCTTTTCCATAGATGGCTGTTTGATGAGTTGTGGCCTCACGTTGCCGGATAATGCCTGAGCACTGAGATATTCAGGATTCACACAGCCATCCTTCTTCCCAGACAGCTAAGATGCCAGCGTTTTCCATTACTACTCAGTTGCGTCATGCTTAGCGGTTGAATATCAAGCAGTTGAAAAGAACTGGCAGGCGCATCGAGCAATTGAATCACTATCGCCCTGATAACCGTAGAGGAAACAATCGCACACTGACACCCTCGCTCTGCAACTCTCAGCGAGAGCCACCTTCCTGTGCGCGCCATTACTTGCACAATATTTTCTCCTCCCGGTGGCGCGTCCCCGGAAAGCCAGCACTGAAATGCGCCATGCTCCTGCTCAATAACCTTTTTAATCGGGATGCCCGCCCAACGGCCATATCCGGGTTCAGCGAGTTCCGCAACGGACTCACCACACAGCCCTAGCGCAGATGTTGTCTGCCGTGCAGGTAGATCCGGAGCGGTCCAGACTTTACTGAATGGCCCGACGCACTCCTTTAGCTGACGCAGTTGGTTCACGGAAGTTTCGGTAAGAGGATCGTCAAACGGGAACCGCGAGTTCCTGTTTGCCAGGGTTTCCCCCTGGCAAATCAGTTGCATCACGAAGGCCATGCCGTCAGCATCCTTCGGCCAGATAACGATGCCCGGGCTTGCGCAGCGTCCTTTCGGCAAATGTGCCAAACAATAGCCCCGTTGCGCACCACATCGTTAACTGAGTGCCGAAAGCACTCAGGCGAAAACGCCACAGGAGATCGGCGGAGAAACCCTCCGGAACCTCATTCACTGCGGGCATCAGCATGCAGATGGCAATCAGCATCGCCAGCCCCACCAGCCCTCCCCACAGCGCGGCATTCCACCCGCCCAGCCTCTGTCTCAGTTGATGGGCGCTCCAGGCTGCGGTCACGACAATCACCACGGAAACCAGCAACATGCTGAAGTAGAGCGCAGTCCGATAGCCAATTGTTGAAGGATCTCCCACCGCAGGAGGGTTAGGAGGATATTTCAGCCCCGGAATCATGCTCATTATCAGGAACCCGCCCAGCGACAATGACAGCGCCAGCGCTCTTGCTCCTCGCGGTCCTGTGCGTTGCCAGCACAGCGACCAGAAAAGGGCCAGAGCACCACCCATCGCCGCACTGAACAGGATCATTCCGCTCAGCAGACCCGCACCAGACTGTGTTTTCCGGCTAAAAACTTCGCCGCCAGCGTCACCCTCGTGGTGATGCCCACCTTCCCCACTTAACTGCTTGTGGGAAAGGGCTTCTTCAAATGAAATCGCACTATCGACCTGCGGCTCCCCGAAGAAACGGGCGAAGCTAAAGGCGATAATGCCGGCGAGGAGCCCGGCCATCATCCCCTGTAACAGCAGTTTTCCCGTCATGGTTTTATCCTCAGTGGCAGGGGAATCCCAGCAGATGCCGGGCATCATGGAAGTATTCGTGTACCTGATTGCCGGAAAAAACGGCAGTGGCCCCCTGCTCTGCCCCGATAAAATAGACAGACAGCATCACCATCAGCGTGATAAATGCAATCCACGGCAATATGGCATTAAACGGAATAGGCGCCTGTACGACTTCAATTTTATTAACGGTATGTTCCATTTTTCTTCCTCATAACGGGCTGTGGATAATATTCATGGTTTCATTCTGGCGGAGGCCGGGCTGACCGCCACGGGAACACGAAGAGCCGGATGGTGATGATTATGGGCTGGCGCGCAGGTCGCGCTGGTCAGTACAACCGGCATCCCGTGCGGAGTATTCAGATAAGCCTGACGCCATTCATTGGTTCGCCGGGTAATATCTTCCTTTCCTGTCAGTTCCAGCGACAGGAGCATTTTTTCTGCGGCTGAGACCCACTGCCGGTAATAGGCGTCGTTGATGCTTTCGCCTTTCTGAAGCGGGCTGGCTTTTATTTCCTTGCTGAAAACATCCACCCACGCCTTCCAGCTGAACTGCCCGGCCTGATGAAGATAAACGATCAGCGAAAAAACCTGCGCCTGCCACGGATGTTCAAATGGGGCGCTCTCCTCGACAGAGGGAGCAGAGTTTGTCCGGATTTCTGAACTCATAGCGCCTCCAGATAGTCGTCCCACAGATCAATTCGCACGGTGTCTTTAGGCGGTGCTTTCTCGCCCCATAGCTCAGTTGCGGCAAAGCTCACGCTGTAAACATGCTGAGGATGTTCGCCCTGGTCATGGGCCGCCGTATCCGGGGTGATAAATACGCCATGGTCAATCACAATCGTAC
Source organism: Kosakonia radicincitans DSM 16656 (assembly GCF_000280495.2). NCBI lineage: Bacteria > Pseudomonadati > Pseudomonadota > Gammaproteobacteria > Enterobacterales > Enterobacteriaceae > Kosakonia > Kosakonia radicincitans. The sequence goes on from NZ_CP018016.1 coordinate 4,525,142, forward strand.
CGATTTTGCCACGGGCATAGCGCGGCAGGCGGGTATGCCCGGCAGGATTGATATTTTTGGTTCTGACCAGGTCGCCAGGCTTAAAGCTGGCCGGCACATCCATCGCTACCCGTGCAGATCCCCCGGTACTGACAACCGCCTGCACCATATCCAGACGCAGCACCGGTGTTTCCGGCGAGGCTGCCAGCGGCTTAACCGCACCGGAAAGCTCATCCGCAGTAATAACACCTCTCTCAAGCAGAAGTGTTTCGAAAGCATGCATCCAGTGTTCGTAGTAGCTCTCTTCGAGATAATGCGCCGGTTTCATGCGCTCAATGGCATGCCGGAACATATCAACGTTGAAGTGACCTCCAACGAACAGAGAGGCAAAAAGCGAAAAGGTACGCCTCTCCCATTCATGATGGAAAGGAGGCTCGTTTTCTTCAGTGATGACGGCGCCCATACCATGCATGCCGCCCAGATCGTGTATCCCGTTCATCTGATTCTCCAAAAAAGTTGAAAGAAATACCGTGTGTTACTTATCACCCGGCTGGAGTGCCACACCCGTACCAATCATGGAATCACGGGTTACCAGTTCGACCAGTTGCTCTTCACTCCAGCCCTCAGTCCCGGCAGGTCTTTCCGGCAGAACCAGATAGCGCAACTCAGCGCTGCTGTCCCACACCCGAATTTCCCTGTCCTCGCTGATGTTGAGACCAAACTCGGCCAGAACACTGCGGGGCTCAATGACAATACGCGATCGGTAGGGAGCTGATTTGTACCAGGCAGGAGGAAGGCCAAGCGTTGGCCAGGGATAACATGAGCAAAGCGTACAGACCGTTACGTTATGAACCTCGGGAGTATTTTCAACCACCATCATGTCTTCCCCCTGCACACCTGAAAAACCCAGTTCCGCAATGGCCCCGGTACCATCGGCAAGAAGACGAGCCTTATAATCAGGGTCGGTCCAGGCTTTTGCCACGACAAGCGCGCCGTTCCTCGGACCAATTCGGTGTTCATACGTGTCGATAAGCTCATCCAGCGCAGCGGGATCTACGAGGCCTTTTTCTGTCAGCAGGGACTCCAGCGCCTTCACGCGAAGCGCAATTTCCTCAGGTGGTTCAGTATGGTCATGAGGGTGTTCGTGGTCGTGTGCCATGTTAAGTCTCCGGAAAGTTTAATGTCATTGCCGGGCTCCTGGTCCGGCGGTATCGCCCTGAACAGACGGGCTACAAACGTTTACATCTCCTGCCAGTTACCACTCGCTTCCAGCGCGGCGGCGGCCTGATAGATAGTGCTTTCAGCGTAGTGCCGCCCAATCAGCATCATGCCCACCGGTAGCCCGTCAACCAGCCCGCAAGGTACAGACATGGCCGGATGGCCTGTCACGTCCTGTGCTGACGTGTTGCCAATCATCTCGAATGCTCTGGAGATATACTCGGTAATTGAACAACCCGCTTCTGGCAGCGGCTGGGCCGTCACCGGAACTGTCGGCATGACCAAAAGATCGAAATCACCGAACGCGCGGTCATAGTCCGCCCGGGCCAGACGGGCCAGGTTCTGTGCCTTCGCGTAATAACGTCCCTTATAGCGCGTCAGTCCATACTGGCCGATGAGCATGCAGATCTTGAGAGAGGGAGAAAGTGTGTCCGCGCTGTCACGCCAGGCCGCATGTTTGTCCAGCAGGGATATGTCGTAGAGTCCTTCCCAGTTAAAACCCATCCCATTGCCATGCATCATCTGCATGGTGAGTCCTTCACAACCAATAGGTGACCACAGCGCGGCGGCAAGCTGATGACCGGGCACAGAGACTTCCCCAACGACTGCGCCAAGACTTTCCAGCCGCGCCACCGCGCTACGGACCTTTTCAGCAAGCAGGGGCTGGAGATTGGGCAACTGGAATCCTTCCGTTACCACCCCGATTTTCAGCCCCCTGACCCCTTTATCAAGTGCCGCGGTATAGTTGCCCCCCCGCGAGGTGTACTGCCGCGGATCAAGCCCGTCCGGTCCAGCCATTACCTCCAGCATCAGAGCATTGTCCTTCACAGTTGCGGTAATCGGCCCGGCATGATCGAGGGTGGCTTCAATTGGCATAATTCCGGTATAGGGAACCAACCCATGGGTCGGCTTCATGCCGTAAGCGCCACAAAAAGCGGCCGGAATACGGATGGAGCCTCCCTGGTCGCAGCCTATCGCCATATCCACTTCCCCGGCGGCAACCAGCGCCGCACTACCCGATGAAGAGCCTCCCGCGCTGTACCCTCTGCGCCAGGGATTATGTACCGGAGCGGGATCTGACGTATGGCTGCCGCCTGAGAGGCAGAAATGTTCACAGGTGGCTTTACCAAGAATGGTGGCACCGGCATCAAGGAGACGCGTTACCACGGTGGCATCAAAAGCGGGTACATGGCCCTCAAGCGATGTTGCGCCGTTCATCATCGGGACGCCGGCCAGGGAAATATTGTCCTTAAGCACCACGGTTTTCCCTGCAAGCCTGCCTTCCGGTGTCCCCTGCACCTCGCTTTTGTAATACCAGGCATTCAGCGGATTTTCTTCGCCCTCAGGGCGGTATCCTTTTTTACGCGGATATTCAACTGAGGGGATCTCATCCCTTAGCCCGTCAATCAGGTCGTAGGCGTCGAGATTGGGCTGCATAAGGGCAAGATATTCTGCCGCCTCACTCTCAGAAATCTGCATATGAAGCTCTCTTGCAATCTGCTGCAACTGGCTGGCGTCGGGACGTTCAATGGACATATTTATTCCTTCTATCAAGAATGACTGACTGGATCCTGATCTGAACATATCGCACTGGCACTGCCTCGACCTGGCTGAGACGGACAGTGACATGGTCAGGAAGGACAGCGTCAGAAAACGCGTGCATAGCGGAGATTTAGCCTGAAATTCTCTTCTGCGCCGTTTTCTACGCGCAGGTCCCTGCCCAGCTGTATCTGGAACTGATCGCGGGGGGTAACAAATTTCGTGGCTGTGATACGGACGTTAGTGGTCTGTGCCGGGTTATCTTGCTTGTCACCGTCAATAGTGGTTTCACCGCCCCAGGTCTGACCAAAACCCAGGCCGAACGCCAGGGTAGGATCGGGCATGTAACGTCCCATAATCTGGGCTGCCCATGCATTGTCCTGCTGAAGGCGGGATGAGGTGGGCCCGTAATAGTTATTGTCACCGTACCAGATGGCGTCGCCGACCACGTCCAGCGCCCATTTATCAGTGAAATATTTCACCCAGGCCGCCTGCAGGTCGACTTTCCAGCGGTTCTCCCCCAGATTTAGCGCATCGTTGTGGTCATAATTGCCGCTCGGCACATAGAGATAGGGAGCAAAGCCGAAAATATCGCCCCCACTGTTAAGTTTTACCTTCAAAGGCACGGTAAGGATCAGGTCACCGGTACCGCTCGCTGAGCCGAGAGAAGACGCGTCGCCACCGCCTGATATCCGGCCAAAAGGCAGCAGGAATTGCGGGTCGAGCGTAGCTGACTCACTGATCTGCAACGTGTGTAGCAGGCGCAGCATGCCAATATCAGAGGTCAGGTTGTAGTCAGAGCTGATTTTGTCACCGCGGGAGTGCGCAGAACCGGTTGAAGCATGCTGATAATAAAGTAGCCCCACGGTGGTGCCGTCGGGAAATTGACTATAGTCGCCGGGAGCTACCTCAACGGCGAGTGCAGGCGCAGAACCAAGCAGTATGGCGGGCAGGAAAAAGCGTAGTGCGTGCATAATTTATCCCCGGAGAATTAAGTGATAGTCGTGTTGTTCAGCGTTGAGCATCACGCAGCATCCCGGTCATCGGATGGCAGTTGATATATTCGAAGGTCTGAAACCGGGCATCTGAAACAGAAACCTCGTGGTAAAGCCGCAGTTTCTGCAATCCGGTTACCACCCGGAAAAAGGTGGTGAAGATGCGAAGATGTGTGGGATGTGATTCCGCCCAGCGCTCGAGCCGGTCAAGTGAACGCCAGAAGCCGATATCGTAGGCAATATCCAGCAGATTTCCGTTGATATCCACGTTACGAACAAAGCGGTTGCTGTAACAACCCAGCGACTGACCTTCATCCCGAAGAAAATCCATACCCGCCTGCAAAGGAGGGAGCATTTCTGTGAAGTAAAGCTGACGTTCTGGCTCTTCCGCTTCCATCCAGTCCTGCCCTGAACGAATGAGCGTAATGTTGTCATGTCCTTGCACTACAACCCTGCCGCCAGCATCAGGATCGCCAGAAATAATGCGCAGTTCATTGTCAGGCTGCATCCAGTCATTCTGGGATGCAGGGATGCGGTCACGCACAGACCCCCAGTAACCATGTTCCTGGATCTCACCACTGATATTATCCATCACCGCGCCGACGCCCGGCAGATCATCCTTAAAGGCATACAGAGTCTCAAACTGTTCTGCCCGCGGGGCGATAATTTCGCGGAAATAACCGACGCCATCCTGCAGACGCTCATCTGAAGACCACCAGTTTTCGATCTCCGGCTGACGGACCCAGCGACAGTACGCAGCCGGAACCCGCCAGTACCCCACCACGATGAAATTACCGTAGCCCTGGTTGTCGGTATGAAAAGAGATGTCATGATTGCCGGGCCCGTTACTCAGGCTAAAGGTCGATACTATGTGCTGCATTGCCCGGACCGCGTTCTCACGATCCTCTTCACGAAATTGCACCCCCAGATAAGCCATAACGACCTGTGTCAGATCATCGCTGGCCCGTCCGACAAACATAGGGAAAGGTGGCTGATAGCCGTCGTGAACCCGGCGTGAAAGTGTGCGGGGGCATTGCAGGTGTTTATCAATGGCAGATTCCATAAAGTCTCCCGGATATAGAGTTTCAGCGATGGGTAAATTCCCTACTGATACTCAGGGAGAAAACTACGGGATACCTGGCTCAACCGGACATTCGCATGGTCAGGAAGGACACATCGATATTTATCATTGCGGGGGAGTCGTGATGAAATAAAACAGTGCAGCTTTGCCCGTTAATAGTGCACCGCCTCACGTTTAACACATCTGAATATATCCATTACCCATGAAATATCTCTCAAAATTGTCATGGCGCAAATATTGCTTTCAGTTTGAAATAATTCATTCTGCTATGAGGTGTCGCCGTGAACAGTCATTCCACTTCCCGGGATATACGCTATTCCACCGAGCATGTTTCAGCGCATCACCGTTTCGAATACTGGAATGATGTTATTCTTCGTCACTGCATTCCTTCGGATGGTAAACCGCTCGCTGATGGCAGGTTTGACGGAGAACTTGCCGTAAGAGAAGTGGGGCTGGTGGATGTATGCACTCTCACTTCAACGCTTCACCACTGGGAGAGAAAACCACGCCATCTGAGAACAGGACCGGACGACGATTTATGGCTCGGTTATTTTCGGGGAGGATATGGACAACTGGAACAGGGAGGACGAAAAGCATGTCTATCGTCCAATGATTTAGTTCTTTATGATGCGGCACAAACGTTTCGCTTCAGTCTGGGGGGCGAAAATAACCATCTCATACGAATACCCCGGCATCTGCTCGCAGGAAAAGTCCCCGCCAGCGAGACCCTGACCGCCACTATTCTTGATGATACCCGTCCGGGTATTATTCCGCTGCGTGAGATGATTAGCCAGGCAGCTCAAACGCCTGTGCTGATGAGTAATCCGGCTGTGGCCAGTCGCTTTTCACAAACGATGCTGGATCTACTGATTCTGAGCCTGGAGTTGCAGGATCATAATACAGCGGCTTCAGAACGCGATTTATATGCAAAAATGAGAAGCTATATCAGCAGAAATCTGACTAACCCTGAGCTTAGCGTAGAGAATATTGCTGTCGCTCATCACGTATCCGTGCGTACCGTTACCCGGACCTTTGCCCGCCATCAGAAAACGCCAGCAGCCGTTATCTGGCAAGAGCGACTTCAGGCCAGCCGTGATGCACTTGAACAGGGGCGAGTGCGCAGCGTATCTGAGGCGGCGCTTGAGTACGGATTCTCTGATTTTACTCATTTCAGCCATGCATTCCGTAAAGCATTTGGCGTCACACCGAGCTCGGTCATGAAACAACAACGTCAGTTTTTTATACTGGACTGACCCCGCCCGGTCGTGAGAACAGAAAACAACCAGAATCTATGATCTCATTCATCATTCCAACAGCGGCTTCTGCACCTTCAATTTCTTTTTTTTCTATCTCACTGCCATTGCTTTCAAAATTAATTCCTTTTCGTTCATTCCCTGTAAGCACACCCGTTTTAGTTCCACGCACTTTTTGAGGTTTCCAGGGGTTCAGCCATCAGCCGGTACTCTTCCGGCGTCAGGTTATTCAGGGGTTCATAAGCCGTTCGCTGTTATCGTTCCGCCAGCCAGCTTTCCGTGATTTCCCGCGCTTCATTCAGGGTTCTGAACAGATAAAAATTCAGAATTTCTGTCCGGTACGTCCGGTTAAACCGTTCGATAAAACCATTCTGCGTTAGCTTTCCCGGTTTCACGGCAGACATCCTTAACGGTACGTTCGGCTTCAACAGACTTCAGAACGGCAATGAACTGATGTCTGGTGAATCGGGCTTTACGCATGGTGATCTCCTCAGGAGGAGATAATCTGTATGCCGGAAGATCGCTAAAAGTGAATGGGCCGGTTTGCAGGGATGCTTACAGGTAGATCTGAGAAGAGTTTGAAATGGTGCCGATAATAGGAGTCGAACCTACGACCTTCGCATTACGAATGCGCTGCTCTACCAACTGAGCTATATCGGCCCTGCGATGCGTTCACGAATGTGAATCACGGAGTAGAAGGTTAAAACTAAGCGAGTGATGCGTCAATGCCCTTGGGAATCAAACGGCTACTTTTGCACCACCCTGCTTCATTTGTGCGCGGTGGAGCGTGCTGTCGCAGGTAGATTGCTGGCATTTCCAGCACTCGCACCGTTTCTGTGTACCGTCATCGCGACCCTGTCTTAGCCAGGTTAAATGAACTAAAAGTATGAACAGATATATTTATATAATTTACGCAAATTATTCGTGAGTTTATTATAAATATTGCTCATCTATTATATGTATCATTTCATTTAAAGCCGTTGTTTAAGTAAAGATAATTCTCTTAATTCACTACATTCTTATATATTAAGTAGAATCCCATAAAACATTTAAATAGGTTAAGACGGTATCCCCTTATTTCTACATTTCTTTTTATTCATCAGCATGATTAGCCACATAAAAGCGCTGTATTCAACCTATATGAAGTCTTCCTTTGCTGATTGAGTAAAGTATTATATATGGGTTATTACACCATTACGCTTAGTTGTATTCCTCGAGACACAAGGACGCTTTATGCTCTCATCTTTTCGGAATCGAATATTATTTATCGTGGTCGCAATTCTGGTGCTATCACTTTCTTTGAACACCGCAATTAACTATTTTATCAGTAATAATGCGACGACAAAGTCGATCAACTCAACCCTGACTTCCTTAGCGGAAAGTAACACTACAACAATAGAACAGTGGGTTACCACGCGAATTGCGCAAATATCAAATCTTACACCTTACGTTAATCACCCGGACCCGGTAGCACTGCTTAAGCAAGTTGCCGCAGCCGGAAACTTCTTAAATGTCGACATTGCATTTACTGACAAGCATGTTTTATCTTCCGACCCTTCAGGTATTCCTGAAGGATATGATCCTACCAGCCGGCCATGGTATATCGAGGCTAACAATGCCAGAACAACCATCATTACTGAGCCTTATCAGGATATTTCTTCCCGACGTTTGACGATGACTATCGCCACGCCTGCTTTCAACAATAATGCATTGCAAGCGGTAATCGAAGGCGATATTGCGATGGATGAAATTATTAAAAATGTCCGGGCGATACATCCAACGCCACGCAGTTTTGGCATGCTTATCGATGCGCAAGGGCAAATCATTGCGCATCCCAATGATGATCTCACCATGAAGCAGCTAAGTTCTGTCAGCCCGAATCTTAATTTATCCAAACTACTCGCTTCCGCTACTCCAGTTGAAGCAAGCATTTCCGGGGCAGATGCCTATCTGCTGGCTCGCCCGATTAAAGGTACGGCGTGGTATATCGTTGTAGCGATTGATAAAAACGAAGTCAGAAGCGGGATGAATACCTTACTGCAAACATCAGCCATTTCGCTGCTTGTCCTGATCTGTTTATCTGTGCTGACCGTCGGCTACATTACGCAGAAGAGCGTTGCGCCCCTGATTAAGATCCGTGAAGCGATGGACGAGTTCTTCTCTTCCGATAAAGGCGATCTGACGCAACGTTTACCGGTACACGGCAAAGATGAAATCGCACAAATCGCCATAGCCTTCAACGGCTTCACCGACAAACTGGTCGAAGCGATGACCAGCATCCGCAACAATAGCGGGCAGGTACGCGCTGCGGCGATAGAAATGTCATCACGAAACGATGACCTGGCTCTGCGCACGGAAGAGTCTGCTGCCAGCCTGCAACAGACGTCAGTATCGCTTGAGGAGATCTCTGCCAACGTAGCCCACTCGTCGGCCACCTCTCGCGAGGCGAATACGGCCGCCGTTGACGCGGCAAGTGACGCACAGCAAGGCATTGATTCTGTTCATTATCTCATTAAGACAATGAAAGAGATTGAAGCCGCATCGTCGCAAATTAGCGTGATTACCAGCGTTATCAACGGTATCGCTTTCCAGACGAACATCCTGGCGCTCAACGCCTCGGTAGAAGCGGCGCGCGCTGGCGAACAGGGGCGTGGATTTGCCGTTGTCGCCAATGAAGTGCGGCAGTTGGCCAGCCGTAGCGCAGAGGCGGCGAAAGAGATCAGCAATCTCATCGATACCACGGTAAGCAGCGTCGCCTCTGGCGTACAGCAAGTAGATAATACCAGTACGACGATGCAAAAAATCGTCGGTAGCGTCTCCTCAGTAACCACCATGATTGCTGAAATCAGCCTGGCGACAGAGGAACAAACCAAAGGCATCAATGAAATCAGCAAAGCAGTGACGCAACTCGAAACCACCGTGCAGCGTAACGTGCAATTGACGGAAGAGTCCAAAAGCACCGCTTCAGGGCTGTTGCAGCAGGCAAACGAGCTTATGGATGCCATCCGGCGCTATAAAATGTAAGGCTTCGCGCCTGTAAACAGGCCGATCGTTGAAGTTATTCGCGAGAGGAATTTGCAGGCGCGCAGAAAGAGTCAGAACCGGAAATAACCAACGGGCGGTACATCCCATTCTGATGTACCGCCCGTTTTATTTATGCGCGAACGGTATTGTCGCCAAAACCAATCCACTTATAAGTGGTCAGCGCTTCTAAGCCCATCGGGCCGCGCGCGTGCAGTTTCTGCGTGCTGACAGCCACTTCCGCGCCAAGGCCAAACTGACCACCATCGGTAAAGCGCGTGGAGGCGTTCACATACACCGCCGAAGAATCCACTTCATTGATAAAGCGATCCGCATTGCGCAGCGAACGGGTCAGGATCGCGTCGGAGTGCTGTGTGCCGTGCTGGCGAATATGATCGATAGCCGCATCGAGATCGGCCACGATTTTCACATTCAGATCCAGCGACAGAAACTCGTCGTCGTACTGCTCCGCTTTCACTGCTTCCACTTTTGCCGGGCCGTTTTTCAGCAGCACCAGCGCCTGTTCATCGGCGTGGAGCGTCACGCCGCTTTCCGCCATCTGTTTGCTCAGCGCAGGCAGGAAAGTCGCGGCAATCCCCTGATGCACCAGCAGGGTTTCGACGGTGTTGCAGGTGCTTGGGCGCTGCGTTTTGGCATTGACGATCACCTTCAGCGCCGGTTCGATCTCGGCAGACTCATCCACCACGATATGACAGACGCCAATACCACCGGTGATGACCGGGATCGTTGACTGCTCGCGGCACAGCTTGTGCAGGCCAGCGCCGCCGCGCGGAATCAGCATGTCGATGTATTTATCCATGCGCAGCATTTGATTGACCAGTTCGCGCTCCGGGCTTTCAATCGCCTGTACCGCACCGGCAGGCAGGCCGCACTCTTCCAGCGCCTGTTGAATCACTTTTACCGTGGCCGCATTGGTGCGCCAGGTTTCTTTGCCACCGCGCAGGATTGCCGCATTACCGGTTTTCAGGCACAGCGAAGCCACATCAACGGTCACGTTCGGGCGCGCTTCATAAATCACGCCGATAACGCCCAGCGGGACGCGACGGCGCTCAATGCGCAGGCCGCTGTCCAGCAAACCGCCGTCGATCACCTGGCCGACCGGATCGGCCAGTTTGCAAACCTGACGAACATCGTCGGCGATCCCTTTTAAGCGCGCCGGGTTCAGCGCCAGACGGTCGAGCATCGCTTCGCTCAGGCCGTTACGGCGGGCTTCCAGCAGATCCTGTTCATTCGCCAGCAGGATCTCTTGCGACTGCGCTTCCAGATAATCGGCGATTTTTTCCAGCACGCGATTTTTCTCGCGGCTGGAGAGCAATGCCAGTTTGTATGATGCTGCTTTCGCAGCAATGCCCATTTGTTCCAGCATACTTCTGCTCCTTAACGGGTAATCATGTCGTCGCGGTGAACGGCGACAGGGCCATATTCATAGCCCAGAATGGCATCGATTTGCTGCGAATGATGCCCGGCAATACGGCGCAGCGCATCGCTGTTATAGCGGGTAACGCCATGGGCAATATCGCGCCCCTGCAAATTACAGATGCGGATCACTTCACCACGGGAGAAGTTGCCTGTCACGCTTTTAATGCCTTTCGGCAATAGTGAACTGCCACGTTCAAGGATCGCGGCGGTAGCGCCTTCATCAACGGCGATCTCACCCGCTGGCGGTGCACCGAAGATCCAGCGTTTGCGGTTTTCCAGCGGCGAAGCTTGCGCGTGGAAACGCGTTCCCACGGAGATCCCCTCCATCACATCGCCAATCACGCCCGGTTTGCTGCCTGCGGCGATAATAGTGTCGATCCCGGCGCGGCAGGCGACATCGGCAGCCTGCAATTTGGTGCCCATTCCGCCAGTACCAAGGCCAGAAACGCTGTCGCCCGCAATCGCGCGCAGGGCATCATCGATACCGTAAACATCTGTAATCAGTTCCGCATCCGGGTTGTTACGCGGATCCGCAGTGAACAGCCCCTGCTGATCGGTCAGCAGCAGCAGTTTATCCGCACCGGCCAGAATCGCTGCCAGCGCAGAAAGGTTATCGTTGTCGCCGACTTTGATTTCCGCCGTCGCGACCGCGTCATTCTCGTTAATCACCGGCACGATATTGTTATCAAGCAGCGCACGCAGCGTGTCGCGAGCGTTAAGGAAGCGCTCTCTGTCTTCCATATCCGCGCGGGTCAGCAACATCTGCCCGACGTGAATACCGTAAATAGAAAACAGTTGTTCCCATAACTGAATCAAACGGCTCTGCCCGACCGCCGCCAGCAACTGTTTCGAAGCGATGGTGGCGGGTAATTCCGGGTAGCCCAGGTGTTCGCGCCCGGCGGCAATCGCCCCGGAAGTCACAATTACAATACGATGCCCGGCGGCGTGCTGCTGCGCGCACTGGCGCACCAGTTCCACAATATGGGCGCGGTTCAGGCGGCGGGAACCGCCCGTTAAAACACTGGTGCCGAGTTTTACCACCAGCGTCTGGCTGTCACTCATGATTCTCTGCCGTTTTTAAGAAAAAATAAGAAATATCGATAGTCGTCAGACGTTGTAACAGGAGTCGCGGCGATTGCCAACCGTCAGTGCAATCAGGCCACTTTTTTGTTGCGCGGGATCAGCAAGCGTAACGGTAAATTTTGACGTTTTTATTGCAAACACACTAAAACACAACTTTTTAAAATTATTCTCAATTTGTCATAAATATTTAATTTCAGAGCGATAAAACCCTTCCTGTTTTTCACGGGGCATATGCCCAGCGAATATTAGCGCGTTAGTTAAATCAGGAATCAAAATGAAAAAGAGCACTCTGGCATTAATGGTAATGAGCGTTGTTGCTTCTGCATCCGTTCACGCAGCGGAAGTTTATAACAAGAACGGCAACAAGCTGGATGTGTACGGCAAAGTGAAAGCCATGCACTACTTCAGCGACGATACCAGCAACGACGGTGATAAAACTTATGTTCGTTTCGGTTTCAAAGGCGAAACGCAGATTAACGATCAACTGACCGGTTATGGTCGTTGGGAAGCCGAATTTGCCGGTAACAACGACGAAGCCACCTCTGGTCAGAAAACCCGTCTGGCGTTTGCTGGCCTGAAAATGAAAGACTTTGGTTCTGTCGACTACGGTCGTAACCTGGGCGTGCTGTACGACGTGGCTGCCGTAACCGATATGTTCCCGGAATTCGGTGGCGACGGTCTGGCCCGTACCGATAACTTCATGACCAAACGCACCACGGGCGTTGCAACTTACCGCAACACCGACTTCTTCGGTCTGGTTGACGGTCTGGATATGTCCCTGCAATACCAGGGTAAAAACGAAAACGGCCGCAGCAGCGTCATCAAACAGAACGGTGACGGCTGGGGTACTTCTCTGGCGTACGATTTCGGCGGCAGCCCGGTTACGCTGATCGGCGCTTATGCCAACTCTGACCGTACTAACGCACAGAATACTTCTCTGGCGCTGGGCCGCGGCGAGAAAGCAGAAGCCTGGGCAACTGGCGTGAAATATGACGCGAACAACCTGTACATCGCCACCATGTACGGCGTGTCTTACAACATGACGCCGATCTCTTCCAGCACCGGTTTTGCGAATAAAGCGCAGGACTTTGAAGCGGTGATCCAGTACCAGTTCGACTTCGGTCTGCGTCCGTCCCTGGGCTATGTGCTGACCAAAGGGAAAGACATCGAAAACGGTATCGGCGACGAAGATCTGGTTAACTACATCGACGTTGGCGCAACTTACTACTTCAACAAAAACATCTCTGCGATGGTGGATTACAAAATCAACCAGATCAAAGATGACAACAAACTGGGCATCAGCAGCGACGATATCGTAGCCGTTGCCGTAACCTACCAGTTCTAAGTTTTTGAACCCGCAACACCCTCGTTATATTAATGCCCTCGGCTGAGGGCATTTCTTTAACCTGATTCAGGTTACAAGCTGGCCAGTGCCAGAAACCCGATACGTGAAAGGCGATCGGGCTTTTTTTATTCAGGGGGGAATTTACGCGGTGAGTTTCAACGACTCTTTGAAATTATCGGCAGGTTCCAGCTTCAGCTCTAAGGACGCCAGCATCGTACGCGCCCGTTCGTGGAAATCACGTAGCGTCTGTTCGAGGCGATCGACCACTTCCTGGTCTTTAATTGCCGTCGGCTTCCAGTGCCCTTCTTTATCAAACAGACCAAACTGATAACGATAGGTAAAACGTGTTTCCTGCGCTTCCATTTCCATCCACCATCCCCAAAACTCGCGTTTCTCCGGCGCTGGTTTTACGTTGACGCAAACAGCCAGGCAATCAAAGAAAAAGCGGTTATCTTCGCACTGCTCTTCGCGGATATAAGGCCCAAGCGCAGTAAATTTTTTAACCAGTCTGCTTTTCGGATGTCCACTCGGTAACGTCATTGCGATCTCCTTTTGTGAAGCAACTGTTTTACCAAATCAATAGAATTTATCAATCTATTAACGGAAATGATGGTTGATCCAACCAGTTATTTGCTCCAACGCCTTATCAAAATTGCGATAGACCGGATTGAAGGGGATCTCCAACAGTTTGCCCTCACTCGATGACGTACTGATTAAACGCGACTCCTCTTCCGGGCTGAACGGATCGTTTTGCCAGAAGCCGGAAAGCATCGGCGTTGGACAACGCCGTCCGAGCAGACCCTGAGTTTTCAGGGAGTAGCGGTTCAACTCAACGCGCAGCGCCTCATCGGAAGCATCATGCATCCCCAGACGGCTGGCCAGCACATCAAGATACATTTCCGGCACCCGCCCCTGGCGTAACGGCTCGTTAAGCAGCGAATGCACCACCGGCCCCAGACACGCCACCGCTTTCAGGCGCGGCGCTTCCAGATAAGCCAGGCGTACCGCCACGTTTGCGCCAAAACGGAAGCCAAACGCCGCTACTCGCGTATGATCGACCCACGGAATATTCGGCAGCGCTTTCAAAACATGCTGATGCAGCAGGCTCGAATCCTGGGTTAATTTCCATTTCGACGAAAAGCCGACAGAAGGCATATCCAGCGTCAACATCGCCATCCCCTGCGGAGCGAAGTAACGCTCATAGAGGGTGTAGTAATCGATTTGCAGGCCATCCAGCCCACCACACATTAATACCGTCGGGAAAGGGCCGTCGCCTGGCGGCATATGCAAAAAGCCGGTCACCGGCGAACCGCCCGGAATGCTGAACTGCATCTCTTTGAGCGCCCCAGGCAGACGCTGCGCCGCCTCTTCATAGGCGCGATTCGCCAGCGCCTGCGCCTGCTCGGCCAGAACATCGCCTTTGATGTGCGGATAAGCCGCCAGGCTGTACAGGCTGGAGGCATGCAGCCAGTGGCGACCGCTCTGCGTCGCGTCCTGCTCCTGCATCGCCTTTTGCTGCCAGAGCATCGCCTGTGTGGACCATTCGTAGATCCAGTTACCGCTGCGGTAACCCACCACCGTATCGTACAGTTCCGGATCGGTGTGCTCGGCCTGGCTTATCACAATGCGCGACTGCACTTCGAGGATCTCGCGAGCATCAATACCGCGCCAAATCCACATTAAGCGGTTGAGCATGCGATACCAGTGCGGGACGTTTTTACCATCCAGCGTTGATAGGACCTGCGGCTGCGTGCCAGCGTTGAACCGACGTACCAGTGTTGATGTTTCCGGATGCTTGAAACGGGGTTTGAACAGGGTTTCGCTAAGATTGGCTTGTGACATCGCGCAGCCTCCATGTATCTATCACTGGAGGTTATTGTAACCTGAGGTGCTACAAAATGAACAACGCCCGGTAGAACCGGGCGTTAGCAGAACGTGCGGGGGGATTAGCGGCCGCTGATAGGCGGAACAAAAACCACGCCCATATCCCACGGCTGTTCAATCCAGGTATCCTGCGGGATATCAATAACATAATCGTCAACCAGCGGACGACCTGCCGGTTTGGCGAAGATGGTGACGAAGTGCGCTTTCGGATACATTTCACGAATC
Source organism: Kosakonia radicincitans DSM 16656 (assembly GCF_000280495.2). Taxonomy (NCBI): domain Bacteria; kingdom Pseudomonadati; phylum Pseudomonadota; class Gammaproteobacteria; order Enterobacterales; family Enterobacteriaceae; genus Kosakonia; species Kosakonia radicincitans. Next base: position 4,540,205 of record NZ_CP018016.1, read on the forward strand.
GCCACCGCTGTACCGCCGGTATCGACCAGATCGTCAATCACGATAAAGCCTTCACCATCGCCTTCCGCACGTTTCAGCACTTTCAATTCGCGCTGGTTATCGTGGTCGTAGCTGGAAATGCAAACGGTATCAACATGACGAATGCCCAACTCACGCGCCAGTAATGCGCCCGGTACCAGACCGCCGCGGCTTACGGCGATAATGCCTTTCCATTGTTCTGAAGGCATCAGTCGGGCGGCCAGTTTGCGTGCGTGAATCTGCAACATGTCCCAGGTGACGACGTATTTTTCGCTCATGTGAAGTGTCCCAGCCCGTGTTTTACGGCTTAAAAAGTATTCCAGGGGAAAATAGGTTGCGCGAGATTATAGAGATCTGCGGCACTAAAAACCAGTATTACCCGGCATTAGCGGCGCTTTTTCCACGTTTACAGGCTCGCAGTCTGGCAAGAAAGTGTTATTCTCAACGCCATCTCGCAAGGCGCTCTTGCGATGCCTGTTTATTTAACCCAGTGACCTGCAAGGTAAGTTTCGCAGGCTCTTTGTAAGGAGACTCATCGTGTCTGAACTGTCTCAACTATCGCCACAGCCGCTGTGGGATATTTTTGCCAAAATCTGTTCTATTCCGCACCCGTCCTACCATGAAGAACAACTCGCCGAACATATTATGGGCTGGGCGAAGGAAAAAGGTCTCCACGCAGAGCGCGACCAGGTGGGCAACATCCTGATCCGCAAGCCGGCCACCACCGGCATGGAAAATCGCAAACCGGTCGTATTGCAGGCGCACCTGGACATGGTGCCGCAGAAAAATAACGACACCGTTCACGACTTCACCACCGATCCGATTCGCCCTTATATCGATGGTGAATGGGTTAAAGCGCGCGGCACCACGCTCGGCGCGGATAACGGCATCGGTATGGCCTCTGCGCTGGCCGTGCTGGCCGATTCCACCGTGCAACACGGCCCGCTGGAAGTGCTGCTGACCATGACCGAAGAAGCGGGTATGGACGGCGCGTTTGGTTTGCAGGCCAACTGGCTGCAGGCAGACATTCTGATTAACACCGACTCTGAAGAAGAGGGTGAAATCTACATGGGCTGCGCGGGCGGGATCGATTTTATCACCACCCTGCCGCTGACCCGCGAAGCCGTACCGGCCGGTTATGAAACCTTCAAACTGACGCTGAAAGGCCTGAAAGGCGGCCACTCCGGCGCAGAAATTCATGTCGGTCTGGGCAACGCCAACAAACTGCTGGCGCGCTTCCTGGCCGGACACGCAGCGGAACTGGATCTGCGTCTGCTTGATTTTACCGGCGGCACCCTGCGCAATGCGATCCCGCGCGAAGCAATTGCCGTAGTTGCTGTTCCGGCCGCTAACGCCGCGCAGCTCAAAACGCTGGCCAGCACGTACCAGGCAATCCTGAAAAACGAGCTGGAGATGAAAGAGAAGAACCTGGTGGTGCTGCTGGAAAGCGCAAGCAGCGATAAAGCCGCACTGACCACCGCTTCCCGCAACACGTTTGTTCGCCTGCTGAACGCCACGCCAAACGGCGTCATTCGTAACTCCGACGTGGCAAAAGGCGTGGTTGAAACCTCGCTGAACGTCGGCGTGGTTACCCTGCAGGACGACAGCGCGGAAATCATCTGCCTGATCCGTTCGCTGGTCGATAGCGGTAAAGATTACGTGGTGAGCATGCTGGAATCGCTGGGCGCGCTGGCTGGCGCGAAAACGGCGCCGAAAGGCGGCTACCCAGGCTGGCAGCCAGACGCGCATTCGCCGGTAATGGCGCTGGTGCGTGAGACTTATCAGCGTTTGTTCAACAAAACGCCGAACATTCAGGTGATCCACGCAGGTCTGGAGTGCGGTCTGTTCAAAAAACCGTACCCGAACATGGACATGGTCTCCATTGGGCCAACCATCACTGGCCCGCACTCTCCGGATGAGCAAGTGCATATCGAAAGCGTGGGCCACTACTGGACGCTGCTGACCGAGCTGCTGAAAGCGATTCCGGCAAAATAAGCCCGCTGTCCGCGCCACCCGGCGCGGACATTCATTTATAACCCCAGCACCAGTTGCCGCTCCAGTTGCGGATCCAGTAACGTCACATGCAGCCCTACCAGCCGCACACCGCGCCCGCCGCGACGCTCATCCCACGTTTTCCGCGCCGTTATCAGTAGATCCTCTTTATTTAAGCGTGGCCAGACATGTTCCTGGGTGGTGAGCTGAAAATCATTAAACTTCAGCTTTACGCCCTGGCGGGCAATCAGCAAATCCGGCTTCACTTTTGCCAGCCGTCGCTCCAGCTCCGGGTATAAATGCTCAATAATCGCTTCGCACTCTTCCCAGTGGTGAATATCGTCTGCCAGCGTGCGCTCCACGCCGACCGATTTACGTAACCGCTCACTACTGATTTCCCGCTCATCAATCCCCTGGCTGCGCTCCCACAAAATACGGCCAAATTTACCAAAGCGTTTAAGCAACATCGCCAGATCGCTGCGCTGAACATCTTCACAGGTGCGCAGCCCCAGCGTCTCCAGTTTTGCCGCCGACACTTTGCCGACGCCCGGGATCTTGCTTAGCGGCAGCGTGCGGAGAAATTGCGGAACGTCCGCTGGCGTAATCACGTACTGGCCGTTGGGTTTATTGAGATCGGAGGCAATTTTGGCGAGAAACTTCACCGGCGCCACGCCCGCCGAAGCCGTCAGTTGTGTTTCATTAAAAATAGTCTGACGGATCTCCTGCGCCATCAGAGTTGCCGAACCGTGGCAGTGCGGGCTGTCGGTAACATCCAGATAGGCTTCATCCAGCGAAAGCGGTTCAATCAACGTCGTGTAGCGGGAAAAGATCTCGCGGATCTGATTTGACGCTTCTTTATAAGCATCAAAACGGCCGGGCAGAAGAGTAAGGTGAGGACAAAGTTTCAGCGCCATCGCCGTGGGCATTGCGCTGCGCACGCCAAATTTACGCGCCGGATAATTGGCGGTGCTGATAACGCCACGCTTAACGCGGCTGCCGCCAATGGCGATGGGGATGTCGTGCAGGACGGGGTTATCGCGCATCTCGACCGCCGCGAAAAAGCAATCCATATCGACATGTATGATTTTGCGCATGCGTACGCCCTCACAGAACACTGGATAAGTATACAGCATATGCCATTGAAATGAGAAGCCAGTGCGTAAAACCGCCGAAAAGAGGGTAATTTGATGGTTACTTCTGCCGTTTTAGTTTCATAATAACCACCAGCTAAACGGCCAGGTATTTGAAACGCAAAACAGAACACAATTTGCGCGATGGCGAAAATATCGCCAAAAAAAGATGAAGCGTGAAAGATGAACTCTATTCTGGCTTGCGAAAAAATGCCGTAATGCTAATGTGGGCGCACCGAAACAGATTAGTCTGAATTTTGGGCATCTTTTGCCGTCCTGGCAATGTGGTACTCGCTTTATCAAGGAAACAAGTTGTATGCGCAAAATCGCATTGTTTATTGCGATGCTTCTGATCCCGTGCGTCTCGTTCGCTGGCTTAATGGGCAGCAACAGTTCAATTACGCCGGTAAGCAAAGAATATAAGCAGCAGTTAATGGGGTCGCCGGTTTATATCCAAATCTTCAAAGAAGAACGCACCCTTGATCTCTACGTCAAAATGGGCGAGCAATACCAACTGCTCGACAGCTATAAAATCTGCAATTACTCCGGCGGTCTCGGCCCGAAACAGCGCCAGGGTGATTTTAAAAGCCCGGAAGGGTTTTACTCCATTCAGCGTAATCAGTTGAAGCCGGACAGCCGCTTCTACAAAGCGATCAACATTGGTTTTCCGAATACCTATGACCGCGCCCACGGCTATGAAGGCAAGTACCTGATGATCCACGGCGCCTGCGTCTCGATTGGCTGCTACGCCATGACGGATTCGAACATTGATGAGATCTTCCAGTTTGTGACCGCCGCGCTGGTCTTTGGGCAGCCGAACGTGCAACTGAGCATCTATCCGTTCCGCATGACCGACGCCAATATGCAGCGTCACAAATATTCGACCTATGCGGATTTCTGGAAACAGCTGAAGCCGGGTTACGACTATTTTGCCACCACCCACCAGCCGCCGGTTGTCTCGGTTGTGGATGGTCGCTATGTCGTCAGCAAGCCGCTGAACACCGCAGTTCAGCCACAGCTGGCGTCAAACTACGCGCTCCCCCAGGCAAAATAATGCCCACTCGCCTGGCATAATCTTTTGCCAGGTTTCGTTGCCGGTTAACGGCTGGGTGGCAATCACGGTAACCACATCGTTCGGTGTGGTTTCCCGCTGAAAATCAATTTCAACATCCTGATCCAGCAGCTTCGCCACACCAAACGGCGCACGCCGGGTGATCCAGAACAGATTCGTCGAGCAGAACGCCATCACGTAGCGCCCGTCCGATAACAGCATGTTGAAAACGCCCTTCTCGCGCAGTTGCGTTGCCAGCGAGGCAATGTACTTAAACACCGCCGTCATATTGCCCGGCGTACGCGGATAGCGTTCCGTAAGCTTATGCAGCAACCAGCAGAACGCTTTTTCGCTGTCGGTTTCGCCAATCGGACGAAAATTGCCAGTCTCCAGCGATTTATAGCCGCTCAGTTGACCGTTGTGTGCGTAAGTCCAGTTGCGGCCCCACAGCTCACGAGTGAACGGATGGGTATTTTCCAGCGCCACTTCGCCACGGTTAGCCTGGCGAATATGCGCCACTACCGAGCGGGACTTGATCGGATAGTCCTGCACCAGCTTCGCGATCGGGGAGTTAAAACTCGGTTGCGGATCCTTGAACGTGCGACAGCCCTTGCCCTCATAAAAAGTGATGCCCCAGCCGTCTTTATGCGGCCCGGTTCCACCACCGCGCTGGACAAGCCCGGTAAAACTAAAACAGATATCGGTCGGCACATTGGCGCTCATACCGAGCAGTTCGCACATACTCACCCCCAAAAACGCCTTAATTCTGGGAAGGCGTAATTGTTGCAGCCAGTTTGAACACGGACAGCGCGGAAAAACCGGAGCGTACACGAAGTACGGGAGGATTTTGAGCACTGCCCAGGTTCAAAATGGCAAATAAAATAGCCGTCCTTAAGCCTTAACCATCTCTTTTTCAATCAGCTGAATCAGGATATGAATCACTTTGATATGGATCTCCTGAATACGATCAGCATAACCGAAATGCGGTACACGAATTTCAACATCCGCTGTACCCGCCATCTTGCCACCATCTTTACCGGTCAGGGTGATGACTTTCATCCCCTTCTCACGCGCTGCCGCTACCGCTTTGATCACGTTGCCGGAGTTGCCAGAAGTGGAAATACCCAGCAGTACGTCGCCTTCACGGCCCACGGCTTCCACATAGCGGGAGAAGACGTAGTCATAACCGAAGTCGTTGCTTACGCAGGAGAGATGGCTGACGTCGGAGATAGCAATCGCCGGATAGCCAGGACGGTTTTCACGGTAGCGACCGGTTAACTCTTCCGCAAAATGCATGGCATCGCAGTGAGAGCCGCCGTTACCGCAGGACAACACTTTACCACCCGCTTTGAAACTGTCCGCCAACAGCACCGCCGCGCGCTGAATCGCGTGAATATTGGCTTCATCTTTCAAGAAATTCGCCAGCGTTTCCGCCGCTTCATTCAGTTCGTTACGAATCAGATCCTGGTACATGAGGATATCCTTCAGCATAGATGTAAATAACACTGCGCAGTGTACCGGATAGGATCCGGAGCGAGAAGCTAAAGCCACAGCACCTGCGCGTTTTCGTTTTCCGTGCGCAAAATCCCCCAACAATGTGAACCAGGTTGTAATTATTTTGTAAACACATTGCTAAAAGAAATCTCATCCACTACAACCATAACATCACAAGTGGTCAGACCTCCTACAAGACAGGGAGCTTTTTTCTATGATGATTTTGAGCCTTATCGCAACAATCGTTCTCCTCGGTGTGCTGTTTTATCACCGGGTCAATCTGCTTCTGAGCAGCGTGATTTTACTGGCGTGGACTGCCGCGCTGGGCGTTATGGGGCTGTGGTCCATCTGGGTGCTGCTGCCGCTGGCGATCATTCTGGTGCCGTTCAACCTGCCGCCGATGCGCAAGGCACTGATTTCCGCGCCGGTATTTCGCGGTTTCCGCAAAGTGATGCCGCCGATGTCGCGTACCGAGAAAGAAGCGATCGACGCGGGCACGACCTGGTGGGAAGGCGATCTGTTCCGCGGTAACCCGGACTGGAAAAAGCTGCACAACTATCCGCAGCCGCGCCTGACCGCGGAAGAACAAGCCTTTATCGACGGCCCGGTGGAAGAAGCCTGCCGCATGGCGAACGATTTCCAGATCACCCATGAAATGGCCGATCTGCCGCCGGAGCTGTGGGCGTTCTTAAAAGAACACCGCTTCTTCGCGATGATCATCAAGAAAGAGTACGGCGGGCTGGAATTCTCTGCTTATGCGCAGTCCCGCGTGTTGCAAAAACTCTCCGGCGTCTCAGGTATTCTTGCCATCACCGTCGGCGTGCCGAACTCTTTAGGCCCTGGCGAACTGCTGCAACACTACGGCACGGAAGAGCAAAAAAATCATTATCTGCCGCGCCTGGCGCGTGGCCTGGAGATCCCCTGCTTTGCGCTGACCAGCCCGGAAGCGGGTTCCGATGCGGGCGCAATCCCCGATACCGGCGTAGTCTGCATGGGCGAATGGCAGGGCGAGCAGGTACTCGGCATGCGTCTGAGCTGGAACAAACGCTATATCACGCTGGCGCCGATTGCCACCGTACTCGGCCTGGCTTTTAAACTTTCGGATCCGGAAAAACTGCTGGGCGGCGAAGAAGAGCTGGGTATCACCTGTGCACTGATCCCAACATCAACGCCTGGCGTGGAAATTGGCCGTCGTCACTTCCCGCTGAACGTTCCGTTCCAGAACGGGCCAACCCGCGGCGACGATATCTTTGTGCCAATTGATTACATTATTGGCGGGCCAAAAATGGCCGGTCAGGGCTGGCGTATGCTGGTGGAATGTCTGTCGGTTGGTCGCGGTATTACCCTGCCGTCTAACTCTACCGGCGGCCTGAAATCTATCGCGATGGGGATTGGCGCTTACGCCCATATTCGCCGCCAGTTCAAAGTGCCAATCGGCAAAATGGAAGGTATCGAAGAGCCGCTGGCGCGCATCGGCGGTAACGCTTATGTGATGGATGCAGCCGCCTCGCTCATCACCTACGGCATTATGCTCGGCGAAAAACCAGCGGTGCTTTCCGCTATCGTGAAATATCACTGCACCCATCGCGGCCAGCAATCCATTATTGATGCGATGGATATTGCCGGCGGTAAAGGCATTATGCTCGGCGAAGGCAACTTCCTGGCTCGTGCCTACCAGGGCGCGCCGATTGCCATTACCGTCGAAGGCGCGAACATCCTGACCCGCAGCATGATGATCTTCGGCCAGGGCGCGATCCGCTGCCATCCGTATGTGCTGGAAGAGATGGCCGCCGCGCAGAATAATGATGTGGACGCTTTCGATAAACTGCTGTTTAAACACATCGGCCATGTCGGCAGTAATAAAATGCGCAGCCTGTGGCTTGGCCTGACGCGCGGTTTAACCAGCGCCACGCCGACCCGCGACGCCACCAAGCGTTACTACCAGCATCTGAACCGCCTGAGTGCCAACCTTGCGCTGCTGTCTGATGTCTCAATGGCAGTGCTGGGCGGCAGCCTGAAACGCCGCGAGCGTATCTCCGCCCGTCTGGGGGATATTCTCAGCCAGCTGTTCCTCGCCTCTGCAGCGCTGAAACGTTATGACGATGAAGGCCGTCAGGAAGCGGATCTGCCGCTGGTCCACTGGGGCGTTCAGGACGCGCTGTATCAGGCGGAACAGGCGATGAGCGATCTGCTGGAGAACTTCCCGAACCGCTTCGTCGCGGGCGCATTAAGCCTGGTGATTTTCCCGACCGGTCGCCATTACCGCGCGCCGTCGGATAAGCTGGACCACAAAGTGGCGAAGATTCTGCAAACGCCGAGCGCCACCCGCTCCCGCATCGGGCGCGGTCAGTATCTGACGCCGAGCGAGCACAACCCGGTGGGCCTGCTGGAAGAGGCGCTGGTCGATGTGATGGCGGCCGATCCGGTTCACCAACGCATCTGCAAAGCGCTGGGCAAAAACCTGCCGTTTACCCGCCTCAACGATCTCGCCCAGCAGGCGCTGGCAAGCGGGTTGATTACTGCGGAAGAAGCGGCGCTGCTGAGCAAAGCGGAAGTCAGCCGCCTGCGCAGCATCAACGTTGATGACTTTGCGCCAGAGGCACTGGCAACTCAGCCGGTGGTCAAGGCGCCGGAAAAGCTGCGTAAACCGGAAGCGGCCTGATGCGGTAATCGCCTGAAAGCATTCTTCCCTTACCAAAACCCGCAACTGCGGGTTTTTTTCTGTCTTTGCATGCTACAGTGTGCAAATGCTGTCTTACGGGGAGTCAACACTGTGCCTGGTTTGAAAATTACACTGTTACAACAACCGTTAGTCTGGATGGATGGGCCCGCGAATCTGCGCCATTTCGACATCCAGCTGGAGGGCGTTACCGGCCGGGATGTCATCGTCCTGCCCGAAATGTTCACTACCGGCTTTGCGATGGAAGCGGCAAAACAGTCCATGTCGCAGGACGAGGTAGTGGCATGGATGCAAAGTAAAGCCCGCCAGACCAATGCGCTGATTGCGGGCAGCGCCGCGCTGCAAACCGACCGCGGGCCGGTAAACCGTTTTCTGCTGATTGAGCCAGAAGGCAAAGTGCATTTTTACGATAAGCGCCATCTGTTCCGTATGGCCGAAGAGCACCATCACTACGAAGCAGGGAATGAGCGCGTGGTATTTGAGTGGCGCGGCTGGCGCATCCTGCCGCTGGTTTGCTACGACCTGCGTTTCCCGGTGTGGTCGCGCAACCGCAACGATTACGATCTGCTGCTCTATGTTGCTAACTGGCCTGCGCCGCGCTCGCTGCACTGGCAGTCGCTGCTGGTGGCGCGCGCCATTGAAAACCAGGCGTGGGTGGCGGGCTGCAACCGCGTCGGCACTGACGGCAATGGTCATCACTACCGTGGCGACAGCCGGGTGATCAGCCCGCAGGGCGAGATTATCGCCACCGCCGAGCCGCACCTGGCAACCCGCATCGACGCCGAAATGTCGCTCAGCGCATTGCAGGAGTATCGTGCGCAGTTCCCGGCCTGGCAGGATGCCGATCCGTTTACGCTCGATTAACGCAAGGGTTGTAGTTTTGCAGGCCGGGTAAGCGAAGCGCTATCCGGCCTTTTTATTTACCGCGAGGTTCTGCCCGGTGGCGCGATGCTTACCGGGCCTACGGTCTGAAGATCGAAGAGAATCACAGGCCGGATAAGCCAGGCACCATCCGGCATGATGCCCTTTAACTGACTAACGCTTGTCCATCTTTGCGGCTTTCAGTCGCCGCAACGTAGTGCCCTTCCGGCAGGCGATAGATCACCTGCGCGCCACCGAAATGATAGCCTTCCAGCGGATCTTCCACCGTAATCCGGTGTCCCCGCGCGCGCAGCCCGGCAATCAGATTGCGTTCAAACGTAGCTTCCACCACCACGTCCCTGCCCTTCACCACGCGCCAGCGCGGCGCATCGATCGCCGCCTGTGGGTTCTGCCCGTGCAGCATAATACGCAGCGCCATCTGCATATGGCCTTGCGCCTGCATCGGCCCGCCCATTACGCCGAAAGACATCAGCGGTTTGCCGTCTGCTCCCATCGCAAAGCCAGGGATAATGGTATGCAACGGACGCTTGCCGCCCGCCAGCGCATTCGGGTGTTGCGGATCGAGCACAAAACCACAGCCGCGGTTTTGCAGGCTGATACCCGTTTCGGGCACCACGACGCCGGAACCAAAGCCCATATAGTTGGACTGAATAAACGACACCATCATACCGCTGGCATCCGCCGTGGAGAGGTACACCGTGCCGCTTTGCGTCGGCGAACCGTAAACAAAATCGGAGGCCTTATCCGGGTCGATCAACGCCGCGCGGGCTTTTAAATAGTCGTCGCTGAGCAGCAAGTCGGCGGCGAATTCCAGATGATCGGTATCCGCGACGTAACGATCGAGATCGGCCAGCGCCAGCTTCATCGCTTCAATCGACAGATGCAGTGACTGCACCGAATCCGGGTCATAGCGGCCAATATCGCAGTGCTCAAGAATGCCAAGCGCAATCAGCGTCGCAATCCCCTGCCCGTTCGGTGGCAGCTCCTGTACTGAACCACCGGCAAATTCCCTGGAGAGCAGCGTAACCCAGTCGGCTTTATGGTTTGCCAGATCCGCTTCGCTCAGGTGCGCCCCATGCTCTTTCGCGAAAGCGGCGATTTTCTGCGCCAGTTCACCGCGATAAAACGCTTCGCCATTGGTCTGCGCAATCAACTCCAGCGTTTTCGCCTGCGCCGGGTTACGGAAGATTTCGCCGATCTTCGGCGCGCGCCCTTCCGGCGCAAAACAGGCGCTAAAGCCCGGTTGATCTTTTAACCTGTTATAGCCGCGCTGCCAGAGCTCACCAATCAGCGGCGAAACAGGAAAACCGTTACGGGCATACTCGATCGCCGGCTGCGCCAGCGTGGTCAGCGGCAGCGAACCGAAACGTTCGGCCAGCGCCACCCAGCCGGAAACCGCGCCCGGTACGGTAACGGCATTCCAGCCGAGCTCCGGCACCGCATCAAGACCGGCAAACATATCCGCATTCCAGCTTGCCGGTGAGCGACCAGACGCATTCAAACCGTGCAGTTCTTTGCCATCCCAGACAATGGCAAACGCATCGCTACCAATGCCGCAGCCGGTTGGCTCCACTACCGTCAACGCCATCGCCGTGGCAATCGCCGCATCCACCGCGTTACCCCCGAGCGCCAGCATGCGCATTCCGGCCTGCGCCGCCAGCGGCTGGGAGGTGGCTACTGCGTTGTGTCCCATCATCGGTGCGCGGTATGAGGCATAACCTACTTTAAAATCAATCGCTTTCGTCATCGAGACTCCTTAGTCGTGGCGTGGATCGAGCGCATCGCGCAGCCCGTCGCCGAGTAAATTAAATCCCTGTACGGTGAGAAAAATCGCCACACCGGGGAAAACAGACATCCAGGGCGCCTGCTCCAGAAAACCTTTGGCGGTATTCAGCATCGCGCCCCAGGAGGGATACGGCGGCTGCTGGCCGAGGCCGAGAAAAGAGAGGCTGGCTTCGGTGATGATCGCCGAGGCAATCGCCAGCGTCGCCTGAACGAGGATCGGCGACATCACATTGGGCAGCACATAGCGCAGGATTATCCAGCGATCCGGCAGGCCAATCGCCCGCGCCCCGTCGATATACTCTTCGTTGCGAATGGCGATCACCTGGCCGCGCGTCAGACGGGCGAAGATCGGCATCGCCGACAGGCCAATGGCGATCATTGCATTACTCAGGCTTGGGCCAAGAAACGCGCCGAGGGCGATCGCCATGATCAAAAACGGACAGGCCAGCAGCGCTTCGATAAAGCGTGAAATCACCCCATCCCAGATCCCCTGGAAATAACCGGCCAGCAGGCCAAGCGGCACGCCAATCACCACCGCAATCAGCACTGAGATACAACCGGCCAGCAACGAGGTGCGCGCTCCCCAGACCATACGCGACAGAATATCGCGCCCCAGTTCGTCGGTGCCGAACCAGTACAGTTCAGAGGGGGGTTTACGTACCGCCAGAAAGTTCGCTTTTACCGGATCGAACGGTGCGATCCACGGCGCCAGCAAAGCGATCAGCACAAAGATGCCGACAATCACCGCGCCAATCACCGCACTTTTGTTGGCGAGGAATTTCTTCAGTACCCGGTTTTCCGTACGTGGCAGCGACGCCGCCACGCCCGTAGTGGTCAGTTCTGCCATTATTCGCTCCGCATTTTCGGGTTAATCAGCACGTACAGCACATCGGCCAACAGGTTGAGCAACAGGAAGCCAATCGCCACCACCAGCACCACGCCCTGCACCACCGCGTAATCACGGTTAAACACGGAATCGACAATCATTTTGCCAAAGCCGGGAATGGTAAATACCTGCTCGGTCAGCACCGCGCCGCCCAGCAGTTCACCAAACAGCAACGTGGTCAGGGTGATCACCGGCACCAGCGCATTACGAAATGCGTGCTTCATGATCACCGTTTTCGGCAGCAAACCCTTTGCCCTGGCGGTACGGATGTAATCTGCTTTCAGAACAGCAATCATGGATGCGCGGGTGTGGCGCATTAAGGTGGCCGCCAGCCCGGTGCCAAGCACCAGAGAAGGCAACAGCAAGGTGCGCAGGTTCTGCAGCGGATCTTCGCTGAAGGGGACAAAGCCCGACGCGGGCAGCCATTGCAGATTGACGGAGAAAATCAGGATCAACAAAATCCCCAGCCAGAAGTGCGGCACCGAGATGCCGGAGATGGCGACAAAGTTAGTGCCGTGATCGATCCAGCTATTCCGGTTCACTGCCGCCATAATCCCCATGCTGATGCCGAACAGCAGCGCGAAGATCATCGCCAGCAAAGACATCTCCAGCGTAACGGGCAGTTTGGTGGCGATCAGATGCGTCACCGTCTCCTGAGTGCGTAAGGAGACGCCAAGATCCCCCTGCAAGGCGCGGGTAAGCCAGTGGAAATATTGCACCGGGATCGGCGCATCCAGATTCAGCTCCGCGCGTAGCTGGGCGATCACTGCCGGATCGCGCTCTTCCCCGAGCATGGCCGTCAGCGGATCGCCGGGCAGCAGCTTTTGCAACCCGAAGACCATCATACTGACCATCAGCAACGTCGGGATGGCGAGCAGCAGGCGTTTGCATATCAATTCCAGCATGGTATCTCCTTACAACTCCGTTACTTCGCGAACGTCATACCTGCCAAGCGCACAATGCCATCCGGGTAAGGTTTAAAGCCCTCTACTTTTTTATTCAGCCCAAAAATGCGCGGCTCGAAGTAGAGATACGCAATCGGCATATCCGTTTGCAATTGTTTAACAACGTTCTCATACAGCCCTTTACGGGTAGCCGGATCGTTATGCAGACGCGCCTGGGTCAGCCAGTCATCGACCTGCGCATTGCTGTAGCGGCCATCGTTGAGGGTGCCTTTGCTGTGAATAAAGCCGAAGATGCTGCCGTCTGGATCCGGGCGGCCAGACCAGCCGGAGTAGCTGAGCTGGAAGTCGCCGTTTTGCTGGCGATCCAGCAGCGTGGCGAATTCGGTCATTTGCAGATTGACGTTAAAACCGGCTTCGGCGGTCATCGCCTGTAATACCTGCGCCACCTGCTGCGAAGTCGGGTTATTCGGCACCAGCAACGAAACGGTGATCGGTGTCTGCACGCCTGCCGCTTTCAGCAGCGCTTTGGCTTTTTCGACATCGCGCGGCGGCACCGGTAGGTTAATGTGATACGGGCTGACCGGTGAGAACGCCTGGTTCGCCGGTGTGAAGAGGCCTTCGAATACCACCTGGTTTAACGCCTCGCGGTCAATTGCCTGCGAGAATGCTTCGCGCACGCGCGCATCTTTAAACGGATCGTTAGCCGGGACTTTGCCGTTGTTGATGTTAAAGGTGATGCCCTGATACCCCAGCCCGGTTACCTTCGCCAGTTTTAATTTGCCGTCGTTCTCCACCGTTTTCACATCGCTTGGCACAATGCCTTCGCTCAGATCCAGATCGCCCGCGCGCAGGTTCGCCAGACGCACCGAGGCATCCGGGATCGGCAGATAAATCACTTTGTCGAAGTGGTAAGCGCCTTTGTTCCAGTAGTTGTCAAAGCGCGAAAGTACAATGCGATCCTGCGAGACGCGGCTGTCAAACTTGTATGGTCCGGAGCAGACCGGATGCGCGGCGAAGTCAGGTTTTTTCGCTGCTTCTGGCGCCAGCATCGCGCCTGCGCGATCGGTAAGCTGCATCAGCAGCGCCGAATCCGGCGTTTTCAGATGCAGGGTGATTTGCATCGGCCCGGTCACTTCCACGGATTCTACCGAGGAGATCTCGCTTTTGCGCAGCGAGCCAGGCAGTGTCAGGGCGCGATCGAGGCTGAATTTCGCGGCGGCAGCATCAAATTTCTCGCCATCGTGGAACGTCACACCCTCACGCAGGTTCATGGTCAGAGTTTTGCCATCTTCGCTCCACGACCACTCTTTCGCCAGACCCGGCACCACTTTCAGGTTTTCATCGACGTCCACCAGCCGATCGCACAGTGAGGCGAAGACAAAGCGGCCATAGTAGGTGCGCGCCAGGTGCGGATCGAGCATGTCCGGATCCGCGCCTAAACCAATACGCAGCACACTTTCAGCCTGGGCCGGCAGCGCCGCGCCCAGCAACATAACACTTCCCAGAACGGTCAAAAGAGAATTACGCACAATCATTATTTTTTTCCTTTAAAGGGATGAGTGAGAGGCCGCGTGTTCGAACAGAGCACGGCGTCGCAGGAACGCGGCGGAGGGTGGAGCAATCTGGATGATCGTGCGGTCACGGTTGAGCTCCTGCCAGCGATGGCAGGAGACCTGGCGGCCGCCTTCAAGTACCTGAGCGATCGGTTCGCGTTGCCGACACTCATCGGTGACGTGCGGGCAACGGGTGTGAAAACGACAGCCCTGCGGCGGGCTGGCCGGATTGGGTAAATCCCCCTGCAACAGCGGCATTTCACGCTTGAGGCCGGGCTGGGTTTGCGGCGCAGAGGCGATCAGCGCCTGCGTGTACGGGTGCAGCGGCGCATCGAAGATCTCATCGACGGTCGCCATTTCGACGATCTGCCCGAGGTACATCACCGCCACGCGATCGCTCATATGGCGGATCACCGCCAGCCCGTGTGCGACGATGATCATCGTCAGCCCAAGTTGCTGCTTCAGGTTTTCCAGCAGGTTCACCACCTGCGCCTGCACCGAGACATCCAGCGCGGACACCGGTTCATCGCCCAGCAACAGCTTCGGCCCGGAAGCCAGCGAGCGGGCAATGCCAATACGCTGGCGCTGGCCACCGGAGAATTCATGCGGGAAACGCCGCGCCCAGGCCGCAGGCAAACCAACGGTCGCGAGCAGTTCGGCGACGCGCGCCTGGCGATCCGCTTTGCCCATTTTCAGATGCAGCCACAGCGGTTCACCGACGATCTGCTCCACGGTCATGCGCGGGTTCAGCGAGGCGAAGGGATCCTGAAAGATAATTTGCAGTTCGCGGCGCAACTGGTTTAACCGCGCACCGCTGGCGTGAGTGATCTCTTCGCCCTGGTAGTAAACGCGCCCTTCGGACGCCGTCAACAGACGTAACAGCAGGCGGCCCAGCGTCGATTTACCGGAACCGGACTCGCCCACAATCGCCAGCGTTTCACCGGGGTAAACGGCGAGCGAAATGCGATCGACTGCCGTGACAAAGCGTTTTGGCGCGAACAGGCGCGTCGCGCCGACAAAGCGTTTGCTGAGATCGTGGGCCTCAAGGATCGGTGTGCTCATGCGGTTTCTCCCAGCGCAATATGTTGTTCAAGGGGCACGCGGAAACAGGCCGCCTGATGACCGCGGCCCAGCGGCTGTAGCGGCGGTTTTTCCGCGTGGCAGCGGCTCTGCGCAAACGGGCAGCGCGTGGCGAAACGGCAACCTTTTGGCATCGCTTCCGGTAACGGTACGGCGCCGGGAATGGTGGAAAGCTGGCCTTTGCGTGCGCCCAGCGAGGGAATCGAGCCCATCAGGCCGATGGTGTACGGATGCTGCGGATCGGCAAAAATCGCCTCCACGCTGCCCTGCTCGACCACTTGCCCGGCGTACATTACGGCGACTTGCTGGGCGACTTCCGCCACCACGCCAAGATCGTGGGTGATCATCAATACTGCCGTGCCGGTGTCGGCTTTCAGAGTGTTGAGCAGAGCCAGGATCTGCGCCTGAATAGTGACATCCAGCGCGGTTGTCGGTTCGTCGGCAATCAGCAGACGCGGGTTGTTAATCAGCGCCATGGCAATCATCACGCGCTGGCGCATACCGCCGGAAAGCTGGTGCGGGTACGCTTTCAGGCGCATCTCCGCCGCCGGGATTTGTACCTTTTCGAGGATCTGCAGCGCGATATCCCGCGCGGCCTGGCGGGAGACATGCTGGTGGCGCATCACCGTTTCACTCAGTTGATCGCCAAGGGTGAACGAGGGGTTCAGCGAGGTCATCGGCTCCTGAAAAATCATTGCCAGTTCATTACCGCGCAGATCCGCATATTCCCTCGGCGAAAGCAGGCGCAGATTGTGGCTGCGAAACTGCATTTCGCCGCTGAGGATCTGCGCGCTGTTGGGCAACAGCCCCATCAACGCCAGCGAGGTAATGCTTTTACCGCAGCCAGATTCCCCCACCAGCGCCAGTGTTTCCCCGCTTTTTATGGTCAGCGAAATACCGTCCAGTACGCTAACCGGGCTACCGGCGAACTGGACCTTCAGGTTGTGCAGACGCAGGACGGGCGCGGGATCGTGAAAAGGAATGGTGGTCATGGCGTATCGTCCTCGAGATGAATGGCCTGGATCAGGGCATGTTGCAGGTCGAGCAGATGTTCACGCATCGCCAGGAAGGCCTCCTGCGGCTGACGCTGCCGGATGGCGTGCATAATGCGGTGGTGGTGATCGTTATAGCGATCGACCTTCGCCGGAGTACGCGCCAGCTCCCGCAGATGATGCCAGGCGGGTTCGCGACGCACGGCGTCAATGGCATCAAAAAGACCGAGCATCAAACGGTTTCCCGCCGCTTCAGCGATGGCCCGGTGAAAAGCGCTGTCCCATAGCTCATTAAGATCCGGATCGTCCGGATTGACGTTATCGATGCGTTCCAGCATGCGCTGCATCAGCGCCAGGTTTTCCGGGTTGGCGCGAAGTGCCGCCAGCCGCGCAAGTCCCGGCTCAACCTGCAAGCGCGCTTCCATCACTTCCAGCATATTGGTTTGTTGCACCAGTCCCTGGAGTGCCAGCGGCGCGACCGGCGCAGCGGGGCCAATAAACGTGCCTTTACCCTGCTTACGCCAGATCCGCCCCTCTTCCTCCAGTACGTCCAGCGCGCGGCGTACTTCTCGCCGCCCAACGCCTAAGCGTTCCGCCAGTTCACGTTCCGTGGGCAGTGGAGTCCCTGGTGTTGACTCATGTTGGTGAATAAGCCCACGAAGTTGTTCAAGCGCCGTACTGGAATTTGCCAGATAGCGTGACGGTTTTTCCATATTGGTTCATCCGTATTTCGCGTTATCTTTTTCTTTAATTACATGAAGTTAATTATTTAATCCGCGATGTGTCGCCCTTATAACTAAGCAATTACCGAACCAATTAGGTATTGGTTCGGTCATATTTTTGAAATTTTTGTTAATACTTTGATTTATTAATGTTTATTTTTTACGGGCGAAACGGAGGTCTGGAAGGGCTGTGGTTCACTGAGCAGATAATGCACAATTTTAGTGCAAGGAATGCACTAAAACGGGAGGAATTGCCCGGTGGCGTTGGCGCTTACCGGCTTACATTGTTGGCTGTGGCGCTGGCCAGATAAGGCGGAGCCGCCATCCGGCAATCGTGCCTCCGGGCGTTTTGAGATTATTGTGGAATTATTCCGTTCACCATGCGTGCGGGAGTTTCTGTAAACCTTTATGCGGTGAACGGGATAAGGGGCGCTTACCGCGCTCCCCTTATCAATCCCCGCGGCCCCGCAGGAAATCGGTGCTACGCACTACGCTCACCTCCCGGTCATCTGCCTGCGGTCGGCTCAACTCGCCCTCCATGGCTCGGTTCGCCTCTGGACGCCATCCAGGGCGTCCAGACCTTGTCATCTGCCCTCCGGCTCGCCGATTTCGGCGGGGACTCAACCCCATCGCTTCAGCTTTTTTATTCATCGTAAGAAAGGTGTCGCTACAGGGAAATACCCGGAGGCTATGGCGCTTACCGGGTTTACATTGTTGGCTGTGGTGTAAGCCGGATAAGGCGGAGCTGCCATCCGGCAGGTTTGCTAAAGTTGTCCGGCGCGGCGGGCGGCGGTACGCGCCAGCGCGGCCCAGTCGAGATGCCCTTCATCATGGGCCAGGCTTTCCACATGCGCTGCGCGCAGCGTACCGGCAATCGCCATTGGCACATTCACTCGCTCGGCGGCATCCTGCGCCAGACGCACATCTTTCAACCCCAGTGCCAGCTTAAACCCGGCTGGCTCGAAGGTATCGCTGGCAATCGCCTGGCCGTAACCTTTATAGACCGGCGCGGCAAACAGCGTGGAGGTGATTAAATCAATGAAATCGGTTTTACTGACCTCATGCCCCTGCACCAGCGCAACCGCCTCCCCCATCGTGCCAATGGCGCTGGCGATCATAAAGTTGACCGCCAGCTTCGCGGCATTCGCCTGCTCCGGCCGCTCACCAAGATACCAGGTCTTCTGACCGAGCACATCCAGCAGCGGCTGCACCTTTGCCAGCAGCGCGCTGTCGCCAGCCGCCAGAATATTTAACTGCCCCGCTTCGGCAACATTTACCCGCCCCAGTACCGGCGCGGCAAGATAACCGATATTACGCGCCTGGTGCAGTTGCGCCAGTTCTACCGCCAGATCGACAGAGATAGTCGCCATATTCAGGTGGATAGCCCCGGGTTTCAGCGTTGCCAGCACATTGCCCTCCAGTACGACGCTGCGCGTGGCGTTGTCGTCCGCCAGAATGGAAATAACCACATCAGCATCCCTCACCGCTTCTGCGGCCGTTTCCGCTGCGGTGGCGCCCAGCGATGCCAGTTTCTCGCGCGGCCCGGCAGAGCGGTTCCAGCCCTGAACCTGATAACCGGCTTTGATTAGATTCGCGGCCATTGGCAACCCCATGGTGCCAAGCCCCAGAAACGCAATCTTCATCACAATGCTCCTGTTGTTAGGTGACTGTGTTTAACTATAAAAAAGGCAGGGATTCCTCCCTGCCTCATTGTGTTTCAAAGTTTGATGCTGCTCTGTCAGCCTTCGTGCAGCCCGCATTCGCGTTTCAACCCGAAGAAGCGCGTCTCTTCTTCCGCCATGCCCGGCTCCCATTTGCGGGTGGTGTGCGTGTCGCCTACGGACAGATAACCCTGATCCCACAGCGGGTGATAATTCAGGCCGTGCTTTTGCAGGTACTGATATACCGTGCGGTTGTCCCAGTCGATAATCGGCAGCACTTTAAATACGCCGCGCTGGATAGCCAGCACCGGCAGATTGGCGCGGCTGCCGGATTGTTCACGGCGCAGACCGGCAAACCAGGTTTGCGCGTTCAGCTCGGCAAGAGCGCGATTCATAGGTTCAACTTTGTTGATTTCATTGTATTTTTCAATGCCTTCAACGCCCTGTTCCCACAACTTACCGTAACGCGCTTCCTGCCACGCCGGGCTTTGCTCTGCTCGGAATACTTTCAGGTTCAGCTTGAGCTTGTCCGTCAGCTCGTCAATAAACTGGTAGGTTTCCGGAAACAGGTAGCCGGTGTCAGTCAGGATCACCGGAATGTTCGGCTGAACCTGGTTGACCAGATGCAGGCTTACTGCCGCCTGGATACCGAAGCTGGAGGAGAGCACATACTCGCCCGGCAGGTTTTCCAGCGCCCAGCCGACGCGCTCTTCGGCGTTCAGCTTTTCGAGTTGCGCATTGGTTTCAGCAAGCTGAAGCACACGTTCAACTTTCGGCAGTTCATTCAGCGCATTCAGATCGAGTCTGGACATAAGTTCCTCACCGTGTTTATTGCCTGATGGCACTTCACTTATCAGGCCTACAAATTACGCCAACCCCAGGCCGGATAACGCGTTTACGCCGCCATCCGGTATTATGCATTATTCCCAGAAATCGCGCGCCGGATCGAGTACCGGACGGACGATCCCGGCACGAATGGTGAAATCGCCAAAGCCTTCACCCTCTTCGCGCTCGCTTGCCCAGCGTGCGACCAGTTCATCGAGCGTCGCCAGAATTTCCGTTTCGGTGATATTTTCCCGGAACATACGCGGAATACGCGTCCCGATGCGGTTACCGCCAAGATGCAGGTTGTAGCGGCCCGGCGCTTTACCGACCAGACCCACTTCCGCCAGCATCGCGCGGCCGCAGCCGTTCGGGCAACCCGTGACGCGCAGCACGATATGATCGTCGCCAACGCCATGTTTCTCCATCACCGCTTCCACTTTATCCACAAATGAAGGCAGGAAACGTTCGGCTTCGGCCATGGCCAGCGGGCAGGTCGGGAACGACACGCAGGCCATGGAGTTTTCACGCTGCGGTTTCACCGCATCCATTAAGCCGTGACTGCGCGCCAGTTTTTCGATTTTCGCTTTCTGGCTTTCCGGCACGCCGGCCACAATCAGATTCTGGTTCGCCGTTAAACGGAAGTCGCCTTTATGGATCTTAGCAATTTCCAGTAGGCCGGTTTTCAGCGGACGGCCCGGATAATCCAGAATACGGCCATTTTCAATAAACAGCGTCAGGTGCCATTTATTATCGATACCTTTCACCCAGCCAATGCGATCGCCGCGACCGGTGAATTCGTACGGGCGAATCGGTTCGAATTTGATCCCCGCGCGGCGTTCCACTTCTGCTTTGAAGGTGTCGACGCCAACGCGTTCCAGCGTGTATTTGGTTTTGGCGTTTTTACGGTCAGTACGGTTACCCCAGTCGCGCTGGGTCGTCACCACTGCTTCCGCCACCGCCAGCGTATGTTCCAGCGGCAGATAACCAAACTCGCTCGCGGTGCGGGCGTAGGTTTTCTTATTGCCATGTTCAATGGAAAGCCCACCGCCCACCAGCAGGTTAAAACCGACCAGCTTGCCGTTTTCCGCGACCGCCACAAAGTTCATGTCGTTGGCATGCAGATCCACGTCGTTCTGCGGCGGAATGACCACCGTGGTTTTGAACTTACGCGGCAGGTAAGTTTTCCCCAAGATAGGCTCTTCGTCCGTAGTCGCCACTTTCTCGGCGTCGTGCCAGATCTCCGCATAAGCGCGAGTGCGCGGCAACAGATGTTCGGAGAGCTTTTTCGCCCACTCGTAGGCTTCTGCATGCAGTTCCGACTCAACCGGGTTCGACGTACACAGCACATTACGGTTAACGTCGTTGGCGGTCGCCAGCGCGTCCAGACCAACTTCGTGCAGCATCTGGTGTGCCGGTTTGACGTTCTTTTTCAGAATGCCGTGGAACTGGAACGTCTGGCGGTTGGTCAGGCGAATGCTGCCGTAGATCGTCTTATCGTCGGCAAATTTATCGATCGACAGCCACTGCTTCGGTGTAATGATGCCGCCCGGCAGACGGCAGCGCAGCATCATCGCGTGGCGCGGCTCCAGCTTCTGCTCGGCGCGTTCGGCGCGAATATCGCGGTCGTCCTGCTGATACATGCCGTGAAAACGGATCAGCAGGAAGTTATCGCCGTTGAAACCGCCGGTCAGGCCGTCGTGCAGATCTTCTGCAATCGTGCCACGCAGATAGTTGCTTTCGAGCTTCAGACGCTCGGCGTCGGCCAGTTTACCTTCGACCACCAGTGGGCCGGGATGTTTTTCACTCATTAGTAGACATCTCGCTGATAACGGCGCTCAACGCGCAGCTCACTTAAAAATTCATCCGCCGCTTCGGTATCCATGCCACCGAATTCGGCAATCACGTCCAGTAAAGCCTGCTCGACATCTTTCGCCATGCGATTGGCGTCGCCGCAGACATAAATGTGCGCACCGTCATTGATCCAGCGCCACAGTTCTGCGCCCTGTTCGCGCAGTTTGTCTTGTACGTAGACTTTTTCTTTTTGATCGCGGGACCAGGCCAAATCAATGCGATTCAGCACGCCCTCTTTAACGTAACGCTGCCACTCCACCTGATAGAGGAAATCTTCGGTGAAGTGTGGGTTGCCAAAGAACAGCCAGTTTTTACCCGGCGCTTCATCGGCCGCGCGTTGTTGAATAAAGGCGCGGAACGGCGCAATGCCCGTGCCCGGGCCAATCATAATCACCGGCGTTTCCGGGTTGGCTGGCAGGCGGAAGTTATCGTTGTGCTCAATGAACACCCGCACTTCGCCCTCTTCTTCCACGCGATCCGCAAGGAAACTGGAAGCACCACCCGCACGCGCACGCCCTTCCACTTCGTAGCGCACCACGCCGACGGTGATATGCACTTCGTTTTCCACTTCCGCCTGCGAAGAGGCAATGGAATAGAGCCGCGGCGTCAGCGGACGCAGCAGACCAATCAGCGCTTGCGCATCAAGCTGTGCCGGGGAGAAACGCACCATATCAACAATTGGCGTTGTCGCGGCATAGTGCTGCAACCGGGCTTTATCACCCACCAGCGGCAACAACGTTTCGCTGCGCGTCAGCGTGGCGTAATTTTCCACGATGTTGGCGGTGTTGACCGTCAGCTCGAAATGCCACTGCAACGCTTCAGCGAGCGGCTGTGTTTTACCGTCAACCGTAACCGGCTCATCGCCTTTCAACCACAGCAGTTCCACCAGTTCTTTCACCAGGGCCGGATCGTTCTGATACCAGACGCCCAGCGCGTCACCCGGCTGGTAGCGCAGCCCTGAATCCCCGAGATCGATTTCGATATGGCGAACATCTTTTTCGGAATGACGACCGGTGATTTTTTGGTTCACGGACAAACTCGCCGTCAACGGCGCTTCTTTAGTATAGGGGCTGGAGAAAACCTCGTTCACCGCGCCCGTCGCGCTCGCCACCGCCTGCGCCGGAGAGTCTTTCGGTACGCGGGCTTTCAACACTTCGACAATGCGCGCACGCCATTCGGCAGCCGCAGCCTGATACTCGACATCAGCGTCAACGCGATCCAGCAAGCGCTCCGCGCCCAGCTCAGCAAGTTTGCTGTCGAAGTCTTTCCCCGCCTGGCAGAAGAATTCATACGACGTATCGCCAAGGCCGAACACCGCAAAGGCAGTGCCATCCAGTTTTGGCGCTTTTTTCGAGAACAGGAACTTATGCAGCGCAACAGCTTCTTCCGGCGCTTCGCCCTCGCCCTGAGTGGAGGCCACCACCACCAGTAATTTTTCGTTAGCGATCTGTTTGAACTTATAGTCTCCGGCGTTAACCAGGTTGACGTTAAGTTTCGCTGCCAGTAGATCGTCGCGCAGCGCTTCCGCCACGCGGCGAGCGTTGCCGGTTTGCGACGCGGAAATTAGCGTAATTGCCGGGATCTCTGCGGCAGATGTCGGTACGGTAACTGCTGTCGCGGGCTGTTGGTTCAGTACGCCCCAGAAATAACCAGAAACCCAGGCTAACTGGGTGGGCGTCAAATCAGTGGTTGCGGCCTGAAGGCGCGCCAGTTGCTCCGGGTTTAGCGGCAGCAACGCGGAAGGTGGAGCCTGAGTTGTCATGCGTTGTCATGTTCCAGTAGCGAAAATTCCCCTTCGTTTTGCAGACAGACTTTTTCGCGGTCAACAACGCAAAAACGATAAGGGGATATAATTTTAAAAAACGAAGTGAAACTAAGGTTAACGGCGGGATAATAACAATTAAAGAAAGGTTGGAAATAATAAATAACCAAAAGAACTAACCTGTTTTAGCTATAGTTAATAACACTAAAACTGGTTAATTAACTTATTGAATTGTAATAATAAAATAAATGCAGGTTAGTAGTATTCAGCGCGTAAACACTTTTAGCGATTTTAGTTAATGCTAAAAAAGGTCATTTCCGCTACTATGCGGCGGTTTTTTGTCAGTCTGAGAGTGCATTATGTCGACCACGTTGTTTAAAGATTTCACCTTTGAAGCCGCTCACCATTTACCGCATGTCCCGCAAGGGCATAAGTGCGGTCGTCTGCATGGCCACTCCTTTATGGTGCGCCTGGAGATCACCGGCGAGGTGGATCCTTATACCGGCTGGATCATGGACTTCGCCGAACTGAAAGCGGCGTTTAAGCCGTTGTATGACAGGCTGGATCACTACTATCTGAATGAGATCCCGGGCCTGGAAAACCCGACCAGCGAAGTGCTGGCGAAGTGGATCTGGGATCAGATGAAGCCGGTTGTGCCGCTGCTGAGCGCAGTCATGGTGAAAGAAACCTGTACCGCAGGTTGCGTCTATCGCGGCGAATAAGCGAGTCGGTCATTTCTTCCCGGAGATGACTGACCGATAGCCGTTAGTGAGTCAGGAAGCCGCCATCCACGGCCAGCATATGGCCGTTGGCAGAACCCGCTGCGCGGCTTGCAAGAAATCCCATCAAATCCTGCTTAATCTCCCCAGCGGTTCGCCGGACGTTTTGGCTTTACTGCGGGCGATTCGCGTCATATTTGCTGAATAATAGCCCGACACCATCAACCTGAATTATTTCTTGTTAATAAACGCAGAGAATGATTAATGACGGAACGGGCTTTGAAACGTGATATGCAGCGCAGTGAAAACTTCATCAGATATTGCGCGGAAAAAACAACCCGCCAGGGCGGGCTGATTTATCAGGCAATGTTCAGGTATTTATGTGTCTGCATCGAGAGCCGCCAGTTGCGGGCGATACAGGTTTCAATACACAGACGGGTTGCATCCTCTTTCTGGCTGATAGGCTGCAAGGCAATCACCCGCGGCTTGTCATCGGTTAACTGCGCCAGCAGCTCGTCCAGCGCTTCGATATCACGCATACGCCCGACCGGATGCTTAATTTCATCCGCACGCTCCAGCGCCGACAACAGCACATCGTAGCCGCCGCGCATATTCACCTTCGGCGATACCGTTACCCAGGTGGAATGGGAAGCGCGCACTTCATGCGTGCCGCTGGTTTCGATCTGGCAGCTAAAACCGTTCAGCTCAAGCAGGCTGGTGAGCGGCGTCAAATCATGGATGCAGGGTTCGCCGCCAGTGATCACCACATGGCGCGCCGTCCAGCCCTGGCGCGCAATAATCGCCAGCAGATCTTCACTACTGGCCGCGCCCCATTTATCACTCTCTTTGGTTTTCGCAAGGATGCTGAACAGCGACACTTCCCGATCTGCAAGCTTATCCCAGGTGTGTTTGGTGTCGCACCAGGCGCAACCAACCGGGCATCCCTGTAAACGAATAAAAATGGCAGGAACGCCGGTAAAATAGCCCTCGCCTTGCAGGGTCTGGAACATCTCGTTAATCGGGTACTGCATAGTCAACTCTGATCAGAAATAAACGCTAATTATTGCAGATCCTGGCTTAACCTTCATAGCCTTTCGCGGTATTGCGCTTTTTCTCCACCGGTGACCGCTAAAAATGATGTAACTATCTATGTTTTTTCTTACACTTCGACGCAAATTGTCGTCGCTATTTCACGCTGTCAATAAAAATATAAAGCATTTAAAATCAATTAGTTATTTTTTTAACGTTTCGTGCTGGAATTAATTGTTCACTGCCGTTGTCGAACACCAATCCCCTTTCGTACTTTCCTTAAAACAAGCTTAAGAATCCCCCATTTCCCACTCAGCTTTATTGATATGGCGTTTAGCTTTCCGTGCCTACAATCCGCCCGAGCAACGCTGGAGAAATAGCACTCATGAATACATTATTAATAACGGGCGTGACGGGATTTCTGGGTGGAGCGGTATTGGAAAAAATCCTCCACGGCAGTGAAGCCATAAATTTACTGCTGTTGGTAAGGGCAGAAGACAAAGAGGCCGGACTTGAGCGCGTTAAAAGCAACATGCGCAAGTTTGGTCTGACGGATGCAGAACTTAACACACTTGATACTTCGCAAATCCTGCCAGGGGATTTGGGCGAACCGGAAGGCTTCATTAACGATCCGGCACTGGAAAGCGTCACTCACGTGCTGAACTGCGCGGCTGTTGCCTCTTTTGGCAATAACCCGCTGGTCTGGAAAGTGAATGTCGAAGGGACGCTGGCCTTTGCCCGCAGAATGTCGCAGGTGGCGGGCTTGCAGCGCTTTCTTCACGTCGGCACAGCGATGTCCTGCACGCCGGAACCAGATTCACTGGTGCCGGAAAGCGCAGAGTTTCACGAGAATGCTGAGCATCTGGTGGCCTATACGCGCTCCAAATCGACCATTGAGCAACTGATGCGCCTGGAGTGCCCGCAGATGCCGCTGGTGATTGCCCGCCCTTCTATCGTCGTCGGGCACACGCATCACGGATGTCTGCCATCAACCAGTATTTTCTGGGTCTTCAGTATGGGGCTGATGTTGCAGAAATTTATGTGCTCGCTGGAAGATCGCGTCGATGTGATCCCGGTCGATTACTGTGCCGATGCATTGCTGATGCTGCTTAAAGGTCCGGTCGCTCAGGGCGAAGTGGTGCATATTTCAGCCGGTGAAGAGAACAGCGTGCGTTTTGCTGATATCGATAAAGCCATGGCGCAAGCGCTGGAAAAAGCACCGGTGGGCGATAAATACGCGCAGGTCAGTTACGAGACGCTGGTGAAGATGCGCCGCGAGCTGAAGGGTATTTTCGGCCCCTGTAATGAGCGGTTGATGCTGAAAGCGATGCGTTTGTACGGTGCGTTCGCCATGCTCAACGTGCGTTTCAGCAACGATAAGCTGCTGAGTATGGGCATGCCGAAGCCGCCTCGCTTTACGGACTATATTGCCCGTTGCGTACAAACGACGCGCGGGCTGACAATCCCGCAGCAGATGGAAGTAGATTTCAAATAGCCAAAAAAAATGCCAGTCAGATGACTGGCATTTTTCTTTTCATCAAGGCTTAGCGATTACGCCTGACCTTTGATCTCTTTACGACCGTTGAACGGAGCTTGTTCACCCAGCGCTTCTTCGATACGAATCAGCTGGTTGTATTTAGCAACGCGGTCAGAACGGCTCATAGAACCAGTTTTGATCTGGCCAGCAGCGGTACCAACAGCCAGGTCAGCGATGGTAGCGTCTTCAGTTTCGCCAGAACGGTGAGAGATGACAGCGGTGTAGCCAGCGTCTTTCGCCATTTTGATCGCAGCCAGAGTTTCGGTCAGAGAACCGATCTGGTTGAATTTGATCAGGATGGAGTTAACGATGCCTTTTTCGATGCCTTCTTTCAGGATCTTGGTGTTGGTTACGAACAGATCGTCACCAACCAGCTGGATTTTGTCGCCCAGTACTTTGGTCTGGTATGCGAAGCCAGCCCAGTCAGATTCGTCCAGACCATCTTCGATAGAAACGATCGGATACTGTTTGGTCAGATCTTCCAGGAAGTGAGTGAACTCTTCGGAGGTGAACGCTTTGTTGCCTTCGCCAGCCAGAACGTATTTACCGTCTTTGTAGAATTCAGACGCTGCGCAGTCCATCGCCAGAGTGATGTCTTTGCCCAGTTCGTAGCCCGCAGCTTTTACCGCTTCAGCGATAACAGCCAGTGCTTCGGCGTTAGAACCCAGGTTCGGCGCGTAGCCGCCTTCGTCACCAACAGCAGTGTTCATGCCTTTGGATTTCAGAACTTTTGCCAGGTTATGGAACACTTCTGAACCCATACGTACAGCTTCTTTCAGGCTTTTCGCGCCAACCGGCTGAATCATGAATTCCTGAATGTCGACGTTGTTATCAGCGTGCTCACCACCGTTGATGATGTTCATCATCGGAACCGGCATGGAGTATTTGCCCGGGGTGCCGTTCAGTTCAGCAATGTGAGCGTACAGCGGCAGGCCTTTAGAAGCAGCAGCAGCTTTAGCAACAGCCAGAGACACGGCCAGGATTGCGTTTGCACCGAAGTTAGATTTGTTTTCGGTACCGTCCAGATCGATCATGATCTTATCGATGCCAGCCTGGTCTTTTGCATCTTTACCCAGGATTGCCTGAGCGATCGGGCCGTTTACCGCGCCAACCGCTTTCAGTACGCCTTTACCCATGAAACGGGATTTGTCGCCATCGCGCAGTTCCAGCGCTTCGCGGGAACCAGTAGAAGCACCTGACGGCGCAGCCGCCAGACCTACGAAACCACCTTCCAGGTGTACTTCGGCTTCAACAGTCGGGTTACCACGGGAGTCGATGATTTCACGACCGATGACTTTAACGATTTTGGACATTAGGTTTTCCTCAGTACAAGTTAAACTAAAACTCCAGACAAACAACGCGTACCAAAGGTACGCGTTGTCGTTGTAACTTTTTTTACTTCGCCTGACGCTTTTGATGCTCGCTGGCGGCTTTCACAAAGCCTGCAAACAGCGGATGTCCATCACGCGGCGTAGAAGTAAACTCCGGATGGAACTGACAGGCGACGAACCATGGATGATTCGGCACCTCGATGATCTCGACCAACTGATCATCCCCGGAACGGCCCGCAACACGCAGACCCGCAGCTTCAATTTGTTTCAACAGCATATTGTTGACTTCGTAACGGTGGCGATGGCGTTCAACGATAGTCGGTGCGCCGTAAAGCTGGCGAACCAGGCTGTCATCGCCAAGCTGGCACTGCTGTGCGCCAAGGCGCATCGTACCGCCGAGATCGCTCTTCTCAGAACGCTGCTCAACGTTGCCATCTTCATCACGCCACTCGGTAATCAACGCCACAACCGGGTATTTACAGTCTGGCACAAATTCCGTGGAGTTGGCGTTCTCCATCCCGACCACGTTACGTGCAAATTCAATCAACGCAACCTGCATACCCAGGCAAATTCCCAGGTAAGGAATATTGTTTTCACGCGCATAGCGTGCGGTGGCGATCTTGCCTTCCACACCGCGGTAACCGAAACCGCCCGGGATGAGGATTGCATCCAGATCTTTCAGAATTTCCACACCGCGCGTTTCAACATCCTGCGAATCAATCAGCTTGATGTTGACGGTGACACGGTTTTTCAGACCACCATGCTTCAGCGCTTCGATCACCGATTTGTAGGCATCCGGCAGTTCAATGTACTTACCGACCATACCGATGGTGACTTCACCTGACGGATTCGCTTCTTCATAGATAACCTGTTCCCATTCGGCCAGGTTTGCTTCCGGACAGTTCAAGCTGAATCGTTTACAAATATAATCGTCCAGCCCCTGGGATTTCAACAGGCCCGGGATTTTATAAATAGAATCGACGTCTTTCAGAGAAATCACTGCTTTTTCTGGAACGTTACAGAACAAAGCAATTTTCGCACGTTCGTTAGCAGGAACGGCACGATCGGAACGACAAATCAGGATATCCGGCTGAATACCGATGGAAAGCAGCTCTTTCACAGAGTGCTGTGTCGGCTTGGTTTTCACTTCACCCGAAGCGGCCATGTACGGCACCAGCGTCAGGTGCATGTAGAGTGTGCGCTCACGGCCCACTTCTACAGCCATCTGACGAATAGCTTCAAGGAACGGCAGGGATTCGATATCACCCACAGTACCGCCGATTTCAACCAGCGCGACATCGTGGCCTTCGCCACCTTCAATGATGCGCTCTTTGATAGCGTTAGTGATGTGCGGAATAACCTGTACGGTCGCGCCCAGATAGTCGCCACGACGCTCTTTACGCAGAACCTCGGAGTAAATGCGACCGGTGGTGAAGTTGTTGCGACGCGTCATTTTGGTGCGAATGAAGCGCTCGTAGTGACCCAAATCAAGATCGGTTTCAGCGCCATCTTCGGTAACGAACACTTCGCCATGCTGGATTGGGCTCATAGTCCCCGGATCGACGTTAATATACGGATCCAGTTTCATCATAGTGACGTTAAGGCCACGAGCTTCGAGAATGGCTGCCAGGGAGGCTGCGGCAATGCCTTTACCCAGAGAGGATACGACCCCGCCGGTCACAAAAATATAGTTCGTTGTCATGCTGAACCTGAGAAGTTAGGTTTAAAAGACGATGGAATAACCAGGACGGGAAAGCAGTATACCCGATCATGGCTGAGGCCACAAACTTTCATTCTCCCTCTCCTTCGTTCTTCAGGCCGCATCTGCCCTGGCTTCATTCGCCCATCCCGGACGCACGGCATGGCGATGCGCCTAGGGATTTTCTCAGTTGCCGCCTTGACGCGCCCCGAGTAAGTCGAAGAGGCGCTTCTCAAAGCGTTCTGGCAGATATAAGGAGTGTGAAAATAGCCGCTTTCAGGTAAATGTTTTTGACGTAAATCAAGCGCTTGTTATTTAAAAAATCACACAAATGGCGCTTACTGGAACAATTCCGTTAAAGATCATGTTCCTGGCGTTTTACCTGTTGCCAGACATTTTCCATTGTTTCCAGATCCACACCGGTCATTTCCAGTCCGCGCTCGCGGACAATTCGCTCCACCTCGCGGAAACGACGCTCAAATTTCAGGTTCGCTTTTTGCAGCGCGACTTCCGCTTTTACCCCCAGATGGCGCGACAGATTTACCGTAGCAAACAGTAAATCGCCGACCTCTTCTTCCAGTCTTGCCTCATCCACAACGGCCTGTTTCGCTTCGTCCATCACTTCATCGATCTCTTCATACACCTTATCGAGCACCGGGCCCAGCGACGTCCAGTCAAAGCCAACGCCGGAGCAGCGTTTCTGGATTTTATGCGCGCGCATCAGCGCAGGCAGGCTGTGGGGAATGTCGTCCAGCGCCGAGAGCTGCGCTTTCTCAGCACGTTCCTCGGTTTTGATTTGCTCCCAGCGCGCCAGCACTTCCGTGCTGTTTCCGGCAATGGCGTCGCCAAAAATATGCGGGTGACGGCGTTCCAGTTTGTCGCTAATCGCCGCGCAGACATCGTTAAAATCAAAGCGCCCCTCTTCCTGCGCCATCCGGGCGTAAAACACCACCTGGAACAGCAAATCGCCCAGTTCACCGCGCAGATCGTCAAAATCTTCCCGGTTGATAGCGTCCAGCACTTCGTACGTCTCTTCCAGCGTATAGGGTGCAATGGTGGTGTAGGTTTGTTCTTTGTCCCACGGGCAGCCGGTTTCCGGGTCGCGCAGGCGTTGCATAATCCCGAGCAGACGATCGATTTGAGTCATGAGTCTTCCTGGTAAAAAATGGGATCCTCTCCGCTGACGGGAGAGGATCGGATGAAGTGAAAATCAGCCACCGTGCAGACGACGGGCGTCGATAACGTCCGGCACCTGGTTGAGTTTGCCAAGCACGCGGCCCAGCACCTGCAGGTTGTAGATTTCGATATTCATATCGATGGTGGCAAGCTGTTCTTTGGTGTCGCTGCGGCTGGCAACGCCCAGCACGTTCACCTTCTCATTGGCGAGAATGGTGGTGATATCGCGCAGCAGGCCGCTACGGTCGTTTGCCGTCACGCGCACTACCAGCGAGTAACCCGCCGAGTAGCTCTCGCCCCAGACGGCATCCACGATGCGCTCCGGCGCAACGGTGCGCAGCTCTTCCAGTTGATCGCAGTCGGCGCGATGGATCGAGATCCCGCGTCCCTGAGTGATAAAGCCGACGATTTCATCGCCCGGAATCGGCTGGCAGCAGCGCGCAATGTGATGCATCAGATTACCAACGCCTTCCACCACCACACGACCATTGTCTTTGCTGCGGCTTTGCGGCGCATACGTTTTCTGCTGCAACTGTTTCAGCGCGGCGGCGTCCTGCTCTTCGGCGCTCGGTTTATTGAACTGCGATTGCAGGAAGTTCACCATCTGATTAAGACGGATATCGCCACCGCCAATCGCCGCCAGCAACTCTTCCAGTTCGTTAAAGTTGTAACGCGGCAGCAGATGTTTTTCCGCCTCTTTCAGGCTGATCCCCAGATGCGCCAGCTCATCGTCGAGGATCTGCCGTCCGGCAAGAATGTTTTTGTCACGATCCTGCTTGCGGAACCAGGCGTGGATCTTCGAACGCCCACGGCTGGTCGTCACATATCCGAGGTTTGGATTCAGCCAGTCGCGGCTTGGATTCGGCTGCTTCTGGGTGATAATTTCGACCTGGTCGCCCATCTGCAACTGATAGGTAAAAGGAACGATACGCCCGCCGATCTTCGCGCCAATGCAACGATGCCCTACGTCGCTATGAATGTGATAGGCAAAGTCCAGCGGCGTGGAGCCCGCAGGCAGATCGACCACATCGCCCTTCGGCGTAAACACATACACCCGATCGTCAAAGACCTGGCTGCGAACTTCATCCAGCATTTCGCCGGAATCGGCCATCTCTTCCTGCCAGGCGATCAGTTTACGCAGCCATGCGATCCTGTCTTCATGCGCTGAACGCGGGCTGCCAGCAACTGCCGTCCCCTCTTTGTACTTCCAGTGCGCGGCGACGCCCAGTTCGGCATCTTCATGCATCTGGCGCGTACGAATCTGGATTTCAACGGTTTTCCCGCCCGGCCCCAGTACTACCGTATGAATAGACTGATAACCGTTTGGCTTCGGGTTGGCGACGTAATCGTCAAACTCATCCGGCAGGTGACGGTAATGGGTATGCACAATCCCCAGCGCGGCATAACAGTCCTGCAAGCGTTCAGCAACAATACGCACAGCGCGCACATCAAACAGTTCGTCAAAAGCGAGATGTTTTTTCTGCATCTTCCGCCAGATGCTGTAGATGTGCTTTGGCCGGCCGTAGACCTCAGCTTTGACGCCTTCGGTTTTCATTTCGGCGCGCAGATGGCCGACAAACTCGTCAATATAGTGTTCGCGATCGATACGGCGTTCATGCAGCAGCTTGGCAATGCGCTTGTATTCAGCCGGATGCAGGTAGCGGAAGCAGTAATCCTCCAACTCCCATTTCAGTTGCCCGATGCCCAGCCGGTTCGCCAGCGGCGCATAGATGTTGGTACACTCTTTCGCCGCCAGTACGCGTTCATCTTCTGGCGCATCTTTTACTTCACGCAGATGCGCGATACGTTCGGCCAGCTTAATAACCACGCAGCGGAAATCATCAACCATCGCCAGCAGCATGCGGCGAACGTTATCGACCTGTTCAGAAGAGACGGAATCCGTATGCGTGGCTTTCAACTGGCGGATGGCGGCCATATCACGCACGCCGTGGATCAGGTTGACCACCGAGGTGCCGACGCTTTCACTCAGCACCTCTTCGCTCACCACTTCGGCATCGGCCAGCGGGAACAGCAGCGCCGCGCGCAGCGTGTCGATATCCATACTCAGCATGGAGAGAATTTCTACCATCTCAATGCCGCGCCACAACACTACGCCAGCATCCGGATGCCCCTGCGTTTGTCGCAGACAATATTCCCAGGTTTCGGTTAAGCGTTCACACGACGGTTGACTGGTGATCCCCAGACTGGCAATCCATTTGGCTGGATCGAATTCACCCGCTTTGTTCAAATGAGCACTGCGTACCGCAACCATTGTCCTCTCCTTTCAGGGACCGGGCCTGCCGAATTCGACAAGCCGAAATTAATCATTTGTTTTTCACAAACAACACCATCGATTCCAGATGGCCAGTGTGTGGAAACATGTCCAGCATCGCCAGCCGCTGAATCTGGTAACCTGCATTTAATAGCGCTTCACTGTCACGGGCAAGCGTGGCGGGGTTACAGGAAACGTACACCACTCTGCCGGGAGACAATTTTATAATATGTCGCATCACCCCGGCAGCACCTGCACGCGCGGGATCGAGCAACACCTTATCAAATCCCTGGCTCGCCCAGGGTTGCTGAGTGACATCATCCTCCAGATTTTCATGAAAGAATGTCACATTCTGCAAGCCATTCTGTTGCGCATTCTCCTGCGCTTTCGCCACCAGATCGGCGACGCCTTCCACCCCAACGACACTTAACGCGCGCTGCGCCAGCGGCAGAGTGAAATTTCCCATACCGCAGAACAGATCCAGTACGCGGTCGCCGGGCTGGATATCAAGCCACGCCAGCGCATGGGCCACCATCTGCTGATTGACGCCATCGTTGACCTGAATAAAGTCCCGCGGGCTGAACATTAAGCGTAGCCCGTCGGAGCTGTACCAGGGGGATTCTCCGCTAACGTGTTCAAGTATCTCGCTTTGTGGCGCGAGGTACAGCGCAATCCCCTGAGAATGCGAAAAACGTTCCAGTTTTTCTTTATCCGTGTGACTTAATGGCGCCGTGTGCCGCAAAACCATCAGCGGGCCATTGTCGGCCTCCACCAGTTCGACGTGCCCCAGATGGCGCACGGCTCCAAGCCCCGCCAGACATTCACGCAGCGGCGCCAGCATTGCCTCAAGACGGGGCACCAGTACCGGGCAACGTGTCACATTGATAATGTCGCTGTCACCCGCTTTGCGAAACCCCATATCCAGACGCTGCGTTTTCGGTTGCCAACTGAGGCTCAAACGCGCCCGACGGCGATATCCCCAGGGCTGTGCGGCGATCACCTCGTCAACATCCTGTTTCATCAATCGCGCCAGCGCCGCGCTTTTACTGCGCTGTTGCAGGGCAACACTGGCATGTTGCTGCTGGCACCCGCCACAAACGCCAAAATGCGGACATTCCGGTTTCACGCGCTCCGGGCTGTCATTCAGGCGACGTTTTACTTCCCCACGGGCAAACTGACGTTTTTCCTCTTTGAGGGTAATTTCCGCCGTTTCCGCCGGTAATAGTCCGGGGATAAACAACGCTTTACCATTATGGCGAGCAACACCCTGACCAAAGGGATCGAGGTCAGTTACCGTGACGGTAATGCGCTCACGAGTCGTCACGCGTCGTTTTGCAGAGTAGAATTGCGCCATTGCAGTGAATATTCTCAATAACTGTGTAATGGCCTAATTCTCCCATAACGGAACTCCATGACCAACTACAGCTTGCGCGCACGCATGATGATTCTGATCCTGGCCCCCACTGTGCTTATCGGTGTGCTGCTCAGTATCTTTTTCGTCGTTCACCGCTATAACGATTTACAGCGTCAACTGGAAGACGCAGGCGCCAGTATTATTGAACCGCTGGCGGTTTCCAGCGAATACAGTATGGCGCTACAGGATCGCGAAGCCATTGGCCAGTTGATTAGTGTGCTTCACCGCCGACATTCTGACATCGTCCGCGCTATCACCATTTACGACGGGCGCAACGACGTGTTCGTTTCGTCCAATTTCCAGCTTGATGGCGACGATCTCAGGGTGCCAGAAGGACAGCCTTTCCCGCGCAAGCTGAGCGTTACCCGCCGTGGCGATACGATGGTGCTGCGCACGCCGATCCTGTCCGAGGGACTTGAACCGGCAAACACCGCTCTGCCTGCGGATAAAATCACCGGCAATATGCTCGGCTATGTGGCGCTACAGTTGGATCTGAAATCGGTACGCTTGCAGCAGTACAAGGAGATTTTTATCTCCAGCCTGATGATTTTTTTCTGTATTGGTATTGCGCTGATTTTTGGCTGGCGTCTGATGCGCGACGTGACCGGCCCCATTCGTAATATGGTGAATACCGTCGACCGTATCCGTCGCGGGCAGCTC
Source organism: Kosakonia radicincitans DSM 16656 (assembly GCF_000280495.2). Classification (NCBI taxonomy): domain Bacteria; kingdom Pseudomonadati; phylum Pseudomonadota; class Gammaproteobacteria; order Enterobacterales; family Enterobacteriaceae; genus Kosakonia; species Kosakonia radicincitans. The sequence continues at coordinate 4,575,311 of NZ_CP018016.1, forward strand.
GACAGCCGTGTTGAAGGTTTTATGCTCGGCGAGCTGGATATGCTGAAAAACGGCATCAATTCGATGGCCATGTCGCTGGCGGCCTACCACGAAGAGATGCAGCATAATATCGATCAATCCACCTCGGATTTGCGTGAAACGCTGGAGCAGATGGAGATCCAGAACGTTGAGCTGGACCTGGCGAAAAAGCGTGCGCAGGAAGCTGCGCGTATTAAATCTGAGTTCCTCGCCAATATGTCTCATGAGCTGCGCACACCGCTGAATGGCGTGATTGGCTTTACCCGTTTGACATTGAAATCTGAGCTGAATCCGACGCAGCGCGATCACCTGCTGACCATTGAGCGCTCGGCAAATAACCTGCTGGCGATCATTAACGATGTGCTGGACTTCTCCAAGCTGGAAGCGGGCAAACTGATCCTCGAAAGCATTCCATTCCCTTTACGCAACACGCTGGATGAGGTGGTGATCTTGCTGGCGCACTCAGCGCACGATAAGGGGCTTGAGCTGACGCTGAACATCAAAAATGATGTCCCGGATAATGTGATTGGCGACCCGCTGCGTCTGCAGCAGGTGATCACCAATCTGATCGGCAACGCCATCAAGTTTACTGAACACGGCAATATTGATGTGGTGGTTGAGAAACGCGCCATCAGTAATAACAAAGTGCAAATTGAGGTGCAGATCCGTGATACCGGCATCGGCATCCCGGAACGCGATCAGTCGCGCCTGTTCCAGGCATTTCGCCAGGCGGATGCCAGCATCTCTCGCCGTCACGGCGGTACTGGCCTGGGGTTGGTGATCACGCAACGGCTGGTGAATGAGATGGGCGGCGATATCTCTTTCCATAGCCAGCCAAACCGGGGTTCGACCTTCTGGTTCCATATTGATCTCGACCTCAATCCAAACGCCATCACCGAAGCGCCGACCACGGAAAGACTGGCCGGTAAACGTCTGGCATATGTCGAACCGAATGCTGCGGCGGCGCAAAGCACGCTGGAAGTGCTGAACAACACGCCGCTGGAGATAATTTACAGCCCGTCATTCTCGGCGCTCCCGCAAGGGCACTACGATATTTTGCTGTTGGCGGTGCCGGTAACCGTGCGCGAGCCGCTCAGTATGCAGCACGATCGCCTGGCGCGTGCGGCAGCCATGACCGACTACTTGCTGCTGGCGCTGCCGTGCCACGCGCAGGTGAATGCCGAAGAGCTGAAACAGGATGGCGCAGCGGCTTGTCTGCTTAAACCGCTGACGACCACCCGCCTGCTGCCCGCGTTGACCGAATACTGCCGCACGACGCAACTGGTTCTGGCCTCACATGCGGATGAAAGCAAACTGCCAATGAGCGTTATGGCGGTAGATGATAACCCGGCGAATCTGAAGCTGATTGGCGTTCTGCTTGAGGATCAGGTGCAGCACGTTGAGCTGTGCGAGAATGGTTTGCAGGCCATCGAGCGGGCCAAACAGATGCAGTTCGATCTGATTCTGATGGATATCCAGATGCCGGATATGGACGGTATTCGCGCCTGCGAGTTGATCCGCCAACTACCGCATCAACAGCAAACGCCAGTGGTCGCCGTGACCGCCCATGCGATGGCCGGGCAAAAAGAGAAGCTACTCAGCGCCGGGATGAACGATTATCTGGCCAAACCAATCGAAGAAGATAAGTTGCATAACCTGCTGTTGCGCTACAAGCCCGGCCCGGAAACCAGTATCTGGCATACGCCGGAAACCGAAGAGATCCCGGTGGAACTGCCGATCAATCACGATGCCACACTCGACTGGCAACTGGCATTGCGCCAGGCGGCGGGAAAAACCGACCTTGCGCGCGAGATGCTGCATATGCTGGTCGAGTTTCTGCCGGAGATCCGCAATATGGTGGAAGAACAACTGGTTGGCGAAGCGCCGCAGGGGCTGCCGGAAGCGATCCACAAACTGCACGGCAGTTGCGGTTACAGCGGCGTTCCTCGGCTGAAAAACCTTTGCCAGCTCATTGAGCATCAACTGCGTAGCGGCGTCAGTGCCGACGAGCTGGAACCGGAGTTTCTGGAGTTGCTTGATGAAATGGATAACGTTACGCGTGAAGCGCACCGCTTGATTGGGTAGCGATGTTGAGAGTAATGAATGGGCTGAACGCCGGATGACTTGCATGCCGGATGGCAGCAATGCCCTTCCGGCCTGGGATAGCGCGAAATTTTGTCGCTTTGTAAGCCGGATAAGCGGCAGCGCTATCCGGCAAAAATAACTACAGTTGCTGCCCCGCTTTTAGCACCGCCGCCACATTGCGCGCCGTCATGCGGACGTTTTCGCCTGCATTTTCCAGCGCTTTTTCCAGCGTACAGATCGTATAGAGCACGCTGAAAACAGCATCAATGCCGTGATCGTGTACCACACCAACATCGGCGGTGAGGCTCCCGGCAATGCCGATCACCGGAATATTATAGCGTTTGGCCACTTTCGCTACGCCGACCGGCACCTTGCCATGCACCGTCTGGCTGTCGATGCGCCCTTCGCCGGTGATCACCAGATCCGCGCCCCTGACGTGTTTATCCAGCGCCAGCGCGTCGGTGACAATCTCGATCCCCTGGCGCAATTCCGCGCCGCAAAAGGCATATAACGCCGCGCCCATGCCGCCCGCTGCGCCGCCGCCCGCCAGGTTCAGTACGTCGATATCCAGATCGCGGGCAATGATCTCTGCATAGTGCTCAAGCGCCTTATCGAGCCGGGCAATCATCTCTGGCGTCGCGCCTTTCTGCGGGCCAAAAACTGCCGATGCCCCCGCTTCACCGGTTAATGGATTGGTCACGTCGCAGGCGACCTCAATGCGACAACCGGCAAGGCGTTTATCCAGCTCGCGGAGATCAATGCGCGCCAGCGATTCCAGCGCCGCACCGCCTGGCGCAATCTGTCGATCCTGCTCGTCGAGCAGCTTTGCGCCCAGCGCCTGCACCATGCCAGCGCCACCGTCATTGGTGGCGCTGCCGCCGATACCAATAATGATATGTTTAACGCCTGCATCCAGCGCATGGCGGATCAGTTCGCCGGTTCCCCACGAAGTGGTAATCAGCGGATCGCGCTTCGCCGGTGGCACCATTTCCAGCCCGCTGGCCGCCGCCATTTCAATGAACGCCGACTGCTCATCGCCGGAAATGCCATAAAATCCTTCCGCCTGTTCGCCCAGCGGGCCTTTCACCGCTACCTTAACAATACGACCGTTGGTCGCTGCAACCATGGCTTCTACCGTCCCTTCGCCACCGTCTGCAACCGGAATTTTTATATACTCCGCCGAGGGAAATATCTCGCGAAAACCACGCTCAATGGCCGTCGCAACTTCCAGGGCGCTTAAGCTTTCTTTGTAAGAGTCAGGAGCGATAACAATCTTCATAAGCCATCCTTATGCATATTCACAACAATAAGCATACACCCAGGAAAGGTACTGAAATGCCAGCCCCCGCAAGGACTGGCAATTTCATTAACGCACCATGCAGGGCCGTTTGTTATCAAACTTCCAGTCAGGGATCAGATACTGCATCCCCATAGCATCATCACGCGCGCCAAGGCCATGTTTCTGATATAGCTCGTTGGCTTTCATCACCTGATCCATATCCAGTTCAACGCCCAGACCCGGCGTGGTCGGAACCTGTACCATCCCGCCTTTGATTTCGAACGGCTGTTTGGTCAGGCGCTGATTGCCCTCCTGCCAGATCCAGTGTGTGTCGATAGCGGTAATGTTGCCAGGCGCAGCGGCAGCGACGTGAGTGAACATCGCCAGCGAAATATCAAAGTGGTTGTTGGAGTGCGAACCCCAGGTCAGGCCAAATTCGTGGCACATTTGCGCCACACGTACCGAGCCCTGCATCGTCCAGAAATGCGGATCCGCCAGCGGAATATCCACCGATTGCAGTGACAGCGTATGCCCCATCTGACGCCAGTCGGTGGCGATCATGTTGGTCGCCGTCGGCAGACCGGTCGCCCGGCGGAATTCCGCCATCACTTCACGACCGGAGAAACCCTGTTCAGCACCGCAGGGATCTTCCGCGTAAGCCAGCACACCTTTCAGATGCTTACCGATTTTGATGGCTTCATCCAGCGACCATGCGCCATTGGGATCCAGCGTGACACGCGCCTGCGGGAAGCGTTTTGCCAGCGCGGAAATGGCTTCCGCCTCTTCCATGCCCGCCAGAACGCCGCCTTTCAGTTTGAAATCGTTAAAGCCATATTTTTCATAAGCGGCTTCCGCCAGACGCACTACGCGATCCGGCGTCATTGCCTCTTCATGGCGCACGCGATACCAGTCGCATTTGTCATCCGGCTGACTCTGGTACGGCAGCGGCGTTTTTTTGCTGTCGCCGACGAAGAACAGGTAGCCCAGCATCTCCACTTCATTACGCTGCTGGCCTTCGCCCAGCAGGGAGGCGACGTTGACGCCAAGGTGCTGGCCTAACAGATCCAGCATCGCCGCTTCGATGCCCGTCACCACATGGATCGTGGTACGCAGATCGAAGGTTTGCAGGCCGCGGCCGCCTGCATCGCGATCGGCGAAAGTCTGGCGCACGCTGTTCAGCACGTTTTTGTATTCACCCAGCGTTTTACCAACCACCAGCGGAATCGCATCTTCCAGCGTTTTACGGATTTTCTCACCGCCCGGAATTTCCCCTACGCCGGTGTGCCCGGCGTTGTCTTTGATCACCACGATATTACGGGTGAAGAAAGGGGCATGCGCGCCGCTCAGATTCATCAGCATGCTGTCGTGCCCGGCAACCGGGATCACCTGCATGGATGCGACAACGGGGGTAGACGTATATGTGCTCATTTTTTATCCTTTTCTCTCTCAATGACGTCCAAAGACCGGGCGTTTTTTGTCAAACGTCCAGCCCGGGATGAGGTACTGCATCGGGCCTGCGTCATTGCGCGCGCCGCCAGGCAGTTTTTTATAGGCGGCATGCGCTTTCTCGATTTGATGCCAGTCGATCTCCACGCCGAGGCCAGGTGCATCCGGCACGGCAATTTTGCCCTGCCTGATTTCCAGCGGCTGTTGGGTCAGGCGGGCATCGCCCTCCTGCCAGATCCAGTGGGTGTCGATAGCGGTTGGCGTTCCCGGCGCAGCGGCGCCGACATGGGTAAACATCGCCAGTGAAATATCGAAATGATTGTTGGAGTGACAGCCCCAGGTCAGCCCCCAGTCGTCACACAACTGCGCAACCCGCACGGCGCCTGAGAGCGTCCAGAAGTGCGGATCCGCCAGCGGAATATCGACGGCATTCAGCATCACCGCATGGCCCATTTCTCGCCAGTTGGTGGCGATCATATTAGTGGCGACCGGCAGGCCGGTGGCGCGGCGGAACTCCGCCATCACTTCGCGGCCGGAGAAGCCCTGCTCGGCACCGCACGGATCTTCGGCGTAGGTCAGCACATCATTCAGCCCCTTACACAGGCTAATGGCTTCGTCCAGCAGCCAGGCGCCGTTCGGGTCCACCGTAATGCGCGCATCCGGGAAGCGTTTTTTCAGCGCCTTCACGGTTTCAATCTCTTGCTCGCCGGGCAGGACACCGCCTTTCAGTTTGAAATCTTTGAAGCCGTAGCGATCCTGCGAGGCCTCAGCCAGACGTACCACGGCATCGCTGGTCATCGCTTCCTGATGACGCAGACGATACCATTCGTGGCTGCCGGGCGTGGCATCCAGATAGGGAAGATCGGTTTTCGTGCGATCGCCGACATAGAACAGATAACCCAGTACCGTTACGGCATCGCGCTGTTTGCCGGGGCCAAGCAGTTCGCACACCGGTACGTTCAAAGCTTTACCGAGCAGATCGAGCAGCGCGGCTTCCAGTGCTGCAACCGCATTGACGCGCAGTTCAAAGGTCCATGCGCCTTTGCCGAAGGTGTCGAAATCCGCCGCCTGGTTGCCTTTATGCACGCGCTGCACCACTTTGTTCAGCCGGGCAACTTCCTGCCCGACCACCATCGGAGTGGCATCGACCAGCGTTTTGTAGATCACTTCGCCGCCGGGCGCTTCACCGACGCCAGTATTCCCGGCGTTATCCGTCAGCACGACAATGTTGCGCGTGAAGTAGGCGTTATGCGCGCCGCCAATGTTCATCAGCATACTGTCATGCCCGGCTACGGGAATGACTTTCATCCCGGTGATAATCGGGCTGGCTTGTGTATTCATTACTCGCGTCCTGTAGGTTTCAGTACGATACGTTTGATATCGCCGACCAGTACCAGATAGCTCAGTACCGCCACCAGCGCATGGATACCGACATAAATCAGCGCGCCATTAAACGAACCGGTAGAGCCAACGATGTAGCCGATAGCAATGGGCGTCACGATACCGGAGATGTTACCGAACATATTGAACAGGCCGCCGCTCAGACCGCTGATCTCTTTCGGCGCGGTATCTGCCATCACCGCCCAGCCCAGCGCGCCAATCCCTTTACCGAAGAAGGCCAGCGACATAAAGCCGATGATCATCATTTCCGAGTTGGTATAGTTACAGAACACCATGCTCATCGACAGCAGCATACCCAGTACGATCGGTGTTTTGCGGGCCATATTCAGTGAGCCGTAGCGACGCATTAACCAGTCTGAAATGATGCCGCCAAGTACACCGCCGACAAACCCGCAAATAGCCGGAATCGACGCCATAAAACCGGCCTTCAGAATCGACATGCCGCGCGCCTGTACCAGATACACCGGGAACCAGGTGATGAAGAAGTAAGTCAGGGCGTTAATGCAGTACTGCCCCAGGTAAACACCGATCATCATGCGCGAACCCAGCAGCTGCTTAATCTGCCCCCATTTTTCCGAGAACGGGACACTGTGAGTATTGTTCTTCTGATCCATGTTGATCAGCGCGCCGCCTTCGGCAATGTACTCCAGCTCCTTCTTGTTGACGCCAGGGTGCTGATTCGGCTCGTGGATCATTTTCTGCCACAGCAGACTGATGAAGATCCCTAAACCGCCCATGAAGAAGAAGACGTGCGACCAGCCCACTTCGTGCGTCAGCCAGCCCATGATCGGCGCAAAGATAACGGTCGCGAAATATTGTGCGGAGTTAAAAATCGCCACCGCCGTGCCCCTCTCTTGCGCCGGGAACCAGGCCGCAACGATACGACTGTTACCGGGGAAGGAGGGTGATTCGGCCAGACCGACCATAAAACGCAGAGTAAAGAGAGCCACGATGATGCCGAAGCCACTGAAGATATCGACAAAGCCCTGCAATAAGGTAAACAGTGACCAGGTAAAGATGGACCAGAAATAGACCCGTTTGGAGCCGAAGCGGTCAAGCAACCAGCCGCCCGGTATCTGGCCAATCACATAGGCCCAGGAAAATGCAGAAAAAACATAGCCCATGGCGACCGAATCAAGGCCGATGGCTTTGGACATCTCCGAACCGGCAATCGACAAAGTTGCGCGATCGCCGTAGTTGAAGGATGTGACGATAAACAGCATCACCACTATCCAGTAGCGGGCGTTAGTGCGCTTTTCAGCGCCGCTCGCCGCCTGGCTGAATGTACTCATGGTTGTACTCCCGAAGCATCAATGTTCTTTTGTACATTCATCCTGTACGGCACAACCGGTAGGGGAAGACAGGATGATGTAGTTGTGTTTTTTGCTGTTCCTGCCGGGGTTTTCCCCTTAGCGGAGCGCATTTTTTTACTGGCAGGAAAAGTATAAGAAGCGGCCTTTCAAGTCTCACCGTGCAACAACACAACATTCATCAGACCCGGCAAGTTGCTTTATTGCATTAGCCCAGGGTGATGGGGAGTACTTCACGGAAATAGAAACCGGGGATCGGCAAAGAGGGCCTGACGAGGGAAAGGATCGAAGAATGTGAAATGCGTCGCTTGACGCCGTAAAAAGAGGGAATTTTCCCTCCCCGGACGAGGAGGGAAAACATTATTTCAGCAGCGTTGCCCAGCGTTCAACCCACGGATTTGACACACTTTCCGGCTCCGGGTCTTCATTCGCGTCAATCAGCAGCATATCACCGATGCGCTGTGCGCCCTGCTCCTGCAACAACGCATCAAATTGTTTGCCGCCGCCGCAGAAATTGTCGTATGTGCTATCGCCCAGGGCAATCACACCATAATGTAAATCCGGCTGGTAACCCACAGTATCGCGCAGGTAATGGAACAACGGCGCAATGCTGTCCGGCAAATCGCCCTGCCCGGTCGTAGACGTTACCACCAGCGCGTAATGGCCTTTGTTGTTATCCCAGTCCGCCGCTGTAGGATCTTCAAACACCACTGCGCTATGGCCGTGTGCGTTTAAAATTTCCTGCGCTTCTTCCGCCACCAGCAGCGAATTACCGTAGATGGTGCCAACAAAAATTCCGACCTTCGCCATGCTCATCACTCCTTGTGTGATTCGAGATGGCCCTCATCCTGACCGTTCAGCGGCGCAAACTCAACCCTTTCATTCTCAGGGAGAAGCCCGCGCCAGCCGAAGCGCGACAGCGCCTGCATCCACACTTCATCCAGCCCGGCGCGCAGCGTTAAAGCTTCGCCGGTAAACGGGTGCGTGAGCGTTAACTGGCTGGCATGCAGCATCAACCGCTGACAACCAAAATGCTCTGCGGCGCTGCGGTTTTGCCGCAAATCGCCATGCTTGCTGTCGCCAATGATCGGATGACGTAAGTGCGCCAGATGGCGACGTAACTGATGTTTGCGGCCGGTTTTCGGTTCCAGTTCAACCAGCCCATAACGGGTGGTCGGGAATTTACTGGTCGCTACGGGCATTTCGGTGGTCGCCAGCCCGCGATAATGGGTTACCGCTGGCTGCGGCTCTTTATTCGCGCGGGCGAATTTGTCGGCGACTTTGTCCAGTTCCTCCACCAGCGGGTAATCAAGCAGCGCCTCTTCCATCAACCAACCGCGCACAATCGCGTGATAGCGTTTCTGGATTTGATGCTGCTCAAACTGCTGCGCCAGGCGGCGGCCCGCTTCGCTGGAAAGCCCCATCAATAAAACGCCGGACGTTGGCCTGTCGAGACGATGCGCGGTAAAAACGTGCTGGCCGATTTGGTCGCGCACAGTTTGCATTACGACCACTTTTTCATCGCGATCCAGCCAGCTACGGTGTACCAGCCAGCCGGAGGGTTTGTTCACCGCCACCAGCCATTCGTCCTGGTAAATAATCTCCAGCATTAGTCAGCTTCGCTGGCGAACAGCGCGTCAAGCTGCTGAAGATGAACCAGCATCACCTCACGGGAGGGGTGCGTGGCGTCAACAGCGATTTCATAATATGGCGCGATGGCAAACGCCTGCGGCAGCGGCTGCTGGCTGTCCAGCAGCGCGTGCATACGCGGAATTAATACCCATTGCAGCCACTCGAACGGCTCAAGGGTATCCATACAGAAGGGTTGCGTGCTTTCAAGGGCATCCGGCGCTGGCGCCGCGCTTTGCCACAGATTTTGCTCGCGCAGTTGCGCTTCGAGTTGATGAAGTTGCTCGCGCACTTGTTGATGCAGAGTCATAAAACCCCCAGTAGAAAACAGACTGGCGCGCAGCATAGCAAAGACCAGAGCAAATAAAAAAAGGGAGCACTGTAAAAACAGTGCTCCCGGTTCGTTTCGTAGCAATCCGGCTACTCGTTGTGCTCCCTGCTCATCCTTGAAAACTTTTCCTGTGGTCTCCTGACCGGTTCATCCGTGAACTGTGCATCATGCTCACACCACCCCGATGTGACTTAGCCTCATCCTTAATGCGTGTCCCTGATCATCCTGATCTGTCGGGCATCCTGACCGACTCTCATTCTCCTTCCTGGAGGTGTCCCTTAGCGCAATCCTGCGTTGTCCTGCTGCTTCATCCTGAAGCCTTTCCCTGTAGCACCTTCCCGGTGTGTCCCTGAAGCAACATCATCCTGATGTACGCTTCGTTGTCAGACTCCCTGTCGACAGAAACAGAATTACCCATTCCGCGGCCCCTTACAAGAACGCCTAACGCAAATTTTCTTTTGAATGAAACCCTTTAGGTACAAGGGTTAAAGCGTAACGTTATGAAATTAAATAATTATAGGGGGAATAGCACAATAACGGTAGGGCAAATGTCCTGGCGATCTCTCACAGGTCGTGTGAGAGATCTCGCACACGCAGAGTAGCATTGAGGACTACACGACAGGTTCGAGGCGGTTGAGAAAATCCGCAAGGCTGGGGGCCAGAACGGTACGCTGACGGGTACCCAGCGTCTCTTGCACCACTTCACCGCTCAGATTACACAGCGAAATGACATCCAGCTCACTATCAAGCGTGGCGATAAACAACGTCGGCGAAAGCTTTAACCGTTTCTGCGTGACAAGGTGACCAATCAGGTTTTCCTGTACGCGCAGAAAATCTTCTTCGCTCCAGGTTTGCAGCAGCGTCAGCGGCAGTGCGCCAAGGCGCGCGTGCATATCGCCAGCGAATTGCGTGGTATAAAACGTATGAACTGGCGTTTGTACCACAATCTCCATTGCCTGCTCAATCGGGTTTACGTTCGGCTGCGCAGAAAATGGCTGAGGTTGCCAGATCACATACTCAGCGGTTGAAGAGATAATGCAGGGCGATGGAATGCCGTGCAGCTCCTCGCTTTGTGGCCAGGTGCCGCGCGCTGCGTGCCACGCGTCGCAATAACGTTCAGTAAAAGCTTTCAGCGCAATGGCCGTCTCGTTTTCCACCGATTTCTCTCTTCACATAAGCCAGGATAAACTCTGCGTAATAGTTTACCTGCAAAATGGCGATGAAACATGTCTTCTTACGATAACCACCAGGCTCTGGCTGGCCTGACGCTTGGCAAAACCACTGATTACCGCGATACCTATGACGCCAGCCTGTTGCAGGGCGTTCCCCGTTCATTAAATCGCGATCCGCTGGGCCTGACGGCCGGGAATCTTCCTTTTCACGGGACGGATATCTGGACGCTTTATGAACTCTCCTGGCTGAATGCCAAAGGTTTGCCGCAGGTTGCGGTAGGCCATGTCGAACTGGACTACGCCAGCGTGAATCTGGTGGAATCGAAAAGCTTTAAACTCTATCTCAACAGTTTTAACCAGACGCGCTTCGCCAGTTGGGATGAGGTACGCGATACCCTGCAACGCGATTTAAGCGCCTGCGCGCAAGGCAGCGTCAGCGTGGCGCTGTACCGCATTGATGAACTGGAAGGTCAGCCGATCGCCCATTTCCATGGCACTTGCATTGACGAACAGGATATTGAAATCGAGAGCTACGCTTTTGACGCTGCGTGGCTGACGGATGCCGCCAGCGGCAAAGTGGTTGACGAGACGTTGGTCAGCCATCTGCTGAAATCAAACTGTCTGATTACCCACCAGCCGGACTGGGGCTCAGTGCAGATCCAGTACCGGGGACCAAAGATCGATCGCGAGAAACTGCTGCGTTATCTGGTCTCTTTCCGCCATCACAACGAGTTTCACGAACAGTGCGTTGAGCGCATTTTTACCGACATTCAGCGCTTCTGCCAGCCGGAAAAACTGAGCGTTTACGCACGCTATACGCGCCGTGGCGGGCTGGATATCAATCCGTGGCGTACCAATACCGATTTCATCCCCGCCACCGGGCGTCTGGTACGTCAGTAAAACATTTCCAGCCGGGTTGTTAAACGTCATAAGCCAGGGCTATTGTAATCAGTGGGAAGATAAATTCCGTCCCGTTAAGGAGTTCACTTGATTACACATATTAGCCCGCTTGGCTCAATGGATATGCTGTCGCAGCTGGAAGTCGATATGCTTAAACGCACGGCCAGCAGCGACCTTTATCAACTGTTTCGCAACTGCTCGCTCGCTGTACTGAACTCAGGGAGCCAGACGGACAGCAGCAAAGAGCTGCTTTCCCGCAATGTCGGTTTTGATATCAATGTGTTGCGCCGTGAACGCGGCGTAAAGCTGGAACTGATCAACCCGCCGGAAGAGGCCTTTGTCGACGGGCGGATCATCCGCTCGTTGCAGGCCAACTTATTCGCGGTCCTGCGCGATATCCTCTTCGTCAGTGGGCAAATTCATAATGCCGGGCGTTTCCAGCATTTAAATCTGGAAAGCTCTATCCATATTACTAACCTGGTCTTCTCCATTTTGCGTAACGCGCGCGCCCTGCACGTCGGCGAAGCGCCAAATATGGTGGTTTGCTGGGGCGGCCACTCGATCAACGAAACCGAATACCTTTACGCCCGACGTGTGGGTACGCAGTTAGGCCTGCGCGAGCTGAATATCTGCACCGGCTGCGGGCCGGGCGCAATGGAAGCGCCGATGAAAGGCGCCGCTGTTGGTCATGCGCAGCAACGCTATAAGGATGGCCGTTTTATCGGTATGACCGAGCCATCCATTATCGCCGCTGAGCCGCCGAATCCGCTGGTCAATGAGTTGATCATCATGCCGGATATTGAAAAACGGCTGGAAGCTTTTGTCCGCATCGCGCACGGGATCATTATCTTTCCTGGCGGCGTGGGCACGGCGGAAGAGCTGCTCTATCTGCTGGGGATCCTGATGAATCCAGCGAACAAAAATCAGGTTCTGCCGCTGATCCTGACCGGGCCGAAAGAGAGTGCGGACTACTTCCGCGTGCTGGACGAATTTATTGTCAATACGCTGGGCGAAGCCGCGCGTCGCCACTACACCATCATCATTAATGATGCGGCTGAAGTGGCGCGTCAGATGAAAAAAGCCATGCCGCTGGTGAAAGAGAACCGTCGCGATACCGGGGATGCCTACAGTTTCAACTGGTCAATTCGCATTGCGCCGGATCTGCAAGTGCCGTTCGAGCCGACCCATGAAAATATGGCAAACCTGAAACTCTACCCAGACCAACCGGTAGAAGTGCTGGCGGCGGATCTGCGCCGGGCCTTCTCGGGTATTGTGGCAGGTAACGTGAAAGAGCCAGGTATCCGCGCGATTGAAGCGTTTGGTCCCTATAAAATTCACGGCGATAGCGACATGATGCGCCGGATGGACGATCTGTTGCAGGGTTTTGTTGCCCAGCACCGTATGAAACTCCCCGGTTCCGCTTACATTCCGTGCTACGAAATTTGTGCCTGATTAACCTTTCCAGGGCGGAGTCATAATCCGCCCTTATACATTGCATTTAACCAACCATTTGCTGATCAGCAATTCATACATTACAACCGCTTTTAATATCGATAAATAACTGCAAAAACGTTGTTTTGCAGTGCTTTTATCATCTTCCATCACCCTGGATTTGATCGCATATCTTGCGGGTGTTAGCCTTTTCGCCCATAAATTTCATATGTTAATAATTAGCCAGATAAATGGTCTAAATATACACACATAAAAAGTAGATTATTGCATTTGAGATCCGCATCACTGATGTTGTCATAACTTATCTGTATCTTTCCGCCGCAAATAGTTACAGGGAGAAATTATAAAAAAACTGTAATTGGCCGACTTAAATATTGACACTGACGTTTCCGACATTTGATTTGTCTGCAACGGCAGTATTTTGCTTCCCCAGGAGATGTATAAATGGAAACCATTCAGACTGGCGTAGGAACCTCCGTAGAAACACGCAGTTCATGGCGCAAAACCGACACCATGTGGATGTTGGGCCTTTACGGCACAGCCATCGGCGCAGGCGTTCTGTTTCTGCCGATTAACGCCGGTGTCGGCGGCCTGATCCCGCTCATCATCATGGCAATTCTTGCTTTCCCGATGACCTACTTCGCCCACCGTGGCCTGACCCGCTTTGTGTTGTCCGGTAAAAACCCGGGAGAAGACATTACTGAAGTGGTCGAAGAGCACTTCGGTATCGGCGCGGGTAAGTTGATTACCCTGCTTTATTTCTTCGCGATTTATCCGATCCTGCTTGTTTATAGCGTGGCGATCACCAACACCGTGGACAGCTTTATGACCCACCAGTTGGGCATGACCCCACCGCCGCGCGCGATCCTGTCGCTGATCCTTATCGTAGGTATGATGACCATCGTGCGCTTCGGCGAGCAGATGATTGTGAAAGCGATGAGCATCCTGGTATTTCCGTTCGTTATCGCTCTGATGGTGCTGGCGGTGTACCTGATTCCGCAGTGGAACGGCGCCGTGCTGGAAACCCTGTCGCTGAGCAGTGCTTCCGCCACCGGCAATGGTCTGTGGATGACGCTGTGGCTGGCCATCCCGGTGATGGTGTTCTCGTTTAACCACTCGCCGATCATCTCCTCTTTTGCCGTTGCCAAGCGTGAAGAGTACGGCGCAGAAGCCGAGCGTAAATGCTCCCGCATCCTCGCCTTCGCGCATATCATGATGGTGATGACCGTTATGTTCTTTGTGTTTAGCTGTGTGCTGAGCCTGGCACCCGCCGATCTGGCTTCGGCAAAACAGCAGAACATCTCCATTCTCTCTTATCTGGCGAACCACTTTAATGCGCCGGTTATCGCCTGGATGGCGCCGATCATTGCGATGATCGCCATCACCAAATCGTTCCTCGGCCACTACCTGGGCGCGCGTGAAGGCTTTAACGGTATGGTGATTAAGTCTCTGCGCAGCAAAGGCAAATCCATCGAAATCAACAAACTGAATAAAATTACCGCGCTGTTTATGCTGTTGACCACCTGGGCCGTTGCCACCTGGAACCCAAGCATTCTGGGGATGATCGAAACCCTGGGCGGGCCAATCATTGCGATGATTCTGTTCCTGATGCCGATGTACGCCATCGCGAAAGTACCGGCAATGCGCAAATACAGCGGCGCTATCAGCAACATCTTCGTCGTGATTATGGGTCTCATCGCCATCTCCGCGATCTTCTTCTCCCTGTTCAGTTAATCTTTTCGCGCCGTCCTGCCGGGCGGCGCATCCCCTATAGCAATGGATAATGCGTCATGATCAGCGTATTCGATATTTTTAAAATCGGTATCGGGCCGTCCAGCTCGCACACCGTGGGTCCAATGAAAGCCGGTAAACAGTTCACAGACGATCTGATTGCTCGTGGCATTTTGCGCGACGTAACCCGCGTTGTGGTGGATGTTTACGGCTCTCTCTCCCTGACCGGTAAAGGGCACCATACTGACATCGCGATTATTATGGGCCTGGCGGGGAATCTGCCGGATAGCGTCGATATTGATGCCATTCCGGGCTTTATTCAGGATGTTAATACTCATGGCCGCCTGCAACTGGCCAACGAAGCGCATGAAGTGGAGTTTCCGGTCGATCAATGCATGAATTTCCATGCGGATAACCTCTCGCTACATGAAAACGGCATGCGTATTACCGCGCTGGCAGGCGAACAGGTGCTCTACAGCCAGACCTATTACTCCATCGGCGGCGGGTTTATCGTCGATGAAGAACACTTTGGCCAGCCCACCAGCGCGCCGGTAGAAGTGCCCTACCCTTACCAAACCGCCGCCGATTTGCAGCGTCATTGCCAGGAGACCGGTTTATCGCTCTCCGGATTGATGATGAAAAACGAGCTGGCGCTGCACAGCAAAACCGAGCTGGAGCAGCATCTCGCGCGCGTGTGGGAAGTAATGCAGAGCGGCATAGAGCGCGGCATCGCAACGGAAGGGGTATTACCTGGCAAACTACGCGTTCCCCGCCGTGCCGCTGCGCTGCGCCGTATGCTGGTCAGCAGCGATAAAACCAGCACCGACCCGATGGCCGTGGTTGACTGGATCAATATGTTCGCACTGGCGGTGAATGAAGAGAACGCCGCCGGTGGGCGCGTAGTGACGGCACCGACAAACGGCGCGTGCGGGATCGTGCCGGCGGTACTGGCGTATTACGATCGCTTTATCCGCCAGGTTAACGCCAATTCACTGGCGCGCTATCTGTTGGTCGCCAGCGCCATCGGCTCGCTGTATAAGATGAATGCCTCCATTTCCGGCGCGGAAGTGGGCTGCCAGGGGGAAGTCGGCGTCGCCTGCTCCATGGCGGCGGCCGGGCTGGCAGAATTGTTGGGCGGCAGCCCGGCGCAAGTCTGTATCGCGGCGGAAATCGGTATGGAGCACAACCTCGGTCTGACCTGCGACCCGGTGGCCGGACAGGTACAGGTGCCCTGTATCGAGCGTAACGCAATCGCTTCGGTGAAAGCAGTCAATGCGGCGCGAATGGCGCTGCGTCGCACCAGTGAACCGCGCGTCTGCCTCGATAAAGTTATCGAGACAATGTATGAAACCGGGAAAGATATGAACGCCAAATACCGTGAAACCTCTCGCGGCGGGCTGGCGATGAAGATCGTTTCCTGCGACTAATCCCGCATCAGATGCCTCATTTTGCGAGGCATCTTCCTGATTATTCCCTGCTTTATAGCCTCGCCAGGCCTGCGATGATACCCTTAGCGGATGATTTCAAGGAGGGTATCTGTGGCTCATCTGCTCATTGTTGACGCACTCAATCTGATTCGCCGTATCCATGCGGTGCAAGGTTCACCCTGCGTGGATACCTGCCTGCATGCGCTGGAGCAGTTGATTATCCATAGTCAGCCAACCCATGCCGTCGCGGTTTTTGATGATGAGGCCCGTAACCAGGGCTGGCGCCATCGGTTGCTGCCGGATTACAAAGCGGGCCGCCCTCCCATGCCGGATACCCTACAGACGGAAATGCCATTACTGCGCGCGGCTTTCGAACAACGCGGGATCCGCTGTTGGGCAACGCCTGGCAACGAAGCCGACGATCTTGCTGCGACGCTGGCAGTGAAAATGGCGCAGGCCGGACAACAGGCGACGATTGTCTCAACCGACAAAGGCTACTGTCAGTTACTCTCCCCGACGATCCGCATTCGCGACTACTTTCAGAAACGCTGGCTGGATGCGCCCTTTATTGCTCAGGAGTATGGGGTTACGCCAGAGCAATTACCGGATTACTGGGGGCTGGCGGGGATCAGCAGTTCGAAAGTGCCGGGTGTGGCGGGTATTGGTCCGAAAAGCGCAACGCAGTTGCTGAGCGAATTTCCAACGCTGGAAGCACTATACGAAAACCTCGAAGCGGTACCGGAGAAGTGGCGGCAGAAACTGGAAACACACCGGGCGATGGCATTTACCTGCCGGGATGTGGCGCGGCTGCAAACCGATTTGCAACTTGATGGCAATTTACAACAGCTTCGCCTGACGCGCTGAACGCCAGCGGTATTGGTCGCTTAGCCGGTGAAGTGCTGGCAGAAACAACAATCTTCTGAACCATGATGCTCAGGCCTTTTGAACGCCAAATATCAGAATCAGCCATAAAATAATCCCCCTGGCGATTACCCCGCGGCGGCCATTTACTCTCCTTCACGTACCGCGTATTTAATATCGCATCCCACCTGTCTACTGCATCCGGGCCGTTATCGGCTCCAGCGCGAAAGAGGTGATGTGGTCGTTCGGCACGCTGATGATCAGCACCGCTTTCTATGTCCTGAACTACAACCACATTCATAAGAATCCTTATCCACTGGATAAGGCATGAGTTCAGAGAGTTATTCCATCAAAACTATCAACGTTAACGGTTGTATAAGAACGGGACCACCAGCCAGAGATTAAGAGTGATAGTGAGAAATGCAGAAACGACAAAGGCCTGAATCATTGCTGATTCAGGCCTTCTGAATAGTGGCGGAACGGACGGGACTCGAACCCGCGACCCCCTGCGTGACAGGCAGGTATTCTAACCGACTGAACTACCGCTCCACAGTGTTCCCGTCAGGGGAACGAGGCGCATATTACGTATTGCGCCTGGTGCCGTCAACGCTTTTTCTTCTGTTTCTAATCATTTGCTGCAAAAATCACCCATGCAGCAAATATTCACGCATAAGTGCCTGATTTAGCCGCGCCACAGGCAGCTTCCGCCCTTTTTCTGCACCAAATCCAGGCGCGATTCATGGGCTGCCAGCTCATCATCACTGGCTAAAACAACGCGCAGCTTACTGGCAGCGCGGACAACGCGTTGGATCCCCACTTCTCCCGTCTGAGACTGCCCTTCGCCTTCCATCGAAAATTTCATCGATGTCTGGCCGCCGGTCATCATCAGATACACATCAGCGAGGATCTGGGCATCGAGTAACGCCCCGTGCAGCGTACGTTTGCTGTTGTCGATTTCGTAACGGGAACAGAGCGCATCGAGGCTGTTGCGCTTGCCCGGAAACATTTTACGCGCCAGCGCCAGGCTATCGGTGACCTTACAGAACGTATCGGTCTTTGGGATCCCGCGATTCAGCTTGCCGAACTCATAGTCCATAAAGCCGATATCAAACGATGCGTTATGGATCACCAACTCTGCGCCGCGAATATAATCGATAAACTCATCGGCGATATCGGCGAATGTGGGTTTATCCAGCAGGAATTCATCGGCAATACCGTGAACGCCAAACGCTTCGGGATCGACCAGCCGATCGGGCTTCAGGTAGATATGATAGTTATTGCCGGTGAGTCGCCGGTTGACGACTTCTACCGCGCCGATTTCAATAATTTTGTGCCCTTCATAGTGGGCGCCGATCTGGTTCATACCGGTGGTTTCGGTATCGAGGACGATCTGTCGTGTAATTGCAGTGCTCATAGCGGCCATTTATGTCAGACTTGTCGTTTTCAACTCAGGAAGTCTACCAGAGATGCTTAAACAGGTAGAAATTTTCACCGACGGATCTTGTCTCGGTAACCCAGGTCCTGGCGGTTACGGCGCCATCTTACGCTATCGCCAGCATGAAAGAACCTTTAGCGCAGGTTACCGTCTGACGACTAACAACCGCATGGAATTGATGGCCGCTATCGTGGCGCTGGAGGCATTAAAAGAGCATTGCGAAATTGTGCTCAGCACTGACAGCCAGTATGTCCGCCAGGGGATCACCCAGTGGATCCATAACTGGAAAAAGCGCGGCTGGAAAACCGCAGAGAAAAAACCGGTGAAGAATGTTGATCTCTGGCAGCGGCTGGATGCAGCGCTCAGCCAGCATCAAATCAAATGGGAATGGGTCAAGGGCCATGCCGGGCACCCGGAAAACGAACGCTGCGATGAGCTGGCGCGAGCGGCAGCGATGAACCCGACACAGGAAGATATTGGTTATCAGCCAGAAGGTTAAGACTGGCGCGTTGCGCCAACGGCCTGACGCACTGGGGTTTTGTTACGGCTCTGCTTCATCGGATTGAGCGTCAATGGAATGGTGCGTTTGCGGGCGACGATCAACTGCATGCACCCCAGCGCAGGTAAATGCGAACTAAGCAGTTTACCGCCCTGCTTCGTCCATGGCAGCACGCGAAAACGGCTATAATGTAACACTTCGAAATTGAGCAGTGATAACCAGTCGAACTGGCGCATCAGCGTAAACATGCGGCTTTTGACGGCTGGCGAGCGGCGGACAAACGGTACGGCCTTCGCCAGCCCGAGCAGGCTAATCGGATTAAAACCGCTCATCACCAGCCAGCCGTCGTCAATCAGTACACGATCAACTTCCTGCAATAAACGATGCGGATCGGTACACCAGGAAAGCGTGTGCGCCAGCAGGCAGGCATCAACGGATTTATCCGCAAAGGGCAGATGCAGCGGATCGGCACGAACCTGCATGGGCTCGCCAGCCAGGGAAACATTCACCTGATGGGAAACAGCGCAACTTTCGGCATTGATTTCTGCGCTGAGATTGCCGATTTTAAGCAAATGAAAACCATACATTTTTGCAAACCACGGCTTGAGTTCTCCTTCCAGCGCCTCACGGTAATATGCGCCTTTGGGTAAATCATTCCAGCTTACTGGTGCTACGAATGTCTGAGGAGTCCTTGCCGGTTTCATCACCACCTTCCGCTACGCTTTAAGAGGTATTTTATGAATCTTAACAGTATTCCCGCCTTCCAGGATAACTACATCTGGGTACTGAGCAATGATAACGGCCGCTGCCTGATTGTCGATCCAGGCGAAGCCGCGCCGGTGCTGCAAACTCTTGAAGAGAAACAATGGCAGCCGGAAGCCATCTTCTTAACACATCATCATAATGACCACGTTGGCGGCGTGAAAGAACTGCGCCAGCGGTATCCCGACGTCGTGGTGTATGGGCCCGCAGAGACGCAAGATAAAGGTGCTACGCACATCGTCGCTGATGGCCAGGTCATCTCTGTTTTGGGGCATGAATTTTCTGTACTCGCCACGCCCGGTCACACTTTAGGACATATCTGTTTCTTCAGCTTTCCTTATCTATTTTGCGGTGACACGCTCTTTTCCGGCGGATGCGGCAGACTTTTTGAAGGTACGGCAACCCAGATGTATCAATCGTTTTGTAAGATAAACGACCTTCCTGATGAGACGGTCATTTGTTGCGCACACGAATACACTTTAGGGAATATGAAGTTTGCAATCAGTATCCTGCCAGAGGATCCTGCACTTAACGAATACTATCGAGAAGTGAAGGAGTTACGTGCAAAAAATCAAAAAACACTACCCGTAATTCTGAAAAACGAGCGTCGAATTAATTTATTTTTACGAACCAAAGATATTGATTTAATTGATGTAATCAGCAAAGAAACAAATTTGCAACACCCTGAAGAGCGTTTCGCATGGTTACGGGCAAAGAAAGATAACTTCTGATATTTCCTGGTTGCCTTTTCTGAGCTGCGCCGTTATTATCGCTCGTCTTTTAAGCAACTACTATTGACACACACATGAAGGCAAAAGCGATATTATTCGCCTCTGTCCTGCTCGTGGGGTGCCAGGCGTCTAAGCACGACGGCACGGTCCAACAGCACGCACAGAGCCTTTCTGCAGCTGGTCAAGGGGAAGCAGGGAAGTTTACTAGTCAGGCGCGGTGGATGGACGATGGAACATTCGCCGCCCAGGATAACAGTGACTTGTGGACCTCCATTAGCGACGAGCTAAAGATGGGAATTCCGGAAAATGCCCGGATTCGCGAACAGAAACTGAAGTATTTAAGCAATAAGAGCTATCTCCACGATGTAACTTTACGGGCAGAGCCGTATATGTACTGGATAGCAGGGCAAGTTAAAAAACGTAACATGCCCATGGAACTGGTACTACTACCCATAGTGGAGAGCGCTTTTAACCCACACGCGACGTCTGGCGCCAATGCCGCAGGCATTTGGCAGATCATTCCGAGCACTGGGCGAAATTATGGTTTAAAACAGACACGCAATTACGATGCGCGTCGTGACATTGTGGCGTCTACAACAGCCGCACTCGACATGATGCAGCGTCTGAATCGTATGTTCGACGGCGACTGGTTACTGACCGTAGCCGCCTACAACAGCGGTGAAGGGCGTGTACTGAAGGCGATAAAAGCGAACAAAGCGCGTGGTAAATCCACTGATTTTTGGTCGCTCTCACTGCCGCAGGAAACCAAAATTTACGTGCCGAAAATGCTGGCATTGAGCGATATTCTCAAGAACAGCAAGCGTTATGGCGTTAATTTGCCAACGCCGGACGAAAGTCGCGCCCTGGCGCGAGTCAGATTGAGCAGCCCGGTTGAAGTTGCTCAGTTGGCGGAAATGGCTGGCATCTCGGTAAACAAGCTGAAAACGTTTAACGCAGGCGTTAAAGGTTCAACGCTCGGTTCCGTTGGGCCGCAGTACGTGATGGTACCGAAGAAACACGCCGATCAACTGCGTGAATCTCTGGCCTCCGGCGAAATCGCCGCTGTACAGCCAACCCTGGTGGCGGATAACACCCCGCTGACCAGTCGTAGCTACAAAGTTCGTTCAGGCGACACGCTTTCAGCGATTGCCTCACGCCTCGGCGTGACCACGAAGGATCTCCAGCAGTGGAATAATCTTCGCGGCGCAAACCTGAAAATCGGTCAGAACCTGACGGTTGGCGCAGGCAGCAGTGCGCAGCGTCTTGCCCGCAATAGCGACAGCATTACGTATCGCGTGCGCAAAGGTGATTCGCTATCGAGTATCGCAAAACGTCACGGCGTTAACATCCAGGATGTGATGCGCTGGAACAACGATACGGATAATTTGCAGCCAGGCGATCAATTGACGCTCTTTGTGAAAAACAGCGCCACGCCGGATTCCTGATTTAAGCCCATTAAAAAAGCACCGTTCCCCGCGGTGCTTTTTTTTGCCTTTTTCGCGGTGTCACTTCCCGGCTTTGCCAGGACTAAACTCCACCAGCAGTGGGTTATGATCCGACGCGCGGGTCACCAGGACTGAAGCTTCCTCCACGTTTAACCCGCGATAAAAGATAAAATCGAGCGGTCGACCAAAGGCACGCCGGCGATTGTCGTCGGTAAAGCGCACCTGCCGCAGAGACATATCCCGGGTGAAGCGGTACAGAGCATTCATGCGTGGACGGCTCCAGGCATTAAAATCGCCAGCCATGATCACCGGCCCGTTATGGCGCAATATCTGATCGCCAATCGGCAGTAATTGCTTGCTGTAAACGTCCACGCCAAGACTGAAATTCACTGCATGCACATTCACGACCATCAGATTGCGTAAATCAGGCAACGGATAAACCGTTACTAATGCCGATTTTGCCAGCCGCAAGATCGGCTCACGTTCACGTAACGGACAGCAATAAACCGGATGCGCCGAGGAAAGTGTCATTACTCCCGAGGGGTGCTGCGGTAAAACAAAGGCGGGAACCTGGTCAGCAGCAAGATAGTTAGTGGTCGCAAACCGGACCAGTTCCGGCGTGGTTTGCGCTTCCTGCAGTAAAACCAGATGCGCATCTTTACCAAAATTTTGCAGTACCGACAGCCACTCCGCGCGCTGCTGCTTGAAAATATTCCACACCAGAACGCGAATTTTTTCGTCGCTGCTTAGCGGAACGCCTGCGGGCAGCGCCTTGCCAATACTCGCGAAAGACCCCGGCGGTAAGATTCGCTCCGCGGGTTGTCCGGCAACATATCGCATGGCATAGGTATTTTTTGGCACTTTCGGCTTCAAACCTCTTTGATGTCCGCCCCAACATCGGGTGGTCATTCAGTTATAGGGATTTTAACACCGAGTTTCAACGTTCAATCACCAGAAAAACACCCTGTGCTGGTGAGTAAGTACTTAGTGACGTCACTAATGAATAGCCGTCGTGGCACCCTCTCTGACAACATGGTTAAATAACTTATGGATGAAAAATATCGTTGAAATGTTGCTACAGAGGCAATAATGAAAACCACTTCAGAAGAACTCGCGATTTTTGTTGCCGTTGTTGAAAGCGGCAGCTTCAGCCGGGCAGCGGAACGCCTGGGACAAGCCAATTCGGCCATCAGCCGCGCTGTGAAGAAGCTGGAAAATAAGCTTGGGGTTAATTTGCTTAATCGCACCACGCGCCAGCTCAGCCTGACCGAAGAAGGCGAGCGCTACTTTCGGCGCGTACAAAGCGTCTTGCAGGAGATGGCGGCAGCAGAAACCGAGATCATGGAGACCAACTCCACGCCCAGCGGTACGTTACGCATCGACGCCGCAACCCCTGTGGTGCTGCATTTTTTGATGCCGTTGATAAAACCGTTTCGCGAGCGCTATCCGGAAATTAAACTGTCACTGGTCTCCAGTGAAACCTTTATCAACCTGATCGAACGTAAAGTGGATGTTGCGATCCGCGTAGGTAAACTGACCGATTCCAGCCTGCGCGCCCGTCCGCTGTTTAAAAGCTATCGCAAAATTATCGCTTCGCCGGAATATATTGCTCGCTACGGAAAACCGGAAACAGTGGAAGAGTTAAGCAACCACGTCTGCCTTGGTTTTACCGAACCGGTTTCGCTTAACGTCTGGCCCATTGCTGCTGCCGATGGACAACTGTATGAAGTGACACCAGATATTGCGTCGAACAGCGGTGAAACGCTGAAACATCTGTGCCTGAGCGGAAATGGCATTGCCAGCCTGTCGGACTATATGATCGACAAAGAACTGGCGAGTGGGGAACTGGTTGATTTGCTGGCGGATAAGCGTCTGCCGGTGGAAATGCCTTTCAGCGCCGTTTACTACAGCGACCGGGCAGTGAGCACCCGCATCCGCGCTTTTATTGATTTTGTCAGCGAGCATTTACCGCCGACAGTAGAGAAATAACAACGGGAGCGCAGGCTCCCGTTATTCCATCGCTTAATCCCAGTTTGGCGCAAGCCCTTCCGGGCTGACCAGGCGGTCATTGCAATCCAACCCGGCAATTGCCGCTTTATCTGCTGCATCCAGTTTAAGTGTCTGCGACTGTAGGTTGCTGGCAAGGTTTTCACGCTTAGTGGAAGACGGGATCACCGCATAACCTTCACCCATCGCCCAGGCCAGGATAACCTGTGCCGGCGTAGCGTTATGTTTCTGCGCGATGCGGCCAATCACTTCATCTTTCAGCGCCTTACCATAAGCCAGTGTCATGTAAGAGGTGATGTGAATACCGTGCTGTTTCGCCCAGTCGACCACTTTGCGGTTTTGCAGATACGGCGAGAGTTCAATCTGGTTGGTCGCGATATTCTCTGCTCCCACCGCCGCAATCGCTTCTTCCATCAATGGGATGGTGAAGTTAGATACGCCAATCTGACGAGTCAGGCCCTGCGCTTTTGCCTTCATCAACTCCTGCATAGAGACTGCAACCGGTACTTCTGCCCCAGGAGATGGCCAGTGGATCAGCGTCAGATCAACATAATCGGTGCCCAGTTTCTTCAGGCTCTCTTTCAGGCTTGGGATCAGCTTTGCCTCACCCAGATTTTCCGTCCAGATCTTGGTGGTGATAAACAGTTCTTCACGTGCCACACCGCTTTCAGCAAGTGCTTTACCAATCGCTTCCTCATTACCGTAAATCTGTGCGGTATCAATCACGCGATAACCCAGTTCAAGGGCATTTTTTACCGAAGCGATCACCGCTTCATCCGTTAAACGGAAGGTACCCAGACCAAATGCAGGGATAGACATAAAAATTCCTCTTTCGTCGCTTACTAAGTCAGTGCGCAGATTATTACCAGGCGCCGGATAAGGAAAAAGAGCATAAAAAGCAGAGGATTTTTGCCTGAGAAGCAATAGTTCAGCGGGAACATGCGCACCGAGTGACTTGCATTTTGATAGTCACTATGTCACCGTGAGCACAATGACACAGCAAATTTCCAGGCCAGATAATGAAAAATGAACCGCTTTGCACTGCTCCCTGCCCCATCGCCCGCAGCCTGGGACGTATTGGTGATAGCTGGAGCATGATAATCCTGCGCGACGCGTTTGCCGGTTTCACGCGCTTTGATGAGTTCCAGAAAAGCACCAACATTGCTCCGAATATTCTCTCTCGCCGTCTGAAAGAACTGGTGGATGACGGATTACTGGAAAAGGTGAGCTATAGCAGCACGCCACCTCGTTACGAATACCATTTGACGCAGCTCGGGCGCGACTTCCGCCCGGTGATCCTTGCGCTGGCTGAATGGGGAAATCGCCACTTCTCCCCGGAAGGCGCACAAATTCAGTTGGTTGAACGAGAAACACAGCGCCCGGTCCAGGCAATCCTGGTAGATAAAGAGACCGGTGAGCCAATCACACCGGAGAAATACACCCTGGTTCCAGGCCCTGCGGCATCGCCGATGATCCACTACCGCCATGACTATCTGCAACGAAAACGGGCAGGCGATAACACGCAGAAATTCGTACCGCAACACTATGCGAGCCGCGATCATGACGCTGAATAAAAAGAAAAAAACGCTGGTGCTGATAGCGCTGATGGCTGGATTGTTGGCGGGTGCAAGTTACGGCGTTTACTGGTGGCAAAGCGGGCGTTTTATTCAGTCGACTGATGATGCTTATGTCGGCGGCGATATCAGCGCCATTTCCAGTAAAGTTTCCGGCTATATCCAGCAGATCGCGGTACAGGACAATATGTCAGTGAAGCGAGGCGATCTGTTAATCCGTCTTGATGATCGCGACTACCAGGCCGCCGTTGAACAAGCCATCGGTGAGGTTGCCGCCCAGCAGGCCGCTCTTGCCGACATTGACGCCACCCGACAATTGCAACTGGCTACCATTGAAGGTTCGGCAGCTTCTCTGACGGCAGCCAGAGCCGTTACGGAAAAGTCCGCAAACGACAATCGCCGCTATAACGCGCTGGTGATGTCCAGTGCCGTTTCCGCCCAGGTGAGGGAAAATGCCTCTGCGGATTATCGTCGCGCCCGTGCAGAAGAGAGCAAAGCGCAGGCGGATACGACGGTCGCCGAACGCCAGTTATTAGTGCTGAATGCCAAAGAAAAACAGACGCAAGCCGCGCTGGTACAAGCACAAGCCAGCCTTGCAATGGCGCGATTAAATCTCAGTTATACCGAAATTCGGGCACCGTTTGATGGCGTGATCGGTAACCGTCGTGCGTGGTCCGGCTCCTTCGTCAACAGCGGAACGCAATTGCTTTCGCTGGTTCCCGCTGACGGTTTATGGATTGATGCAAATTTTAAAGAGAGCCAGTTAGCGCATATGCGTCCAGGGCAAAGCGCCACGATCGTAGCCGATGTTTTGCCGGGTCATACTTTCCATGGCCATGTTGCCAGCGTTTCACCGGCAACCGGCTCGCGGTTTAGCATTCTCCCGGCAGAAAATGCTACCGGAAATTTCACCAAAATCGTTCAGCGCGTCCCCGTACGTATCGCGCTGGAAGGTGATGCGGCAAAACTTGATGTATTGCGTCCGGGGCTTTCTGTCGTCGTCACTGTTGATGAAAAGAGCTCGCGATGAGCAGCACTGGCGCAGTACCGCTGCCACAAGGCGTTTCAGTGCCGGTCAGTCAGAAAGTGTTTGCCTTCGCCACCATGTGCGTGGGCATGTTCATTGCGCTTATTGATATTCAGATTGTTTCAGCTTCATTGCGGGACATTGGCGGCGGGCTTTCTGCTGGTGACGATGAAACGGTGTGGGTGCAGACCAGTTACCTAATCGCAGAAATCATCATTATTCCTCTCTCCGGCTGGCTGGCGCGGGTTATGTCAACACGCTGGCTGTTTGCCGCTTCTGCGGCCGGTTTCACCGTGATGAGCCTGCTGTGCGGCTGGGCATGGAATATTCAAAGCATGATCGCTTTCCGCGCCTTGCAAGGCCTGGCGGGTGGTTCAATGATCCCACTGGTTTTCACGACAGCGTTTGCTTTTTTCCAGGGAAAACAACGTGTCATCGCAGCGGCAACGATCGGCGGCCTGGCATCGCTGGCACCGACTCTTGGCCCAACGGTCGGTGGGTGGATAACCGAAAATTTTAACTGGCACTGGCTTTTTTTTATCAACATTCTGCCCGGAATTTACATCACCATTGCGGTTCCGCTGTTAGTAAAAATCGATACGCCTGACCCTTCGCTTCTGCGCGGAGCTGATTACCTGAGCATTATTCTACTCGCCGTTTCACTGGGTTGCCTGGAGTACACACTCGAGGAAGGGCCACGCTGGGGTTGGTTTGATGATACAACGCTGGCGACTACCGGCTGGATAGCGTTGCTGTGCGGTATTGCTTTTATTGTGCGTACCCTCCGTCATGCGCAACCGGTGATGGATCTTCGGGCTTTGCAGGACAGAACCTTTACGCTGGGCTGCTATTTCTCGTTTATGGCAGGAGTCGGCATCTTTGCTACGATCTACCTGACTCCGCTGTTTCTTGGGACGGTTCGCGGTTACAGCGCGCTGGAAATCGGTCTGGCGGTTTTTTCTACTGGTCTGTTCCAGGTGCTCTCGATACCGTTTTATGCCTGGCTGGCCAACCGTGTCGATTTACGCTGGCTGTTAATGGTGGGGTTGCTGGGTTTTGCGGTTTCGATGTACAGCTTTATTCCTCTCACCCATGAATGGGGAGCGCAGGAACTGCTGTTGCCGCAGGCATTTCGCGGGCTGGCGCAGCAGTTTGCCGTCGCACCAACGGTCACACTTACGTTGGGTAGTCTGCCGCCCACACGCCTGAAACTGGCATCCGGGCTGTTTAATTTGATGCGCAACCTCGGTGGCGCCATTGGTATCGCCCTGTGCGGTACAGTGATCAATGACCGAACCAATTTTCACTATAGCCGCCTTGCCGATCATCTCAATAACGCCAGCCTTCCAGTGACGGATTTCATTCAAAACAGTACCAACCAGTTGATGAGCCAGGGAGTTTCGCCGGAAATAGCCAACAGTGCCGCCCTGAAAAACCTTTCGGCATTAGCGATGAGGGAGGCGCGGACACAGGCTTTCTCGGATGCATTCTGGTTAATTATGCTGGGTTTTTTGATTGCTGCGTTGCTTGTTCCATTTATGAAAAAGCCGCAGACACCATGATAGTTCAGGAGAAAGAGTTATGAGCGTTCCAACAAAACGCGTCGTCGTGACAGGAATGGGGATCGTCAGCCCGCTCGGCTGCGGAGTGTCACATGTCTGGCAAGCATTATTGCAGGGAAAATCCGGGATCTCCCGTCTTGATGAGGAGATCGTTGAAGATATTGCCTGTAAAGTTGCGGGACAGGTTCCTTCCATTGAAGACGATCCGTTACATGGATTCGATCCCTCAGTAGCGATCCCATCGAAGGAACGGAAAAAAATGGATCGTTTTATCGAATTTGCGATGGTGGCTGCGCAGGAAGCGCTCTCTCAGGCAGGTTGGTTTCCAGAAGATCCAGCTGAAAGAGAGCGCACCGCAACAGTGATCGCTACCGGTATTGGCGGTTTCAATGAGATAGCTAATGCCGTACGCACTACTGATACTCGCGGGCCGCGCCGTCTTTCCCCCTTTACCATCCCTTCCTTTCTCGCCAACCTGGCTGCTGGTCACGTTTCTATTGCCCACGGTTTTCGAGGTCCGATTGGCGCGCCTGTTACTGCCTGCGCAGCAGGAGCTCAGGCAATTGGCGATGCAGCACGAATGATTCGCGCCGGTGAAGCGGATATTGCACTGTGCGGTGGAAGCGAGGCCGCGATCCATCGGGTCAGTCTTGGCGGTTTTGCTGCAGCAAAAGCATTATCCAGCAATTTTAATGATCATCCCGAGGCGGCATCACGGCCTTTTGACCGCGATCGTGACGGTTTTGTGATGGGAGAAGGTGCAGGTCTCATCGTTATTGAATCGCTGGAGCACGCTCTGGCGCGGGGCGCTACGCCGCTGGCGGAATTGGTCGGATATGGTACCAGTGCCGATGCGCATCATCTTACTGCGGGGCCAGAAGATGGTAACGGCGCGCGTCGGGCGATGGAGGCGGCGATTAAGCAGGCAGGTATTAGCTCAGCAGATATTCAGCATATTAATGCTCATGCCACATCAACACAGGTTGGAGATAAAGGAGAACTGGCCGCGATTAAGAGCGTGTTTGGAACACATCGGGTAGCCGTTACTTCAACGAAATCAGCGACCGGCCACTTGCTCGGAGCGGCGGGAGGAATTGAAGCCATCTTCACCATTCAGGCATTGCGTGAGCAGGTTGTTCCACCAACGTTGAATCTGCATCACCCGGATGCTGATGCCGAGGGGCTCCATCTGGTTGCGCTTACCACGCAGCCTCAGCGCATGCACTATGCGTTATCGAATGGGTTTGGTTTTGGTGGCGTAAATGCCAGCTTACTGCTGAAACGCTGGGAATAACATAAAGGGCGTGATTGCCCTTTTTACGCGATCAACAGACGAAAAAAAACCGTATCTCTTATGAGATACGGTTCTAAATAAGTGGCGGAACGGACGGGACTCGAACCCGCGACCCCCTGCGTGACAGGCAGGTATTCTAACCGACTGAACTACCGCTCCACCGAATTTCTTTACAACCACCGGTTTGTTGCCCCGGTCTGACCTGCTTAATTTGATGCCTGGCAGTTCCCTACTCTCGCATGGGGAGACCCCACACTACCATCGGCGCTACGGCGTTTCACTTCTGAGTTCGGCATGGGGTCAGGTGGGACCACCGCGCTAGTGCCGCCAGGCAAATTCTGTTCACCGCCATGCCTCAGCGGCACACCGGTTTAATCTGTATCACGCTGAAAAAATTCTCTCTCACGCCAAAACATCTTCGGCGTTGTAAGGTTAAGCCTCACGGTTCATTAGTACCGGTTAGCTCAACGCATCGCTGCGCTTACACACCCGGCCTATCAACGTCGTCGTCTTCAACGTTCCTTCAGGACCCTTTAAGGGTCAGGGAGAACTCATCTCGGGGCAAGTTTCGTGCTTAGATGCTTTCAGCACTTATCTCTTCCGCATTTAGCTACCGGGCAGTGCCATTGGCATGACAACCCGAACACCAGTGATGCGTCCACTCCGGTCCTCTCGTACTAGGAGCAGCCCCCCTCAGTTCTCCAGCGCCCACGGCAGATAGGGACCGAACTGTCTCACGACGTTCTAAACCCAGCTCGCGTACCACTTTAAATGGCGAACAGCCATACCCTTGGGACCTACTTCAGCCCCAGGATGTGATGAGCCGACATCGAGGTGCCAAACACCGCCGTCGATATGAACTCTTGGGCGGTATCAGCCTGTTATCCCCGGAGTACCTTTTATCCGTTGAGCGATGGCCCTTCCATTCAGAACCACCGGATCACTATGACCTGCTTTCGCACCTGCTCGCGCCGTCACGCTCGCAGTCAAGCCAGCTTATGCCATTGCACTAACCTCCTGATGTCCGACCAGGATTAGCTGACCTTCGTGCTCCTCCGTTACGCTTTAGGAGGAGACCGCCCCAGTCAAACTACCCACCAGACACTGTCCGCAACCCGGTTTACGGGTCCACGTTAGAACATCAAACATTAAAGGGTGGTATTTCAAGGTTGGCTCCACGCAGACTGGCGTCCACGCTTCAAAGCCTCCCACCTATCCTACACATCAAGGCTCAATGTTCAGTGTCAAGCTATAGTAAAGGTTCACGGGGTCTTTCCGTCTTGCCGCGGGTACACTGCATCTTCACAGCGAGTTCAATTTCACTGAGTCTCGGGTGGAGACAGCCTGGCCATCATTACGCCATTCGTGCAGGTCGGAACTTACCCGACAAGGAATTTCGCTACCTTAGGACCGTTATAGTTACGGCCGCCGTTTACCGGGGCTTCGATCAAGAGCTTCTCCTTACGGATAACCCCATCAATTAACCTTCCGGCACCGGGCAGGCGTCACACCGTATACGTCCACTTTCGTGTTTGCACAGTGCTGTGTTTTTAATAAACAGTTGCAGCCAGCTGGTATCTTCGACTGATTTCAGCTCCACGAGCAGGTCGCTTCACCTACGCATCAGCGTGCCTTCTCCCGAAGTTACGGCACCATTTTGCCTAGTTCCTTCACCCGAGTTCTCTCAAGCGCCTTGGTATTCTCTACCTGACCACCTGTGTCGGTTTGGGGTACGATTTCGTGTTACCTGGAGCTTAGAGGCTTTTCCTGGAAGCAGGGCATTTGTTGCTTCAGCACCGTGGTGCCTCGTCATCACGCCTCAGTGTTAAAGCACTCCGGATTTGCCTGGAGCACACACCTTCACGCTTAAACCGGGACAACCGTCGCCCGGCCAACATAGCCTTCTCCGTCCCCCCTTCGCAGTAACACCAAGTACAGGAATATTAACCTGTTTCCCATCGACTACGCCTTTCGGCCTCGCCTTAGGGGTCGACTCACCCTGCCCCGATTAACGTTGGACAGGAACCCTTGGTCTTCCGGCGAGCGGGCTTTTCACCCGCTTTATCGTTACTTATGTCAGCATTCGCACTTCTGATACCTCCAGCAGCCCTCACAGGCCACCTTCAACGGCTTACAGAACGCTCCCCTACCCAACAACGCATAAGCGTCGCTGCCGCAGCTTCGGTGCATGGTTTAGCCCCGTTACATCTTCCGCGCAGGCCGACTCGACCAGTGAGCTATTACGCTTTCTTTAAATGATGGCTGCTTCTAAGCCAACATCCTGGCTGTCTGGGCCTTCCCACATCGTTTCCCACTTAACCATGACTTTGGGACCTTAGCTGGCGGTCTGGGTTGTTTCCCTCTTCACGACGGACGTTAGCACCCGCCGTGTGTCTCCCGTGATAACATTCTCCGGTATTCGTAGTTTGCATCGGGTTGGTAAGCCGGGATGGCCCCCTAGCCGAAACAGTGCTCTACCCCCGGAGATGAATTCACGAGGCGCTACCTAAATAGCTTTCGGGGAGAACCAGCTATCTCCCGGTTTGATTGGCCTTTCACCCCCAGCCACAGGTCATCCGCTAATTTTTCAACATTAGTCGGTTCGGTCCTCCAGTTAGTGTTACCCAACCTTCAACCTGCCCATGGCTAGATCACCGGGTTTCGGGTCTATACCCTGCAACTTAACGCCCAGTTAAGACTCGGTTTCCCTTCGGCTCCCCTATACGGTTAACCTTGCTACAGAATATAAGTCGCTGACCCATTATACAAAAGGTACGCAGTCACACCCCGAAGGATGCTCCCACTGCTTGTACGTACACGGTTTCAGGTTCTTTTTCACT
The DNA here is from genome assembly GCF_000280495.2 of Kosakonia radicincitans DSM 16656. Classification (NCBI taxonomy): domain Bacteria; kingdom Pseudomonadati; phylum Pseudomonadota; class Gammaproteobacteria; order Enterobacterales; family Enterobacteriaceae; genus Kosakonia; species Kosakonia radicincitans. The sequence goes on from NZ_CP018016.1 coordinate 4,607,529, forward strand.
CCCCTCGCCGGGGTTCTTTTCGCCTTTCCCTCACGGTACTGGTTCACTATCGGTCAGTCAGGAGTATTTAGCCTTGGAGGATGGTCCCCCCATATTCAGACAGGATACCACGTGTCCCGCCCTACTCATCGAGCTCACAGCCTGTGCGTTTTCGTGTACGGGGCTGTCACCCTGTATCGCGCGACTTTCCAGACGCTTCCACTAACACACAAGCTGATTCAGGCTCTGGGCTCCTCCCCGTTCGCTCGCCGCTACTGGGGGAATCTCGGTTGATTTCTTTTCCTCGGGGTACTTAGATGTTTCAGTTCCCCCGGTTCGCTTCACAGCACTATGGATTCATGCTGTGATGATGCACCGTAGTGCACCGGGTTTCCCCATTCGGACATCGCCGGGTCAAGGGTTCATATCACCTCGCCGGCGCTTTTCGCAGATTAGCACGTCCTTCATCGCCTCTGACTGCCAGGGCATCCACCGTGTACGCTTAGTCGCTTAACCTCACAACCCGAAGATGTTTCTTCCGATTCATCATCGCATTGCAAAAATTTGAGAGACTCACGAACAACTTGCGTTGTTCAGTGTTTCAATTTTCAGCTTGATCCAGATTTTTAAAGAGCAAAACTTCGCAGCACACACAGAATGTGTACTCTGAAGTTTTTTTGTTTGTGCAGTAATGATGGTGGAGCTATGCGGGATCGAACCGCAGACCTCCTGCGTGCAAAGCAGGCGCTCTCCCAGCTGAGCTATAGCCCCATCGTAGTTAAAACCTCATCAAATTTGCTTTCGCAAATTTGGTAGGCCTGAGTGGACTTGAACCACCGACCTCACCCTTATCAGGGGTGCGCTCTAACCACCTGAGCTACAAGCCTGCAGAGATTTTCTTACTGCTGTTTTTTCATCAGACAATCTGTGTGAGCACTTCAGGAGATGGTTCTTTAAGGTAAGGAGGTGATCCAACCGCAGGTTCCCCTACGGTTACCTTGTTACGACTTCACCCCAGTCATGAATCACAAAGTGGTAAGCGCCCTCCCGAAGGTTAAGCTACCTACTTCTTTTGCAACCCACTCCCATGGTGTGACGGGCGGTGTGTACAAGGCCCGGGAACGTATTCACCGTGACATTCTGATTCACGATTACTAGCGATTCCGACTTCATGGAGTCGAGTTGCAGACTCCAATCCGGACTACGACGCACTTTATGAGGTCCGCTTGCTCTCGCGAGGTCGCTTCTCTTTGTATGCGCCATTGTAGCACGTGTGTAGCCCTGGTCGTAAGGGCCATGATGACTTGACGTCATCCCCACCTTCCTCCAGTTTATCACTGGCAGTCTCCTTTGAGTTCCCGGCCTAACCGCTGGCAACAAAGGATAAGGGTTGCGCTCGTTGCGGGACTTAACCCAACATTTCACAACACGAGCTGACGACAGCCATGCAGCACCTGTCTCACAGTTCCCGAAGGCACCCCGGCATCTCTGCCAGGTTCTGTGGATGTCAAGACCAGGTAAGGTTCTTCGCGTTGCATCGAATTAAACCACATGCTCCACCGCTTGTGCGGGCCCCCGTCAATTCATTTGAGTTTTAACCTTGCGGCCGTACTCCCCAGGCGGTCGATTTAACGCGTTAGCTCCGGAAGCCACGCCTCAAGGGCACAACCTCCAAATCGACATCGTTTACGGCGTGGACTACCAGGGTATCTAATCCTGTTTGCTCCCCACGCTTTCGCACCTGAGCGTCAGTCTTCGTCCAGGAGGCCGCCTTCGCCACCGGTATTCCTCCAGATCTCTACGCATTTCACCGCTACACCTGGAATTCTACCTCCCTCTACGAGACTCCAGCCTGCCAGTTTCGAATGCAGTTCCCAGGTTGAGCCCGGGGATTTCACATCCGACTTGACAGACCGCCTGCGTGCGCTTTACGCCCAGTAATTCCGATTAACGCTTGCACCCTCCGTATTACCGCGGCTGCTGGCACGGAGTTAGCCGGTGCTTCTTCTGCGGGTAACGTCAATCGGCACGGTTATTAACCGTACCGCCTTCCTCCCCGCTGAAAGTGCTTTACAACCCGAAGGCCTTCTTCACACACGCGGCATGGCTGCATCAGGCTTGCGCCCATTGTGCAATATTCCCCACTGCTGCCTCCCGTAGGAGTCTGGACCGTGTCTCAGTTCCAGTGTGGCTGGTCATCCTCTCAGACCAGCTAGGGATCGTCGCCTAGGTGGGCCATTACCCCGCCTACTAGCTAATCCCATCTGGGCACATCTGATGGCAAGAGGCCCGAAGGTCCCCCTCTTTGGTCTTGCGACGTTATGCGGTATTAGCTACCGTTTCCAGTAGTTATCCCCCTCCATCAGGCAGTTTCCCAGACATTACTCACCCGTCCGCCACTCGTCACCCGAGAGCAAGCTCTCTGTGCTACCGTTCGACTTGCATGTGTTAGGCCTGCCGCCAGCGTTCAATCTGAGCCATGATCAAACTCTTCAATTTAAAGTTTGATGCTCATCGAATTAAACTTCGTAATGAATTACGTGTTCACCCGTGAGACTTGGTATTCATTTTTTGTCCGAAGACATCAAGAATCCAGTCACCTGAGTGCCCACACAGATTGTCTGATAAATTGTTAAAGAGCAGTTGCGACGCGGCTTTCAGCTCACTGTCGCGAGGTGGCGTATATTACGCTTTCCTCTTTCAGAGTCAACCCCGATTTTCAGGATTTTTTCTCTTCCGACTTAACGTCGCTGCGGGATGTTCTTCGCTGGCGCCGTGTCGATGGAGGCGCATTATAGGGAGCCGGAGAGGAATGACAAGCGGAAAAATGCATTTTTATCTCAACCGCTCATCTTTTCGTCACAACGGTTATTTTTGGTGCTTTTTGATAGCTAATGGCAGCTCCGCAAGGCTATTAATCACCCAATCAGCGCTTTTTTCCGCTTCCGGGGTGACCGGTTTGCCCGTGCGCACTAAGACTTTCGTACCCACTTGTGCAGCATCCGCCGCCTGCATATCTTCTATTTTATCGCCTACCATATAAGAAGCAGCCATATCGATGTGCAGGAAATCGCGGGCAGAGATCAACATCCCCGGATGCGGCTTACGGCAATCGCACACCTGACGAAACTCTTCAACGGTTCCCTGCGGGTGATGTGGACAATAATAGATACCGTCCAGATCCACACCGCGATCGGCCAGCGACCAGTCCATCCACTCGGTCAGCGTTTCAAACTGCGCTTCGGTAAATTTACCGCGAGCAATACCAGACTGGTTCGTTACCAGAACCAGCGCGTAGCCCATCTCTTTAAGTTCGCGCATGGCGTCAATAACGCCATCAATAAATTCGAAGTTATCGATCTCATGCACGTAGCCATGATCAACATTAATCGTGCCATCACGATCGAGGAAAATAGCGGGTACTGACTTTGCCACGGGTTTACTCCTGAAAAAGGCATAGAAGCTTAGTATCTCATGTTTCGCAACGCAGGAAAGTGCTCATCATTGCAAGCGACATTGATTTAGACGTCTGGATGCCTTACCATCCGCTCTGTTTACGGGTACGCCCGTAACCGGCAGAACAAAATGCCACGGCTAACTCTTATACGATAAAAATAATCTAATGATTAAACTTTCGAATATCACCAAAGTGTTCCAGCAGGGGAACCGTAATATACAGGCGCTGAACAACGTCAGCCTGCATGTTCCCGCTGGTCAAATTTATGGCGTTATTGGCGCATCAGGTGCGGGGAAAAGTACGCTTATCCGCTGCGTTAACCTGCTTGAGCGTCCGACGCAAGGCAGTGTGCTGGTCGATGGCCAGGAACTGACTAAACTCTCTGAAGTGGAATTAACTAAAGCTCGCCGCCAAATTGGCATGATCTTCCAGCACTTTAATCTGCTGGCATCGCGTACCGTTTTCGGTAATGTCGCATTACCGCTGGAGCTGGATAATACCCCGCGTGACGAGATCAATCGCCGGGTAAAAGAGCTGCTTGATCTGGTCGGTCTTGGCGATAAACATGACAGTTATCCGGCCAACCTCTCCGGGGGGCAAAAACAGCGCGTGGCAATCGCCCGTGCGTTGGCCAGCAATCCGAAAGTGCTGCTGTGTGACGAAGCCACCAGCGCGCTCGATCCGGCAACAACACGTTCCATTCTTGAATTGCTGAAAGACATCAACCGTCGCCTCGGTCTGACCATTCTGCTGATCACCCACGAAATGGATGTGGTTAAGCGCATTTGCGACTGCGTGGCCGTTATCAGCAACGGTGAACTGATTGAGCAAGATACGGTGAGTGAAGTCTTCTCCCATCCGAAAACGCCGCTGGCACAGCAGTTTATTCAGTCCACGCTGCATCTCGATATTCCGGAAGATTATGCACAACGCTTGCAGCCGGAACCGCAGGCTGACAGCGTACCGATGCTGCGTATGGAGTTTACTGGTCAGTCGGTGGATGCGCCGCTGTTGTCTGAAACCGCGCGTCGTTTCAACGTGAACAACAACATTATTAGCGCGCAGATGGATTACGCGGGCGGCGTGAAGTTCGGCATTATGCTGACGGAAATGCACGGCACTCAGCAAGATACCCAGGCAGCCATCGCCTGGTTGCAGGAACACCATGTAAAAATAGAGGTACTCGGTTATGTCTGAGGCAATGATGTGGCTCTTTGCCCGCAGCATCTGGGAAACACTGTTTATGACCTTTGCCTCCGGTCTGCTGGGGTTTGTCGTGGGTCTGCCGTTTGGCGTGCTGTTGTATGTCACGCGTCCGGGTCAGATCATGCAGAATCCGGGTCTGTATCGGGTGATCTCTGCGCTGGTAAACATTTTCCGTTCCATTCCGTTCATTATTTTGCTGGTCTGGATGATTCCTTTTACGCGCGTGATTGTCGGCACCTCAATTGGTCTGTACGCCGTCATTGTACCGCTGACGGTTGGCGCCGCGCCGTTTATCGCCCGTATGGTGGAAAACACCCTGTTGGAGCTGCCGGCAGGTTTGATTGAAGCTTCCCGTGCGATGGGTGCAACGCCAATGCAGATCATCCGCAAAGTGCTGTTGCCGGAAGCGCTGCCGGGCCTCATTAATGCTGCGACCATTACGCTGATTACCCTCGTGGGTTATTCCGCAATGGGCGGTGCCGTCGGTGCCGGTGGTCTGGGACAACTGGGGATCCAGTACGGCTATGTGACCTATAACCCATTAGTGATGAATACCGTACTGATATTACTGGTGGTTCTGGTTTACTTAATTCAGTTCGCGGGCGATCGTATCGTCCGGGCTGTGACGCACAAATAACGTTACACAACATAACGACTCTGAGAGAAGGGAAATAACATGGCTTTTAAATTCAAGACCTTTGCAGCCGTAGGTGCTCTGCTTGGTTCTCTGGCGCTGGTCGGATGCGGCCAGGATGAAAAGGATCCGAATCACATTAAAGTCGGTGTGATTGTTGGTGCTGAACAGCAGGTTGCCGAAGTCGCACAGAAAGTTGCGAAAGAGAAATATGGCCTCGACGTTGAGCTGGTGACTTTTAACGACTACGTGCTGCCAAACGAAGCGCTGAGCAAAGGCGATATCGATGCTAACGCCTTCCAGCACAAACCGTACCTCGATCAGCAGATTAAAGATCGCGGTTTCAAACTGGTTCCGGTCGGCAACACTTTTGTTTATCCAATTGCAGGCTACTCCAAAAAAATCAAATCACTGTCTGAATTGCAGGATGGTTCTCAGGTCGCCGTACCAAACGATCCGACTAACCTCGGTCGTTCCCTGCTGCTGTTGCAGAAACAGGGTTTGATCAAACTGAAAGATGGTGTGGGCTTGATGCCGACCGTACTGGATATCACCGAAAACCCGAAAAACCTGAAGATTGTTGAGCTGGAAGCACCGCAACTGCCGCGCTCTCTGGATGACGCGCAGATTGCACTGGCGGTGATCAACACCACTTATGCCAGCCAGATCGGCCTGACTCCGGCAAAAGACGGCATCTTCGTTGAAGATAAAGACTCTCCGTACGTGAACCTGATCGTTGCCCGTGAAGATAACAAAGACGCGGAAAACGTGAAAAAATTCGTTCAGGCTTACCAGTCAGATGAAGTGAACGAAGCGGCGAACAAAGTCTTCAATGGCGGCGCGGTGAAAGGCTGGTAATCTCCTCTGTCTGTAATATCATTCAAGGCGGGCGAAAGCCCGCCTTGTCATTTGTACACGTCCCTGATTCAATAAGCGGCGTTAAGAAAATCACTTTGAGGAAAGATTATGCGTGCTTTACCGATCTGTTTATTAGCACTCATGTTGAGCGGCTGCTCCTTGCTAAGCAGATCCCCTGTCGAACCGGTACAAAGTAGCGCAGTGACGCCAAAATCAGAGCCGGTAAAACCGAAAGTGACACGCCCTGCCCCGGTGCGCATCATCACTGATGCACAAGATTTAGTGGGTAAACCGTTCCGCGATCTGGGTGAAGTCACCGGCGAATCCTGTCAGGCAAGCAACCAGGACTCCCCGCCGAACATCCCGACCGCACGCAAACGCATGCAGATTAATGCCTCGAAAAAAGCCAGGGCCAATGCCGTTCTGTTGCATAGCTGCGAAGTAACCAGCGGTACTCCTGGCTGCTATCGCCAGGCCATCTGTGTGGGTTCCGCACTCGACGTTTCGGCAAAATGAGTACCTTTGCTTTCGGGCAAATAGGTGTTATCCGTTCACCGTATAAAGAGAAGTTTGCCGTACCGCGCCAGCCGGGTCTGGTGAAGCATGGCGGCGGCGAACTTCACTTGCTTCCTCCGTATAATCAACCCGATGCAGTGCGCGGCCTCGAAGGGTTCAGCCATTTGTGGGTGCTTTTCGTTTTTCATCAAACGATGGAAGGCGGATGGCGTCCTACCGTGCGCCCGCCGCGGCTCGGGGGCAATGCAAGAATGGGCGTGTTCGCCACACGATCAACGTTTCGCCCCAATCCGATCGGTATGTCACTGGTCGAATTAAAAGGGATCCGCTGCCATAAAGATCAGGTGATTTTACAGCTCGGTAGCCTGGATCTGGTCGATGGCACGCCGGTTGTGGATATCAAACCTTATCTGCCTTTTGCCGAAGCCGTACCCGATGCGCAGGCCAGCTACGCGCAGCAGGCGCCGGTTGGCGATATCCCGGTGAGCTTCACATCCGACGTGGAGTTGCAGCTTAGCGGGCTGGAAAAGCGTTATCCCCACTTCAAAGCCTTTTTGCTGGAAGTGCTGGCGCAGGATCCGCGTCCGGCCTACCGAAAAGAGGAAGAACAAGGGAAGACTTACGCCGTCTGGCTGCTGGATTTTAATGTGCGCTGGCGCGTAACGGCGACAGGATTCGAAGTCTTTGCGCTGGAAGCACGCTAATTTTATTCCCCTCTCTTTTGGCATCTCTGCCAGGCTGATAAACTAAACCACTTTTTTTGTGTCAGGCCTGATTTCGGGCCTGTTCCGATTGTCCAAATGGAACCGTAACAACATGCGTACTAGCCAATACTTGCTCTCCACTCTTAAGGAGACGCCTGCCGACGCCGAAGTCATCAGCCACCAGCTGATGCTGCGCGCCGGGATGATCCGCAAACTGGCCTCCGGGTTATACACCTGGCTGCCGACCGGTCTGCGCGTCCTGAAAAAAGTCGAAAACATCGTGCGTGAAGAGATGAATAACGCCGGTGCGATTGAGGTGTCCATGCCAGTGGTGCAGCCAGCCGATCTGTGGCAGGAAAGCGGCCGCTGGGAGCAGTATGGCCCGGAACTGCTGCGTTTTGTTGATCGCGGCGATCGCCCGTTCGTCCTCGGCCCGACTCACGAAGAAGTCATTACCGATCTGATCCGTAACGAGCTGAACTCCTACAAACAGCTGCCGCTGAACTTCTTCCAGATCCAGACCAAGTTCCGCGATGAAGTGCGCCCACGCTTTGGCGTTATGCGTTCCCGCGAATTCCTGATGAAAGATGCCTACTCTTTCCATACCTCTCAGGAATCCTTGCAGGAAACCTATGACGCAATGTATGCCGCCTACAGCAAAATCTTCAGCCGTATGGGGCTGGATTTCCGTGCTGTACAGGCCGATACCGGCTCGATCGGCGGTAGCGCATCCCATGAATTCCAGGTGCTGGCGCAGAGCGGTGAAGATGATGTGATCTTCTCTGACTCCTCCGATTTCGCCGCCAACATCGAGTTTGCTGAAGCGCTGGCACCAAAAGAACCGCGCGCCGCCGCCACGCAGGAAATGACGCTGGTTGATACGCCAAACGCGAAAACCATCGCCGAGCTGGTTGAACAGTTCAACCTGCCGATTGAGAAAACGGTAAAAACGCTGCTGGTGAAAGCCGTTGAAGGCAGCAGCTACCCGCTGGTCGCGCTGCTGGTTCGCGGCGATCACGAGCTGAACGAAGTGAAAGCGGAAAAACTGCCGCAGGTTGCTACACCGTTAACTTTCGCCACCGAAGCGGAAATTCGCGCCGTGGTCAATGCCGGTCCTGGCTCCCTTGGCCCGGTTAATATGCCAGTTCCTGTGGTGATCGACCGTACCGTTGCCGCGATGAGCGACTTCTCTGCGGGCGCGAACATCGACGGTAAACACTACTTCGGCATCAACTGGGATCGCGATGTCGTGACGCCGGAAGTGGCGGATATCCGTAACGTTGTCGCTGGCGATCCAAGCCCGGACGGTAAAGGTACGCTGCTGATTAAACGCGGTATCGAAGTGGGTCATATTTTCCAGCTCGGCACCAAGTACTCCCAGGCGCTGAACGCGGCGGTACAGGGTGAAGATGGCCGCAACCAGATTCTGACCATGGGCTGCTACGGTATCGGTGTAACGCGCGTGGTGGCTGCGGCGATCGAGCAGAACAACGACGAGCGCGGGATCATCTGGCCGGACGCTATCGCACCGTTCCAGGTTGCGCTGCTGCCGATGAACATGCACAAATCCTACCGTGTGCAGGAACTGGCGGAAAAACTCTACGCCGAACTGCGCGCGCAGGGCATTGAAGTGCTGATGGATGACCGTAAAGAGCGTCCGGGCGTGATGTTTGCTGATATGGAACTGATCGGTATCCCGCACACGGTGGTGATCGGCGATCGCAACCTCGACAACGACGATATTGAATACAAATATCGTCGCAACGGCGAGAAGCAGCTCATCAAAACCGGCGACCTCCTTGATTATCTGGTGAAAGCTATTAAAGGCTAAGCCGACAAAAAGCCCCGCTCGCGGGGCTTTTTTTATGGTGTCAGAGGCTTAATCATCACAGTCTTTATTGGCGCTAAACTGCCCTTTCTTATTAATGACCAGCACTTTCTGTGGCGCGCCGGTATCCGGGTTCGGTTCAAAGGCAAAATGCCCTTCCACCACCAGCAGAATCGGTTTGCTTTCAGTACCGCGCGCAGCTGCATAATCGCGCTCAAGCTGAGCATTACTTGCCACTGCGACCTGTTTCCCGGTTGCACAGTCCGTAAATACTGCCGCATCAGCCATATATCGGTACATACCGCGCATCGCCATCGGCGTTGCCGGAAGCGACGCTTTCACCGGTTGCAGCGTGTAGTTCAGTTGCGAATGAATCGGATTGCCTTCCCGATCCATCATCTCCAGCGCATCGCCTTTCGCACGGAACCAGGTTTTTTCACCCTGAGTATCGGTAAGGATCAGTTTATCGGCCGTGCGCGCCCAGTTACCATAAGAGGCAAATACCGACGGGCCTTTTCCGCCCTGGTAGCGCTGGTTCATCACCCAACTGCCATCCTTTTCCAGAAACAGCGACGTTTCGATACCTTCGCAATCGGCACAGGGTAAAACGCCGCGCCAGCTCTGCTGCATCGGTTTCAGCTCTTCAACTTGCGTCGGCTGCACCATTTCGGTGTCACCCCGATTGTTACAGCCGAAAAGGGCAAACAGCGCCCCCCCGGCCAGCAGAGATAAAATCGCTTTTTTCACACTCGATTCCTTATGCACAAGTCTGTTGTTGCCCGTCAGCCATCATGTCGACGGACTTTCCCACGCAGCGCTTTTACCGACGACTTTTGCGCCTTGCCCGTTAACCGGCGCTCTTTCGATGCGCGGGTCGGGCGCGTTGCCCGACGGCTCTTTTGCACTGCGGTCAATTCTTTGATCAATTCCACCAGGCGCGCGATCGCCGCTTCGCGGTTCATCTCCTGGCTGCGATATTCCTGCGCTTTTATCACAACCCAGCCATCGCTACTAATCAGATGGTGCGAAGCCTCCAGTAAACGCGCCTTATAATACTCAGGCAGGCTTGACGCCCGAATATCAAAACGCAGGTGGATAGCGGTCGAACTTTTATTCACATTTTGGCCGCCCGCTCCCTGCGCCCGCACAGCGGTGATCTCCAGCTCATCCTCAGCAATGGAGACAGTGCGGGAGATCGTAATCATGGCTGCTGCCAGGCTTCAAGGTGGATTTCCCGATTCTGCGTATCATCAGAAAGCCAGATGGCGCCATCCTGCAAGGTAGCCTGTAGCGTCATGGTGCGATCGTTGGCAAACGCGCTGAGCGCCGCCAGTTGCTCATCATCCAGGTACCAGATGCTTAAGTTGCCGAAGCTCGCGCAACGGCTTTGATTTTGCTGCCACCAGATCTGCGCCGCCCGGGAATTATAGGCAAATAACGCCACGTCTTTCGCCTGTGTGCAGGCTTTCTTCAACCGTTTTTCGTCCGGCAGCCCCAGCTCGATCCACAAATCAATTCCCAGATAATCATTACGCAGCCAGGCTTCCGGCTCATCTTCAGCGCTCAGGCCGCGGGTGAATTGCAGCCGCTCATCGGCATATTTTATCCACGCCAGCAGGCGCAACATCATGCGCTCCTGGGTTTCGGAAGGATGGCGGGCCAGCGTCAGCGTCGCATCTAAAAACTGATTACGATCCAGATCGGCAACATTCACCGTCGCTTTATAAATAGTCGCTTTTAAGGCCATAACACCACTCCTGCATAAAATGGCCGCTATTGTAGCTAATTCAGGGGCAAAGCGCTGTTATCTCTTATGCGCATCATTCGCCATCACGCTGATAATGGCGGATAAGCTATGTTATAGTCGCCTTGCTAAACAGTATTAATCTTCGTAGGCTTAGTGTTATCTCACAGTAAAGTCAGGTAGCTGACAGGAGGAGATGTGAACAATTATTGTGAGTTAGTACGCAAACGGTATGCGGAAATCGCCAGCGGAGATTTGGGGTATATCCCGGATGCGCTGGGGTGCGTGTTGAAAGTGCTGAATGAAATGGCGTCGGATGACACCCTTTCAGAGTCGGTCAGGGAAAAGGCGGCATATGCGGCCGCGAACTTACTGGTGAGCGATTATGTCAATGAATGATGCCTATCAACCCATCAACTGTGATGACTATGACAATCTTGAACTCGCCTGCCAGCATCATCTTTTATTGGCGCTGGAATTGAAAGACGGCGAGGTGCTCAGCGCCAAAGCCAACGATTTAGTCTCACGTAAAAATGTGGAGTATCTGGTAGTGGATGTCGCAGGCGTCTCACGCGAAGTGCGTCTCGATAAAATTGCCAGCTTCAGCCATCCTGAAATCGGCACCGTTGTGGTGAGCGAGTCCTGACATTCAACGGGCAGCGCAGGCTGCCCTCTACTTTTTCCACACTAACTTCACGCCTTCCTGTCCGGCCGTTTTAAGCCCTTGTTGCGTAGCAAACACGCCCGCCGCTGCGATTAACGTTTCGCCATAAAACAGCAGCGGCGTGGTGTCGCGCCGCCAGGGAGCCACGCCGAACTCCTGCCAGATTTTTTTCAGTTTACGCCCGCCATGACGGCCGGCGATATGTAACAAACCGGATGCATGGAAACGCACAGAAACCCTCTCTTCCGCAGTTGGCGCCCGCAATTCCCCTCCAGCGATCAGCGACAGTTCCCCCATCCCGGCCGGTAATAACAGCGGCGCAAAAGGCATTGCCCAGTTCAGTTGCGTATTACGCTGGCTGGGCTGCGTTTTAATCCAGTAGAGATTGCCCTGAAAACGACGCACTTCATACTCACCCAGCCGCAGGCAAGGCTCCGCATCGTCACGCGCCTGCGCCACTTCAAACCACAAGCGGTTAAGCATTGCGCGGGACGGCATCGCCGCCCCCTGCTGCGCCAGCCAGCGGCGTAACAGGGCGTTGCGGCGAACTTCGCTCAGCACCTGCAAAGCCGCAATGTTCAGGGCCCCTTCCTCCGTGGTCGCCGCCGCCAGTTCGTCAGCCAGTAGCTCATCCAGCAGTTGCTCTTGCTCTCCACAAAGCTCAGCGCTACGCGCAACGGCATCGGCGAAATGCGGCCAGCGCGCCGTCAGTAGCGGCAGCACCTGCTGGCGCAAAAAGTTGCGGTCAAAACGGACATCAGCGTTACTTTCATCCTCAATCCAGCGCAAATCATGCAGTTGCGCCCATTGATGCAGGGTGTCACGTGAAAAGTTGAGCAGCGGACGAATAAGCTGCGTTCCGGCAAAGGGCAAACTTTGCGGCATCGCGGCAAGCCCCGCTGGCCCACTGCCGCGCTTAAGCGCCAGCAGTACGGTTTCGCACTGATCATCCAGATGCTGCGCGGTAAGCAGCACTTCGCCTGGCTTCAACGCCTGACGAAATGCCCGATAGCGCGCTTTCCGCGCCTGCGCTTCAATGCCCTCGCCATTATCGACCAGCGTCACGTATTGCACCGTTAGCGGGATCTGCCAGAGTTCGCAAAGCGACTGGCAATGCTCAACCCACGCATTCGCATACGGACTAAGCCCATGATGGATATGAATTGCCCGTAACCGGATATCGGGCTGTTGCTCGCGCCAGAGCATCATTTGGTGCAATAGCACAGTTGAATCCAGCCCGCCGCTGAAGGCTACCAGAAACTGGCGTGATGCAGTGGGTAATGGCGCGAAAAGTGGCGTGGTCATAGTGGTTTTCAAAACGGAAGCGATGCCCGGCACGTTACCGGGCATCGCGTTGTGTGGCAAGTATTACTGCTGGTAAAGCTCCAGCGGCAGGCCATCGGGATCGTTAAAGAAGGTGAAACGTTTATCGGTGCAGGGATCAACACGTATCGCTTCACACTTCACGCCGTGCGATTCCAGATGCGCCACCGCCTGGTCGATATCATCAACGCTGAACGCCAGATGGCGCAGGCCGCACGCTTCCGGGCGGCTGGGACGCGCAGGCGGAAACGGAAAGGAGAACAGCTCAATCACATACTGCCCGTTCAGCGCCAGATCGCCTTTCCACGAATCGCGCGCCTCGCGATAAACTTCACTTTGTAGCGTAAAACCAAGGATATCGCAGTAGAACGCTTTGCTTGCAGCATAATCCGTGGCGATGATCGCAATGTGATGTACCTGTTTTAAACCCAGCATAGTTTCTCCTTTTCTCAATGCCTGAACGTTACCCCCGCCCACTTCAGCCCGCAATAGATTAGCGGGCTTTTAGGACTCGTACCCGGTAAGTGCCCTCTTCATCCCGTTTTGCGCCGTGAATATCGGTTTCAAAGCCCGGATAGTGGCGACCAATCGCGCATAGCATCAGCAGGAAATCCAGCACCGGGCGGCTGGCGTCAGTGATCATTTCACCCGGCATCACCAGCGGTACGCCAGGCGGATAAGGCAGGATCATATTGGCCGAGATCCGTCCGATCAGTTTTTCCAGTTCTACCGTTTCCACCTCGCCCTGGATCTGCCGCTGCCATGCCTGATGCGGCGTCAACTTCATATCCGGCAGCACATCGAAAGCCTGCAACATCAAACGCGGTAGATCATGCTGGCGAATAAGCTTATGGATCCCCTGCGCCAGATCCTGAATCCGCATATTGCGATAGAAATCAGGATCTTCAGCATAGAGATCCGGCAACATGTTCTTCACCCGCAGATTAAGATCGTAGGCACGCTTGAACTCCATCAGCCCACGCAACAACCCCATTGCCCGGGTTTTATCGATGCCGATACTGAACAGAAACAGCAGGTTATACGGCCCGGTTTTTTCCACCACCACGCCACGTTCATCGAGGAACTTCGCTACAAGCGCCGCCGGGATCCCTTCCTCGCTCATGTTCCCTTGCTCGTCCATACCGGGCGTCAGGATGGTCACTTTGACCGGGTCGAGAAACATATGGTCGGCATCCGCATCGCGAAAACCATGCCATGCTTCACCCGGTGCGACCGGCCAGCAGTCAGCTTCATCAATCTCTTCCGGTTGCCAGATATCAAAGAACCAGCCGTCGGCTTCATCCTTCAGCCGTTGCACCTCTTTGCGAAAATGCAGCGCCCGTTCAACCGAGCGGTTAATTAAGCGCTTACCAGGGTTTCCGCGCAGCATCGCTGCGGCCGTTTCGATCGATGCCACCAGCGGATAGCTCGGCGATGTGGTGGTGTGCATCATAAAGGCTTCGTTAAACGTGTCCTCATCATATTCACCTTTAATATGAATCAACGATGCCTGCGAGAATGCCGCCAACATTTTGTGCGTCGACTGCGTTTCAAAGAAGACTTTTCCCGGCACCCGCTCGCCGCTCATGCCGCTTTTTCCGGCATAAATAGGGTGAAAATTGGTGTACGGCACCCAGGCGGAATCGAAATGGATCGAGGGTACATCCAGCGTTTTTTTAATCCAGTCGGTGTTGTACAGCAGGCCATCATACGTGGAGTTAGTAATCACCGCGTGTACCGGCCAGTGCGCCCCCGCCGTGGTTGCAACTTTTTGTTCGATGCTGGCATGGGTAAACTCGCGGCGCGGTATGCCACCCAGGATACCCAGTGCGTTGCGTCCCGGCTTCAGCCACAGCGGCGTGACATCGCTCATCATCAACAGATGCGCCAGCGATTTATGACAGTTACGGTCAATCAACAGGGTACTGCCCGCTGGCGCGGCATACATACCGACAATTTTGTTGGAGGTCGATGTGCCGTTGGTCACCATATAGCTCTGCTCGGCACCAAACGTACGGGCGATATACTCTTCAGCCTCCAGATGCGGACCGGTATGATCCAGCAGCGATCCCAGCTCAGTCACAGAGATCGAAACATCCGCTTTGAGCGTATTGCCGCCGAAGAAATCATAAAACAAGCAGCCTACCGGGCTTTTCTGGTACGCCGTCCCTGCCATATGCCCGGGCGTGCAGAAGGTATATTTTCCCTCTTTTACATAGGTGAACAGCGCCCGGGTAAACGGGGGCGTGATGTTTTCCAGATACTCTTTGGTGTACTGGACAATCCGCGAGGCAATCTCGTCCGCCACGCTCAGGGCGTATTCGAAAAACCACAGCGCCATACGCATATCCTGCGCGCTGACATCCATGGTGGAGTGGGTATTAATAAACGCATACAGCGGAAGGTATTCATTTAGCTGATTAATCTCGCTGCACAGATCGAGGGAGTACTCATCCCAGTCAAAGATCACGCCGCAAATACGCGGGTTATGCTCGATAAACTTCAGTAAGTCGGTGCTGTTTCTGGGCCAGATAATATGAAACCCTTGCGCCTGTAGCGCCTGTTCCAGCTCCTTGATTGGCTCATCTTTGTAGAAAACGCCATGGGGTCCCATGATGGCAATAATATTCACAGCTACCTCCGTTAAAAACCTTAGCTAAGCATAGTTGAGGTAAACCGCAGGTATAAAAAAAGCCGCACAGAGGTGCGGCTTTTCATCAATGCAATGAAACTCAGGCGTAGCCGTAGCTCATCAGACGCTGGTAACGGCGGTTACGCAGATCGTCTTTGCTCAGCACATCCAGATCGGCGAGATCGGCCAGCAGTTGCGCTTTCAGCGAAGCGGCCATCGCTTCCGGGTTGCGATGCGCGCCGCCCAGCGGTTCCGGAACGATCGAGTCGATCAGTTTCAGTTCTTTCAGACGCGGCGCGATGATGCCCATCGCTTCTGCGGCCAGCGGCGCTTTGTCGGCGCTTTTCCACAGAATAGAAGCACAACCTTCCGGCGAGATAACAGAATAGGTGCTGTATTGCAGCATATTCACTTTATCGCCCACGCCAATCGCCAGCGCACCGCCGGAGCCACCTTCGCCGATCACGGTGCAGATCACCGGTACGCTCAGGCGGGACATTTCACGCAGGTTGCGGGCGATCGCTTCCGACTGACCACGCTCTTCGGCACCCACGCCAGGGTAAGCGCCAGGGGTGTCGATAAAGGTGATAATCGGCATGTTAAAACGTTCTGCCATTTCCATCAGGCGCAGTGCTTTGCGATAACCTTCCGGTGCCGGCATACCAAAGTTACGGCGGATTTTCTCTTTGGTTTCGCGGCCTTTCTGGTGGCCGATGATCATTACCGGGCGACCGTCGAGACGCGCGATACCGCCAACAATGGCTTTATCGTCGGCATAAGCGCGATCGCCAGCCAGTTCGTCGAATTCATCAAACGCCAGGCGGACATAATCCAGGGTGTAAGGACGCAGTGGATGGCGCGCCAGTTGGGCAACCTGCCATGCACCAAGATCGGCGAAAATTTTGCGCGTCAACTCTACGCTTTTTTCGCGCAGACGATGCACTTCTTCGTCGATATTTATATCCAGTTTTTCATCCTGACGGCCAACGGCAGTCAGAGAATCGATTTTCGCTTCCAGCTCAGCAATCGGCTGTTCGAAATCAAGGAAATTCAGACTCATAGTATTCCTGTATTAGTCAAACTCCAGTTCCACCTGCTCCGAACCTATGAGGCCACGCAGATCGTTGAGTAAACGATCGCTCGGAGAGACGCGCCACGTTGCGCCGAAACGTAACCGCGCACGCGCATCCGCCCTCTGATAGTAGAGATGTACTGGAATGGTTCCCGAACGGTGGGGTTCCAGAGACTGACGGAGTCGGTTTAAAAGCTGGTCATCAATTTGCCTGTCCGTCAGCGAGATAGCAAGCCCACGGGCGTATTTTTCCCGGGCTTCGTCAATGTCCATAACTTCACGGGCGGTCATTTTAAGTCCCCCGCTAAAGTCATCAAAGCTGACCTGTCCGCTGACAATAAGTATGCGGTCTTTTTCCAGCAGTTGCTGGTATTTATCCAGGGCATCAGTGAATAACATAACTTCCAGACGCCCGGAACGGTCATCTAACGTACAGATGCCGATACGATTGCCGCGCTTGGTGACCATAACCCGCGCAGCAATGACGAGCCCCGCCGCCGTGGTGACCTTCCCACGTTCGGTCGGATGCATGTCTTTCAGCCGATAGCCTCCGACATAGCGCTCAATTTCTTTCAAATATTGGTTAATCGGGTGACCCGTAAGGTAGAGACCTAACGTTTCACGCTCACCTTCCAGCACCACCTGTTCCGGCCACGGCTGGCAACTGGCGTAAGATTGTTCTATCTGCTCTGGCTCTTCGGCCAGCACGCCAAACATATCGGCCTGGCCAATCGCCTCGGCTTTCGAATGCTGATCGGCGGCTTTAAGCGCATCGCCCAGCGAGTTCATCAGCGCTGCTCGATGCGGCCCAAGGCGGTCAAACGCCCCGGACATAATCAGTTTTTCCAGCACCCGGCGATTAAGCTTTTTAATGTCGGTGCGCGCGCACAGATCAAACAGTTCGCGGAAGTAACCGCCGTTATTACGCGCTTCGATGATCGCCTCAATCGGACCTTCACCGACGCCTTTAATCGCCCCGATACCGTAAACAATTTCACCGTCATCGTTGACGTGGAAATGGTACAACCCGGAGTTAATATCCGGCGGCAGGATTTTCAGCCCCATGCGCCAGCACTCATCCACCAGACCAACGACTTTTTCGGTGTTGTCCATATCGGCAGTCATCACCGCCGCCATAAACTCGGCCGGATAGTGCGCTTTCAACCACAGCGTCTGGTATGAGACCAAAGCATAGGCGGCAGAGTGCGATTTGTTAAATCCGTACCCGGCGAATTTTTCTACCAGGTCAAAGATTTTCATCGCCAGTTCGCCGTCGATGCCATTTTTCTTCGCGCCCTCTTCGAAGGTGCCGCGCTGCTTGGCCATCTCTTCCGGCTTTTTCTTACCCATCGCACGGCGCAGCATGTCCGCGCCGCCAAGGGTATAACCCGAAAGCACCTGGGCAATCTGCATCACCTGTTCCTGGTAGAGGATAATGCCGTAAGTCGGCTCCAGTACCGGTTTCAGGCTTTCATGCTGCCACTGCACATCGGGATAGGAGATCTCTTCGCGCCCGTGTTTACGGTCGATGAAGTTATCTACCATGCCTGACTGCAACGGCCCCGGACGGAACAGGGCCACCAGCGCGATCATATCTTCGAAGCAGTCGGGTTGCAGGCGCTTAATTAAATCTTTCATGCCGCGGGATTCAAGCTGGAACACCGCAGTGGTCTCCGAGCGTTGCAGCATGTCGAAACTTTTCTTGTCATCCAGCGGAATAGCGGCGATATCGAGCGGCGGCTCGCCGTTCTTCTCGCGCCGGGCGTTGATCATCTCCAGCGCCCAGTTGATGATAGTCAGCGTGCGCAAACCCAGGAAGTCAAACTTCACCAGCCCGGCATATTCAACATCGTTTTTATCAAACTGAGTGACCGGGTGCTGACCGGCTTCATCACAGTACAGCGGGGCAAAGTCGGTTATTTTGGTGGGTGCGATGACCACGCCACCAGCGTGTTTACCCGCGTTTCGCGTCACACCTTCCAGCTTGCGCGCCATGTCGATTAGCGCTTTAACTTCTTCGTCTGCTTCGTAGATTTCCGGTAGTTGCGGCTCGGCTTCGAACGCTTTCGCCAGCGTCATGCCCGGATCCGGCGGCACCAGTTTAGAGATGCGGTCCACAAAGCCGTACGGGTGACCCAGTACGCGACCCACATCGCGGATAACCGCTTTCGCCGCCATGGTTCCGAAGGTGATGATCTGCGATACCGCATCGCGCCCGTACATGTCCGCCACGTGCTCGATCACCTGGTCGCGCTTCTCCATACAGAAGTCAACGTCGAAGTCGGGCATCGATACACGTTCCGGGTTAAGGAAACGTTCGAACAGCAGGTCAAATTCCAGCGGATCAAGGTCCGTAATTTTCAGCGCATAAGCCACCAGCGATCCAGCGCCCGAGCCACGCCCCGGCCCTACCGGCACGCCATTATCTTTTGACCACTGGATAAATTCCATCACGATCAGAAAGTAACCGGGGAAACCCATCTGGTTGATAACTTGCAATTCGATATCAAGACGCTCGTCGTACGGCGGACGTTTCTCTGCACGCACTTGCTCATCCGGGAAGAGGAACGCAAGGCGTTCTTCGAGACCCACTTTCGATTTCTCCACGAGGAAGTCTTCAGTGGTCATATCACCGGTCGGGAACTGCGGCAGGAAGTATTCACCAAGCCGTACGGTCACATTACAGCGTTTGGCGATTTCGACGGTGTTTTCCAGCGCTTCCGGGATATCGGAGAAGAGTTCGCACATCTCCTCTTCGCTGCGCATATATTGCTGCGCGGAGTAGTTGCGCGGACGTTTGGGATCGTCCAGAGTGAAACCGTCGTGGATGGCGACACGGATCTCATGCGCGTCGAAGTCGCCTGCATCAATAAAGCGCACATCGTTGGTCGCCACGACCGGCAAACCGTGCTCTTCCGCCAGTTGTACGGCTGCGTGCAGGTAGGGCTCTTCATCAGCACGCCCCGTGCGGATCAACTCAAGGTAGTAGCGATCGGGAAAATGCTCTTTGTAGAAATCGAGACACTGTTCAACCAGCACACTGTTGCCACGCAACAGGCTTTTCCCCACGTCGCCCATGCGCCCGCCGGAGAGCAGGATCAACCCTTCGCCGAGCTCCTGCAACCAGTCGCGATCGATCCACGGCCCCAGTGCGCCATAGCCACGCTGGTAGGCTCGCGAAATCAGCAATGTCAGATTCTGGTAACCGGTATTGTTGGCCGCCAGGACGGTGAGCTGTGTCAGTTCATCGCCTAACAGATCGCTCTGTACGTGCAGATCGGCGCCGACGATCGGTTTCATCCCGGCTCCGTGCGCCGTTCCGTAGAACTTCACCAGACCACAGAGGTTCGTAAAATCGGTGATCGCCAGCGCGGGCATGCCGAGCGCGGCCGCCTTTTTCACCAGCGGCCCGGTTTTCGCCAGCCCGTCAATCATGGAGTAGTCGCTATGCACCCGCAGGTGTACGAAACGTGGTTCAGCCATTTTCAGATCCCAGCCTGGTTATTTCACGTTCACAAGAGTCAGGAGTCAGGACACAAGGTCCAGCGCGCGTTTAACCGGCGCAAAGCTGCGCCGGTGATGCGCAGTTGCGCCATGTTCCGCCAGCTTCGCCAGATGGAAAGCCGTTGGGTAGCCTTTATGTTGCGCAAAACCATATTGCGGAAAAAGAAGATCAAGCTCAGCCATTTCGGCATCTCGCGTGACTTTTGCGATAATCGATGCCGCACTGATTTCCGCCACCCGGCTATCGCCTTTCACGACTGCCAGCGAAGGCATTGGTAAAGTTGGGCAACGGTTGCCATCAATCAGTACAAATTCCGGGACGATAGAGAGCCCGGCAATTGCGCGCTGCATCGCCAGCATAGTGGCATGCAGAATATTCAGTTCGTCAATTTCGTGCGGTTCGGCGCGCCCCAGACTCCAGGACAGCGCTTTCTCTTTGATCTCTTCACTCAACGCCAGACGGCGTTTTTCAGAGAGTTTTTTCGAATCATTCAGGCCAATGATTGGACGCTTCGGATCGAGGATCACCGCCGCCGTCACGACCGCACCCACTAAAGGCCCGCGCCCAACCTCATCCACACCGGCAACCAAATGCGCGTGCGGATAAATAAACTCCATCATTGTGCTAACTCCAGTACTGCGTCAGCCGCCTGCTCATCGGCATTACAGCGAATCTGCTGGTGCAGTTCGCGGAAAATGTCATGCATTTCGTGGCTGGTTTTACCATTAGCCAGCAGCGGCGCCAGTGCTTCGGCCAGCGCCTGCGGCTGGCACTCATTCTGTAGCAACTCTTTCACCAGTTCACGTCCGGCCAGCAGGTTTGGCAGCGAAACATAAGGCGTTTTCACCAGCCGCCTGGCCAGCCAGAATGTGAATGGCTTCATGCGATAGCCCACGACCATCGGGCATTTCGCCAGCATGCACTCCAGCGCGGCGGTGCCGGAAGCCAGCAAGGCCGCATCGGCGGCGATCATTGCCTCGCGCGCCATACCATCCAGCATATGCACTGGCAGATCGGGAGCGACTTCCGTCTTAATCCGCTCAAACTGTTCGCGCCGTTTGGCGTTGACCAGCGGTACCACCACTTCAAGATCGGGGTAGCGTTCACGCAGCAACTGCGCGGTACGCAGGAAATCGGCGCTCAGCATTTCCACCTCAGCGCCACGACTGCCAGGCAGTAACACCAGACAGTGCACATCATGGGCAATCCCCAGATGATCGCGCGCTGCGCTTTTATCCGGATCCAGCGGCATCGCATCGGCCATGGTATGGCCAATAAAACGGCACGGCACGTTAAATTTGTCATAAAACACTTTTTCGAAAGGCAGAAATGCGAGCACCAGGTCGGTGGCTCTGCCAATTTTGAAAACGCGTTTTTGTCGCCACGCCCAGACGGACGGACTGACATAATGGATGGTTTTGATACCCTGCTTTTTCAGATTGCCTTCGAGGGTAATGTTGAAATCCGGCGCATCGATACCGACAAAGACATCCGGTTGCAGCTCGCTAAAGCGACGGGTCAAATCAGCGCGGATCTGCAACAGGCGGCGCAGACGGCCAAGTACCTCAACGATACCCATCACCGCAAGCTCTTCCATCTCATACCAGGCTTCACACCCTTCAGCCTGCATACGCGGCCCCGCAACACCGACAAAGCGGGCATTGGGGACACGCGATCTCAGCGCGCGGATAAGACCGGCACCAAGAATATCGCCGGAGGTTTCTCCGGCGACGAGGGCTATCGTAAGAGGACGATTGTCGATCATTACCGAATCAGGCCGCGCGTTGAGCGTTCGAAGAACTGCATAAACGCATCAACTTCCGGATGCTTCGCCGCAAGCTCGGCAATCTCCGGTTTCGCCTCTTCCAGCGTTTTACCGCTGCGGTACAGCAGTTTGTACGCATTGCGGATAGCCACTAACGCTTCTCTGCTGAAACCGCGACGTTTCAGGCCTTCAATGTTCACACCAAACGGTGTGGCATGGTTGCCCTGAGCAATCACGTAAGGCGGGACATCCTGCGCCACGCCGGAGCAGCCGCCAACCATCACGTGCGCGCCGATAATGCAGAACTGATGCACTGCGGTCATGCCGCCGATGATAGCAAAGTCGTCGACGGAGACGTGCCCCGCCAACGTTGCGTTATTTGCGAGAATGCAGCGATCGCCAACGGTACAGTCATGCGCAATATGCGCATTGATCATCAGCAGGTTATCGCTGCCCACCTTCGTCAACCCTCCGCCCTGTACTGTGCCACGGTGGATGGTGACGCTTTCGCGGATGCGGTTGCGATCGCCAATTTCCACGCGAGTCGGCTCGCCAGCATATTTCAGATCCTGGTTAACCTCGCCGATGGATGCGAACTGATAGATCTCATTGTCGCGGCCAATCGTCGTATGACCATTAACCACAACGTGAGATTTCAGAACCGTACCCTCACCAATTTCAACGTGAGGGCCAACAATACAAAACGGGCCAATGTGAGCGTTAGCACCAATAACGGCACCGTCTTCAACAATAGCAGTTGGATGAATAAAGGCGGTTTTATCAATCACGTATCAGGCCTCCCGGCTACGTGCACACATCATAGTAGCTTCACAAACAACTTTACCGTCTACCAGCGCAACACCTTTAAAGCGGGTCAGGCCGCGACGGGTTTTCTCGAAAGTGACTTCCATGATCATCTGATCGCCAGGCACAACGGGACGCTTAAAGCGCGCTTCGTCGATACCGGCGAAGTAGTACAGCTCACCCGGTTCCAGTTTACCAACGCTTTTAAACGCCAGAATACCGGTAGCCTGCGCCATTGCTTCCAGAATCAGCACGCCCGGGAAAATCGGTTTGCCAGGGAAATGCCCCTGGAAAAACGGCTCGTTTACCGAAACATTTTTTACTGCGCGCAGAAAACGACCTTCTTCAAAATCCAGCACACGGTCTACCAGTAAGAACGGGTAACGGTGCGGCAGAAGTTCCAGAATCTCTTCAATGTGCAGAGTATGAGTGTCAGTAGTCAAAATACTCTTCCTGTCTAAATATACTAAAAGGCAATAATAACACGGCCCGCGGCAATCATCAGAAAGCCAACAGGCCGGGAAGTATACACACTTTAGGCTTCTCGTCGCAGAAGCGTTTTGTCGCTTCTCTGATGCCGGGAGGCTTCTGTGTACAAGCGTTATGCAGGTGAATTATTCGTCTTGTTGATTAACCTTGCGCTCGACGGCTTTCAGGCGCTTGCTCATATCATCAATATTCATCACCAGGGCTGCGGTTTTTCGCCACACTTTATTTGGCTGTAGTGGGATACCTGAGGAGTAGACTCCTGGCTCAGTGATAGGACGCATGACCATCCCCATCCCCGTTACGGTAACCTTGTCGCAAATTTCCATATGCCCATTGATTACGCTGGCGCCGCCGATCATGCAATAGCGGCCAATTTTCAGGCTGCCCGCCATGATTACGCCACCGGCAACCGCCGTATTGTCGCCAATCACAACGTTATGTGCAATCTGGCACTGGTTATCAATGATTACGCCGTTGCCAATGCGGGTATCGTCAAGCGCGCCGCGATCGATTGTAGTACAGGCGCCAATCTCAACATTGTTGCCAATGATAACGCGGCCAAGCTGCGGGATTTTAACCCAATTTCCACGATCGTTGGCGTAACCGAAACCATCAGAACCGATCACCGTTCCTGATTGCACCAGGCAATTTTCACCGATCTCAATCTCGTGGTAAACGGTCACATTTGCCCACAAACGCGAACCCGCACCAATTTTCGTCTTTTTCCCAACAAAGCAACCCGCGCCGATAATAACGTTATCGCCCAGGACAACGCCGGATTCGATCACCGCATTTGCGCCGATTGCTACATTGCTACCCAGAGTGGCCGTTGCGTCAATCACCGCGCCAGGCGCGATGCTGGTCGCCGGCTGCGGCGTGGTATCAAGAATTTGGGCCATACGCGCGTAGGTCAGGTACGGATTTTTTACGACCAGCGCTGCGCTTTTGGCAAAAGGAAGATCGTCTTGCGTCATAACGACAGCAGACGCCTGACATCCGGTCAGGTGTTCACGGTACTTGGGGTTGACCATGAAAGTGATATGACCTGCTTCGGCAGATTGCATGGACGCAACGCCGGTGATGACGATATCGCCATCACCGTGTAATTCTGCATCCAACTGCTGAGCTAAATCAGCCAGTCGAATTGAAGGCATTACTTATTTAACCTGTTTCAGTACATCAGCAGTGATGTCTTTTACATCGTTGCTGTTGTAAATAACGGCGTTGGAAGGAATAACCAGATCAACACCCTGATCGGCAGCGACTTTTTTCACTGCAGTCTGAATGCGAGTCACCAGCTTGCCACGTTCTTCGTTAGAACGACGAGCTTGATCCTGCTCGAAAGCCTGTGCTTTCTGAGCAAATGCCTGACGACCTGACGCGATGTCTTTTTCCAGCTTGCTGCGATCGCTCGCCTTCATGGTAGAGCCATCACGTTGCAGACGCTGAGCTTTGGCTTGCAGGTCGGATTCCATGCTCTGCAGTTCGCTTGCGCGACCGCCGAATTCGTTTTTCATCGTCTGAGAAACGCCGGAACTCTGCGCAACCTGTTGCAACAGGCTACCCATATCAACAATTGCAATCTTGTCAGCGGCTTGCGCTGACGCTGCCATTGCTAAACCGAAACCTGCCGCTAATAACAACTTTTTCACAATTTACTCCTTACCATCCCGTTTGTACCCGGAGGTACAGCTCTTTGCGTGGCCGGGCTTCCGGTTGAAAGCCTCAGCCATCACTACACTGCGAATGCATTCCGTTGCTGTGCGGAATTACCAGGTTTTACCAATGTTAAACTGGAACTGTTCCGCTTTGTCTCCATCGTACTTTTTAAACGGCTGGGCGTAGGAGAATACCAACGGCCCCAATGGGGACATCCATTGTAATGCGATACCAGCAGACATGCGGATATTACTCGGATCGCTATAATCCGGAATACCCAGCGCCTTCATTTCTGCTGTATTTTGCCAATTTGTATCCCATACGCTACCAGCATCCCAGAAGAATGAGGTACGTACAGAGTTAGCATATTTGTCGCTGATAAACGGCGTCGGCGTGATGAACTCAACGCTGGCCACGCCCATGGCATTACCACCTACTGCATCATCAGACTTACAGTATTTCGAAGTCGTTGTATTACAGTTATCCAACCCACTGCCACCGTAATAAACGGCTTTCGGACCGATGTTGTTGGACTGGAAGCCACGAACAGTGCTGGAACCACCGGCGTAGAAGTTCTCATAGAATGGCATCTCTTTGCCACCTAAACCGTCACCATAGCCCCAACGAGTACGACCCAGAATCACCCATTTGTGATCGGCGTCAATCGGGAAATAGGAGGCGGTATCCACCGTCACTTTGTAGAACTCGTTATCAGAGCCAGGAACCGTAACTTTACCGTTCAGGTTTACGCGCGAGCCCTTCGTCGGGAAGTACCCACGGTCGAGGTTGTTATACGTCCAACCATAGTTGAAGGTGAAATCGTCCGCCGAGTAACCGTTGTTATCACTCGTGGTGCTGGCATTCTGACCTACGGAATCCAGATAACGCCACATCGCCACCTGAGGTTCCATTTTCGACAGGCTGTTATGAACGTAACCTAAGCCTGCACGCAAGGTGTTGTACTCGTTGATCGGGAACCCGAGGGTACCATCCAGACCGTAGCTCTTGTTGGTATAAGAAGAAAGGTCTGCATCGTCAGCTTTAAAGTCGTTATAGAAGATACGACCACCGAGGCTAACGCCGTCAACCGTGAAGTACGGGTTGGTAACGGAGAATTCAGAGTAGGTCTGGTAGTCGTTTTTGGTCCCACTGATACCCACAGAGTAGCCGGTGCCTAACCAGTTATCCTGCTGTACGCCGACCTGGAAGCTGACGCCGCTCTCAGTACCATAGCCAACACCGAAGTTGAAGCTACCGGTATTACGCTCTTTCACTTTATAGACGACATCAACTTGATCCGGGCTGCCCGGAACACGCTGCGTTTCGGTATCTACCGTCTCGAAATAGCCCAGACGGTTCAGACGCTCTTTACCCTGATCGACCAAATCGCTGCCCAACCACGCCCCTTCCATCTGGCGCATTTCGCGACGCAGAACGGCATCTTTTGAGGTGTCATTGCCTTCAAAGCGGATCTTGCGAACATAAAAACGGTTGCCAGCATCCACATTGATATGCAGCTTAACGGTTTTGTCTGTATCGTTGATTTCAGGTTGAGACTGAACGCGCGGATAAGCGTAACCATAGCGACCAAGAAGCTTTTTAATATCATCTTCCATTTTGGTTACTTTGGTGCCGTTATACAGCTCGCCCGGCTCGATCTTCGTCAGGCTTTCTATCTCTGCGGAGTGACCAGCAAGGTTACCGCTCACCTGCACGCTGGAGAGCTTGTACTGCTCGCCCTCGGTCACGTTGATGGTAATGTAGATGCCTTTTTTATCCGGCGTCAGGCTAACCTGAGTCGAATCAATGTTAAAGCGGGCATAACCACGATCCAAATAGTAGCTGCGCAAACTTTCCAGATCGCCAGCCAGTTTCTGTTTCTGGTATTTGCGATCGCCAATCACGTTCCACCATGGCACTTCATCGCGCAGCTGGAAGCTGGAGATGAGTTGTTCGGTGGTAAATGCGTGGTTACCGACGATATTAATCTGTTGGATTTGCGCGGAAACGCCTTCCTGGAATACCAGTTTCAGGTCAACGCGGTTGCGCGGCAGCGGGGTCACGACAGCTTTAACGCTGGCGCTGTATTTACCTACGCTGTAGTAGAAATCTTCCAGCCCCTTTTCGATATCGGACAGAGTTGTGCGGTCCAGTGATTCACCCACACGCACGCCAGAAGCTTCGAGGTTCTGTTTCAGCATGTCATCTTTCACCGACTTGTTACCGGAGAAAGTAATGCTGGCGATTGTCGGGCGTTCTTTCACCTGGACAAGTAAGGTATCACCATCACGCAGGACGCGAACATCCTCGAAGTTGCCGGTGGCAAACAACGCGCGAATGGTGTTACTGATATCTTCATCATTCACCGTATCGCCAGGGCGTACTGGCATACTGAGGAGGGCCGCACCAACGGCGACACGCTGTAGGCCTTCGAAATGAATGTCTTTCACTACGAACCCTTCAGCACCGTATACGGTGGCGCTGCTAAACAGCAGCGACGCTATGAGCAACTTTTTCATCGCCATCGTTATTATGCGTTCTTCCTAACAAACTCTCTTACAACCGAGAGAAATCATTGAAAAGTGCAAGCCCCATTAACAGCACCAGCAAAATAGAGCCAATGCGATAACTAAAGTCTTGAACTCGCTCGGATACCGGTCCGCCCTTCAGCTTCTCAATCGCCAAAAACAGCAGATGCCCACCATCAAGGACGGGTAATGGGAACAGGTTAATAATGCCTAAGTTCACGCTTATCAATGCGAGGAACATCAGGTAGTAAATCAACCCGAACTCCGCTGACATCCCAGCCCCCTGAGCAATTGAGATTGGCCCACTGAGGTTGTTCAGTTTTACATCACCGGTGATCAATTTCCCCAACATACTGACCGTCAGCTTCATCAATTGCCACGTTTTATCTGTGGCTTCAACAATAGCGCTAAATGGCCCGTACTGGCGTACTGTCTTATATTCATCTGGCAGCGGAATAACTTTAGGCACAACGCCCGCGAAACCCTCTGCTTTGCTACCGGGTTTTGTATCCGGTATCAGTGTTAAAGACAAGGGAGCCCCCTGTCTTTCTACTTCCAACGCTAACGGCGTTCCCGGATTATCCCGCACCAGAGTAACGAACGTCATCCACTGAGTTAACTGCTGACCATCGACTTTAACGATCCTGTCGCCAGCTTGCAAACCTGCTTTACTGGCCGCTGACCCCACCTGCACCTCCGCGAGGATAGGCTCAAGCTGCGCAGCACGTGGTCGAATACCCAGCGCTGCTACCGGATCGTCTTTATCAGGTTGAAAAGCCCAGTGACGTAAATCCACGACCTTTTCCTGACGATTGTTGCTACCGAACGGCGCTACGCTGACCGTCATCTGGCTATCGCCGATTTTTGACACCAACTGTAAGCGCACAGCATCCCAATCAGGCGTTTCGATGCCATCAATCGATTTAAGTTCCATTCCGGGTGCAATTTGCGCGTTTGCGGCAATGGAGTTGGGTGTTATTTCACCAACAACCGGGCGAACACCGGGGACACCGATGATAAACACCAGCCAGTAGGCGAAGATGGCAAAGATAAAATTAGCGATTGGACCTGCGGCAATAACGGCAGCGCGCTGGCCAACCGTTTTATTGTTGAAGGCGTAATGGCGCATTTCCGGAGCAACCGGTTCAACGCGCTCATCCAGCATTTTGACGTAACCACCCAGTGGAATCAGGGCAATCACAAATTCGGTCCCGTGCTTGTCTGTACGACGACAGAGCGCTTTGCCAAAGCCGATGGAAAACCGCTCTACCCGTACGCCACAGCGACGAGCAACCCAGAAATGGCCAAATTCATGCACGGTGATCAACACACCCAGCGCAACTATGAACGCCGCCAGATTCCAGAGAATGCTCAGCATAAAACCTTCCGTCAAATCGTCCTGAAAACCAGCAATAACAGGCAGGCAAATACGGGTACTGCCGCTGTCAGGCTGTCAATGCGATCCAGTATACCGCCATGACCCGGAATAAGATGACCACTATCTTTAATACCGGCTTCACGCTTGAACATACTTTCGGTTAAATCGCCCAGCACGGAGGCCAGTGCAGCCACCACAGAGCAAATCAGCAAAGTAGATGGTGTTATCTCGAGATTCGCCCAAGCGCCGTAACCCCAGGAGATCACCCCGGCAGTCAGCAGGCCGCCGAGAAAACCTTGCCAGGTTTTTCCCGGAGAGACTTTTGGTGCCAGCTTATGTTTGCCGAATAATTTACCAAACATGTATGCGCCGGAATCAGCTCCCCAGACGAGGATCATGACATACAGTAACCACAGCGCGCCATCATAGTGGTTATCGTTGTAGTGCCAGGCGCGCAGTGCCAGCATGCCCCAAAAAAAAGGCACAATCGTTAATATGCCAAACACAAGACGCAAAACTCTGGAGTTGCGCCACAACGCGGCAGACGCCGGGTAACTCAATACCAACAACAGCGCGCCCACCCACCAGGCCAGCGAGGCCCAAAGCGAGAGTTCCACCAGCGGTTGATGGATATTATTGTGATATTGCGGCAACAGCAGCAACATGAGCGCCAACAGCAGCCCGCACAATACCGCCAGCCAAACCCGCTGAGAACGGGACGAAAAACCGCTTAGTTGCCCCCACTCCCACGCAGCAAGCATACAAACAGCGAGCGTAACGATCGCAAAACCCACCAGCGGCAACCAAAAAAGGGCTGCGATAACTATGGGAATTAATACAAAAGCAGAAATCAGGCGATACTTCAGCAAAAGCTACCCCCATCAGGCGTTTTCGCCACCAGGCTCGGTGCCGCCGAAACGACGCTCTCGATTGGCAAAGGCATGCAGCGCACCTTCAAAGTCTTGTTCATCAAAATCGGGCCAAAGAACATCAGTAAAGTAAAGTTCGGCATAGGCAATTTGCCAAAGTAAAAAGTTACTTATGCGATGTTCTCCACCAGTCCTAATCACTAAATCAACGGGAGCCAGCTCATGCATGCAGACTTGCTTATTAAGCGTTCCTTCATCAATTTGATCCGGGCGTAACAGCCCTTCCTGCACTTGCACGGCTAATTGCCGGACTCCCTGAACGATATCCCAGCGACCACCATAGTTCGCTGCGATATTCAGCGTCAGCCCGGTATTCTGGGCGGTCAACGCTTCTGCTTTGCGGATACGCTCCTGCAAACGCATATTAAAACGACTGGTATCACCAATGATGCGCAAGCGCACATTGTGGCGGTGCAGGCTTTTTACTTCGCTATCCAGCGCCCACACAAACAGCTCCATCAGCGCGCTAACTTCCTGCGCCGGGCGATTCCAGTTTTCACTACTAAAAGCATAAAGCGTCAGTGCATCGATACCATTGTTGGCGGCAAATGAGACCGCGCGGCGAACAGACTTTGCTCCAGCTCTGTGACCAAAGGCGCGGAGTTTCCCCTGTCTTTTTGCCCAGCGACCATTGCCATCCATGATTATCGCAACATGGCGGCAGCCATGTGTTGGCAAATTTTCGCTTATCGGTTGGTTAACTGACAACATAACGCGTTTTAGTCCCTGAAAAGGATTTAGCGGTACTCAGGAATACAAAGCCCTTACGCAAAAAAGCCGCGTAAACCACGGCTTACACAATCCGCCATATCACAAACTGGCAATTTTGTGGCGCAGACTATATCACCGAAGCCTAACGCTAACAAATAGCACCGTTGCTCATGACTGTAATATCACTAGCTTGCGAGACGCATCACTTGTTTTTGCGCAGCCTCACGAGCTTGCGCATCGACAGCAAGTACATCATCAATACTCTGCGGCTCTCGCAAATCCATCTGCTCAAGCACAGACAGATTAAGGGCTGCGATATCTGTGAAACGGATTGCAGATGCCAGGAATGCCGAGACAGTCACCTCGTTTGCTGCGTTCAGCGCCGTTGTCGCCGCCTGCCCTTCATCGGAGGCATCAATAGCCAGCTTCAGACAAGGATAGCGAGCGAAATCAGGCTCTGCGAAACTTAATGAACTCAGTTTGCAAAAATCGAGGGCATTGACGCCAGACGGCACACGCTCAGGCCACGCCATCGTATGTGCAATGGGTGTACGCATATCCGGCTCACCCAACTGCGCCAAAACACTGCCATCCTGATAGCGAACCATAGAGTGGATCACCGATTGCGGGTGAATCAGCACTTCCATCTGGCGGGCAGAGGCATTAAACAACCAGCGTGCTTCAATGTATTCCAGACCTTTATTCATCATGGTGGCGGAATCAACGGAGATTTTACGTCCCATTGACCAGTTCGGATGACGACATGCCTGATCCGGCGTCATTGCTGCCAAATCAGACAGCGGCGTCTCCCGGAACGGGCCACCAGACCCGGTAAGCAGAATAGAGGAAACCCCATTCAGCTCAAGATCAGCGTACCCCAGGTTCTGCTGAATTGTTTCCGGTAAACTCTGAAAAATCGCGTTATGCTCGCTATCAACCGGCAAAAGCCGCGCGCCGCTCTCTTTCACCGCCTCCATAAACAGACGCCCGCAGGTTACCAGCGCCTCTTTATTAGCAAGCAAAACGGTTTTACCGGCGCGAATGGCAGCCAGTGTAGGCACCAGTCCGGCGGCACCGACAATCGCTGCCATCACCTGATCGACGCCATTTAGCGCGGCCATTTCGCAAGCGGCTTGTTGGCCACTGAGGACTTCCGTACGGCAGCCATGCTCACGCAGCGCCAGTTTCACTTGCTGTGCGCTGTGCGCGTCATCCATTACGGCGAAACGAGGAGAGAATTCGAGACACTGCTCAATCATACGGGCAACGTTCTTACCCGCGACAAGCGCAGTAACGGAAAAGCGTTCAGGGTTATGGCGAACCACATCAAGCGTGCTGCAACCAATAGAACCCGTTGAGCCCAGAAGGGTTAAATGCTTCATTAAACGCTCACAATGTTGCGAGGATAAAAAGCAAAACGCCGCCAGCAAAGCCACCGGAATGGCTCTCTGTACGGCGTTTTAGTCGGTTTTTTCGAATCAGAACTGCATCAGTTCTGCTTCTTTGTCCGCCAGCGCCGCTTCCACTTTTTTAATCGCGGCGTCGGTCAGCTTCTGCACGTCTTCTTGTGAACGACGATCGTCATCTTCACTGATTTCTTTATCTTTCAGCAGCGCTTTTACTTTATCGTTCGCGTCACGGCGGACGTTACGTACCGCAACACGCGCCTGTTCAGCTTCGCCGCGCACGACTTTAATCAGATCTTTACGACGTTCTTCCGTCAGCGCCGGCAGCGGAACGCGGATATCGCTACCCGCAGAGCTTGGATTCAGGCCCAGGTCAGAGGTCAGAATCGCTTTCTCAACAGCAGGGCTCATAGAACGATCGAACACGTTGATTTTCAGAGTACGGGAGTCTTCTACCGTCACGCTGGCCAGCTGACGCAGCGGAGTCGGCGTACCGTAATATTCCACAACGATGCCATCCAGCAGGCTCGGGGAAGCGCGGCCAGTACGCACTTTGCTGATTTGGGTTTTGAACGCTTCAACGCATTTTTCCATGCGTACTTCAGCATCTTTTCTGATATCACTAATCACGTTACGGATCCTTGAAATCTTGTCGCAGACAGGCCATACGGCGGGTGTGCTAAGTATAGCCTGTTCAATTAATGGCACCGCGAAGATGCCAGAAAGGACTGCTTAATAAATTAAAGCGGAATCTTACCTTTATTTATTGCTTACGGGAATTATTCCGTAATCAATGTGCCTTCTTTTTCGCCCATGACAACGCGACGCAGCGCGCCAGGTTTGTTCATGTTAAATACGCGAATCGGCAATTTGTGGTCGCGAGCCAGCGTAAAGGCTGCCAGATCCATCACTTTCAGTTCTTTGTCCAGCACTTCGGTATAGGTCAGTTGCTCACACAGGGTGGCGGTCGGATCCTGTACCGGATCGGCAGTGAATACACCGTCAACTTTCGTCGCTTTCAATACCACATCAGCTTCGATTTCGATGCCGCGCAGGCACGCAGCAGAATCGGTGGTAAAGAACGGGTTACCCGTACCTGCACTAAAAATCACAACGCGATTATTACGCAGCAGGCTGATCGCTTCTGCCCAACTGTAATTATCACAGACGCCATTCAGCGGAAAAGCAGACATCAAACGCGCGTTCACATAGGCACGATGCAACGCATCACGCATTGCCAGGCCGTTCATAACCGTCGCCAGCATACCCATGTGGTCGCCCACAACACGGTTCATCCCCGCTTTCGCCAGACCTGCCCCACGGAACAGGTTACCACCGCCAATCACTACGCCAACCTGAACACCCAGTTCAACCAGCTCTTTAATTTCCTGCGCCATACGGTCGAGAATACTTGCGTCGATACCGAAGCCTTCTGATCCCTGGAGCGCTTCGCCGCTAAGCTTAAGCAGAATGCGTTTGTAGACGGGTTTTGCATTGGTAGCCATGTTTCTTTCCTGAGACTGTCAACAATTGGACGGGTTTAATACTGGCGTATGATACGTCGCCTGCCAGCGCAAACACTAGTGTGCTGGCTGATTTTCAGATGAAGGGCATAAAAAGAAGCCGCCCTCAGGCGGCTCCTTTTAATGATTAAGACTGCTTGGACATGGCAGCAACTTCTGCTGCGAAGTCAGTCTCAACTTTCTCGATGCCTTCACCCACTTCGAAGCGAATGAAGCCAGTCACGTCAGCGTTGTGCTCTTTCAGCAGCTGACCAACGGTTTTGCTCGGTTCCATAACGAAAGGCTGGCCGGTCAGAGAAACTTCGCCGGTGAATTTCTTCATGCGGCCTTCAACCATTTTCTCTGCGATTTCTTTCGGCTTGCCAGACTGCATGGCGATATCCAGCTGAACCTGGTACTCTTTTTCTACCACTTCAGCGGACACGTCTTCCGGCTTAACGAATTCCGGCTTGCTTGCAGCGATGTGCATAGCCAGCTGTTTAACCAGCTCTTCGTCAGCATTTTTAGCCGCAACCAGAACACCGATACGTGCGCCGTGCTGGTAAGAGCCCAGAACATCACCTTCCAGAGAAGATACGCGACGGATGTTGATGTTCTCACCGATTTTAGCAACCAGCGCTACACGCTCTTCTTCGAACTGTGCTTTCAGAACTTCAACGTCAGTGATTTTGCCAGCAACAGCTGCGTCCAGAACTTTGTTCGCAAATGCCTGGAAACCGCCATCTTTAGCAACGAAGTCAGTCTGGCAGTTAACTTCCAGAATGATGCCGTAGGTGCCATCGATTTTAGTGATGATCACGCCGTCAGCAGCAACGTTGCCTGCTTTTTTGGCAGCTTTGATCGCACCAGATTTACGCATGTTCTCGATCGCCAGCTCGATGTCGCCGTTCGCTTCAGTCAGCGCTTTTTTGCAATCCATCATGCCTGCGCCAGTACGTTCACGCAGCTCTTTTACCAGGGATGCGGTAATTTCAGCCATTCTTTAATCCTCGGGAGAGATATGACCTGCACGGTTACAGGAACCAAACAGGCTTAAAAGTGAAAAAGGGGGCCATAAACAGGCCCCCTAACCAAACTCGGTACTACCTGCTCAATAAGGGGCTCAGAGAGCGTGCCTTATTATTCAGCTTCTACGAAGCTTTCTTCCGCCTGAGTAGCCAGATCCGAAGAACGGCCTTCACGAACGGTAGCAGCAACGGCATTCAGGTACAGGCTAACAGCACGGATTGCGTCGTCGTTACCCGGGATAACGAAGTCAACGCCGTCCGGATCGGAGTTGGTATCAACGATAGCAAATACCGGAATACCCAGGTTGTTTGCTTCTTTGATTGCGATGTGCTCGTGGTCGGCGTCGATAACGAACAGAGCGTCCGGCAGACCGCCCATGTCTTTGATACCGCCCAGGCTGTTTTCCAGCTTGTCCAGCTCACGAGTGCGCATCAGCGCTTCTTTCTTGGTCAGCTTGTCGAAGGTACCGTCCTGAGACTGAGTTTCCAGGTCTTTCAGACGTTTGATGGACTGACGAACGGTTTTCCAGTTAGTCAGCATACCGCCCAGCCAGCGATGGTTCACGAAGAACTGGTCGCAGTTCAGAGCAGATTCTTTCACCGCTTCGCTTGCAGCGCGTTTAGTACCAACGAACAAAATTTTGCCTTTACGGGCAGCAATTTTTTTCAGCTCATCCAGAGCTTCGTTGAACATCGGTACAGTTTTCTCAAGGTTGATGATGTGAACTTTGTTACGAGCACCGAAGATGAACGGCTTCATTTTCGGGTTCCAGTAACGGGTCTGGTGACCAAAGTGAACACCAGCCTTGAGCATGTCGCGCATGGAAACAGTTGCCATGATTAAAACCTCTATATAAAAGTTGGGGTTATGCCTCCACGTATCCCATATTACCGACCCCGAAGGGCACCCCGGAATATGTGCCGATACGTGTGTGTTATTACACAAAGTGAGATTTGTGGCTCACGTCCCAAAACAGGAACGGAGTCCGGCGCGCTTTATACCACAAAATGCCGCAGGAAACCAATAGTTGTTGACGCAGAGTGCGGTTACTGATTCTCAATTTGGCACAAGCCTCGCCTGACTGTTACCATTGACAGCACTAACCTGGTATAGTCGAAAAATTCGACGCTGACGGACCCATTCCATGGCTATCTCTATTAAAACTCCTGAAGAAATCGAAAAAATGCGCGTCGCCGGCCGTCTCGCCGCCGAAGTGCTCGAAATGATCGCACCGCACATCAAACCGGGCGTCACCACCGGCGAACTGGATCGCATCTGCAACGACTACATCGTTAACGAGCAGCATGCAATCTCTGCCTGCCTCGGTTATCACGGCTTCCCGAAATCCGTGTGCATTTCTATTAATGAAGTGGTTTGCCACGGCATTCCGGATGACGAAAAACACCTGAAAGATGGCGATATCGTCAATATCGACGTGACCGTCATCAAAGACGAATACCACGGCGATACGTCCAAAATGTTTATTGTCGGCAAACCGACCATCCTGGGCGAGCGCCTGTGCCACGTCACTCAAGAGAGCCTTTACCTGGCGCTGCGCATGGTGAAACCGGGTATCCGCCTGCGCACGCTGGGCGCTGCGATCCAAAAATACGTTGAAGCGCAGGGCTTTTCCGTGGTGCGTGAATATTGTGGTCACGGTATTGGCCGTGGCTTCCACGAAGAGCCGCAGGTTCTGCACTATGATGCAGACGACGGCGGCGTTGTGTTGCAGGCCGGTATGACTTTCACGATCGAACCGATGGTCAACGCTGGTGATTATCGTATTCGCACCATGAAAGATGGCTGGACGGTAAAAACCAAAGACCGCAGCCTGTCGGCGCAATATGAACATACCATTGTGGTGACCGAAACCGGCTGCGAGATCCTGACACTGCGTAAAGATGACACCATCGACGCGGTGCTGACCGCCGCCTGAGTCGGTGCGCTTCAGCTACCTCAACGGTCCGCTCTGCGGGCCGTTTTTTTTGCCCTTTTTGCGCCAGCGTCATAGATATAAACGACTTTTCATTTCTTACCATCTCTTTTAATTTGTCTCTACATAACCCCGCATGCCGAATGGGTGGCGATAATGAGTAATCTCTCTTCCGAACAGTTTGTCAGTACAGTACAACCCACCCTTCCCGGCCAGCCGGCGTATCCTGGTGCCTGGTCTCAGGACGAATTGCAGTGCGCCAACATTAAAG
This sequence comes from Kosakonia radicincitans DSM 16656, assembly GCF_000280495.2. Taxonomy (NCBI): domain Bacteria; kingdom Pseudomonadati; phylum Pseudomonadota; class Gammaproteobacteria; order Enterobacterales; family Enterobacteriaceae; genus Kosakonia; species Kosakonia radicincitans. The sequence continues at coordinate 4,644,055 of NZ_CP018016.1, forward strand.
CGCACATTGACGCCTTTCATCAGTGGTTGGGGCACGTTTTCGACGCAGGCATTTCCGCGGAACAACTGATTGAAGCCCGCACCGAATTTATCGATCAGCTTTTGCAGCGCTTATGGCTGGGGTACGGTTTCGGTGAAGTCGGCGATATCGCGCTGGTTGCGGTAGGCGGTTACGGTCGGGGTGAACTGCACCCCTTATCGGATATCGATCTGTTGATTCTCAGCCGTAACAAACTTCCCGATGAGCAGGCCCAGAAAATCGGCGAGCTACTGACGCTGCTGTGGGATGTGAAACTGGAAGTCGGCCACAGCGTACGCACTCTGAATGAGTGTTTGCAGGAGGGGCTATCGGATCTCACGGTCGCCACGAACCTGATTGAATCGCGGCTATTGATTGGCGATGTCGCGCTGTTTCTGGAATTGCAAAAACACATCTTTAGCGATGACTTCTGGCCTTCCGAAACCTTCTTCCCGGCCAAAGTGGTGGAGCAAAATGAACGCCACCAGCGCTATCATGGCACCAGCTATAATCTTGAACCGGATATAAAAAGTAGCCCCGGAGGGCTGCGCGACATCCATACATTGCAGTGGGTCGCTCGCCGTCATTTTGGCGCAACATCGCTGGACGAAATGGTCGGTTTCGGCTTTTTGACCGAAGCCGAACGCAATGAGCTGAATGAGTGTTTGCACCTGCTGTGGCGGATCCGCTTTGCGCTGCATCTGGAGCTAAATCGCTACGACAACCGCCTGCTTTTTGATCGGCAGCTCAGCGTTGCCCAACGTCTGAATTATGTAGGCGAAGGCAATCAGCCGGTTGAACATATGATGAAAGATTTCTTCCGCGTCACGCGGCGCGTCAGCGAACTGAATCAGATGCTGCTGCAACTCTTTGACGAAGCTATTCTGGCGCTGACTGACGATGAAAGGCCGCGCGCGATTGATGATGAGTTCCAGTTACGCGGTACGCTGATCGACCTGCGCGATGAGACGCTCTTCATTCGCGAGCCGCAGGCGATTTTGCGCATGTTTTATATCATGGTGCGTAACAGCACGATCACCGGGATTTACTCCACCACCCTGCGCCATCTGCGTCACGCGCGTCGCCATCTGACGCAGCCGCTGTGCTATATCCCGGAAGCGCGCTCAATTTTCCTCAGCATGCTTCGCCACCCCGGCGCGGTCAGCCGCGGGCTACTGCCGATGCATCGCCACAGCGTACTGTGGGCTTATATGCCGCAGTGGTCGCACATTGTTGGTCAGATGCAGTTTGACCTGTTCCACGCCTATACCGTGGACGAACACACCATCCGCGTGCTGCTGAAGCTGGAGAGCTTCGGCAAAGAAGAGACGCGCAATAAGCACCCATTGTGCGTGGAGCTGTGGCCGCGCCTGACGCACCCGGAGTTGATACTGATTGCAGCATTGTTCCATGATATCGCCAAAGGTCGCGGCGGCGATCACTCGGTGCTCGGCGCGCAGGATGTATTGAAATTTGCGGAATTACATGGGCTGAACTCGCGGGAAACCCAGCTCGTTGCCTGGCTGGTACGTCATCACTTGCTGATGTCGGTCACCGCCCAGCGCCGCGATATTCAGGATCCGGAAGTGATCAAACAGTTCGCCGAAGAGGTACAAACGGAGAACCGTCTGCGCTTCCTCGTCTGCCTGACCGTCGCGGACATTTGCGCCACCAATGAAACCCTGTGGAATAGCTGGAAACAGAGCCTGTTGCGCGAACTCTATTTCGCCACCGAAAAACAGCTGCGCCGCGGCATGCAAAACACACCAGATATGCGCGAACGTGTGCGCCACCATCAGTTGCAAGCGCTGGCGCTACTGCGGATGGACAATATTGATGAAGAGCAACTGCATCAGATCTGGGCGCGCTGCCGCGCCAACTATTTTGTTCGCCACAGCCCAAATCAGCTTGCCTGGCATGCGCGACACTTATTGCAGCACGATCTGAGCAAACCGATGATCCTACTGAGCCCGCAGGCAACGCGCGGCGGTACCGAGATCTTTATCTGGAGCCCGGATCGACCGTACCTGTTTGCCGCCGTCTGCGCCGAACTCGACAGACGCAACCTCAGCGTCCATGACGCGCAAATCTTTACCACGCGCGACGGCATGGCGATGGATACCTTCATCGTGCTGGAACCGGACGGCAGCCCGCTCTCCGCCGATCGTCACGATGCTATCTGCTTTGGGCTGGAACAGGCGATTACCCAGCACAGCTGGCAGCCGCCGCAACCGCGTCGCCAGCCGGCTAAATTACGCCACTTTACGGTGGATACTGAGGTGAATTTCCTGCCGACACACACCGACAGAAAATCATTCCTGGAATTGATTGCTCTTGATCAGCCAGGCCTGCTGGCGCGGGTCGGTCAGGTGTTCGCGGATCTGGGAATTTCGCTGCATGGCGCCCGAATTACAACCATTGGTGAGCGAGTAGAAGATTTATTCATAATCGCAACTGCCGACCGGCGTGGCCTTAATAATGCGCTGCAAAAGGAGGTACAACAACGGTTGACAGAGGCCCTCAATCCAAACGATAAAGGGTGATTGATTTTTTACACTGATGGAAAGAGTAAACAATGCAGCAGTTACAGAACGTTATTGAAGCGGCTTTCGAGCGTCGCGCAGAGATCACCCCGGCAAATGTGGATACCGTAACTCGCGAAGCGGTAAATCAGGTTATTGCCCTGCTCGATTCCGGCGCACTGCGTGTCGCAGAAAAAATCGAAGGCCAGTGGGTCACTCATCAATGGCTGAAAAAGGCCGTTCTGCTTTCTTTCCGCATTAACGATAACCAGGTTATCGACGGTGCGGAAAGCCGCTACTTCGATAAAGTACCGATGAAATTTGCCGACTATGACCAGGCGCGCTTTCAGAAAGAAGGTTTCCGCGTGGTTCCGCCAGCAGCGGTTCGTCAGGGCGCATTTATTGCCCGCAATACTGTGCTGATGCCGTCTTATGTGAACATTGGCGCATATGTTGATGAAGGTACGATGGTGGATACCTGGGCGACCGTAGGTTCCTGCGCGCAGATTGGTAAGAATGTTCACCTCTCCGGCGGCGTCGGTATTGGCGGTGTTCTGGAGCCATTACAGGCAAACCCGACTATCATTGAAGATAACTGCTTTATCGGTGCGCGTTCAGAAGTAGTGGAAGGCGTTATTGTTGAAGAAGGTTCGGTTATCTCGATGGGCGTTTATATCGGCCAGAGCACGCGAATTTACGATCGTGAAACTGGCGAAGTGCACTACGGCCGTGTGCCGGCTGGCTCCGTGGTTGTTTCCGGCAACCTGCCATCTAAAGATGGCAAATACAGCCTGTACTGCGCTGTAATCGTGAAGAAAGTTGATGCCAAAACCCGTGGCAAAGTAGGTATTAACGAACTGCTGCGCACCATCGACTAAGTCTTTCCCTCTCCCTGTTTGGGAGAGGGTGATATATCCCGCCTTTTTTGCATTTTCATGTGGCAAAAATAGATTTTTTCGTTAATTATTCATAGGTTATGTTGAGCTTAAGGGTACCGCTATGTACGATAATCTGAAAAGTTTAGGCATCACCAATCCTGATGAAATCGATCGCTATAGCCTCCGCCAGGAAGCGAACAACGATATTCTGAAAATCTATTTTCATAAGGACAAAGGCGAGTTTTTTGCCAAGAGCGTTAAATTCAAATACCCCCGCCAGCGTAAAACAGTCGTCGCCGACGGTGTAGGGCAAGGCTATAAAGAGGTGCAGGAGATCAGTCCTAACCTGCGCTATGTGATTGATGAGCTGGATCAAATCTGCCAGCGCGATCGCACTGAAGTCGATCTGAAACGTAAGATCCTTGACGATCTACGCCATCTTGAAAGCGTAGTGACCAATAAGATTAATGAAATCGAATCCGATCTTGAGAAGCTGACCCGCAACAAATAAGTCCATTTTGCCGGGTGGGGTCTTCCCTCTCCCGGCAAAATATCAGTGTTGTTCATCCAGTTGCAGCGCCACGTACAGCAGCAACCTGTCATCGAAATTGCCTAAATCCAGCCCCGTCAGTTCAGAGATACGATTCAGACGATATTCCAGCGTGTTTCGGTGAATAAAAAGCGCCTTCGATGTTGCCAGCGGTTGCACGTTATGACGAAACCAGGCCGCCAGCGTACGGCGCAGTAGCCCATTGTTGTCCATCGCTTTTAAACGAGACAATGGACGCGCCAGTTCATTGGCCTGCCAGCCGCCACGCAAACTGTCGAGCAGCACCGGCAGCATTAAATCCTGGTAAAAGTAACTGCGGTTTTCCGGCATACGCTGTTTACCCACCATCATGGTGGTACGCGCCGTACGATACGATCGGGCAATGCTGCCCGGCCCGGTAAAATAGTTGCCCAGCGCGACACGAAAGCGCAGCTGGCCATTCTCTTTCATACGGGTAATCAATTGTTCTACACGTTTGCGGTGATCTTCCGCATCCCAGCGACCAAACTGATTGAGCGCCGGTTTCAGCACCACCATTTCAGTCAGTGAGACAATCGCAATCAGGTTGTTGCGTTCCGGTGTCGTCAGCGCATTTTGTAGCTGTTGTAGCTCAGCCATTGCGCTATCCACACCCAACTGGCCGCTGTCCACTTCCACCACCGCAACGACACGCGGCTGATTTAAATCTATGCCGAGGCGCTGCGCCCACTCAGTTAACGCCGGAGTGTGCTCTTCAGCCTGGATCAGATTCATCACCAATTCTTCACGCAGGCGGCTATCCTGCGCCAGCAGATGCATCAGACGAGACTGTTCCAGCATCATTTCGGCAGTCATACAGACCAGTTCGCCATATTTACGTAACGTTTCCGGTTCGCCGGTCAGACCGATAACGCCAACAATTTCCCCTTCAAGGCGCAGCGGCAAGTTGATGCCCTGGCGTACGCCATGCAGATGGCGGGCAACCGCGTCATCAATATCGACAACACGCCCCTGGGAGAGAACCAATAGCGCGCCTTCGTGCAATTCACCAATTCGTTCACGATCGCCACTACCGATGATGCGACCGCGTGCATCCATGACGTTAATGTTCGTATCGATGATGCGCATCGTCCGCGCCACGATATCCTGTGCCATTTTAGTATCAAGATGCCAGCCAGCCATGTAACCCTCCCCTGTGCAGAGCCCAAGCATATGGGAGAAAGTCCTGGCAATCACTGTGCAAATGCACAAAGCAACATTCGGAAGTATGGAGTTGTGGAAGGCTTCACAAAACGGGAGGAGAGCCCTCTTCCCCGACATGGAGGAAGAGGGTCTGGCAGATTACTGCATCAACAGGTAGATGGAAGTATCACCACGCTGAATGTTCAACGCCAGTACGGAAGGTTTGCTGTCGAGAATTTTGCGCAACTCGGCGATATTTTTCACCGGCTGTTGGTTCGCGCCAACAATGACATCACCTTTTTTCAGGCCAATCTGCGCCGCCTGGGAGTTGGCTTTCACCGAATTCACCACCACGCCGCCATCTTTGCCTTTATTGCTCATTTCCGCGCCATCAATTCCGCTGAAAATAGTGCTGGAATCAACCTGGTTCTGGCTGCTCTGCTGCAGTTCCAGCGTAATGTTCACCGGTTTGCCGTCACGCAACATGCCCAGTTCAACTTTGCTGCCAATCGGCATTGAACCCACTTCAGCACGCAGTGCGGCAAAGCTGCTGATAGGCTTGCCATTAAGCGAAGTAATCACGTCGCCCGCTTTCACACCCGCTTTCGCGGCGGCAGAATTCGGCATCACCTGGCTAACAAACGCCCCGCGCTGCGCATCGACTTTCATCGCTTTTGCCAGCTCAGAGTTCAGCTCGGTGCCCATAATACCCAGTTCTCCACGGCGAACCTGACCGTACTGAACCATCTGCCCGGTAAGGTTTTTCACCATATTACTTGGGATGGCGAAGCCGATACCGATGTTGCCGCCGTCCGGCGCAAGGATCGCGGTGTTGATACCAATCAGCTCACCGTTCAGGTTCACCAGCGCGCCGCCGGAGTTCCCGCGGTTGATCGCCGCATCGGTCTGGATAAAGTTTTCATAGTTCTCCGCATTCAGACCGCTACGGCCCAGCGCGGAAACAATCCCGGAGGTCACGGTTTCGCCCAGACCGAACGGGTTACCAATCGCCACGGTGTAATCGCCCACGCGCAACGCATCAGAGTCGGCAATCTTAATCGCCGTCAGGTTTTTCGGATCCTGGATTTGAATCAGCGCGATATCAGAACGCGGATCTTTACCCACGACTTTGGCGTCAAATTTGCGCCCATCGCTCAGTTGTACCTTGATAGTATTCGCGTTATCCACGACGTGGTTGTTAGTAACGACATAGCCTTTCGCTGCGTCAATAATCACTCCGGAACCCAACGCCATAAATTTCTGCTGCTGGCTGTCGGCGCCGCCCTGACCATCCTGGCCGCCGCCCTGGCAGAACGGCGAGCCCTGGAACGGTGATCCATCCTGGCAGAACGGTGAATTATCACCGAAGAACTGCTGGAAGTTGCGCGGCATACGCGGTGTGTTTACCGTGGTGCTGCCTTCAACATTGATACTCACGACCGATGGCATAACTTTTTCCAGCATCGGCGCGAGGCTTGGCATTTGCTGCGATGTGGTCGCTGAAGATGCTGTTTCCGCTGCCATAGCCGACAGAGGGGACAGCGCTAAACTTAAACTCAGAGCCAATGCACTCATTGCTAACGTGGTTTTTTTCATGTCTCTCAATCTCATTACCGATTAACGCAAACTGCTGTGTATGTGTCACTCAGAGTCGATTTATAGCCTGAAGTTCAGGAATCAAGTGTCTGGAAAAAGTAAAAATTTATTGGCTGTCTTTACAATTCAAACACGTTATTCCACGGCCATCATCCGTCTATATTCATCCCATGAATATAGATCTGTCATACCGCTAATATAGTCCTGGATTAATCGACAACGGTGATAATACTCCAGCACCGGATACGCCAAAGCATCGGGCGATAATTTGCTGACCGCCTCGACATACGCGAGCCGGTGGCGCGTCGAAAGTTTATGAAACAGGCGCGATTCAATCGGGAAACGACGCAAACGTTCTTTTTCCACCAGCTCGGTAAAATCCGCCAGTGATAATTGCAACAACGGGCGGTAAATTTCCAGCAGCCCGCTAATCACGCGATAACCCTGTAATTCCAGTTGCTCGACGTCCGGGTGGCTGAACACCTGTTTAATGGCGACATTTTTATATAATTCAAGTAGCTGGCTGAAGTCGCTATCATCTTCCAGCAAAGCATGGTTGAATTCTCCGCTGAAAATCTGCGGCAGATTATCAATAAATCGTTGTGCGGCGTAGGGCACCAGTTTATTCAGCGTGTTCACACGCAAATACATGAAGAACTGATCTTCTGCGCTGCGGCTCATAGAATTAACACGGGATTTGTCCCACGCATTTTCGACAACCTGAGCAAACAGCGATCCTTTTTCATGCTCGCCCCAGGCATCATAAAGATGCTGATAAAGTTGCTCGGCAGTGAAAATACGTTTCTCAACGGCATCTTCCAGATCGGCGACACAATAAGAGATATCGTCGGCAGCCTCCATTATCCACGTCAAAGGGAAGCGGCTGTAAATATCGAGATCTAATTCTTTACGTAAGCGCGCAACATACGCTTCCTCGGAAAAATAATAACCCGGTTTTTTCATTAAATAGCTGTGCGAAGCTGGCGGTTCTCCAACCCACCACGCCGGACGGGTATATTTTAAAATACAGCCAACCTGTGCCCAGGTCAGATTCATGCGCATTAATGTATGCACCAGACGAATACCCTGCGCATTACCTTCAAAATGGCTTAAATCGTGACGAACCTTGCAGCGCAGCGCGTTAAGTTCATCCTCCCCTTCGCGCAGACGCAATACCACCACTTCGCAGCGATCGTCAGATGATGGCTGTCCGACAGCGTCATCCGGTGATAAACGCTGGCGGAACCAGTCATTAATGGCCGCTTCGCCAAAATGACCGAATGGCGGGTTGCCGATATCGTGCATCAGACAGGCCATTTCGACGATGCTCTCGAAGGGCCCGGTCAGTTCATCCAGGCCATAAGTTTCCAGCAGGCGCTGCTCTTTCAAACGGCTGAGGATCTCTTTGGCGATATAGCGCCCCACTTGCTGTACTTCCAGCGAGTGCGTCAACCGCGTACGAACCGCCGCATTTCGCTCCAGCGGGAAAACCTGAGTTTTTTGCTGCAAACGCCGGATAGCGGGAGAGTTGATGATCCGCCCGCGATCGCTTTCAAAAATACGCAGAATTTCACGTTCGGTTTTCACGCCCTGCGGCGAACGATAGCGGCGGCGCCAGTTTATCTTGTTGCGAAAATCGATCTCTGCCATTTCCTCTCCTGTGCGAAGCGTCACGGGATATCATTACAATCCTGTATGCCATGATAGACTATGCCCTGGAAACGTAATTCTGTCCTATCACATTAGCGAGTATCTCCATGAAAATTGGCATTATTGGTGCAATGGAAGAAGAAGTTACGCTGCTGCGTGACAAAATCGAAAACCGTCAAACGCTCAACGTTGGCGGCAGCGAAATCTACACCGGTACGCTGAATGGTACAGACGTCGCGCTGCTGAAATCAGGCATTGGTAAAGTTGCCGCGGCGATGGGCGCGACCCTGCTGCTGGAGCGTTGCCAGCCGGACGTGATTATCAATACCGGTTCCGCTGGTGGCCTTGCACCGACGCTGAAAGTGGGCGATATCGTGGTGTCTGACGAAGCGCGTTATCACGATGCCGATGTCACCGCATTCGGTTATGAGTATGGCCAGCTTCCTGGCTGCCCGGCCGGGTTTAAAGCCGATGGCAAACTGATTGCGGCGGCAGAAGTCTGCATTAATGAACTGGATCTGCATGCTGTGCGCGGGCTGATTGTCAGCGGCGATGCCTTTATTAATGGCTCTGTTGGCCTGGCGAAAATCCGTCACAACTTCCCGCAGGCGATTGCCGTAGAAATGGAAGCCACCGCCATTGCTCACGTTTGCCACAACTATGGCATTCCGTTTGTTGTTGTTCGCGCCATCTCAGACGTTGCCGATCAGCAGTCCCACCTCAGCTTTGATGAGTTCCTGGCCGTGGCGGCGAAGCAGTCCAGCCTGATGGTTGAAACTCTGGTGCAGAAACTGGCTCGTGGTTAATCATTTTTTCAGGGTGCTTGCCACCCTGCTTGTTCTGATGCCGGCGTGGTTGTTCGCCGCGCCGCGCGTCATCTCCCTCTCCCCGGCCAATACAGAACTGGCATTTGCCGCAGGCATCACTCCCGTTGCCGTCAGCAGCTATTCTGATTACCCGCCCGCAGCGGCAAAAATTGAGCAGGTTGCCAGTTGGCAAGGCATCAACCTCGAACGCATTGTCGCACTAAAGCCCGATTTGGTACTGGCATGGCGCGGCGGCAATACGGAGCGTCAGGTCAACCAGCTAAAACAGTTCGGTATCACCGTAATGTGGGTGGATAGCATTACCATTGAGCAGGTGGCGGATACGCTGTTTAAACTGGCTCCCTACAGCCCAAGACCGCAACAGGCAGAACAAGCGGCTCAACATCTGCTTGCCGAATACCAGACGCTAAAATCCCGCTATGCCAGCCAGCCCAAAAAACGGGTCTTTCTGCAATTTGGCGCGCAACCGCTGTTTACCAGTGGAAAAGGGTCAATTCAGAACGAGGTTCTGGAGCTTTGCGGCGGGGAAAATATTTTCGCCGCCAGCCGCGTGCCGTGGCCGCAGGTAAGCCGTGAACAGGTGCTTGCGCGGCAGCCGCAGGCGATTGTTGTGGCAGGAGAAGCGGACGAAATCCCCAAAATTGAACAGTTCTGGCAAAAACAGCTGAATGTACCGATTATTTCTCTGCACGGTGACTGGTTTGAACGGGCAAGCCCGCGTATTATCCTCGCCGCTCAACAACTCTGTACTGCCCTTGCGCAGGTGAAATAACTGGGGAATCAACCATGCTGGTTTACTGGCTGGATATTATTGGCACCGCCGTATTTGCGATCTCGGGCGTTTTGCTGGCCGGGAAATTACGTATGGACCCCTTCGGCGTGCTGGTACTTGGCGTCGTGACAGCCGTTGGCGGCGGGACCATCCGTGATATGGCATTGGCGCACGGGCCAGTATTCTGGGTGAAAGATCCAACCGATCTCGTCGTCGCCATGGTGACCTGCATGCTGACGATTGTGCTGGTTCGTCAGCCCCGGCGTTTGCCCAAATGGATCCTGCCGGTACTGGATGCGGTGGGATTAGCAGTTTTTGTCGGTATCGGCGTCAACAAAGCGTTTATCGCCGAAACCGGGCCGCTTATCGCTATCTGTATGGGCGTATTGACCGGCGTCGGCGGCGGGATCATTCGCGATGTACTGGCGCGCGAAGTGCCGATGATCCTGCGCACCGAAATTTACGCGACGGCCTGTATCGCCGGGGGGATTGTTCACGCCACGGCGTTTTACTTCTTTGCTGTGCCGCTGGAAACCGCCAGTATGCTGGGCATGGTGGTGACGCTGGTTATTCGCCTGGCCGCAATTCGCTGGCATCTGAAGTTACCGACCTTTGCACTGGATGATTCCGGGCGCTAATCGGCAACCCGGATTAGCGCCTCAGGTGCAGATTGTTCTGCTGTTGATGATCGGCCTGTATTTCAAAGCAGGCTGTGAATATAAAAATATTTAATTAGTTCGCCATTATTACGCAAATTCAGTTTTTTCATTGCATTCATTTTTTGGGTAGCTACGGTACTTATCGCCCGACAACGCTTTTCGGCAATCTCAAGTAGGCTGTATCCCTCAGAGAACATTTTTATCACTTCCCACTCTTTCTTTGACAACCTCTCATATTTACCGCTATACAATTGCTGCGTAATATACGCTGAAATATATTTCTGCTGTATTTCCGGATTTAATACGTGCTCAATTACCCGTTTTAGTTCAGCCGAACTATCGCTCATGCTAATAATTGCATCAACATTCATCTTTACCAGTTGGTCAATGATATGCGCATCGGCTTCCAGCAGAATCAACAGGACCTTGCAGCCAGAGGCAAGCGCATCGTCTGTTGTTTGCCGTAAACTCTGACTTGTATTGCTGATGATTGTAAACCATGTACTGAGGTCGAGAATAATGAGATCAACAGGCTGCGCGCTGGTGATTTGCAAAAGCGCATCGTAATGCTTAAATACGCTAAACGTAATGTCAATATTCTTATTGTCAGGCACGCATTCTATCAGCAGTTTGTTTAGTATGTTGAATTTATTTAGCAGCGCTATATTAATATTTTGAAGACAATTATGCATCCATGCCTCACTAAAGTTCCTTCCTGGTTAAATGTTACTATCGCGGATTTGCCTGCGGATAACAAAAGCAGATACTAACACTTCCCAAAAAGTTGTCGCTGAAATAATCACTGCCACTTTGAAATTAAGAAAATTATATCGTTAAAATTAATTTTTATATTTCTATAGCAAAAATAAAAACAGTTTATATCCATGACATTAATTAGCATGATGCGACATTATACTAATGCTCATAGCCAACGATAAGCACATCAGAATCGGTGAAAACAAAAAAGCCGCGTCGATAAACGCGGCTTTTTTACAGGCAGCAAACGGTTCTCAGATGCTGAAAGAGGAACCACAACCGCAGGTGCTGGTCGCATTCGGGTTAGTTACCACGAAGCGGGAACCTTCCAGGCCTTCGGTATAATCTACCGAGCCGCCTACCAGATATTGCAGGCTCATCGGATCAACCACCAGGCCAACGCCCTGTTTCTCAATGGTCATATCACCATCGTTGATTTGATCGTCAAAGGTAAAACCGTACTGGAAGCCGCTGCAACCACCACCGGTGATGTAGACACGCAGCTTCAGATTCGGGTTATCTTCGTCCGCAATCAGGTTCTTTACTTTGTTGGCTGCTGCGTCGGTAAACTCCAGCGGCAGCGCTACGTCATCACTCATGTCTTGCTCCCAATTGATACTGCGATCTGGGCAAATATTAACCCGATCTTTTCGGCTATTATCCAGTATGCAACTAAATCGTTCAAGTATTCTCCCGCTCCATATGACGATCCTCGCTGGCAGATTGCCTGGCAAGCGTACGTGCCAGAATAGCGGAATAGAGCGGTTTACCTCCAAGAAACTGCGCTAACAGTGTCGCACCAAGGCAGGTAATGATCATTGGCAATATAAGCTGATAATTGTCTGTCATTTCCAGAACCAGCACGATCCCGGTCAGCGGCGCGCGTAACGACGCCGCCAGCAACGCCCCCATTCCGGCAATGGCAAACGTCCCGGCATCTAACTGATAATGCGGGAAGAGAATAGCGCTCGCACTGCCGAACGCCATCCCCAGGACTGTACCCAGCGCCAGCATCGGCGCAAAAATTCCGCCCGGCGCACCGGAACTAAAACAGAGCAAGGTGGTAACAACGCGGGCAAGGAAAATGAACAACAGCATGCCCACGGTATAATTGCCCGCCGTCGCTATCGGGATGAGAGCAAAACCGCCGCCGGAGAGCGCTGGCGCAACCAGTCCTAAAACGCCGCATGCGCCGCCAACGATGCCGCCAATCAGCACCCACTTCCCGGTGTGCCCGCCGTGAAGTCGCTGAAACAGATCCTGGGTACGCAGCACTAACGCATTAAACAGTGGGCCGACACAACCAAACACCATTCCCAGCAGCAGATAGAGCCACAGCGTGTTCACTGGCGCATTGCTGAGTTTGCCGACATCGATCACCGCCGCCTCGCCGTTAAACAACCGGAACACAATGCTCGACATAATCACGCCGGTAAACACCGCTTTAATTGAGATCAGGTTGTAGTGAAACTGTGAGCGCATCTCTTCAATGATGAACAGGATCCCCGCCAGCGGCGCGTTAAATGCCGCTGAAAGCCCGGCCGCTGCACCGGTCGCCAGCAGCGTATGGCGGGCTTCACTGCTGCGCAGGCGAAACAGATCGCCCACCATTCGCCCGATATTGCCGCCGATCTGCACCGTCGGCCCTTCACGCCCCAGCACCATACCCGCCCCCAGCGTTCCCATGCCGCCGATGAATTTCACCGGCAGTACGCGCCACCAGCGCACCGGGCGGAGTTCTTCCAGTGCGCCTTCAATTTCAGGGATACCGGAACCGCCCGCCTCTGGCGCAAAGCGCCGCACCAGCCAGTAGCCAATCATCGCCAGACACGCCGAACCGATAAACGCCAGCGGCCAGACCAGCGCGCTGTTCGCCACCTGTCCCAGTGCGCCGATACGCGCGTTCAACACCGCGTTGACCGCTTTCTCAAACGCCACGCCAACCAAACCCGTCAGCGCACCGGCTATTGCAGCCACCACTAAAATTGCCAGCGGCGTTTTATCGCGTTGCAGCATCTGACGCACGATATTCCGTCGGCGGCGTTGCTCAACCTGTTGTTGTTCGAATGAGGGAGTCTCTGCTTGCATCTGATTTTCTATAGGTCATACAAAAGAGGTATTGTAACCAGCGACTGCCGCCGCGTCGCGGGGGAATGTCCTGCAAAATATGTCGTTTCACCAGGGCAAAACTTTCATAACATTCGTGTAATCACATAGAATGACCGGCATTGAATTTTCCACGAACCAGGTAATGAAAGATGAGTAAGTCTGAAGAACTCTATAACGCAGCGCGCGAACTGATCCCCGGCGGTGTCAATTCACCGGTACGCGCCTTTACCGGCGTCGGTGGTACGCCGCTGTTTATCGAGCGTGCTGACGGTGCTTATTTGTATGACGCCGATGGTAAAGCCTATATCGATTACGTCGGTTCCTGGGGGCCTATGGTGCTGGGGCACAACCACCCGGCCATTCGCAACGCCGTTATTGAGGCGGCCAGCCGCGGGCTGAGCTTTGGTGCACCAACGGAGATGGAAGTCAAAATGGCCGCGCTGGTGACCGAACTGGTACCCACCATGGATATGGTACGCATGGTGAACTCCGGTACGGAAGCCACCATGAGCGCCATCCGCCTGGCGCGCGGCTTTACCGGCCGCGACAAAATCATCAAATTCGAAGGTTGCTACCACGGCCACGCCGACTGCCTGCTGGTGAAAGCTGGTTCCGGCGCGTTGACCTTAGGCCAACCGAACTCACCGGGCGTTCCGGCTGATTTCGCCAAACACACGCTGACCTGCACCTATAACGATCTCGATTCCGTTCGCGCGGCCTTCGAACAGTATCCGCAGGATATCGCCTGTATCATCGTTGAACCGGTTGCCGGCAACATGAACTGCGTACCGCCGCAGCCGGAATTCCTGCCGGGCCTGCGCGCGCTGTGTGACGAATTCGGCGCGCTGTTGATCATTGACGAAGTGATGACCGGCTTCCGCGTTGCGCTGGCAGGCGCGCAGGCTTATTACGGCGTCGAGCCGGATCTGACCTGTCTGGGCAAAATTATCGGCGGCGGCATGCCGGTAGGCGCGTTTGGCGGGCGCCGTGAGGTGATGGACGTACTGGCGCCGACCGGCCCGGTCTATCAGGCTGGCACACTCTCTGGCAACCCGATTGCGATGGCTGCGGGCTATGCCTGCCTGACTGAAGTGGCGCAGCCGGGCGTTCACTCCACGCTAACCGAGCTGACCACGCAGCTGGCCGACGGTCTGCTGGAAGCAGCGCAGCAGGCAGGCATTCCGCTGGTCGTCAACCACGTAGGTGGTATGTTCGGCCTGTTCTTTACCGATGCGCCAGCCGTGACCTGCTATCAGGATGTGGTGAAGTGCGACGTTGAACGCTTTAAGCGTTTCTTCCATCTGATGCTGGAAGAAGGCGTTTATCTTGCGCCGTCAGCGTTTGAGGCGGGCTTTATGTCCGTGGCACATAGTGAAGAGGATATCGATAACACTATCGATGCCGCACGTCGCGTTTTCGCGAAGCTGTAATGTTTTTTGCCGGATAAGGCACAGCCCTCTCCCCGGTGGGGAGAGGGAAAAAATTAGCGGCTCTGCTTTCTCAGCAAATAGATAAAGTACGGCGCGCCGATAAACGTCGACAGCAATCCCGCCGGGATCTGGAACGGAAACATCAGCATCCGCCCGCACCAGTCAGCAAACACCAGCAATATTCCCCCGACCAGCGCCGAAATAACAATATGCGGCATCGTACGACGGAACCCCATCATCCGCGCAATATGCGGCGCCATCAGCCCCACAAAGCTCAACGGACCGATGGTCATGGTCGCGGTAGCTGTCAATGCCGCAGCCAGCAACAACAGCGCGATGCGTGAAGATGTCAGCGCCAGGCCAACCGCACGCGCCGTATCGCCGCCGAGCGGTAAAATCATCAGCCAGCGACGGCAAAACGGTGTCAATGCCAGCAGGATCACCATCATCACGCCACTACGCAGCACCAGCTCGCCCGAGGCGTTATACGTACTGCCGGAAATCCACGTCAGGATCGCCGCCATACGCGGATCCCCGCTGGCCTGCAGCATCATCAGCAACATAGTGAAGGCGGTACTGAGCGCCATCCCCGCCAGCAGCATGCGGTGCGGCGAGAATCCGCCGCGCCCGGCAGCGATCATAATGATCAGCAGCGTCAGCGCCGCGCCAAGGCTCCCGGCGGGCATCAGCCAGCCAAACGCGTTGCCGGGCACGAAGAACAACATCAGTACCACGCCAAAGGCGGCGCCAGAGCTGATCCCCAGCACTTCCGGGCTGGCCATCGGGTTACCGGTCAGACGTTGAATGATGCAACCCGCGACAGCCAGCATCACCCCGGCGGTCAGCGCGGCAACAATGCGCGGCCAGCGCCACGGCAGCAACTCCTGCAACAGCGTGCCGCTGGCCCAGTGCCAGCCCTGCGCATCGCGGCCAAAAGCCAGCGCGGCCCACATCGCCAGCAACAGCACTACCAGCCCGCCCAGCACAAACCACGGCACCTGCTGACGTTCAGCCGCGACATTGTCCCCGGCATCCATGGCGGGGGTATTCATACTCCGCAGACGCGGCAACAGCCACAGCAGCAACGGAGCGCCAATCAGCGCGGTGATCGAACCGGTGGAGACTTCCATCCACACCCGCGTCAACCACCAGATGATCTGGTCGGAGAGCCAGAGGATCAGCGCGCCAATCAGCGGCGCTAACAGCAGACGCGCCAGCAGACGACGTGCGCCAAGCATTTTTGCCAGTAGCGGCGCGAACAGGCCGATAAATCCGATGATCCCCACCGCATTCACCAGCAACGCACTCAGGACAACCGCCAGCGTCAGCGCGGCCAGGCGCGCCATCGACAGTGCAAGCCCCAGATTGCGCGCAACGCCATCATCCAGCCCCATCAGCGTGAGCGGGCGCAGCAACAGCAACGTCAGCACGGCGCAGCCAGCTAGCTGCGGCCACAAACGTTGCACCACGCTCCAGTCGGTTTGCGTCAGCGTTCCGGTGCTCCACAAAAACATGCTTTGCAATTGATCGTGGTGAAACAGCACCAGCAACTGGTTGATCGCGCCGCAATAGAGGCTGACCACCAGACCGGCGAGGATCAGCGTCACCGGCGACAACCGTTTTCCCCACGCCACACCAAATACCAGCGCGCCAACGGCGCCTGCGCCGATCAACGCCGCAAACTGCGAGGCCAGCACGCCTGGAATTGTCCACAGCGTGGTAATCGTGATGCCCAACTGCGCGCCGGTCGCCACGCCCAGCGTGGTCGGTTCGGCCAGCGGGTTACGCAATACCTGCTGGAACAACACGCCAACCAGCCCAAGCCCCGCGCCTACCAGCAGCGAGACGGCCAGACGCGGCAACAGGCTGTAATGGAACAGCATCTGATCGATCAGATTCATATCCGGCGCACGAAACGCCTGCCCCCACTGCACGCACGGCAGTGCAACGTTTAAGTTGCTCCAGGTCAGCCAGGCGGCGGCGACAAACAGCAACGCCAGCAAGAAGGCAGGGAAACGTGCAATACTCTGACTCATGTCCGGCCTCCCAGCGCGTTATCCAGCACGCGGGTGAAGTGCATCGCCGACAGTGTCGCGCCATAGAACCAGACTGCCGGAACGCGCTGGAATCGGCCAGACCGGACAAACGGCATCGCCTGCCACAGCGGCGTCGCCATCAGCTTGCGCATATCCTGCTCATTACCGTGATCGAAACAGAGCACATCCACATCTTTGTACGCTGCCAGCCTGTCGATACCGACCGTCACGCTGCCCCAGAAGGTGGTTTCCCCCTGCCAGGCATTGCGCACACCCAGTTGATCGAGCACCGCCTGGAACAGGCAGTTCTCGGCAAACACCAGCACATGGCGCGGATCGAGCAGGGTAATCATCAATAACGGACGATCGCCGCGCCGGGCGAAATGCGGTTTTGTCCCATCAATTAACGCATCAAACTGATCGAGATGTTTTTTGGCTGCGGCTTCCCGATTCAGCATTTGCGCCATTTCGTTCAGCGAACGTCGGGCCAGCGCCAGCGGTTGTTTACCGTCGCTGAAAGTAAAACCGCGCCCCGGTGCGATCTTCGCCAGTTTGGCCTCATCCGGGCCGTAACCCGCCGACCAGACCAGCAGCGAGGGTTTCATCTGCGTGAGTAATTCGAGGTTCGGTTCGGTACGCAAACCAACGTCAATTACCGAAGCGGGCAGCGACGGTTCGTTAACCCAGATGTTGTAATTATGTACATCGGCAACGCCATACGGCGTAATGCCCAGCGCCAACAGCAGTTCCACAGGCAGCCATTCCAGCGCCACAATACGGTACGGATCAACGGTTGCCGCGCGAGCGCTGCGTAGATGCCACAGCAGCGGAGAAAGCGCCATCGCCGTCAGTAAGCGACGACGGCTAATCGAGTGTAGATCGGCCATCAGTAGACAAAACTCACCGGCGCCGCACCCGCCGGATGCGGCAGGATCCCCATCGGGATACCGTAAATATGTTCAAGCGTATCAGCACGCATCAGCGCGTCCGGTGTGCCTTCGGCGATCATTTCACCGCCGCGCAGCGCCACCAGATAGTCGCAATAACGCGCCGCCATATTGATATCGTGCAGCACGGCAATCACCGTCAGCCCGCGTTGCTGGCTTAAGCGATGCACCAGCGCCAGCACATCAACCTGATGCGCGATATCCAGCGCCGAGGTCGGTTCATCCAGCAACAGGCAGCGGCTGTCCTGCGCCACAAGCATCGCAATCCACGCCCGCTGACGCTCGCCGCCGGAGAGACTATCCACCAGCCGGTGCGCCAGCGGCTTTAGCCCGACCAGCGCTATCGCTTCTTCCACTTTTTCTCTGTCGGCCACGCCAAAACGCCCCAGCGCACCGTGCCACGGGTAGCGGCCAATCGCCACCAGCTCACGCACCGTCATCCCTTCCGCCTGCGGCAACTGCTGCGGCAGATAAGCCACTTTGCGGGCAAACGCCTTGCTGTTCCAGCTCTCCAGCGGCTGCCCGTCGAGCAGAATATCGCCCGCAGAAGGCGGCTGATGACGGCCGAGCATTTTCAGCAATGTGGATTTGCCCGAGCCATTATGGCCAATCAGGCCAGTGACTTTCCCCACCGGGAATGTCAGGGAGAGAGGCTGCAGCAGCGTACGTCCCGGCACGCTAAAAGTAACATCGGTCAGTTGAAAGGTTGTATCGGGAAGCGCTCTGTTTTCCTGCATGATTGCCATCTTATAAAAGGGCGCGGCGAACCGTGCCCGAAGAGAGATTAGAAGCGGAAGGTTGCGGTCGCCACCACCTGACGTTCTGCGCCCCAGAAGCAGCCGTACGTGTTGAAGCAACTGGCAACGTATTCACGATCGAGCAAGTTATTCACGTGAAGCGCGACGTTGGAACCCGCCAGGCCAACACGCGCCAGATCGTAACGCACCAGCGCATCGACAACCGTGTAGCTGCCCACCTTAAAGGAGTTCGCCGGATCGCCATAGCTTGAACCGGTGAGACGTGCGCCGGTGCCTAATGTCAGACCAGACAAAGCTCCGTCGTAGAAGGTGTAGTCGCCCCACAGTGACGCCATATGTTTAGGCACTTGCGCCGGAGTGTTGCCTTTGTAGTTGGTATCAGTGGTGTATTCAGCCTGGGTATAGGTATACGAACTCACCACGTTGATATTCGCTGACAGCGCCGCTTTGGCTTCGATTTCCACGCCGCGCGCGCGAATTTCACCGCCTTCAACAGACCAGAAAGAACCGTTTGGATCGGCCATCAGGTTGTTGCTCTTGGTGAGCTGATAGACGGCACCGGTCATGACAATCGGACGATCTTTCGGGCTGTATTTCACGCCTGCTTCGTACTGCTTGCCTTTGGACGGTGCGAAAATAGCGCCGCTCGCCCCGGTGGTCGATGCCGGTTCAAACGACTCGCTATAGCTAAAGTACGGCGTTACGCCATTGTCGAACAGGTAGTTAACACCGCCACGCCAGGTAAACTGCTTGTCGTCACGTTCCGCAGTGATATTGGTGGTGCGGTTGAATGCGCTCTGTTTAGCCCAGTCATAACGGCCGCCCAGCGTAACCAGCACCTTATCCCACTGCGCCTGATCCTGTGCGTAAAGGCCCGTTTGTTGCTGGCGGTTCAGGATCTGGTAAGCGCCAGAAGGCGTCGGGCGAGCACCGAAATCGAAATCACCGCGATCAAGATCGTAGATATCAGACGGAGCGACAGAGCCTGCATAGCCAAACCATGAATTAATGTCGTTACGCATACGCATGTAATCGACGCCGGTCAGCAGAATGTGATCCACTGAACCGGTAGTAAATTTGCTTTGCAGTTGCGTATCGACGGAGAAGTTCTGCAACTTCTCGTGATCGATCACATACTGACGCGTCAGGTAATGGCCCCACTCAGATTGCGCAATGCCTGCACATGGGCTGCTCGCCGGAGCGCTTGAATAGAGCGGATCAGAACACATTCCATAACCGTAAACGCTGTTTTGCGACGTTTTGTTCTCGGCGTAACGCATGTTCTGGCGCACGGTGAAGGTGTCATCGAATGCATGTTCGAAGCTATAACCCACCATTTTCTGGTTACGGGAATAGGTGTTGTTCTTCGCGCCTTCGTTGAAGTCAGTCGGCAGACGCGAACCATTCGGCAGCGGTTGAACCGTTCCCTCTTTCGGCAACCAGCCGTAATAGCCGGTTTCCGGCTCGTTCTGGAAGTAAGAGAGGAACGTGAAATTCGTTTTGTCATCCGGGCGCCAGGTAAAGGATGGCGCAACGGTGTAGCGCTGCTCTTTTTTGTCTTCCTGCTGTGCATTCGCCGAACGCGCAAGACCGGTTAAGCGATAAGAGAATACGCCGTCATCATCCAGCGCATCGCTGAAATCAAACCCGGTCTGGAACAGGTTGTCTGTGCCTGCCTTGAACTGTATTTCATACAGTGGCGTGGTGGTTGGGCGCTTGCTGACCATATTCAACAGGCCGCCGGGGCTGCTTTTTCCGTAGAGCACCGAGGTTGGGCCGCGCAGGATTTCGGCGCGCTCAATCATGTAAGGATCAATTACCGCGTCATTGTAGAAGTTGCCCTGCATCTTCAGACCGTCGAGGTAGTTGTTCTGGCTCTGACCATCCGCGGCGAAACCACGAATAATCAGGTAGTCGTAGGTGTTGGATGCACCACGCGTCCCCACCGCAACGCCCGGTGTATAGCTGAGGGCTTCTTTTACGGATTTCGGCTGATGCAGCGCGATCTCTTCGCTGGTCACCACGGAAATAGACTGGGGGGTTTTCTCCAGCGGCATATCCGTTTTGGTTGCTGTGGCGGTATGTTTCGCCGCGATGGTAGCCGCCGGACCCCACGCGTTTTCTTGCGCAGCTGGCGCTGTGGTTACGGTGATGGTTTCTTCATTCTGGGTTGTTGCAGCCTGTGCATAAACAGACATGCCGCTAACCGCTGTGGCTACTACAACTGCGATTTTACGCAGCGTAGTGTTGACTGGCTGAGCAGTTTTTGGACGCGCCATTGGTTTATCTCTGAATCAATGAGTGAACGATAACGTAAACGATAATTATTATTATGACCGCAGCATAATATGCGAAGCGTTGTACGCATAGCAAGCAGTAAGCCGCGCGAGAGCGCCTGAGGGATTAAGAAATAACCAGATAAAAAACGTGGGGTTAAAAGGTGTTTAAGAGGTCGTTATCTGAATGTTTGCGATAGCGAAAAAAAGAAAAAACCCCGGCTTTGCGACCGGGGTTTTCAGGGTTAATTACTGCCAAACATCTCTTTGATCCAACCTGCGACGCCATCGCTTTTCTGCTCTTGCTGTGGCTGTTGCTGAGGTTGCTGTTGTTGCGGCTGCTGCTGCGGCTGCGTTGACTGATCAAACGGGTTGCCGGTTTGCGGCTGCACCTGATTCTGCTGGCACAGCGTTTCCGGGCTGGTTGTCCAGACCGGCAGTGAACGCGAACCGCCACCGCCGCAGACAAAGTTGCCCATGTCGTCGACGCCCATTGTGGTGATGTCTTCCGGCGGCGTCAGATCCAGCGGGATCGGCGACTGGTTTTCCAGATAACGCTGATAAATCGCCATCGCGCCGCTTGCACCATACAGCTTCGTCGGCTGGTTATTATCGCGCCCCACCCAGGTGATGGTCACTTCACGCCCGTCGATACCGGCAAACCAGGTATCGACGTTATTATTAGTAGTACCGGTTTTCCCGGCCAGATGCAGACCCGGATATTTCGCGCCCAACTGACGGCCCGTACCGCGCTGAACCACCTGTTGCATGGTCCACAGCGTCATGTACGCCGCCTGCGCCGGCACCGCACGTTCGGCCTGCGGGAAGCTCTGATACAGCACCGTACCGTCTTCAGCAATCACTGAACGCAGTGCGGAAAGCTGCGCGCGGTTACCGCCGCTGGCGATAGTCTGGAACGCCTGCGCCACTTCAATCGGCGTCAGGTTCAGCGCACCGAGCAGCATTGACGGCATGCCGGTGAGCTGATCTTTTGGCGCGCCCAGTTTCAGCCAGGTATCCGTTACCGCAGGCAGACCAACCGCCATCCCGAGATTAACCGTCGGCACGTTCATCGAACGTGTCAGCGCATCCACCAGCATAACCTGACCGCTGAAACGGCGATCATCGTTCTGTGGCGCCCAGACCTGGCCGTTCGACAACCGCAAAGAGATCGGCGCATCGGCAATCCAGGTATTGAGACGATACACATTTGGCTGGCTCAGCGCCGTCAGATAGGTCGCCGGTTTCGCCAGCGAACCAATGGAACGGCGCGCCTGCATGGCGCGGTTATAGCCCGCGAACTGCGGCGTCGCGCCGCCAACCATGGCCCGAACCTCGCCGGTATAGCGGTCTACTACCACCATCGCCGTTTCAAGATCGCTCAGTTTGCGCTGCTTGATCAGCGCCGGAATACCTTCCACGGCAGCTTTTTCTGCCGCGTCCTGCGCGACAGAATCAAAGGTCGTGAAAATCTTCACGCCGGAGAGATCTTTCACTTTATCGCCGAGTTTCGCCTGCAACTCCTGACGCACCATCTGCATAAACGCCGGCTGCGGTGAAATCACCCCACCGCGCGGCTGTACGCCCAGCGGACGGGCACTCAGCATGTCATACAGTTCCTGATCGATGACGTTTTGCTGTTGCAACAGACGTAACACCAGGTTACGGCGCTCCAGTGCCAGTTTCGGGTTGCGCCACGGGTTATAAACCGACGCCCCTTTCACCATTCCCACCAGCAACGCCTGCTGATCGAGGCTCAGCTCCTCCACCGGACGGCCAAAATAGTAGAGGCTCGCCAGCGGGAAACCGCGGATCTCGTTGTCGCCGCTCTGACCGAGGTAAACCTCGTTCATATACAGTTCAAGAATACGATCCTTGCTGTAACGGGCATCCATAATCAGCGCCATATAGGCTTCGTTGGCTTTACGCCAGTACGACCGTTCGCTGCTCAGGAACAGGTTCTTCACCAACTGCTGCGTCAGCGTACTTGCCCCCTGCACCGTGCGTCCGGCGGTCAGGTTTGCCAGCACCGCACGGCCAATGGAGTAGAAGCTGATACCGTCATGTTCATAGAAATGACGGTCTTCGGTTGCCAGCAGCGTATCAACCAGCAGATCCGGGAAACCGTTACGCGGCACGAACAGACGCTGCTCGCCGTTCGGCGAAGAGAGCATAGTGATGAGACGCGGATCGAGACGGAAGAAACCGAACTGGCGATTGCTGTCCATGTTCTCAATGGTTTCCAGACGATCGCCATCAAAGGTTAGACGCGCGCGCACCTGCCCCTCTTTGCTGTCCGGGAAATCAAATGGACGGCGGATCATCTCAATGCTTTTCGCCTGCACGGTAAACTCGCCGGGACGCGTCATCTTCGTCACCTGGCGGTACTGCGTGGCTTCCAGCAGTTTTACCATTTCGTTTTTGCTGATCGCCATATCCGGCTCAAGGTTGACCATGCGGCCATAAACCGCAGCCGGCAACTGCCAGACTTTGCCATCGATACGGGCGCGGATTTTTTGATCCAGATAAACGCCATAAATGGCGCACAGCACGGCTAAAACGATGAAAATTTTCAATAGCAGCCAGAACCAACCGCGTTTGCCGCGTGGCTTCCCGCCTTTGCCTTTACCTTTTTTCGGCATCGGTTCTTCATCCTCATCATCATCGTCGTAATCGTCGTACTCCTCTTCCCGGAGTCGGCGACGACTGATTTTTTCTTTCACCGGACGCACAGGTTTCCCCTTACGTCCAATTGGCTCGCGGTCATTCCCCGCCATGCTTTACTCTCCGCAACATTCAGGCGCAAGGGCCTGATTCTCAGTTCTTTTGCCAACGGGCAGAAGAAGAAATCTCTCAATTTTTAGCGCACCGCGCTGCTCAGCCGGGTTTACGAATACTTCTTCGTACGCCGGGTCGGCGCGGTATTCGCCGGATCGTCCGGCCAGACATGTTTCGGATAGCGCCCTTTCATCTCTTTTTGCACTTCACGATAAGCGCCGTTCCAGAATGCGCTTAAATCCCGCGTAATTTGCAGCGGCCGCTGCGCCGGGGAAAGCAGCTCCAGCACCAGCGCGACGCGCCCTTGAGCAATCCTCGGCGTGGCCGCTTCACCAAACATCTCCTGCATGCGAACCGCCAGCGCCGGTGGGTTATCTTCATGATAACGGATGGCAATCCGGCTTCCCGTCGGCACAGTGTAATGCCCCGGCAGTTCACTATCCAGCCGTTGACGTAATGACCACGGCAGGGTGTTTTGTAATGCCTGCGTAACATCCAGCGCTTTTAAATCGCGCAGCGATCGGATACCGCCCATTTGTGGCAGTAACCATTGCTCCAGATTCTCCAGTAAAGAGGCCTCATCCACGGCGGGCCAGCCCTCTTCCGGCAGCCATTTCGCCGCGCAGTGTAAACGTAAACGGTACTGCACAGCCTCCGGTGTCCAGTTCAAAACTTGCAAGCCTTTATCGCGGATGCCGTTAAGCATCGCCTGATGCAGCTCCTCTTCTGAGGGTTTAGCCAGCGGCTGCACTTTCACCGTTAACTGGCCGATCCGGCTACGGCGAAAGGCTTTTAATGTGCCTTGCGCCTCGTCCCATTCGACGGTATCCGATTGCTGCAACAGTTGTGGGCAGCGAGCGATCAGCGCCTCAATATCGAGCGGCAAGGCCAGTAAAATGCGCGCATCCGGTGACTGGCTTCCCTGCAATAACAACGGCGCAAGCAGCCACTCATGGCGATTTAGCGCATCGTCGGCATCCAGCGTCGCCCCCATACCGTTCGCCAGTTGATAACGCCCTTCCTGCCCGCGCCTGCGCGCAATACGATCGGCAAACGCACCGGCAAGCAACGGCGCCACCGCGCTGATATCCACTTCTCCCCCGCTGCTTTTTAGCCTACGAGCAAGCTGGCGCGCACGCTGCTGCCAGTTTGGCTGCGTGCGTGAAAAGGCCGCGTTTAAATCACTGTTTCCACCACGAGGTGGTTCTTCAAGGATGGCGGCCAGCGTCGCCGCCGTCGCGATCTCGTCATCCCCTTCAGCCGCCGCCAGCATTGCGGCCAGACGCGGATCATTACCCAGCGCGGCCATCCGCTGACCAAACGCTGTTAAACGACCCTCTTCCAGCGCCCGCAGTTGCGTAAGCAGCGTGCGCGCCGCCGCCAGATTAGTCGCCGGAGGCAGATCCAGCCAGCAAAGTTGCGCAGAATCCTGGCATCCCCAGAGTAATAATTCCATCAACAGACCGGATAAATCGCTGTGCAGAATTTCCGGGCTACTTTGCGCCGCTGCACGTTCAGCCTGCTCTTTACTTAATAAATGTACGCAAATCCCCGCTTCCAGACGCCCGGCGCGACCGGCACGCTGCGTCATCGACGCCACGCTGATGCGCTGTGTCATCAGCCGGGTTAAACCGCTGCGGGGATCAAAACGCGCCACGCGCTCCTGCGCGCTATCCACCACCAGGCGAATACCTTCGATGGTCAGACTGGTTTCGGCAATATTGGTGGCGAGCACCACTTTGCGCTGCCCGGCGGGCGTAGGCAAAATCGCCTTGCGTTGCTCGCTGAGCGGCAATGCGCCATAGAGAGGGCAAAGCAGCACATCGCTGCCGACGCGGGCGGCCAGTTGCTCCTGCACGCGCTGGATCTCACCCACGCCTGGTAAAAACAGTAATAAGGAACCACGTTCCTCGCGCAGTAATCCGCTAACGACCTGCGCCACGGCTTCATCAAAGCGCTGATGCGCTGCCAGCGCCTGATAACGTTGCTCGACCGGGTATGCCCGCCCGGCAGAAACAATGGCAGGAGCCTGCGGCAAAAGGGTTTGCAGACGTTCGTTATCCAGCGTAGCGGACATCACCAACAATTTAAGATCGTCGCGCAGCCCCTGCTGGAGATCCAGCAGCAGCGCCAGCGCCAGATCCGCCTGCAAGCTACGTTCATGGAATTCATCGAGGATCACCAGCCCAATGCCGTTCAGCTCCGGATCCTGCTGGATGAGGCGCGTTAAAATTCCTTCAGTGACCACTTCGAGGCGCGTGTTCGGCCCTACGCAGGTCTCTGCACGCATGCGGTAACCCACGGTCTCGCCAGGTTTCTCATTCAGCAGTTCCGCCAGACGCTGCGCCACATTGCGCGCCGCCAGGCGACGCGGCTCCAGCAGCAAAATCCGCCCGTTGATCTCACCCTGTTGCAGCAGTTGTAACGGTAGCCAGGTGGATTTGCCGGCACCGGTCGGCGCGCTCAACAACACCTGAGAAGAGGAACGTAACGCAGCAAGGATATCGGGCAGAACAGCAGCAACCGGCAGTGAGGACACAAAAGCTCCAGAGGATTCACATAAGAAGGCCAGCTAGTATACCATCGCCATAATTCATTACCGAGAACACGCCATGCCCGAATCAAAAAGGCTGTTTTTCGCCCTCGAATTGCCTGCCGACATCCAGACGCAGGTCATTCACTGGCGCGCGCAGCACTTTCCTCCCGAAGCCGGACGCCCGGTGGCAGCAGCAAACCTGCATCTGACGCTGGCATTCCTCGGCGAGATCAGCGCGGAAAAGCAGCGTGCACTGGAAGGGCTGGCCGGGCGCATTCGCCAGCCGGGTTTTACACTTCATCTGGATGACGCTGGCCAGTGGCTGCGCTCCAGAGTGATATGGCTCGGCTCGCGCCAGCCGCCGCGCGGGTTGCTGCAACTGGCCGATATGCTGCGAGCGCAGGCTTCGCGCAGCGGGTGTTATCAAAGCCCCCAACCGTTTCATCCGCATATTACGCTGCTGCGTGACGCCAACCGCGCAGTGACGCTCCCGCCGCCGGGGTTTCGCTGGTCTTTCCCGGTCAACGAATTTGCCCTGTATGAATCGCAGTTTATCCAGGGACGCACGCGTTACACGCCGCTGAACCGCTGGACGCTTAAAACAGAATAATAAGGATTTCCTATGGAATTTATTCCGCCGCTTAAATCCGCCACGCTGATCCAGCGCTATAAACGTTTCCTGGCGGATGTGATTACCCCGGAAGGAGAAACCCTGACATTGCACTGTCCTAATACCGGAGCGATGACAGGTTGCGCGACGCCAGGCGATACGGTGTGGTATTCCACTTCGACAAATCTGAAGCGCAAATATGCACACACCTGGGAATTAACTCAAACCCAGCAGGGCGCATTTATTTGCGTCAACACTCAACAGGCCAATGCATTAACAAAAGAAGCCATTCTCGCCGATCGCCTGCCGGAACTGACGGGATATAGCTCGCTGAAAAGCGAAGTAAAATATGGTGCGGAGCGTAGCAGAATTGACTTTCTGTTACAGGCAGAGGATCGTCGCAACTGCTATATTGAAGTAAAATCGGTCACGCTCGCCGAGCAGCAGTCAGGCTACTTTCCGGATGCCGTCACCCTGCGAGGACAAAAGCATCTGCGGGAGTTAATGAGCGTCGCGGCCAGCGGCGATCGCGCGGTAATTCTGTTTGCCGTCCTGCACTCTGCCGTTGAACATTTTTCTCCTGCACGCCATATTGACGAGGAATACGCACGATTATTGAGTGACGCACAACGTCAGGGGGTAGAAGTAATCGCTTATAAAGCGGAACTTTCTGCCGATAATATCACTCTTAGGTTGCCGCTACCTTTTACGGTATAAAGGGCAAGCAGTTGACAGGTCAGTGATTTGTTCGCGTGCGCAAATACGCTTTTCCTCACAGCGTTGTCAAGTGTTACGTTTAGATATTTGCCATCTGTAAAAGCATCTGTTATTTATAGCGGCCTGATTTTTCCCCCACACGGGGATCGATAGTGCGTGTTAAGGAGAAGCAACATGCAAGAAGGGCAAAACCGTAAAACATCGTCCCTGAGTATTCTCGCCATCGCTGGGGTGGAGCCGTATCAAGAGAAACCGGGCGAAGAGTATATGAACGAAGCCCAGCTGGCGCACTTCAAGCGAATTCTTGAAGCATGGCGTAATCAACTCAGGGATGAAGTCGATCGCACCGTTACGCATATGCAGGACGAAGCTGCTAACTTCCCGGATCCGGTTGACCGTGCCGCCCAGGAAGAAGAGTTCAGCCTCGAACTGCGTAACCGCGATCGCGAGCGCAAGCTGATTAAAAAGATCGAGAAGACGTTGAAAAAAGTAGAAGACGAAGATTTCGGCTTCTGTGAATCCTGCGGCGTGGAAATTGGTATCCGTCGTCTGGAAGCGCGTCCAACCGCCGATCTGTGCATCGACTGTAAAACGCTGGCGGAAATCCGCGAAAAACAGATGGCGGGTTAATCCCCCGTTATCACTGATGACGCATCACTTAGGCGTGGTGCGCCTTATACGGCGGGAGTGATTCCCGCCCTATATTTCTTTGCCTGTCGATATGCCTGAATCTCACTATATTGGGCGCTTTGCGCCATCTCCTTCCGGTGAACTGCACTTTGGCTCATTGATTGCTGCGCTTGGCAGCTACCTGCAGGCCCGCGCCAATCAGGGCGCCTGGCTCGTCCGTATCGAAGATATTGATCCCCCTCGTGAGGTTCCCGGTGCAGCAGCGACGATTTTGCGTCAGCTGGAACACTATGGTCTGCACTGGGACGGTGAAGTGCTGTGGCAATCGCAACGACATGATGCCTACCGTGAAGTACTCGCTACTTTGCAACGTGACGGTTTAAGTTACTTCTGTACCTGCACCCGCGCGCGTATCCAGAGTATCGGCGGCATCTACGACGGCTACTGCCGCACCCGACACAACGGCCCGGAAAATGCCGCGCTACGTCTGTTGCAACATCATCCGGTACTGCATTTTGACGATCGGCTACGCGGTCGCATTGTGACCGATGAAAAACTGGCGCGGGAAGATTTTATTATTCATCGTCGTGATGGGTTGTTCGCTTATAACCTGGCCGTCGTGGTCGACGATCATTTTCAGGGCGTGACGGAGATCGTTCGCGGCGCGGATCTGATTGAACCGACAGTGCGGCAAATCTCGCTCTATCAGCAGCTTGGCTGGCCTGTGCCTGGGTATATTCATCTACCTCTGGCACTTAACGAGCAAGGGAATAAGCTCTCCAAGCAAAACCATGCTCCTGCCTTGCCTGGCGGCGATCCCCGCCCCATAATAATCAGGGCTTTACAATTTCTGAACCAGGATGTAACAAATGAGTGGCAGGATCTCAGCATCGAAGTGTTGCTGAACCAGGCGGTCGAAAATTGGTCACTTTCCCGCGTGTCTGAGGGGCAGATGTGAATACATCATTCTCAAATGCGTCGCGCTGAGCTATGATTAGCCGCTATTTTTTTGTCCTGACGTTTGACACTACCGAGGTGTACTATTTTTACCCGAGTCGCTAATTTTTGCCGCAAGGTGCTAAGCCGCGAAGAGAGCATCGCCGTCGAGGCGTTGGCTCAACCGCAGATGACGGTTATTCCGCGTGAGCAGCACGCTATTTCCCGCAAAGATATCAGTGAAAATGCGCTCAAGGTGCTCTATCGTCTGAATAAAGCGGGCTACGACGCTTACCTGGTAGGCGGCGGCGTGCGCGACTTATTGCTGGGCAAAAAACCAAAAGATTTTGACGTCACCACCAGCGCCACGCCGGATCAGGTACGCAAACTGTTCCGCAACTGCCGGCTGGTCGGCCGCCGTTTCCGCCTCGCACATGTCATGTTCGGCCCGGAAATTATTGAAGTTGCCACCTTCCGCGGCCACCACGACGAACAGCAAACCGATCGTTCTATTTCCCAGCGCGGCCAGAACGGCATGCTGCTGCGTGACAATATCTTCGGTTCTATCGAAGAAGATGCCCAGCGTCGCGACTTCACCATCAATAGCCTTTATTACAGCGTTGCCGATTTTACCGTGCGTGATTACGTCGGGGGCATGCGCGATCTGGAAGAGGGCGTGATTCGCCTGATTGGCAACCCGGAAACCCGCTACCGTGAAGATCCGGTGCGCATGCTGCGCGCGGTGCGCTTCGCCGCCAAGCTGGGGATGCGCATCAGTGAAGAGACAGCCGAGCCTATCCCGCGTCTGGCCACATTAATTAACGACGTTCCGCCCGCGCGTCTGTTTGAGGAATCCCTCAAGCTGCTGCAGGCTGGCTATGGTTACGACACCTGCCGCTTGCTGCGCGAATATGGCCTGTTCCAGCCCCTGTTCCCGACCATCACCCGCTACTTCACCGAAAAAGGTGACAGCCCGATGGAGCGCATTATTGAGCAGGTGCTGAAGAATACCGACAACCGTATCCACAATGATATGCGCGTCAACCCGGCGTTCCTGTTTGCCGCTATGTTCTGGTATCCACTGCTGGAGGATGCCCAGCGCATTGCGCAGGAAGGCGGTCTTGCCTATTACGATGCGTTCGCGCTGGCGATGAATGACGTGCTGGATGAAGCCTGTCGTTCGCTGGCCATTCCAAAACGCATTACGACGCTTATCCGTGATATCTGGCAGCTACAGCTGCGGATGTCCCGCCGCCAGGGTAAACGCGCCTGGAAGCTGATGGAGCATCCGAAATTCCGCGCCGCTTACGATCTGCTGGTGCTGCGCGCCGAAGCGGAAAACAACGGCGAGCTGCAACGTCTGGCGAAATGGTGGGGGGAATTCCAGGTTTCTGCGCCGCCCACACAAAAAGATATGCTGGATGATTTAGGCGAAGAGCCAGCCGAACGCCGCCGTCATCGCCGCCCGCGCAAACGTACGCCGCGCCGTGAGGGCAGTGCGTGACTCTCGCTTACATCGCGCTGGGCAGCAATCTCGCATCGCCGCTTGATCAGGTCAACGCGGCGATCGCCGCCCTCGGCGAAATCCCACAAAGCCGCATTGTGGCGGTCTCTTCGCTCTATCGCACTCCCCCGCTCGGGCCGCCGGATCAGCCGGATTATCTCAACGCTGCCGTGGCGCTGGAAACAACGCTTGCGCCTGAAGCGCTGCTCGATCACACCCAACGGATTGAGTTACAGCAGGGCCGCGTACGTAAAGCGGAGCGCTGGGGGCCACGCACACTCGATCTCGATATCATGCTGTTCGGTTCCTTAACGCTGAATACGCAACGCCTGACGGTTCCGCATTACGATATGAAAAACCGTGGTTTTATGCTGTGGCCGCTGTTTGAAATCGCCCCCGATCTGCACTTCCCGGATGGCGCTTCGCTGCGCGCCACGCTGGAACAGCTCAACGCGCCAAAACCCGACGCCTGGTAATTCCCTCTGCCGCCTCTTTGCGACGGCCTAAAATCATTGCCCGCCTGAATGTTACTGATAGAATGCGCCAGAACACGCTTTGAACTATCAGGAAACACTATGAAACCTACCACCATCTCCTGGCTGCATAAGTGTAAACAGGATAAGAAACGCTTCGCGACAATCACCGCTTACGACTACAGCTTCGCCAAACTGTTTGCCGAAGAAGGGATTAACGTGATGCTGGTTGGCGACTCGTTAGGGATGACGGTACAAGGTCATGATTCCACCCTGCCCGTCACCGTGGCAGATATCGCTTATCACACACAAGCGGTGCGCCGCGGTGCTCCATCATGCCTGCTGCTCGCCGATCTGCCGTTTATGGCGTATGCCACACCGGAACAGGCCTTTGAGAATTCCGCCATCGTGATGCGCGCGGGCGCCAATATGGTGAAAATCGAAGGTGGCCGCTGGCTGGCGCCGACGGTAAAAATGCTCACCGAACGCGCGGTGCCAGTGTGCGGTCATCTCGGCCTGACACCGCAATCAGTCAATATTTTCGGCGGTTACAAAGTTCAGGGGCGCGGCGACGCGGCTCAGGGGCTGCTTGACGATGCGCTGGCACTGGAAGCCGCCGGAGCGCAACTGCTGGTGCTGGAGTGCGTGCCGTTGGAACTGGCGCAGCGTATTACCGCCGCATTAACCATCCCGGTGATCGGAATTGGCGCAGGCAATGTTACCGACGGCCAGATTCTGGTTATGCATGACGCGTTTGGCATCACTGGCGGCCATATTCCTAAATTTGCTAAAAATTTCCTCAATGATGCAGGCGACATGCGCGCAGCGGTCAGGCAGTATGTTGCCGAAGTCGAGTCCGGCGTCTATCCGGGCGAAGAACACAGTTTCCATTAAGGAGTCCTGTTGTGTTGATTATTGAAACCCTCCCGCTGCTGCGTCAGCATATTCGCCGACTGCATCAGGAAGGGAAACGCATTGCGCTGGTCCCGACCATGGGTAACCTGCACGATGGCCATATGAAGCTGGTCGATGAAGCGAAAGCCCGCGCCGACGCGGTAGTGGTGAGCATTTTTGTTAACCCGATGCAATTCGACCGTCCGGACGACCTGGCGCGCTACCCGCGTACTTTGCAGGATGATTGCGAGAAGCTGAACAAGCGCAAGGTGGATTTTGTTTTCGCGCCTGCGCCTGCCGATATCTATCCGCAGGGCACCGAAGGTCAAACCTATGTTGACGTTCCGGGCCTCTCCACCATGCTGGAGGGCGCCAGCCGTCCGGGGCATTTCCGCGGCGTTTCCACCATCGTCAGCAAGTTGTTTAATCTGGTACAGCCGGATATCGCCTGCTTCGGCGAGAAGGATTATCAGCAGTTGCAGCTGATCCGCAAAATGGTTGCTGATATGGGCTATGACATCGAGATCGTCGGCGTGCCGACGGTACGCGCGAAAGATGGTCTGGCACTGAGTTCACGCAACGGTTACCTCACCGCTGACGAGCGTAAAATCGCCCCGGCGTTGAGCAAAGTGATGAATGCCACTGCAGAAAAATTGCAGGCAGGCGCGAGCGACGAAGAAGAGCTGATCGCCATTGCAGCCCAGGAAATCAACGATGCTGGTCTGCGCGCTGACGATATTCAGATCCGCGATGCCGACACGCTGGAGGCGCTCTCGAGCAAAAGCCAGCGCGCGGTGATTTTAATGGCGGCCTGGCTCGGACAGGCGCGCCTTATCGACAATAAAGTGGTTGAACTTGCCCGTCAGGCAGGGTAAAAATTTCGCCAGGACTCCGCTCCCGCTAAGACTTTTCACGGTCTGCGGGAGTGAAATGAGCATGCGGGGAAATGCAGGATGCCGCCCCTCATTTTTAGCTGACTTATCCGTAATGAAGGTTTAACTCATGATTCGCACAATGCTGCAAGGCAAGCTCCACCGCGTCAAAGTGACACAGGCCGACCTGCACTATGAAGGTTCCTGCGCAATTGACCAGGATTTCCTTGAGGCGGCTGGTATTCTCGAATATGAAGCCATCGATATCTATAACGTGACCAACGGCAAACGCTTCTCAACCTACGCGATTGCCGGGGAACGCGGTTCCAGAATTATTTCGGTTAACGGCGCAGCGGCGCACTGCGCAGACGTGGGCGATATCCTGATTATCGCCAGCTACGTTACCGTACCGGATGAGGTTGCCCGTAGCTGGCAGCCGAAAATGGCCTATTTTGACGGCGACAACGAAATGAAACGCACCGCGAAAGCCGTGCCGGTTCAGGTTGCCTGATTCCCCTACCCCTGCGGCTGGTTACTGATCAGCCGCGCCATCGTTTCCAGCGAATCCGTTCTTAGCACGTACAAACGCTTCAGCAAGAACGGATTATCACCCGGCTTCACTTTCCCGCGTACTGTCGTGACCGCCATATGAAAACCGGCGTCATTGGCCGCTTTTATCGCCGTGTCGTTATAACCGCCAAACGGGTATGAAAGATAGAGCACGTGCGGGTTGAACTGTGCCAGCGCCCGGCGGGAGCGTTTAAAATCAAACAGGATGTTGTGGTAGCTGCGGCTGAGCAATATCGGGTGCATGGCGTCATCGACACGGTGCAGGAAGTGCGTATGCGACTGCACGTCAAACACGTCGCGCATGCTGTTCAGTTCCGACACGCTCATAAACTGTAACGACTTCGGATCCCATTTCTGCGGCTTCAATTTAATGCGCGAGGAGATAATAAACGCCGTCGCTTTAAAACCGTATTCGCGCAGGATCGGGTACGCGTAACGGTTGACCGATTTCAAGCCATCATCAAAGGTGATCACCACCGAACGTGCGGGCAGATTCATGCGGTTACGCACATAGCCTTCCAGTTGATACATCGACAGCGTGGTATATCCCTGATCGCGCAGCCAGGTCATCTGGTTAGTAAAAGCGCGCACCGACGTGGTGGTGGAGGTATGACGGAAACGGGTATTTTCCTCGTCGCGCAGAATATGGTGGTAAGTCAGCACCGGAATACCGCTGTCTTCCTGCGCATCCAGGCTGCTTACCCAGGCCAGCCGGTTGCCGATGCGGATCTGGAACCAGGTCTGGTTCAGGCGGTCTTTCAGCTTATCGATAATGGGATAACGCAGGTTCTCCGCCAGCGTACCAAACTGTTCGCTGCGGTTATCCGGCGCCGTATACAGCGGCGTATCCTGCCACGTCACCAGATTCTGGTTACTCAGCGGCTTATTCAGATCGCCAAGGCTGTCCTCAACCCGCTGCTTGCCTTCCACCGCACTCAGGTGGCCTTTATCGATAAAACCGCTGCCAAAGCCGAAGCGAAACGCATAATAATCCTCTGCGCCCGGTACCACCGCCAGAATTTGCCCGGCGCGAATATTGCCGACCGTCACCACTCTGTCGCCGACCTGCGCCCAGATATCGGCATCTTCGGTAGTTTGCATATAGCGCGCAGGAATGCGCTGTTCACTGACAATGCTGGCAGAAGCGCTACAGGTAACCAGTAGCAGCAGAAGGGTAATCAAACGCGACATGAGACGAACCGGGTTGAGAGACTGTCATTAGTGTAACAAAACTGCACATATTCAAAGGCCGGAGTAAGTACAAAAAATAGCCCGTTCAGATAAGCTGGCTCTCATGTGCGGGAGAGCCAGCCCGAAGAGATTAACTACGCAGCCCGCGGCCGCGATTGATCAAGTACCAGCAAACCAAATAGAAAGCGATGATAAACACCACCAGCACGGCAACAGTGGTGAACAGCGGAACGTCGGTGATGCCGAGGAAACCAAAACGGAAGCCGCTGATCATATAGACTATCGGGTTCAGGTGCGACAGCGCCTGCCAGAACGGCGGCAGCAGCGTCAGGGAGTAAAATACCCCGCCCAGATAGGTCAACGGCGTCAGCACAAAGGTCGGGATCAGGCTGATATCGTCAAAGGTTTTGGCAAACACCGCATTCAGCAAACCAGCCAGCGAAAACAGCACGGCGGTCAGCAGCAGCGTTAAACCGACAAACAACCATGAATGCACCTGAAACGGCACGAAAAACAGCGAAACGGCAGTAACCAGAATACCGACGCACAGCCCGCGCGCCACGCCGCCGCCAACATAGCCAGCAATAATCACATGCGTCGGAACCGGCGCGACCAGCAGCTCTTCAATATTGCGCTGAAACTTAGCGCTGAAGAATGACGATGCGACGTTGGCGTAAGCGTTGGTGATCACTGCCATCATGATCAGCCCCGGCACGATAAACTGCATGTAGGTGAAACCGTGCATTTCACCAATCCGCGAACCGATCAAATTACCGAAAATAATAAAGTAGAGCGTCATGGTGATCACTGGCGGCACCAGCGTTTGCACCCAAATCCGCATGAAACGCTGGATCTCTTTGTACCAGATACTCTTCAGCGCCACCCAATAGAGCTGCATCATGCGCTTTCTCCTTTTCTGTCATGAACCAGCGTGACAAACAGCTCTTCGAGACGGTTGGCTTTGTTACGCATACTCAACACCTGTACACCCTGCGCGCTGAGCTGGCTGAAGACGCTGTTCACCCCCTGCTCGCGCAGGACTTCAACTTCCAGCGTGGAGGTGTCTACCAGCCGGTACTGATACCCCTCCAGCTTCGGCAGCGGGCATTTTGGCGCCAAATCGAGAATAAAAGTTTCCGATTTCAGTTTGGAAAGCAGCGCTTTCATCGAGGTGTTTTCGATCAAATCGCCGCGCTGAATGATGCCGATATTACGGCACAGCATCTCCGCCTCTTCCAGATAGTGAGTGGTGAGGATAATGGTGGTGCCTTTATCGTTCAGATCTTTCAGGAAGCCCCACATGGAACGACGCAGTTCAATATCCACGCCTGCGGTCGGTTCATCGAGGATCAGCAGTTTCGGTTCATGCATCAGCGCACGGGCGATCATCAGGCGACGCTTCATACCGCCGGAGAGCATCCGCGCGCGTTCGTTGCGTTTTTCCCACAGATCGAGCTGGTTCAGGTATTTTTCGCTGCGCACCAGCGCTTCTTTGCGATCCACACCGTAGTAGCCCGCCTGGTTCACCACGATCTGCTGGACGGTTTCAAACGGGTTAAAGTTAAACTCCTGCGGGACCAGCCCCAGCTGGCGTTTGGCGTTGACCACATCTTTTTCCAGGTCATAGCCAAAGACGCTGACGCGCCCGGACGTTTTATTGACCAGCGAACTGATGATGCCGATAGTGGTGGATTTCCCTGCGCCATTCGGTCCAAGGAGCGCGTAGAAATCACCGGCTTCTACTTTCAGGTCAATACCGCGCAGCGCCTGGACGCCGCCCGGATAGGTTTTTTTAAGCTGCTCAAGCTCCAGTGCAATGGTCATGAAATATCGCTTACCTTTTTTACACTCGATGTGTAGTTTTAAAAGAGGAAGAGTTCACCTATATTAGCGCAACGCACTTACCGTTACAGGTCATCCACTTCCATGAAGGACATAGATACACTCATCAGCAATAACGCACTATGGTCAAAAATGCTGGTGGAAGAAGATCCCGGTTTTTTTGCCACGCTGGCACAAGCACAAAAACCGCGTTTCCTCTGGATTGGATGCTCCGATTCCCGCGTACCGGCCGAGCGCCTTACCGGCCTCGAACCCGGCGAGCTGTTTGTTCACCGTAATGTCGCCAACCTGGTGATTCATACCGATCTGAACTGCCTCTCCGTTGTGCAGTACGCGGTGGATGTGCTGGAAGTCGAACACATCATCATCTGCGGTCACTACGGCTGCGGCGGCGTGCAGGCGGCGGTTGAAAATCCTGAACTTGGGCTTATCGACAACTGGCTGCTGCACATCCGCGATATCTGGTTTAAACATAGCTCGCTGCTCGGCGAGATACCGGCAGAGCGCCGCTTCGATACCCTGTGCGAGTTGAACGTCATGGAACAGGTTTACAACCTGGGCCATTCAACAATCATGCGATCCGCCTGGAAACGCGGCCAAAAAGTGACGATTCACGGCTGGGCCTACGGCATTCACGACGGTCTGCTGCGC
Organism: Kosakonia radicincitans DSM 16656; assembly: GCF_000280495.2. Taxonomy (NCBI): domain Bacteria; kingdom Pseudomonadati; phylum Pseudomonadota; class Gammaproteobacteria; order Enterobacterales; family Enterobacteriaceae; genus Kosakonia; species Kosakonia radicincitans. The sequence goes on from NZ_CP018016.1 coordinate 4,681,204, forward strand.
AATCTGGAAGTGAGCGCTACCAACCGCGAATCGCTGGAGCAGCGTTATCGCCAGGGTGTCTCCAACCTCAGTAAGAAGCACAACAACCACAAATAATCACTCGGGGCCAGCGGCCCCGATTTTTTTATTCGTCCAGCAGAACCACTTTGCCGACATACGGCAGATGACGGTAGCGCTGAGCGTAGTCAATCCCGTAGCCCACCACAAACTCGTCAGGAATAGCAAAGCCGACAAACTCCACCGGCACATCCACTTCGCGGCGGGAAGGTTTATCCAGCAGCGTACAGATCGCCAGCGATTTCGGTTCGCGCAGGCTAAGAATTTCACGCACTTTCGACAGTGTGTTGCCGGAATCAATAATATCTTCGACGATCAACACATCTTTGCCGCGAATATCTTCATCAAGATCTTTCAGGATTTTCACGTCACGCGTGGTGGACATACCGCTGCCATAGCTGGAGGCGGTCATAAAATCGACTTCGTGAGAAACCTGCACTTCACGGCATAAATCCGCCATGAACATAAATGATCCGCGCAGCAGGCCCACCAGCACCATTTCGCTGCCGCTGTCTTTGTAACGCTCAGTGATTTGACGGCCCAGTTCAGCGATACGCGCTTTGATCTCCGCTTCCGGGATCATCACTTCCACAGTGTGTTTCATTTTACTAACCATTTGATTTAAAGAGTAAATTACTCAAGTTCAGGAGATTTCCCGAAGAATTGAGAATTAAGACGCAAAGTATACCAGCAAATTGATTTCCATTGGCTATCGAACAAGAAAGCTCATTTTGTGATGACGGTCACATTTGTTAATGACTATAATTAATTGCTATCAAAAAATTAACAACTTAGATGAGTGTCTTTTATGGCGGAAACAAAAACTCAACAGCCACGGCTCCTGATTACGCTGACAACGCTGTTTGCAGCGCTTTGCGGGCTGTATCTGTTAATCGGTGGAGCCTGGCTTGTCGCCATTGGTGGCTCCTGGTACTACCCGATCGCCGGTCTGGTGATGCTGGGTGTCACCTGGCTATTGTGGAAAGGGAAGCGCGCTGCGCTGTGGCTGTATGCCGCACTGCTGCTTGCTACCATGATCTGGGGCGTGTGGGAAGTCGGTTTCGATTTCTGGGCGCTGACGCCGCGAAGCGATATCCTCGTCTTCTTTGGCATCTGGCTGATTCTCCCCTTCGTCTGGCGGCGACTGGTTATACCATCCGGCGGGGCCGTCGCAGCGCTGGTGGTTGCCCTGCTGATTAGCGGCGGGATCCTCACCTGGGCGGGCTTTAACGATCCGCAAGAAGTAAATGGCAGCCTGAGTGCTGATTCAACGCCGGCCGCGCCTATTTCGCAGGTAGCGGATGGCGACTGGCCGGCCTATGGCCGCAACCAGGAAGGCCAACGTTACTCGCCGCTGAAGCAGATCAACGCCGACAACGTGAAGAACCTGAAGGAAGCCTGGGTGTTCCGCACTGGCGATCTGAAGCTGCCGACCGATCCGGGCGAACTGACCAATGAAGTGACGCCAATTAAAGTCGGCGACACGCTGTATCTGTGTACTGCACACCAGCGTCTGTTTGCCGTTGATGCCGCAACCGGTAAAGAGAAGTGGCATTTCGATCCGCAACTGAATGCCAATCAATCATTCCAGCATGTCACATGCCGCGGCGTTTCTTACCATGAAGCGCGCGCCGACAATGCCAGCCCGGACGTGGTTGCCGATTGTCCACGCCGTATTATCCTGCCGGTGAACGATGGCCGTCTGTTTGCCATCAACGCTGACAACGGTAAGCCGTGTGAAACCTTTGCCAACAAAGGTATCCTGAATCTGCAAACCAACATGCCGGACACCACGCCTGGCCTGTATGAGCCAACCTCGCCGCCGATCATCACGGATAAAACCATCGTGATTGCCGGTTCGGTGACTGATAACTTCTCTACCCGTGAAACCTCCGGCGTTATCCGTGGTTTCGATGTCAACACCGGCAAACTGCTGTGGGCCTTCGATCCGGGTGCGAAAGATCCGAACGCGATTCCGTCGGACGAACATACCTTCACCTTTAACTCGCCGAACTCCTGGGCACCTGCGGCCTATGACGCGAAACTGGATTTAGTCTATCTGCCAATGGGCGTTACCACGCCGGATATCTGGGGCGGTAATCGCACGCCGGAGCAGGAACGCTATGCCAGTTCAATCGTGGCACTGAATGCCACCACCGGGAAACTGGTGTGGAGCTACCAGACGGTTCACCACGATCTGTGGGATATGGATATGCCGTCGCAGCCAACGCTGGCAGATATTACCGTTAACGGCAAAAACGTTCCGGTCATCTACGCGCCGGCGAAAACCGGTAACATCTTCGTGCTGGATCGTACCAACGGCAAGTTGGTTGTTCCGGCGCCGGAAAAACCGGTACCGCAAGGCGCAGCGAAAGGTGATTACGTCAGCAAAACCCAGCCTTTCTCTGACCTGAGTTTCCGTCCGAAGCAAAACCTGAGCGGCGCGGACATGTGGGGCGCCACCATGTTCGACCAACTGGTGTGCCGCGTGATGTTCCAGAAACTACGCTATGAAGGCATCTTCACTCCGCCGTCTGAGCAGGGCACGCTGGTCTTCCCGGGTAACCTGGGTATGTTCGAATGGGGCGGCATCTCTGTCGATCCCGATCGTCAGGTAGCCATTGCTAACCCGATGGCGCTGCCGTTTGTGTCGAAGCTGATCCCGCGCGGTCCTGGTAACCCGATGGAACCGCCGAAAGATGCAAAAGGTACCGGTACAGAATCAGGTATTCAGCCGCAGTATGGTGTGCCGTTTGGCGTGACGCTGAACCCGTTCCTGTCACCGTTTGGCCTGCCGTGTAAACAACCGGCGTGGGGCTACATTTCCGCACTGGATCTGAAAACCAACCAGGTGGTATGGAAAAAACGTATTGGTACGCCGCAGGACAGCATGCCGTTCCCGATGCCGGTTCCTGTACCGTTCAATATGGGTATGCCGATGCTGGGCGGCCCGATCTCCACTGCCGGTAACGTGCTGTTTATCGCCGCAACTGCAGATAACTACCTGCGCGCATACAATATGAGCAACGGTGAGAAACTGTGGCAAGGTCGGTTACCGGCAGGTGGCCAGGCAACACCGATGACCTATGAAGTGAATGGCAAACAGTATGTTGTCATTTCCGCAGGCGGTCATGGCTCGTTCGGCACGAAGATGGGCGACTATATCGTGGCCTATGCGCTGCCGGATGACGCAAAGTAAATAAAAATGCCGGATGAGATTACGCATCCGGCATGCTGATAATAAAAGCCCGGTAAGCCTCACGCTTCCGGGCTTTTAACGTTATGCGTTTTTTACACCGTAAACCCTAACATCATGCCGGTATCTTCATGCTCCAGCAGATGGCAGTGCGCCATATAAGCGTGCTCTTTCGGCGCATCATGCTGAAAACGGACTAACACTTCACTGCGCGCGCCATAGACATTAACCGTGTCTTTCCAGCCTGCACGATGTGCGGCCGGTGGCTTGCCGTTCTCCGATAAAATACGGAACTGAGTGCCGTGAATATGAAAAGGATGCAACATCATGTCGCCCTCGCCGGAAATCACCCAGCGCTCATACTCCCCTTTTTTTGCCGCGAAAGCGGGCGTGTTCATATCGAAAGCTTTACCGTTGATGCGGTTGCCATTGTGGAAATCAACCCCCTGCGCGCCATGATTCATCTGCCCATGGTCCATATTCATCATCTTGCCGTGATCCATATTCATCATCTGACCATGTCCCATCTGCCCGTTCCCCATCATCATCCCGGCCATCGCGCCATCGCCATACTTCTTCTGCAACGCCTGCATGCCCATCATGTCGAGCATCGGATCCATCGATAACTGCAACGTCCGCTGCGTTAAGCCTGTCAGCACTGGTAAACCCGGCACTGAGGCCAGCGAATCCGGCAACGTACCAGAAGCGGCGATCTGTAGCGGTTGAATATGTAATACCGGCTGCGGTTTATCGAAAGGTGCGACCGTCATCCCTATCTGTTGCACAGGCAGCGTCACGATATCAAAGGGTTTACCATCGCGCGTATCCACCAGCACTTCAAAACGCTCGCCCATCAACATCGGCAGTTCGCTCACTTTCACCGGTTCACTTAATAAACCGCCATCGCTCGCCACCACATACAACGGGCGCTTATCGCTGGTTGAGAAGTTCAGCGAGCGTGCATTACACCCATTCAGCAAGCGCAGACGCAGCCAGCCGCGCGGAGCGGCATGTTGCGGGTTGATAGCGCCATTGGTCAGCAGCGTATCGCCGAACCAACCGACCGCAGCGCTCATCACATCCAGCTGATAATCGATCTGCCCCTGCGCGGTAAACCTTTTGTCCTGCACGATGACCGGCACATCATCAATGCCCCACTGTGTCGGCAGCCGCAACTGGCGAATAGCGTCATCTTCTATCAGCACCAACCCCGCCAGTCCCATCGCAACCTGACGGCCGGTTTTGCCATGCTGATGCGGATGGAACCAGCAGGTCGCGGCCTGCTGCGTGGGTGTAAAGGTAACAGAACGGCGACCGCCAGCTTTGATGACACCCTGCGGCCCGCCGTCAACGTCGCCAGACACTTCCACCCCGTGCCAGTGGACGGTCGTCTCTTCCGCCAGAGTGTTACGAATATCAATCGTCACCTGCTTTCCCTGACGCAGTTGCAACGCGGGTCCTAACAGTGCGCCGTTATACCCCCAGGTGGTGGCTTTGTTCGCGCCAAACAGCGTTTCTCCTGATTGCACCGTCAGCGCGATACGGCCTTGCGCATCGGCACTGAGCAGCGGGGGAATGGGCAGCGCCGGGCGTTCGGCGGCAAACAGCGAGCGGCTCCACAGCGGGAGCGCGCTTAGCACGCCCAGCGTGGCGGAATATTTCAAAAAATCTCGACGTTGCATGGCATTTCCTTATCTGTTGCAGACGATATTTTGAGCTTAAACCTTTCCCCTGCCGGAAGGTCAAGAAAAGAGGTAAATAATAAATATCGTCGCCTTATGCGGACTGTGCTAACGTTTAAATTCCGTTACGCCGTGGTAGAAATAATGAAGACGTTTTTCAGAACAGTACTCCTTGGCAGCCTGCTGGCTGTCTCCGTGAACAGTTATGCGCTAAGCGAATCCGAAGCCGAAGATATGGCCGATCTCACGGCGGTATTTGTCTTTCTGAAAAATGACTGCGGTTATAACAATTTACCCAACGGGCAGATCCGCCGTGCGCTGGTATTTTTCGCCCAGCAAAACCAGTGGGATCTCAGCAACTATGATGCATGGGACATGAAGTCGCTTGGCGAAGATAGCTACCGCGATTTGAGTGGCATTGGCATTCCCACCGCCAAAAAATGCAAAGCGCTGGCCCGCGACTCCTTAAGCCTGCTCGCCTACGTGAAGTAAGCTGTCGCCATGGTTAAACTCTGACCGTGCAACCACGGGCAGAGTTAGCTATTATGTTGCGCCCGTTTCGCGGGCGTTAACAAAGGAGCAACCAATGGCCGACAACACGATGTGGCAAGAGACGCTGCATGACCATTTTGGTCAGTACTTTGCCGTGGATAAGGTGCTTTATCACGAAAAGACCGATCACCAGGATCTGATCATTTTTGAGAACGCCGCCTTTGGCCGCGTAATGGCGCTGGATGGCGTGGTACAAACCACCGAACGCGACGAATTTATCTACCACGAAATGATGACCCATGTTCCGCTGCTGGCGCACGGCCACGCGAAACATGTGCTGATCATCGGCGGCGGCGACGGCGCAATGCTGCGTGAAGTAACCCGCCACAAAAACATCGAAACCATTACCATGGTAGAAATCGACGCGGGCGTCGTCTCTTTCTGTCGCCAGTACCTGCCGAAGCACAACGCAGGCGCGTACGACGATCCGCGGTTCCATCTGGTGATCGATGACGGCGTTAACTTTGTTAATCAGACCGACAAGACGTTCGACGTGATCATTTCCGACTGTACCGATCCTATTGGTCCCGGCGAGAGCCTGTTCACTTCAGCGTTCTACGAAGGCTGCAAACGCTGCCTGAATGCTGGCGGGATCTTTGTCGCGCAAAACGGCGTCAGCTTCCTGCAACAGGATGAAGCCGTCGGCAGTCATCGTAAACTGAGCCACTATTTTAGCGACGTCAGCTTCTACCAGGCCGCAGTACCGACCTATTACGGCGGTATTATGACCTTCGCCTGGGCCACGGATAACGAGGTGTTGCGCCATCTTTCGACCGAGATCATCGCTGCCCGTTTCCACAATGCCGCACTCACCTGCCGTTACTACAATCCGGCGATTCATACCGCAGCATTCGCTCTGCCACAATATCTGCAAGACGCGTTGTCTGCACAGTGACTCTAAGGGGGTGATAAAAATTGAAAAAGCTTAAACTACATGGCTTTAACAACCTGACCAAAAGCCTGAGTTTTTGTATCTACGACATCTGCTATGCCAAAACCGCAGAAGAGCGTGACGGCTATATTGCCTACATTGATGAACTCTATAACGCCAACCGTTTGACCGAGATCCTGACGGAAACCTGTAACATCATCGGTGCCAATATCCTGAATATTGCGCGTCAGGATTACGAACCGCAGGGCGCAAGCGTCACCATTCTGGTGAGCGAAGAACCGGTCGATCCTCACTTGATCGACAAAACAGAGCACCCCGGTCCGCTGCCGGAAGCGGTGGTGGCGCATCTGGATAAGAGCCACATCTGCGTGCATACCTACCCGGAAAGCCACCCGGAAGGCGGTTTGTGTACGTTCCGCGCCGACATCGAAGTGTCCACCTGCGGCGTGATTTCACCGCTGAAAGCGCTGAATTACCTGATCCACCAGCTTGAGTCCGATATTGTCACCGTCGATTATCGCGTTCGCGGCTTCACGCGTGACGTAAACGGCATGAAGCACTTTATCGATCACGAGATTAATTCGATTCAGAACTTTATGTCTGACGACATGAAATCGCTGTATGACATGGTGGACGTTAACGTTTATCAGGAAAACATCTTCCATACCAAAATGTTGCTGAAGGAGTTCGACCTGAAGCACTACATGTTCCATACCAGGCCGGAAGATCTGACGCCCGAAGAGCGCAAAGAGATCACCGAAGCGCTGTGGAAAGAGATGCGCGAGATCTACTACGGCCGAAATATCCCGGCCGTGTAACGCGCCAGGGGAGCAAGGAGGCTCCCGGTTAGCGTTGTTTCAGAAACTGACGGTAGGCAGCTACCACCTGCAAAAAGTCTTCCACGCCGCACAGCGAGAGGCTCTCTTCATCGTAGTAGCTCATTCCCTCTTCTATCTCATCGCCGGAAAACTCCAGTTGATTGGCACGAACCATCACTTCCTCGCCATCCAGCCACAGCGTATATTCATGCCCGGCGCGCTGCCAGGATCGCTCGCTGCCTTTCACCGTTTTTGCCGCCTGCTCAACTTCGTCCAGCAGGGTCAGGTTCTCTTTCACTTCTTCATTGAACCAGTGCCCGACTGCTTCATGCCCCATCGACATGCGCACCTTAACGGTTCCGGTGACATCGCGCAGAAATTCATAATCCATAGTTGCTTCCTCTTGCAGGCCTGATAACCGCCTATGCAGTAATTATCACAGCACAATACAAGAAAAACAGCGCAGCGACCGGAAGCGTTGCAAAATATCCTTCTGCCTGCGCAGAAATCACCCGCCGGCTATCTACACCCGATGATCAAGCGGTTTGAGCCGGGCAAACATCGCCTACCGCGCCCGCTAAATGCGGCACGTAAGCAGCCTGTTTTTTATGGAAGTAGCAGGGTTTGAGAAGCATTTGCTGCGCTTAAACAAAACTTATTTGCGCAGTGAGGCAGGAAAAAAAGCCACCCCGAAGGGTGGCTTGTCAGTCAGACGGCGGTCTGGAAAATCACGCCGTCAGCTTTTTCGGTGTACTGATTAAGCTGGTCGAAGTTCAGATAACGGTAGGTATCCACCGCCGTCTTATCAACCTGGGCAATATAGGTCTGGTACTCTTCCGGCGTCGGCAGTTTACCGATCAGCGCTGCAACCGCTGCCAGTTCTGCAGAGGCCAGGTAGACGTTTGCACCAGTACCTAAACGGTTCGGGAAGTTACGCGTCGAGGTCGAAACCACCGTTGCGCCATCGGCCACACGCGCCTGGTTACCCATGCACAGGGAACAGCCCGGGATCTCGATACGCGCGCCGCTCTTACCAAACACGCTGTAGTAGCCCTCTTCCGTCAGTTGCGCAGCGTCCATACGGGTTGGCGGCGCCACCCACAGGCGGGTCGGCAGCTGGCCTTTGTGCGCATCCAGCAGCTTACCGGCAGCGCGGAAGTGACCGATGTTGGTCATGCACGAACCGATGAACACTTCATCGATCTGCGCCCCCTGAACATCAGACAGCAGACGCGCATCATCCGGATCGTTCGGCGCACAAAGGATCGGCTCTTTGATTTCTGCCAGATCGATGTCGATCACCGCCGCATATTCTGCGTCAGCATCGGCTTCCAGCAGCTCAGGTTCCGCCAGCCATTTTTCCATGCCCTGGACACGACGCTCCAGCGTACGACGGTCGCCGTAGCCTTCTGCAATCATCCATTTCAGCAGCACGATGTTGGAGTTCAGGTACTCGATGATCGGCTCTTTGTTCAGCTTGATGGTACAACCTGCAGCAGAACGTTCAGCGGAAGCATCAGTAAGCTCAAACGCCTGCTCAACTTTCAGATCCGGCAGACCTTCGATTTCCAGAATGCGGCCGGAGAAGATGTTTTTCTTGCCTTTCTTCTCAACGGTCAGCAGACCCTGTTTGATGGCATACAGTGGGATAGCATGCACGAGGTCACGCAGCGTGATGCCCGGCTGCATTTTGCCTTTAAAGCGCACCAGCACTGATTCCGGCATATCCAGCGGCATGACGCCGGTCGCGGCGGCAAACGCCACCAGGCCGGAACCTGCCGGGAAAGAGATGCCGATCGGGAAACGGGTGTGGGAGTCACCGCCGGTACCGACCGTATCCGGCAGCAGCATGCGGTTCAGCCAGGAGTGGATGACGCCATCGCCAGGACGCAGGGAAACACCGCCACGGTTCATAATGAAGTCCGGCAGCGTATGGTGCGTGGTGACGTCAACCGGCTTCGGATAAGCAGCAGTATGGCAGAAGGACTGCATCACCAGATCGGAAGAGAAGCCCAGGCACGCCAGGTCTTTCAGTTCGTCACGGGTCATCGGACCGGTGGTGTCCTGAGAGCCGACAGAGGTCATTTTCGGTTCGCAATAGGCCCCCGGACGGACACCCGCAACGCCGCATGCGCGACCCACCATTTTCTGCGCCAGCGAGTAACCACGGTTACTTTCTGCCACATCTTTTGCCTGACGGAATACATCGCTGTGCGGCAGACCCAGCGCTTCACGCGCTTTGGTGGTCAGGCCGCGGCCGATAATCAGCGGAATACGGCCACCGGCGCGCACTTCGTCGATCAGCACATCGGTTTTCAGTTCAAAGCTGGCCAGCAGCTCGCCGGTTTCGTGGTTGCGCACTTCGCCTTTGAACGGGTAAACGTCAATCACGTCGCCCATGTTCAGGTTGCTGACATCCACTTCGATCGGCAGCGCACCGGCATCTTCCATGGTGTTAAAGAAGATGGGCGCGATTTTGCCGCCCAGCACCAGGCCACCGCCGCGTTTGTTCGGCACATGAGGAATGTCGTCGCCCATAAACCACAGCACGGAGTTGGTGGCGGATTTACGTGAAGAACCGGTACCCACAACGTCGCCAACGTACGCCAGCGGGAAACCTTTCTGTTGCAGGGCTTCGATCTGTTTGATCGGGCCAACGGCACCCGGTTGATCCGGTTCAATGCCTTCGCGGGCGTTTTTCAGCATCGCCAGCGCGTGCAGCGGGATATCCGGACGCGACCAGGCATCCGGTGCCGGAGAGAGATCGTCGGTGTTGGTTTCGCCCGTCACTTTGAAGACGGTAACGGTAATTTTTTCCGCCAGCGCCGGACGGCTCAGGAACCACTCGGCATCGGCCCAGGATTGCATCACCTGCTTCGCCCAGGCGTTGCCCGCTTTGGCTTTCTCTTCCACATCGTAGAAGTTATCGAACATCAGCAGCGTATGGGACAGCGCTTTGGCAGCAATCGGCGCCAGTTTGTCGTTATCCAGCGCATCAATCAGTGGATGGATGTTGTAACCGCCCTGCATGGTACCCAGCAGTTCGATGGCTTTTTCAGGGGTAACCAGCGGAGAGGTGGCTTCGCCTTTGGCGACAGCGGCAAGGAAACCCGCTTTGACATAGGCGGCTTCATCAACGCCCGGAGGGACACGGTTGGTCAGCAGATCAATCAGGAATTCTTCTTCGCCAGCAGGCGGGCTTTTCAGCAGCTCGACAAGGCCTGCCATCTGGGTTGCATCTAATGGTTTTGGCGCAATCCCCTCAGCGGCACGTTCAGCTACGTGCTTACGGTATTCTTCTAGCACGACGGTTCTCCTCGCTCTCATTGTCATAATGCGGCAGGCGTTTCTCTTCACGCTCCTGTGAGACAGCAGTTTGTAGGGTAAATCCGCGAACCGCGTCGGGCAGCATAGCAGGATTTTCAGGGGGTGTTAATCTGTTTACAAAAAAGCAACATTAAATACTTGCTGAATCGTTAAGGGCGGAATAATGCAGGCTACAGACGGTTTTAACGAAACAGAATCGACGCTAAAAACCATAAAAAACGGCTCCGCAGAGCCGTTTTGTGATGACGGGGTTACGCAGACTTCAGCAGCGAAAGCACGTTACTGCGCGCGTACTGCACCGGCGTGACCGTTTGATCCACCAGCTCGCCGCGTACATATTTTTTCACCGTTTCACGGTTGTTCACTTGTTCGTTGTGACCGACAGACGCCAGCATCCCACGGCTGTTGTAATTCAGCGTGGTTGTACTCTCTTCATCATTTTCCAGCAGATGGTAGGTGTAGTTCTGCGACGACTTCATCTTATTCAGCGCCAGCGGAATCGAGGGATCGAGCGCTTCATGCCAGGCCGCACTAATGTGGCTGCGCGAGGTCTGTTTGACGCTTTTTGAACCGTCACTGAGCACGTTTTCTGTCGTCGACTGGGAGGCCTGATAAGAGAAACGATCTTTCTCATCATCGCGTGCCGGGTTGATCGATTTCTCAGTCTGCGTCAGCGACAGCGAGAAATCGTTCAGCCCGCTCAGTTGCGACCGGCCACTGTTATCAACACGAATATCCGCACCAACCGTAATCGCAGTACGCTGTGCGCTGGCGGTGGTATTTAACGCGCGGAATACCGACTTCAACGCCTCCATCTGATCGCGATCGCCGTGCCCGGTCGAGCGAGCCTTGTCAAACTTAGTATCGTAGGCGCTTAACGTAGCCTGCTGCTGAGCGTAGTCGCCAGCCAACGCTGGATTCGACAAGTCGCTGCTCACTTTCAGCGAGAAATCCTTGTCCTGATAAGCAACATAGCGTTCGGTGGTGCTGGCATGGAAATTCAGCGACTGTACCGAAGCATCATCAGCGCGAATATCCGTTTTTAAATCCACGGATTTCAGCACGCTGCTGTCAAAATTAGTTAGCCCGGAAATATCGATTTTCGGCGGATTTTGCCCCAGTCCGCTTAACGCTTTCTCAAGCGATGCGCCCAGGTTCGCAACGGCCGCAGCTTCATCATCATTCAGCGCTTCGCCATCGGTTTTTAACTCCACCACCACGCCATCCTCTTTCTGCGTCATGTTGAGGTGCAAGGTGGAGCCCGATTGCGTCACAATATCCAGCGAAACCGCAGATTGCTGGCCCGCCGCTCCCGCCGTAGCGCTGGTAACGGCGTGGGTGACGTCGGTACGACTCTCTTTCAGATTGCTCAGCAATGTGCTGCCAATGCTGCCTAAAGGGGATAGCGAGTTACTGCCAACGGCGGCCTGCAATAACCCCTTCATCATGGAATCTTGTGGTGAAGTCGCGCTGAGTTTTTTCGGCGACAGGCTGTAAACCGCTGCAATATCAGACGTCTGGCTGCCAAACATTACTTTTGTCGACGAGGGTGCTTCGACAGGCGTGGCAGCGCGCGTAGTTGTGCGAACCGTGGTGCTCGCCAGGGAAGTTGACGCCACTCTCATTGCTGATGAGAGCGATGACAGATTAAGTCCGGTGATCATGACGATGAAGCTCCTTATCTCGCCGGGAATGGCCGTTAGCGTTACTATCGGCAAAATCTGCGTAATATTTATACCTCTGGCAGAGAAAAACGCTGTTACCTGGTAAAATTGGCGCAAAAAAAACGCCTCCGAAGAGGCGTTTATTGTCAGCGAAAACTTATTTCTTTTTCGCTTTCGGGTTCGGCAGGTCGGTGATGCTACCTTCGAACACTTCTGCGGCCAGGCCAACAGATTCATGCAGCGTCGGGTGCGCGTGAATGGTCAGCGCGATATCTTCCGCGTCGCAACCCATTTCGATCGCCAGACCGATTTCACCCAGCAGCTCGCCGCCGTTAGTGCCGACAATCGCGCCGCCGATAACGCGGTGAGTCTCTTTGTCGAAAATCAGTTTGGTCATACCGTCAGCGCAGTCGGAAGCGATAGCACGGCCAGAAGCAGCCCACGGGAAGGTGGCGGTTTCGTAGCTGATGCCTTTCTCTTTCGCTTCTTTCTCAGTCAGACCAACCCATGCAACTTCTGGCTCGGTGTAAGCGATAGACGGGATAACTTTCGGATCGAAGTAGTGTTTCTTACCGGCGATAACTTCAGCGGCCACGTGACCTTCATGTACGCCTTTGTGCGCCAGCATCGGCTGACCGACGATATCGCCGATAGCAAAGATGTGCGGCACGTTGGTGCGCAGCTGTTTGTCAACGCGGATGAAGCCACGTTCGTCCACTTCAACGCCTGCTTTGCCGGCATCGAGGTTTTTACCGTTCGGTACACGACCGATCGCCACCAGCACGGCGTCATAACGCTGTGCTTCAGCAGGGGCTTTTTTGCCTTCCATGGAAACGTAGATGCCGTCTTCTTTCGCTTCAACGGCAGTTACTTTGGTTTCCAGCATCAGGTTGAATTTCTTGCTGACGCGTTTGGTGAAGACTTTAACGATATCTTTGTCTGCCGCCGGGATAACCTGGTCGAACATTTCAACCACGTCGATCTCTGAACCCAGCGCATGGTACACGGTACCCATTTCCAGACCGATAATACCGCCGCCCATAACCAGCATACGTTTCGGTACGGATTTCAGCTCCAGCGCATCGGTGGAATCCCATACGCGCGGATCTTCGTGCGGAATGAACGGCAACTGAATCGGACGGGAACCCGCCGCGATGATAGCGTTGTCGAAGTTGATCACGGTTTTGCCGTTTTCGCCTTCAACTTCCAGGGTGTTCGCCCCAGTGAATTTACCCAGACCGGTGACCACTTTCACTTTACGGCCTTTCGCCATACCCGACAGACCACCGGTCAGTTGGGTGATCACTTTCTCTTTCCAGGTACGGATTTTGTCGATATCGGTTTTCGGCTCGCCGAAGACGATACCGTGTTCAGCCAGCGCTTTGGCTTCTTCGATAACTTTTGCTACGTGCAGCAGCGCCTTAGAAGGGATACAACCTACGTTCAGACAAACACCGCCGAGGGTGCTGTAACGTTCAACGATGACGGTTTCCAGACCTAAATCAGCGCAACGGAAGGCAGCAGAGTAACCTGCCGGGCCTGCCCCAAGTACCACGACCTGAGTTTTGATTTCAGTACTCATCATGACCTCTTATTGATTTCCGGCGGTCAGGGGTACTTCGTGTCGCCCTTCATCCACCGGGACGTTCTATCCGCCCGCAGTTTACAAAAATGTTAACAATTTTGAAACAACAAACGGCAAACGATTTGTCCTTTGCCCCTGATAACCCCAAAAGCCCAATGAGATTATCAGAAAAAAGCCGGCCGTCAGGCCGGCTTTCTCGATTACATCACCAGACGGCGAATGTCCGACAGCATATTGTTGATGATGGTGATAAAGCGCGCACCATCAGCACCGTCAATCACACGGTGGTCGAAGGAGAGCGAAATCGGCATCATCAGGCGCGGCACGAACTCTTTACCGTTCCAGACCGGCTCCATTGCAGATTTGGAGACGCCCAGGATAGCCACTTCCGGCGCGTTCACAATCGGTGCGAAGTGGGTGGTGCCCAGGCCGCCGATGCTGGAGATAGTGAAGCAACCGCCCTGCATTTCGCCAGCGGTCAGCTTGCCATCACGCGCTTTTTTGGAGATGACAGTCAGTTCGCGAGACAGCTCAGTAATGCTCTTCTTGTTCACGTCTTTGAAGACCGGAACAACCAGACCATTCGGCGTATCCACCGCAACACCGATGTTGATGTATTTTTTCAGCGTCAGCTTCTGACCATCTTCAGACAGAGAGCTGTTGAAGCGCGGCATTTGCTCAAGCGCCGCAGCAACGGCTTTCATAATGAAGACAACCGGGGTGAATTTCACGTCCAGTTTGCGCTTCTCAGCTTCGGCGTTTTGCTGTTTACGGAACGCTTCCAGATCGGTGATATCGGTTTTATCGAAGTGCGTAACGTGCGGGATCATTACCCAGTTACGGCTCAGGTTAGCACCAGAGATTTTCTGGATACGGCCCAGTTCCACTTCTTCGATTTCACCAAACTTGCTGAAGTCCACTTTCGGCCACGGCAGCAGACCCGGCAGAGAACCACCGGTTGCGCCAGCGGCAGGCGCGGATTCAGCGCGTTTGATCGCATCTTTCACGTAAGCCTGAACGTCTTCGCGCAGGATACGACCTTTACGACCGGTGCCTTTCACTTTCGCCAGGTTAACGCCAAATTCGCGCGCCAGGCGGCGGATCAGCGGCGTCGCATGGACGTAAGCGTCGTTTTCAGCAAAGTCGGATTTACCTTCAGCTTTCGCCGGAGCCGGTGCAGCAGCCGGTTTTGCCGTCTGAGCAGCAGGAGCCGGAGCGGCCGATGCAGCAGCCGGAGCGGCGGCAGGCGCCGCGCCTTCCACTTCAAACACCATGATCAGAGAGCCGGTGGAGACTTTATCGCCCACGTTCACTTTCAGCTCTTTCACGGTACCGGCAAACGGTGCCGGAACTTCCATAGAGGCTTTGTCGCCTTCAACGGTGATCAGTGACTGTTCAGCGGAGACTTTATCGCCCACTTTTACCAGCACTTCGGTCACTTCAACTTCGTCACCGCCGATATCCGGTACGTTAACTTCTTTCGGGCCAGAAGCCGCTGCTGCCGGCGCGCTTGCCGCAGCCGGAGCTGCCGCCTGTGCCGGAGCCGCTGCTGGTGCAGCGCCTGCAACTTCGAAGATCATGATCAAGGAACCGGTGGAGACTTTGTCGCCGGTGTTGATTTTGATCTCTTTAACCGTACCCGCGAACGGCGCCGGAACTTCCATAGAGGCTTTGTCGCCTTCTACGGTGATCAGCGACTGTTCAGCCGCAACGGTGTCGCCCACTTTGACCAGGATCTCGGTGACTTCAACTTCGTCGCCGCCGATATCCGGTACGTTAACTTCTTTGGCAGCCGCAGCGGCCGGTGCCGCAGCTGGCGCTGCTTCTTTCTTCTCTTCTGCCTTAGCAGGTGCAGCGGCTGCTGCACCATCGGCGGAATCGAAAATCATGATCAGTTTGCCGGTCTCGGTTTTATCGCCGACAGAGACTTTGATCTCTTTAACGATGCCAGCCTGCGGAGACGGGACTTCCATAGAGGCTTTATCGCCTTCTACGGTGATCAGCGACTGTTCAGCTTCAACTTTGTCGCCCACTTTGACCAGGATCTCGGTGATTTCAACTTCATCAGCCCCGATGTCCGGTACATTGATTTCGATAGCCATTATCTCTTTACCTCTTACGCCAGACGCGGGTTAACTTTTTCTGCATCGATGTTGAATTTGGTGATTGCTTCCGCCACCACTTTCTTGTCGATTTCGCCACGTTTAGCCAGTTCGCCCAGTGCAGCAACCACCACGTAAGAAGCATCAACTTCGAAGTGGTGACGCAGGTTTTCACGGCTGTCGGAACGACCGAAGCCATCAGTACCCAGTACACGGTAATCATCCGCCGGTACGTAAGTACGAACCTGCTCAGCGAACAGTTTCATATAGTCAGTAGATGCCACTGCCGGAGCGTCGTTCATCACCTGAGCGATGTACGGAACGCGCGGAGTTTCCAGCGGGTGCAGCATGTTCCAGCGCTCACAATCCTGGCCATCACGCGCCAGTTCAGTGAAGGAGGTGACGCTGTACACGTCAGAGCCCACGCCGTAATCGTTCGCCAGGATCTGCGCTGCTTCACGCACGTGACGCAGGATAGAACCGGAGCCCAGCAGCTGAACTTTACCTTTGCTACCTGCAACGGTTTCGAGTTTGTAGATACCTTTACGGATACCTTCCTCGGCACCTTCCGGCATGGCCGGCATGTGGTAGTTTTCGTTCAGCGTGGTGATGTAGTAGTAAACGTTTTCTTGTTTCTCACCGTACATACGCTCCAGACCGTCATGCATGATGACAGCAACTTCGTACGCGTAAGCCGGATCGTAAGAGATACAGTTCGGGATAGTCAGCGACTGAATGTGGCTGTGGCCATCTTCGTGTTGCAGACCTTCGCCGTTCAGCGTGGTACGACCGGAAGTCCCCCCTACCAGGAAGCCGCGAGCCTGCTGGTCGCCAGCCTGCCAGCACAGGTCACCGATACGCTGGAACCCAAACATGGAATAGTAGATGTAGAACGGGATCATCGGCAGGTTGTTGGTGCTGTAAGAGGTCGCAGCCGCCAGCCAGGATGCACCGGCACCCAGTTCGTTGATACCTTCCTGCAGGATCTGACCTTTTTCGTCTTCTTTGTAGTAAGCAACCTGCTCACGGTCCTGCGGGGTGTACTGCTGGCCGTTCGGGCTGTAAATACCAATCTGACGGAACAGACCTTCCATACCGAAAGTACGCGCTTCGTCGGCGATGATCGGAACCAGGCGATCTTTGATCGATTTGTTCTTCAGCATCACGTTCAGGGCACGAACGAAAGCGATAGTGGTGGAGATCTCTTTGTTCTGCTCTTCCAGCAGCTGGGAGAAATCAGACAGCGCAGGCAGTTCCAGCTTCTCGGTGAAGTTCGGCTGACGAGACGGCAGGTAGCCTTTCAGCGCCTGGCGACGTTCGTGCAGGTACTTGTACTCTTCAGAGCCTTCCGGGAAGGTCAGGTAAGAGAGGTTTTCAACCTGCTCATCGGTTACCGGAACATTGAAACGGTCGCGGATATAACGCACGCCATCCATGTTCATTTTCTTAACCTGGTGGGCAATGTTTTTGCCTTCAGCGGTATCACCCATGCCGTAACCTTTAATGGTATGGGCCAGGATAACAGTCGCTTTGCCTTTGGTTTCCTGCGCTTTTTTCAGTGCAGCGTAGATTTTCTTCGGATCGTGACCGCCACGGTTCAGCGCCCAGATCTGCTCATCAGTCCAGTCTGCAACCAGCGCTGCGGTTTCCGGGTATTTACCGAAGAAGTGCTCACGAACGTAGGCGCCGTCTTTGGATTTGAAGGTTTGATAGTCACCGTCAACGGTTTCGTTCATCAGTTGGATCAGTTTACCGCTGGTATCTTTACGCAGCAGCTCGTCCCAACGGGAACCCCACATCACCTTGATCACGTTCCAGCCAGCGCCTGCGAAGATGCCTTCCAGTTCGTTGATGATTTTACCGTTACCGGTTACCGGGCCATCCAGACGTTGCAGGTTACAGTTGATGATGAAGCACAGGTTGTCCAGTTTTTCACGGGTAGCGATAGTGATCGCACCTTTGGATTCCGGCTCATCCATCTCGCCATCGCCGAGGAAAGCGTAAACGGTTTGTTCAGAGGTATCTTTCAGGCCGCGGTGTTCCAGATATTTCAGGAACTTCGCCTGGTAGATCGCACCAATCGGGCCCAGACCCATGGATACGGTCGGGAACTGCCAGAATTCCGGCATCAGTTTCGGGTGCGGATAAGATGACAGGCCTTTGCCGTGAACTTCCTGACGGAAGTTGTTCATCTGCTCTTCAGTCAGACGACCTTCGACGAACGCACGCGCGTAGATACCCGGAGAAATATGACCCTGGAAGTAAACCAGATCGCCGCCATCTTTCTCGTTACGGGCGCGGAAGAAGTGGTTGAAGCAAACTTCATATACGGTCGCAGAAGACTGGAAGGAAGCCATGTGGCCGCCCAGCTCAAGGTCTTTTTTAGAGGCGCGCAGAACCGTCATGATTGCGTTCCAGCGGATAGCTGAACGAATACGGCGTTCCAGTTCCAGATTGCCAGGATATTCCGGCTCATCTTCAACGGCAATAGTGTTTACATAGTTGCTCGCCCCTGTGCCAGCTGCCACTTTCACACCGCCTTTGCGGGCTTCAGAAAGGAGCTGGTCAATCAGATACTGAGCACGCTCAACACCTTCTTCACGGATGACCGATTCGATCGCCTGTTGCCAGTCGCGAGTTTCGATCGGATCCACGTCATTTTGGAAACGTTCTGACATGGGGGGTATTCCTTATCTATCTAATACGTTGATTGTCTGGAACCTGTCCCATTGCACCCTTCGGGAAAGACGCAATAAGACAGGTTCTGCGTTTAGTTGCCGCGCTCTAAAGTTTGGCGCTGGTGTTACAACTCTTCCGGCACAAATTGCGCCAGAAAATCTTAATTCTTTCTCTGCTCTAGCCGACGCAGCGAGCGTTCACGACGGCTCTGCTCACGGCTTCTGTCCAGCAAAATCTCTTCGATAAACGCCAGGTGACGGTGTGACGCTTCACGCGCCTCTTCCGGCTTTCCGGCCATGATCGCCGCGAAAATACTTGAGCGATGGTTGCTGACCAGCGGGAGCATCTCCCGGCGGGCGTACAGCAATTCGAAGTTCTGTCGGACGTTTTGCGCCAACATGGGCTCCATGCAGCGTAGCAAATGAAGCAGCACGACATTGTGTGCCGCTTCGGTTACGGCAATTTGATACTGCACGACAGCACTGGACTCCGCGTCCAAATCCCCGGACTGCTGCGCCAGTTCAATCGCCTGGTGCAGCTCGCTGATACGCGCTTTATCTTCATCTGTGCTGCGCAGCGCTGCGTAATAAGCCGCGATGCCTTCTAATGCATGGCGGGTTTCAAGCAGGTCAAACTGGGATTCGGGATGATCGTTGAGCAGCTCTACCAGCGGATCGCTGAAGCTCTGCCACAGACTGCTCTGGACAAAAGTCCCGCCACCCTGGCGACGAAGGAGCAGACCTTTCGCTTCGAGGCGCTGAATGGCCTCGCGCAGTGAAGGACGAGAAACATCGAACTGTTTCGCCAGTTCGCGTTCTGGAGGAAGTTTTTCACCGGGACGTAAGGTCCCTTCGAGAATCAAAAACTCCAGTTGCTGCTCAATCACATCGGAGAGTTTTGGTTGGCGGATTTTGCTGTAGGCCATGGTTCCCTGTCTCTGCCATTCGCCGGAGTAAATTGGTCTTACCAATTTCACGTTCTTGACGCTAAAGTAACAAAGTATTCACCTTCTGTCCATACAGGTTTTGATTGAAATCAGGAAACCACGCACATTTTAACAATCATACAGAAATGACGTTTCAAAGATGTAACCTTGCACAAATGTCCCATTTACCACGAAAGAGGCAGTTTTAACTTTCCTGAAACGACAGTTAAGGCATATGAACCGATTCAGTTGATTTATTTTTGATTTTTTATGCGATTAATTTGCATAAAACCAAAATAGATGCTCGAGAAGGGAGTCGTTGGAGTACTGACAAACGGTTTCTTTTTCATCAGTCGTCATAGCGGCTTCATAAAGCAGATGCATTCACGCGCACTTACCACTATTCTTGGCACTACGAAAGAGACAGGCGAAAAATCACGCCAGCAATTCGTAAATAATAAAATACAAAAAATGGAATTTATTTCTTACACGCAAACGACAGCGTAAACATAATAACCACACACGAGGTTTCATGATGGAAGGTCAACAGCACGGCGATCAGCTAAAGCGCGGCCTTAAGAACCGCCATATTCAGCTTATTGCGCTGGGTGGCGCTATTGGGACTGGCCTTTTTCTGGGCAGCGCATCAGTCATTCAATCCGCCGGCCCCGGTATTATTCTGGGCTACGCCATTGCAGGTTTTATCGCCTTTCTGATCATGCGTCAGTTAGGCGAAATGGTCGTGGAAGAGCCGGTAGCCGGTTCATTTAGCCACTTTGCTTACAAATATTGGGGTGGCTTTGCCGGTTTTGCGTCTGGCTGGAACTACTGGGTACTGTATGTGCTGGTGGCGATGGCGGAACTGACTGCGGTCGGGAAGTATATTCAGTTCTGGTGGCCAGAAATCCCGACCTGGGTCTCTGCTGCAGCCTTCTTTGTCATCATTAACGCCATCAACCTGACCAACGTGAAAGTGTTTGGTGAGATGGAGTTCTGGTTTGCCATTATTAAGGTGTTCGCGGTTGTCGCCATGATCATCTTCGGCGGCTGGTTGCTGTTCAGCGGTAGCGCTGGCCCGCAGGCGACCGTACGTAACCTGTGGGAACAGGGTGGCTTCCTGCCGCACGGTATCGGTGGGCTGGTGATGATGATGGCGATCATTATGTTCTCGTTTGGCGGTCTTGAGCTGGTGGGGATCACCGCCGCAGAAGCCGATAACCCGGAACAGAGCATTCCAAAAGCGACCAACCAGGTTATCTACCGTATCCTGATTTTCTATGTTGGCTCACTGGCGGTGCTGCTCTCGCTGATGCCGTGGACCCGCGTAACGGCAGATACCAGCCCGTTTGTGCTGATTTTCCACGAACTCGGTGACACTTTCGTCGCCAACGCGCTGAACATTGTGGTACTGACGGCTGCCCTCTCTGTTTATAACAGCTGCGTCTACTGCAACAGCCGTATGCTGTTTGGCCTGGCGAAGCAGGGTAACGCGCCGAAAATGCTGCAAAAAGTGGATAAACGCGGCGTACCGGTGAACACCATCCTGACTTCCGCGCTCTTCACCGCGCTGTGCGTGCTGATCAACTACTTCGCACCGGAATCAGCGTTCGGTCTGCTGATGGCGCTGGTGGTTTCCGCGCTGGTGATCAACTGGGCGATGATCAGCCTCGCGCATATGCGTTTCCGTCGCGCGAAACAGTTGCAGGGCGTAACACCACGCTTCCCTGCGCTGTTCTACCCGCTGGGCAACTGGATCTGCCTGCTGTTTATGGCCGCTGTGCTGGTGATCATGCTGATGACGCCAGGCATGGGGATTTCGGTCTATCTGATCCCGGTATGGATTGCCGTGCTGGGTGTCGGCTATCTGTTCAAACAGAAAAGTGCAAAAACCGTAAAAGTCAGTTAATTCCTGTCTTGCCCCCTTTCCCCACGCGGGAGAGGGGGTTACCGCAACGTTACCTCCCTCACACTTTCTTTTACATAGCTATTTTGTCCATCTCCCCGCGCTGATTCTGCTACGCAAACGAAAATTTGCAGGCAAATAATTCATACCATATATCAATGGGAGAAGCGGCAATGGACAACAACAGGCTGTCTGTTAAAGAAAAGATCGGCTATGGCATGGGAGACGCCGGATGTAACATCATCTTTGGCGCAATCATGCTGTTTGTTAACTATTTCTATACGGATATCTTCGGCCTCGCTCCGGCGCTGGTCGGCGTATTGCTGCTGTCGATTCGTGTGATTGATGCGGTTACCGACCCGCTGATGGGCGCAATCGCTGACCGTACGCAAAGTAAATACGGACGCTTCCGCCCGTGGTTACTGTGGATTGCGGTTCCCTATGCTGTATTCAGCGTATTGATGTTTACCACGCCGGACTGGGCCTACAGCAGCAAAGTTATTTATGCCTTCGTCACCTACTTCCTGCTGTCGCTCACCTATACTGCCATTAATATCCCCTACTGCTCGCTGGGCGGCGTTATTACCAATGATCCGAAAGAGCGCGTTGCCTGCCAGTCGTACCGCTTTGTGATGGTCGGCATTGCCACGCTGCTTCTGTCGTTAACGCTGCTGCCGATGGCGGAATGGTTTGGCGGCGCGGATAAAGCTAAAGGCTACCAGATGGCGATGGCAGTGCTGGCATTTATCGGTATGTGCATGTTTTTGTTCTGCTTCGCTACCGTGCGCGAACGTATTCGCCCGGCGATACCGACCAATGACGATCTGAAAAATGATTTAAAAGATGTGTGGAAAAACGACCAGTGGGTGCGCATTCTGCTGCTGACGCTGTGTAACGTCTGCCCTGGCTTTATCCGCATGGCGGCTACCATGTATTACGTGACCTGGGTTATGGGGGAAAGTACCCACTTCGCCACGCTGTTTATTAGTCTCGGTGTCGTGGGTATGATGCTCGGCAGCATGATGGCGAAGGTGCTCACCGATCGCTGGTGCAAGCTGAAAGTCTTCTTCTGGACCAATATCGTGCTGGCGTTCTTCTCCTGCGCCTTCTACTTCTTTGATCCCCATGCCACTACGCTGATCGTGGTGCTCTACTTCCTGCTCAATATCCTGCATCAGATCCCTTCCCCGCTGCACTGGTCGCTGATGGCGGATGTCGACGATTATGGCGAGTGGAAAACCGGTAAACGCATTACTGGCATCAGCTTTTCCGGCAACCTGTTTTTCCTGAAAGTAGGGCTGGCGATCGCCGGGGCGATGGTCGGTTTTCTGCTCTCCTGGTACGGTTACGACGCCGGAGCCAAACAGCAGAGCGCCAGCGCCATCAACGGCATCATGCTGTTGTTTACCGTGATCCCGGGCGTCGGTTACCTGATTACCGCCGGCGTGGTTCGCTTGCTGAAAGTCGACCGCGAATTGATGAAACAGATCCAGGCGGATCTGGAAAAACGTCGCATCAACTACCATGCGCTGACCGATCGTCAGCACGTACCGGCAGGCGACAACGTAAGGAACGCATAATGAAAGAGTGGCCGAATCCGTTTATCGAACAACGCGCGGATCCCTTTATTCTGCACCATGAGAATGTCTACTATTTTGTCGCCTCCGTGCCGGAGTATGACCGGCTGGAGATCCGGCGCGCTGCCACGCTGGAGGGGTTGCGTCATGCCGAAGGCGTGGTCGTGTGGCGCAAGCCGCAAAGCGGACCGATGAGCGAGCTAATCTGGGCGCCGGAACTGCATCATATTGACGGTAAATGGTATCTCTATTTTGCCGCAACCTGGACGAAAGCGCTGGATGAGTTGAATATGTTCCAGCATCGCATGTTTGTGCTGGAGTGCGCAGATGCCGATCCGCTCAGCGGAAAATGGCTGGAGAAAGGCCAGGTGAAAACCCCGTTTGATACTTTCGCCCTCGACGCCACAACCTTTGTCCACCAGGGCAAACGCTGGTATCTGTGGGCGCAAAAAGCGCCGCACATCGCGGGAAACTCCAACCTCTATCTGGCGGAAATGGAAAATCCATGGACGCTCAAAGGCGAACCGGTGATGTTGAGTAAGCCGGAATTCGACTGGGAGTGCCGGGGTTTTCTGGTGAATGAAGGCCCGGCCGTCCTGTTTCACGACGACAAGCTATTTATCAGTTACTCGGCCAGCGCCACCGATGAGAACTACTGTATGGGGCTGCTGTGGATTGATATTACCGCTAACCCGCAGCTCGCGGAGAACTGGCACAAATCACCGCAGCCGGTGTTCAAAACCAGGCACGAAAACCGTCAGTATGGCCCTGGTCACAACAGCTTTACGCAAACGCCGGAAGGGGAAGATGTGCTGGTGTATCACGCACGGAACTACACCGAAATTGAGGGCGACCCGCTCTACGATCCCAATCGCCATACCCGTCTGAAAAAGATTCGCTGGCAAGAAAACGGGATGCCTGATTTCGGCATCCCGGCTGCGGATAATCAGTAAACTGCGGCACGCAATCAGATCAGCGTGCCGTAAATCGTCAACAATGCGACCACAACGACCAGCACCAGCGAGGTTTTCTTCGCCATCGACACCGCGGCTTTCGGCGTTTCGACTTTGTCCAGATGCGGCTCGCGCGCCAGTGAGAACTGCGCGAGGCGCGTCAGCACCTGGTATTGCGATGTATGGCCGTCGCCAAGAGAAGCAAACCAGGCGGGCAGCGCCTTTTCGCCGTGCCCAACCAGTGCGTACACCACGCCAGCCAGCCTGACGGGCACCCAGTCCAGCACATGTAAAATGGCATCGATGCCTGACTGCTGACGTTCGTTAGGCGTCTGGTAACGCGCCAGCCACGACTGCCAGGCACGCAAGAACGCATAACCTGCCAGCAGCACCGGCCCCCAGTATGCGCCGACAATAAACCAGAACAGCGGCGCCAGATAAAAGCGGAAGTTGATCCAGACCAGCGCGTTTTGCAGTTCGCGTAAAAACTCACGCTCACTGCATCCCGGCGGTACACCGTGTATCAGCGTTAACTCATTCGCCATCGCGTTATGGGCATGACTGTCATTACGTGCCGCCGCCTTCAGGTAAGCGTGGTAATGCAGACGCACCTTACCCGCACCAATGCATAACACACCAATCAGGATCCAGACCACCAGCAACGGTACGTTGAAAAACAGCCCCTGCAACGCGCGCAGGATCAGAAAAGTCACCAGCATCGCCAGCACTGTCATCAACAGCGTACGGAACATGGAGTAACGCTTAACCCGCCGGAACAGCACTTCCAGCCGGTGATCCAGTTGCCAGTGCTCTCCCAGTTTAAACAGCCGTTCTGCTGCCAGCACCAGCAGCATGGTGAATAACGTCATGGCATCTCCTTTTCTGACGAGCCGGCGACCAGCGCACGGAATCTGGCCCAGTCGAAAGCCGGCCCGGGATCGGTCTTCCGTTGCGGCGCAATATCGCTGTGGCCGGTCATATTGTTGGCAATCGACGGATAAAGCTCAATGAGCGTTCGCGTCACCGCCGCCAGTTGCTGATACTGCGCGTCGGTATACGGCAGATTATCGGTGCCTTCAAGCTCAATCCCAATCGAGAAATCATTGCAGCGTTCCCGGCCGTGATAAGAGGATACGCCTGCATGCCAGGCGCGTTTATCGAAAGGCACATATTGCACAACCTCGCCATCACGGCGGATCAGGCAGTGCGCGGAAACACGCAGATGAACAATTTCGGCGAAAAAGGGATCGGCATCGGGATCGAGCGTACCGGTGAACAACGCATCTATCCACGGGCCGCCAAATTTGCCGGGCGGCAGGCTAATATTATGTACCACCAGCAGTGAAGGCTGCTCATCGTCCGGGCGGCAATCAAAATGGGGAGACGGCACGTGCCGCGCTTCTACCAGCCAGCCCTTGCGTAACGGCATAAGGAACTCCTTTAAGAGGATGGTGCTAAAACACGCTTCAGAGTAGCATGTCCGGGCGGTGCCCTGTAATGGTCTCCCGGACAGGACATCGCCTAACTTTGTGATTCGTTACCCTTTTTGGAGTTTATCATGCCGCCTCGCCGCTATAACCCCGATCTTCGACGTGACGCGCTGCAAAAACGCATCGAACTGGATATCCCCGCCGCAGTCGCCCAGGCGCTGCGTGAAGATTTGGGCGGAGAAGTTGACGCTAACAACGACATTACCGCGCAATTATTACCGCCAGAGAACCGCTCTCATGCGGTGGTTATTACCCGCGAAGACGGCGTATTTTGCGGTAAACGCTGGGTTGAAGAGGTTTTTATCCAGTTGGCTGGCGACGACGTGACGCTGACCTGGCACGTTGCAGATGGCGACACGATCCGCGCCAATCAACCTCTGTTTGAACTGGAAGGCCCTTCCCGCGTACTGCTGACCGGCGAGCGCACGGCGTTGAACTTTGTGCAAACGTTGTCCGGCGTAGCCAGCGAAGTACGGCGCTATGTGGATTTGCTCAGCGGCACCAAAACCCAGCTTCTTGATACGCGTAAAACGCTGCCGGGCCTGCGCACCGCACTGAAATATGCGGTGCTGTGCGGCGGCGGCGCCAACCATCGCCTGGGCCTTTCTGATGCTTTTCTGATCAAAGAGAACCATATCATCGCTGCTGGCTCCGTTCGCCAGGCAGTAGAAAAAGCGTTCTGGCTGCACCGGGATGTTCCGGTGGAAGTGGAAGTTGAAACGCTGGAAGAACTGGACGACGCGCTGAAAGCAGGCGCTGACATCATCATGCTGGATAACTTCGAAACCGACCAGATGCGCGAAGCGGTTAAACGCACAAATGGCCAGGCGCGGCTGGAAGTTTCCGGCAATGTGACGAACGAAACGCTGCGTGAATTCGCCGAAACCGGCGTCGATTATATCTCCGTTGGCGCACTGACCAAGCATGTGCGCGCCCTCGATTTGTCGATGCGTTTTCGCTGAATCGACGCTTCAAAGAAACGGGCCAGTGGCCCGTTTTTGCGAACTCCCTTCCACGAAAAATGCGACACTTTGCAAAAGCGATAAAAGTGCCGGAAGCCATTATCACAAAATCATTTTTACCCCTCGTCCACCGATTCATCCGCTGACACAGTAACGGCTCTGCATAAGGAGCTGTTTAATGAAACGACAACAAGGATTTACTTTAATCGAACTGATGGTGGTGATTGGCATCATTGCGATCCTGAGCGCCATCGGCATTCCCGCCTACCAAAACTACCTGCGCAAAGCTGCCCTCACCGACATGCTGCAAACGTTTATTCCGTACCGTACGGCCGTTGAACTTTGCGCGCTGGATCGTGGCGGCGTGGATAACTGCGATGCCAGCAGCAACGGCATACCCGCCCCCACCACTACCCGCTATGTTTCGGCGATGAGCGTAACAAAAGGCGTGGTCTCGCTAACCGGGCAAGAGAGCCTGAATGGGCTGAGCGTGGTGATGACGCCGCAATGGAGCAACGCTGAAGGAATGCAGGGTTGGGCGCGCAGTTGCAACATTCAGGCAGACAGCTCGCTCCAGCAGGCTTGTGAAGATGTTTTCCGGACCGGCAAGTAAGGAGCGGCAATGCAACCCGATAAACTCATTGCGCTATGCCAGCGCCATAATGCGGTGGTGCTCAAAAGCGAAAACGATCTCTTAACGATTGCGGTGGTTGAAACACCCAGTACCGAATTAATGGAATCACTCACTTTTGCCGCCCAGAAGCGGGTCGATATTCGCTGCTGGACACCAGAGCAAATGGATAAACATTTACAGATGACAGCGCAAACCGTGGTGCCGGTGGTACAGGAAGAGAGCAGTACCGCCGCGATGGAGATCGTGGAACATACGCTTCAACAAGCGCTGATGCTACGCGCTTCAGATATCCATTTTGAGCCTGGTGAAACGCACTATGCCATTCGCCTGCGCGTCGATGGCGTATTGCATCCGCTTTCACCTCTGCCTGGCACGCTCGCCAGCACATTGACCGCAAGGCTAAAAGTACTCGGTAATCTCGACATCGCCGAGCACCGTTTACCACAAGATGGTCAGTTCAATCAGGAACTTTGCGGTCAATCGATCTCATTTCGCATCGCCACTCTGCCCTGTCGTCACGGAGAGAAAGTGGTCCTGCGCCTGCTGCATCAGGTCAACCAACCGCTGGAACTGGAAGCGCTGGGAATGACCTCTCAACAACGGGAGCTGTTTGCCGCCGCCCTTGCGCAGCCGCAAGGGTTGCTGCTGGTTACCGGCCCAACAGGCAGCGGTAAAACCGTCACGCTTTACAGCGCATTGCAGGCGCGAAATAAACCGGAAGTTAACATTGCCAGTGTGGAAGATCCTGTCGAGATCCCACTCGCCGGGCTAACGCAGACACAAATCAATCCGCGCAGCGGGCTGACTTTTCAAAGCGTATTGCGCGCCCTGTTACGCCAGGATCCGGACATCATCATGATTGGCGAAATTCGCGATGGCGAAACCGCCGAAATCGCGATAAAAGCCTCCCAGACCGGGCATCTGGTACTGTCGACGCTGCACACCAACTCCACCAGCGAAACGCTGGTACGCATTCAACAAATGGGCGTTGCCCGCTGGATGATCTCCTCAGCACTGTCGCTGGTGGTAGCGCAACGCCTGGTGCGTAAACTCTGCCCGCACTGTCGAAAACTTGCCGTGGAGAATATCCATCTTCCCGGTACGTTGTGGCCACGTCCGTTACCGCGCTGGCGGGCCGAAGGCTGTGAACAGTGCTATCACGGTTTTTACGGACGACTGGCACTGTTTGAAGTCCTCGCCATCACACCGGAAATACGTCAGGCCATCGCTGGCAATATGGGCGCGGAAGAGATTGGGCTACTGGCGCGGCAGAGTGGCATGACCACGCTATTTGAGCATGGCTGCCAGGCCGTGGAACAAGGGTTGACCACCTTTGACGAACTGGTACGCATTCTGGGTTTTCCAGATGGCGAGTAAACATCTTTGGCTGTGGTCCGGTCTTGATGACAGCGGTGCCCTGCAAAGCGGTACGCACTGGAACGAAAATCGCGACGGCGTGGTGTTACTGTTACATCAGCGGCAAATACATCTGCTGACGTTGAAGCGCTGTCCGGTACGTCGCGCGCTCTGGCAAGCGGAGCATGGATGCTCTGTTTTGCAGCAACTTGCTACTCTTCTGCAGGCCGGGCTGACATTGCCGGAAGGGTTACAACTGCTGGCGGAGCAACACCCCGCCAGACAGTGGCAGGCGCTGTTGCGCCAGCTTGCCCAAACGCTGGAGCAGGGAGAAACATTTTCGGCTGCGCTACGCCAGTGGCCTGATGTGTTTCCTCCGCTCTGGCTGGCGATGATTCGCACCGGCGAGTTAACCGGCAAACTGGATGAGTGCTGCTTCAAGCTCGTCAGCCAGCAGCAAGCGCAAAGGGAGCTGGCGTTGAAAGTGAAAAAAGCGCTTCGCTATCCGCTGATCATCCTCTCCCTGACGGCAGCAGTGGTGCTGGCAATGATATATCTGGTATTACCCGAGTTCTCTGCCATCTACCAGACATTTAACACACCGCTTCCGGTGCTCACGCGGGGGGTCATTGCCACCGCTGACGTTATGCAACGCTGCGCCCTGCCGTTGATAGTATTTATAGCGTTGATACTGGGCGTCATGAGATCGCTACGTCATCACCCCGGTTGGCTTCGTTACCGACAGCGGCTGCTGCTGGCCACTCCGGTGATGGGCCAATTGATACGCGGGCAGCGGCTCAGCCAGATATTTACCGTCCTGTCACTGACGCAGCGTGCGGGTATCGCCTTCTTGCAGGGCCTCGAAAGTGTCAAAGAGACGCTTACCTGCCCTTACTGGCGCGATATCCTGCAACGTGCGCATCAGGAGATAACTCAGGGTATGTCGATATCCGCCGCCCTGAAAGAAAGCGGTGAATTCCCGACACTTTGTATTCAGTTGATTCGCACGGGCGAGGTTTCGGGCGCGCTGGATACGATGCTGTACAACCTGGCGCAGCATCACAGCGAACAAACTCAGCGTCAGGCGGATGGTCTGGCAGCCGTGCTTGAGCCGTTGTTGCTGGTGGCAACAGGATTGATTATCGGGGTGCTGGTTGTGGCTATGTACCTGCCCATCTTCCATCTGGGGGATGCGATGAGCGGCGCAGGGTGAGCACAGGCGCGGCATAACGCTGCGCCTGTTTAGCGATCACAAGCTGTTAAAAACGCGGTTTTCCTGTTCCTGAACGCGAATGAAGGTCGTGCGTTTGGTCAGCTCTTTCAGACGAGATGCGCCAACGTAGGTGCAGGCTGAGCGCAGACCGCCCAAAATGTCGCGCGCAGTATTTTCTACCGGGCCACGCAGAGTCAGCTTGACGGTTTTACCTTCTGCAGCACGGTAACCGGCAACGCCGCCAACGTGGCGATTCATTGCAGATTCAGAGCTCATACCATAGAACAGCATGAATTTTTCACCGTTCTCTTCAACCACGGTGCCGCCGCTCTCTTCATGGCCTGCCAGCATACCGCCCAGCATCACGAAATCTGCGCCGCCGCCAAATGCTTTCGCTACGTCGCCCGGAACGGTGCAACCGCCATCGCTGACAATCTGGCCACCCAGACCATGCGCAGCATCAGCACATTCGATAACCGCAGAAAGCTGCGGATAGCCAACGCCGGTTTTCACGCGCGTGGTACAGACAGAACCCGGTCCAATACCCACTTTAACGATATCGGCGCCGGAGAGGATCAGCTCTTCACACATTTCACCCGTCACAACGTTACCGGCACAGATGGTTTTATTCGGCCAGGCTTCACGCGCTTTCGCAACAAACTGTACAAAATGCTCGGAATAGCCATTCGCCACATCAATGCAGACAAAATTCAGCGCGGGATGCAGCGCAAGGATCTGTTTTGTTTTATCAAAATCGGCGTCAGATGTTCCAGTAGAAACCATTACATGGCGCAACACATCCGCAGATTCGCGCTCAATGAAACCTTTCCAGTCTTCAACGGAATAGTGTTTATGCACGGCAGTGAGAATGTCGAATGAGGCCAGCGCTTTTGCCATCATAAAAGTGCCAACCGTGTCCATATTCGCGGCAATAATGGGTACGCCGGACCAGTTAATTCCTGAATGCTTGAAGGTAAACTCGCGCTCCAGCTCAACATCGGAACGGCTTTTAAGGGTAGAACGTTTAGGGCGGATAAGAACGTCTTTGAAACCTAACTTCAGATCTTCTTCGATACGCATGTGCGGATTCCTGGGGTTAATGGCGAAAATACAAACTCACAACTCCAGTGACGCTATCATACGCGCTAATAAGGGCAGTGCAAGACTGCGAATTTCTCTTTTTTTACGCTACAATCCTATAAATTTACCTGGTGAATCGGCAAGTTTAGGTTAATCGATTTTATTGTCGCTTGATTAACTCACAACACGTTGATTATATTATGAAATATATTCAATCTTTTACGTTTTTCTTCCCTTTTGCATGTGATAAAAAAGCGCCATGAATAGAGCGAAAGAGAACGTGGATTGTGATTTCAGGCAGACCCATTTTGGGATGAGGTATTATGGGGTATACGGTCGCGTTAACCGGCGGCATCGGCAGTGGGAAAAGCACTGTAGCGGATGCTTTCGCACAGCTTGGGGTTAACGTTGTCGATGCGGATATTATTGCGCGTCAGGTCGTGGAACCGGGTTCGCAAGCATTAAGCGCTATTACAGCACGTTTTGGGGCAGAAATGCTCCTCTCCGACGGCTCGCTAAACCGTCGGGCATTACGTGAACGTATTTTTGCTTCTCCGGCTGATAAAGAGTGGCTCAATAGGCTGCTCCATCCGTTAATTCATCAGCAGACCCAGCGTGAGATTGCGCAGGCAACGTCGCCTTATGTACTGTGGGTTGTTCCCCTGCTGGTGGAAAACCAGCTATATCATAAAGCCGATCGGGTTTTGGTGGTGGATGTCCCGGTTGAGACTCAAATTGCACGCACCACGCAGCGTGATGGTGTTAGCCGCGAACATGCAGAACATATTCTTGCTGCTCAGGCCACACGCGAAGCGCGACTTGCCGTCGCTGATGATGTTATTGACAATAATGGCGCACCAGGTGCGATAGCATCGGATGTTGCCCGCCTGCACTCAGCGTATCTGGAATATGCTTCGCAGGCCGTATCACAGGAAAAACCGTAATGCACACCCACATCCTTTTTGAACACCCGCTTAACGAGAAGATGCGCACCTGGCTGCGTGTCGAATTTCTGCTTCAGCAACTCATCGTCCGTTTACCGCTGAGCGACCATGCTGATGCGCTGCATTTTTTCCGTAACGTTGGTGATTTACTGGATGTGTTCGAACGCGGCGATACGCGTACGGAATTACTGAAAGAGCTGGAACGTCAGCAGCGAAAATTGCGTGCCTGGAGCGAAGTGGAGGGAGTGGATCTCAACCGTATCGAATCCCTGCGCCAGCAACTGAAAGAGAGCGGCAATATCCTGATGGCTGCGCCACGCATTGGCCAGCTTTTACGTGAAGACCGATTAATTGCGCTGGTGCGCCAGCGTCTGAGTATCCCCGGTGGGTGTTGCAGCTTTGATCTGCCCACGCTGCACATGTGGCTGCATTTGCCGCAGGAGCAACGTGATGCGCAGGTCGCGGTCTGGCTGGAAAGCCTCGATCCGCTCAAAGCAACGCTTAAATTGATCCTCGATCTGATCCGCAATGCCGCGCCGTTCCGCCATCAGACCAGCCTGAATGGTTTCTACCAGGATAATGCCGAGGATGCCGATTTACTGCGTCTGAAACTGACGCTGCGAGACCGGCTGTACCCACAAATTTCCGGGCATAAGAGCCGTTTTGCTATCCGCTTTTTACCCCTCGACAGCGAAAACGGTATCGTGCCGGAACGGCTGGATTTTGAACTGGCCTGTTGTTAAGGAACCAATATGACTGAAACAACCATTGTTAACTGCCCCACCTGCGGGAAATCTGTTGTCTGGGGCGAAATCAGCCCGTTTCGCCCCTTCTGTTGCAAACGCTGCCAGCTCATCGATCTGGGAGAATGGGCAGCGGAAGAAAAACGCATTCCCAGCGCTGGCGACCTGTCAGACAGCGATGAATGGAGCGAAGAGCAATAGTAATGTTTTTGCCGCTGGCGCACCGCTTAACGCTGCGCCAGCCGGGTAATAATGGGTTCATTGGCCGGCGGGAAATCTTCCGCTTTCAGCATCTGTTGTGCTATCCATTCTCCCGGCTGCCCCTCTTTCCCCCATGGCTCCCCTTCCCAGCTCTCAACCAGCCAGAACCACAGCGTGATATGGCGATCGGGAAACTGATACTCCAGCTTGTCAAAGAGTGTTGCACTCAGCGGTGTAATACCGACTTCTTCCTGTAATTCACGGCTCATCGCCTGTTCCGGCGTTTCGCCCTCTTCTATTTTACCGCCCGGAAACTCCAGTTTATTCGCCATGTGTGCATCCGCAGCACGGCGCGTAATAAAGATTTCTCCTTGCGGGTTGCGAATGATCCCAACTGCGATGTTGAGTATTTTCATTAGGCAGGCTCCATAAAAAAGGCGCAGATATCTGCGCCTTTTACATTTTTATCAAAAGGTTATGCTAAACGGCCGTGGCACTGTTTGTATTTTTTACCCGAACCGCAAGGGCATGGATCGTTACGACCCACTTTACGCTCGCCCGTCTGCGCAGCAAGTTCTGCGGCCGCTGCGGATTCATCATCCTGATGGCTCAGCTGTTGCATTTGCGCCAGACGCTCAGCCTCCTGGCGACGCTGCTGCTCCATCGCTTCTACCTCTTCCGGCATACGTACCTGCACCTTGCTCAGCGTGCTGATCACTTCATATTTCAGCGACTCCAGCATCGCTGCAAACATGGCGAAGGATTCGCGTTTGTACTCCTGCTTCGGATCTTTTTGCGCGTAGCCACGCAGATGGATACCCTGACGCAGGTAATCCATGGCCGCCAGATGCTCTTTCCACAGGGAATCCAGCGTCTGCAACATCACGCCTTTTTCAAAGTGACGCATCATTTCCGCCCCTACCACGTCTTCTTTGCGCTGGTAAGTTTCAATGGCGTTCTGCAGGATGCGCTCGCGCAGCGTCTCTTCATGCAGATCCGGCTCTTTATCCAGCCATTCCGCAATCGGCAGATCGAGATCGAAATCGTTTTTCAGGCGTTCCTGCAGACCCGGGATGTCCCACATCTCTTCCAGAGACTGCGGCGGAATATGCGCGTCGATAGTAGCCTTGAAAACGTCCTCGCGAATGCTGTTGATGGTTTCGCTCACATCAGACACATCCAGCAGTTCGTTACGCTGGGTATAAATAGCACGGCGCTGATCGTTGGCAACATCATCATATTCCAGCAGTTGCTTACGAATATCGAAGTTGCGGCTTTCCACTTTGCGCTGCGCGTTGGCAATCGCCTTCGTAACCCACGGGTGCTCAATCGCTTCGCCCGGTTTCATTCCCAGCTTACGCATCATGCCGGAAACGCGATCGGAGGCGAAAATACGCATCAGCGCATCTTCCATGGAGAGGTAGAAACGGGAAGAACCGGCATCGCCCTGACGACCGGAACGACCACGCAACTGGTTATCAATACGACGAGATTCGTGACGCTCAGTACCGATAATGTGCAGGCCGCCTGAGGCCAGTACGGCATCATGGCGTACCTGCCAGTCCGCTTTCACTTTTGCGATTTGCTCTTCGGTCGGATTTTCAATCTCAGCCAGTTCTGCCTGCCAGCTACCGCCCAGCATGATATCCGTACCACGGCCCGCCATGTTGGTGGCAATGGTTACCGTGCCAGGATAACCCGCCTGAGCAACGATATCCGCCTCTTTGGCGTGGAATTTGGCGTTCAGCACGTTGTGCTTGATACCTGCTTTGGTCAGTTCCTGAGAGACAACTTCTGATTTTTCAATGGAGATAGTCCCCACCAGTACCGGCTGCCCCTTGGCAGTACGCTCTTTAATATCTTCGATAATGGCCTGGATTTTTTCCGCTTCGGTCATGTAGACCAGATCCGCCATATCTTTACGGATCATTGGGCGGTTTGTCGGCACAACAACCGTATCCAGTTTGTAAATGGAGCTGAATTCAAATGCTTCGGTATCTGCCGTACCGGTCATACCGGCCAGTTTTTCATACAAACGGAAATAGTTCTGGAAGGTAATGGAAGCCAGCGTCTGGTTTTCATTCTGGATTTCCACGCCTTCTTTGGCTTCAACAGCCTGATGCAGACCGTCAGACCAGCGACGCCCCTGCATGGTACGACCGGTGTGTTCATCAACGATGATCACTTCGCCATCTTTAACAATGTAATCCACATCGCGGGTGAACAGTGCATGAGCACGCAACGCTGCGGTGACGTGGTGCATCAGCATAATATTGGCCGGGGAGTAGAGTGACTCGCCCTCATCCATGATGCCTTCTTTTACCAGCAGCTCTTCAATCAGCACCAGGCCGCGTTCGGTCAACGTTACCTGACGCGCTTTCTCATCCACCGAGAAGTGGCCTTCGCCCTGGAAAGTGTCAGAATCCTCTTTCTCCTGGCGAACCAGGTAAGGAATGATTTTGTTCACTTTTTTGTAGAGCTCAGAACTGTCTTCCGCAGGCCCAGAGATGATCAGCGGGGTACGCGCTTCATCGATGAGGATGGAGTCAACCTCATCCACCAGCGCATAGTGCAGTTTACGCTGTACGCGCTCTTCAGGGCTGAACGCCATGTTATCGCGCAGGTAGTCAAAGCCGTATTCGTTGTTGGTGCCGTAGGTAATATCGGCAGCGTAAGCTTCACGCTTGGCAACAGCAGGCATACCTGGCAGGTTAATACCGACTGTCAGGCCGAGGAACTCAAACAATGGACGGTTGTTTTCGGCATCGCGCTGCGCCAGATAGTCGTTCACCGTCACAACGTGAACACCTTTACCGCTCAGGGCATTCAGGTAAGCCGGCAGCGTCGCAGTCAGGGTTTTACCTTCACCAGTACGCATCTCCGCGATGCAGCGATCGTTCAGTACCATACCGCCCAATAACTGTACGTCAAAGTGGCGCATGCCAAACACGCGTTTGCTCGCTTCGCGAACCACTGCAAAAGCTTCAGGCAACAGATTATCTACCGCCTCACCTTTTTCCAGACGGGCGCGAAACTCCGCGGTTTTACCTTTCAGCTCTTCATCACTGAGCTGCTCCATGGCCGGTTCCATGGCATTGATCTGGGCGACAACTTTACGCATGCGACGCAATGTACGATCGTTGCGGCTACCGAATACTTTCGTTAATAATTTGATTAGCATAATAAAAATCTCAAACGCTCCGCTCAGCGGAACTAAAAAATGGATAAAAGGCTCTTTTTTTAGCTGAAGCGTTGAGGGCCTGCGCGAATACCCTGCACCTGGCTCACCCAGGTGGGCACGCTAAACGCGGCTTGCGGCGTAGAAGGGATATAAACAGCCAGGCGGACAATCGTCGGCGGCTTGCTTTCCAGCATCAGCAGTGCGCTGAGCGAATCCAACAATGCCAGATGATGCGCCTGAATGGGCGATGGCTCTTCCGTTGCTACAGGTAGCGCCTGAGGCGCCATAGCGAACGAAAGATGACGAATCACGGTACGAATGGCGTGTTGATGCCAGTAATCGACAGTGAAGTTCGGGCGTCGTTTCGCTTCCAGCAAGGAGAAACTGGTGAAATTGCCGTTATTGACGCCATCGTGATTGCGAGTCGTTTCACGCGCAGGCTGATGTGAATCAGCGCTACTGGCAAATGCAGGCAAGCCAAAACTCGCCGCAACCATCCCTAATAAGAGATGCGGCCAGAAGTAGCGTCTACCAAATTGTCGCCAGCACGTCAGTATTCCGTTCACCTGCTCCACCCAAAAATCACGCTTGTCCGATTTTGCTTCTGTCGGTGCCATTTTGCGCCCAAATCTTACCACTAAAGCCGCCAGCACCGCAGTAGTATTCAGGCTTCAGAAGGGCGAAATTGACCAGGAAAGCAGCAAACACACCGCTCAAAGCGAAAAAAGAGAAAGTTCTACATCAAAGCAGGAGAAAGGCCTGGTGGGAAAAAAGCAATAAAAAACGACTGGTTTCCCTGACCGGAGAGAGTGCCAGGTTAACCAGTCGATTTTGTGGTTATGGCGTTATGCCAGAACCGTTGACGGTGCTTTAAATGCCAGCGGCAATTCGGCGTCGTCTTCGAAGGTCACATATTCCCAGGCTTCCTGTTTTGCCAGAACAGCCTGCAACAGTTTGTTATTTAATGCGTGACCGGATTTATATGCGGTAAACGCACCAATGATATTGTGACCACACATGAACAAGTCGCCGATTGCATCCAGCATTTTATGGCGAACAAATTCATCTTCGAAACGCAGTCCGTCTTCGTTCAGTACGCGATAATCGTCAACTACGATGGCACAATCGAAGCTACCGCCCAGGCAGAGTCCGCGAGACTGGAGGTATTCGATATCACGCATAAAACCGAAGGTACGCGCACGACTAATCTGGCGCATAAATGCGTCGGCAGAGAAGTTCATCGCATAGCGTTGAGTGCTTGCATCAATCGCCGGGTGGTTAAAATCGATGGTAAAGTCGAGCGTGAAACCGTTGTGTGGTTTGAACTCAGCCCATTTATCACCGTCTTCAACGCGCACCGTATCTTTGATACGAACGAATTTTTTGGCGCTGTTAAGCTCTTCGATCCCTGCATCCAGCAGCAGATAAACGAAAGGTGCAGCACTGCCATCCATAATGGGAATTTCCGGCGCATCGACTTCAACAATAATGTTGTCGATACCCAGCCCCGCCAGAGCAGCATTTAAGTGCTCAACGGTGGAAATCCGCACGTCATGCTCGTTGACCAGACAAGTACAGAGCATAGTATCACGCACAGATTTAGCATCAGCCGGAAAATCTACCGGTGGATTCAAGTCAGTGCGACGATAGATGACCCCGGTATTTGCCGGCGCAGGGCGCAACGTCAGTGTGACTTTCTTGCCGGTATGTAAACCGACGCCAGTCGCCTGAACGATACGTTTAAGAGTCCTTTGTTTGATCATCGTATAATCTCGCCTTATTACCAATCCATCCGAAGTGTATAACACAATCGGTGGGGCAGTTTAGCACAAAGAGCGAAGAAGCCCAACTTCCAGTAAATTCTTAGTCCGCTTGCTTACGCAGGAACGCCGGAATATCCAGATAATCAGGTTCTTTAGTGGTTTGCGGCGTATTGTCGTTAACCACTTTCGCCGGTTTCTGCTCCTGTTGCATCGGTTGCATGCCGTGCTGCTGATAGCGATCCATCACTGGCTGCTGTGCCTGCTTGTTGGTCACCAGCGTAATTTCCGGACGTTTGTCCATGCCGATACCTGTCGCAACGACGGTCACACGCAGCTCATCGTTCATATCCGGATCAAGGGACGTACCGATAACCACAGTCGCGTTATCAGATGCGAAAGCTCGGATAGTGTTACCCACCGTTTCGAACTCATCCAGACGCAGGTCGAAGCCAGCAGTAATGTTAACCAGCACACCGCGAGCGCCAGAGAGATCAATATCTTCCAGCAGCGGGCTGGAAATCGCCATTTCTGCCGCTTCTTCCGCACGATCTTCACCGCTGGCCACACCGGAGCCCATCATCGCGTAGCCCATTTCGGACATTACAGTGCGCACGTCAGCGAAGTCAACGTTCATCAGACCCGGACGAGTAATCAGCTCAGCAATACCCTGCACAGCGCCTTTCAGTACATCGTTCGCTGCACCGAATGCATCGAGCAGAGAAATACCACGCCCAAGCACTTTCAGTAACTTGTCGTTCGGGATAGTAATCAGCGAGTCCACATGTTTGGACAGCTCAGTGATACCCTGCTCAGCAAACGCCATGCGCTTCTTGCCTTCGAAATTGAAAGGCTTGGTCACCACAGCAACCGTCAGGATACCTAAATCTTTAGCGACTTCGGCCACGACAGGAGCTGCACCCGTACCGGTACCGCCACCCATGCCTGCCGCGATAAAGACCATGTCAGCGCCTTCGAGCGCAGCGCGCAGGGCTTCACGATCTTCTTCAGCCGCATTGCGACCAACTTCAGGGTTTGCTCCAGCGCCCAGACCTTTGGTGATGCCACCGCCAATCTGAATGGTTTGCCCCACCGCCGTTTTACGCAACGCTTGCGCGTCGGTATTTACGGCGAAGAATTCAACACCCTCAATGCGCTCGCGCACCATATGCTCTACGGCGTTGCCACCGCCGCCACCGACGCCGATGACTTTAATCACCGCGTCGTTGGTTAATTCCATCGGTTCAAACATAATTTCTCTCCGTTTTGTGCCTGTCGCCTGAGACCGCTAATTTTCTGCGCTCTCTGAAAAAAATTAAAACTCTTTTCGCAGCCAGCTGTTGATTCGTTTGAACCATGACCCTACTGACGCGCGTTTTTCCACTTCTGCTTCACCACTGAGATGCGTCTCTTTTCCGTAGTGCAGCAACCCTACAGCCGTTGAGTAATACGGCTCCTGGGCATAATCGGTCAAGCCAGTAATGTTGAGCGGCGCACCAATACGCACTTGCGTATGGAAAACGCGCTGCGCGCAGGCCGCCAGGCCTTCCATCTGCGCAGCACCGCCGGTCAACACAATCCCCGCCGCCAGGTGATGCTTTACACCCTGCTGGCGAAGCTGTTCCTGCAACTGCAAAATCTCATCGTTAACCAGATTGAGCAACTCGGTATAGCGAGGCTCAATCACGTCTGCCAGCGTCTGACGCTGCAGGCTGCGCGGCGGACGACCGCCCACGCTGGGCACTTCAACGCTCTCATCTTTGCCGACTAACGATCCCAACGCGCAACCGTGGCGAACTTTGATCGCCTCTGCATCACTGGGCGGCGTACCGAAAGCGTAAGCAATATCGCTGGTGACCACATTCCCTGCATAAGGGATCACTTTGGTGTGGCGCAGCGCGCCGCCAGTGTAGACCGCCATGTCCATTGTACCACCACCGATGTCAACAACGCAGACGCCCAGTTCTCGTTCGTCTTCCGTCAACACCGAATAGCTGGAAGCCAGTCCGGCGAAAATAAGTTGGTCAACTTTTAACCCACATCGTTCAACGGCTTTAACGATGTTTTTTGCCATATCGTTATGGCAAGTAATCAAATGTACTTTTGCCTGCATACGCACACCAGACAACCCAACCGGGTTTTTAATCCCTTCCTGGTAGTCAATGGCGTACTCCTGCGGAATCACATGCAGAACACGGTGTTCATCGCGTACACGCACCGATTTGGCGGTATGCACAACGTTCTCCACATCCTCCTGCGTCACTTCCTCTTCCGAAATCGGCACCATCCCAATTTCGTTCTGGCAGCTAATGTGCTTCCCCGAAAGCGCCAGGTAGACAGAAGAGATCTGGCAATCCGCCATCAATTCAGCCTGATCGATAGCGCGCTGTACGCATTTCACTACCGATTCCAGATCGTTCACTCCGCCTTTATCCATACCACGAGACGGGCAACTGCCCACGCCAATGATATTCACAATACCGTCGGGCAGAACTTCCCCTACTAAAGCGGCTACCTTCGCGGTGCCAATCTCCAGTCCAACCACCAGTTTTCTGTCCGTCGCCTTGATCATTGTTGCTCTGCCTGTGCCTGATTCTGTTGTGCCTGATTTTGCTGCTGATTCGGTTCCTGAACAGGGGCTGCTTTCCAGCCTACAGCCGCGCCTGAGTCATAGCGTAAATCCACGTAACTGATCGTTTTACCGTCCGTTTGCGCCTGTTGCAGCAGAACCGGGTAGAGTTCCACGAAGCG
Source organism: Kosakonia radicincitans DSM 16656 (assembly GCF_000280495.2). Taxonomy (NCBI): domain Bacteria; kingdom Pseudomonadati; phylum Pseudomonadota; class Gammaproteobacteria; order Enterobacterales; family Enterobacteriaceae; genus Kosakonia; species Kosakonia radicincitans. Next base: position 4,721,431 of record NZ_CP018016.1, read on the forward strand.
CGCCAGGCGTTTCATTGTATCGCCACGACCCAGGTTGAGCCTGATGTCGTTAGTCAGCGTGACCTGCCATGAACGTCGCGCCGTCATCGCCGCTTCTTTTAACGTGAATTTATCCTTCGCCAACAATTGCCCCATATCGCGGTAGCCTTGCAAGACTTCGCTTTCACTGCCTTCAGGGCCATACAACATGGGCAAAACCTGCTTACTGGTTCGTTCGGACGGCACGCTGAACGCATTACCGTCGGCATCGACCATATGCTGATCATTCCACCGCGCAATCGGCACGTATTCAACCAGATGAATCTTCAATTCGTCTGGCCACTGCTTTCTGACGCTTGCCTGTTTTATCCAGGGCAGACGCTCTATCTGACTCTGAATAATATTGACGTCCTGGGTCATAAAGGTGCCGGGTGCCCCCAGCGCCAAAATAGACTGACGAATATCATCATTACGGGTGTAATGACGATCGCCCGTCACCACCAGCTTCGACAACGGCAAGCGTTGTGCATCATCCATCCAACCCAAAACCACCCAGCCGCTAGCAAACACGGTGCACAGCACCGCCAGCAGGAACAAAATCCCTGCAAGACGCGTTCCATTGTTGCGGCGGGAGGCAGTTACGGCCTCCGCTTCGCGGTTTCGCGTGTTCAGCGCAGCCTGTGACATATCACTCCGCCAGATCCAGAATGCGAACAACAAGTTGTGAGAAGCTCAAACCCGCCTGGCGCGCAGCCATCGGCACCAGGCTGTGGCTCGTCATCCCTGGCGATGTATTCGCTTCCAACAAATAAAACTGACCGTCGCTATCCAGCATGGCATCAATTCGTCCCCAGCCACGGCAACCTAAAAGACGCCATGCTTTCAATACCAGGGACTGTAATGCCGCCTCTCGCTCCACTTCCAGACCTGAAGGGCAGAAATATTTTGTCTCATCAGAGAGATACTTCGCCTCATAATCATAGAAGATTCCCGCTGGCTGGATACGAATAGACGGTAAAATTTCGTTCCCAAGCAGCGCCACGGTAAATTCCGGGCCACTTAGCCATTTTTCGATCAGAACTTCATCATCATGTTGAAACGCAAGCGCTAACGCCGCATGCAGATCGTCACTTTTCTCTACCTTCGACATCCCAACGCTGGAGCCTTCACGACTGGGCTTGACAATAACAGGTAACCCCAGTTCATCAATGCGTTGAATATCGTCAAAACTTAGGCCTGATTCAAACTCACTGCGTTCGAGCGCGACCCATGGTGCAACCGGTAATCCGGCGCCCTGCCACAACAATTTGCTGCGCAGTTTATCCATGGAGATCGCGGATGCCATAACGCCGCTGCCGGTATAAGGCATATCGATCAGTTCAAGCAGCCCCTGCAAGGTGCCGTCTTCGCCGCCGCGACCATGCAAAGCAATAAATGCTTTGCTAAAACCCATCTCTTTCAGGCGGGTGACATCCACATCACGCGGATCCACGCCGTGCGCATCCACTCCGCCTTCCCGCAAACCCACCAGCACCGCTGCACCGGAATTAAGCGAAACTTCACGCTCGGCGGAGGTTCCGCCCAGCAGAACCGCTACTTTCTCAGCCACGGCGCTCCTCCTCTGTGCTCTGCGATTTCAGTTTGCTCTCAGCCAGGCTGCGGGCAATCTTGCCGATATTCCCAGCTCCCTGAATCAGGATCAGGTCATTACCGGTCAGTACCGGCGCCAGCATCGCCGCAACCTGTGCCGGATCGGACACGAGGATCGGATCAATTTTGCCGCGTCCGCGAATAGTACGGCACAGCGAACGGCTGTCAGCGCCCGGGATAGCTGCTTCGCCAGCCGGATAAACCTCCAGCATCAGCAGAGAATCGACCTGCGTCAGTACATTGGCGAAATCGTCGTACAAGTCGCGAGTACGGGTAAAACGGTGCGGCTGAAACAGCATGACCAGGTTTTTATCCGGCCAGCCCGCACGCGCTGCTTTAATCGTGGCATCCACTTCTGTCGGGTGATGACCATAGTCATCCACCAGCATGGCGGTACCGCTTTTGCCATTCACCGCTTCCAGCGGGAATTCACCAAGGAAATCAAAACGGCGCCCGGTGCCCTGGAAACTTTCCAGCGCGCGAAGGATCGCTTCATCTTCGATCCCCTCTTCTGTCGCTACTGCTACCGCCGCCGCCGCGTTCAACGCATTGTGGCGGCCTGGCGCATTCAGCGTGACACGCAGTTCCGGTTTATCCTGGCGCACCAAAGTGAAGTGCCCCTGCGGCCCGACCTGGCGATAATTTTCTACACGAACATCAGCATCATCGCTAAATCCGTACGTCGTCGTCTGACGCCCCACGCGCGGCAGCAATTCTCGGATAACCGGATCGTCCACACACATTACCGCACGGCCGTAGAACGGCAGGTTGTGCAGGAAGTTGATAAACGTCGTTTTTAAATTCTCGAAGTCGCCATGGTAGGTATCCATGTGATCGGCTTCGATATTGGTGACAATGGCCACCATCGGTTGCAGATGCAGGAATGAGGCGTCGCTCTCATCAGCTTCTGCAATCAGGTAACGGCTGTGCCCCAGGCGCGCATGCACCCCGGCGGCTTTCACCAGCCCACCGTTAACAAAAGTCGGGTCCAGCCCGGCTTCTGCGTAAATACTGGCCACCATCGCAGTCGTGGTAGTTTTGCCATGCGTACCGGCAATCGCGATGCCATGACGGAAACGCATCAGTTCAGCCAGCATCTCCGCACGGCGGATAACTGGAATACGCGCTTCATGCGCCGCAACAATTTCAGGGTTATCGGCAGATATGGCGCTGGAGACCACAACAACACTGGCATCGCTCACATTTTCCGGGCGATGATGGAAATAAATAGTGGCGCCGAGCGACGCCAACTGCTGCGTCACTGGGTTTGGCGCCAGGTCGGAACCGCTAATCTGGTAGCCTTCATTGGCCAGCACTTCGGCAATACCGCCCATGCCAGCACCGCCAATGCCGACAAAGTGAATGTGCCGGACACGTCGCATCTCGGGCACAATTGAACGCAGTTTTGCCAGTTCTTGTGTATTCATTCTCTAAACGCCATCGACTACTTAAATTTGCGCGACGCTAACGCGCCGCCAGTATTTACGCCTGAGCTGCCAGGCTGACTTCATTCGCCACGCGCTCGGTGGCATCCGGGATGGCCGCCGCGCGTGCGCGTTCCGCCATCGCCAGTAATGCTTCGCGATCCCACCCCGCCAACGTCGCTGCTACCGCATCAACGGTGAACTGCGGCTGTTCGAGGATCTTCGCAGCACCCGCTTTTTCCAGCGGTAATGCATTCCAGTACTGCTGACGATCTTTGTGCTGGAAAGGCACAAACAGCGCCGGTAAACCTGCGGCTGCGATTTCGCTGACCGTCAGCGCGCCTGAACGGCACACCACCACATCCGCCCACGCGTAGGCTTGCGCCATATCGTCAATAAATTCCGTCACTTTATGCTGCGGTTCGCCCGCGGCGGCATATGCTTGCTCAACATCCTGTTGCACGCCTTTACCGCTCTGATGCCAGATGGTCACAGCATTGCCCAGCTTCGCCGCGACCTGCGGCATCGTCTGGTTCAGCACGCGCGCACCCTGCGAGCCGCCAACGACCAGCACGCGAACCGGCCCTTCACGGCCAGGTAAACGCTCCTGCGGTAGCGGCAGTGCCAGCACATCGATGCGCACCGGGTTTCCAACGACTTCCGCTTTTGGAAACGCACCGGGAAACGCCTGCATCACTTTGGTGGCGATTTTCGCCAGCCATTTATTTGTCAACCCGGCAATCCCGTTCTGCTCATGGAGCACTACCGGAATACCGAGCGACCAGGCAGCCAGCCCGCCAGGACCAGAGACATAACCGCCCATCCCCAGCACCACATCCGGCTTAAAGCGCTGCATGATGGCGCGAGCCTGTCGCCAGGCGTTAAAAATACGTACCGGAGCCAACAACTGCGCTTTGATCCCTTTGCCACGCAGGCCGGAGATACGGATAAAATCGATCTCGATACCGTGTTTGGGCACCAGATCGGCTTCCATGCGATCGGCGGTTCCGAGCCAGCGCACTTGCCAGCCCTGATCCATCAAATGGTGCGCAACTGCAAGCCCGGGGAAGACATGCCCGCCGGTACCGCCCGCCATCACCATTAACCGCTTTGGTTGACCACTCATCACAAACCTCGTGTAAACGCCTGGGCTTTTTCCAGACGCGTTTCATAATCTATGCGTAGCAGCAGCGTAATCGCCACTGACATAATCAGTAAGCTGGAACCACCGTAACTGATAAGCGGCAGAGTCAGCCCTTTGGTCGGCAGCATACCTGCCGCCGCACCGACATTAACCAGAGCCTGGAAGCTAAACCAGATACCAATCGAGCAGGCCAGGAAACCAGAGAAACGATGATCGATTTCCAGCGCTTTTCGCCCAATGGACATGGCGCGGAAAGCGACGAAGAATACCATTAAAAGTGCCACTACCACACCGATATAACCGAGTTCCTCCCCGATAATGGAGAAGATAAAGTCCGTATGTGCTTCAGGCAGATACTCCAGCTTCTGTATCGAATTTCCAAGCCCCTGCCCCCACAGCTCACCGCGACCAAATGCCATCAGCGACTGTGTTAACTGATAACCGCTACCGAAGGGATCTTCCCACGGGTTCCAGAAAGAGGTTACGCGGCGAATACGATACGGTTCGGCGAGGATCAGCAGCACAACCGCTGAAATCCCCATACCGATGATGGCGATGAACTGCCACAGTTTCGCCCCGGCAAGGAACAACATCGCCAGCGTGGTGATAAACAGCACCACCACCGTACCGAGGTCCGGCTGCGCCAACAGCAGAACCGCCAGCACCAGGATCACGCCCATCGGTTTGAGGAAGCCGCGCAGGTTATTACGCACTTCGTCCACCTTACGTACCAGGTAGTTAGCCAGGTAACAGAACAGCGACAACTTGGTGAACTCCGCTGGCTGAAAGCGCATGACTCCGAGGTCGATCCAACGAGAGGCCCCGTTGATCGAGCTACCAACCACCAGTACCACCAGCAGCATAATGATCGCGGCGATCAACATCGCCGAGCTGTATTTCTGCCAGAAATCCATCGGCAAACGCAGCGTGATCATCGACATACAAAACGCCAGGAATAGATACAGCGCATGACGCTTGGCAAAGAAGAAAGGATCGTCCGTCAGGCGTTGCCCTACCGGCATCGAAGCCGAGGTCACCATAATGAAACCGATCGCCGCCAGGCCCAGCGTCAACCACAACAACGTGCGGTCGTACATCACCAGACTGTCGGAATCTTTTTGCCGTGATCCCATAACCCAGCCTTTCAATGCCGTAAACAGCCATGCCAGGAGGCTAAATCCTGGCAGGCGCGGCATTCTCGGGCGTGGGAGCGTTAAACGCATCAGCCTAACTCCTGCGCCAGACGGGTAAAGACATCACCCCGTTGCTCGAAATTCTTGAACTGATCGAGGCTGGCGCAGGCTGGCGACAGCAGCACCATATCGCCCGGCTGCACGCGCGTGGCGATCAGACGCATTGCCTCTTCCATCGTTTCAACCTGATCGGCAATTTCCGGACGTAAATCCGCCAGCTCCCCACCATCGCGACCAAAGCAATAAAGACGAATACGATCGCCGCCGAGATAGCGCTTCAGCGGTGAGAAATCGGCAGATTTACCGTGCCCGCCCAACAAAAGATGCAGCGTACCGTCAACCTGCAAGCCGTTCAGCGCCGCCTCAGTGCTGCCGACGTTGGTCGCTTTCGAGTCGTTGATCCAGCGCACCCCGTTATGATCCAGCGCCAACTGGAAGCGGTGCGCCAGCCCGGTGAAGGTGGTCAGCGCCTTCAGGCTGCTGGCCCGCGGTAAACCAGCGGCATCTGCCAGCGCCAACGCCGCCAGCGCGTTGGTATAGTTGTGCTGGCCACTCAGCTTCATCTCTTTAACGTTCAGAACCTTTTCACCTTTTACACGCAGCCAGGTTTCGCCCTGCTGGCGGTTCAGGTGATAGTCGCCGACGTCAACGCCGAAACTCACGCAGCGCTCATCAGCACCCCGCACCGGCATGGTCAGCGCATCATCCGCGTTGACCACACATACTTTCGCGTTTTCGTAAACGCGCAGTTTTGCGGCGCGATACTGTTGCAGCCCGAACGGATAACGATCCATATGATCTTCCGTCACGTTCAGGATGGTTGCCGCCGCCGCGTGCAGGCTGAAAGTAGTTTCCAGTTGGAAGCTGGAAAGCTCCAGCACATAGAGCTCGCGGGCTTCATCAAGCAGCATCAACGCAGGCAGGCCAATATTGCCGCCAACGCCTACATTAACGCCTGCCGCCTCAGCCATTTCACCCACCAGTTTGGTGACGGTGCTTTTACCGTTTGAACCGGTAATCGCAATGACGGGCGCTTGTGCTTCGCGACAGAAGAGTTCGATATCGCCGACGATCTCAACGCCAGCATCGGCTGCCGCGCTCAGAGAAGGATGCGCCAGTGCGATGCCAGGGCTTGCGACAATCAGGTCAGCCGCCAGCAACCAGTCATCATTGAGACTACCAAGATGGCGCTCTACCGCTTCCGGCAGCTTATCCAGCCCCGGTGGCGAAACGCGCGTGTCCATAACGCGTGGCGTAACGCCGCGCGCGAGGAAAAAGTCAACGCAGGAAAGACCTGTCAGACCCAGACCGATAATGACGACTTTTTTACCCTGGTAATCTGCCATAATTAACGTACCTTCAGCGTTGCCAGGCCAATCAGCACCAGCATCAGCGAAATAATCCAGAAGCGCACGATCACGCGCGGTTCCGGCCAGCCTTTCAGTTCATAGTGATGGTGAATCGGCGCCATGCGGAAAATACGCTGGCCGCGCAATTTAAACGACCCCACCTGCAAAATCACCGACAGGGTTTCCACCACAAACACCCCGCCCATAATCACCAGCAAGAACTCCTGACGCAGCAACACGGCAATGATCCCCAACGCGCCGCCGAGAGCCAGTGAACCCACATCCCCCATGAAAACCTGCGCCGGATAGGTGTTGAACCACAAAAAGCCCAACCCTGCGCCGACAATCGCCGTGCAGACGATCACTAGCTCTCCCGCGTGACGCAGATAAGGGATATGCAGGTAGTTAGCAAAATTCATGTTACCGGTAGCCCAGGCCACCAACGCAAAGCCCGCGGCGACAAACACCGTCGGCATAATCGCCAGACCGTCAAGACCGTCCGTCAGGTTAACGGCGTTGCCGGTGCCGACAATCACAAAGTAAGCCAGCAGAATGTAGAAAAGGCCCAGTTGCGGCATCACATCTTTAAAGAAAGGCACCACCAGTTCTGTCGCTGGCGTATCTTTCCCCGCCAGGTAAAGCGCAAACGCCACGCCCAACGCAATCAGTGACATCCAGAAATATTTCCAGCGAGCAATCAGGCCCTTGGTATCTTTACGCACCACTTTGCGGTAATCGTCAACGAAACCAATCGCACCGTAACCTACCAGTACAACCAGCACGCACCAGACATACGGGTTAGAGGGATAAGCCCACAGCAGTACGGAAACAACGATTGCCGTGAGGATCATAATCCCCCCCATCGTTGGCGTACCGCGTTTACTGAAATGCGACTCCGGACCGTCGTTACGCACAACCTGGCCGAAAGAGAGTTTTTGCAGACGGGCAATCATGCGCGGCCCCATCCACAGAGAGATGAAGAGCGCGGTCAGCAGGCTGACAATGGCGCGAAACGTCAGGTAGGAAAAGACGTTAAAGCCGGAATAATATTTGACCAAATGTTCGGCCAGCCACACTAACATGTTCCATTCTCCTGTAATTCGCGTACCACCTCTTCCATGGCGGAACTACGTGAACCTTTCACCAAAATGGTAATAATCTGCTGTTCAGCGATCAGCGCCTTCAACCGCGCCACTACTGCCGCTTTATCGTTAAAATGTTCGCCAACACCGCTGGCAGCGCTCAGAGCCTTGCTCAGCTTACCGACGCTCAGCACTTTATCGATGCCAACGCCTTTAGCCGCTTCACCCACCTGAATGTGGCAGGCTTCGCTCTCATCGCCTAGCTCTGCCATATCGCCCACCACCATCACCCGGTAACCCGGCATTTCCGCCAGCACATGTGCGGCGGCGGTCATTGAACCGACGTTAGCGTTGTACGTGTCATCGAGCAGCAATTTATTTTCGCCCAGTTGCACCGGGAACAGACGCCCCGGCACCGCTTTCAGGTTTGCCAACCCTTTTTTCACTGCCGCCAGGCTAGCGCCCACCGCCATCGCCAGCGAGGTCGCTGCCAGCGCATTGGCAATATTGTGTCGTCCCGGCAGCGGCAGTGTCACATCCACATTGCCCATCGGGGTTTGCAGCGTGAACTCAGTTCCGTGCGAGGTCACATGAATGTTGGTGGCCGTAAAATCACTGTTCGCCGCATTTGGCGAGAAGCGCCACACTTTGCGAGCGCCAATAATGCTCTGCCAGTTCAGCCAGTCATTATTGTCAGCATTCATGATTGCCACACCGTTGGCAGGCAACCCGGTATAGATTTCTCCTTTGGCTTTCGCCACGCCCGCAAGCGATCCGAAGCCTTCCAGGTGCGCCGCCGCCAGGTTATTGACCAGAGCCGCTTCCGGGCGGGTAAGCCCGACGGTCCAGGCGATTTCCCCCTGGTGGTTCGCGCCCAGTTCAATCACCGCGTATTGATGTTCTTTGGTTAAACGCAGGAGCGTCATCGGCACGCCGATGTCGTTGTTCAGGTTTCCTGCGGTATAAAGCGTGTTGCCACATTCACTCAGAATGGCGGCCGTCATCTCTTTCACCGAGGTTTTGCCGGAAGAACCGGTTAACGCAACCACACGCGTCGGCACCTGCTGACGTACCCAGGCGCCCAGCTCGCCGAACGCCTGGCGAGTGTCTTTGACCAGCAGTTGCGGCAGATCGCAGTCCAGCTTACGGCTAACCAGTAGCGCGCCCGCGCCGCCCGCTTTAGCCTGTTCGGCAAAATCATGGGCATCGAAACGCTCGCCTTTCAGCGCCACAAACAGGCAGCCCGGCGTTAGTTTGCGGGTATCGCTGGTTACCGCATCAATCGTCGCATCCTGACCATGTAATTCACCCTGCAGAATGTCGGCAAGCTGGCTTAGAGTTACGCTAATCATGCCACTACCCCCAGCAAACGTGCCGCGGTGACGCGATCGGAGTAATCCAGTCGGTGCGTCCCGACAATCTGATAATCTTCATGGCCTTTGCCAGCCAGCAGAACCACATCATTCTCTTTCGCCTGCATAATGGTGTTGGTTACGGCTTCGGCACGCCCTTCCACCACATGCGCACGCCCGGCATCCAGCATACCGGCGAGAATATCGTTGATAATGGCACGCGGCTCTTCGGTGCGCGGGTTATCGTCCGTAACCACCGGCACATCGGCGAACTGCTCAGCAATTGCGCCCATGAGCGGACGTTTACCTTTATCGCGATCGCCACCGCAACCAAACACGCACCACAGTTGACCGGTGCAGTGCAGGCGTGCAGCCTGTAAGGCCTTTTCCAGCGCATCCGGCGTATGGGCATAATCCACCACCACCGTCGGTTTACCCGGCGCACTAAATACTTCCATGCGTCCGCAAACCGGCTGCAACTGTGAAGCGGTTTTCAGCAAATCGCTTAACGGATAACCCAGCGCCAGCAGCGTTGCCAGCGCCAGCAGCAGGTTACTGACGTTAAACGCGCCCATCAGACGGCTTTCGATTTCGCCTTGACCCCATGAAGAGTCAAAACGAATAGTCGCCCCGCTATCGTGGTACTCCACGCCGGTAGCCTTGAGCCAGCGGCCGTGACAATCCGGGTTGATATGGTCTTCCATCGATACCGCAACCGCATCCGGCAGATTCGCTAACCAGCGGCGGCCCACTTCGTCATCGGCATTGATAATCGCCTGTCCGTAGTGGTGAGAGGAGAACAGCAGCCATTTCGCCGCTTCGTAATGCGCCATATCGCCGTGATAATCGAGGTGATCGCGGCTTAAATTGGTAAATACGCCAGCGGCAAACTTCAGCGCCGCCACGCGATGCTGTACCAGACCGTGGGAAGAGACTTCCATCGCGGCAAACGTCGCTTTCTGCGCAACCAGCCCGGCAATCACATGCTGAACATCCACCGCAGAGCCGGTGGTATTTTCAGTCGGGATGACTTTACCCAGCAGACCATTTCCGACCGTCCCCATCACTGCGCTGGTTTCGCCCACCAATTGGCTCCACTGCGCCAGCAGTTGCGTGGTCGTTGTTTTGCCGTTGGTGCCGGTTACGCCAATCAGGCGCAATTGTTCAGAGGGTTCACCGTAAAAACGGCCCGCCAGCGCGGAAAGGCGCTCATTCAACTGGCTGAGGTAAATGACCGGAACGCCGTGCATTTCACGAATTTCACCGTCATTTGCTTCGTCTTTCGCTTCAGCAATAATGGCAGCAACACCTTGCGCAATCGCCTGCGGGATATATCGACGCCCGTCCGCCTGATGACCGACCACCGCCACAAAGAGATCGCCCGATGCAGCCGCACGGCTGTCGAGTGTCATCTCCCGCAGTGCTCGCTCCGGTGCGCCTGGCACCCACGGAGCGAGAAGGTCGCGCAAATTACGATCTGCCACCTGTACCCTCGCCTTGATTAATTACAAACTCACTTTTTTCGCCCGTGGTCAGCGCGTCCGGCTCAATGTTCATGGTGCGCAGAACGCCGCCCATGATGGCACCGAAGACCGGTGCGGACACGGCACCACCGTAGTATTTACCCGCTTGCGGATCGTTAATCACCACCACCAGCGCAAAGCGCGGGCGGCTGGCAGGCGCGACGCCAGCGGTGTAAGCAATATATTTGTTGATATAACGGCCATCCGGGCCGACTTTTTTCGCCGTCCCGGTTTTGATAGCAATGCGATAGCCTTTGATGGCTGCTTTCACCCCGCCGCCGCCCGGCAGCGCAACGCTCTCCATCATATGCACCACGGTGCGCACGATAGACTCATTGAAAATGCGTTCGCCCGGCACGGGCGGGTCAACTTTGGTAATCGACAGAGGACGGTAGATACCGTAACTGCCAATCGTTGCGTAGACTCGCGCTAACTGTAACGGCGTTACCATTAGCCCATAGCCGAAAGAGAAGGTGGCCCTCTCTATGTCAGACCACCGTTGTTTTTGAGGAAATAAGCCACTGCGTTCCCCGACCATCCCCAAATTGGTCGTTTTTCCCAGTCCAAAACGTGAGTAAGTATCTACTAACGCTGAGGAGGGCATCGCTAACGCCAACTTCGAAACACCGACGTTACTCGACTTTTGTAGCACCCCAGTAAGGGTCAATTCGCTGTAGCGCGCCACGTCTTTGATTTCGTGGCCGTTAATTCGGTAAGGCACGGTGTTCAGCACCGTATTTGGTGTGACGACGCCGCGCTGCAGCGCCGTCATTACCACCATGGGTTTCACCGTCGAACCCGGTTCAAAAACGTCGGTGATCGCGCGGTTACGCATTGCATCCTTCGACGTGCCGGTGAAGTTGTTCGGGTTGTAGGAAGGGCTATTGGCCATTGCCAACACTTCGCCGGTGTTCACATCAACCAGCACTGCGCTTCCGGATTCAGCCTTATTAAACGCCACCGCGTTATTCAGCTCGCGATAAACCAGCGCCTGCAAACGTTCATCAATGCTCAGCGCCAGGTTATGCGCAGCCTGGCTGTCGGTGGAAGAGATATCTTCAATAACGCGCCCGTAGCGATCTTTACGCACAATACGTTCGCCAGGTTGGCCGGTAAGCCATTTGTCAAAGCTCTTCTCAACGCCTTCGATCCCCTGACTATCTACGTTAGTAAAACCGATAAGGTGAGCGGTCACTTCCCCGGAAGGATAGTAACGGCGGGATTCCTCACGCAGATGAATCCCCGGCAACTTGAGCTTTTTAATATACTCCCCGAGATCGGGGTTCACCTGACGCGCCAGATAGATAAAACGCATCTTCGGGTTGGCATTAATGCGGGAAGCCAGCTGATCCAATGGCATGTTCAGGGCGTCAGAGAGCGCTTTCCAGCGGTTATCCAGCGTAACGCCGCCAGCATCATGTAACTCTTTTGGATCGGCCCAAATCGCTTTCACCGGCACACTAACAGCCAGCGGACGCCCGGAGCGGTCGGTAATCATTCCACGCGACGTTGCGACTTCCTGCACGCGCAAGGAACGCATATCCCCTTCGCGCACCAGCATTTCCGGATTGATAACCTGCAGCCAGGCGACACGCCCAAGCAGAAACGCCATCGCCAGCAGAATGCAACCGCAAAGCAACGCAAAACGCCAACTCACAAAGTTGGCCTGTTCTTCCTGGCGTTTCGGTTTAAGCGTTTTCGCCGCTGCTTTCATGCGTCGCGTAATTCCTTATTCATTTCTATTTCTGCACTACGATATTTTCCTGAGAGGGATCCACGTGCTGCATTTGCAGCTTTTCCGTCGCAATCCGTTCAACCCGGCTGTGATCGCCGAGCGCATTCTCTTCAAGAATCAGGTTGCGCCATTCGATATCCAGCGCGTCGCGCTCGAGAACAAGTTGTTCACGCTGCGCGGTTAATAAACGTGTGTGGTGAGAGGTAGTGACAACCGTCACTGCCGTCATGATGATGCAAATGAACAGACAGAGTGGCAGTTTCCCAAATCGCAAAAGATCGTCACCGATCACGCCAGGCAAGGCATGGCGCTCGTTGCTTCCTAACGATCCTTTCACTTTGCTTAGGGTTTCTGTCACTCTGCCGATCATGCGTTCGTCCTCTCTGCAATGCGCAGAACTGAACTACGGGCACGTGGGTTTTCAGCCACTTCTTCTTCGCCCGGCATCAACTTTCCTAAGGCTCGCAACTGACGGCCACCCAGTTTCCTGAGTTGCTCTTCGGTCATCGGCAGCCCGGCAGGAACCTGCGGGCCGCGGCTTTGCTCACGCATGAAGCGTTTCACAATGCGATCTTCCAGAGAATGGAAGCTGATTACCGAAAGCCGCCCTCCCGGGGCAAGCACGCCGAGCGAGTTTTTTAGCGCCAGCTCTATTTCCTCCAGTTCACTGTTTACCCAAATGCGCACCGCCTGGAAGGTACGGGTCGCGGGATGTTTGAACTTGTCTTTCACCGGTGTTGCCGCCGCAACGACTTCCGCCAGCTCTTTAGTGCGGGTCATCGGATCGAGGCGGTTACGCTCTACAATTGCGCGCGCGATACGTTTAGCAAAACGCTCCTCGCCAAAGGTTTTCAGCACCCAGGCAATGTCTGCTTCTTCAGCTGTTTGCAGCCATTCGGCAGCAGACTGGCCGCGAGTGGGATCCATCCGCATATCAAGCGGACCATCGCGCATAAAGGAGAAGCCGCGCTCAGGATCGTCAAGCTGCGGTGAAGAGACACCAAGATCGAGAAGAATACCGTCGATCTTGCCAACAAGTTCGCGCTCGCTGACATAATCAGCAAGCGCAGAGAAAGGACCATGAATGATGGAGAAGCGGGGATCATCAATGGTTTGGGCTACAGCAATTGCCTGTGGATCGCGATCGATCGCCAGCAAGCGTCCTTCCGCACCCAAACGGGAGAGGATCAGGCGCGAGTGACCACCGCGACCAAAAGTGCCATCGATGTAGATGCCATCCGGACGAATATTCAGGCCATTAACGGCCTCATCCAGCAGCACCGTCGTATGTTTAAAATTTTCCATCATCATTACAGAGACAAATCCTGCAACCGATCTGAAAGTGCTTCAGAACCCGATTGCTCAGCGTCGATATCTTCCCTGACCTGTTGATACCAGGTCGTTTCGTCCCACAGCTCAAATTTATTGAACTGCCCGACCAGCATCACTTCTTTGGTTAGCCCGGCATGCTGCCGTAAAACAGGCGCAATCAATAAACGCCCGGCGCTATCCATCTGGCACTCGCTGGCATGCCCCAGCAATAAACGTTGTACGCGTCGTTCAAGCGGATTCATGCTCGACAGGCGCGCCAGTTTTTGCTCAATAATTTCCCATTCAGGAAGGGGATAAAGCAGCAGACATGAATGGCGAATGTCGATGGTACACACCATCTGACCGGAGGCATTCTCCAGCAGCAAATCCCGATAACGGGTCGGAACGGCTAACCGCCCTTTGCTGTCGAGATTGACTAACGTCGCGCCACGGAACATGTCCGATTCACCCCCAAGTGACCATTTTCACCACTTTATCCCACAAATCCCCACCAAGGGAGTTTACGGAGCGGAGGAAAAGCTTGTCAAGCCAGCACAAAGGCTAACCAGAACAAAAGATCTCTTATTTGCAGCGAATATCTGCAAAGGTGAAATAGTGCTCAACTTACGAGGCAAATTAACGTCATGAATATTTGCAAGAAAAAAACAGAATATGCGTATCCGCGTTTAAAACCATTTGATTTCTGCGCGCGAAATATAAAGTGTCAGTTTGCGACGCGGGCGGCATTTTAAGACATATCAACCCAACTGAACAGCACCAGTTGCATCCGTTCACACTCAGCGCGACGGCAGAGCCACTAAGGAAATAGCCCTACGCCGATAATGGATGCTATAGAAGAAAGGTAACACTTTTCTGAGATGTAACAATTTAAGACAGAAATCATAATTACTGCTTTAAAAATATCCTTTTAAAACCCGATTTAAAGAAGCAATTAGAATTAACTTATCACGTCCCGTTTAAAAATTAAGGATTTATCTTAGGAGCCAACAGGGAATAATTTGATTCAAGGTAAGACAAAACAAAAAAGGCAGCTTACGCTGCCTTTGATCTGAACTTATACGCGACTTAATATCCCGCGACGATAGAGATTACGCCGGATACGGCTAAGACCCGCTTTCGGTTTACGCGGTTCGTCGAGGCTTGCCAGCACAATTTCCAGAACCCGCTCCGCAACATCGCGATGGCGCTGGGCCACCGCCAGTACCGGACATTGCAGGAAATCGAGCAGTTCGTGATCGCCAAAAGTCGCGATCGCCAGATCCGACGGCAATTTACCGTCGCGACGTAACGTAACGTCAAGCACGCCCTGCAATAATGCAAACGAGGTTATAAACATCGCCTGCGGCATTGGGTTAGTTTCCAGCCATTTATCAAATAGCTGGGCGGCTGCTTCACGCTCGTAGCTATTGGCATAGAGATACTGCACGTCACGCGGATCGTCTTTCCACGCCGTGCGGAAACCTTGCTCACGCAGGAAACTAACAGAGAGTTCTGGTAACGCCCCAAGGTAAAGCACGCGCTCCGCCGGAAACTTACGCAGCTCTGCGGCCAGCATCTCCGAATCATCCTGATCGGCACCAACAACGCTGGTGAAGTGTTCACGATCCAGCGCGCGATCCAACGCGACAATCGGGAACGAATCATTAGCCCAGCGCTGATAGAACGGATGCTCTGGCGGCAATGAGGTGGAGACAATAATAGCGTCCACCTGCCGCTGCAACAGGTGCTCGATACAGCGCATTTCATTATCGGGTTGATCTTCCGAGCAGGCGATCAGTAACTGGTAACCGCGCTGACGCGCCTGACGCTCCAGATAGTTGGCAATGCGGGTGTAGCTTGTGTTTTCAAGATCGGGGATCACCAGCCCAATCGAACGAGTGCGTCCTGCGCGCAGGCCAGCTGCCACCGCATTTGGGTGGTAGTTATGCTCACGAACAACCGCCATCACTTTCTCAACGGTTTTGTCGCTGACACGATACTGCTTCGCCTTACCATTGATGACGTAGCTTGCCGTGGTTCGTGAGACGCCGGCTAGCCGGGCGATTTCATCCAGTTTCACAATTGCCCCTTAAATTAATGTACTCCATAACCTTTTTAGGGATATAGGTTAAAATCCTTAACATCTAAGCGCAGAATACTCACTCCGGCAACCGCTTTCGTGTCTGGTTCCGGCGGATTTCGCAAAAAAAAGCCCGGCGTAGAACACCGGGCCTGTAAATATGGAAGGTTATTCTATTCAGCGCATGATTTTATCGCCGCGCGACAACCCCACCACACCGGAGCGCGCAACTTCAACAATTTTCGCCACATCACGAATGGTGGCTAAAAACGCATCCAGCTTGTCACTGGTGCCTGCGAGCTGAACCGTGTAAATCGATGGCGTAACGTCAATGATCTGTCCGCGGAAGATCTCAGCGTTGCGTTTCACCTCTTCGCGACCGTAACCGCTGGCCTGAATCTTCACCAGCATGATTTCACGCTCAACATATGCCCCCTGCCCCAGCTCGTTTACGCGTAACACATCGACCAGCTTGTGCAGTTGCTTTTCGATCTGCTCCAGCACTTTTTGATCGCCGACAGTCTGGATCGTCATCCGCGATAAGGTAGGATCGTCAGTCGGCGCAACGGTCAGGCTTTCTATGTTGTAACCGCGCTGAGAGAACAGGCCAATCACGCGCGATAACGCGCCCGATTCATTTTCCAGTAATACAGACAGTATCCGGCGCATAATCAGGTTCTCTCCGTTTTGCTTAACCACATCTCATCCATGCCGCCGCCGCGGATCTGCATCGGATAAACGTGTTCACTACCGTCAACGGTAACGTCAACAAACACCAGGCGATTGTTTTTCACCTGCTCCAGCGCTTCCGCCAGCTTCGCCTCCAGCTCATCCGGACGCGTAATACGAATTCCCACATGGCCATAAGCTTCTGCCAGGCGCGCAAAATCAGGCAACGACTCCATATAAGATTGTGAATGGCGGCCGGAATAGATCATGTCCTGCCACTGCTTCACCATCCCCAGATAGCGGTTATTGAGGTTCAATACCAGCACCGGTAGTTCATACTGCAAGGCCGTAGAGAGTTCCTGAATGTTCATCTGGATACTGCCATCGCCGGTCACGCAGATAACCGTCTCCTCGGGCAGTGCCATCTTCACACCGAGCGCAGCAGGTAAACCAAAACCCATAGTGCCCAGCCCACCGGAGTTGATCCAGCGGCGCGGTTTATCAAAACGGTAGTAGAGCGCGGCAAACATCTGATGCTGGCCAACATCGGAAGTAACGTAAGCGTCGCCATTCGTCAAACGCCAGATAGCTTCAATCACTGCCTGCGGTTTGATCTTTTCACTCTGGGTGTCATATTTCAGGCACTGACGCGCGCGCCACTGTTCAATGCGCAACCACCAGTCACGGATCTCATCCAGTGGCTGCGGCTGCTCTTCCTGCTCCAGCAGTTCGAGCATTTGTTCCAGAACCAGCCGCGCATCGCCGACAATAGGCACATCCGCCTGTACGGTCTTGGAAATGGAAGTGGGGTCGATATCGATATGCAGAACCGTCGCATCCGGACAGTACTTCGCCAGATTATTGGTAGTGCGATCGTCAAAACGCACGCCAACCGCGAAAATGACATCGGAGTGGTGCATCGTCATATTGGCTTCGTAAGTCCCGTGCATGCCCAGCATGCCCAGCGCCTGACGATGCGACGCCGGAAACGCGCCCAGCCCCATTAAGGAGGAGACCACTGGCAAATTCAGTTTTTCAGCCAACTGACGCAACTGAGTTTCGCACGCGGAGTTAATCGCACCGCCGCCCACATAGACTACCGGCCTCTTCGCCGCCACCAGCGTTTGCAAAGCGCGCTTGATTTGCCCTTTGTGGCCCTGTGTCGTCGGGTTATAAGATCGCATGCTGACCGATTCCGGCCAGAAATAGGGCAGCTTGTTGGCCGGGTTCATAATATCTTTCGGCAGATCCACCACCACCGGCCCCGGACGCCCACTGGCAGCCAGCCAGAACGCTTTCTTTAATACGCCGGGAATATCTTCGGTTTGTTTGACCAGGAAGCTGTGCTTCACCACCGGGCGGGAAATCCCCACCATGTCGCACTCCTGAAACGCGTCATAGCCAATCAGCGACGTTGCAACCTGCCCGGAAAGCACCACCAGCGGGATAGAATCCATATAAGCGGTGGCGATACCCGTGATTGCATTCGTCGCACCAGGGCCAGACGTGACCAGTACCACCCCAACCTCACCCGTTGCCCGCGCCAGCCCATCGGCCATATGCACTGCAGCCTGCTCATGACGTACCAACACATGTTCAATACCGCCAACAGTATGCAGGGCATCGTAGATATCCAGGACTGCGCCTCCGGGGTAGCCGAATACTTTCTTTACGCCTTGATCGATAAGCGATCGGACGACCATCTCGGCTCCAGACAACATCTCCATGCTTTGCCTCCAGGCTTATATTTGTCGACTGGGCGGAATTCATTTCCACGCTGTCGCTCTGTTCAGAGCAGGAAACCCTGCATTCTGATTATGAATGGCAGTTACCATAACCGCTCAAAATCTGGCAGGCAATTAGCAAACCGCAGACGTCAACGGCGTACAAAAGAGGAAAAACAATGCGAGAGCTGCAGATTTGGTGAAAACATCTGTGATAAGGAAAGACGATGACCATTCATCATCCAAATGGCATGTTGTACAGAAAATCATGCATTTTTCGCACGACACGGGAAGTCGCTGACGACCGAAATTGAAATAAAATACTCCCCATTCAGGATTAAGCAGAATAAACCGACTAAACAAGCCCGATCTATTCTGCGAGCGGATTACAGCGTACAAACCGAAGTCAGTAACTCTTCCATCCACTGGTGGCCTTTATCGCGGCCTGCCGCTTCATGCCACGAGAGATAGCAGGTACGAGTATTAAGCGCCAGCGGCAAAGGTAATACCTGCAATGGCAAGCCATGAGTAAATCGTTCAACCAACCAACGCGGCGCAATCGTCACCAAATGCGTTTGCGCGACAATGTTTAATACGCTGGTGACTGCCATTCCCTGATAGGCAATACGGCTCTTCTTTTCCGCCGTATCATACCAGGGCTGACTAAAGGAAGCATAACGGTCCAGCGAGACCACTGCATGTTGTTCATTGAATACATCAGCTTCCGTAACAAGATTCGCCATGCGCGGATGTTCTTTACTGGTCACCAGTACCATTTCGTCTTTAAATAATGGAACGCAAGAGAATTCCGGACGACGAAACTCTTCGTAGCCGATCACAAATTCAATTTCCTGGTAACGCAATTGATGCTCAGTACTGTGATTAAGATCGGCTTTAAACACCAGATTAATATTAGGCGCAGCCTTTTCAACGCTATTGTAAATAATTGACGTTAAGAGATTATCCAGCGGACTGCATACACAAAGATTAAATACACGCTCACTGCTCAGTGGATCAAATCCCGAGCCGGGCAACTCATTTTGTACCAACTGCAATGCCTGACGGATTGAGCCAAACAGCTGATATGAACGCGCAGTGGGTTGAATCCCACGGCCGTAGCGGACAAAGAGCTCGTCATTAAACATGACTTTAAGCCGCGCAACGGCATTACTCACTGCGGGCTGAGACATTCCCAGCGCGTGCGCCGCACGGGTAATGTTTTGTTCCTGCATCACCGCATCAAAAACGGTAAGCAAATTAAGATCTACTGAACGCAACTGTGGTTTGTCCACATCGACAATCTGATGATTATCAATAGTTTCCCCTGGAACATTGCAATCCGTCGTCATGATAAAACTCCCTTAACTGTGTAATAATAATATTCAGGAAGATGATTTATCATGCATATAGCATTATTAGAAGCATGGCGTGAAAAATTAGGAATATTTAAAGCTCCCTTTTTATATTTTTTTCAAGGATAATTGCGCCGATAAATAATGCGATAACCAGTGACGGATTAATATATTTTTACTTTATCAAACATTCCGCAACTCATCTGATGATAAAGATAACAGCCATCCATTCCATAACGCAAAGCGTAAAAGGGTTGTTCTGTAAATTTATCTTTAAATTAGTGATTGTCCACTAAAAAATACTTCAATAGTAATTCGCACGAAATACGCATTTCATTCTACGGTACAGAATAATTAACTGAAAAGCAGCCATACAACCCACCTGTTCTGAGGATGGTTTTCAGGAGCAGGGGTTGACTTTAACAAGCGTATCCAGTACCACTAAAAGCATATCGTTTTTCCTGGAGCTTGATTCATGATTCGCAACGTCGGTTTCGCTGGTCTACTACTACTAAACGCATCTCTTGTGCGCGGTAGACCGGTGGACGACATTCAGAGCTGAATTGTCTGCCAGTTAAGACAGAAAACCCGCGCCTTGGCGCGGGTTTTTTTATGCTCGTAGCGAGGCGACCTCAGATAACAAGGACCTAAACCATGAGCCAGCAAGTCGTTATTTTCGATACCACATTACGTGATGGTGAACAGGCGTTACAGGCAAGCCTGAGCGTGAAAGAGAAGCTGCAAATCGCCCTGGCGCTGGAACGTATGGGCGTCGATGTGATGGAAGTCGGCTTTCCGGTTTCGTCCCCGGGTGACTTTGAATCCGTACAAACCATCGCGCGCCAGGTGAAAAACAGCCGCGTTTGCGCCCTCGCCCGCTGTGTTGAAAAAGATATTGATGTCGCCGCAGAATCCCTGAAAGTCGCTGAAGCGTTCCGCATCCATACGTTTATCGCCACCTCGCCGATGCACATCGCCACCAAGCTGCGCAGTACGCTGGATGAAGTGATTGAACGCGCAGTTTACATGGTCAAACGCGCACGTAACTATACCGATGACGTAGAGTTCTCTTGCGAAGATGCAGGCCGCACGCCAATCGACGATCTGGCGCGAGTGGTCGAAGCCGCGATCAACGCCGGGGCAAAAACCATCAACATCCCGGATACCGTCGGCTACACCATGCCGTTTGAATTCGCCAATATCATCACCGGTTTGTATGACCGCGTACCGAACATCGATAAAGCCATTATCTCCGTACATACCCATGATGATTTAGGTCTGGCCGTTGGCAACGCCATCGCAGCGGTACACGCCGGTGCGCGCCAGGTTGAAGGTGCGATGAACGGTATCGGCGAACGTGCCGGTAACTGTTCGCTGGAAGAGGTGATCATGGCGATTAAGGTGCGCAAAGACATTATGAACGTGCACACCCGCATCAATCACAATGAAATCTGGCGTACAAGCCAGACCGTCAGCCAGATCTGCAATATGCCGATTCCGGCGAACAAAGCGATTGTCGGCACCGGCGCTTTCGCCCACTCCTCCGGTATTCACCAGGATGGCGTGCTGAAAAACCGCGAAAACTACGAAATCATGACTCCGGAATCCATTGGCCTGAATCAGGTGCAGTTAAACCTGACTTCCCGTTCCGGCCGTGCGGCGGTGAAACATCGGATGGAAGAGATGGGTTACCAGGAAGCCGATTACAACCTGGATAACCTGTACGAAGCGTTCCTGAAACTGGCGGATAAAAAAGGCCAGGTCTTCGATTACGACCTGGAAGCGCTGGCATTCATTAACAAACAGCAGGAAGAGCCAGAACATTTCCGTCTGGACTACTTCAGCGTGCAGTCCGGCTCCAACGACATCGCAACCGCCTCTATTAAGCTGGCCTGTGGCGATGAAATTAAAACCGAAGCCGCCAATGGTAACGGCCCGGTTGATGCCATCTACCAGGCCATTAACCGCGTCACCGAGTACGACATCGAGCTGGTGAAATATGGTCTCAGCGCCAAAGGCCACGGCAAAGATGCGCTGGGGCAGGTTGATATCGTTGCCAATTACAATGGCCGCCGCTTCCACGGTGTAGGTCTGGCGACCGATATCGTTGAGTCCTCAGCCAAAGCCATGGTGCACGTGCTGAACAATATCTGGCGCGCAGCCGAAGTCGAAAAAGAGTTGCAACGCAAAGCGCAGAACAAAGAGAACAACAAGGAAACCGTGTGATGTCGAAGAATTATCATATTGCTGTGTTACCGGGTGACGGTATTGGTCCGGAAGTCATGGCGCAAGCCCTGAAAGTACTGGAAGCCGTGCGTAGCCGTTTTGGCATGCACATTACCACCAGCCATTATGACGTGGGCGGTATCGCCATCGACCGCCATGGCAACCCGCTGCCACAGGCAACCGTTGAAGGCTGCGAGCAGGCCGATGCCATTCTGTTTGGCTCCGTTGGCGGCCCGAAATGGGAAAATCTGCCGCCGGCACAGCAACCGGAGCGCGGTGCGCTGCTGCCGCTGCGTAAGCACTTCAAATTATTCAGCAACCTGCGCCCGGCCAAACTGTACCAGGGGCTGGAAGCTTTCTGCCCGCTGCGTGAAGATATCGCCGCTAACGGCTTCGATATTCTGTGCGTACGTGAACTGACTGGCGGCATCTACTTCGGCCAGCCGAAGGGCCGTGAAGGCAGCGGCCAGCACGAGAAGGCCTTCGATACCGAGGTCTATCACCGTTTTGAAATCGAGCGTATCGCGCGTATTGCGTTTGAATCGGCGCGTAAACGCCGTAAAAAAGTGCACTCGATTGATAAAGCCAACGTTCTGCAAACTTCTCTGCTGTGGCGCGAAATCGTCAACGAAATCGCCAGCGAATATCAGGATGTTGAACTGGCGCATATGTATATCGACAACGCCACCATGCAGCTGATTAAAGATCCGTCCCAGTTTGACGTGCTGCTGTGCTCTAACCTGTTCGGCGACATCCTCTCCGATGAGTGTGCGATGATCACCGGCTCGATGGGTATGCTGCCTTCAGCAAGCCTGAACGAACAAGGTTTTGGTCTGTACGAACCGGCGGGTGGCTCCGCGCCGGATATCGCCGGTAAAAATATTGCGAACCCGATTGCGCAGATCCTGTCGCTGGCGCTGCTGCTGCGCTACAGCCTGGACGCGGGTGAAGCGGCTTCCGCGATCGAAAGCGCAATCAACCGTGCATTAGAAGAAGGCGTGCGTACCGGTGATTTAGCCCGTGGCGCTGCGGCTGTCAGTACCGATGAAATGGGCGACATCATTGCCCGTTATGTCGCCGAAGGGGTGTAATCATGGCTAAGAGTTTGTACGAAAAATTGTTTGATGCGCACGTTGTGTATGAAGCGCCAAACGAAACCCCATTGCTGTATATCGATCGCCATCTGGTGCACGAAGTGACCTCGCCGCAGGCGTTTGACGGCCTGCGCGCACACAAACGCCCGGTGCGCCAACCGGGTAAAACCTTCGCCACCATGGATCATAACGTCTCCACGCAGACCAAAGACATTAACGCTTCCGGCGAAATGGCGCGTATCCAGATGCAGGAATTGATCAAAAACTGCAACGAATTCGGCGTTGAGCTGTATGACCTGAATCACCCGTACCAGGGGATTGTCCACGTGATGGGGCCAGAACAGGGCATCACCCTGCCGGGTATGACCATTGTTTGTGGCGACTCGCACACCGCAACCCACGGCGCGTTTGGCGCGCTGGCCTTCGGTATCGGCACGTCGGAAGTTGAGCATGTGCTGGCAACGCAGACCCTGAAACAGGGCCGCGCCAAAACCATGAAGATCGAGGTGAAAGGCACTGCGGCTCCGGGGATCACCGCCAAAGATATCGTGTTAGCGATCATTGGCAAAACCGGTAGCGCAGGCGGTACTGGTCATGTGGTGGAATTCTGCGGTGATGCAATTCGTGCGCTGAGCATGGAAGGCCGCATGACGCTGTGCAACATGGCCATTGAGATGGGCGCGAAAGCCGGTCTTGTCGCACCGGACGAGACCACCTTTAACTACGTGAAAGGCCGTCTGCATGCGCCGAAAGGCAAAGATTTTGATGAGGCTGTTGCTTACTGGAAAACCCTGCACACCGACGAAGGGGCAACTTTCGACACCGTTGTAACCTTGCAGGCAGAAGATATCGCGCCGCAAGTAACCTGGGGCACCAACCCGGGCCAGGTGATTTCGGTGACGGATATCATCCCCGATCCGGCATCGTTCGCCGATCCGGTTGAGCGCGCCTCAGCAGAAAAAGCGCTGGCTTATATGGGCCTGAAACCGGGAATTCCACTGACTGAAGTGGCGATTGATAAAGTGTTTATCGGTTCCTGCACAAACTCGCGTATCGAAGATTTACGCGCCGCAGCGGAGATCGCTAAAGGCCGCAAAGTTGCGCCGGGCGTACAGGCGCTGGTAGTACCTGGCTCTGGTCCGGTGAAAGCGCAGGCGGAAGCGGAAGGTCTGGATAAGATCTTTATCGAAGCCGGTTTCGAATGGCGTTTGCCTGGCTGCTCTATGTGCCTGGCAATGAACAACGACCGCCTGAACCCCGGCGAACGTTGTGCATCCACCAGTAACCGTAACTTTGAAGGCCGTCAGGGCCGCGGCGGACGCACGCATCTGGTCAGCCCGGCAATGGCTGCCGCTGCGGCGGTAACCGGTCATTTCGCCGATATTCGTAGCCTGTAAGGAGATCACCATGGCAGAGAAATTTACCCAACACACCGGCCTGGTTGTTCCGCTGGATGCCGCCAACGTCGATACGGACGCGATTATCCCGAAACAGTTCCTGCAAAAGGTTACGCGTACCGGTTTTGGCGCCCATCTGTTTAATGACTGGCGCTTCCTTGATGATAAAGGCGAGCAGCCGAACCCGGAGTTCGTGCTGAACTTTCCGCAATACAAAGGCGCATCGATTTTGCTGGCGCGCGAAAACTTTGGCTGCGGCTCCTCACGCGAGCATGCGCCGTGGGCGCTGACCGATTACGGCTTCAAAGTGGTGATTGCGCCGAGCTTCGCCGATATCTTCTATGGCAACAGCTTTAACAACCAGTTGCTGCCGGTGACGCTGAGCGAAGAGGATGTTGATGCGCTGTTCACGCTGGTACAGAACAACCCGGGCACGACCTTTGAGGTGGATCTGGAAGCGCAGGTGGTAAAAGCGGGCGGGAAATCCTACAGCTTTAACATTGACGCCTTCCGCCGTCACTGCATGCTGAACGGTCTGGACAGCATTGGCCTGACGCTTCAGCATGAAGACGCGATTGCCGCTTACGAAAGCAAGCAACCGGCGTTTATGAGCTAACAGAAGCAGACTGCTTGCCGGATGGCGCTAACGCTTATCCGGCAGGCAAATAAAAACTCACACATCCTTCACGCGGCTGGTCAGCAGCAGCGCCGCCACGGAAATCACCGCAATCCCTACGTACACCGCCCCGTGACTAAAACTTTGCGCCAGCGCGCCCTGAATCACCCCGGCAAGAATCACCCCGGTTGAAATACTGTTGGTAAACAACGTTGTCGCCGAACCGGCACGCCCTGGCATTAAATCCTGAAACCACAGCATACCGATACCGGCGACGATGCCGATAAAGATCGCATTGAACAGTTGCAGCACCAGCAGCGCCGTCTGGCTGTGGAAGAAGATCAACCCCAGATAGAACACCACGCCCGCGGCGACGGCTGTCACCATCATCCTCCTCTTGCCCAGATGTTTGACAAAATATCCGGCCAGGATCATCGCCGGGATCTCCAGACCAGCAGCGGTGCCCATCAGGATCCCGGCGAGTTTATCCGGCAGCCCCAGCTCCTGGCTAATCCACAGTGGCATGTCGATGATGTACATGGTGTTGCAGGTCCACATCAGCGTTGAGGCGATAAACAACATACGCACGTTCTTATCGCCCCAGCCGCTCACTTCCGTGACTGCGACGGCGGGCTGCGCCACGCGCGGCACCGAGGGCAGCCAGAAGGCAATCATCACCAGGCTTATCACAAAAAGCCCGGCTGCAATGGTGAACATAGCGGTAAAGCCGTAATTGAGCGCCAGCATAAACGCCAGCGGCGGGCCAATCACCCACGCCAGCGAGAGCTGCGCACGCATCACCGAACTAAACATCACCACTTCCCGCGCAGAACTGTCGGCATATTCGCGCGCCAGCGCAAAGAGTTGCGGCATCGCGGTATTGGCGAGCGAGGCCAGCAGCACGCCGCAGGTGATAAGCGTCAGATAGTGACGGTTGAAGGCAAACAGCAGCGCGTTACCCACTGCCATCAGGCAACAAAAGAGGATCAGCTTGCGGCGATCGCCCTGGTTATCGGAACGTTTTGCCAGCCACAGGCTGACCAGGATCCCGGCTACCGCGTTGACGGTATAAAACAGCCCGATCCAGAAAGGCTGCGCCCCCACTTCGCGGCTGAGAAACAGGCTTAGCGTCGGTGCCTGCACCGCGCCGGCAACCCCCATCATAAACGCAACGATCATAAAAGCGATGTAAACACCGTTGAGACGGCGTCCCATCGTCATTAACCAGAGCATGAACGTTTCCTTTTCAAAAGCGGCAAAAGCCGCTGAAATCATAAACGAAAAAAGCCAGCAAAAAATATTTTGCTGGCGGGTGCATTCGCACTTAATACTCAGTCACACATGATGGCCGCGATTCAGTCCTTCGAGATCGGCGTTGTCACTTCCCACTGCATCAGTTCTTCCAGCATTTTCAGGCGCTGCCCTGCACTCTGACGGGCGAGCCAGCACACATCCTGCGTGGCGCGAAAATAAGCCAGATAAAACCGTCGTATGGATGATCTCTGCATACCACCTCCTCGCTTTCATCGAAGAGAAGTATTGGCTTAATATAGGGAGAAATAAATTGCTGAGTTTTTATCAGGAGTTCCCCTTTTATGTCTTCTGGCCGCCTGCAACAGCAGTTCATCCGTTTGTGGCAATGCTGCGACGGAAAATCTCAAGAAACCACGCTCAATGAGCTGGCCGAGCTGCTCAGTTGCTCGCGCCGTCATATGCGCACGCTGCTAAATACCATGCAGGAGCGCGGCTGGCTGACATGGGACGCAGAAGCGGGGCGCGGCAAGCGTTCGCGTCTGACGTTCCTCTATACCGGGCTGGCGCTCCAGCAGCAGCGGGCGGAGGATCTGCTGGAGCAGGATCGTATCGATCAGTTGGTTCAACTGGTGGGCGATAAAGAAGCCGTCCGCCAGATGCTGGTCTCCCATCTTGGACGTACCTTTCGCCAGGGGCGACATATCCTGCGCGTGCTCTATTATCGCCCGCTGCGCAACCTGCTGCCGGGCACGCCATTACGACGCTCTGAAACCCATATGGCGCGGCAAATCTTTAGCGCGTTGACGCGCATAAATGAGGAAAATGGGGAACTGGAAGCGGATATCGCTCATCACTGGAAAGCGATTTCCCCTTTACACTGGCGCTTTTATTTACGCCCCGGCATCCACTTTCATAATGGCCGCGAGCTGGAAATGAGCGATGTGATTGCTTCCCTGCAACGGGCGACCGCCCTGCCGCTCTATTCGCATATCCGCGAGGTTGTCTCTCCAACCCCCTGGACGCTGGATATTCATCTCTGGCAGCCGGATAACTGGCTCCCCTGGCTGATGGGGCATGTGCCCTCCATGATCTTGCCGCAGGAGTGGAACACCCAGCACCATTTCGCCAGCCAGCCGGTTGGCACCGGCCCGTATGCCGTGGTGCGCAATACCAATAACCAATTGAAGATTCACGCTTTTGATGACTATTTCGGCTTCCGCGCCCTGATTGATGAAGTGAATGTCTGGGTGCTGCCGGATCTCAGCGACGACCCGACCTGCGGGCTGACGCTGGAAGGGCCAACCGGCGATGAAAAAGCGGTCGAAAGCCGACTGGAAGAGGGCTGCTACTATCTGCTGTTTGACGCGCGTTCCAGCCGCGGCGCCAGCCCGGCGGTCAGAGAGTGGGTAAGCCAGATCCTCTCCCCCGCCAGCCTGTTATGGCATGCCGACGAGCGCTATCAACGTTACTGGTTCCCGGCCTACGGCCTGTTGCCGCGCTGGCATCATGCCCGTACAGGCGTCGGCGAGAAGCCTGCCGGGCTGGAATCCCTGACGCTCACCTTTTACCGTGAACACAACGAGCACGAGGCGCTCTCCCGTATCATGAGCGACTTACTGGCAGAACAGGGGGTAAAACTTCACGTACAAAGGGTGGAGTACGCCGAGTGGCATCGGGGTGAAGCAACCAGCGATCTGTGGCTTAACAGCGCCAACTTTACCCTGCCGCTCAACTTCTCGGTCTTTGCCAACCTGTATGAAGTGCCGTTGTTGCAGCACTGTATTCCGATCGACTGGCAGGCCGCGGCTACCGAGTGGCGCGCCGGAAAGATGAACCTCGCCGCCTGGTCTCAGCAGTTATTGGCCAGTAAAGCAATGGTGCCGTTAATCCACCACTGGCTAAGGATCCAGGGGCAACGCAGTATGCGCGGGCTGCGCATGAACACGCTGGGCTGGTTTGACTTTAAATCGGCCTGGTATGCGCCGCCCGATCCATAACGCTTTCGCATTTTTTACCAAATCATTACAATAGCGGCGTTCTCAACGGGGTGCTGCGCCAATGGCGTGTGCTGAGAAAATACCCGTCGAACCTGATCCGGATAACGCCGGCGAAGGGATTTGAGGCTGCCTCTCAAAATCCTTTGCCACCCATTTTTTGAGGTGCAAAGTGTTAAAAAAATCATTGCCATTACTGCTGTTGATTGCCGCTCCCGTTTTTGCCAAACCCGTACTCACCGTCTACACCTATGACTCCTTCTCCGCAGACTGGGGCCCCGGCCCGGCAGTGAAGAAAGCCTTTGAAAGCGACTGCAACTGCGAACTGAAATTTGTGGCGCTGGAAGATGGCGTCTCGCTGCTCAATCGTCTGCGTATGGAAGGCAAAAACAGCAAAGCGGATGTGGTGCTTGGGCTGGATAACAATCTGCTGGAAGCGGCAACGCAAACCAAACTGTTCGCCAAAAGCGGCGTGGTGACGGATGCCGTCAACGTGCCTGGCGGCTGGAAAAACGACACCTTTGTGCCGTTCGACTACGGCTGGTTCGCCTTCGTTTACGATAAAAACAAACTGAAAAATCCGCCGAAAAGCCTGAAAGAACTGGTGGAAAGCGATCAGAAATGGCGCGTGATCTACGAAGATCCCCGTACCAGTACGCCGGGCCTTGGTCTGCTGCTGTGGATGCAAAAAGTGTACGGCGACAAAGCCCCGGACGCCTGGCAGAAGCTGGCAGCCAAAACGGTGACTGTCACCAAAGGCTGGAGCGAAGCCTACGGCTTGTTCCTGAAAGGGGAAAGCGATCTGGTGCTGAGTTACACCACCTCGCCCGCCTACCATCTGATTGAAGAGAAAAAAGACAACTACGCAGCGGCGAATTTCAGCGAAGGGCACTACTTGCAGGTCGAAGTTGCCGCCCGCACTGCCGCCAGCAAGCAGCCGGAGCTGGCGGAAAAATTTTTGAAATTTATGGTGTCTCCGGCCTTCCAGAACACCATCGCCACCGGCAACTGGATGTACCCGGTCAGCAACGTACCGCTACCGGCAGGGTTTGATATGCTGCAAAAACCGCAAACCTCGCTTGAATTCACGCCGCAAGAAGTCGCGACTCAACGCGCATCATGGATTAATGCATGGCAACGCGCCGTCAGCCGCTGATTGCCGGCTGGCTGCTCCCTGGCCTCACCGCCGCCACGCTGATGGTGGCGGTGGCGCTGGCCGCTTTTCTGGCGCTGTGGCAAAACGCACCGCTGACCGATCTGTCGGCCTTCTGGCACGACAGCTATCTGTGGCATGTGGTGCGTTTCTCCTTCTGGCAGGCCTTTCTCTCTGCCCTGCTCTCCGTTTTTCCGGCGATTTTCCTCGCTCGCGCCCTGTACCGACGGCGTTTCCCAGGCCGCCTTGCGCTGCTGCGTCTGTGCGCCATGACGCTGATTCTGCCAGTGCTGGTGGCAGTATTCGGCATTCTCAGCGTGTATGGCCGCCAGGGCTGGCTGGCCTCGCTGTGGCATATTTTCGGGCTGGAGTGGCATTTCTCGCCCTATGGCCTGCAAGGCATCTTGCTGGCGCATGTGTTCTTCAACCTGCCGATGGCAGCGCGTTTGCTGCTACAAGCACTGGAGCAGATCCCCGGCGAGCAGCGCCAGCTTGCCGCGCAATTAGGCATGCGCGGCTGGGCGTTTTTCCGCTTTGTTGAATGGCCGTGGCTGCGCCGCCAGATTCCACCAACCGCAGCGCTGATCTTTATGCTCTGTTTCGCCAGCTTCGCCACGGTGCTGTCGCTGGGCGGCGGACCGCAGGCCACCACCATTGAGCTGGCGATCTATCAGGCGCTGAGTTTTGATTTTGATCCGGCCCGCGCCGCACTGCTGGCGCTGATGCAGATGATTTGCTGCCTTGGCCTGGTGCTGTTAAGCCAGCGCATGAGTAAAGCCATTGCTGTCGGCAACCACCAGATCCAGGGCTGGCGCAATCCGGAAGATCGCTTATTCAGCCGAATAACAGATATCGCCCTGATTGTACTGGCGCTGCTGTTACTGCTGCCGCCGTTGCTGGCGGTGATTGTTGATGGTCTCAATATGAGTCTGCTGAAAGTGCTGGGCGAACCGGTTCTCTGGCAGGCAACAGCCACATCGCTGCGCATCGCGCTGGCCGCCGGGTTGCTGTGTGTCGTGTTGACGATGATGATGCTGTGGAGCAGCCGCGAGCTGCGCGCCCGCCAGCAGACAATGGCTGGCCAGGCGCTGGAGTTGAGCGGTATGTTGATCCTTGCGATGCCGGGGATTGTGCTGGCAACCGGCTTCTTCCTGCTGCTCAATAACAGTATCGGGTTGCCCGCTTCCGCCGACGGCATCGTGATTTTCACCAATGCGCTGATGGCCATCCCTTACGCATTAAAAGTGCTGGAAAACCCGATGCGCGACATTACCGCCCGCTACAGTATGCTGTGCCAGTCGCTCGGAATGCAGGGTTTCCGCCGTCTTCGGGTGGTGGAGCTGCGCGCGCTGCAACGCCCGCTGGCGCAGGCGCTGGCATTCGCCTGCGTATTGTCGATTGGCGATTTCGGTGTGGTGGCGCTGTTTGGTAATGACGACTTCCGCACGCTACCGTTTTATCTTTATCAGCAAATTGGTTCCTATCGCAGCCAGGACGGTGCGGTAACGGCACTGATCCTGCTGCTGCTCTGCTTTATCTTATTCACTGTGATTGAAAAACTTCCGGGCCGCCATGCTAAGACTGATTGATGTCACCTGGCTTTATCAGCATCTGCCGATGCGTTTCACCCTGACGGTGAAAGCGGGCGAGCAGATAGCCATTCTCGGGCCGAGCGGCGCGGGGAAAAGCACCTTGCTGAATCTGATTGCCGGTTTTCTTACCCCGGCGAGCGGCACAATAACCATTGCAGGCAACGATCATACCCATACGCCGCCGTCGCAGCGCCCGGTATCCATGTTGTTTCAGGAGAACAATCTGTTCACGCATCTCACGGTGCGGCAGAACATTGGGCTGGGGCTTAATCCGGGACTGAAGTTAAACAGCGAACAGCAGCAAACGCTGCGCCAGATCGCCGAAACCATGGGGCTGGAAGAATTACTGGATCGCCTGCCGGAACAGTTGTCCGGCGGCCAGCGCCAGCGTGTCGCCCTCGCCCGCTGCCTGGTGCGTGAGCAGCCGGTGCTACTGCTGGATGAGCCATTCTCCGCGCTCGATCCGGCGCTGCGCCAGGAGATGTTATTGCTGGTGCAGGAGGTGTGCCGCCGCCAGCAACTGACATTGTTGATGGTTTCGCACAGCGTTGAAGATGCAGCTCGCATCGCTGAACGCTCGCTGGTGGTTGCCGATGGGCGCATTGCCTGGGACGGGAAAACGGATGACCTGCTGAGCGGCAAATCATCGGCCTCTGGGCTACTGGGTATTCGCGGTCAGTGACCGCGGATCACTTTCCCCAGAATCGAGAGATACACTGGCATCAACGGGTGATTAATCAACGTCACCGCAGCCGCGACGCCCGCCACCAGCATTCCCGGTGCCAGCAACAGCAAACGCTGCCGCGGCAGGTAACGGGTTAACTTATCCACGCCCGCCTTGCCGGAACGCCACAGACGCCAGCACAGCCAGCACGCCAGCCACAACAGCACGGCGGTCAGCAGCAGCAACCATTTGAAGTTGCCGCTTTGCATATCGGCAGGAATATCAATCGCCGCACCAGCCAGAATACCAGGCAGGAAATAGAACGGCGGCCAGAACAGGCAGCCAATAATATTCGGCGGCAGGAATTTACGTACCGGCAGATCGAGCATACCTGCGACCATCGGCACCAGCGGACGGGTTGGCCCGACAAAACGCCCAACCAGAATGGTAAACATGCTGTGTTGATGCAGCGCGTGCTCGGTCTTATCCAGCAGCGCTTTGTTCTTTCTCATAAAGGACCAGCGGTGCAGCGGCGCTTTGAAGCGCCAGCCCAACCAGAACGAGATCCAGTCGCCCAGCAGGCAGCCAATAATACCCGCCAGCCACGCCTGCCAGAAATTAACTTCGCCGCTGCCAATCAGCGCGCCCAGTCCGGCCATCATCACCGTACCGGGCAGAATCAACCCGACCAGCGCCAGCGACTCAAAAAATGCCACCAGCGCAATGGCCGTCAGCGAGTATATTGCCGATTGCGTAATAAAATGATCCAGCAGTGCTTCCATAACCCGTCCTGTTCAGCATGAAGGCTGGATTCTCCGGAGCGACTCCGTGAACGTCAACCTTTCAATTATCTGAAAGTTTTACAGGTTATGTCGTATTGCCGAACCCTTTATTGCCAAACTTTACGTTTTATTCGCACCCCGCGCGGAATTCGCTGGGGCTGGCGCCAGTGCATTTCTTAAATACCCGGGAAAAATAAAGCTGATCGTCAAAGCCAACATTGCGCCCAACGCTGGCTATCGGCATTCGCGTGGTGCTAAGCAGCAATTTTGCCTGGCTGATGCGCTGATCCTCGCGCCAGCTCAGGACACTCACGCCCAGTTGCTGACGAAAAAGGTGCGACAGCCGCGACGGTGAAAGACAGACATGTTGCGCTACGCTGGCGATATCAAAATGGTTGTCTGCCAGGTGATCGCTGATGTACTGGCAAGCGTCGCGCACGCGGTTATCCAGCGGTGGATGCAACGATTCGTTGATCGCCTCCATGCGCCGCAGCAATAGCTGCTCCAGCAGGTTGATTGCCAGCAGTTCAGCGTAACGCCCGCCACTTTGCCCGGCATCGATAATTTGCGCGAAAAGATCGCGAAAACATTGCATATTGCCGTCATCAGGACGGTAAAATCCTGTCTGGGAAAACAACGTCGGCCAGTTAAGCCACTCGTGCCAGTAGGCGCGCGGTCGGAAGTAAACCCACTGGTGATACCACTCCGACGCATCGGGATGACGACCGTAGTGGTGAATTTCCCCCGGTGGAAACAGCAAAATATCGCCAGGACGGCAGATAAACTGCTTACCGCCGTTTTTGACCACCCCTTCTCCCTTCACCGTCAGGTTGAGGATATAGCCCTTCATCCCCAGCGGACGATCGATGAAAAAGTCGAGATAGCCTTCCGAATCAATCGGCGTTAAACCCGCAACCAGATGCGCGTTAAACGAGTACCCAGGCAGCAGTGGATCGTTTTGTGATTCAGCCATAAACGCAATACTCCCATACCCGGTAAGGAAACCAATTGTCCATATTGATAAAACCCTCATCCTGCGGCAGCCCGCCGCCCTGAGGCACAGCACACTGTTACGGATTAATCCCGCCAGACGAAAGCAATTACGCCTTTTTTTCGCCCTGAAATGGGCTGAAAAGGGATAACGAAAGTGTCTATAAAGGTGGCAGAAATGTCCACATCGAATTTTTGCACGGCGTCACACTTTGCATTGCCATAGCATTTTTATCCATAAGATTAGCGAATCCTGCCTGACGGTTTTAAGCGCCGCTCACTATGGTTTTCCTAACGGTTATTTTTCATGGAGCAACATACATGGCAATCACAATTGGCCTCGATTTCGGCAGCGATTCAGTACGTGCGCTGGCGGTAGACTGCACATCCGGGGCGGAGATCGCCACCAGCGTTGAGTGGTATCCGCGCTGGCAGGAGGGGCGTTATTGCGATGCGCCAAACAATCAGTTTCGCCACCACCCGCGCGACTACATCGAGTCGATGGAAGCCGCACTAAAAAGCGTGCTGGCTGAACTCAGCGTCGAACAGCGCGCATCGATTAAAGGCATCGGTGTGGACAGTACCGGCTCGACGCCAGCGCCGATAGACGCGGAAGGACGCGTGCTGGCGTTACGCCCGGAGTTCGCCGACAACCCGAACGCCATGTTTGTGTTGTGGAAAGATCACACCGCCGTCGAAGAGGCAGAAGCCATCACCCTGTTGTGCCATAGCGCCGGTAAAACTGACTACTCGCGCTACATTGGCGGCATTTATTCCAGCGAATGGTTCTGGGCCAAAATCCTGCATGTCACCCGCGCCGACAGCGCCGTTGCTCAGGCGGCCGTTTCCTGGATTGAGCTGTGCGACTGGGTGCCAGCCCTGCTCTCCGGCACGACGCGTCCGGAAGCGATTCGTCGCGGACGTTGCAGCGCCGGGCACAAATCGTTGTGGCATGAAAGCTGGGGCGGCCTGCCTCCGGCGGCGTTCTTTGACGAGCTGGATCCGATTATCAATAAACACCTGCGTTGGCCACTGTTTACCGACACGTACACCGCAGACCTGCCGGTTGGCACGCTAACCGCGGAATGGGCTCAGCGTCTGGGGCTTTCCGAATCGGTGGTAATTTCCGGCGGCGCATTCGACTGCCATATGGGTGCCGTCGGCGCGGGCGCACAGCCCAACACGCTGGTGAAAGTGATTGGCACCTCGACCTGCGACATCCTGATTGCCGATAAGCAGAGCGTTGGCACTCGCGCGGTGAAAGGGATTTGCGGTCAGGTGGATGGCAGCGTCGTGCCCGATTTTATCGGCCTTGAAGCCGGGCAATCCGCCTTTGGCGATATCTATGCCTGGTTTGGTCGCGTCCTCGGCTGGCCGCTGGAACAACTGGCGCAGCAGCATCCGGAACTGAAAGCACAAATCAAAGCGCAGCAGAAACAGTTGCTGCCAGCCCTGACTGATGCCTGGGTTAAAAACCCGTCACTCGAACATCTGCCGGTCGTGCTCGACTGGTTTAACGGCCGTCGCACACCCAACGCCAACCAGCGTCTGAAAGGGGTGATCACCGATCTCAATCTGGCGACCGATGCGCCCGCGCTGTTCGGCGGCCTGATCGCCGCCACCGCCTTTGGCGCGCGCGCCATTATGGAGTGCTTCACCGAACAAGGTATCGCCGTGGATAACGTGATGGCGCTCGGCGGTATTGCCCGTAAAAACCTCGGCGTGATGCAGGCCTGCTGCGACGTACTTAACCGCCCATTACAGGTCGTGGCCTCTGAACAGTGCTGCGCGCTGGGTGCCGCGATTTTCGCCGCCGTAGCGGCAGAGGTTCATGCGGATATCCCGGCAGCACAGCGCTCGATGGCCAGCGCCATCGAGAAAACCCTACAGCCTTCGGCGCAGGCACCACAGTTTGAACGGCTCTACCGCCGCTACCAACAGTGGGCAAAAAGCGCCGAACAGCACTATCTCCCTTCCGCCGCGACAACCTCGCAGGCCGCGTTAACTCATTAAGGACAAGATCATGACTATTTTCGACAATTATGAAGTATGGTTCGTTATTGGCAGCCAGCACCTGTACGGCCCGGAAGCCCTGAAGCAGGTGACAAAGCATGCCGATCAGGTGGTCAACGCCCTTAATGCAGAAGCGAAACTGCCCTGTAAGCTGGTGCTGAAGCCGCTGGGAACCTCGCCAGATGAGATCACCGCAATCTGCCGCGACGCCAACTACGATGACAAGTGCGCCGGGATGGTGGTGTGGCTGCACACCTTCTCTCCAGCCAAAATGTGGATTAACGGCCTGACCATCCTCAATAAACCGCTGCTGCAATTCCACACTCAATTCAACGCGTCCCTGCCGTGGGACAGCATCGATATGGACTTTATGAACCTGAACCAGACCGCGCACGGCGGCCGCGAGTTCGGTTTTATCGGCGCGCGCATGCGCCTGCAGCACAGCGTGGTCACCGGCCACTGGCAGGATCGCCATGCCCATGCGCGCATTGGCGCGTGGATGCGTCAGGCGGTTTCCAAACAGGATACCCGCCATCTGAAAGTGGTGCGCTTTGGCGACAACATGCGCGAAGTGGCGGTGACGGACGGCGATAAAGTCGCTGCACAGATCAAATTTGGCTTCTCGGTGAATACCTGGGGCGTCGGCGATCTGGTGCAGGTGGTGAACGCGGTTAGCGATGGTGATGTCAATGCGCTGGTGGATGAGTATGAAAGCAGCTACCGCCTGACACCTGCGGCGCAGGTTCACGGCGACAAACGCCAGAACGTGCTGGATGCCGCGCGCATCGAACTGGGGATGAAACGCTTCCTTGAAGAGGGTGGTTTCCATGCTTTTACCACCACCTTCGAAGATCTTCACGGTCTGAAACAACTGCCGGGTCTGGCGGTGCAGCGTCTGATGCAGCAGGGCTACGGCTTTGCCGGTGAAGGCGACTGGAAGACCGCCGCGCTGCTGCGCATCATGAAAGTGATGTCCGGCGGTTTAAGCGGCGGCACCTCCTTTATGGAGGATTACACCTACCACTTTGAGAAAGGCAACGACCTGGTGCTGGGTTCTCATATGCTGGAAGTGTGCCCGTCTATCGCCCTTGATGAGAAACCGACGCTGGATGTGCAGTACCTGGGTATCGGCGGTAAAGCCGATCCGGCACGTCTGATCTTCTCGACCAAAACAGGACCGGCGATCAATGCCAGCCTGATCGATCTGGGCGATCGCTTCCGCCTGCTGGTGAACTGCGTCGATGCGGTCAAAACCCCGCACGATCTGCCAAAACTGCCGGTGGCGAACGCGCTGTGGAAAGCGCAGCCGGATCTGCCAACCGCTTCCGAAGCCTGGATCCTGGCGGGCGGCGCGCACCACACCGTCTTTAGCCACGCCCTGACGCTGGACGATATGCGCCAGTTCAGCGAGCTGCATGACATCGAGCTGACGGTTATCGACAACGATACCCGCCTGCCGGCGTTTAAAGATGCGCTGCGCTGGAACGAAGTCTATTACGGTTCAAAACGCTAACGCCAGATGCCCGCGCCCGGTGGCACTTCGTTTACCGGGCCTGCGGGTATCCCTGGTCGGGTAAACGCTAGTGCCATCCGGCAATAGCAGGAGAAAGAAATGCTCGAAGATCTTAAACGTCAGGTGCTGGAAGCTAACCTCGCGCTGCCGAAACACAATCTGGTGACGCTGACCTGGGGTAATGTCAGCGCAGTTGATCGCGCGCGCGGCGTGCTGGTGATCAAACCTTCTGGCGTCGATTACAGTGTGATGACCGCCGACGATATGGTGGTCGTCAATATCACGACCGGTGAAGTGGTGGAAGGCAACAAAAAACCCTCCTCGGACACTCCAACGCACCGCTTGTTGTACCAGGCTTTTCCTGGCATTGGCGGCATCGTGCATACCCATTCCCGCCATGCCACCATCTGGGCACAGGCTGGTCAGCCAATCCCGGCAACCGGTACCACGCATGCGGACTATTTTTACGGCGAGATCCCCTGCACACGTAAGATGACCGATGAGGAAATCAACGGAGAATACGAGTGGGAAACCGGTAATGTGATTGTCGAAACCTTTGAAAAACAGGGTATTGATCCCGCCCAAATGCCCGGCGTGCTGGTGCATTCTCACGGGCCTTTCGCCTGGGGGAAAACCGCCGATGACGCAGTGCATAACGCGATTGTGCTGGAAGAAGTGGCTTATATGGGCATCTTCTGTCGCCAGCTCGACCCGCGTCTGCCCGCCATGCAGCAAACGCTGCTGGATAAACACTACCTGCGCAAACACGGTGCCAAAGCTTACTACGGCCAATAACTGTATAAAACCACAGCATAACTGTATAAACCAGGCTATAATATCGCCTGGTTTTATTTTATGAGAGAACGCTGTGGCGCAGGCGCAAGAAGGCTTTTTATTAACCCGTCACTGGCGGGATACTCCTGGCGGCACCGAGGTGGAATTCTGGCTGGCGACGGATAACGGCCCCTTGCGCGTTGTGCTACCGCCGCAGGAGTCGGTGGCCTTTATCCCCGCTGCGCAGGCAGAAATGGCCCGTCGCCTGTTAAGCAATGAAAAACAGTGGCGGCTCACGCCGCTCGAACTGTGCGATTTCCACCGCCAGCCTGTATTCGGTCTCTATTGCCGCGCTCATCGCCAGCTGATGCGCCTGGAAAAGCTGCTGCGCGAAGGCGGCGTAACGCTCTACGAAGCCGATGTTCGCCCGCCGGAGCGCTTTCTGATGGAGCGCTTTATCACCGCGCCGGTATGGGTAGATGGCGAACCGCAGGGCGACGCGCTGATCAATGCGCGTCTCAAACCTAATCCCCACTATCGCCCGCCGCTGAAATGGGTGTCGCTGGATATCGAAACCAGCCGCCACGGCGAGCTTTACTGCATCGGTCTGGAAGGCTGCGGACAGCGTACGGTCTATATGCTGGGGCCGGAAAACGGCAGCGCGCAGGGGCTGGATTTCGATCTGGAATATGTTGCCAGCCGCCCGCAACTGCTGGAAAAACTCAACGCCTGGTTCGCCACGCACGATCCGGATGTCATCATCGGCTGGAACGTGGTGCAGTTCGATCTGCGCGTACTGCAAAAAAGCGCCGAGCGTTACCGCGTGCCGCTCACCCTTGGACGGCACGGCAGCGAGCTGGAGTGGCGCGAGCACGGTTTTAAAAATGGCGTCTTCTTCGCACAGGCCACTGGTCGGCTGATTATCGACGGCATCGAAGCGCTGAAGTCCGCTTTCTGGAATTTCTCCTCTTTCTCGCTGGAAGCAGTATCACAGGAGCTACTCGGCGAAGGTAAAGCCATCGACAACCCGTGGGATCGAATGGACGAAATCGACCGCCGGTTCGCCGAAAATAAACCGGCGCTCGCCACCTATAACCTGAAGGATTGCGAGCTGGTGACGCGCATCTTCCATAAAACGGAGATCATGCCGTTTCTGCTGGAGCGCGCCACGGTCAACGGCTTGCCGGTAGACCGGCACGGCGGGTCGGTCGCCGCATTCAGCCATCTCTATTTTCCGCGCATGCACCGCGCAGGTTTCGTGGCGCCGAATCTCGGCGAGGTGCCACCGCAGGCAAGCCCTGGCGGCTATGTGATGGATTCCCGTCCAGGGCTTTACGATTCGGTGCTGGTGCTGGATTACAAAAGTCTTTATCCCTCGATTATCCGTACCTTTCTTATCGATCCGGTCGGTCTGGTGGAAGGTATGGCACGACCGGAGCCCGCACACAGCACCGAAGGCTTTCTTGGCGCGTGGTTTTCCCGCGAGAAACACTGCCTGCCGGAGATTGTCGGCCAAATCTGGCACGGGCGCGATGATGCTAAACGACAGGGAAATAAACCGCTGTCGCAGGCATTAAAGATCATCATGAACGCCTTTTACGGCGTGCTCGGCACCAGCGCGTGCCGCTTTTTCGATCCCCGTCTGGCGTCATCGATCACCATGCGCGGCCATCAGATCATGCGCCAGACCAAAGCGCTGATTGAAGAACAGGGTTTTGATGTCATTTACGGCGATACCGATTCAACCTTCGTCTGGCTGAAGAAGGCGCACAGCGAAGAAGCGGCAGCGCGCATCGGTCAATCCCTGGTGGAACACGTCAACGCCTGGTGGGCCGCGTATTTGCAAAATGAGGGGCTGGAGAGCGCGCTGGAGCTGGAGTTTGAAACCCATTTCTGCCGTTTTCTGATGCCGACCATTCGCGGTACTGAGCAGGGCAGTAAAAAACGCTACGCCGGGCTGATTCAGGAAGGCGACAACCAGCGCATGGTGTTTAAGGGGCTGGAAACGGTGCGTACCGACTGGACGCCGCTGGCGCAGCAGTTTCAGCAAACGCTCTATCTGCGCGTATTTCGTAATGAACCGTATCAGGATTACGTACGGGAGACGATCGCCAGCCTGATGGCGGGCGAACTGGATGAGCAACTGGTCTACCGTAAGCGTCTGCGCCGCGCGCTGGGCGAGTATGAGCGTAATGTGCCGCCGCATGTGCGCGCTGCCCGCCTGGCCGATGAAGAGAACGTAAAACGCGGCCGCCCGGTGCAATATCAGAATCGCGGCACCATTAAATACGTCTGGACCACCAGCGGCCCTGAACCGGTGGATTATCAGCGCTCGCCGCTCGATTACGATCACTATCTCAGTAAACAGCTACAGCCGGTCGCCGACGGAATTCTCCCTTTCATTGACGACGATTTTGCTACACTTCTTACGGGGCAACTGGGGCTGTTTTAATGGCGCATTTGCATTAAAGCTGCACTTTTCAGGCTATACGAATGTGACGTCATCCAGTACCATAGCGCCCTTCCTTTTTCTGGTCCCAATTTTGTTCGCGCCCGCCTCCCTTCAGGCGGCGACGAGCTATTGCCTGCAATTTGAGATATAGAGTTCATTTATGCCCTTTACACTTGGTCAACGCTGGATTAGCGACACGGAAAGCGAACTCGGACTTGGTACAGTCGTTGCCATCGATGCACGCACGGTTACGCTCCTTTTCCCTGCCACTGGAGAAAATCGCCTGTATGCCCGTAGCGATTCCCCGGTTACCCGCGTCATGTTCAACCCCGGTGATACGGTTACCAGCCATGAAGGCTGGCAGTTAACGATTGAAGACGTAAAAGAAGAAAACGGACTGCTTGCCTACACCGGAACGCGTCTGGATACCCAGGAAAACGACGTCATCCTGCGCGAAGTGCTGCTCGACAGCAAACTGGTATTCAGCAAACCACAGGATCGCCTGTTTGCCGGGCAGATCGACCGTATGGACCGTTTTGCGCTGCGTTTTCGTGCCCGCAATTATCAAAGCGCGCAATACCGTATGCCGTGGAGCGGCCTGCGTGGCCAGCGCACGAATCTGATCCCGCATCAGTTGCACATCGCTCACGATGTGGGTCGCCGCTATGCGCCGCGCGTGCTGCTGGCGGATGAAGTCGGTCTCGGGAAAACTATTGAAGCCGGGATGATCCTGCATCAACAACTGCTCTCTGGCGCAGCGGAACGCGTGCTGATTGTGGTGCCGGAAACCCTGCAACACCAGTGGCTGGTGGAGATGCTGCGGCGCTTCAACCTGCGTTTCGCCCTGTTCGACGATGAACGCTATGCCGAAGCGCAACACGACGCAGATAACCCGTTTGAGACCGAACAACTGGTGATCTGCTCCCTCGATTTTGTACGCCGCAACAAGCAGCGCCTTGAGCATCTTTGCGATGCGGAGTGGGATCTGCTGGTGGTGGACGAAGCGCATCACCTGGTGTGGAGCGAAAACGAAGCCAGCCGTGAATATCTCGCCATTGAGCAGCTGGCCGAGCGCGTACCCGGCATTTTGCTGCTGACCGCCACGCCGGAACAGCTGGGCATGGAGAGCCACTTTGCCCGTCTGCGCCTGCTTGATCCAAACCGTTTCCATGACTTCGCCCAGTTTGTCGAAGAGCAGAAAAACTATCGTCCGGTCGCTGATGCAGTGGCGCTACTGCTGGCAGGTGAACGGCTTAGCAATGACGATCTGAATACGCTGAGCGATCTGGTGGGTGAGCAGGATATCGAACCGCTGCTGCAAACCGCCAACAGCGACCGCGACGGTGCAGCCGATGCGCGCCAGGAGCTGATCACCATGCTGATGGACAGACACGGCACCAGCCGCGTGTTGTTCCGTAACACCCGCAACGGCGTGAAAGGCTTTCCGAAACGCGAACTGCACACGGTTAAATTGCCGCTGCCGACACAGTATCAAACCGCCATCAAAGTTTCCGGCATTATGGGCGCGCGTAAGAGTCTGGAAGAACGCGCCCGCGACATGCTCTATCCGGAACAGATTTATCAGGAATTCGAAGGCGATAGCGGTACCTGGTGGAACTTCGACCCTCGCGTAGAGTGGTTAATGGGCTACCTGACCAGCCACCGTTCCCGGAAAATCCTGGTGATCTGCGCCAAAGCGGCGACCGCGCTGCAGCTGGAACAGGTTCTGCGTGAACGCGAAGGCATTCGCGCGGCCGTGTTCCATGAAGGCATGTCGATTATCGAACGCGACCGTGCAGCCGCGTGGTTTGGCGAAGAAGACAGCGGCGCGCAGGTACTGCTGTGCTCGGAGATCGGCTCTGAAGGCCGTAACTTCCAGTTCGCCAGCCATCTGGTGATGTTCGATCTGCCATTTAACCCGGATCTGCTGGAGCAGCGTATCGGTCGTCTGGATCGTATCGGTCAGGCGCATGATATTCAGATCCATGTGCCGTATCTGGAGAAAACCGCGCAGTCCGTACTGGTTCGCTGGTATCACGAAGGGCTGGATGCCTTTGAACATACCTGCCCGACCGGTCGCACGATTTACGACAGCGTCCACGGCGAGCTGATTAACTATCTGGCCGCACCGGAAAACACCGACGGGTTTGAAGAGCTGATCAAATCCTGCCGCGAGCAGCATGACGCGCTGAAAACGCAACTGGAACAAGGGCGTGACCGTCTGCTGGAGATCCACTCTAATGGCGGCGAAAAAGCGCAAGCCCTGGCAGAAAGCATTGCAGAGCAGGATGATGACACCGCGCTTATCACCTTCGCCATGAACCTGTTTGATATCGTGGGGATTAACCAGGACGATCGCGGCGAAAACATGATCGTTCTGACGCCGTCCGATCATATGCTGGTGCCGGATTTCCCGGGCCTGCCGGAAGATGGCTGTACCATCACTTTCGATCGCGATGTCGCGCTCTCCCGCGAGGATGCGCAGTTCATCACCTGGGAACATCCGCTGATCCGCAACGGTCTGGATCTGATCCTCTCCGGCGATACCGGCAGCAGTACCATTTCGCTACTGAAAAACAAAGCGCTGCCGGTCGGTACGCTGTTGCTGGAGCTGATCTATGTCGTCGAAGCGCAGGCACCGAAACATCTGCAGCTTAACCGCTTCCTGCCGCCGACGCCAATCCGCCTGCTGGTGGATAAAAACGGCACTAACCTGGCCGGACAGGTTGAGTTTGAAAGTTTCAACCGTCAGCTCAGCGCCGTGAACCGCCATACCGGCAGTAAGCTGGTGAATGCGGTGCATCAGGATGTACACAACATTCTGCAAAAAGGAGAAATGCAGGTTGAGAGCGCAGCGCGCGCGCTGATTGATGCCGCCCGCAGCGAAGCAGACGAGAAACTCTCTGCTGAACTGTCGCGTCTGGAAGCGCTGCGTGCGGTTAACCCTAACATTCGTGACGATGAACTGGCCGCTATTGAAAGTAATCGCCAGCACGTGCTGGAAAGCCTGGATCAGGCGAGCTGGCGACTGGACGCGCTGCGTCTGATCGTTGTGACGCATCAATAACGGAGCTGTTTATGGTGATGGAGCCTTACAATCCGCCGCAGGATCCCTGGCTGGTTATTCTCTATCAGGATGAGCACATTATGGTCGTCAACAAGCCCAGCGGCTTGTTGTCGGTTCCGGGTCGTCTTGATGAGCATAAAGACAGTGTGATGACACGTATTCAGCGCGACTTTCCGCAGGCTGAATCCGTGCATCGCCTGGATATGGCCACCAGCGGTGTGATTGTGGTGGCTCTTACCAAAAATGCCGAACGTGAACTAAAGCGCCAGTTCCGCGAGCGCGAACCGAAAAAGCAGTATCTGGCGCGCATCTGGGGTCACCCGGAGAAAGCGGAAGGGCTGGTGAATTTACCGCTGATTTGCGACTGGCCGAATCGCCCGAAGCAGAAAGTGTGTTACGAAACCGGCAAAGCGGCGCAGACCGAGTATGAAGTGTTGTCGCTGGATGATGATGGCAACTCCCGCGTACGGCTGAAGCCGATTACGGGTCGCTCGCATCAACTGCGCGTGCATATGCTGGCTATTGGTCATCCGATTCTCGGCGATCGCTTTTATGCACCGCCGCAAGCGCTGGCGCTGGCGCCGCGTTTACAGTTGCATGCCGAAACACTGACGATTACTCATCCGGAATTCGGCAATAGCATGACGTTCAAAGCACCGGTAGATTTTTAATACTCTCCCCCGACCGCGCGCCGGGGGAGTATTACGCTTAGCGAAAACCCTTCTGCTCGCGAATCAGTTCGTAAGCTTTCTGAATTTCCTGCGCTTTTTGTTTTGCCATTTCCATCATCTCTGGCGGCAAACCTTTTGCCACCAGTTTGTCCGGATGGTGTTCGCCCATCAATTTACGGTAAGCGCGCTTGATGGTTGTCGCATCGTCTGTCGGTTTCACGCCCAGCACATTACAGGCATCTTCCAGCGTCGGACCACGCTGCGCCTGCTGCCAGCCGCCGCCGTTACCACCTGCCTGCTGCTGATAATGGTAACCGCCGCCAAACTGCGCGCCGCCCTGCATCATGCGCAGGAACTGATCGAATTGCAGGCGCGAGATGCCCAACTCCTCAGCAATCACATACAACACTTCGCGTTCACTGGGGTGCAGGGAGCCATCGGCAAAAGCAGCCTGGATTTGAATTTCCAGAAACATCCGAATCAAATCGAAGCGGCCAAAACAGACGCTGCGGAACTGCCGCATCTTGTCGCGAAGCGGGTAATTATCCGCTTTACCGTCGCGAAACGCGCGTTGTGCCGCCATACGCGACTCGCCATGCAGATTCATGCGATCCATAAAAAGGCTGGCGACCTGGATGTCAGCTTCGGTGACACGGCCTTTCGATTTGGTCAGATGCCCCATCACCTCAAAGGTGGTGGCGAAGAAGAGCGACTGACGTTCACGCTGGTTAGCAAACCAGGCCATTTTACGGCTGCGCGCCTTATCAAACATATGGCCGATAATCAGCCCCAGAACCGCGCCCCAAAAGCCGCCGCCCATGAAAAGAGCGATGACCACACCAACCACTTTTCCCCAATACTGCATATACTCCCCAAATCGTCATGCCGTCGGCTAAAATTTGCTTTATCATACCCGTCATTCTATGCCATGCACAGGCGCAGTCTTCTCTCCCTGGCTCGAACGCGGGCAGGATTAAAACTAGCGTTGCAAAGGCGAGTAAGT
Source organism: Kosakonia radicincitans DSM 16656 (assembly GCF_000280495.2). NCBI lineage: Bacteria > Pseudomonadati > Pseudomonadota > Gammaproteobacteria > Enterobacterales > Enterobacteriaceae > Kosakonia > Kosakonia radicincitans. Next base: position 4,766,253 of record NZ_CP018016.1, read on the forward strand.
TAGTCTCAGACCGTTTGCCAGCGTAAAGCCACAGATGACGGAACAACAAATACAACGTATGAAAAAACGTATCCCCACCCTCCTGGCCACCATGATTGGCTCCGCCCTTTATAGTCAGCAGGGAATGGCAGCCGATCTTGCCTCGCAGTGTATGCTTGGCGTCCCCAGCTACAATCGCCCGCTGGTACAGGGTGATACCAATAACCTGCCGGTGACGATCAATGCCGATCACGCAAAAGGCAACTACCCTGACGATGCCGTTTTTACCGGCAATGTCGATATTAATCAAGGGAATAGCCGTTTACAGGCCGATGAGGTGCAGCTTCATCAGCAGCAGCCGGAAGGTCAGACAGACCCGGTACGCACAGTGGATGCACTGGGTAATGTGCACTATGACGATAACCAGGTCATCCTGAAAGGTCCTAAAGCCTGGTCAAACCTGAACACCAAAGATACCAACGTCTGGCAGGGTGATTACCAGATGGTGGGTCGCCAGGGGCGTGGCACCGCCGACCTGATGAAACAGCGCGGGCAAAACCGCTATACGATTCTGGATAACGGCTCCTTTACCTCCTGCTTGCCGGGTTCTGATACCTGGAGCGTCGTGGGTAGCGAAGTGATTCAGGATCGCCAGGAGCAGGTCGCGGAGATCTGGAACGCGCGCTTTAAACTCGGCCCCGTACCGGTGTTCTATAGCCCGTACTTACAGTTGCCGATCGGTGACAAACGCCGTTCCGGTTTCTTGATCCCGAATGCCAAGTACAGCACCAGTAACTACTTCGAGTTTTACCTGCCGTACTACTGGAACATTGCGCCAAATATGGATGCGACCATCACGCCGCATTACATCCATAAACGTGGCAATATTCAGTGGCAAAACGAATTCCGCTATCTGACACAGGCCGGGGCTGGCCTGGTTGAATTTGACTATCTGCCGTCCGACAAAGTCTACGAAGATGAGTATCCGACGGAGAGCAACCGCCACCGCTGGTTATTCTACTGGCAGCACTCTGGCGTAATGGATCAGGTGTGGCGTTTTAATGCCAACTATACCAAGGTCAGTGACTCTCACTACTTCAATGACTTCTCATCGAAATACGGATCCAGTACCGATGGCTACGCGACCCAGATCTTCAGCGTGGGTTACGCGGTGGAAAACTTTAACGCCACGGTATCGACAAAACAGTTCCAGGTATTTGACAGCGAAAACAGTAACTCCTATGCCGCTGAACCCCAGTTGGATGTGAACTGGTATCACAATGACCTTGGGCCGTTTGACTTGAGTGTGTATGGCCAGGCGGTTCATTTCACCAATACTAACGCTAACTATCCGGAAGCGACGCGTGTTCATCTGGAGCCGACGTTAAGTCTGCCCGTCGCCAACGACTGGAGCAGCCTGGATACTGAAGTGAAAATGCTGGCGACCCACTACCAGCAGAGCAATCTGGATGATTACAACGCAAGTAACAACACGGATTACAAAGAGACAGTCAACCGCGTCATGCCGCAATTTAAGATGGACGGCAAGATGGTGTTTGAACGTGATATGAACTGGGCGGAAGGTTATACCCAAACGCTGGAGCCACGCGCGCAATACCTGTATGTGCCGTATCGCGATCAGAGCCATATCAACAACTACGACTCAACGCTCTTACAATCCGACTACAGTGGGCTGTTCCGCGATCGCACCTACGGCGGGCTTGACCGTATCGCCTCTGCAAACCAGGTTACCACCGGCGTCACAACGCGCATTTATGATGATGCGGCAGTTGAACGTTTTAACGTTTCTGTTGGTCAAATCTACTATTTCACCGAGTCTCGCACCGGTGATGACAACATTAACTGGGAGAAAGACAACAAAACGGGGTCGTTGGTTTGGGCGGGTGATACCTACTGGCGTATCTCAGATCGCTGGGGTCTGCGCGGTGGCGTGCAGTACGACACGCGTCTGAATGCCATCGCCAACAGCAGCTCGTCACTGGAATACCGTCGTGATGAAGACCGTATGCTGCAACTGAGCTACCGTTACGCCAGCCCGGAATACATTCAAGCAACGCTGCCAAGCTACGCGACTTCCGCGCAGTATAAAGATGGTATTTCGCAGGTGGGCGCTGCCGGAAGCTGGCCGATTGCCGACCGCTGGTCGATCGTCGGGGCTTACTATTTCGACACGAATACACACAAATCCGCTGACCAGATGGTTGGCTTGCAGTACAACTCCTGCTGTTATGCTCTCCGCGTCGGCTATGAGCGGAAAATTAACGGCTGGCAAAATGACCAAAGCAAGTATGACAACGTCATCGGTTTCAACATTGAGCTGCGCGGTCTGAGTTCTAACTACGGTTTGGGTACGCAACAAATGCTGCGTTCAAACATTCTGCCGTACCGTAGTTCAATGTGATCTGTTTGATTTGCAACGTAATCCGCATTGCGGTTAATTGAAATGGAAAAGGTATGAAGAACTGGAAAACGCTGCTTCTCGGTATCGCTATGGTTGCGAATACCAGTTTTGCTGCGCCTCAGGTTGTTGATAAAGTCGCTGCTGTCGTCAATAACGGCGTAGTGCTTGAAAGTGACGTTGATAGCATGATGCAGTCCGTAAAGGCCAATGCAGGCCAGGCGGGTCAGCAACTGCCGGACGACGCCACGCTGCGCCATCAGATCCTTGAACGTCTGATCATGGATCAAATCATTCTGCAGATGGGCACCAAAATGGGTGTCAAAGTGACGGACGAGCAGCTTGATGCCGCCATCGCCGACATTGCCAAACAGAACAATATGTCTATGGATCAATTGCGCAGCCGTCTGGCTTACGATGGGGTGAATTACAACACCTATCGCAACCAGATCCGCAAAGAGATGATCATCTCTGAAGTGCGCAACGGTGAAGTGCGCCGTCGTGTGACTGTCCTGCCGCAGGAAGTGGATGCCCTGGCACAGCAGATGGGAAACCAGAACGATGCCAGCACCGAACTGAACCTGAGCCACATTCTGATCCCGCTGCCGGAAAACCCGACATCGGATCAGGTTAACGAAGCTGAAAACCAGGCACGTTCCATTGTCGATCAGGCGCGTAAAGGTAGTGATTTCGGCAAGCTGGCGATCACCTACTCTGCCGATCAGCAAGCGCTGAAAGGCGGACAGATGGGTTGGGGACGCATCCAGGAGCTGCCAAGCATCTTCGCTCAGGCGCTGAGCACGGCGAAAAAAGGCGACATTATCGGGCCGATTCGTTCCGGTGTCGGTTTCCATATCCTGAAAGTTAACGATTTGCGCGGCCAGTCTCAGAACATCTCCGTGACGGAAGTTCACGCTCGTCACATCCTGCTGAAACCGTCACCCATCATGAGCGACGATCAGGCTCGCGTGAAACTGGAAGAGATCGCAGCGGATATTAAGAGCGGTAAAACCACGTTTGCTAATGCAGCGAAAGAGTTCTCACAGGATCCAGGTTCTGCAAACCAGGGCGGCGATCTGGGCTGGGCGGCAGCGGATATTTATGATCCGGCATTCCGCGATGCGCTGATGAAGCTGAAACGCGGCCAGATGAGCGGCCCGGTGCACTCCTCCTTCGGCTGGCACCTGATCGAAATGCTTGATTCGCGTAACGTTGATAAAACAGACGCCGCGCAGAAAGACAGAGCGTATCGCATGCTGATGAACCGCAAATTCTCTGAAGAAGCAGCGACCTGGATGCAGGAACAACGCGCCAGCGCCTACGTGAAAATCCTGAGCAACTAAATGAAAACACAGCGTGTCGTTATCACTCCCGGCGAGCCCGCCGGGATTGGTCCGGATCTGGTGGTTCAGCTCGCCCAGCGTGACTGGCCGGTTGAACTGGTTATCTGTGCAGACGCGACGCTGTTAGCCGACCGGGCAGCCCTGCTCGGTCTGCCGTTGCAGTTTCGGGATTACGATCCCGCAGCTGCTGCGGTTGCGCAGCAAGCCGGTACGTTAACCGTGCTGCCCCTCGCTCTGCATGCGCCGGTAACGCCGGGCGTACTCAACCCTCTTAATGGCCCTTATGTTGTGGAAACCCTTGCCCGCGCCTGCGACGGCTGCCTGAACGGTGAATTTGCTGCGCTGGTAACCGGCCCGGTACATAAAGGGGTGATCAACGACGCGGGTACGCCGTTTACCGGGCACACAGAGTTTTTCGAGGAGCGCTCGCACGCCGCCAAAGTGGTGATGATGCTGGCCACCGAAGAGTTACGCGTTGCGCTGGCAACCACCCATTTGCCGCTCAAAGACGTAGCACAGGCCATTACGCCAGCACTGTTACGCGAGGTTATTCACATTCTGCACGGGGATTTACAGCAGAAATTTGGTATCCGCCATCCGCACATTCTGGTCTGCGGGCTGAATCCACACGCAGGTGAAGGCGGGCACATGGGGACGGAAGAGATCGAGACGATCATTCCTGTGCTGGAAGAAATGCGGGCCAGCGGTATGAATTTGAGCGGTCCATTGCCTGCCGATACGCTGTTTCAGCCCAAATACCTTGATAATGCCGACGCCGTACTGGCGATGTACCACGATCAGGGCCTGCCCGTGCTAAAATACCAGGGATTTGGCCGCGGCGTGAATATCACTCTCGGTTTACCTTTTATTCGCACATCCGTTGACCACGGCACCGCGCTGGAACTGGCGGGCCATGGAACAGCAGATGTCGGCAGTTTTATTACGGCGCTTAACCTCGCCATCAAAATGATTGTTAATACTCAATGACTAATCGAGTCCATCAGGGCCACTTAGCCCGTAAACGCTTCGGGCAAAACTTTCTCCACGACCAGTTCGTGATCGACAGCATCGTATCGGCCATCAACCCGCAAAAGGGTCAGGCGATGGTTGAAATCGGCCCAGGCCTTGGCGCACTGACCGAACCGGTTGGCGAACGTCTGGATAAGCTGACAGTTATCGAACTTGACCGCGATCTGGCTGCACGCCTGCAAACACATCCGTTCCTCGCGCCAAAACTGACAATTTATCAGCAAGATGCGATGACCATGAATTTTGGCGAGCTTTCACAGACGCTCGGCCAGCCGCTGCGTGTTTTCGGCAACCTGCCGTATAACATCTCCACACCATTGATGTTCCATCTGTTTAGCTATACTGATGCCATTGCCGATATGCACTTTATGTTGCAGAAAGAGGTGGTAAATCGTCTGGTTGCAGGACCAAACAGTAAGGCGTATGGTCGGTTAAGCGTGATGGCGCAGTACTACTGTCAGGTTATTCCGGTGCTGGAAGTGCCGCCGACAGCGTTCGCGCCGCCGCCGAAGGTGGATTCTGCCGTGGTTCGTCTGGTGCCGCATACTACGTTGCCGCATCCGGTCAAAGAGATTCGCACGCTGAGCCGCATTACCACCGAAGCCTTTAACCAGCGTCGTAAAACCATCCGCAATAGCCTCGGCAATGTGTTTACGGTTGAGGTGCTGGCATCGCTGGGGATCGACCCGACGATGCGCGCGGAAAATATCTCTGTTGCGCAGTACTGTCAGTTAGCCAACTACCTGACGGAAAATGCGCCGCCGAAGGAGAGTTAACTCATGATCAATTCGCCCCGAGTTTGTGTTCAGGTACAAAGCGTCTACATTGAGTCTCAGTCAACCCCCGACGATGAACGTTATGTGTTTGCTTACACCATCACCATCCGGAACCTGGGGCGAACCCCTGTCCAGTTGTTGAAACGCTACTGGCTGATCACCAATGGAAATGGCCGCGAAACGGAAGTACAGGGCGAAGGTGTCGTCGGTGAACAGCCGCACATTGAGCCGGGCGGCGAATATCAATACACCAGCGGCGCGGTTATTGAGACGCCGATGGGCACCATGCAGGGCCACTACGAAATGATCGACGCGCAGGGCACTGCGTTTCGCATCGCCGTCCCTGTCTTCCGACTCGCTGTTCCAATACTGATTCATTAATCCAATGGCTACATATCTGATTGGTGACGTTCATGGTTGCTATGATGAACTGATCGCGCTGTTAAAACAGGTTGAATTTTCACCAGAGCAAGACACCCTATGGCTTACCGGCGATTTAGTTGCCCGTGGGCCGGGGTCGCTGGATGTACTGCGTTACGTAAAATCATTGGGCGACAGCGTACGTATCGTACTGGGCAATCACGATCTGCATCTGCTGGCCGTCTTTGCCGGTATCAGCCGCAATAAGCCCAAAGACCGGCTCAATTTATTGCTGGAAGCGCCCGACGCCGACGAACTGATCAACTGGCTGCGTCGTCAGCCGCTGCTGCAAATCGACGAAGAGAAAAAGCTGGTGATGGCGCACGCCGGGATCACCCCGCAGTGGGATTTGCCGACGGCGATACACTGCGCGCGCGATATCGAAGCGGTGCTCTCCAGCGATTCCTATCCGCTATTCCTGGATGCAATGTATGGCGATCTGCCAAACCACTGGACGCCGGAACTCAGTGGGCTTGCCCGCCTGCGCTTTATCACTAATGCCTTCACACGTATGCGTTATTGCTTCCCGAACGGGCAGCTGGATATGTACTGCAAGGATATTCCCGAACGTGCTCCTGCACCGCTTAAACCGTGGTTCTCGATTCCGGGACCGGTTTCTCAGGAGTACAGCATCGTCTTTGGCCACTGGGCATCGCTGGAAGGCGCTGGCACACCGGAAGGGATTTACGCGCTGGATACTGGCTGCTGCTGGGGCGGCGTACTGACCTGCCTGCGCTGGGAAGACAAAATGTACTTCACGCAACCGTCAAATCGCCAGATGGATTTAGGGGATGGCGAGGCGATAGCCTCTTAAAGGACTCCCCGGCGGCGACCCGCCGGGGGACATCTTAGCGGCGCTCGAGGATCTCAAAGCAGTAGCTATGCGAGTTCTGCGCATCAGCATCATGGAATTCGCTAAATACCGATTCCCAGTCGTCCGGGTCGTAATCCGGGAAGTGGGTATCGCCTTCCACTTCAGCATCAATGTGCGTCAGGTAGAGGCGCTGCGCCTTCGGCAGACACTGTTCGTAAACACGCCCGCCGCCGATCACCATGATCTCTTCCACATCACCGCAGGCAGCAATAGCTTCATCCACGGATTTCACCCATTCGACACGATCGTCAGTACCCGGCTGGCTACTGATCACAATGTTCTTGCGCCCCGGTAACGGACGGCCGATGGATTCCCACGTCAGACGCCCCATCACCACCGGTTTGTTTAAGGTATTGCGCTTAAACCAGGCGAGATCGGCCGGTAAATTCCACGGCATGGCGTTCTCCATACCAATCACGCGATCCACGGCTAGCGCGGCAATCAGACTGATCATTCATTCATTCCTGGATGCAAAAAAATTGTCGCCACTATACGGAAAGCACAATCTTTCGTCGATGGGGGGCAAGGCAAAGGATAAGAAAATTTTTCATTCTGCTGGCGATACCGCAACCTGTTGCTGCACCGCCAGCTTTCCACTCGCTTTAATTCAAAACGTTACCCGTAAACCACTCTGAACAGGTTCACGCCTGCGGTTTCACCGCCGGTTCGTCTGCCGGATCGTCCGTATGCCGCCCCTCTTCCGTTCCCTGCCAGCCATGACGCTGCGTTAACGAAAGATGTGCGCGATCCTCTGAGATGATTTCCGTCAACATGGCGCTGGTGCGCTTAAACACGGCAGCGCGCGCCTGCGCATCATTCTCGACCTGCGCCATCTCTTCCACCATCGACGTATTGAAACGGCGGAAATGGTCGGCGCGCTCGCGGGCTTCATAGGGGCCTAATCCTAACCCTTCCAGCGCCAGACGCCCGGTTTTCAGCGCCGCTTCGAAGGTTTCACGTTCCGGTCTGTCGACGCCAGCCTGTCGCAGGCGAATATAGTGATCGACATCGCGAGCGCGGGCAATAATGCGCAGATCCGGGAAGTGCTCTTTTGCCAGCTCAGTCAATTGCAGGCTGGCCTGTGGATCGTCAATCGCATTAATCAACACCTCAGCACGCCCGGCACCGGCGGACTCCAGCAGATCGACGCGCGTGGCATCACCGTAGAAAACTTTCATGCCGAATTTACGCAGCGTTTCGATATGATCGGGATCGTGGTCAAGCACCACCATTTTCACGCCGCTGGAAAGTAACAGACGCCCGGCGATCTGACCAAAACGACCAAATCCGGCGATGATCACCCGCGCCTCTTCTTCATCGATCTCATCGGCTTCGCGCTCCTGCTGTGAACCGGCAGTTTCCAGCCGCGCCAGCAGTACCAGCAGGACTGGCGTCGCCGCCATTGATAACGCAACCGTCAGCGTTAGCGCTTTCGCCCATTCTGGATCGAGCACCTGTGCAGTTTGCGCGGCGCCAAACACCACAAAGGCGAATTCACTCCCCTGCCCCAGCAGCGCGGCAAACCACATCCGCTGTTTACCCGGCACACGTAACGGACGGGCGATCAGCCACAGCACCACGCTTTTAATCACCAGGAAACCCACCAGCAACAGCAGGATACGCAGCGGGTGCGTCACCAGCGTACCGAAGTCGATGGACATGCCGACGCCAATAAAGAACAATCCAAGCAGCAGGCCTTTAAACGGTTCGATGTCGCTTTCCAGCGCGTGACGGTATTCAGAGCTGGCCAGTAACACCCCGGCAAGGAAGGCGCCCATCGCCATCGACAATCCCGCCTCTTCCAGCAATAACCCAAAGCCGAACACCAGAAACAGCGCCACGGCGCAGAACACTTCCCGCAGCCCGGAGCGAGCGACAAAGCGTAGCGCCGGACGCGCGACATAACGCCCAATCAACACCACCAGCGCCAGTGCGCCCACCACTTTCAGCGCCGAAAGGGTAAACGCGCTCAACGTCATCGCACCGCCGCTGGCCGCCAGCAGCGGAATCATCGCCACCAGCGGGATTGCCGCGATATCCTGGAACAGCAGCACCGAGAAGGCGCTGCGCCCCATCTGCGAAACTGTCAGGTTGCGTTCATTCATCGCCTGCATGGCAATCGCGGTGGAAGAGAGCGCCAGCGTCAGACCAATCAGCAGCGCCACCGGCCACGCCAGCCCCAGCAGGGCGCAAAACACGCCAAGCAGCAGGCCACAACTCACCATTTGCAGCGCGCCGCCGCCAAACACCGAGGCGCGCAACTTCCACAATCGTTGCGGATCCAGCTCAAGACCAATCACGAAAAGCATCAGCACCACGCCAATTTCGGCGAAATGGAGAATGGATTCGGCATCGGTGACCAGGCGCAATCCCCACGGCCCAATAATGCCACCGGCAATCAGGTAGCCAAGCACCGACCCCAGCCCCAATCGTACAGCGATGGGAACAACCAGCGCGGCCGACCCCAGGTAGATCAGCGCCTGTATTAATGAATGGCTATCCATGTGCCGCCTCCTGCCACTCCAGCAAACGTTGTTTGTAATGACGCGCCTGCGCCTGCAGGGTTTCATCGTCGCAAATAAAGGTACAGTGCACGGCAAAAGGCGGTAACCAGTTCATCCCGCAGTAAATCGCTGTTGCCTGCAATGGCTGCGAAAGCACATCAAAGCCGGGGTGCGATCCGATATCAAAATGGTGGTCGCCGCCGCCAGTGGTCACAGCCCACATCACGTTTTTGCCTTTAAGCGCGGTGCCCTCATGACCATAGGCCCAGCCATGCGACAACACTTTATCCAGCCAGAGTTTCAGCAACGGCGGAACGCTGTACCACTGCATCGGATGCTGCCAGATAACCAGCGAAGCGCGGGAAAGCGCCTCCTGCTCGGCGGCCACATCAATATTAAAGTCAGGGTATAGCTCATAGAGAGAACGGATTTCGACGCCTTCCAGCGTCCTTGCCTGCTCAATCATTCGCTTATTCGCATGCGAATGCTGCGGATAAGGATGGGCATAAATTATAAGGATCATCGATCAACCTGTTTTTCACTGCGTTCTTTTGCTTGAGAGTGTAGACAGTTAATCATCAGGCTTAAAGCGACAATCTGTGCGGGAATGGCAGACGCAACCCGCGCGCCTGCCAGTGAAGGGAGTTACATCGGAGGGACGAGCGTCAGTGGCGCGACATTCAGCGTCTGTGCCAGCGTACTCAGCACAAGGTTATGATCATCACGCTGCGGCGCGCCGGAGACCGTCACCGTACCAATCAGGCAACCGCTGGTCAGATAAAGCGGATAACTGCCGCCAAATGCTGCATAGTCTCGCGCACCTACGCCATAACGTTCACTCAGCGTCGTACCACGGGATTGCAGCATCAACCCTGCAGCCCAGGAGCTGATACCGAGAAAATCCACCAGATTACGCTTACGCCGCACCCAATCCACATTTTCTGCCGTCGCGCCGGGCATTAGCGCGCTGAACAGGCACAGTTGATTGACACGAACCTCAATCGCCAGCGCATAATCGTTGCGCAGTGCCTCCTGGTATAACGCATTCCCCAGCGTCCAGGCATCCGCATAATCGAAGGCCGCAAAGCGCAACGTGGCGTGGTGGCTTTCGCATAATGCGATCTGTTGTTCCAGTGTCATAGTGCCCTCCGCTATGCGCGATGCGGCTGATCGTCGGTGCTGGCCAGAACCCGATCATCGGCTTGCAGATCGCATTTCTTCGGCAACAGGAAGGTGATCGTCCCGGCGATAATCAGTGAACCCGCCAGGGCGCAGACGGCCACATTCTGCCCGTAAAAGTAGATCATCACGCCGACCAGATACGGGCCGCAGAAACCACCCAGATTGCCCAGACCGTTGATCACGCCACGCGCGCTACCGGCCACTTCCGGCGAGGCAATCCTTCCGGGAATAGACCAGAACGGGCTGGTCGCCGCCTTGAGGAAGAAACCGCACATCACCAGCGCAATATAAGCCGCCACCACATGTTCGCGTAACAATACCGAAGCTAGCAGTGAGGCAGCGAAACAGTACAGGGAGAGACGCACCCAGGCGCGACGTTTACCGCTGCGATCGCTGAATAGCGAGATGGTATAGATCCCGGCAAGCGTGGCAACAAAAGGTAAGATCGCCAGAACTCCGACCCCGGCCATATTGGCGCCAGTCAGATTTTTCAGGATCGTCGGCAACCACAGTGTGTAGCCATAATCCCCGGTCTGGTAGAAGAAGTTGAGCACCACCAGCTTCATCAGGCCGGCATTGCGGAACACATCTTTTACCGGCGCATTGCTGACCGCCTCTTCCGCCAGCCGCGCTTCACGCTCGCGCGCCAGCGTGGTGACCAGATATTCGCGTTCGCTGGCTGGCAGCCAGTGCGCCTCTTCCGGCCGATCGCTGATCAGCCGCCACCACACCAGCAGCACCACCAGTGAAAGCAGCCCTTCGATGATAAACAGCCAGCGCCAGTCGAGCGCCGCGATGATCGCCCCGGAAACCGGCGCAGTCAGCATGCCGCCAAGCGGGGCAAACATCATGACAAACGCATTCGCCCGGCCCACCTCTTTTTCCGGGAACCAGTTGCTGACCATCGTCAGCACCACCGGCAACATTCCCCCTTCGGAAACGCCGAGGATAAAGCGCAGTACCAGCAGTTGATACTCATGCGTTACGAATCCAGTGGCGACAGAAACCACCGCCCACGCCAGCAGCGACCAGGCGATAAAACGCTTGCCGCTGCCGTTTACCGCGCTACGCCCGCCGGGAATTTGCAAGAACAGATAACCGATAAAAAAGATCCCGCTGGCGACGCCAGCCATCTGGCTGGTGATGCCTAAATCCGCTTCCATACCGCCTGGCAGCGCGAAGCTGATATTAACCCTGTCCATAAACGAAATAATGCAGGCAATAAGCACAGGCGCAATGATCCGCCACCAGCGCGTGCCGGGTATTTTAGTGTTCATATGTTTTCTCTCTGAGGCAGAGGTGAAGATCAGGCAATCACATTGGGCAGCGGCGCCTGAGCAAAATAAGCAGCAACGTTGGCGTACACCACATCGCTCATTTTTTGTCGGGTTTCATGCGTTGCGCTGGCAACGTGCGGTTGCAGTACAACGTTGTCGAGCGCGATCAGCGCTGCCGGGACATTCGGTTCATCTTCATAAACGTCCAGGCCAGCACCGGCGATAACACCGTTTTGTAACGCGTGGATCAATGCCGTTTCATCGACCAGTGAACCGCGCGCGATGTTAATTAACCAGGCATGTTTCGGCATCACATTAAATACCGAGGCGTCGATCAGTTTGTGGTTTGCTGCTCCGGCAGAAGCCGCAATCACCAGAAAATCGCTCTCATGAGCGAGAGTATGCAGATCTGCGCACCAGTGGTAATCCAGCCCGGCAATCGGCTGCCGGTCGTTGTAGAGGATCTCCATATCGAAACCGCTGGCCCGACGGGCGATGGCCTGGCCGATATTGCCCATACCGAAGATGCCAATGCGTTTGCCGCTGACCTGCGTTGCCAGCGCTGGCGCGGAGGTTAACCAGTGTCCCTCACGGACAAAGCGATCGCCCTGACAGAGCTGACGCGCCCCCGCCAGCAGCAGCCCCATCGCCAGATCGGCTACTCCTTGCGTTAACACGCCAGAAGTGATGGTGACAGCAATATTGCGTTTGCGGGTGTAGTTCAGATCAACTGCATCGGTGCCTACCCCGAACAGCGCCACCAGCCCCACCTGCGGCAAGGCTTCCAGCACCTGATGAGTAACGCCGATATCGCCCCGCGTCACGACGACCTGAATGTCGGCGCCAACACGTTGCAGAAAAGCCTCTGCGTCAGCTTGTTCATAAAGGCGATGCACAGTGAAAGCAGTGGAAAGGCGATCGAGCAGGCTGTCTACAACAGGAACGATCAGCAGTACGGTCTGGTTAGTTTTTGTATTCATCGTGATACCTGTTTGAAAGTTTCAGTACGTCCTGGGTCTTATCAAACGGGTTTTCGGCGGGTATTTTTGCGATCTTCATCACGCTGAATGGTGTTAAAAAAGCGTGTTACTTTCTTCGTGATCGGCGCGGGTAAAATGCCGCATTCCCCCTGAAAAGGGGCGACATAAGCACAACAAAATACTAACAACAGCCTGCGCGACTGAAAGGTTCAGATGGTTTCGCCCATCGACAGGCGATAGTGCAAATCGACGTGTTCAATGGTTGGCAAGCCTTTGATTTTCTTGAGCAGGATTTCGGTCGCGACCTTTCCCATCTCGAATCGCGGGGTCAAAACGCTGGCCAGACGCGGGCTGATAACCTGCCCAATCTCCAGGCCGTGGAACCCGGCAATCGCGATCTCAGCAGGCACTTTTATCCCGGAAGTAAGGCACTCCTGTAACACCCCAACGGCAAGGTCGTCGTTAGTACATAAAATACCGTCCATATCCGGGTACATTTGCCGCGCCAGTGTCATCATGCCGGTGCCGATAGAAATCGAGGACACCTTATTTGGCGCAATGCGTCCGACCGGTAAACCCTGCGCTTCCATCGCCTGGCAGTAACCGGTATAACGCTGCTCGTCGCGCACATCAGACATCGAGCCGAAGTAGATAATGCGCCGCTTGCCGCTGGCCAGCAGCATCGTGGTCATATCAAAACCGGCCTTCATATTGTCGAAACCGACATTGATCCGATCGGCATTCGACGACAACCCCATCACTTCGGCAATCGGAATTTTGGCCGCTTTCAGATACTTTTCCGCCCGCAGACTATGAACCGACTCAGTAAGCAGCAACCCTTTGACATTAAAGGCTAAAACCGTAGCAATTTGCTCCTCCTCGCGCTGACTGTCGTAGTCATAATTGACCACCAGCGTCTGGTAGCCCTGCGCAGAAGTGACCGATTCAATCCCGGCGAGCAAGTCGGCAAAGATTTGATTATTAAAAGAGGGGATCAGCACGCCGATGCGCGGCAGCACGTTGGCAGACATCGCCGGATTATCCGGGTCGGGTTGGTACCCCACTTCAGCAATGACACTGGCGATACGCTCGGCCGTGTCGGGCTTCACCTTCTCCGGCGTGCGCAGATAGCGGCTGACCGTCATTTTAGTTACGCCCGCCAGCGCAGCGATATCATGCAAAGTAATACGTTGTGCCTTCATGGTTGCTACCTGTCCTGACGCCAGCCCGAGCCCGTTATTATGCCCCTTGTCGCCGGAAAAGAGAATTGCCCAACCGCGCTGCAACGCGCGGTTAACCACCGGATTGCCCTCAGTTTTCCGCCTGGCTTCACACTAAAAGTAACCCCTTTTCGTAACATGGATTTGAGTGATCTGCGTCACAGTTCAGCCAGGGTAAAAACCGTGAGATAGAGGCCACATCATTCGCTCAGGAAATACCAATGAACGATCTTTTCAGTTTAAACGGCAAACGCGTTTTAATTACCGGCTCAGGTCAGGGGATCGGTTTTGTTATGGCGCAGGGGCTGGCGCAGTACGGCGCGGAAATCATTATTAACGATATCTCGGCGGAACGCGCCGAACAGGCCGCGATGAAACTGCGCGATGAAGGCGCAACCGCGCATGTCGCGGTATTCAACGTGACCGATGCCGAATCCGTCGAGCAGGCGATTGACAATATTGAACGCCATATCGGCGCCATCGACGTGCTGTTCAATAACGCGGGCATCCAGCGCCGTCATCCTTTTACCGAGTTTCCGGTGGATGAGTGGAACGCGGTTATCGCCGTCAACCAGACTGCTGTTTTCCTGGTTTCGCAGGCCGTCGCTAAACGCATGATGGCGCGCCAGCAGGGCAAAATCGTCAATATCTGCTCAATGCAAAGTGAACTGGGCCGCGACACCATTACGCCATATGCCGCCGCGAAAGGCGCAGTGAAAATGCTGACGCGCGGCATGTGCGTTGAACTGGCGCGCCACAATATTCAGGTTAACGGTATCGCGCCAGGCTATTTCAAAACTGCCATGACGCAGGCGTTAGTGGATGACAAAGCGTTCACCGACTGGTTATGCAAACGCACCCCTGCCGCACGCTGGGGCGATCCGCAGGAGCTGGTTGGCGCTGCGGTGTTTCTCTCCTCTAAAGCCTCCGACTTCGTTAACGGGCATTTACTGTTCGTCGATGGCGGTATGCTGGTCGCGGTATAAGGAGCGCATGATGGCTGGTCAGTGCGTGATTTTAATGGGCGTCTCCGGTACCGGGAAAAGCACGGTAGGTCTGGCGCTTGCGCAGGCAATGCAGGCGAAGTTTATCGATGGTGACGATCTGCATCCCCGACAGAACATTCGTAAAATGGCCTCGGGCCAGGCATTGGATGATGACGATCGCCTGCCGTGGCTGGAACGCGTTTCCGACGTTATTTTTAGTCTGGAACAGAAAAATGAATCTGGTGTGCTGGTCTGCTCTGCGCTGAAAAAACGCTATCGCGACCAGCTTCGCCA
The DNA here is from genome assembly GCF_000280495.2 of Kosakonia radicincitans DSM 16656. Taxonomy (NCBI): domain Bacteria; kingdom Pseudomonadati; phylum Pseudomonadota; class Gammaproteobacteria; order Enterobacterales; family Enterobacteriaceae; genus Kosakonia; species Kosakonia radicincitans. Next base: position 4,781,536 of record NZ_CP018016.1, read on the forward strand.
GGGGAACAACAATCTCTGTTTTCTCTGGCTCAGGGGCGATTACACCTGCGTGCTGGAGAGAATGCGCCAGCGTCAGGGGCATTTTATGCCCGAAGCGCTGCTGCAAAGTCAGTTCGCCGCGCTGGAAGTTCCCGCTGATGACGAACCCGACATTCTGGCGGTGGATATCGCACCGCCGGTAGCTACGATCGTTTCGCAAAGCCTTTCCCTGTTACAAAACTACGTTAACCAGGATGTTCCCGCATGATCATTGATACCTTATCCGCTGGCGCGGTGAATCCACTCTATCCGGCGATTATTCGCCAGACGCTCCAGGCCATTCTCGATAAGAAACCGCACTCGCTGGCGGCGGGAAAATATCCGTTGCAGGGCGACAGCGTTTTCTTCTCAGTGGTTGAAGGACATACCAAGCCGCTGGCTGAGCAGCGCCCGGAATTTCATCGCCAATATATTGATATCCATATTGTATTAGACGGTGAAGAGGTGGTTGGCGCGGGTGTGGACGGCTTGCCGCTTGAACTTAGCGAGCCGTTTAATGACGCCTACGATCTCGGTTTTTGTCAGCACATTGCCAGCGAGACACTGATCCATTTACAGCCTGAAGAACTGGCAATTATCTTCCCGCTGGAGCTGCACCGCCCGATGTGCAGCCTGACGTCGCCCGCCCCGCTACGTAAAATCGTGGTGAAAATCGACGCGGCGCTGCTGAAAATAAACGCATAAAAAAAGTCCCGCCGTAGCGGGACTCTTTCTCACAGCAAGCCGGATCAGTTATCCAGCTCACTCATGTTTTTCACCTGGTCGCGGTTAATCTGCTCGGTTTTACCGGTTTCGGCATTTTTATAGGAAACCATCCCGGTGTCATCATCCACCTTCGGTTTACCATCGGTCACAATGGTGCGGCCATCCGTGGTGCGAACAGCCTGATTTGAAGAACAACCAGCCACGGTAAACAGCGTTGCGGCAGTAAAAATCGACGTCATCAGAAGTTTGTTCATTTGCATGGTTATCTCCCTGCTTTTCAGTGAATTTCATTCGTCTGTTAACCCATTTTAGGTTAACGCTCTGTAAGCGTGGGAAAATGCAGAACACTCTGAAGATTGCAGGTCTGATGGTGCTTCGCTTATCAGGCCTACAGAACTTAGAAGTCAGGAAAGGAAACCGGCCCGCGAAACGGGCCGGTGTCAGGCTTACTTGCGGATTTGCGCGTGCATTTCCTGCACGGAAATCACTTTCTCGGTGGCATCCGCATTCAGCGCCATCGCGGTGGCGAAGCCGCCGTTCAGCGTGGTGTCGTAATGCACTTTGTATTGCAGCGCGCTGCGGCGAATCAGTTTGGAATCCTCAATCGCCTGACGGCCTGCCGTGGTGTTGATGATGTAGGTGTACTCGCCATTCTTGATACGATCCTGAATGTGCGGACGGCCTTCATGCACTTTGTTCACCAGGCGCGGGTTGATACCGGCTTCGCCCAGCACAATCGCTGTGCCGTGGGTTGCATCCAGCTCGAAGCCTTGTTTCAGCAGCTTAGCCGCCAGATCCACCACGCGCTCTTTATCGCCTTCGCGAACAGAGAGCAGTGCGCGGCCGTATTTCTTCATCGTCGAGTTGCTGCCGAGCTGCGCTTTGGCAAAGGCTTCAGCGAAGGTGCGCCCGACGCCCATCACTTCACCGGTAGAGCGCATTTCTGGCCCTAACAGCGGGTCAACGCCAGGGAACTTGTTAAACGGCAGCACCACTTCTTTCACTGAGTAGTACGGCGGGATGATCTCTTTGGTGTGACCCTGCTGCGCCAGCGTTTTGCCGGTCATCACGCGCGCCGCCACTTTCGCTAACTGCACGCCGGTCGCTTTGGAGACGAACGGTACGGTACGCGCCGCACGCGGGTTCACCTCAATCAGGTAAACTTCGTTGTCTTTCACCGCGAACTGCACGTTCATCAGACCGCGCACCTGCAACTCGAACGCCAGTTTCTGCACCTGCTGGCGCATGACGTCCTGAATTTCCTGGCTCAGTGTGTAAGCCGGCAGAGAGCAGGCGGAGTCGCCGGAGTGAACGCCCGCTTGTTCGATGTGCTCCATGATGCCGCCAATCAGCACCATTTCACCATCGCAGATGGCATCGACATCCACTTCCACCGCATCATCGAGGAAACGGTCAAGCAGAACCGGCGCATCGTTGGAAACACTGACTGCCGTCATAAAGTAGCGACGCAGGTCGACTTCGTCATAGACGATTTCCATCGCGCGGCCGCCCAGCACGTAGGATGGGCGCACCACCAGCGGGTAACCAATCTCTTTCGCCTTTTCTATAGCCTGCTCAATCGCCGTGACGGTGGCGTTCGCTGGCTGTTTCAGCTTCAGGCGGTCAACCGCCTGCTGGAAGCGCTCACGGTCTTCCGCACGGTCAATCGCATCCGGGCTGGTACCGATAACCGGCACGCCTGCAGCTTCCAGCGCACGCGCCAGTTTCAGCGGTGTCTGTCCGCCATACTGCACGATGACGCCTTTCGGCTTCTCAACGCGAACGATTTCCAGCACGTCTTCGAAGGTCACCGGCTCAAAGTAGAGGCGATCAGAGGTGTCGTAATCGGTCGAAACGGTTTCCGGGTTACAGTTAACCATGATGGTTTCGTAACCGTCTTCACGCAGCGCCAGCGATGCATGTACGCAGCAGTAGTCGAATTCAATGCCCTGGCCGATACGGTTTGGACCGCCGCCCAGCACCATGATTTTTTCGCGATCCTGGCTCGGGTTAGCTTCGCACTCATCTTCATAAGTGGAGTACATATAGGCCGTATCCGTGGCGAACTCTGCCGCACAGGTATCCACACGTTTGTAGACCGGGTGCAGATCGTACTGATCGCGCAGTTTGCGGATTTCCGCTTCGCGCACGCCAACCAGTTTCGCCAGACGCGCATCGGCAAAGCCTTTACGTTTCAGGGTGCGCAGGAAGTCAGCGTCCAGACCGTTAATGCCCACCGAAGCAACCTGCTCTTCCAGACGCACCAGCTCTTCAATCTGCACCAGGAACCAGCGGTCAATATTGGTCAGGTTGAACACACCGTCGATGGAGAGACCAGCACGGAATGCATCAGCGATGTACCAGATACGCTCTGCGCCTGCATCTTTCAGTTCGCGGCGGATTTTGGTCAGCGCTTCCGGATCGTCAAGGCTCACTTTCGGGTCAAAACCGGTTGCGCCCACTTCCAGACCGCGCAGCGCTTTCTGCATCGATTCCTGCTGCGTGCGGCCAATGGCCATCACTTCACCGACAGATTTCATCTGCGTGGTCAGACGGTCATTGGCACCGACAAATTTCTCGAAGTTGAAGCGCGGAATCTTGGTCACAACGTAGTCGATGGACGGTTCGAACGACGCTGGAGTACGGCCGCCAGTGATGTCGTTCATCAATTCATCCAGCGTATAACCTACCGCCAGCTTGGCCGCCACTTTCGCAATCGGGAAGCCGGTCGCTTTCGAGGCCAGCGCAGAAGAGCGGGATACGCGCGGGTTCATTTCAATCACAATCAGACGACCGTTTTTCGGGTTCACCGCGAACTGTACGTTGGAGCCGCCGGTTTCCACCCCGATTTCACGCAGTACCGCCATCGAGGCGTTACGCATGATCTGGTACTCTTTATCGGTCAGGGTCTGTGCTGGCGCCACGGTGATGGAGTCACCGGTGTGGATCCCCATGGCGTCGAAGTTTTCAATGGAGCAGACAATGATGCAGTTATCGTTTTTATCACGCACCACTTCCATCTCGTACTCTTTCCAGCCAATCAGCGATTCATCAATCAGCAGCTCATTGGTTGGCGAGAGATCCAGCCCGCGGGCGCAAATCTCTTCAAACTCTTCACGGTTATAGGCGATGCCGCCACCGGTGCCCCCCATGGTAAAGGAAGGACGGATGATGCACGGGAAACCCACGTCAGCCGCGACGGCCAGCGCTTCGTCCATGGTATGTGCGATACCGGAACGCGCGGTGTCGAGACCGATTTTCTTCATCGCGATGTCGAAACGACGGCGATCTTCGGCTTTATCAATCGCATCAGCGGTCGCGCCAATCATGGTGACGCCGAACTCTTCCAGCACGCCCTGACGTTCCAGTTCCAGCGCACAGTTCAGCGCGGTTTGACCGCCCATGGTTGGCAGCACGGCATCCGGGCGCTCTTTTTCGATGATTTTGCGTACCACTTCCCAGTGGATAGGCTCGATATAAGTGGCGTCCGCCATCTCCGGGTCGGTCATGATCGTCGCCGGGTTGGAGTTCACCAGGATAACGCGGTAACCCTCTTCACGCAGCGCTTTACACGCCTGCGCGCCGGAGTAGTCGAACTCACACGCCTGGCCGATAACAATCGGACCAGCGCCAAGGATCAGGATACTTTTTATGTCTGTACGTTTTGGCATGGCTCTTCTTCTCCTGATTATTTGGCGGTGTTGCGATACTGCTCAATGAGCTCAATAAAGTGGTCAAACAGCGGTGCGGCATCGTGCGGCCCCGGGCTGGCTTCCGGGTGCCCCTGGAAACTGAACGCCGGTTTGTCGGTGCGATGGATGCCTTGCAGCGTGCCGTCGAACAGCGATTTGTGCGTCACCCGCAAATTGGCAGGCATTGAGGCTTCATCTACGGCAAAACCGTGGTTCTGCGCAGTGATCATCACAGTATTGTTATCAATATCTTTTACCGGATGGTTGCCGCCGTGGTGGCCGAATTTCATCTTCATGGTTTTCGCGCCGCTCGCCAGTGCCAGCAGTTGATGGCCAAGACAGATGCCGAACACCGGAATATCCGTTTCGAGGAAGGTTTTAATCGCCTCAATCGCGTAATCACACGGCGCCGGGTCGCCAGGACCGTTGGAAAGGAAGATACCGTCCGGATTGAGTTTCAGTACGTCTGCCGCCGGGGTTTTCGCCGGTACGACCGTTAAACGGCAACCGCGATCGACCAGCATACGCAGAATATTACGTTTCGCGCCGTAGTCGTAAGCGACAACGTGGAACGGTAATTCGCTCGCCGCTTTCGCCTGTGGCAGTTCGCCTGCCAGCGTCCAGCTGCCTTGCGTCCAGCTGTAGGTTTCCGCTGTCGTCACTTCTTTTGCCAGATCCATTCCGTTCAGGCCCGGGAATGCTTTCGCTTTCTCCAGCGCCACTGCGGCATCGACATTATCGCCAGCGATAATGCAGCCGTTTTGCGCGCCTTTTTCGCGCAGCAAACGCGTCAGCTTACGGGTATCGATATCGGCAATCGCCACAATGTTATGGCGCTTCAGGTAAGAAGAGAGATCTTCAGTATTGCGATAGTTGCTGGCAATCAGCGGCAGGTCGCGAATGACCAGGCCTTGCGCATGTACCTGAGAGGATTCTTCGTCAGCGGAGTTGGTGCCGACATTGCCGATATGAGGATAAGTAAGAGTGACGATTTGGCGGGAATAGGAAGGATCAGTGAGGATTTCTTGATAACCGGTCATTGAAGTATTGAAAACGACTTCCCCAACTGCCGTGCCCGTTGCCCCAATGGCCCGACCGTGAAACTGGGTTCCGTCTTCCAGAACCAATAGCGCTGACTTAATCAAAACGTCCTCCAGAGAATATTCACTCACTTTATTTGCATATTAATTCATATCGAGATGATGAATCAATGCAAATTTGCTGGCCGTGGATTTTTGGCAAACGGCGGCATTCTGGAGAGATGTAGGTTAAAAGTCAACTTTTCTCACATATTTTTCTTAGTCTTTTACGCCACTGCCCTTCATTACTGGATTTAACAGACAAAAAGATCAAAAAAACCAGCCACGAAAACGCTTTCGTAGCAAGAAAACTTCAGGATAGGCGATCCTGGCACAAGAAAGTGGACCAAACGGTCAAAATTTACATTTCAGCGCGAAAAAAACAGAAGATAAGTAAAGATTAGACCACTCAGGCATGAAAAATAGAGGAAAAAAGAGAAAATAAAAGGGCAATAAAATACTGCCCTTTGCAATCAAGTAATTACGACTGCAACAACCACATCACGATGGGTAATAACTCTTACAAATTGTTGAGATCAAGCACATCTCGCATATCAAAAAGTCCATTATGCTTTCCTTTCAGCCACAAAGCAGAACGCACGGCACCATTGGCAAAAGTCATGCGGCTGGAGGCTTTATGCGTAATTTCTACACGTTCGCCAATATCGGCGAACATCGCCGTATGTTCGCCGACGATGTCACCTGCACGCACCGTGGCAAAGCCAATCGTGCCAGGGACACGCTCACCGGTATGCCCTTCACGTGAATAAACCGCACACTCTTTTAAATCTTTATTCAGAGACTTCGCGATGGCTTCTCCCATCGCCAGCGCCGTGCCCGACGGCGCATCAACTTTATAGCGGTGATGCGCTTCAACGATTTCGATATCGGTGTAATCACCCATCACTTTCGCCGCTTTCTCCAGCAGCTTCAGCATCACGTTTACGCCAACGCTAAAGTTCGCCGCGAAGACAATCGCGATGTCTTGAGAGGCATCGCTAATTGCCTGTTTGCCCGCGTCGTCAAACCCGGTCGTGCCAATGACCATGCTTTTGCGCTGCTGGCGGCAAAAGGCCAGATGCGCCAGCGTCCCTTCCGGGCGAGTAAAGTCGATAAATACGTCGAAATCGTCTTTCACTGCATCAAGGCTGCTCTGTACCGTCACACCGGTTTTCGCCATACCGGCCAGTTCACCCGCGTCGACACCTGCCAGAGAGGACCCTTCACGTTCCAGAACCGCGCCAAGCGCCACGCCGTCCATAGCCAGTGTGGCCTGAATCAATTGGCGGCCCATACGCCCGCCAGCACCCGCGATGGCTACGCGGATTGGTGCATCATGCATAGTTGTACTCTTTTGTTAAAAAAATGCGTAAGAATCGTTTCCAGATTAACCAGCCCACGCCGGGGCCACCAGCCGAAAACACCGATAATTAGAAATTAATGATATACAGCCGGAAATATCAGTAAAAGGCATGATTCATCAGGGCGCGAGTGCCAGCACTTCTGCCACCCAGTGACGAAAACCCTCAACATCAATATCCAGCGCAACCTGCGCATTCGGCTTCTGCTTCAGCTTGCCGTCGATATCCACCACCGTTGTGCCGGAGGTGTATTGCCCCTGCGTCTCCACCGCCACAAAACAGGATTTCAGCGTAAACAGTTCCGGACGGGCCAGCCAGGCAATCGTGCAGAGATCGTGCATACGCAGCCCGCTGGTCATGCTACCGCTACGATAGTGACTAAACAGCGCATGCAGCATATGCCCGGTTTTGTTGAGCGCGGGCATCGTCGCGAGGAACTCAGGCGTCAACGTCGCCCGATTCGTGACATCCAGCCCGCACATCACGATCTCAAGGCCGCTCTGAAAAACACGGGCAGCAGCTTCGGGATCGATAGCAATATTGAATTCAGCGTTTGGTGTGAAGTTACCCCGCCCGGCGGAGCCCCCCATCATCACCAGACGACGGATATTGAACTGGCACTCCGGGTAGTGTGACAGCAGCAGCGCGATATTGGTTAACGGGCCGATGGTCACCAGCGTAACGGGTTCAGCAGACGCCATCAGCGTATCGCGTATTGCCTGAAATGCCGGTTTAGCCAGAGGCTGGCGCTGATGCTCGACAAAGTCGTAGCCATCCATGCCGGACTCCCCGTGCACTTCGGCGGCGCTGTGCAGCGGGCGCAATAGGGGCGTCGACGCCCCTTGCGCCAGCGGGATATCGGCCTGCCAGAAGTTGAGCAGTTGCAGGGCGTTGCGGGTAGTTTTTTCCAGCGAGACATTACCGGCGACGGTGGTAATCAGTTTAAGTTCGCACTGCGGTGCATACAGCGCGGCAGCAATGGCAACGGCATCGTCAATGCCCGGATCGGTGTCAAGAATCATTGGCAAACGCATAGTGCCTCCTGAAGTGAAATCCATAAAAAATGCCAGACTCAGTCTGGCATCTTCGCATAAAGTTTAGGGCAAAATGTTATTCGACCTCGCGAACATCAACCCTTAGCTCTTTTGGCACTTCAAAGACAATGTTTTCTTCACGACCTTCCAGCGGGATGGCTTCACCGCCGCCCAGCTCCTGCAGGCGGGCAATCACGTTCTGCACAAGAATGTCCGGCGCGGAGGCACCGGCGGTTACGCCTACACATTTGATGTCTTTAACCCAGGCTTCCTGGATATCAGAAGCGTCATCAATCAAATAAGCGCTTTTCCCCATCCGCTGCGCCAGCTCGGCCAGACGGTTGGAGTTGGAAGAGTTTTTCGAGCCGACTACCAGCACCACTTCCGCCTGTTCAGCCAGCGCCCGCACCGCTTCCTGGCGGTTAGTCGTGGCGTAACAGATGTCATCTTTACGCGGGCCAACAATCTGCGGGAAGCGGGCGCGCAGTGCGTCAATAACATCAGAAGTATCGTCCACTGAGAGCGTGGTCTGCGTCATAAATGACAGTTTACCCGCATCTTTGATGTTGAGCGTAGCAACATCGGCAGGCGATTCAACCAGGTACATACCCCCTTTCGGGTTGCTGTACTGCCCCATTGTACCTTCTACTTCAGGATGCCCTGCGTGACCGATCAGGATCGCTTCCTCACCGCGTCGGCTGGCGCGAGCCACTTCCATATGCACTTTTGTCACCAACGGACAGGTGGCGTCGAAAACCGTCAGATCGCGGCTTTTCGCTTCGTTACGTACCGCCTGGGAAACACCATGGGCAGAAAAAATCAGGATTGCGCCATCCGGTACTTCACTTAACTGCTCAATGAAAATAGCCCCGCGCTCGCGCAGGCTATCAACAACATAACGGTTGTGCACCACTTCGTGACGCACATAAATTGGCGCGCCGTACAGAGCCAGCGCGTTTTCAACAATGCTGATAGCGCGGTCAACGCCGGCGCAAAAACCGCGCGGGTTAGCCAACAGGATCTGCATTTGTTTCCTCCAGTACCGGATCAACTTCCAGTACATCGACATCAAAGTGGACGGTTCTGCCCGCCAGCGGATGGTTGAAATCGACGGTGATAGAGTCGCCGTTAATTTCACGGATCACGCCCGGCATTTCGCTGCCATCCATTGCGGTAAAGAGCATAATCGCCCCGATTTCAGGCTCCCCGGCATCCATAAACTCACGGCGGGAGAAGTACTGAATCAGATCCGGGCTCGGCGTACCGAAAGCGGCATCCGGTTCGAGAGAGAAAACCTTTTTCTCCCCGGCTTTCAGACCCAGCAGATGTTGCTCCAGCCCCTCGGAGAGCGAACCGTCGCCCAGACGAAACAGCGCCGGTTTGCCGTTGTTGCGGGTTGACTCGGCAAGAGAGCCATCTTCGAGCTTGAGCGTGAAGTGCACCAGCACTGCGCTATCGCTCTGTACGGATTTAGACATGCAGGTTGCTCGCTTGTTTTGACTCACCCGTTTGCCCGGTAGCGCTTTGCTTACCGGGCAAACAAGCGGCCACAAATTCTGTAGGCCGGGCAAGCAAAGCGCCGCCCGGTATTTACATTTAAACCTGCTCTTTCGCTGCAGGTTTAGGCAAAAAGCCTTCCAACACAATCAGCGCCGCGCCGATACAAATTGCGCTATCGGCAAGGTTAAAGGTAGCAAAATGCCAGTCGCCGACGTAGAAATCGATCATATCGACGACGAAGCCATGCCATAAGCGGTCGAAGAGATTACCGAGCGCACCGCCGATAATCAGCGCATAAGCGATGTTATTCAGCTTTTGCGCGGCTTTCCCACGATACATCAGCACCGTCAGCACCACGCAGATACCGATAGCGATACCGGCAAAGAACCATCGCTGCCAGCCGCCGCTGTCCGCCATAAAACTGAATGCCGCGCCATAGTTACGCGCATAGTGCAGATTGAGCGATGGGAACAGCGACACCGTATCCCCCAGAGCAAAGTTCTGGAGGATCAGGTATTTACTGCCCAGATCGATAATCAGCACAACCACAACCAGCCACAGCCAGCGCAGTCCTGTAGAACAGAGAGGCTTACTCATCAGGCAAACTTACGTTTTTCGCCGTCACCGGCGACGTTGCTCACACAGCGTCCGCAGATATCTGCGTGTTCCGCCACCTGGCCGACATCATTGGTGTAATGCCAGCAGCGCGGGCACTTATCACCTTCGGCTTTGCTCAGCGCGACTTTCAGCCCTTTGAGCAGTTCGCTCTGCTGAGCGTCCGCTGAAGCGCTGGCATAATCCGCAACTTTCGCCCCGGAGGTCAACAGGACAAATCGCAATTCGTCGCCCAGCGCAGTCAGCTTCGCCGCCAGTTCCGGCTCGGCGAACAGCGTAACTGCCGCTTCCAGAGAGCCACCGACTTTCTTGTCAGCGCGCGCCTGTTCAATCACCTTGTTCACTTCACCGCGCACCTTCAACAGCTCGTCCCAGAAGACGTCGTTCATCGCTTCGCTTTCCGCCAGGCCGAACAGGCCTTCGTACCACTCGCCGGTAAAGACATACTTCTCGCGATCGCCCGGCAGGTAGCCCCAGATTTCATCGGCGGTAAAGGACATGATTGGCGCCATCCAGCGCACCAGCGCTTCCGCAATGTGGTACAGGGCGGTCTGGCAGCTGCGACGCGCCACGCTGTCCGCTTTCGCGGTGTACTGGCGGTCTTTGATGATGTCGAGGTAGAACGACCCCATTTCGATGGAGCAGAAACGCATCAGGCGTTGTACCACTTCGTGGAAATCATAGGAATCATAGGCCTGAACAATGTCTTCCTGAGCCGCTTTCGCACAGCCGACCGCCCAGCGATCCAGCACGACCATCTCTTCCGGTTTCACCATGTCTTTCACCGGATCGAAGCCGTTGAGGTTCGCCAGCAAGAAGCGCGCTGTGTTACGGATACGACGATAGCTGTCCGCTGCGCGTTTCAGGATCTCGTCAGAAACCGCCATTTCGCCGGTGTAATCAGTGGAAGCGACCCACAGGCGCAGGATATCCGCGCCCAGTTTGTTCATCACATCCTGCGGGGAAACGGTGTTGCCGATGGATTTGGACATCTTACGGCCCTGACCATCCACGGTGAAACCGTGAGTCAGCACCTGACGATACGGCGCTTTGCCCTTCATCGCCGTGGAAATCATCAGCGAGGACATAAACCAGCCGCGATGCTGATCCGAACCTTCCAGATACATATCCGCTGCGTGACCAGCAAACTCCGGACGCACATCAACCACGGAAGCATGAGTTGAACCAGAATCGAACCAGACGTCCAGCGTATCCGGCACTTTGACATAGTTGTCAGCGTCATCGCCCATGATGTCGCGCGGGTCGAGATCCCACCATGCCTGAATACCGTCGGCTTCAACGCGTTTGGCAACGGCTTCGATCAGCTCCAGCGTGCGCGGATGCAGCTCTTCGGTGTCTTTGTGCACGAACAGCGACATCGGAACACCCCAGGTACGCTGGCGGGAGATACACCAGTCAGGACGGTTGGCGACCATCGATTCGATGCGCGCCTGGCCCCAGTCCGGGATCCACTGCACCCCTTTGATTTCGCTCAGCGACTGTGCACGCAGACCTTTCTGGTCCATGCTGACAAACCACTGCGGCGTCGCACGGAAGATAATCGGCGATTTATGACGCCAGCAACACGGATAGCTGTGCTGCATCTTTTCAACGTGCAGCAGCGCGCCTTTTTCCGTCAGCAGCGCCACGATGATGTCGTTTGCTTTGAACACATTTACGCCATCCAGCGTCGGGTAAGTACCTGGCAGATAGGCACCGTCCGGTCCAACCGGGTTGGCGATTTCCAGACCGTATTTCAGGCTGATGGTGTAGTCGTCCGGGCCGTGACCGCCAGCGGTATGAACCGCACCGGTACCGGCTTCCAGCGTAACGTGATCACCGAGGATCGCAGGAACATCAAAATCCAGGAACGGATGTTTAAAGCGCATCAGCTCCAGCTCTGCGCCTTTCACCGTACCCAGCACGTTGTATTCTGCGGTGCCGATGCGTTTCATCACACTCTCGACCAGATCTTTCGCCAGGATCAGCGCCTGACCATCAATCTGCACCAGCGCATACTCAAATTCCGGCGCGAGAGAAATTGCGCGGTTAGCCGGCAGTGTCCACGGCGTAGTGGTCCAGATAACCAGTGAAACCGGGCCGTTAACTGATGCAACGCCAAATTTGGCTTTTACTGCCTCCTGGTCAACAGCGTGGAACGCCACGTCGATGGACGGCGACGTTTTGTCGTAATACTCCACTTCTGCTTCCGCCAACGCGGAACGGCAGTCAACACACCAGTGCACCGGCTTGGCACCTTTAAGCAGGTGGCCATTGCCGATGATTTTGCCCAGCGCGCGGATAATATTGGCTTCGGTTTTGAAATCCATGGTCAGGTACGGGTGCGACCAGTCGCCCAGCACACCGAGACGGATAAAGTCTTTGCGCTGACCATCAACCTGAGTTGCGGCATATTCACGGCATTTGGCGCGGAACTCAGCAGCGGTGAATTTCTCACCCGGCTTGCCGAACTCCTGCTCCACTTTCAGCTCGATAGGCAGACCGTGGCAGTCCCAACCCGGAACATAGGGAGAGTCATAACCTGCGAGTCCTTTGGACTTCACAATAATGTCTTTCAGAATCTTGTTAACCGAGTGACCAATATGAATGCTGCCATTCGCATATGGAGGGCCATCATGCAGAATGAAGGTTTTTTTGCCTTTTTTCGCTGCACGGATGATGCCGTACAGGTCATCATCAGTCCAACGCGCCAGCATTCCCGGCTCACGCTTGGCGAGATCGCCGCGCATCGGGAACCCTGTTTCCGGCAAATTCAGGGTAGATTTATAGTCACTCATCAGATTCTCGGTTCCGTATTTCGGTTTGATTAATACCACCAGGCCTTAAGAAGCCGGTTTAGATAGCCCAAAAAACTCGCGGGCCGCTACCTCATCGCGGGCGATTTGCGCTTTCAGCTCATCGAGCGAGGCAAATCGCTGTTCATTGCGTAATTTTTTACGCAACACGACATCTATATGGCGCCCGTAGAGGTCTATTACAACATCCAACAGATGCACTTCCAGCTGCTGGCGCACGCCTGCAACCGTCGGGCGCGTGCCGATATTGGCAACGCCCGGGTAAAGCGTATCGCCCAATCCAGCCACTTCCACCGCATATACCCCTTTTACCGGGGAGACCTGACGGCGCAGCGGTAAATTCGCCGTCGGGAAACCAATGGTGCGCCCCAGTTCATCGCCGTGCACCACGCGCCCGGAGATACTGAATGGGTGGCCGAGCAATTGTTCAGCCAGCTCAAGATTGTCGTCAGCCAACGCCTGACGCACCGCCGTGCTGCTCACACGAACGCCGCCATCAAAGAAAGTTTGCGTACTGGTGACGTCAAAGCCATATTTCTGACCGGCCTTCTGTAATAACAAGAAATCCCCCTGGCGACCAGCGCCAAAACGGAAATCGTCACCCACTGCGAGAAATTTCACACCAAGGCGGTCAACCAGCAGTTCGCTGACAAAGGTTTGTGCGGTGAACGCCGCAAAACGGCGGTCAAAACGGACGCACAGCACGTAATCCACGCCGCAACCCGCCAGCCAGCGCAGCTTTTCACGCAGCCGGGTAAGACGCGCAGGGGCTTTCTGCCCGGCGAACAGTTCCAGCGGTTGCGGTTCAAAGATCACCACCACCACCGGCAAACCACGCGCCCGGCCTTCTGCGCCAAGCCCTTGTAAAAGCGCCTGATGGCCACGATGCACGCCATCGAAATTACCAATCGTCAGCACACACCCGTGGGGGGCCTGGCTGAGGTTATGTATGCCGCGTATCAGCTTCATGTCTGGCTCAAAACAGTGAAAATCGTCGGATTATACCTTGTACAACGGGCAACGTTAACCGACGATTGCCTTCACAAAGCAGAAAGGAGAAGGATTTCATCAGGCTGCCCGCTGCTGGCATGAAAATCTGGCACCGTGAGCGATTTTTCTGGTGGAAAAGCTGTATTCGCGACAAGCAAGCTGTTAGAATCTTGCGCCATCACTACGTAACGAGCGTTGTATCTTAACGGCGCTTATTTGCACAAATCCATTGACAAAAGAAGGCTAAAAGGGCATATTCCCCGGCCTTTGAATTGTCCATAAAGATCATATTTGGGAGTTGGACCTTGGCTAATATCAAATCAGCTAAGAAGCGTGCCGTTCAGTCTGAAAAGGCCCGCAAGCACAACGCAAGCCGTCGCTCAATGATGCGTACTTTCATCAAGAAAGTATACGCAGCAATTGAATCAGGCGACAAAGCGGCTGCGCAGAAAGCATTTAACGACATGCAACCGATCGTGGATCGTCAGGCCGCTAAAGGCCTGATTCACAAAAACAAAGCAGCGCGCCATAAGGCTAACCTGACCGCGCAGATCAACAAACTGGCTTAATCGCTACGTTTGTTGGCTTTGTGAAGAAACCCGCTTCGGCGGGTTTTTTTATTTCTGCGGCAGGTCGAAAAGTGTCGAGTAATCCTGATTGCAGATACGCTGCACTGCAGGATGCTGAATCATCCGCTCGGCAAAAATCGCGTGATACTCCTCCATTACATTATCCACCCGACCAATTTCAACCATGCTTTCATCGGCAAAAAGATCGTGAGCGTAACGTGTCGGGGCAACAAAAATAGCATTGTGCGCGGTGCCAAACGCCTTCATCAGCGCGGCATCATCAAACTCCCCCAGAATCTCCACCTGCAAACCTTGCGCATTGAACCAGTTCAGCAGCCTGCGCCCCAGCATTGAACGTCGCCCTGGGATCAATAAGCGCCGTTCCTGCAAACAAAACGGAAAAGGCGTTTGAGACCGCGGATTACTGCCCCAAAAACTGACGCTGCATTCGCCAATTTTCACCGAAAAAAGCCCCTCTTGCTGAGTGGAATCGATCGGGCAGTCAGAGATAATCATGTCGAGTTTATGCTGGCTTAGCTGCTCCAGCAGAAGTTCATGCGTCGATTCAAAACAGCGCAAATGGATCGGCTCGCCCTCGCTTACCGCCGCACTGAGGATATTGCTGACCAGCCGCTTGGAGAGCGCGTCTGCCACGCCGACATCAAATAACAGGCTGGACTCTTTGCGGTAGTTAATGATGTCGAGCATCTCCTGACTGAGCGTGAACATCTTATCCGCGTAGCGGAACACCAGTTCGCCCAACTCTGTCGGTTCCAGTCCCCTGCCCTTACGTTTGAAGAGCTTGCCTTGTAGCCGCTCCTCGAGGGATTTAATTTGCCCGGTAATAGTCTGCGGCGTCAGAAAGAGCGACTCCGCCGCACCAACGACGGAGCCTTCACGGTAGACGTGCCAGAAGTAATACAAATGGTTGTAATTGATATACGACATAGCCCTCTACTCACTCCCGTCGCTAAGCGCGAACGATCCGCGTACGCAGCAGGCAATAACCCGCCACTGCTGAGATAATCGAGCCGGTGAGGATCCCCAATTTACTCCACGCAATCATCTCCTCATGGGCATCGCCAAAGGCCAGCGAAGCGATGAAAATCGACATGGTAAAGCCAATGCCGCACAGCACGCCTACCGACATAATCTGCTTAAATGCAGCGCCCTGCGGTAACTTCGCCAGCTTAAAACGTAACGCCAGCCAGCAGAATATTGTGATACCCAGCGGCTTACCAAGAACCAGCCCGGCAATAATGCCTAACGGCAGCACATCTCCCAGCCCGGATACAGACATGCCGCTTAGCGATACGCCTGCATTCGCAAAAGCAAATAATGGAAGGATCAGCCATCCAACCCACGGATGAATCGCATCGACCAGTTGGCGGGCCGGAGAAACACCGTTCTGCTCGCGCAGCGGAACAAAGAAACCAACAACCACCCCGGCGAGCGTCGCGTGGACACCAGATTTTAGCACCGCCGTCCACAACACTATCCCAACCAGCATATAGATGCCGACGCGCCGCACATTACAGGCATTCAGTATCGCCAGCACGGCAATGGATGCCGCCGCCACACCCAGCGCTGTGGTTGAGAGATCGCTGGTGTAGAACAAGGCAATAATGATAATCGCCCCCAGATCGTCAATGATCGCCAGCGCCATCAGAAACACTTTCAGCACCACAGGCACGCGATTACCCAGCAAAGCAAGGACACCGAGAGCAAAGGCAATATCCGTCGCGGTTGGAATAGCCCAACCGTGTCGTGCCAGTGGATCGTGGAAATTGAACAGCAGGAAGATCAACGCGGGCGCAACCATACCGCCAAGGGCAGCAATCACCGGAAATACGGCCTGTTGACGGCTGGCAAGTGCGCCCTGGACCAGTTCATATTTCACTTCCAGGCCAATCATCAGGAAAAATACGGCCATCAACGCATCGTTGATCCATAGCAGCATATTTTTATTGATTTCCAGCGAACCAAATTTGAATTCGACGGGCGTCGACAGGAAGTTGTGGTAAAGATCCTGTGTTACTCCGAGGTTGGCACACAGCATTGCGAGCACTGCCGCAATGATAAGTACGATGCCCCCAGCGGCATCGCTGCTAAAGAAACGCTGTAAAAGCTTCATGTTATTCTCTCGTTCACTATTCCGTTGTGCGGACTATCTTACCCCTCGCGAATCCTCGATAAAATCAGATTATAATTGGGTATAGATTCTCTTTTTCCGAGTAGTGGCAAAAACGATAAAAAAAGCCCGGCATAAAGCCGGGCCTGATGTACGCGGTGCGGAAGGCTTAGCGCGTCAAATCATCGAAGAATTTTTTCACACCGTCGAAGAAGCTCTTGGAGCGCGGGCTGTTGTTCTCGCCCGTCGGGCCACCAAAGCTGTCCTGCAGATCTTTCAGCAGTTGCTTCTGCTTTTCGTTCAGGCCAACCGGCGTCTCAACAACGACGCGGCACAACAGATCGCCCTGCGCGCCACCACGGACGGACTTCACGCCCTTACCGCGCATGCGGAACAGTTTACCGGTCTGGGTTTCGCTGGGTACTTTCAGCTTCACGCGACCATCCAGCGTCGGCACTTCGATTTCACCGCCCAGCGCCGCCATAGCAAAGTTGATCGGCACTTCGCAGTACAGGTTATTGCCTTCACGCTCGAAGATAGGGTGCTGTTTCACCTGCACCTGAACGTACAGATCGCCTGCCGGTGCGCCATGCTCACCCGCTTCGCCTTCGCCGCTCAGGCGGATGCGATCGCCGGTGTCCACACCTGCCGGGATTTTGACGGACAGGGTTTTGGATTTCTCCACGCGGCCATGACCGTGACATTTGTTGCACGGATCTTTAATTAGCGTACCGCGCCCCTGACAGTGCGGACATGTCTGCTGTACGGCAAAGAACCCCTGGCGCATCTGTACCTGGCCGGAACCATGACAGGTCGGACAGGTTTGCGGCTGAGTGCCGGGTTTAGCGCCGCTGCCGTGGCAAACGTCACACTCTTCCAGCGTCGGAATGCGAATCTCTTTGGTGACGCCGCGAACCGCTTCTTCCAGCGTCAGATCCATGTTGTAGCGCAGGTCTGCGCCACGGGCTGCACGCTGACGGCCACGCCCCCCGCCGAAGATATCGCCGAACACATCGCCGAAAATATCACTGAAGTCAGCGCCGCCGCCAAAACCGCCGCCGCCGAATCCACCGCCACCCATTCCGCCCTGCTCAAATGCAGCATGGCCGTACTGATCGTAAGCCGCACGTTTTTGGGCATCGGTCAGGACTTCGTAGGCTTCTTTTATTTCTTTAAATTTGGCTTCAGCCTCTTTATCGCCCTGGTTGCGGTCCGGGTGATATTTCATGGCCAGGCGTTTATACGCCTTTTTGATTTCACGCTCTTCCGCTGTTTTCGGAACGCCTAAAATCTCGTAATAATCTTGCTTCGCCATCGGTTTATCTGCCCCTTAACATACGAGCACGGGCGTGGAGAAAACTCCGACGCCCGTGCTGGTTATCTACCCTGCATCAGGGCGATTATTTTTTGTCTTTGACTTCTTCGAACTCGGCGTCGACAACATCGTCATCTTTCGCGTTGTTCGCGGAAGCATCAGCGCCCGCTTGCTGCTGTGCGTGCTGCTGTTGCGCGATTTCCAGCAGTTTCTGAGAAGCCTGCGCCAGCGCCTGCATTTTCGCTTCGATTTCAGCTTTGTCTTCGCCTTTCAGCGCAACTTCCAGCTCGCTCAGTGCAGACTCGATAGCCGTTTTGTCTTCTGCCGGCAGTTTATCGCCTGCTTCTTCAACCTGCTTACGCGTGCTATGCAGCAGATGATCGCCCTGGTTACGGGTTTGCACCAGCTCTTCGAATTTACGGTCAGATTCCGCATTCGCTTCTGCTTCACGAACCATTTTCGCGATTTCTTCTTCGTTCAGACCCGAAGAAGCCTTGATGGTGATCTTCTGCTCTTTACCGCTGTTTTTGTCTTTCGCGGAAACGTGCAGGATACCGTCAGCATCGATATCGAAGGTGACTTCAATCTGCGGCATACCGCGCGGCGCCGGGTTGATACCATCCAGGTTGAACTGACCCAGAGATTTGTTATCGGACGCACGTTTACGTTCACCCTGCAGCACATGGATGGTTACAGCGGACTGGTTATCTTCCGCAGTAGAGAACACCTGGCTGTGCTTGGTCGGGATGGTGGTGTTTTTGTTGATCAGCGCAGTCATCACGCCGCCCATGGTTTCGATACCCAGCGACAGTGGGGTAACGTCCAGCAACAGAACGTCTTTAACTTCACCAGTCAGAACACCGCCCTGAACCGCAGCACCGATAGCAACGGCTTCATCCGGGTTAACGTCTTTACGCGGCTCTTTACCGAAGAACTCAGCCACTTTTTTCTGCACCATCGGCATACGAGTCTGGCCACCGACCAGGATCACGTCGTTGATGTCGGATACGGACAGGCCAGCATCCTGCAGTGCAACTTTCAGCGGCTCGATTGAACGGTTAACCAGATCTTCCACCAGGCTTTCCAGTTTCGCGCGAGTCACTTTAATGTTCATGTGTTTCGGACCGGTCGCGTCTGCGGTGATGTACGGCAGGTTCACGTCGGTCTGCTGTGCGGAAGAAAGCTCGATTTTCGCTTTTTCTGCCGCTTCTTTCAGACGCTGCATCGCCAGCGGATCGTTGCGCAGATCGATACCCTGATCTTTCTTGAACTCTTCCACCAGGTAGTTGATCAGGCGGCTATCGAAGTCTTCACCACCCAGGTGGGTATCACCGTTAGTAGCCAGTACTTCGAAGGTTTTTTCGCCGTCAACTTCATCGATTTCGATGATAGAGATATCGAACGTACCACCGCCCAGGTCGTAAACCGCGATGGTGCGGTTACCGGTTTCTTTATCCAGACCGTAGGCCAGCGCTGCCGCTGTCGGTTCGTTAATGATACGTTTCACTTCCAGACCTGCGATACGGCCAGCGTCTTTGGTTGCCTGGCGCTGAGCATCGTTAAAGTAAGCAGGTACGGTGATAACCGCTTCAGTTACCGGCTCGCCCAGGTAATCTTCGGCAGTTTTCTTCATTTTTTTCAGCACTTCGGCAGAGATCTGCGGCGGTGCCATTTTGGTGCCTTTTACATCAAGCCATGCATCGCCGTTATCAGCAGCAATGATTTTGTACGGCATGATGGCTTCGTCACGCTGGACTTCTTCGTCCTGGAAGCGACGGCCGATCAGGCGTTTGATCGCAAACAGGGTGTTTTGCGGGTTCGTCACGGCCTGACGTTTAGCCGGCTGACCTACCAGAGTTTCACCATCCTGTGTGTAAGCAATGATAGAAGGAGTGGTGCGATCGCCTTCAGCATTCTCCAGCACACGAGCCTGAGTGCCATCCATAATGGCTACACAAGAGTTGGTTGTCCCAAGGTCGATACCAATAATTTTACCCATCTAAACGTCTCCACTAAAAATTCGTCATCATGTGGTTGTGAACCTGTAATAAGGGCGAAACGTGCTGTTTCAACCACCCTGTATCGTTTTTTTTTCAGGCCCACACACTGCGGTTGACTACAAGATGGGGTCGCTAAGCGGCTCATCAAGGGGCAAACGATAAAAAATTTTTTAATTTACACCTGTTCAGATCATAGACAGGCCCATTACCGCTATTTATGATGCCGCGCCCCGCCAGTTCAACAGGGTGCGGGGACTTTCATTTCTCCCTTTTCATATTGATTTATTTTGAGGAATTATGGGCAAGCCAAAATTCATTTAGGAAAAGAAAAAATCACATTAGCGTTAATGATAATCATTCCCAAACACAGAATTTCGTGATAAAATAACCGAACACCAGGAAAACACACAAAACAGGAGACATATTGACCCCAACGCCCATGCTGCCAGCGTTTGCAGCGCCTACAGATGAGGAACGCGCTACCCTCGCCGCGATCCTGAATGACACCGGCCTCCGTGCCACAGTCCCCCGGATTAATGTCTTGCATTACCTGAACACAACCGATATTCCCGTAACCGCTGAGATGACCAGCCGGTGCGTTGACGTGCCACTATCGACTGCGTACAGAACGCTCACCGCACTCGAAATTAATCACCTCGCCGGAGTGACCTTCGCGCGTGGTGATGTCACACGCTGGTTCCGTTTCCTCCCGGATACACCGCAGCACTGTCCTGCATGTGGGCAGAGCTTTTACGGCGAATACGCCTGACCACCTGAGACACAAGTACTGACGAGATGACCGCATATTACGGTCACGCCAAATGACGCTCACCAGAGAGCGCCATAGACCCGCTACACCCTTTACTCACTGATTACGGAGAACAACTATGATTACAAAAAGACAGGCTCAGAGAGCCGCAGAGAGCGATTTACAGGCATTTATAACTGAGGCCGCCGCCCGGTTCAAACCCGACGCAACCGTATTAGCCGCGCGGATCGAAACCGCCGTCCAACGTTACACCGCCAGCAGCACCACACAACGTTTCCACGCCGCCGCGCCGCTGGCAATCCAGCAACTCCAGGAGAAGATATTGGAGGGGTGGCGATACGATATCGGCATCCCGCAGTCCGTTTACGTTGCCGGTACGGGGAATATGAGTATCACGCTCCGCAAACCGGCGGAGCTGGTGGAGCAGGAGATAGCTGACCTGAAACGGCAGGTTGAGGATTCATACCACAACGAACTCGCCGCCGCGATGGAACGTGAGGTTGATAAACTGGTGCAGGACGCCGCCAACGAGGCACAGCGCCGTGCAGAGGAAGCCGCAGCCGCAGAACGGGACGCTATGCGCCAGCGTCTCCGCGATATGCTGCTGACCGGGGCGACAGCATGACAGCTACCAAAACCAAAAGCGGGCCACCAGCGCCCGCACATATCGACCCGGATGCACTGGAGCGAGCTATTGCCGCCGCTCGCACAATCAAAGCTGCCAACCCGGACAGGTACAAATCGCTGCCCGTCCAGCCGGAGGTTAAACGATGAAAATTTACGATATCACCGTGACGGGAACAACCGCCGACTGGCTGGCCGCCACGCGCGGGAATATACCTCTGCCGGTGTTCGTTCGTAAGCTGCTAACGGAGATCGCCAGCAATCCGGAAAAATATAACGACCTGACCCAAACCCTTAACGACTCAGTGGAGTGCAAATGCCAAACCCGAACAACGAAAAAATAATTGTTAACGCCGCCAATGATTCCGATGGGATCTACATCGACGAAAAAAACGAACATGAGCGACTGGCACACCAGTTTGCGGAATACCTGATTAACCAGGGCTTCATCTATCTGGCTCGCAAAAACGGTGCAGACCTGTATAGCACGTTGACAGGTAAATTCCATCCGTTCCACGCGGAGACTAACCTCTATCAGCAGTGGCTGCGAAAACAGCCAGAGCACAGCGGTCACAATCCCCTGTTACACGATATTCTCCGCCAGCGGATTAAATACGCATCGGCGCGTGAGTTTATCCCCGGAGGCGCTCGCCCTCTGGTATACGAAGCGGACGGTGTACCCGTACTGAATACGTGGAAGCCATACGAACCACAGACAACCGACACAGCCGGTATTGATTTGTCACTCTGGGTTGAATATCTGGAACGCCTGTTCCCGGACGCTGGCGAGCGGCACACCGTTGTACAATGGCTGGCGCATATGTTCCAGCACCCGGAGGTTAAACCCTCATGGCACCTCATGCTGACGAGTGCGACCGGCACAGGGAAAGGATTCCTGTTCGATCAGGTTCTCTCATCCCTGCTATGCGGGCAGGCATCGTTACTCAGTTCGTATGACCGACTAACCGGCCAGTTCAGCACAGTAATCGCTGACAATTTGCTGGTGTTCTTGGACGATTGCCGCAGTAGCTCAAAATCACTACATACCCGTTTGAAATCCCTGCTGACAGAGCGCCACCAGCAGATCGAGGAGAAGCAGGAGCAGGCCCGGATGGTCTCAACTTATACGCGGTTTATCCTCGCCAGCAACGAGCGACGCCCGATCCGCTTTTCCCCGAACGAGCGTGAGCGCCGTTGGTTCGTCGTCCGGTTCATGGAGCATCGCCATAACCCAGAAGAGACCGGCGAATTTATTGGTCGATTAGCGCAATGGCTAACGCAGGATGGCAGCCTCGATGCCATTTACTGGTGGTTGATGGCCTGTGACCTGACCGGGTTCAACCCGCATCATTGCCACGTGACGGAGACACTGGCGGAGATGCAGGAACAATCGCGATCCATGCTGGATATCGGGTTATCCGACTGGCTGGAGTCAAACCGGGTCTTCAAAATGGAAACGGTACGCCTGCTGTTTGATGCACCGGCAGACCTGATTAAGCACAGGCTGGAGGAACTTGGATATCGACAAGCGCCAATCAATACCAATGGGCAGGGGGTAGATCGCTCTCGCTACTGGTTCCCGGCAGACTGGAAACCCAAAAAGGCGGCGCAGTGGCTGGAGGATGCAGCAGACGGTACGACAGAGCAATTCTGACAGGGAGCTACACGCTCCCTTTTTTGCGTCCATCAGTCGAAAAAACCCAAATAATCCCACCCATACAGAAAATAATCCCACGACAATCCCAGAATGAAAACCAATAAAATCATTACAAATCAACAATTAATATAAATAATCCCGATAAGCCCAGCAATCCCGCATCCTTATTTATATACAACGTTAGTTACTGTGGCGCACGCCAGTAAGCAACAGGGGCAGCCGTAGGCAAAGCGAAGCGCCGTGTGCAAATCTAAAGTGGCGGCACTGTTCCTGGCTAAGGGACAACGCCGTAGCGCTAAACAAGATTCGACTCCACCGGGCCAGCCTTATGCACACGAAAAATATCTGGGATCATTTCCCATGACAAATTTGTCGCCAGCAGGCACAGCAACGCCCACAGCGATCTACACGACGCCGGTTTTCCCACATTAAATATATTTAAATATTTGTTATTTAACAAAAATAAAGCGTTGCATTAGTGAAAGAGAAAAGCACGGTCAAGTTTTCACAAAGGGTATACCTGAAATGAAGAGCGCAATCGTGAACAAAGTCATTCACAATGAGTAGTAAAAATTGACTCTATGTAGATAGTTCACGTAAAATAATGATATGATAACTTAATGTGAACAAAAAATAATGACAATGACACACGCATACCTCAGGGCATCCACCGACGACCAGGACGCGACACGCGCTCTTGATACACTTAATTACTTTGTGGAAAAACACCAGCTAACAAATGTTGTTCACTACGTTGAAAACTTCTCTGGTGCCAAGCTGGAACGCCCGGAACTTACCCGGTTACTTGCCGCTGCCGAGGATGGTGATTATTTGCTGGTGGAATCTATCGACCGCTTGACCCGGCTCCCCGCTACACAATATGAAGCCTTAAAGGCTCGTATTGAAGAGCGCGGCTTACGTGTCATTGTTGTGGATCTGCCGACCTCCCACGATGCGTTAAAATCCAAACCTGGTGATCGTATAATAGAACTTGTCAATGGTCTGATGATGGACATTGCAGCCCATTATGCACACGAGGACTACACCAAACGCCGCCAGCGTCAGGCGCAAGGCATCGCCAAGGCTAAGGCTGAAAACAAGTACAAAGGCAGACCGGCAGATATCAATCTGCGAAGTAAGATTGAGTCGTACCTCAACAAAGGCGGGAATACCTATGCTGAGATCGCGAAGTTATGTGATTGCTCCATTGGCATGGTCGCCAAGGTGAAGAAGATTTTCGAAACTCCCTGACAAATCACAATCACAACCATCGCCAGCCTGGTCTGATATTTTCCAAAGATTCAGAGCAACTATTACGAACGGTGCAAATCGGTTAGGCCGTACTGCTCGAGCTACATGATATTTGCGCCGCTGGCTATGTATAAGGTAGTGGTACTTCTGAAACCTTCTCGGCGGGGGAGGTGAGAGGGCTCGGGGATATTGCTCCCCCCCTGCGTCAATCAGTTACTCAAGCAAGCCATTCAACGGTGCTCACGTTGCGTATAAACAGCTATTTCCGCACTCCTAAAGTGCAATTGGCTATACTTATTCTTTTTAAATAATCCGCCTTGTTTCGATGGAGATTATTTCATCTTGGTTACAAGTTTGATGAAAAAACAGACATCACTGAAACTGCGTATCCCTTGCCAAAGAAGTCGTAGAGAAACACGATTCCGAAATGCCTTCTTTATATCAGTACGCTTTTGTACGCGACGTCGATATAGCCCGAGAAAATGCCGTGCTTCAACCAGAGCATGGCGCAGAAGATAACTACGTATCAGGCGATTTTCCGGCAGATGCGCCTGTTGGTGTAATTCATCTATGACATCAATATAATCCAATGCACGATAATCAAAATAATCAGCCCGATGGGTAATGGATGCAACATTGGTTCGCCAAGTATAATCCTTGTGATCCGAGATGTAGAACACCCCATTACTTACTGCCAGTTGCACGGACCAGAGGATATCTTTGTGGCTTTTCCCCGCATGGAACACTATTCCATGCTTATGCAGGTAGGCTGAACGCGTTATCTGTAACCAGAGATAATGTGGCCACTCTCGTTGACTGACACAATGACGAATCCATTTGTGTCCAGTTAGCTGTTGCCTGTAAAGTTGCTTACTGTGTACAGGTCTGGCTGGTTCACCATCAGCTCCACACCAAGCATTAAAGAGCACTACGTCAGCCTGAGTTTCAATAGCAGTGCACCAGCGTTTGTAGATAAACTCGTCAGCAACACAGTCGTCAGCGTCAAGAAATATCACCCATTCGCCACAATGAACGGCTAACGCCGCATTCCTGGCGGCGTAGACGCCTTGGTTTTCCTGCTCCAAAAGGATAATGCGAGGGTCATTGTATCTTTGGACTATATTGCTGGTAGCATCAGTCGAACCATCGTTAACGACGATCAACTCCATCTCTACACGGTTTTCCTTTAGAAGGCTATCGATTAGCCCACCAATTGTGGTTTCAGCGTTATAGGCTGGGATAATGATACTGACATCTGGTGTAAGAGACCGCACTAATTGTGCCCCTTCTTGCGCTGTTCTGGTTGACGGATCGGCAGGGCACACTTCTCCCGAATCTCCTGGTTGGTATCTAAAAGGCAGGAATCACAATATTTATCGTCAAGAGCAAATAAACGCTCCAGGATGTTTCGCTTTTTCCCGCAGCGGGCACAGTTATGCATATTGATATTCCTGGTGGATTAATTGCAGCGAGGAGATTGAGTTCAGGATAGCCTTATCGATATCGTATCATTGATCAATTTTATAGATCAATTGTCAGGGTCCAACTTGGTTTACCTGACAGTAGAAGGGAAAAGCAGAGATGGCCATCCACAGAGAGAAATCGAGATAAAACGATATGCACTGATTATCAGTGGGTTGTTGATGGCTTTCTGCGTCCAACGCCAGGCGCATCACGCTGAACAATCCAGACAAGCAAGAACTACCCAGAGGAAAGCTCCTGTGGAGCCTGTTCATTTACACCAGTAGTGCCTCAGGTACGTTGACTTACATCACCAAGTCAAAGCATTGCTCATACAGTAAGACGTTGACCACAGACGATGCGAAATAGGCAGGTAACTCTACATCACCCGCAGCACCAGAATAATTTTCAACTACTTGCTAACAAACCATGACGCTTTCAGTGGAGGAAAAGCAGATAATATCTCATCCACTTTGTCATGCTGCGCCTTTATCAACTCGCCGAGCTTGGAAGACAGAGCAGGCTCAATGCCATCATGCATCTCAACACTCTGATCTTCGATATGTATGGAGTACCCTCGGCGAATCCAGCCTCTATTATCGGTCTGAATCTCGCCTTGGTAAATAAACTGTTGACGATCATAAACATCAAAAATCAGCTTTAAGGCCTTATCTTCGCCCTTACCGATCGTGACGCAAGCTATAACCGCCCGGACAACCTCCCGGATATTCAACCGGTCTGGATCTGTTGTGTCCTCAAGCAACTCGGGGGTTATCAACTCCATCGTATCAACGATTTTTTCAATCTGCTGGTCACGGGAACCTTGCAACAATTCGCGCTGAGTTAACTTGTCCAGATCAACCAAAATGGCGGACTTTCTGGACTCAAATCCTTGAAGCATCGCCACCAGGGAGCCAAGATTTCCGCCCATTGAGATCGCAGTTGTGGTGTTATCGATCTGCAACTGTATAGCCTCCAATTCACTCCGCTTAGAATCTATCAGCCCGGAAATTGATTGCTCTGAATCCTGCTTATCCATCACCAGCGAGATATAACCGGTTATGAGCGGCTGTAACAAACACCGTTCAACCAACGCGCCCGAAACACTCCAGGCTTTGCAGGACGACATTCGTTTTTTCCCCGATTCGCACATATAGCGGATTTTGCCCTGCTTACTGGATGATGTCATGGCACCACCGCAGTGACTACAGCGCAAAATCCCCATACCAGAAAGTAGCGTGATCACCTGTTTTTGCTCCCCCTGTGGCATCTTGTTGTTACTGGCTACATCTTGAAGTCTTGCAAACTCAGCAGCTGTACAGACGGGCGGAAAATAGCTTTCCAGATGATGAGTAACGTTGTTCAGGGTTAAAACCTTCTCCCCCATCAACGCGCGATTCAACCGCATTTTCTTAATATTCGGCACCGTCCAGCGCACTTCTTTTCTTTCGTTCTTACTCTTCTTCCCTGCCGGTGGCGGATAAATCTCACTGTTATCGTTCAGGTAGTTGGTCACCCGATAGTTACCCCAGCCGGACAGTAAAAGTCTAACGGCCTCTTTAGCAGCCTTGAAGTGTGTTGGGTGAGGCTTCACGGCTTCGTTATTCGGCCCGGAAGCGTCGATCCACCAAGGAGAAGAACCTGCACTTTTTATATTTACAGGAAGCCCGGATCGATATCGTTCAATCAGTTTAAGCGTGGTTTCAAAGGCACGCTTTTGTTTGGTGAGAGATTCCTCGTTGGCTCTCATAAACAGCAGAATGGACAGCATCAAATCCGTGGGATTTTGGTTCACACTATCGCGGGTAAAAATCTTCCCATCCATACCGGTGACCAAAGTCAGTCCCAATCGCAGGAGACGGAGAAAGAGTTCGTTGGC
Source organism: Kosakonia radicincitans DSM 16656 (assembly GCF_000280495.2). NCBI lineage: Bacteria > Pseudomonadati > Pseudomonadota > Gammaproteobacteria > Enterobacterales > Enterobacteriaceae > Kosakonia > Kosakonia radicincitans. The sequence continues at coordinate 4,809,023 of NZ_CP018016.1, forward strand.
GGTGGTGGCATCTGCACGACTCAGACGATCAAGATTTTCAACGTACAGCCACGAATCAGAGGGAATAACCCCACTTTCTACAGCAGAAATAAATCCTGCTAATTTCCCGCTTGTGCTATTCTTCGCGCGAAACGCTGAGACGCCCGCATCAAGGAGCTGGACATACTCCAAACCATGAATAGCAGCGTACTGTTTCGCCTTTTCAGTCTGACGCTCCAGGGAAGTATTTCCTGTCTGTTTGTCAGTGGACCAACGTACATAGGAATAGAGTTTTTTCATGGCTCACACAGAAAATAATAAAGATTCTGAGATTATCACCTTTTCGAACTTGGGCAACACTAAGTTGGCTAATCCGGCTCCGCTGGGCTTAATGGGTTTCGGCATGACCACTATTCTGCTTAACCTGCACAATATTGGTTTATTCCCAATGGACGGCATTATTCTGGCGATGGGCATTTTCTATGGCGGTATCGCACAAATTCTCGCGGGCCTGCTTGAATATAAAAAAGGCAACACCTTTGGTTTAACTGCATTCACCTCTTACGGTTCTTTCTGGTTGACGCTGGTCGCTATTCTGCTGTTTCCGAAAATGGGCCTTGCGGATGCGACAAACGGCCACTTCCTTGGCGTTTATCTGGGGATTTGGGGCGTCTTCACCCTGTTTATGTTCTTCGGCACGCTGAAAGGCGCTCGTGCGCTGCAGTTCGTTTTCCTGAGCCTGACCATACTGTTCGCCCTGCTGGCGGTAGGTCATCTGGCTGATAACGAAAGCATCGTACATGTCGCGGGCTGGATCGGTCTGGTTTGCGGCGCGAGCGCCATCTACCTGGCGATGGGCGAAGTGCTGAACGAACAGTTCGAACGCACAGTTCTGCCAATTGGTGAAAAGCATTAATTCCTGCGCTGAATTCTAAAATGCGAAGCCTGGCTTCGCATTTCTGCTATACCACTATTCCTGATATTTTCCCGCCCTCAGCCGTTACAGTCCTTAATTAAATTGGCGCATAAGAACAGGATATTTCGCTATTAATTATTCCCGGCCGTTCAAACTGAAAACGGAGCCTGCGGCTCCGTTTGTTTATGCTTGCTCTACCGGTCGCTCCGCTACGCTATCCTGATGATGGAGATCCTGGCGCAGCCAGATCCCCAGCGCCAGACCAATCAGCGACAACGCCAGTACATACCAGGCCGGCGCCATCGGCGAAACGCCCATTAGCATGGTCACCGCAATCGGCGTCAGGCCACCGAAAATAGCGTATGAAACGTTATACGAGAATGAGATTCCCGTGAAGCGAACCTCCGCCGGAAACGCCCGCACCATCACGTAAGGAACCGCGCCGACCACGCCAACGCACAACCCCACCAGGCCATACAGGACAAAAAGCTGCTCAGGGTGTGCGCCCACCAGGTGATAGAAGAACCAACTGGTACAGGCAAGCAGCACGCTGCCAATGATAAAAGTGCGACTGGCACCAAATTTATCGACCAGCAGCCCGGCGGCCAGACAACCGAAGCACAGCATAATGGTCGCAATGCTGTTGGCCTGCAACGTCAGGGCCGGAGCAAAGCCATACTGTTTTTGCAGCCAGACCGGCGACATCAAAATGACCACAACAATCCCGGCGGAAAGCAGCCAGGTCAGCAGCATGGAAATCACCACTGCTTTTTTATGTTTCAGCACGACCGATTTAACAGGTAATTCCTGCGCCAGCGCTTTACGTTGCTGCATCTCAAGAAAGATCGGTGTTTCTTGCAACCAGCGGCGCAGATACATCGCCACCAGGCCAAATGCGCCGCCCAGCAGGAACGGAATACGCCAGCCACCATCATGAATAGCTTGCTGGGTCATGCTGGTATTAACCAGCGTCGCCACCACCGAACCGAGCAAAATCCCTACGGTCAGGCCCGCAGTCAACGTACCGCAAGCAATACCGATGCGACGCGCCGGAACATGTTCCGCCACAAACACCCACGCGCCAGGCACTTCGCCACCGATGGCCGCGCCCTGTAAAACACGCATTGATAGCAGCAACAGCGGTGCCACAATGCCTGCTGAGGCGTACGTTGGCAGCAAGCCAATCGCCAGCGTCGGCAACGCCATCAGCAGAATACTCAGGGTGAACATTTTCTTGCGCCCGACCAGATCGCCGAAGTGCGCCATGACAATACCGCCGAGCGGACGCGCCAGATAACCGGCGGCAAAAATGCCAAAGGTTTGCACCTGGCGCAGCCATTCCGGAATATCCGCCGGGAAGAAAAGCTCGCCGACGACAGCGGCGAAGAAGACGAAAATGATGAAATCGTAAAACTCCAGCGCACCGCCGAGGGCAGCAAGCGTCAGCGTTTTATAATCCTGTTTGTTCAGAGGACGAGTGGGATTTGACATAGCGAACCATTTGTAAATAGGGAGTGCTGATTTAATTATTACGAATTGTGTAAATTAAAACTTACTATACCGTAAATGAATCAACACGCCATGGTTCGCCGTCTTTATTTCAGAAAAGATTAACTTTTAGGATAATGTTTCGCGCCTTGCATTTTTAGGCCGGAAAGATGCTACGACTTGCGGATTGGTTTCAACGTAAGGACCGTCAAGCAGCTGTACACAATACGGTACGCTGGCAAAAATACCGGGCACTTTCACTTCGCCGTCCGCGCTTTTTAATCCTTCCAGCGTCTCTTTGATCGATTTGGGCTGGCCGGGTAAATTCAGGATCAATGCCTGTTTGCGGATCACGCCGACCTGGCGGGAGAGGATAGCCGTCGGTACAAAATTGAGGCTGATTTGGCGCATCTGCTCACCAAATCCCGGCATTTCGCGATCGGCAACCGCCAGCGTCGCGTCCGGCGTTACGTCGCGTCGCGCAGGCCCCGTGCCGCCGGTTGTCAGCACCAGATGGCAGCTCATTTCGTCCACCAGCTCGCACAGCGTTTGTTCGATGATGCTTTGCTCGTCCGGGATCAACCGGGTCTCAATCTGAAACGGGGTGGTCAGCGCGCTCGCCAGCCACTCTTCAAGCGCAGGAATGCCCTTATCCTGGTAAATACCGCTGGATGCACGATCGGAAACCGAAACTAAACCAATGCGTAGTGTGTCCATATTCATTCCGTTCAAAAAAACTATTTAACGAAATGATACACGCTGAGGGGAAAGGCAGACAGTAGGGAAAGAAGAAGCGTGCCCGGCAAACCGGCCACGCCTGAAGATTACAGCAGATCGCCGATCATTTTTTCCAGTTTTTCCTGGTCAACGGCAAACTTACGGATACCATCCGCCAGTTTATCCACCGCCATCGGATCCTGGTTATGCTGCCACAGGAATTCCGCTTCGGTGATGCGTTCCGGACGCGCTTTCACTTCGCCGGTATACGCCAGTTTGCGCTCAATGGTACCAGCACTTTCAGACAGTTCTTTCAGCAGCGCCGGAGCGATGGTCAGACGGTCGCAGCCTGCCAGTTCGATGATTTCACCGGTATTACGGAAGCTGGCGCCCATCACCACGGTTTCATAACCATGCTGTTTGTAGTACTGGTAAATTTCGGTTACGGAAACCACGCCCGGATCTTCTGCCGGCGCGTACTCTTTCTTGTCGGTGTTGGCTTTGTACCAGTCGAGAATACGGCCTACAAACGGGGAGATCAGGAATACGCCCGCTTCGGCACATGCGCGCGCCTGCGCGAAGGAGAACAGCAGCGTCAGGTTACAGTTAATGCCCTCTTTTTCCAGCTGTTCCGCAGCGCGAATACCCTGCCAGGTAGAGGCCAGTTTGATCAGGATGCGATCGTTGCTGATACCGGCATCGTTATACATCTTGATCAGACGTTTCGCTTTGGCGATAGAGGCTTCGGTGTCGTAAGAGAGACGAGCATCAACTTCGGTAGAGATACGGCCCGGGATCAGTTTGAGGATTTCCAGACCAATGTTCACCGCCAGGCGATCTGTCGCGTCAACAATCTGCTGCGCGCGATCGCTGCTCTGAGCGCGAGCCCATGTTACGGCATCATCGATCAGCTTACGGTATTCCGGGATTTGCGCAGCGCCAAGGATCAGAGAAGGGTTCGTTGTTGCATCCTGCGGCTGGTACAGTTTCATTGCCGCAATATCTCCGGTATCAGCCACGACTGTTGTGTACTGACGCAGGGAGGTCAATTTATCCGTCATGATAGTATTTCTCTTTAAAGATACCCTGAATAATCCATGTCAGGCTCACGACACGTTTGCGCCCCTGAAGCACAACCGCAGCCAGCGCACCTGAACGTGAAGTATGACGAGTATACTTGTTAGGGGGATGTAACCGGTCTGCCCTGATGATAACACGACGACCTGCCAGCGCAACCGCAGACAATGCTGTGTAAATAGTATGGTAAACTCTCCTAATTAATTGCCTGCGAAGTGATGTGCTTCCAATGACAGCCTCGCCCCAGGTTACAAACCCGGCATCAACAAGAGGAATGTTAATGCCTGAATTTTTCTCGTTTATCAGTGAAATACTCTGGGGCTCATTCATGGTGTACCTGCTGGCGGCGGCGGGTATCTGGTTTGCTGTCCGCAGCCAGTTTGTCCCCTTTCGTTTTCTGCGCGACTTTGGGAAAAGCCTTAAAAGCAGCCGCACCCCGCAACCCAACGCGCTCACCGCTTACCAGGCACTCTGTCTGAGCCTGGCAACAAGGCTGGGCAGCGGCAACCTGGCGGGCGTGGCCTTTGCATTAACCTCCGGCGGGCCTGGTGCCGTTTTCTGGATGTGGATCTCTGCGCTTATCGGCATGGTGATCAGCTTTGCCGAATGCTCTCTGGCGCAGCTGTATAAAGAGCGTGATACGGAAAATCAATTTCGTGGCGGCCCGGCATGGTATATGGCCCGCGGTTTAGGTATGCGCTGGATGGGCGTACTTTTCTCAGTGTTCCTGCTGCTTACGTATGGCCTGGTGTTTAATACCATTCAGTCCAGCGCCGTCGCACGGGCCATGCACTTTGCCTGGGGCGTTCCGGGAATCGCCAGCGCCATGGCACTGGCGCTCTGCGTACTCTTTTTCATCGTTCGGGGATTAAAACCTGCCGCCCGGCTGATGCAGTGGTTGGTGCCAGTAATAGGGCTTGTCTGGATCCTGGTCAGTCTGTGCCTCAGTCTTTGGCATGCCAACTTACTGCCAGGGATTTTTACCACCATCATCAAAAGCGCTTTCGGCTGGCAGGAAGCAGCGACAGGCACGATGGCTTATACCCTGAGTCAGGCGATGACCAGCGGTTTTCAGCGCAGTATGTTTGCCAACGAGGCCGGGCTGGGATCGTCGCCTAACGCCGCCGCTATGGCCGCTTCATGGCCGCCGCACCCGGTAGCACAGGGAATTGTGCAAATGATCGGCGTGCTGACGGATACCTTCCTGGTCTGCACCGCCAGCGCACTGGTATTGTTGCTGGCGGGTACGGTTCCGCTAAGCGACGCATTTGGTGGCATCCAACAGCTTCAGCAAGCCATGGCTTCATTGACCGGGGGCTGGGGTGCGGGCTTTGTCGCCTGTATCGTCGTGCTCTTCGCATTTACTTCGATCGTCGCGAATTATATTTATGCGGAAAATAATCTGATCTTTTTACGCTGCAACAGTAATCGAAATCTCTGGCTGCTGCGCATCGGTATTTTATTGATGGTAGTGGCAGGTCCCATACTCAGCGTACCGCTTATCTGGCACATTGCCGATGTCGTGATGGCGCTAATGGCGATGATTAACCTGACCGCCATTTTGCTGCTTTCACCGGTTGTCAGAGTGCTGGCCCGCGACTATCTGCGCCAGCGCAAACTGGGAGTCATGCCGGTCTTCAACCCGCAGCGTTATCCGGAAATAGAGCGTCAACTGGCGCCAGGCAGTTGGGATGACATTCCCCGCTCGTAGCGCTAATCGCAACTATCGATCAAGTCTGTCGGTTTTTTTGCTAAAGTCAGCGGAAATTTCTCGCACAGCAAGGACTGAGTATGCTGATTCTGATTTCACCTGCCAAAACACTCGATTACCAAAGCCCGCTGGCGACAACGCGTTTTACCCAGCCGGAACTGCTGGATCACTCGCAGCAACTGATTAACAGCGCACGTAAGCTCTCCGCGCCGCAAATCAAAGCGCTGATGGGGATCAGCGACAAGCTGGCCGATCTGAACGCTACGCGTTTTCACGACTGGCAGCCTGATTTCACTCCGGAAAATGCGCGCCAGGCTATCCTGGCATTTAAAGGAGATGTCTATACCGGCTTGCAGGCAGAAACCTTTAGCGATGCGGATTTCGATTTCGCGCAGCAACATCTGCGTATGCTTTCCGGTTTATACGGCGTGCTGCGTCCGCTGGATCTGATGCAGCCGTACCGGCTGGAGATGGGCATTCGCCTGGAAAATGCTAAAGGGAAAGATCTCTACCAATTCTGGGGCGATGTGATCACCCACAAACTCAACGAAGCCATTGCGGCGCAAGGCGATGAGATCGTTATCAACCTGGCCTCTGATGAGTATTTCAAATCGGTCAAAACGCAAAAGCTGAACGCCCGGATCATTAAGCCGGTGTTTCTTGACGAGAAAAACGGCAAGTTCAAAGTCATTAGCTTCTACGCCAAAAAAGCACGTGGCCTGATGAGTCGTTTTATTATTGAGAATCGCCTGACGAAACCGGAGCAATTAACCGGGTTTAACAGCGAAGGCTATTTCTTTGATCGGGAAGTTTCATCGCAGGAAGAGTTGGTGTTTAAGCGGCACGAACAGTAAGAAAAACCCTCTCCTGCTCGGGAGAGGGTCAGAAAGGCTATGGATGGCGATGCCAGTCATCATCCGGCCCGCCACGGTGATCGTCATGGCGATCATCATGCCGGTCGTCAAAGTGGCCGTGCGGCTGCCAGCGGTTCTCACGCCATTCGTAGTGTCTCTGCCACCAGCCATGATCGCGCCAGTGCCCGCCATCCCAGTAGTTTCCACCGCGGTCGCGATCGCCGATTTGCAGTTTCACTGCCGGCACAAGGGTGATTTCTGCGGCCTGAACAGCCAGAGGAGCCACCAACATCATGGAAAGCGCTAACATCACAGGTTTCAACATAGGTTACTCCTTCGCATCATCTTGCCCGTTATGGGCCGATGTCAGGAGATTACGCAACGCCAGATGATGTTGTTATTGTCCGCAATCCTAATCTCTGAACCCCCGCATTTAATGGGAATTCATCCGTTTTCCCTGCCATTTTTCTACATAATTTCTCCCTGATTCCCCCGCTTGCAGGCAGGGGAAGCAGAGAAATTACGCGTTACGCATCATCAACTGGCGTAATGCCGCGAAATCCGCAGGTAACTGATGGGAAAGCAGCGGCAGATCCGCGCGATCCGCCAGTTCCTTCGGCAACGGTAACGGTTCGCCCAAAATCTCTTCTACGCTCTCTTTGAATTTCGCAGGATGAGCCGTACCGAGGAACAGACCGTACTCGCCCGGATTAAGCTGATCGCGCAGGGCGCGATATGCAATCGCGGCATGCGGTTCAGAAACGTAACCTTTATCCTTCAGCTCGCGCATGGCCGCTTTCGTCGTTTCATCGTCCACAGCAGCGTAACCCAGCTCATTCAGACGCCAGATTTTACGGCGGAACAGCTCTTCAACGCGCGGCCAGTTATTTGGCTGGCTAACATCCATGGCGTTTGAGAGCGTCGCTTGCGTTGCTTTTGGCTGCCATTGCCCCTCTTTGAGGAAACGCGGCACGGTATCGTTGGCATTGGTCGCTGCGATAAAGCGTTTGATCGGCAGCCCCAGCGATTTCGCCAGCAAACCAGCGGTCAGATCGCCGAAGTTACCGCTCGGTACGGAAACCACCAGCTGGTTGCGCGCTTCCTGTGGCAACTGCGCAACCGCTTCGAAGTAGTAACAAATCTGCGCCAGCAAGCGGCTGATATTGATCGAGTTCGCCGAGTTCAACCCCAGCGCGGTCTTCAGTTCTTCATCGTCGAAGGCCTGTTTCACCAGCGCCTGGCAGGCATCGAAGTCGGCATCAATCGCCACAGTTTCGATATTACCGCCCAGCGTACAGAACAGTTTTTCCTGCAACGGGCTGATTTTGCCTTGCGGATAGAGGATCACCACGCGCACATTTTTCATGCCGTAGAAGGCATGAGCAACCGCAGCGCCGGTATCGCCCGAGGTAGCAGTCAGGATGGTCACCGGTTTATCGCCGCTGATGGCGCTCAGCATCTGCGCCATAAAACGTCCGCCGAAATCTTTAAATGCCAGCGTTGGCCCATGGAACAGCTCCAGACAGCCGATATCGCTCTCTACCGGTTTAACCGGTGCCGGGAAAGCAAACGCGGCGCGTACCCGCGCTTCCAGTTCGTCCTGCGGAATTTCGTCGCCAATAAAAGCGGCTAGGATCTTCGCGCTGCGGCTGACGAAATCCTGCTCCAGCATCGCGTCGATTTCCGTCAGGTTAAATTCCGGCAGCTCGTGCGGGAAAAACAGGCCCTGATTTTTGCCAAGCCCCTGCGTTACGGCCTGCGCAAAGCTGACCTGCTCGTTGTGATCTTTTAAGTTGTAGAGTTTCATTGGTTATCCCACTACTCGTGCGCCCGCCGTATCCAGCCGGCAAATATGAACAAAGCCTTCCTGATTCTGCAGATAGTGTTTGCCAAGCCAGTCGGCTACGCGCTGAGCGGTATCCGGCTTATCGCATAAAGCAAACAGCGTTGGCCCGGAACCGGAGATCCCACAGGCCAGCGCGCCAATATCGGCCACTGCCTGACGCGCTTCGCCAAAGCCCGGCAGCAATTTCATGCGGTACGGCTCGGCAATCACGTCTTTCATCAATTTTGCCGCCAGCGCGGGCTGGCGGGTGTAGCAGGCGTGAATAAAGCCCGCCAGATGCCGCCCGTGAGCGATGCAATCCTGACGGCGATATTGCGCGGGCAAAATAGCGCGCGCTTCCGCCGTTGAGACTTTAATGCCCGGATAGGCCAGCACCCACAACCATTCATCAAAGCCTGGCACCTGCTGGCTGATAATGCCGCTTTCCTCGATCATCAACTGCATACCGCCGAGGAAACAAGGCGCGACGTTATCGTAATGCACGCTGCCTGAAATACGCCCTTCCAGCTCGCCCATCAGCGCCAGCATGCGCGTATCATCCAGCGGTTTACCGCAATACTCGTTCATCGCCACCAGCGCGGCAACAACGGAACACGCGCTGGAGCCGAGCCCCGAGCCAATCGGCATGTTTTTTTCCAGCGTCATTGCCACCGGAACCTGCTTGCCAATCGTCTGGCAGAACAGTTCCCAGCACTGATAAACGATATTTTCCTGCGGTTCAGTCGGTAATTTACTGGCAAAACGGCCAATATTCTTCAGGCTGAAATGTTCAGCGGCTTCCACCGAAACATTATCGCCCAGCAAAGTTCCATCTACCGGCGTCACCGCCGCGCCCAGCACATCAAAGCCAACACTCATATTGGCGCTTGAAGCCGGAGCATACACCTTCACCATGTCAGACTCCTAACTTCCAGGACAGGGTACGCAGCAGGTCTGCGAATACGCCAGCTGCTGTTACATCGTTACCCGCGCCGTAACCGCGTAATACCAACGGCAACGGCTGATAATAGTGGCTGTAGAACGCCAGCGCATTCTCACCATTTTTCACTTTGTAGAGCGGATCATTACCGTCAACAGCGGCGATCTTCACCCGACAGGTGCCATCTTCCTCAATATTACCGACATAACGCAGCACTTTTCCTTCATCACGGGCTTGCGCCACGCGAGAGGCGAACTCGTCATCCAGTTGCGGCAGGCGCGCCATCAAGCTCTCAACATCGCCGGACGCATCAAACGTTGCGGGTAAGACGGGCTCAATGACAATATCAGAAAGCTCCAGTTCTCGTCCGGTTTCACGAGCCAGAATCAACAGTTTACGCGCGACATCCATCCCGGAGAGATCGTCTCGCGGGTCCGGTTCGGTGTAACCCAACTCGCGCGCCAGTGCCGTGGCTTCCGAGAGGTTCATTCCCTCATCCAGTTTGCCGAAAATAAACGACAGTGAGCCAGAAAGGATCCCGGAGAAGTGCTGTAACTCATCACCGGCATTGAGCAGGTTTTGCAGGTTTTCAATCACCGGCAGGCCGGCACCAACGTTGGTGTCATACAGGAACTTACGGCGAGATTTCTCCGCTGCGCGACGCAACTGGTGATAGTAATCCAGCGACGAGGTGTTGGCTTTCTTATTCGGCGTGACAACGTGGAAACCTTCCCGCAGGAAATCCGCGTATTGATCGGCCATCGCCTGGCTGGAGGTACAGTCAACAATCACCGGGTTAAGCAGATGATACTCTTTCACCAGACGGATCAAGCGCCCCAGATTGAAAGGTTCTTTCGCCTCCGCCAGTTCGGCCTGCCAGTTTTCCAGATTCAGGCCATGCACATTGGTCATCAACGCTTTTGAATTCGCCACGCCGCAGACGCGCAGATCGATATGCTTGTTTTTCAACCAGCCTTGCTGACGCTTCAACTGCTCCAGCAGCGCGCCGCCGACACCGCCAACGCCAATGACAAAAACTTCAATCACCTGGTCGGTGTTAAACAGCATCTGGTGAGTAACGCGCACCCCAGTCGTCGCATCATCATTGCTCACCACAACCGAGATAGAGCGTTCAGAGGAGCCCTGAGCAATCGCCACAATGTTGATATTGGCGCGTGCCAGAGCGGCAAAGAATTTCGCCGAGATACCACGCAAGGTACGCATGCCATCGCCGACCACGGAGATGATCGCCAGACGCTCCATCACTGCCAGCGGTTCCAGCAGCCCCTCTTTGAGTTCCAGATAGAACTCTTCATTCATCGCTTTCTGAGCGCGAACACAATCGGACTGCGGCACACAGAAGCTGATGCTGTATTCCGAGGAGGATTGGGTGATCAAGACGACGGAAATCCCTGAGCGTGACATCGCCGCAAACACGCGGGCAGCCATGCCGACCATGCCTTTCATGCCCGGGCCTGAAACGCTAAACATCGCCATGTTGTTCAGGTTGGAGATCCCTTTCACCGGCAGACCATCTTCGTCCGACGTTGCACCAATGAGTGTGCCGGGAGCTTGCGGGTTACCGGTATTTTTAATCAGGCAAGGGATCTGGAACTGGGCAATCGGGGTAATTGTGCGGGGGTGAAGAACTTTGGCGCCGAAGTAGGAAAGCTCCATGGCTTCCTGATACGACATGGACTTCAGCAGCCTGGCGTCCGGCACCTGCCTCGGGTCGCAAGTATAAACGCCATCAACATCCGTCCAGATCTCACAACAATCGGCGCGTAAACAGGCGGCCAGCACAGCGGCAGAGTAATCCGAACCGTTGCGCCCCAGCACCACCAGCTCACCTTTTTCGTTACCGGCAGTGAAACCAGCCATCAGCACCATATGATCTTGCGGAATGCGGCTGGCAGCGATGCGGCGAGTTGATTCTGCAATATCAACAGTCGATTCCAGATAGTGACCAACGGCGAGTAATTTTTCCACCGGATCGATAACGCTGACTTTATGACCACGCGCTTCCAGCAGACCGGCCATGATGGCGATAGAGAGTTTTTCACCACGACAGATCAGCGCCGCATTGATACTGTCCGGGCACTGGCCCAGCAGGCTGATACCATGCAGGACATGCTTGATCTGCGCGAACTCTTGTTCGACGAAGTTTTTTAACTGTGTGAGGGGAAATCCAGGTTGCGCATCGGCCAGCCCTTGCAGCAGGTCAGCGAAAATACGTTCTGCATCGCTAATATTCGGTACTGCATCCTGGCCACTGATGGTCTTTTCGATCATCGCCACCAGATGGTTGGTAATTTTCGCCGGGGCAGAAAGTACGGTCGCTACCTGCCCCTGCCTGGCATTGCTTTCCAGAATGTCGGCAACACGCAGAAAACGTTCTGCATTTGCCACTGATGTACCGCCGAACTTCAACACTCGCATGGTTTTACCCCTTGATCTTTGGTCGAAAAAAAAGCCCGCACTGTTCAGGTGCGGGCTTTTTTCTGTGTTTCCTGTACGCGTCAGCCCGCACCGTTACCTGTGGTAATGGTGATGGTTGTAATAATGGTAATGGTGCTGATGCGTGTCATAGATGTTGTGTGCTCTGTAATATTATCTGTCTGTGCTGTATGCCTATATTGGTTAAAGTATCTGCCCGCTTAAGTCAATTTATTTTTATTTTTTACATTTTTATTCGCCTTCCCGGCTGCGCTGAAACGACAGTTAATTTCAGCGCGACAGGGTCATTACAACAATAGATTTCAGCGGCTTTAACTATAAAACAAACTTATCGCAGTGACTTACTCGGAGAGTTTTTTTTCAATATCATGCAGCAATCGGTGCAACATTGCCGTGTCGCGCTGTTCAAGCAGACCAAGACGCTGATCCAACCAGTCCGCCATTTTTATATCGTCCGCAACGCCAAGTTTCTCCAATAATTCACGAGCCCGCAAACGCAATGCGCGCAACTGATTATCATCAACCGGAGCCGCTTGCTGAGGTGCTTGTTGCATTAATGACGCTAATTGATAGCAAAAAACCATTACTGCCTGCCCCAGATTCAGCGATGGATAATCCGCAGCCATCGGCACGCCGGTTAAGATGTCCGCCAGCGCCAGCTCTTCATTGGTTAAACCGGAATCTTCGCGACCAAAAACCAGCGCAGCACTGCCAAGCCACGTGCGTTTCTCTTGCAATAGCGGCACCAGTTCTGCTGGCGTCGCGTAATAATGGAACTTCGCCCGGCTACGCGCCGTGGTCGCAATGGTGAACTGAACATCCGCCAGCGCGTCGGCAAGCGTCGCATAACGTTTAACATTATCAAGGATATCGCCGGAACCGTGGGCAACACGGCGCGCACCTTCCTGTAAATGCGCATCGCTATCGACAATGCGCAAGTCATGAAACCCCATGGTTTTCATCGCCCGGGCAGCGGCGCCGACATTTTCGGGCCTTGCGGGGCAAACGAGTACAACAGCCAATTGCATCTTACTTTCTCTTCTTACTGATTCCGCAGGAGAATGTGACAGACATCAACATACTACGCAGAGCGAATTTACAATTTTCTAACACGAATCACTGATTTTCAGATTACGCACAATTAAAAAAAGCTAAACTGTTTATCAGCAATCGTACCTGCTAAGATGTTAACAGAAGGGGCTTATCCCTATGTTTATACATAGTATTTTATTACAGTATTTCGTTCTTGTATTGGATTCATCATATTTATCAATTAATATGCGCAACTAGTTGGTTTATTGATAAATAGTCGCAAGCGCTGGCATTTGGCTGTGAGGATTTCGCCAGACTGTTAACGTGCTACAATTGAACTTGATATATGTCAACGAAGCGTAGTTTTATTGGGTGTCATTTACGTCTTAGCCTGTTATGTTGCTGTTAAAATGGTTAGGATGACAGCCGTTTTTGACACTGTCGGGTTCAGAGGGAAAGTGCCCACGACCAAGCTAATGATGTTGTTGACGTTGATGGAAAGTGCATCAAGAACGCAATTACGTACTTTAGTCATGTTATGCCGTCATGTTAATTTTCGACATGCACCAGGCTGGTCAGGGACTTTTGTACTTCCTGTTTCGATTTAGTTGGCAATTTAGGTAGCAAACATGCAGACCCCGCACATTCTTATTGTTGAAGACGAGTTGGTAACACGCAACACGTTAAAAAGCATTTTCGAAGCAGAAGGCTACGATGTCTTTGAAGCGACTGATGGCGCTGAAATGCATCAGATTCTTTCTGAAAATGATATCAACCTGGTGATTATGGATATTAATCTGCCAGGTAAAAACGGTCTTTTGCTGGCGCGCGAACTGCGTGAGCAGGCGAACGTCGCCCTGATGTTCCTGACCGGACGTGATAACGAAGTCGATAAGATTTTGGGACTCGAAATTGGTGCCGACGACTACATCACGAAGCCGTTCAACCCACGTGAACTGACTATCCGCGCACGCAATCTGCTGTCCCGTACCATGAATCTGGGCACGGTCAGCGAAGAACGCCGCAGCGTTGACAGCTACAAGTTCAACGGTTGGGAGTTGGATATCAACAGCCGCTCACTGATCAGCCCAAACGGCGAACAGTATAAGCTGCCGCGCAGTGAATTCCGCGCGATGCTGCACTTCTGCGAAAATCCGGGGAAAATCCAGTCCCGTGCCGAACTGTTGAAAAAAATGACCGGCCGCGAGCTGAAACCACACGACCGTACCGTGGACGTGACGATTCGCCGCATTCGCAAACATTTTGAATCCACGCCGGACACACCGGAAATCATCGCCACCATTCACGGTGAAGGTTACCGTTTCTGCGGCGACCTGCAGGAATAAGCGAAGATTGATAAAAAAAGCGGCGCTCAGGCGCCGCTTTTTTATTGTCACCCTTAAACCACCTCCTGGGGAGGTGGTGATTGATCCTGTAAGGCTATAGCCTGAAGAATGCCCATGCCGGAATATCTCTGCTTACTCACCACAAGTAAAAGGAGACAAACCGACATGGGGCTTTACAGGAGTTCATCACATGTATATTGGCGTTGTAAATATCACATAGTCTGGACGCCTAAGTACCGTTTCAGGATCCTGAAAGATAAGTTGGGCAAGGAACTTTACAGGACAATCTACATTCTCTGCGGAATAAAGGATTGTGAGGTTCTGGAGCTAAATGTTCAGCCAGATCATGTACATCTGGTCGTAATAGTCCCGCCGAAAATCTCGATATCAACTCTAATGGGGCATCTGAAAGGTCGCAGCGCAATCAGACTCTACAATCGTTTCCCACACATAAGAAAGAAGCTATGGGGCAACCACTTTTGGTCACGTGGCTACTTTGTAGATACTGTCGGTGTGAACGAGGAAATTATCAGACGATATGTGAGGCATCAGGAGAAAACGGAACAAATACATGAACAGCAAATGGAATTGCTAGAGTAGTAAGCGGGAAGTGACAATAGCCCCCCTTACAGGGGGCATTCTCAAAAGCCACCTTCTAAGAAGGTGGTCTTTTACTTCCACTATTTGCTCCACGGAATGATAGGAACTGCGCTTAAGGCATTCTTCGGCGAACCTTCGACGACTTTGTCGGAGTAGGCTAAATATGCCAAAGTGTTACGTTTTGCGTCATAGAAACGCACCACCTGCAATTTTTTAAATACCAGCGAAGTCCGTTTCTGGAAGACCACATCGCCCTGTGCCTTGCCGTTTTTAATTTTATCGCTCAGTTCAACCGGCCCAACCTGCTGGCAAGAAATGGCAGCATCTGAAGTGTCCTCCGCCAGCCCCAGCCCGCCTTTGATACCGCCGGTTTTCGCCCGGCTGATATAACAGGTCACGTTTTTAACGTCCGGGTCGTCAAACGCCTCAACTACAATTTTGTGATCCGGGCCAAACATTTTAAATACCGTATCCACAGAACCAATCTGTTCCGCCTGGGCTGAACTGCACGCCATCAATATCAACGCAGGAATGCATAACTTCGTGTATTTCATATTGTTACCATTTTTGAATATTACGTTTAGCAACTATTCAGTTTTCAAATGAGAAACTGTTTGCAGATCACCGATTTACAAAATTTATGATGAAAATCAGTCACAATGCGGATTTGTGCACAAAAAAAACACCGAATGCTAAAGCCTTAAAAACCCGCTATTATCCGTCCCCTGGTATCAGGTGTTCATCGCTGTATTAAGGAAGAGGATATTGTATGGATCAGGCTGGGATCATTCGCGACCTACTCGCCTGGCTGGAAGGCCATCTGGATCAGCCGCTCTCATTAGATAATGTGGCGGCAAAAGCGGGCTATTCCAAGTGGCATTTGCAACGGATGTTCAAAGACGTCACCGGCCACGCCATTGGTGCTTACATCCGCGCTCGTCGCCTGTCAAAATCCGCAGTCGCATTACGGCTTACCGCCCGTCCTATTCTTGATATTGCGCTACAGTATCGTTTCGATTCACAGCAAACGTTCACCCGTGCTTTCAAAAAACAGTTTACCGTCACGCCAGCGCTCTATCGCCGTTCGCCGGACTGGAGCGCCTTTGGCATCCGCCCGCCGCTGCGTCTTGGCGAGTTTACCTTGCCTAAACATGAATTTGTAACGCTGCCGCAAATGCACCTGATCGGCACAACGCAGAGCTATACCTGCTCGCTGGAGGAGATCTCCGATTTCCGCAACCAAATGCGCATCCAGTTCTGGCGTGAATTTTTAAGCAATGCGCCGACGCTTCCTCAGGAGTTGTACGGGCTGCACGAACCGCGCCCCAGCCTTGAGAAAGATGATGAGCAGGAGGTGTTTTACACCACGGCGCTGACGCCGGAAATGGCGAATGGTTATTTGAGCAATGCGCAGCCGGTATTACTGGAAGGCGGCGATTACGTGGCTTTCTCTTTTGAAGGCTCTCCGGACGGGCTACAGGACTTTATTCTGACCGTTTATGGCACGTGCATGCCCATGCTCAACCTTACGCGCCGCAAAGGTCAGGATATTGAGCATTTCTACCCGCAGCATGACGACTCACGCGATCGTGAGCCGCCGTTACACATTCGCTGCGAATATCTGGTGCCTATCCGCCGTTAACGCTGTAATTCATCCAGCGCAGGGGCGTCGAGATGCGAAACATCGCCTGCAGTTTCCACCACCCAGCCGGATGCCAGCCACGGGCTGTGCTGGTAATCGATGCGGGAGATGGAGCAGTTGCGCAGACGCAGACGGCGTTCAGCATAAGCCGGAAGCCCGAGAATGGTACTCACCAGGCAGCCCAGCGCCATACCGTGACTGACCAGCATCGGGCGGCTTCCTTCCGGTAGCTCCAGACAAGTAGCCAGCGCGGCGTGCATACGATCGCTCAGCTCCTGCATCGACTCACCGTCAGGAATACGGCCATCTGCCGTGCCATTCACTAACTGCCGACGCCAGCTCTCTTCTTCTTCCGTCAGGGAATCGATATGGCGGCGTTCGAGCACGCCCATGTCCAGCTCGCGCAGGCGTGGCTCAAGCGTAATTTCGCAACCGCAGGCATCAGCGATGATCTCCGCCGTGCGACGGGTACGCCCCAGATCGCTGGCAATAATATGGGTGATGCCCAGCGCTTTCGCGCGTTCAGCCACCTGCCACGCCTGCGTTTCCCCTTTGTCGGTTAACGGACTGTCTGACTGGCCTTGAATACGACGCTCGGCGTTCCACTGCGTTTCACCGTGGCGAACAAGGTATACCTGTAACATGCTTTTTTATCCATTATACTGCGATGAATTTATTATCTGAGGAAGGTCTTTGTCCGGGATAAAGAACGCGTCTCGTTTCGGACAAGCCAATTATAGATTATGCACCATGTTGTCTCAGCTACCACAAATCCCGCGAAAATTCGGGCTATTCTGCACGCTTTTAACGAGATCTTCGGCGAAGGATCCTGCCATATAGAATCTGTCTCCGTCGATAGCGGCGTGCCTGAACAGCCGTTTGGCAGTCAGGAAACGCGGGCTGGCGCACGTAATCGCGTGAACAATGCCCGCAAGCTACGGCCTGACGCCGATTTCTGGGTTGCCATTGAAGCAGGTATTGATGAAGGCAGTACGTTTAGCTGGGTAGTCATCGAAACCTCTCAAATGCAGGGCGAAGCGCGTTCAGCCACGCTGCCGCTGCCAGAGATCATTTTGCAGAGAGTGCGTGCCGGTGAAGCGCTCGGACCGGTGATGTCAAACTACACCGGCATTGATGAGATTGGCCGGAAAGAGGGGGCGATTGGTGTTTTCACTGCCGGTAAACTCACCCGCGAGAGCGTTTACCATCAGGCGGTAATTCTGGCGCTAAGCCCGTTTCATAACGCGGTTTACCGCTGATCGTTCAGCAGCGTCTGCTCCAGCCACAGGCGCAAATCGGCAGGCGCTGCTTTCAGGCTATTTGAGCCGCGGGTAATGGTCGCAATGCCCGCGCCCAGTTCGCTCTTCAGTTCGCGCTGGCTCATCTCGCCGCGCAACAACTCTTCGATAATTCGCACCCGCGTCCCCAACGACTCGCGCTCATCCGGCGTAAGCATCAAATTAAGCAACGGAAGATGCAGATCCTTTTCATATGACTGCCTGACCAACTCGACAAAGCGTCGCCACTCCTGGTCACGCTGTTCGGCCATTGCTGCTGAATAAGGAGATTGCTGAGTCATAGTTTTCCGCCATTCGTTGGTTTCGGAAGCCCTTTAGACAGGCTTCCGAAAAGAGTGTACTCGTTAAAGAGTACACAGCATAGCATAAACCTTAGAAATCAGTAACGGCGCTGCAACTCGGCGTCAGTAAAGATGACAGGTTTGCCACCATTAAGGAAATAGCGGTAGTAGGCATCGTAAGCGAGGACGTTTTTCACGTAGCTGCGGGTTTCCGAGAACGGGATACTTTCTACAAACGCCACGGCGTCCAGTTTTCCGGCGCTGTTGTTCAACCAGCTACGTACCCTGCCCGGCCCGGCGTTATATGCCGCCGAGGAGAAAATCCGGTTGTTGCCGAACTGCTGATAAACATATTGCAGGTAGCTGGTGCCAATGTTGATGTTGGTTTCCGGATCGAAAAGCTGGCTGGGATTGCGATAACCGGCAATGTTAAACATCTTCACTGTATGGGTGGCAGTGCCGGGCATAATCTGCATTAACCCGCTCGCGCCAACCGGCGAACGCGCCGTTGGATTCCATGCGCTCTCCTGACGGGAAATCGCCATCGCATAGCTCTGGCTAATGTCTTTGCCGTTGGTGTAACGCGCATACAAATCGCTGTAGGCCAGCGGGAATCGTTCTTCCAGATGATCCCACAATTTACCGGCAATGGTGGCCTGCACGCTGAGATCCCACCAGTGCTGGTTGAATGCATAGCGTGCCAGTTGCGCCTGCTCTTGCTGCGAGCGGCTGGTGACCAGATTAGCCCATTCACTGCGGGCGGTATTATCCAGCCCCCAGTACATCAATTCGCGCACGCGAGCCATTTCAGCGCCCTGAATCAACGCCGGATCGGGGTTACCAGGCACTTTATCGATCTGAAGTTGATAATCTTCCCCTAAGCGTTGCGCCGCCGCCATCGGATAAAAGCCGCGCTGCTGCATCAACGCATGCAGGATCGATTTGGCCTCTTCATCGCGGCCACGCTCCAGCAACAAATCAGCCTGCCAGTAACGCCACTCATCTTTCTCTTTCGCCTCCATCGGCAAACGGGAAAGCCAGGTATTCAGACCGCGACGATCGCCGGCGCCGATCGCCATCCGCACCCGCCGCTCCAGAAGCGATGTGGATTGCGAGCGCATCACCGCATCATCGCGCCAGCGCGCCTGTTCGCTGGTCACGTCATTCCCCATCAAACGCCAGGCGACAATGTCACGCAGCGTCTGGATTTGATCCTCCGTCAATTGCTGCGCCTTCGCCAGCGAAGGGATCAGCAAACGGGCATTTTCCACATCCTGCCGGGCAACACTTTCAAACGCTTCCGCCGCCATTTGCCGGGTGAAGTCGGTCGCGCCGGTGGTGGTGGCAAACGTCATGACGCTGTTGGGATTATTCGCAAGGTTAATGATGGCCTGTGAGATAGTTTGATAATCAGCGGGCATCTGCCCGGCCAGCAGCGTCACCAGTTGCGTATTACCGGCTTTCATGGCCAGCCGGATGCGTTCAAGAAATGCCAGCGGATCCTGCTTTCCGGAAGCGCGCCAGGCGCCAAACAACCGGTCACAGGCATTCGGTTGGCTTTTACCGCTCAACCAGAGCTCTTTTGCTCCCGCCCACGCCTCATCTGCCTGCCCGGTGTTCCACTTGGCGAAATAGTAGTTACATTGCGCTTCGGTAGTGGCGGGTTTCTCCGGGCTGAAAGCCAACAGCCCGCGCCAGTCTTCACGCCGCGCCAGTTCGTTAACAAAACGGGATTTCAGAGTGCGTGCTGGCGGCAGTGTCGGGTTCTGCTGCACAAAGTTGGTCACCGTGATGGCCGGCTGATTCATCAAATCGTCGGTAATCTGGCGATATTGTAAATAGGGATACAGCGGATAATTAGTCAGCGTGGGCAGCAGTTGCTGCACAACATCCATTTGCTTGTTATCCCATGCGCTTTTGATCTGCGCATAACGGTTACGTTGTTCATCCAGTGAATCTGCGCGCGCCATATTGCTGAGGGACAGCAAACAAACGCAGGCCGCCGCAAATCGCCAGGCGGCATGTTTAGCTCTCTGCACAGCTCTTTCCTCTTTCTGTCACGTTATTGGCAGCATCATGCCGCGTAATGAGTTAATGCTAACCGGGCATGCCGCTACGCGCCATGTTCTGCACACTTTTTTACCTTTTTGTGGTGATTTAACAGTGTGGGCGCTGTTGGCTGGGATTAAGCGTCGAAAACCGCTACACTCCGCTGTTGAATACTACTCTCATGACAAAGAGGCGAAGTCCAACGTGGCTCAATTCGTATATACCATGCATCGTGTCGGCAAAGTTGTCCCGCCGAAACGTCATATTCTGAAAAATATCTCGCTAAGCTTCTTCCCGGGCGCAAAAATCGGCGTGCTGGGTCTTAACGGTGCCGGTAAGTCTACCCTGCTGCGCATCATGGCCGGCATCGATACAGACATCGAAGGTGAAGCCCGCCCGCAGCCCGGCATCAAAATTGGTTATCTGCCGCAGGAACCACAACTGAACCCGGAACATACCGTCCGTGAATCGGTTGAAGAAGCCGTTTCCGAAGTGGTTAACGCGCTGAAAGGTCTGGATGAAGTGTACGCGAAGTACGCGGAACCGGATGCGGACTTCGACAAGCTGGCCGTGCAGCAAGGTAAGTTTGAAGAGATTATCCAGGCGCACGACGGTCACAACCTGAACGTGCAGCTGGAGCGCGCGGCGGATGCCCTGCGTCTGCCGGACTGGGATGCCAAAGTCGCGAATCTTTCCGGTGGTGAACGCCGCCGCGTCGCGCTGTGCCGTCTGCTGCTCGAAAAGCCGGACATGCTGCTGCTCGACGAACCCACTAACCACCTTGATGCTGAATCCGTTGCGTGGCTGGAACGCTTCCTGCACGACTTCGAAGGCACAGTGGTGGCAATCACCCACGACCGTTACTTCCTTGATAACGTCGCAGGCTGGATCCTCGAGCTCGACCGTGGCGAAGGCATTCCGTGGGAAGGCAACTACTCCTCCTGGCTGGAACAAAAAGATCAGCGTCTGGCGCAGGAAGCCTCTCAGGAAGCAGCTCGCCGTAAATCCATTGAGAAAGAGCTGGAGTGGGTTCGTCAGGGTGCGAAAGGCCGTCAGTCGAAGGGCAAAGCCCGTCTGGCGCGCTTTGAAGAACTTAACAACACGGAATACCAGAAACGTAACGAAACCAACGAACTGTTTATTCCGCCTGGAGCACGTCTGGGTGACAAAGTGGTTGAGGTCAGCAACCTCAGCAAATCCTACGGCGATCGCCAGTTGATTGATAATCTGTCCTTCTCCGTACCGAAAGGCGCCATTGTCGGCATCATCGGTCCAAACGGCGCGGGTAAATCGACGCTGTTCCGTATGATGTCCGGTCAGGAGCAGCCAGATAGCGGCTCCATCACCCTGGGTGATACCGTGAAACTGGCCTCAGTTGACCAGTTCCGTGACGCGATGGATAACAGCAAAACCGTATGGGAAGAAGTTTCCGGCGGGCTGGATATCATGCGCATCGGCAATACCGAAATGCCGAGCCGTGCTTATGTGGGTCGCTTTAACTTTAAAGGCACCGATCAGGGTAAACGCGTTGGCGAACTCTCTGGCGGTGAGCGAGGCCGTCTGCATCTGGCGAAGCTGCTGCAGGTAGGCGGCAACGTATTGCTGCTCGATGAACCAACCAACGACCTGGATATCGAAACGCTGCGCGCGCTGGAAAACGCCCTGCTCGAATTCCCGGGTTGCGCGATGGTTATCTCGCACGACCGCTGGTTCCTTGACCGTATCGCCACCCACATTCTGGATTACCAGGATGAAGGTAAAGTCGAGTTCTTCGAAGGTAACTTCACCGAATACGAAGAGTATAAAAAACGTACGCTTGGCGCTGAAGCGCTGGAGCCCAAACGTATTAAATACAAACGTATCGCTAAATAGGCACCGTCAAAGCGGATGGATTTCCCATCCGCTTTTTCCCCTTCCCCACCACGGTTCCCCCCGAAATGCGCAGAGAATTCATCTGCAACGCTGAGCAAATAAAGTGTTTTCGTTTTTGCATAATATTCGCATCAAACCCAGGCATTTGTGCATTCACCGCTCACGGCCAATCAAAGCAAAAGCACACCAAAAACCATAGATACAGAATAAAAAATACAAAAAATATAAATAAATAGTTTTATATTTTGATGATTAATGAAAAAACCACGCTCTTGCTTAACGAAAAAACCACCGGATAACATTGATTACCCTTTAAGCCGAATCAATACGTGGTTATATTCAATGCAGATCATTACGGAAAATGCATATTTAAAATGCGGTCTGCGCACGCTTATTCAGCAGCATGCGATAAAACTGAATGCGGATGATGTGATTATAGATTTTGATAATCACCTGCTTGTTATTACCACCTTGACAACGCTGAATGAAATTACGGAAGGCGATAATTCTTTTGAAAAATTTCTGCTGTATCCCTTTTTCAAAATAAGTAAAAGCCTGCCAATCGACGTCTTCCAGCGAACCTTACAACAGAAGTCCTGGAGAAATAAAAAGAGGCGCGAAGGGAAATTAGCACTAACCCGAAAAGAAAGGGTGCTGCTCAAACATATTATTAACAGAGAAGCGCAGACCGATATATTCAGCAACGGCGAAATGGATGTGAAAACGTTCAGCACTCATAAATACAATATGCTGAAGAAAGTGAACCAGCCTTCTGTCGCGACGCTGAATCAGGTTTACTATCACTGGGAAAGTTTGTGTAACCAGCCGACCAGTTATCCGCTTGCCGGGTAAAGTGAAATACCCGGCCAGTAGCCGCGCTTATGCGCCCATCAGCTTCTTAACCAATTCGACACACTGCAGAAACCGCGAATCATAGTCGGCCGATTCAACGCGAACAAAATCAATATGGTTCTCCCGTAGCATAGAAACCAACAGATCCTGAAACTCTTTCCGGTCAACCGAACTGCCCAGACTTCTTAAGCCATCATTCACCCACGGCGTATTATTTTCCAGCAGGATCACTAAATCGAAGCGATATTCATCAATTAACGCCTGTACGAAGGGATGTTCACGCCCCTCATATTTTTTGCAAAACGCCTGCGTGGTAACAAAATCCGTATCGATAAAAGCCACTTTATTCGCATATTTCACCGCGAAATCGATATATTGCGCATGGCCTAAGGCAATTTTATCGTAATCAGAATATTGCAGCGCCATCTCATCGCCGCCGAGATGAGAAAATACGTAGTCCCGGCCATATTCCCACGCACTGGTCGTATTAAAAATATTGGCGAGTTTATTCACCAGCGTCGATTTACCGCTGGATTCACCGCCCAGAATAGCCACAGTGCGGACAAAGAAAGGTTTTACTTCCGTCGGAATATAATCCCAGTAGCGGAATGGATTTTCGCGGATCTGCGAGCCGCTGATATTCATAAACGTACGCTGCGGATCCACCAGCACGGCCTCAATGCCCAAATGTTGCAGATACTGCGACGCATCAGCCTCTTCCGAGGTGTAGATCCAGTTTGGCGTGATGCCTTTCTCTGTCATAAACGCTTTGATGCCTTTACTCCAGACATCCCAGCCGTGCGGATACGGCTCCATGCCCTCTTCATTAAAAGCATGAATACGAATATTTTTCTGATACTTAAAGGTTTGCAGCAGCCAGCGCAGCCGATCGCTGACCGTCGGCTGCTGCGACATTGCGCTGTCTTCAAACAGCTTGCGATCGCGCGTTTCGTCGTAACCGAGGATAATGTGCAATTCATCAACCTGGCTACAGGCGCGCTGGATCAAATAGATATGGCCGGTATGCAGCGGATAAAACTTACCGAATACCACACCAATATTTTTCTGCCGCCGGGGAAATTCAAGGTCGAGGAAGCGGTGCAACGCTTCCAGCTTTTGCGCGCTGGGGCTTTTAATCTTGGCATTCAGCAGCTGGCTTAAATAGCCTTTGGTCATACCGCTGGCATCTGCCACTTGTTGTAATGTGCAGCCCTTCTGGCGAATCGCGGTTTTTAAATAATCAAATGACGACATTGTTGCCTCCTGCAAAAATCTTTAGCCAATTATAAGTCGTCAAAGACGTTTAGCGCATCCGAGAGCTTCTTCACGCCGAAAATCTGCATTCCTTCCGGCACTTTTTTCGGCACGTTTGCCGCCGGAACAATCGCGCGGCGGAAACCGTGTTTGGCCGCCTCGGAGATACGCTCCTGGCCACTCGGCACCGGACGGATCTCACCGGCCAGCCCCACTTCGCCAAACACTACCAGGTCCTGCGGCAGCGGTCTGTCGCGCAGGCTGGAAACCATCGCCAGCAGCAGCGCCAGATCGGCACTGGTTTCGGTTACTTTCACCCCGCCGACAACGTTCACGAATACGTCCTGATCCGCCATCTGCAAGCCGCCGTGGCGATGCAACACCGCCAGCAGAATCGCCAGCCGGTTCTGCTCCAGGCCAACCGCCACGCGGCGCGGGTTCGACATCATCGAGTGATCCACCAGCGCCTGGATCTCAACCAGTAGCGGGCGCGTCCCTTCCCATACCACCATCACCGAGCTACCGGAGGTCACTTCATCCCCGCGGCTAAGAAAAATGGCCGAAGGGTTGCTGACTTCACGCAGCCCCTGTTCGGTCATCGCAAACACGCCGAGCTCATTCACTGCGCCAAAGCGGTTTTTGTGGCTACGCAAGGTGCGAAAACGGGAGTCGGCATCGCCGTCAAGCAGCACCGAGCAGTCGATACAGTGCTCCAGCACTTTTGGCCCCGCCAGCGAACCATCTTTCGTAACATGGCCGACCATAACAATCGCCACGCCGCGGGTTTTGGCGAACCGCGTCAGATATGCTGCCGTCTCACGCACCTGGGCAACGCTACCGGGCGACGACTGAATGTCCGCCATATGCATCACCTGAATCGAGTCGATCACCATCAATTTAGGTTGTTCTTCATCGGCAATCATGCAGATTTGCTCGATGCTGGTTTCCGAAAGCATATTCAGATTGCCCGTCGGCAGCCCCAGACGGTGGGCGCGCATCGCCACCTGTTGCAACGACTCTTCGCCGGTGACATACAGGGTTTTCATCTGTTCGGCGAGCTTACACAGCGTCTGCAACAGCAACGTTGACTTCCCTGCGCCCGGGTTACCGCCAATCAGAATGGCGCTCCCCGGCACAACACCGCCGCCAAGCACGCGGTCAAACTCTTTAAAACCGGTCGAAAAACGCGGCAGCTCTTCCAGACTGATTTCCGAAAGTTTCTGCACTTTCGAGACGCCCGCGCTCCCGGCATAGCCAGAGAGGCGCTCATTACGCGCCACGGTGGGCGAAGCGGCCACACGGATTTCAGTAATGGTATTCCATGCATGGCAGGCGCTGCACTGCCCCTGCCAGCGCGGATAATCCGCGCCGCATTCATTACAGACAAACGCACGTTTGGGAGCTTTCGCCACAATCACCTCTACTTCTTATTGATACTGCCGGAAAGAATACAAAATACGCCCATCAGATCGGCGTGACGGATGGAGACTTCCGCTTTCTCATTCACTTTGGGTTTCGCGTGGAAGGCGATCCCCAACCCGGCGGCTTTGATCATTGGCAGGTCATTCGCGCCATCGCCAATGGCGACGGTTTGCGTGACCGGAATCTCGTACTTCTCAGCCAGCGCTTTCAATGTGTTGGCTTTGTACTGGGCATCGACGATATCGCCCAGCACCTGGCCGGTGAATTTGCCGTCCATGATCTCCAGCTCATTCGCCACTGCCGCGGTGAGGTGCAGCTTGTCACGCAGGTAATCTGCAAAGAAGGTAAAGCCGCCGGAGGCAATCGCCACTTTCCAGCCCAGCGTCTCCAGCTTCAACACCAGTTGCACCAGACCCGGCATCAGCGGCAACGATTCTCGCACCTGCATCAGGATATTGGCATCCGCCCCTTTCAGCGTTGCCACGCGGCTGCGCAAGCTGGCGGTGAAATCAAGCTCGCCGCGCATCGCACGTTCGGTCACTTCCGCCACCATCTCGCCCGTACCGGCAAGCTTCGCAATCTCGTCAATGCACTCGATCTGAATCGCGGTGGAATCCATATCCATCACCAGCAGCCCTGGCGAGCGCAAATGCGGGATTTTACCCAGCGGCGCAACATCCATGCCTTCGTCATGCGCCAGACGCGAAGCGCGCGGCGTTAACGAACCGGCCAGACGGATCACCTGATAATCATCGACGCACCAGGCCGCCACAATCACCATTGCCGCGCCCAGTTTGCGCTGGTAGGTCGTAAGACGCGTTTTATCAAGATTGCGCCCATACAGGAGCCAGCCGCTTCGACCGGCGTGATAGTCCAGAGGCATGACCTCATCACCACTTAAAGAGAGCGGCAATCCTGGCCACTGAGAAACATCGTCGGGCAGATCGCACCAGGTCAAACTGTTAAGCATTAAAGCTCCTGTAAAAACGTTCGCGCCAGAAAGCATCGGAGGGGAAAATAACGCATGAGGCTACCTTGTAACCAGCGCTTCTGGCAACATTAAGCCTCAAATTTTCAACAGGTGGAATATGGCTCGCGCAAAACTTAAATTTCGGCTGCACCGCGCCGTAACAGTCCTCATCTGTCTGGCATTGCTGGTCGCGCTGATGCAGGGCGCATCCTGGTTCAGCCAGAACCATCAACGCCAGCGCAATCCACAGTTTGAAGAGCTGGCCAGAACCCTGGCGCGTCAGGTGACGCTCAACCTTACGCCGCTGCTGCGTACCGAAACGCCGGATGAAAAACGTATTGGTGTCGTGTTACGCCAGCTTACGGAAGGGAGCCGGATCCTCGATGCCGGCGTGTATGACGCGCAGGGCGATCTCATCGCACGTTCGGGCGAAAGCATTGACGTTCGCGACCGGCTGGCGCTCGACGGCAAGAAAGCCGGCGGCTATTTCAATCAACAAATTGTCGAACCCATTCAGGGGAAAAGCGGCCCGCTGGGTTATCTGCGCCTGACGCTGGATACCCACACGCTGGCGACGGAAGCCCGCCAGGTGGATAACACCACCAATATTCTGCGCCTGATGCTGCTACTGTCGCTGGCCATTGGCGTTGTGCTAACACGTACGCTTCTGCAGGGCAAACGCACTCGCTGGCAACAATCGCCGTTCCTGCTGACGGCTAACAAATCCGTGCCGGAAGAAGAAGAGCACGAAAAGAAAGAGTAGCAGTTACCGCTAATGGTAATCTGTTGAAAAGTCAAAGAAAGGAAATCGGCTATGTCGACGCTTCGTCTGCTTATCTCTGAATCTTACGATCCGTGGTTCAACCTGGCTGTGGAGGAGTGTATTTTCCGCCAGATGCCCGCAACACAGCGCGTGCTGTTTTTATGGCGTAACGCCGATACGGTGGTTATCGGCCGGGCGCAGAACCCATGGAAAGAGTGCAATACGCGGCGCATGGAAGAAGACAACGTGCGGTTGGCTCGCCGTAGCAGCGGCGGCGGCGCGGTTTTCCACGATCTCGGTAACACCTGCTTTACCTTTATGGCCGGGAAACCCGAATACGACAAAACCATCTCTACGGGTATTGTGCTCGCGGCGCTGAATGCACTCGGCGTAACGGCGGAAGCCTCCGGGCGTAACGACCTGGTCGTGAAGACCGCAGAAGGCGACCGCAAAGTGTCTGGCTCTGCCTACCGTGAAACCCGCGATCGTGGCTTCCACCACGGCACGCTGCTGTTAAATGCCGATCTCAGCCGTCTGGCTAACTACCTCAATCCGGACAAGAAAAAACTGCAAGCAAAAGGCATTACCTCCGTACGCGGACGCGTCGCCAACCTGGTGGAATTACTACCGGGCATCACCCACGAGCAGATTTGCCAGGCGGTAACGGAGGCCTTCTTCAGCCACTATGGCGAACGCGTTACAGCCGAAATTATCTCGCCGGAGAAAACGCCGGATCTGCCCAATTTCGCCGAAACCTTTGCCCGCCAGAGCAGTTGGGAGTGGAACTTCGGTCAGGCGCCAGCCTTCAGCCATTTACTGGATGAGCGTTTTACCTGGGGCGGCGTGGAGCTGCACTTCGACGTTGAGAAAGGCCATATCACCCGCACGCAGGTGTTTACCGACAGCCTGAACCCAGCGCCGCTCGAAGCGCTGGCAGCGCGTCTGCAGGGCTGTCTGTACCGGGCGGATATGCTGGCGCAGGAGTGCGATGCGTTACTGGTGGATTTTCCGGATCAGGAACAGGAACTGCGCGAGCTGTCGGCGTGGATTGTCAAAGCGGTGCGTTAACTTCAAATGCCTGATGGCGCTGCGTTTATCAGGCCAGAGGAATGCAGGCCGGGTAAGGCATCGCCTCCACCCGGCACAACAAAGAGTTACGCTTTATCGCCCAGCAGGACAGATTCCAGCGCAATTTTGATCATGTCATTAAACGTCGTCTGACGCTCAGCAGAGGTGGTCTGCTCGTGGGTGCGGATATGGTCGGAAACGGTGCAGATAGTCAGCGCTTTCGCCCCGAATTCTGCCGCCACGCCATAAATACCCGCCGCTTCCATTTCCACGCCGAGAATGCCGTATTTCTCCATCACATCGAACATTTCGCCGTCCGGAGAGTAGAACAGATCGGCAGAGAACAGGTTCCCCACGCGCGCGTCAACGCCCAGCGTTTTCGCCGCATCGACCGCGTTACGCACCATGTCGAAATCAGCAATCGCCGCAAAGTCGTGATCTTTAAAGCGCATGCGGTTTACTTTGGAATCGGTACAGGCACCCATACCAATCACGATATCACGCAGTTTCACATCCATACGCACCGCACCGCAGGAACCGACGCGAATGATTTTCTTCACGCCGAAATCGGTGATCAGCTCTTTGGTATAGATGGAGCAGGACGGAATGCCCATACCGTGGCCCATTACCGAGATTTTGCGGCCTTTGTAAGTACCGGTGTAACCCAGCATGCCGCGCACGTTGTTCACTTCGCGGTAATCTTCGAGGAATGTTTCGGCAATGTGCTTCGCACGCAGCGGATCGCCCGGCATCAGCACAACATCCGCGAAATCACCCATTTCTGCATTAATATGTGGGGTAGCCATCGTTAATTCCTTTATGTCGTTAGAACAGAAAGGGCGGGAAGCTCCCGCCCAAAATCATCAGAACATGGCTTTGCCATAGTCCATATCAGAAACGCCAAAGTATTTCGCCAGCGTCTGGCCAATGTCCGCGAACGTTTCACGGTGGCCAAGCGAACCGGGTTTTACTTTCGGGCCGTAAACCAGCACCGGAATGTGCTCACGGGTATGATCAGTGCCTTTCCAGGTCGGATCGCAGCCATGATCGGCGGTAAGGATCAGGATATCGTCCTCGCCCACCAGTTCCATTAGTTCCGGTAGACGGCGGTCAAACAGCTCCAGCCCGCCCGCATAACCGGCGACATCGCGGCGATGGCCCCATGATGAGTCAAAATCAACGAAGTTGGTAAAGACAATTGTCTTATCGCCCGCTTCTTTCATCTCTTTCACGGTGGCGTCAAACAGCGCATCCAGCCCGGTAGCCTTCACTTTTTTGGTGATGCCGCAGTTGGCATAGATATCGGCGATTTTGCCCACGGAAACCACTTGGCCGTCTTTCTCTTCCACCAGTTTTTGCAGCACGGTGGCTGACGGCGGCTCAACGGCCAGGTCATGGCGGTTACCGGTGCGCTGGAAATTACCCGCCTTATCACCGACAAACGGACGCGCAATCACGCGACCAATGTTGTAACCCCCTTCGGTCAGCTCTTCGCGGGCGATTTCGCACAGTTCATACAGCTTATCGAGACCAAACGTCTCTTCATGACAGGCGATCTGGAAGACAGAGTCCGCAGAGGTATAGAAAATCGGCTTACCGGTTTTCATATGCTCTTCGCCCAGTTGATCGAGGATCACCGTCCCGGAAGAGTGGCAGTTGCCGAGATAACCCGGCAGATTTGCGCGTTCTACCAGTTTATCCAGCAGCGCCTGCGGGAAGCTGTTTTCGGTATCGCTAAAATAGCCCCAATCGAACAGCACCGGCACACCGGCGATTTCCCAGTGGCCTGACGGCGTATCTTTGCCGGAAGAGAGCTCATGCGCCCACGCGTAAGCACCAGTGATTTCTGCGTTACCGTCCATCCCGGCCGGGATAAAACCGGTCGCGCCTTCATGGGCTTTCGCCAGCCCCAGACGGGTCAGATTAGGGAGATGCAACGGCCCTTTACGCCCGGTATCGGCTTCACCTTTCGCACAGGCTTCAGCAATGTGGCCAAGTGTGTCAGAACCCGCGTCGCCGAAGCGCTCCGCGTCTTCAGTCGCGCCGATGCCGAAAGAGTCCAGCACCATAATAAATGCACGTTTCATATGTTCTCCGTACCTTGTGCTTTGTAAAAAAGCGATCAGATCAGTATACCGTTATTCAGTAATACGGCGATAGACCGTTGGTGTCTCTTTTGCTGCGATGTCGTCCACAACGAGGGCAGCCTTCACCGCCTGCGCGGCGTCCTGCCAGCTGGCTTCATCCTTCGCGTGAATGACGGCCAACGGACGCTGCCCATCCACGCGCTCGCCCAGACGCACCATATCGGTAAAACCAACGCTGTAATCGATACTGTCCGTCGCCTGGCGACGGCCGCCGCCCATCGACACCACCGCCATGCCCAGCGCACGGGTATCCATTGCGGTAATAAAGCCTTCGTCGTCGGCGTAAACGGCTTTGCTCAACGTGGCGGAGGGCAGATAGTTGGCGTAGTTCTCAACGAAATCCGTCGGCCCTTTCTGCGCCGCGACCATGCGGCCAAAGATCTCTGCCGCTTTTCCGTTATCCAGCACCGCTTGCAGTTTCGCCCGGGCTTCCGCGTCATCTTTCGCCAGTTTGCCGGAAATCAGCATCTCCACGCACAGCGCCATCGTGACATCAAACAGGCGCGGGTTACGGTATTCTCCGGTGAGGAATTGCACCGCTTCACGCACTTCCACCGCATTGCCCGCGCTGGAAGCCAGCACCTGATTCATATCGGTCAGCAGTGCGGTCGTGCGTACGCCTGCGCCATTCGCCACGCCCACAATTGCCTCCGCCAGTTGTTCGGAGAGCGCATAAGTCGGCATAAACGCGCCGCTGCCAACTTTCACATCCATCACCAACGCATCAAGGCCTTCAGCCAGTTTTTTCGCCAGAATGGAAGCGGTGATCAGCGGAATCGAGTCTACCGTCGCGGTGATATCGCGGGTGGCATAAAAACGTTTATCGGCCGGGGCCAGTGAGTTGGTCTGGCCGATAATCGCCACGCCAACATCCTTAATAATGTCGCGGAAGCGGCTATCGTCCGGGAAAATGTCGAAGCCAGGAATGGCCTCCAGTTTATCGAGTGTGCCGCCGGTATGCCCCAGGCCGCGCCCGGAAATCATCGGAATATAACCACCACAGGCGGCAACCATCGGGCCAAGCATTAATGAGGTCACATCCCCGACGCCGCCAGTAGAGTGTTTATCAACAATCGGGCCATTGAGATTAAGGTGTTTCCAGTCCAGAACCGAACCGGAATCGCGCATTGCCATGGTCAACGACACGCGTTCTGGCATGGTCATGTCATGGAAAAAGATGGTCATGGCAAGCGCGGCGATCTGGCCTTCAGAAACGGTGTTATCGCGAATTCCGTTGATAAAGAAACGGATCTCTTCATCACTCAGCGCGAGACCATCGCGTTTTTTACGAATAATTTCTTGAGCGAGAAACAAGGTAACCCCCTGAAGAATGATACGGCCGGGCAACCAAAGCGACCCGGCAAAACATGGTGTTATCGGCCCATACCGCCGAATGGCGGCAATATCTTACCCGGCCTGCGAGGTAGAGGTGCAGGCCCGGTAAATGAAGCCATCAGTAGCTGCTTGCGCTCTTACCGTCGCCGTGTCCCAGCGCTTTCAGCAGGCTTGCCAGCAGGCTGGATGCGCCAAAGCGATAATGACGGGCATCGGCCCAGTCAGCGCCAAACAGTTCATCGGCAATCGCCAGATAGTGCTGCGCGTCTTCCGCGCTGCGCACGCCACCCGCCGGTTTAAAGCCCACGGTTTTCTCAACGCCCATATCGCGGATCACTTCCAGCATGATGCGCGCGCTTTCCGGCGTGGCATTAACCGGTACTTTTCCGGTTGAGGTCTTGATAAAGTCAGCGCCCGCTTTAATCGCGATTTCTGACGCCTTACGGATCAGCGCTTCTTCTTTCAATTCGCCGGTTTCGATGATCACTTTCAACAGCACGTTGGCTGCGGCACACGCCTCTTTACAGGCTTTGACCAGATCAAAACCGACCTGCTCGTTACCGGCGATCAGCGCACGGTACGGGAATACTACGTCAACTTCATCAGCACCGTAGGCAATCGCCGCGCGGGTTTCTGCCAGCGCAATGTCGATATCATCGTTACCGTGCGGGAAGTTGGTTACCGTCGCAATACGTACGTCCGGTGTTCCCTGTGCGTTCAACGTCTTACGCGCAATCGGGATGAAACGCGGATAGATGCAAATGGCAGCGGTATTCCCTACCGGGGTTTTGGCCTGATGACACAGCGCAATGACTTTCTCGTTGGTGTCATCGTCGTTCAGGGTGGTCAGATCCATTAATTGCAACGCGCGCAGGCTGCTTGCCGTTAAATCACTCATATTCTCTCCGACGGCGTAATGCCGATTTTCTGTTCGGGCTTGTTAATATTCTAACATCAACCCACGATTACACTTCGATACTCATCACAGTTAATGAAAACTTAATTCACGTTTGCAAAACCATAATGAGACATTCATCAAACTTTAAAACGCAAAAGCGGTCGTGATTACCGCTAAGGTGCGCATGGATCAAAAGTGGTTATCCGCCGGTGTCTTACACTCTTCGTCCTGAATGCACGGGATAAAGAGGAAGATCATGTCGATACCGGTTAATCCAGGATTACAGACACGCTGCCAGCAGATTGTTACCAGCCCAACGCTCACGCCGCAGCAGAAACACCATTTTCTCGCGCTGGAGGCGGAAAATAGCCTCCCCTATCCGGCGCTGCCGCAAGCCGCGCGGGAGGCGCTCGATGAAGGGGCAATTTGCGATATGTTTGAAGGGCACGCGCCCTACAAACCGCGCTATGTCCTGCCGGATTACGCCAAATTTCTGGCTAACGGATCCGCATGGCTGGAGCTGGAAGGGGCAAAGGATCTCGATGATGCGCTCTCTTTGCTGACCATTCTTTATCACCATGTTCCCTCTGTTACCGGCTTGCCGGTTTACCTCGGGCAACTAGATGCGTTACTGCAACCATATGTTATAATTCTAACACAAGAAGAAATCGATATTCGAATAAAACGCTTCTGGCGCTATCTCGACAGAACCTTACCGGATGCCTTTGTCCACGCCAATATCGGCCCTTATGACACGCCAGTCACTCGGGCTATCTTACGCGCCGATGCTGAGCTAAAGCAGGTCGCGCCGAATCTGACGTTTATTTATGATCCGCAGATCACGCCAGATGATCTGCTGCTGGAAGTTGCTTGTAACATCTGCGCGTGCAGCAAGCCGCATATCGCCAATGGACCTTTGCATGATAATATTTTCACAAAAGGTGGTTATGGCATTGTCAGTTGTTACAACTCGCTGCCACTGGGCGGTGGCGGCAGTACGCTGGTACGGCTGAACCTGAAAGTCATCGCTGAAGGCAGCCGTTCTCTGGAGGAATTCTTTACCCGGCGGCTGCCCCATTATTGCCAGCAACAATTGGCCATTATCGATGCGCGCTGCGACTTCCTGTATCAACAATCCGGTTTCTTTGAGCATAGCTTCCTTGTGCAGGAGGGGCTGATTGCCGCCGATCGTTTTGCGCCAATGTTCGGCATCTACGGGCTGGCTGAAGCGGTCAATATTCTGTGCGAGAAAGCGAACATTGCAGGACGTTACGGTAAAGATGAGCAGGCGAATGCTCTCGGCTACCGCATCAGCGAGCAACTGGCGGCGTTTGTTGAAAACACACCGGTCAAACATGGATGGAAACAACGCGCGTTACTGCATGCGCAGTCCGGCATCAGTTCCGATATCGGTACCACACCGGGCGCGCGTCTGCCTTATGGCGATGAACCCGATCCGATTACCCATTTGCTGGCCGTTGCGCCGCACCACGCCTGGTACAAAGCCGGGATCAGCGATATTTTAACCCTCGACGAAACCGTTAAACGCAACCCGCAGGCCGTGGTGCAACTCTGCCTTGGCGCGTTTAACGCCGGAATGCGCGAGTTTACCGCCAACGTCGCGGGCAATGATTTGGTGCGCGTTACCGGTTATATGGTGCGCCTGTCGGACCTGGAGAAATTCCGCGCCGAAGGTTCGCGCACCAGCACCACCTGGCTGGGTGAAGAAGCCGCGCGCAATACGCATATTCTTGAGCGACAACCCCGAGTGGTAAGCCATGAGCAGCAGATGCGCTTTCGTCAGTAACCTGATCCCCTTCTCTTGCGTCGACGGGCCGGGCAGCCGACTGGCGCTGTTTTTACAGGGCTGTAATCTGCGCTGTAAGAGCTGCCACAATCCGTGGACGATCGGCCGCTGCAACCACTGCGGCGACTGCGTGCCAGGTTGTCCGCATCAGGCGCTGGCGTTTGACGGCGGGCAAGTACAGTGGAACGCCGTAACCTGCCAGCAGTGCGATACCTGCCTGCAAATGTGTCCGCAACAGGCAACGCCGATGGCACAAATGATGTCTGTAGAAGAGGTGGTGGCGAAGATCCGCAAAGCCGCGTTATTCATTGAAGGCATCACAGTCAGCGGCGGCGAGGCCACGTTACAACTGCCGTTTCTGCTCGCGCTGTTTTCTGCGCTGCGTGCCGATCCGCAGCTACGCCATCTGACCTGCCTTGTCGACAGTAATGGAATGCTGAGCGAAACCGGCTGGCATAAGTTGCTGCCGGTTTGCGACGGGGCAATGATCGATCTTAAAGCCTGGAACAGCGAACATCACCGTTTTCTCACCGGGCGGGATAATACACCGGTGAAAAATAGCCTGCGCCTGCTGGCGGCACAGAACAAGCTGGCCGAATTGCGTTTGCTGGTGATCCCGCAACATAGCGACTATTTGCTGCATATCGACACGCTGGCGGCGTTTATCTGTGAACTGGGGCGTATTCCGGTGCGGCTCAACGCATTTCACGCGCACGGCGTTTACGGCGAGGCAAAAAGCTGGCGCAGCGCAACCGAGGAAGATATCGAACCACTGGCGGAAGCGCTGCAACAACGCGGCGTCACCACTGTGCTTCGTCCGGCGCTATATCTGTAAAGCGAAAAGCTGCTGCGTATTCTCCAGCAACGTTTGGGCGATCACATCCGGGGCTTCAGGGCGCAATTCACACAGCGTGGCAAAAACCCGCGCCGCCTGTTCCGGCCGGTTAGGCTGCCCCTGGAAGCCGTTCAGCGGCATATCCGGCGCATCGGTCTCCAGCAACAATGCGGATAGCGGCAACTGCGCCATTACATCACGGGTTTTACTGGCGCGTGGATAAGTGATCGTTCCGCCGACGCCAATGTAATACCCCAGTTCGATAAAACGCTGCGCCTGTTGCAGGCTACCGGAAAAGCCGTGAACCACGCCGGTGCGCGGCAAAGCCTGCTTTTTCAGGTGCATCGCCAGTTTGTCATGCGTGCGCCGCGAATGGAGGATCACTGGTAAATCAAAGCGTTTCGCCAGTTTTAGCTGCGCATCCAGTACCTGCTGCTGGCGCTCAAACTGCGGATTATCGCGATAGAGATCAAGGCCAATCTCGCCAATTGCCACCACTTTTTCCGGCCTGGTGGCCAGCGCCTGCTCAAGCCGTTCAAGGCTTTGTGCCGTATGTTCTTCAATCACAATCGGATGCAGACCCAGCGCGGCATACAGCGCAGAATGCTCGCGCGCCAGAGAACAAACGCGATCAAAATAACGCGCGGCGATGGCGGGTACGATAATGCGCCCGATGCCAGCGTCTGCCGCGCGGGCAATACTGGCGACTTCATCGCCCGTGAAGGGCGGAAAATCAAAATGACAGTGCGTATCGATAAAGCGGAAACTCACGCCGTATCCTCTTTATTAATGGGTAAGTCGTTGGCTTGTACCGCGTTAACCAGCGGCGCATCCAGCACATCATTGGCGACGGCGGCAGGCGGAACCACGCGGGTGGCAGGAACGGGCGCGGCAACGACCTCGGGCGGCACAATAAGGGGAGCTGGCACCACAGTATGACGAATCAGCGGCGGGGTTTCCGCCAGCAGTTTTCCTACCGTCGCCAGGAAATAACGTCCACACAGCCGACCAATTTTATAATCATCACGCAGCGCCGGTAACCGGCTGCCCAGCGCCATGCTATGCAAAAGTTTCGGCGGATAGATTTCAAGTATGCGTAGTTTTCCCGGCGGCGTTTCGATAAACCGCTGAATCGCCGAGTAACTTTTCTCGTGGTGCTGTACCAGATTAACCAGCGGCTGCAAGCTGCTGTCGCCCAGCCAGCGTTCCATACGTTTAAACCACTGCGGCGTGTAGTACGTCTGAGAAGGCACGGTGCGGATCACCACGATGGTTTTTGCTCCGCGCTTAGCCGCTTCCTGAACCGGGATCGCATCGCTGACGCCGCCATCGAAATAGTTCACGCCATTGAGCGACACCCCAGAACGGTAAAAACCCGGAATCGCGCTGGAGGCACGGATCAGATCCAGCCATGTCTGGTGGGTCGGCGCAAAATATTCCGCGGTGTAATCATCCTGGCGGCAGGCACACATATAGAACGCCTTACCGGCATCAAAAGAACGCGCGGCAAAATCCATCGCCAGCGGCATCTGGCGGGATGTCGAATCCACCAACCAGTCAAGATCGATAAGGTTACCGCCGCGCACAAAGCGCACCGGATCAAAAAAGTCACGCGTGGTGGTGTAGCGCATGATCACTTTGCGGGCGTAGCCGGGCTGGTTGCATACATAAGCCGAAAGGTTTTGCGCGCCCGCAGAGGTACCAAAGTAGAGATCGAAGGGGTTAAAGTTTGCCTGCATAAACTCGTCAAGCACCCCGGCGGTGAAAATACCACGCTGACCTCCGCCTTCACACACCAGTGCGAGACGGCCCGGACGAAACGGTTTTAACGCCAGGGGCGCAATATTGCCCAGCGTTATTGGAATATATTGCCCCACCCTGCTTTCCTTTTGGCTGCGTTGTATCTGTCAAAGTAACGCAATTTCTGCCGGGCCGAAATAGTAAAGCCAGTCACGAGGACTGGCTTTAATGTAAGCGAAATTTAAGCGCTAACTATGCTATGGACGCCGACGGCCCATAAACAGGCTGACCAGGAACAGGATGATACCGACGATAAAGACGATTTTCGCTGCGCCTGCTGCCGTCCCCGCCAGACCACCAAAGCCCAGAGCGGCGGCAATTAACGCGATAACCAGAAATATAATGCCCCAACGAAACATAAGACTCTCCTTTACCATAGTTAATGTCGACCGCTTGCGATGAGCGCTCAGGTTGCTCATCTGCGATGTTTTCCCGGCACGTATTCGTCGCGCCCGTCCACGCGGGCGCTGACGTTTTCAGGAATGGTTACTTAACTTTTAGATCGTTTTTGACGCTTTTAACGCCTTCAATCGCTTTTGCGATACTTTCGGCGCGTTCACTTTGGGCCTGAGAATCAACCGTACCGGACAACTGCACGACGCCGTCGGTGGTTTCAACTTTCACCTTACGAGACGGTACAAGGTCATCGGCCAGCAATTTGGCTTTGATTTCACTGGTTGTAGCGGTGTCGCCCGCATAACCTTTCATTGACTGGTTTTTCCCGTCACGGACATGCAGCTTGTCGCTTACCGAAGCCACGCCTTCCACACCTTTGGCCACAGAGACAGCCTGTTCGGCCTGCGCCTGGCTTTCAACGAAGCCGCTCAGCGTGACTACTTTGTTGTCCGTTTTGACGGAAATATCGGTGCTTTTAATGCTTTCATGATCCACCAGCGCCGCTTTCACTTTTGCAGTGATGGAGCTGTCATCCATGAATCCACCGACTTTAGTCATCGAGCTGTCGATTTTTTCCCCCGCGCTGGATGCGGCGTTTTGCGCTTTGTCAGTGGTGGTGTTTGCCGCAAAAGCGGAGCCACTTGCCACTACAGAGCCCAGCACGACGGCCAGCAGAGTTTTAGAAATCTTCAGTTTTGTCATAGTCATCGATGTCGTTCCTGTTGGTTTGCCCACAATTTGGGCCGCTTGCAGCAACTCAGGCTGCTTAACTGCCGTGGCGAAAAATCACCCAACCCAGCGTCGGATAGTCGCGGATACAATGCCGCTACTTATCTGGCTGAGGCAGTTATTAATCTCCCTTAGTGAGATTCTTGTGGATAAAAGACCATTAAAAACGCAATTAACAGGACTTTTATCCACCAGAAATGTCATCACTTTGTTAAATATAGAACACTATCGACAAAAATCCTGGCTCACAGGTTAAAAAACGAGCAGAGAGGGGAAAAAGGGTGGGTTTTAAGAACATTCCGCAAGGGGCTAAAAAGACAGGAAAAGTGCCGGAGCACGGCAAATACCGTGCTCCGTGGGGGATTAATGCTCGCGAGTTTTATGGAAAGTCACTTCCGGATAGCGTTCCTGCGTCAGGTTCAGGTTCACCATCGTCGGCGCGATATAGGTCAGGTTATCGCCGCCATCCAGCGCCAGCTGGATCTCGTTCTTACGCTTAAACTCTTCGAATTTCTTCACGTCGCTGCTTTCAACCCAGCGCGCTGTCGCCACGTTAACGGATTCATACACCGCTTCTACGTTGTACTCGCTCTTCAGGCGCGACACGACCACGTCAAACTGCAACACACCGACTGCACCCACGATCAGATCGTTGTTGGCGATGGGTCGGAATACCTGCACCGCGCCCTCTTCCGAAAGCTGTACCAGGCCTTTCAGCAACTGTTTCTGCTTCAGCGGATCGCGCAGACGGATACGGCGGAACAGCTCCGGGGCGAAGTTCGGAATACCGGTGAACTTCATCATTTCGCCCTGAGTAAAGGTATCGCCAATCTGAATGGTGCCGTGGTTGTGCAGCCCGATAATGTCGCCAGGATAAGCTTCTTCAACGTGAGAACGGTCGCCGGCCATAAAAGTCAGCGCGTCAGAGATAACCACATCTTTACCGGTGCGCACCTGACGCAGCTTCATCCCTTTTTCGTATTTGCCTGACACCACGCGCATAAATGCGACGCGGTCGCGGTGTTTCGGATCCATGTTCGCCTGGATCTTAAAGACGAAGCCGGTAAATTTGCTGTCGTCTGCTTTCACTTCGCGCAGATCCGTTTGACGCGGCATTGGCGCTGGCGCCCACTCAACCAGGCCGTCCAGCATATGGTCAACGCCGAAGTTACCCAGCGCGGTGCCGAAGAAGACCGGGGTGATTTCACCGCTCAGGAACAGCTCTTTATCGAACTCGTTGGACGCGCCCTGTACCAGTTCCAGCTCATCACGCAGTTGCTGCGCCAGATCTTCACCCACCGCTTTGTCGAGATCCGGGTTGTTCAGCCCTTTAACGATACGCACTTCCTGAATCGTATGGCCCTGCCCGGTCTGATAAAGATAGGTTTCATCTTTATAAAGATGGTAAACACCTTTAAATAACTTACCGCAGCCAATCGGCCAGGTGATGGGCGCGCAGGCGATCTTCAGCTCGTTTTCCACTTCATCCAGCAATTCCATTGGATCGCGGATGTCACGGTCGAGTTTGTTCATAAAGGTCAGGATCGGTGTGTCGCGCAGACGGGTAACTTCCATCAGTTTGCGGGTGCGATCTTCAACACCTTTTGCCGCATCGATAACCATCAGGCAGCAGTCCACCGCCGTTAATGTGCGGTAGGTATCTTCAGAGAAGTCTTCGTGCCCCGGGGTATCCAGCAGATTCACCAGACACTCGCGATACGGGAACTGCATCACGGAAGTGGTGATGGAGATCCCACGCTGTTTTTCCATCTCCATCCAGTCGGATTTCGCATGCTGGCTGGAGCCGCGACCTTTTACCGTACCAGCGGTCTGAATTGCCTGTCCAAACAGCAAGACCTTTTCGGTGATGGTGGTTTTACCCGCATCGGGGTGCGAGATGATGGCGAACGTACGGCGCTTCGCCACCTCTTGTAAATAAGGAGACAACGTCATAATAAAAATCTTCTGTGTAATTGCGCGGCCCAGGCCACGCGATGAAATACGAAAAATGCGGCTATTGTACTCAACAGCGAAGTGCAGACAATCAATGTTTACACAGGCGTTGCTCCAGTTCGTTCAGGGACGTTACGGTCCAGGTCGGGTTAATGCCTTCAGGCAGCGCGCGATTATGCGCGTTTAGCCAGCAGGTGGACAGCCCGGCGTTGATACCGCCCAGAATGTCAGATTCTGCCGTATCGCCCACCATCATGACGCGATCGCGATCCGGGTTGCCGGCCAGTTGTAGCGCGTGATCGAAGATGCGGCGATCGGGTTTGGCAACACCGACTTCTTCGGAGATCACCAATAAATCAAAATAGTCACGCAAGCCGGTGCGTTCCAGACGAATTCGCTGCAACGCGGTAAAACCGTTGGTAATGATACCCAGCTTCACCTTGCCTTTCAGGCTGTCGAGCAGCGAAACAGCGCCCGGCAGCGGCGCGCAAATCTCAGCCATCGCATTAAGAAATGCGTCGTTCAGCGAACCCGCCGGAACGTTCAGGCGCTCAGACCAACCCTGAAAACGGCGGTGTTGCAGTTGCAGCGCAGTGATGGCGCCATTCTGGTAATCAACCCACAGAGGCTTATTAACAGACTGATATTCAAGAAAATCCTGGTCGGTGAATGTCACGCTATAGTCAAGAAACATCCGTTGTAAGCCGCCAAACGCATCAAAGGTAAACAGCGTTTCGTCAGCATCAAAGAGTATCCAGTCCCATTTCATTACATCACCTTTTTAAATTGACAGAGCCATCACTATCGCGTCTTCGCGCCCGTTGGCGGTGGGATAGTAATTGCGGCGGATTGTCGCCTCGTTAAAACCTAAACTTTCATACAGTGCAATCGCGCCAACATTGGAGGCGCGCACTTCCAGCCACAGGGTTAATACCTCGCGGGCTTCCAGTTCGCGGATCAGATGTTCCAGCAACTGGCGGCCAAACCCTTTCCGTTGCCAGGCGGGATCAACCGCGATGTTGAACAATGTGGCTTCATCCAGCACAACCTGGGTAATGGCGAAAGCCGCCATCTCATCGCCCACCATCAGCCGGTAGTTGAGGTAGCGATCCCCTTGATTGCTGGCGAAGGTCTTTTCGCTCCAGGGGAAGGCGTGCGCCCGTGTTTCAATCTGGTATGCGCGGGCTAAATCAGCCGTGCTGAGGGAAGAAATCGTGTTCATGTTCGCAGATTTGTTGCCATAACGCGGCGCGTGCCGCAGGGTTAGTGCGTAATTCATCCACGCCGGGCGTTGCGACCTGTGCGCCCGCCAGCGACTGCAGTTCATCGACACCCAGCCACCAACTGTTGCACTGGCTGCCAGGCGGCAGCATCGCGACGCGATCCGGCGTCAACTGTAATACCTGATCCGCCGTAATGGTAAGCGCGCGCAGTACGTCGCTCACCAGTGGATCGGCAAGCATCGGCGGTTCGGAAGCGACCATCACCAGACGAATATGCGCAGGCAGCGAAATGGCGATTTCGCCCTGCAACACCGCCGGGCGTCGCAAGCTCCACTGAGTAATGCCCAGTTGCTGTAATTGCCAGTCGCGTCGGGAAGTCATAGCGAAACACTCCTGTGTGTCAGGCGCGCAAATATAGCAAACCCGGCGAAAATTCGCTATCAACGACGCTCGTCAACAAAGAGGCAGTTTGCAGGATAACGTGTATACACAAAATCATTCACACTGCGTCGAGGCGGCAAGACTGAGCAGCCCCAGGAGCTTACATAAGTAAGTGACTGGGGTGCAAAGGTGAAGCCAACAAAGAGGCAGTTTGAAGGATAACGTGTATAATCGCCGCCTGAGTTAAACGAGGAACCCCCATTCATGTCTGCTTTTACCCCGGCAAGTGAAGTCTTGCTGCGCCACAGTGACGATTTCGAAACCAACCGCATTCTGTTTGCCGGTGATTTGCAGGATGACCTGCCCGCTCGTCTGGAGACGGCTGAAAGCCGTGCCTGGACGCAACAGTTTCACCAGTGGCAAACCTTAAGCCAGCAGATGGGCGAACGTGCCCGTTATAGCCTGGTCGCTGACAGCGAGACGATCGGCGATGTCGATACGCTGATCTATTACTGGCCAAAAAACAAACCCGAAGCGCAGTTCCAATTAATGAACCTGCTGTCGCTGCTGCCAATGGGCTGCGATATTTTCGTCGTCGGCGAAAACCGTAGCGGCGTGCGAAGCGCCGAGCAGATGCTGGCTGCGTATTGCCCGCTCAACAAAATAGACAGTGCGCGTCGCTGCGGACTGTATTACGGTCGTCTGGAGAAGAAATCTGACTTCGATGCGAATGGTTTCTGGGGCGAGTATGCGCTGGGCGATCTGACGATCAAAACCCTGCCGGGCGTCTTTAGCCGTGACGGATTAGATGTGGGCAGCCAATTGTTGCTCTCAACCCTGACACCGCACACGAAAGGTAAAGTACTGGATGTTGGCTGCGGTGCCGGTGTGCTGGCAGCGGTGCTGGCGAGCCATTCGCCGAAAGTGCGTTTAACCCTGTGCGACGTTTCCGCTCCGGCGGTAGAAGCCAGCCGCGCGACGCTTGCTGCCAACGGCTTTGAAGGTGAGGTTTTTGCCAGCAATGTCTTCTCTGAAGTCACTGGTCGCTTTGATATGATTATCTCCAATCCGCCGTTCCATGATGGCCTGCAAACCAGTCTGGAAGCCGCTCAGACGTTGATACGCGGCGCGGTGCGCCATCTGAACAGCGGCGGTGAGCTGCGCATCGTCGCTAACGCCTTCCTGCCGTACCCGGACGTATTAGATCAGACCTTCGGTTTCCATGAAGTGCTCGCCCAGACCGGACGTTTCAAGGTTTACCGCACAGTAATGACGCGCCAGGCGCTGAAATAATCACTCTTCTCCCGGCGAGCGCTGTTCGCCGGGTCTCCCCGATTTACCCATTCACAGCGCCCATTTTTGCAGCAATCAGTGTTGCTCTCAGCAATTAACTATTGACGAAAAGTTGAAAACATCTAGAATGCGCCTCCGTGGTAACGATACTTCAAAGGTATCGATGGTATGCGAAGGTGGCGGAATTGGTAGACGCGCTAGCTTCAGGTGTTAGTGTCCTTACGGACGTGGGGGTTCAAGTCCCCCCCCTCGCACCATAAACCACGCAGATATCGCTCGCACTGTGCGAAGGTGGCGGAATTGGTAGACGCGCTAGCTTCAGGTGTTAGTGTTCTTACGGACGTGGGGGTTCAAGTCCCCCCCCTCGCACCAACGAGGCGATATCTAAAAAGTAAGATGACTGTGCGAAGGTGGCGGAATTGGTAGACGCGCTAGCTTCAGGTGTTAGTGTCCTTACGGACGTGGGGGTTCAAGTCCCCCCCCTCGCACCAGATATCTTATACTCTCCCTGTATGACTCCCCCGTTACACCATCATTTTCAAATTCAGCAGCATCATTATCATCCCCCCGACAAGCGCAACGCCCGAAGGCAACAAAACAAAATGTCGTAACCGCTTATGGTAAAGCATCGCCGGAGTCAGCAATAAACCCAGCAAAATCACCATCCGCCATGCGTCGATCGAAAGATCAGCCAGTGCCAGAACGGCAACAATCATGCCCGGCAGGACGATCCCCCAACCACTTCCCAGCGCTCGCTGCAACATGTTTCCATCTCTGATATCGATAATGATAACCAATATCATATGACATCATTTCTCATTTGTCAGCATACTGCCAATACCACAGTATGAAGATCGCTCATCTTCTGATGACAGACATTCCTTAAGGTGATAAATTAAGCGCTGCTTAAATAAAAATCCAAATCACTAATTTTTCGCGATGACTGTTTCTTCGCGTTATTTCTTTTCTTATCGACTCACTGCGTAGTACTACATTGTGGATAAATAACGATTTTTAGGTATGACATTACAAACCTGGCAATCTCTGTGTAACAAGAGATATCGTTTGTCGCTGCGACTCTTCTTGCTGCTCAATGCACTCTCAGCAATGTTCTCCATGGCTCTGCCGCTCTATAACCTGCGCGCCTTCACGCTACCAGCGTGTATTATTTTTGCGGTGAGCGTTTTGTTGCCCGTATGGCACAGATACTATCCGAAAAAGAAAATCAGTATCCCATTGATTTCTCTTATGTTTGGCTGCCTTTGGGCATGGCATGTAATCGTGAGGATCGATTTACTCCAGCACAACACCTCATCGTATTTGCTGATCGCCCTCCTGAATGTTCTCTTTATTGGCTCGATTGCTTTTTCTAA
The DNA here is from genome assembly GCF_000280495.2 of Kosakonia radicincitans DSM 16656. Taxonomy (NCBI): domain Bacteria; kingdom Pseudomonadati; phylum Pseudomonadota; class Gammaproteobacteria; order Enterobacterales; family Enterobacteriaceae; genus Kosakonia; species Kosakonia radicincitans. Next base: position 4,853,606 of record NZ_CP018016.1, read on the forward strand.
TAACATTGCCGCGTTCCTGCTGCATTCATTGCCGGTATTCGCCGCTTGTCTCTATTTCTCCGGATCGGAGAGCGAGCTCCGTTTAATATTTAGTTTTGCTTTGCCGGTATTAGGTATCTCCATACAACATGCAATTCAGAAGCGTAATGATAATTTCGCCCAGGCATTAATGAACCGTTTAATGCAGGAACGGAAAACCCTGAACGATTTGAGCATGCTGGATCCCCTTACCGGGTTGTATAACCGTCGCGGCCTGCAATCCAAAATCGATAACCTGCTGGCACTGGATGATAGTTCACGGTTTGTACTGCTGCTGGATATCGACCACTTCAAAGCTTATAACGACCACTACGGCCATATGATGGGCGATCAGGCGCTAATTCGCGTCTCTGCCGCATTGCGCGATGCCGTGCGTTCCCGCGATATCGTCGCGCGCTTTGGCGGTGAAGAATTCATGATCCTGCTGAATAATACCGATCTGGAACATGCGCGCCTGGCTGCCGAGCGTATTCGGCAGAAAGTGTACGATCTGAAGATTCCGCATATGTTTAATGAAAGTGTCGCCACGAATGTCACCATCAGCATTGGTATTGCACCGTTGCTGGATGACAATATCGACGCCGCTATTGAGCGGGCAGATAAAGCGTTATATGAAGCCAAGCATTTGGGCCGCAACAATATTCTGGTGAGCGGGGAATTGCGCCTCGCCTGAGGCGTAGCAGCACCAACTTTACGATAAAAATCTTGCTATCGATTTTACCTCTGGATAGGATTAGCAATCATTATCATTTAGATTCCGCATCCAGCTGGCGCCATGACCTATCGCACCGCATCGATCACTGAACATGCTATCTGGCGAAGCCGTCTCGTTGATGAACGCGATTCGCTGGCTAATGCTATGCGGGAAGCCATCGCCAGCACGCGCTCCCACTTACTCGATTTTATTCGCCTTAATGAACCAGCGCCCTGGCAAGCACAGACACTGGCGGAATGGTCACGGCCTACCACGTTGCAATCGCTGATTGCGACCTATTCCGATCATATTTACCGTCATCAAATGGCGCAGCCGCGCGAAAACAAACCGCTGCTGTCACTATGGGCACAATGGTATCTGGGATTAATGGTACCGCCCTTGCTACTGGCGTTGTTAACGCAGAAAAGTGCCATTAGCCTCGCACCTGAACATTTTCACGTTGAATTTCATGAAACGGGTCGCGCGGCCTGTTTCTGGATTGATGTGCAGCAGGATCATCAACTGACCTTACAAAATGATGCGCAGCGGATTACTGCACTGGCTTCGCAGGCGATGCTCCCGGTAGTTCAGGCACTGGAAGCCACGGGCGATATCAACGGCAAACTTATCTGGAGCAATACCGGCTATCTGATCAACTGGTGTCTGGGTGAGATGATCCCGCAACTGGGTGAAGCTCGCGTCGCGGCATTACGCCAGACCTGCTTCTTCGAAAAACAGCTTTCCGATGGCAGCGATAATCCGCTGTGGCGCACTGTTGTGCTGCGCGATGGCGCGCTGGTACGTCGTACCTGTTGCCAGCGTTACCGGTTGCCGGATGTGCAACAGTGCGGTGACTGCACGCTGAAATAATCAGGGAGGCGTTACGCCTCCCTTATGATTCTCCTTGATCCTGTTTTAAGCGACCTGTTTTTCATCCTCTGTACGCTGTGCCTCTTCCGCTTCCTGCTCCAGGAGCTGTTTCTCATACACTTTAAAGAAAGGGAAATAGATGACAGCTGAAATACAGGCCAGCAGTACGACAAGAATTGCGGCACGGAAATCCCAGCCGAGCGCCCACGCCCCGCCAATCGGTGCAGGCGCCGTCCACGGCACAACAGAAATCACTCTGCCGATCAGATCCAGCTTCATGGCTGCCCACGCAATAATGGCATTGACCGTCGGTGCCAGCAGGAAAGGAATAAAGAACACCGGATTCATGACGATCGGGGTGCCGAAAATCACCGGCTCATTGATATTGAAGATGCTGGGTACGACGCTCAACCGGCCAATCGAACGCAGGTGAACCGAGCGGCTGCGTAAATAGCAGAACACCAGCCCCATTGTTGCACCGGAGCCACCTATCACGATAAAGAAAGTCCAGAACGCTTCCATAAAGATATGCGGCAACGGCGCGCCCTGTGCCAGTGCGCTCTGGTTGATCCCCAGATTGGTTAACCAGAACATTTGCAGCATGCCCGAAACAATGGCCGCGCCATGAATACCGGCAAACCACAACAGATGAGCAATAATCACCGCCAGCAGGATCGCCGGAAGAGAATCCGCCGCCGCCACCAGCGGTTTGAACAGCGCCATAATCGCCTGTGGGATGAGCATATTGAACTGCGACTGGATCAGCAGGCTTAACGGGTAGAGTGTCAGCACGACGACAAGTACCGGGATCAGCAGATCAAATGAGTTTTTGATCATCGGCGGCACCTGGTCCGGCAGGCGAATGCCAATATTGTGCGCCTTCAGGAAACGCATCATTTCGACACAGTAAATCGCCACCAGTATTGCGGTGAAAATACCGGTTCCGCCCAGGCTGTCCACCGGAAGCGTACCGTTGGTTTTCGGTGCCGCAACCAGTAAAAACGCCATCAGCGACAGCATTGCGCACATGAAAGGGTCGAGCTGGTGCGATTTCACGTAATGCTTACCGAGGTTATAAGCAATCGCCGCACAGATATAAATGGACATAATGCCCATCGTCATATCGAAAGGCGTGAGGATCCGCCCTTCATACTGTTTCGCCAGATCCAGCCAGGCGCGCGCAAAGCCCCAGGTGGTATCCGGTGAAAAGGGCGGATAGGCAAAGACCAATAAGAATGAGCCAACAATCATAAACGGCATCGCAGAAATGAAGCCGTCACGGATGGCCATAACATGACGTTGAGAAGAGATCCGCCCGGCGATCGGGCTGACGTAGTTTTCTATAAACCGGAAAATCAGGTTAAACGCAGCATGGTTAGCAGACATATCAGCTCTCCTGTCAGGCTAAAAAAATAAGCGCACCAGCGAATGTTTTGCCGTGCAGCGATCCATTTTTAGGTTTGAAACCATGCGGTTTTTTAAACCAGCATTACGACAAAGCAGTGTAGGTTTCATAGACGGCTCTTTATTTGATTTTATGTACAGAAGGAAGGACAAAATCAGTATTAACCCGCAATGTGGACACTGCAACCGGTTACTGTAACCGGTTTCCGCGATTGTGAAGGCGATCGAGAAACTTTGTAGAGTGGTTTGTTACATCGGGATATTTACATGGATAACAGGCTTATGACAGATTAATAGCGGTCCCAGGCAGGAGAACATCATGAGTTTGCAGTCCGTGCGGCAATTCTTTGCCGACAACGCCCCCGATATCGATATTATTGAACTGAACCAAAGTACCGCGACTGTTGCACTGGCCGCTGCCGCGCACCATGTTGAACCAGGGCAAATCGCCAAGACGCTGTCATTAAAAGTGAAAAACGAAGTCATTCTCGTGGTTGCTAAAGGCGACGCGCGCCTGGATAACAAAAAACTGAAAAACACCTTTGGTGCGAAAGCTCGCATGCTGAGTAGCGATGAGGTCGTTACGGTTACCGGGCACCCGGTGGGCGGCGTCTGTCCGTTTGGGTTAGAAAACCCACTGACAATCTATTGTGATATCTCACTAAAACAATATCCGGAAGTCCTGCCCGCTGCGGGAGCTACCCATAGCGCAGTCCGCATTTCTCCTGAGCGAATGGCTGAACTCACACGCGCAAAATGGATTGACGTTTGCCTGTAACGTCTCAGCGCCAGGTACAGCACGCCTGGCGCTGAGACGTCTCTGAACTACATCAACTCCGACGCTGAACGAGGAGCTGGTGGGCTCCAGGTCAGAATATCTGCGGCATCCAATAACCCGACGTCAGACGTAACACCCAGCTTCGTCATCGCATTGAATTTATGCGCGCGGATGGTTTTCACATTCCGATCCAACAGCGAGGCTATCTCGGCCAGCGAGAAACCGCGCGTCAGGTAATTCAGGATCTCCCACTCTGTCGGGCTGAGCATACGGCACTGGCTCACGTACCAATTATTAATCATGTTCTCATTAATGCGCCGGGTTTCACCCAGTAGCATCCCCAGTTGTTCCTGTAACACAGGCAGCGGAGACGATTTGCTCAAAATACCATGCAGCCGCGAGGGAGAGAGATGCCCGACCAACTGGGCCTCCCGATCGTCTCCCGCCAGAACAATATGCTGAACACCCGGGTGAGAAAGCGAAAGCCAGTGCAAACACATCAGGCACTCCCGCCGCTCTTTCCGGTGCCCAAAAAGTGAATAGATAACGGAAAAAAAGGGCGTGTGCTTCAGTACCTGATGAAACACCGAATGCTCTTTAAAAAAATGAAACGAATACTGATTAATAGACGATTCACTAAATAAATGTCGTAATCCCTCCCGACTCATTGTGCACTTTTCAATAATGGCGACATTTCCCTTTTTGTAGCTATTTTCCATTCATTTCGGTCTCCATACATCGTGCCTGAATTCAACTCAGCCATTCCCTGGCTGCTATTAATCCATATATATAAATCTGCATTACTCCGTAATGATAACCGCCTCATTGCACTATTTTTCTGCGCACTCACTGTTTTATTACTTTTTTTGAGCAGCATTGCAATTTGGTTTATTCCCCAGCCTTTTCCAAGAAGACGTAACACGTTACGTTCAGATAGGGTAAGTATTTTACTTAGGGGAGCATTAGCCGCACTCCTGCTCATTCCCTCTGGCATAAGCACCTGGCTAATTTCTCCTTCGCTCCCATATCCGTGGCGAATAGCATTAATCACCCCTTCAACGGGCTCCTGGCTGGAGAGCAACGTAATACGCGGGCGTAACAAAAACTCCATTGCCACAGGCAGCACCGTACGTGGGGTGAAAAAGATCCAGTGTGAGCTATCACTTTGAGAAAAAAGAGAATAATAATTCTGACAGCGTCTTCTTGCATAGAAAAGCTCGTCAGAGATGTCAACAATGACCAGGCGAGCACTCTTTAATTGCAGCAGATCTATCTCTTCTACACAGGAATAATAATTGAGGATGTATTCAGGAAAATGACGTTCAAGTATACCGCCAATCCCGGCCCTGAGAACCGGAGTCTGGCTAATAACAATCCCATGAGTGTTGTCTGCTGATAACATAAAATCTCCACGTCCATTTGCGAGTTCTATCAATCCGCACGATGACTTTTTCCAATAGGAGCCAATAATAACCACAGATAATGACATTATCTGGATAAGCGTCGCCGTAAGAATTGGCGAAATTTATGAGTTGGGGTCAAACATAAAGAGCCGGAATTATAGTATTACCAACTTACATGTCAATATAACATACAGCCCGCCAGATTATCTCGCGTATTATTAAAAAATAAAAAGGAAATTTAAAATAATCAAAGACAATATAATTAAGATAAAAACAATAATCTTAACAAATGTTTAAGAAATACTTTACGAAAACCAGTCTGTTAGTCGCAAATAATACCTCCTCTTTTCTTTTCATATGATTTTTTATAAAAAAACCTTAAATGAATTCTTAACCGGGTAATTAAGAAGACTTCAGAGCAAACTTCAGCGTGACTTACTGCACAAATCTTGATCTACCTGAGCGCCATTCTGCCTGTCACTTGTGCTAAAACTATCTTTTACGCTCCATCCTTCGTGAGCGTTGTGTTAACAGGTACCAGGGTAATCATGCAAACAGACCAGTCATCACAGCGTGTTATTACGCGGCTGTGTATTCAGTGTGGCCTTTTTTTGTTGCAGCATGGCGCTGAGAGCGCATTAGTGGAAGAGCTATCAACGCGTCTGGGCATCGCGTTGGGTATGGACAGCGTTGAAAGTCTCATCTCCTCTAACGCCATCGTTCTGACAACCATCAAAGATGGGCAATGCCTGACTTCAACACGTAAAAACAGCGATCGCGGTATCAATATGCACGTAGTAACGGAAATACAGCATATCGTGATCATGACCGAACATAAGTTGCTGGATGCCAGAGACGTTGAAAAGCGATTTGCCCAGGTTAAACCGCTGCGCTACCCACGCTGGCTGGTCACGCTTATGGTTGGCCTTTCCTGTGCCTGTTTCTGCCAACTCAATAAAGGCGGATGGGACGGCGCATTTATTACATTTTGCGCCAGCAGCGTGGCGATGTATGTGCGGCTGCTACTGGCGAATCGCCATATGCATCCACAGATTAATTTCTGCATTACCGCCTTTGTGGCCACGACCGTTTCCGGCTTGATGCTGACTCTTCCTGCCTTTATTCATTCATCAACCGTCGCCATGGCCGCCAGCGTGCTGTTGCTGGTCCCCGGCTTTCCGCTGATCAACGCGGTTGCTGATATGTTCAAAGGCCATATCAACACCGGTCTTGCGCGCTGGGCCATCGCCAGCTTATTAACCCTCGCCACCTGTATCGGTGTGGTAATGGCAATGACACTGTGGGGGCTACGCGGATGGATGTGATCGCCTTTGTTCTGGCTCTTATACAAGATATGTTGCTGGCCGCAATCCCCGCAGTCGGGTTTGCCATGGTTTTCAACGTTCCCCATCGTGCCCTGCCCTGGTGTGCGCTCCTTGGCGCACTGGGCCACGGTTCCCGCTTTGCGCTGATGTACTGGGGTTTCAATATCGAATGGTCAACCTTTGTGGCCGCCATGCTGGTGGGATCGATAGGCATTCGCTGGTCGCGATGGTATCTGGCGCATCCTAAAGTGTTTACCGTGGCGGCAGTCATTCCCATGTTTCCGGGCATCTCGGCCTACACAGCGATGGTTTCGGCCGTGAAAATCGGCCACTTTGGTTACAGCGAAGAGTTAATGATCCTGTTACTGACGAATTTCCTGAAAGCCTCATCGATCGTTGGCGCGCTTTCTATTGGCCTGTCGATTCCCGGTCTGTGGATATACCGCAAACGCCCGCGCGTTTGAGATTTGTTTTCTGTCGCGGCCATGGTGATAATCCACAGACAAATGACGGCCAGTAAGGAGTGGATGTGGAACACCGTGGCAGCGATCTTTCCGAACATTTTGATGAATCCAACCTGAAAGACAAAATTTTCATCAGCGCCATCGCTCTGTTTGCCGAATACGGCCTGACAGGCGCACGCATGGAGCAAATCGCCGAGCGCTCCGCCACCACAAAACGCATGGTGGTGTACCATTTCAAAACCAAAGAAAACCTCTATTTACAGGTACTTGAATATGTCTACACCATGATTCGCCGCAGCGAGAAAAAGCTGAATCTTGCGGATATGCCGCCCGTAGAGGCGATGGTGCAACTGGTCGAAAGCACTTTCGATTACCATGCCGCTCACCCTGATTTCATTCGTATTATCTGTATGGAGAACATGCAGCGCGGGCGTTTTATTCAGCAATCGGTCCTGCTGCGCGATGTGAACCGCAGCGCGCTGACCTTACTGGAAGATATTCTCCGCCGCGGCCAGCAAAAAAGGCTGTTCAATAAAAACGTCAATGCCCGCGATGTGCACCGTCTGATGAGCAGTTTCAGCTTTCACTACGTCGCCAACAGCTACTCTTTTTCCATGCTGTTTGAAGAGAACCCTGATGCGACTGCGCAGCGCCAGTACTATCGGGAGATGGCAGTCGAGGTTGTGCTACGTTATACCTGCCCGTAAAAAAATATCTTGCAATTAAATCGCACACTACATATATTAAAAAACATGAAAACGACACCGACCAAAAACGCACAGCTCGCCTTAGATAACCAGTTTTGTTTTGCACTCTACTCAACAAACCTGGCGCTGCATAAGCTTTACCGGCAGCTTCTGGCTCCGCTGAATCTTACTTATCCACAGTATCTGGTCATGCTGGTACTGTGGGAGCAGGACGATATCACCGTGTCAGAGATTGGTGAGCGCCTGTTTCTGGATTCAGCAACGCTGACGCCGCTGCTTAAACGGCTGGAAAGCGCAGGGCTGATCCGCCGTCAGCGTTCACGCCAGGATGAGCGGCAAGTGGTGATTACGTTGAGTGAAAGCGGGCGCGCATTGCAGCAGCAAGCGACGTCCATTCCGGAAGCGATAGGCTGTGCCATGGCCTGCGATAGCGCGACGCTGCACGATATCAAGCAGCAACTGGAACAGCTTCGCCAGAACTTTCAACGGGCATAAACTCCCTTTCGTGGGGAGTTTATCTCAACCAACTAAATAGCACGCTATTTTATAGCAACCAATCAAGATAATTAAGGAACCTGCCATGTCATTAGAAAAAGTCGTCTACACCGCTAAAGCTAAAGCCACCGGAGGCCGTGACGGCCGCGCAACCTCTTCTGACGGCGTCCTGGATGTCAAACTGGGCGTACCAAAAGAGATGGGCGGCGCGGGCGGTGAAGTGACCAACCCGGAACAACTGTTCGCTGCGGGCTACTCCGCCTGCTTCCTGGGCGCCATGAAGTTCGTCGCTGGCCGCGACAAAATTGCCATTCCGAAAGACGCATTTATCGAAGGTGAAGTCGGCATTGGTCCGCTGCCTACCGGTTTCGGTATCGAAGCGAAACTGAATATCCATCTGCCAGGTATGGACGCAGCCGAAGCGAAAAAACTGGTCGATGCCGCGCATATCGTTTGCCCTTATTCTAACGCCACCCGTGGCAACATCGACGTTACGCTGAACATTATTGCGTAACACGCAAGCGACACGTTGAGAAAATCAACAGCCGGGGAAACCCGGCTTTTTTCATGCTGTACTGCCCTTTCCGTTCACTGTGTTACTATGTGTCATTATGCCTGTGTGAAAAAAACACAGAGCGCCTTATCCGTAGTAATCCTGTTTGAGAACGCGTTATGTCTTCCAGAATCCTGACATCGAATGTCATCGGCATTGATGAATTTGTGCGCGATCACGCCAGTGTTCTGGCCCGTACGGAAGGCGGCGCTGTCGCTGTTTTTGCTAATAACAGCCCCGCGTTTTATGCCGTTACGCCGCAACGCCTTGAGCAATTACTGGCGCTTGAAGCCCGCCTTGCGCGGCCAGCCAGTGACATTGCCCTTGATGCACAATTTTATGAAGAACCCACCGCCGCGCCGGTGAATGTGCCAATGGGCAAATTCGCCATGTATGCAGGCTGGCAGCCGGATGCAGATTTCCAGCGTCTGGCTGCGTTGTGGGGCATTGCGTTAACGCAGCCCGTTACGCCAGAAGAGCTGGCCTCGTTTGTTGCCTACTGGCAGGCCGAAGGCAAAGTGTTCCACCATGTGCAGTGGCAGCAAAAGCTGGCGCGCAGCGTACAAATCGGTCGTACCAGCCAGAATAGCGCGGCGAAACGCGATATCAATGCACTATCAGAACCGGACAATCAAATCCCACCAGGCTTTAGAGGATAACGATGAAAAACGTCGGCGAATTGATGAAGCGACTGCAAAAGATGATGCCCGCCAACACCGTGCCTGCCTTTAAAACGGGCGAGGAGCTAATGGCCTGGCAGAAAGAACAGGGCGCAATCCGTTCGGCGGCGCTGGAGCGAGAAAACCGCGCAATGAAAATGCAGCGCACGTTTAATCGCTCCGGCATTCGTCCGCTGCACCAGAACTGCTCTTTTGAAAATTACCGGGTCGAAACGGAGGGCCAGATGCGTGCCCTCAGCCAGGCGCGTCAATATGTCGAAGAGTTTGAAGGCAATATCGCCAGTTTTATCTTTTCCGGCAAACCAGGCACCGGCAAGAATCACCTCGCCGCCGCTATCTGCAATGAACTGTTGCTGCGCGGTAAATCGGTGCTGATCATTACCGTTGCCGACATTATGTCTGCGATGAAAGAGACGTTCGGCAATCGCGAAAGCAGTGAAGAACAGTTGCTGAACGATTTAAGCAGCGTCGATCTGCTGGTGATTGACGAAATCGGCATGCAGACAGAATCCCGCTACGAAAAAGTCATTATCAATCAGATAGTCGACAGGCGTTCTTCGTCCAAACGCCCGACCGGCATGCTCACTAACAGCAATCTGGAAGAGATGAATAAGCTGCTGGGCGAGCGCGTAATGGACAGGATGCGTCTCGGCAACAGTCTGTGGGTGATCTTCAACTGGGAGAGCTACCGTAGCCGCGTCACCGGTAAAGAGTATTGAGAGTTTTCACCTCTGTGGCGGATCTGCGCAGGTGTATACTCAGCGCTTTACTGAAACATCGGGATCTGCACGATATGAAATTCGCCAAACGCCTGCTCTGCGCTGCTGCCATCAGCAGCGCCCTGCTAACCAGCTTTGCCAACGCCGCTTCCTGGCAGGATACGCTCTCCAGCGCCGCCAGCCAGCTCAGCCAGAAAAATCAGAGCAGCACCGCCTCGCAGCAGGGTGGGTTGTCGCTCTCCTCCCTGACCGGCCTGCTTAACGGCGGTAATCAGGCGCTCAGTTCCAATACCATGAACAATGCGGCAGGCGTAATGACCTGGTGCGCCAAAAACAAGCTCTCCTCGCTCACCAACACCGAGAATGTGAAAAACCAGGTGCTGGATAAACTGGGGCTCGGCGCCAGCCAGCAGAAACAGGACACCAACTATCTGGATGGCCTTCAGGGTATGCTGAATACCAAAAACGGCGAGCAGTTAAACCTGAGCAACATCGGCAGCACGCCGCTGGCCGAAAAAGTGAAGTCAAAAGCCTGTGATATCGTTCTGAAACAGGGCGTCAACTTCCTCTCCTGATCTTCCGCCGCGTTGAGCGCTTTTTCGGCCTGAACGCGGCATTTTCCCCTCTCTTTTTCCGTCGTTCCGCCCGTTCACAGACATGATGTACAGCAACATTGTCGCTTTCTAAACCATTTCTTAATCAACTCAGAATAAAGTGACACTACAATTGCAGCAGTGTGACATCACTATTAAATTAGTTTTCCTGTTACAAAAATTATTAACCAGCAATATGTCTGGTCTTGATGAGGAATGACGGTTGTCCGAGTTGCTCTCTATTGCTCTGTTTCTCGCCTCGGTCGTGATTTACGCCTGTAAGGCGGGGCGAAATAGCTGGTGGTTTACTGCAACGCTGCTGGTATTGGGTCTGTTTATTATTTTGAATATCACGCTGTACGCCAGTAATTACTTTACCGGCGATGGCATTAACGATGCGGTGTTGTACACCCTCACCAACAGCCTGACCGGTGCGGGCATCAGCAAATACCTGTTACCCGGGGTGGGGCTGGTTCTCGCGCTGGTGGCGTTGTTCTGCGCGCTGGGTTGGGTACTGCGCCGCCGTCGCCATCTGCCCCATCATTTTGGCTACAGCCTGCTGGCACTGGTTCTGGCGCTGGGTTCGGTCGATGCCAGCCCGGCATTCCGCCAGATCACCGAACTGGTGAAATCCCAGACGCGCGAGGGCGATCCCGACTTCGCCACGTTTTATAAAGTCCCGGCGAAGAAGATCCCGGAACCGAAACTCAACCTGGTCTACATCTACGGCGAAAGCCTGGAGCGTACCTACTTCAATGAAGAGGCCTTTCCTGGCCTGACGCCGGAACTGGGCGCGCTGAAGGCGCAAAGCCTCGACTTTAGCCATACGGAGCAACTCCCCGGTACGGATTACACCATCGCTGGCATGGTCGCCTCGCAGTGCGGTATTCCACTGTTCGCGCCTTTTGAAGGCAACGCTTCCGCTTCGGTGTCCAGTTTCTTCCCGCAGAATCTTTGCCTCGGCGACATTCTGAAAAATTCCGGCTACGAGAACCATTTTATCCAGGGAGCGAATCTGCGCTTTGCCGGGAAAGATGTGTTCCTGAAATCACACGGTTTTGATTACCTCGTTGGCGCGGAAGAGCTGAAAAGCCAGGTCGCCGATCCCCACTACCGTAATGACTGGGGCTTCTACGACGATACGGTGCTGGATGCCGTCTGGAAACGCTACGAAGAGCTGTCGCGTGCGGGCAAACGTTTCTCGCTGTTTGCGCTGACCGTCGATACGCACCATCCGGATGGTTTTATCTCGCGCACCTGCGAGCGGAAAAGCTACAGCTATGATGGCAAACCGAACCAGTCATTCAGCGCCGTCACCTGTAGCCAGCAGCATATCGCGGCGTTGATCAATAAGATCAAAGCGTCGCCGTGGTTTAAAGACACGGTGATCGTAGTCTCTTCCGATCATCTGGCGATGAACAACACGGCATGGAAATACCTCAACAAACAAGATCGCAGCGATCTGTTCTTTGTGATGCGCGGCGATGAGCGCCAGGAGGATGTTTCCGGGATCAAACGCAGCACGCTGGATAACGGCGCAACCGTGCTCGATATCCTCGGCGGCGACAACTTCCTCGGCCTTGGGCGCAGCAGTATTTCCGGCCAGTCGCTCTCCGGGGTATTCCTGAATATGAAAGAGAAAGTGCTGGCATGGAAACCGGACGTCATTCGCCTGTGGAACTTCCCGAAAACGATGAAAGAGTTCACGGTGGATAGCCAGAAACAGATGGTCGCCTTCTCCGGCAGCCAGTTCCGTTTACCGCTGCTGGTGCGCGTTTCCAGTCATCGCGTTGAACCGCTGCCCGAAAGCGAATACTCCGCGCCGCTGCGCTTCCAGCTTGCCGACTTTGCACCGCGCGATAACTTCGTGTGGATCGATCAGTGCTACAAAATGGCGCGCCTGTGGTCACCAGAACTGGCGCTCTCTACCGACTGGTGCGTCTCGCAGGGGCAACTTGGCGGCGAACAGCAGGTTCAGCATATCGATAAGGCATTATGGAAAGGCAAAACCGCGTTTAAAGAGAGCGTGATCAGCGCCGATCGCTACCGGAATAACGTCGATACGCTGAAGATCCTCGATAACAACATTCGCTACAAAGCCGACAGTTTTGTCTTTAACGTTCCTGGCGCGCCGGAAGAGGTGAAATCATTCAACGGCATTTCCCGTCCGGAAAGCTGGGGGCGCTGGTCCAACGCGCAGTTGGGCAAGGAAGTGTCGATTGAATATAACCAGCCGCTGCCGGAGCATTTCGAACTGGTCATTACCGCCAAAGCGTACGGCCCGAACGCCAACCGCCCGATTCCGGTGCGTGTCGGCGATGAAGAGCAAACTCTGATGCTGGATAACACGCTCAGCACCACGACATTGCGCTTCAATAATCCTTCCCGCAGCAGCACGCTGGTGATTGTCCCCCCGGACCCGCAATCCACCAACGAAGGGAATATTCTCGGTCACTCGCCGCGTCAGATTGGAATCGGGCTGGCGGAAATCAAAGTGCTGAGTGACGAAGGTTAAAAATCAAAGGCTGGCCGTTACAGGTCAGCCTTCATCTCATACTGGCTAAGCGCAAGCTTGCTGTAACCCGCACGATCGAACAGCGGCGCAAATGCGCCGGGCACCACCACCGAGGTGCTCAGACCGGGAAAATGCTGATTCAACGTCCGCAGAAGTTCACTGGCAAATCCTCTGCGCCGGTACTCCGGTTCCACATAAATAAACCGTAGTTGCGGCGTCTCCATGTGCGTGGCAATCACTGCCAGCGCATGATTACGGTACTCAAACGCCCGCGCCGGTAATGATACGGCGGAGAGCGGATCGGTCAGCCAGGAGAGCGTGGCATTACTCTCGCAGACCGCTTTGCGCACCACGATCAACGGATCAATTTCCCGCAACGCATTATCTTCACCGTCCACCTCCTTCGCGCCCTGAAAGCCATAAAGTGGCTGGACTGTGGTAAAGCCCAGCGAGTGATACAGAGCAACCGCCGGATGATTATCCTGAATGACTTCCAGCCGCAGCAACCGCACGCCTTTATCGCGCAGCGCGGTTATTAAGGGCGGAAGAAGACGTTTGCCCAACCCCTGCGCACGATACTGCGGGCGAATGGCGAATGCTGCCAGCCTCGCCGATGCGCCGCGCCGGGTGATCAGGGCCACCGCCGCAGGCTCCTCGTCATCCAGCCAGACGCATGAGTCCACGAGGCTAAGCCCTTCGGCGATAAAACGCTGGGCAAATACCGCTGGCGGCAACGAAAACGGCATGCTGTAACCTTCAAAACATTGCCCAACCAGGGCGGCAAGTTGCGTACAACTGTAGTGAATGGCAGGGATAGCGACGAAGTTCATAAGGCTTCTCCACGAAATGATGCAGTGAGCATAGCACGGGGAAGCGGAGGGGAAATGCGCCCTGCATGACAGGGCGCAAATAACCGTCAGAAAGTTTCCCAGTTATCACCGGCATCGCTCACCGCCGCTTTACGCGGTAGTGCGCTTGCCGGAGAGGCCCGGGTGAAACTGGCTGGCGTCGCGCTGTTCAGCTTGCTCTGCTGCTGGCTAATGCGAAATACGGAAACCGCCTGCGTCAGACGGCTGGCCTGCTCTTCAAGCGCCGCCGCCGCAGCAGCGGACTCTTCCACCAGCGAGGCGTTCTGCTGTGTCACCCGATCCATCTCGGAAACCGCCAGACCCACCTGGTCGATACCACGGCTCTGCTCATCGGAGGCAGACGCGATTTCACCCATAATGTCGGTCACGCGGGTCACCGCATTCACGATTTCACCCATGGTTTCCCCGGCGCTTTCCACCAGCGTAGAACCCAGTTCAACGCGACCGACAGAGTCTTCAATCAGGCTTTTGATTTCACGAGCGGCCTGGGCGCTGCGCTGCGCCAGGTTGCGAACTTCGCCCGCCACCACCGCAAAGCCACGCCCCTGCTCGCCCGCACGCGCGGCTTCAACAGCGGCGTTCAGCGCCAGGATGTTGGTCTGGAAGGCAATACCGTCGATTACGCTGATAATGTCAGCGATCTTCTGCGAACTGGCGGCAATATCACGCATCGTCTGCACAACATTATCCACCACTTTACCGCCTTTCTGCGCGGTTTCAGAGGCGCTCAGCGCCAGGTGGCTCGCCTGACGGGCGTTATCGGCGTTCTGTTTCACCGTTGCCGTCAGTTCTTCCATGCTGGCTGCCGTCTCTTCCAGCGAAGCGGCCTGCTGCTCGGTACGGGAGGAAAGGTCGTTATTCCCCACCGAAATTTCACTGGCCCCGCTATAAATCGCGTTGGCGCCATTACGCACATCGCTGACGGTACGCACCAGCTCACTCTGCATATGACGCAGGCTGTCAGCCAACACACCCATCTCATTGGAACCGTGGACATCAATGCGCTGTACCAGATCGCCGCCAGCAATATGACGAATGTTGTCGATCAGGTGGTTCAACGGCCCGATCAGCGCTCGCTTGATCCCAGCCCAGACACCGATGATCACCAGCAGCACAACGATCAGCACCGTAATAATGATCCAAATGGCAGAGCCGTAAGAGCTTTCGCTATCGCTGACCGCCGTTTCATACAGATGATCGTTCTGCTGCAAATAATTGAGGTACTGCTTCTCGAAACCGTCCTGATAGCTCTGGGTCGGCTGATCGAAGAAGGCATTAATTTTGCCTGCGCCCAGCAACTGGATCAGCTCCGCCAGCGCGTTGTGGTAGATATCGTAGTTACGCTTGATCTCTGCCGCAGCTTCCTCGCTCTGGCGCGGATCGCGCGGCAGCGCCTGGTAAGCATTCCAGTTTGCTTCTGCCTGTTTCAGCGAGGTGCTGGCAATCTGCATCAGATCGGACACCGTCGCGCCGCTGCCAATATTGTTCTGATCCATCATGTAGCGGATCCCGGCGCGGTTAAGGGTATTACGGGTTTGCAGCAGCGCAACCCAGCTGGCGTTCAGCGTGGACTGTTGCTGGCGAATGGTTTGCAGAACGGTGAAGTTTTCTTTGTCGTGTTTCAGCGCGTTAAAGAACAAGCCGCCAGAAGTGAGTTGTAAAAGGCCAAATAATCCCAGCACCAGCAATAAACTGGTGACAAGTTTGATGCGAGTTAACATGTTTTCTCTTTCCTTATAGACAGACGTTAGGTTTTCGGCCTGCATAAGAAAAACTTTATGGTGCATCGTGCTATTTTTGTTCGCTTTTCACCGAACAAAAGACAACCAGCCTTTTCTCTCTGCGTGATCAAAATCACATATTTTCCGGCACTTACGCGCCGCTGAAACCGCTCACCACCACCCCTTTACCGCTCAGCAACCGTTTCTGACCACTGAGTCAAATCATCGCCGCTTTACGCGCGTAATTTGTCATGATCGCAGCCAGCATTCAGTCAAAACAACACTTCAAGTCCAGTTCACTCATTCTGCAAAAAACCAGGTCTGATATGGATACTAAAAAACTCTTCAAGCACATACCCTGGGTGATTCTCGGGATTATCGGTGCTTTCTGTCTCTCTGTTGTCGCCTTACGCCGGGGTGAGCACGTTAGTGCTCTGTGGATCGTTGTTGCATCCGTCTCCGTCTATCTGGTGGCTTACCGCTACTACAGCCTTTACATCGCGCAAAAGGTGATGAAACTCGATCCGACCCGCGCAACACCGGCGGTGATCAATAACGACGGCCTTAACTATGTGCCAACCAACCGCTACGTGCTGTTTGGTCACCACTTTGCCGCCATCGCTGGTGCAGGCCCGCTGGTCGGCCCGGTACTGGCCGCGCAAATGGGTTACCTGCCCGGCACATTATGGCTGCTGGCAGGCGTAGTGCTGGCCGGTGCGGTACAGGATTTCATGGTGCTGTTTATCTCCTCCCGTCGTAACGGCGCCTCTCTCGGTGAGATGGTGAAAGAGGAGATGGGCCGCGTACCCGGCACCATCGCGCTGTTCGGTTGCTTCCTGATTATGATCATCATCCTCGCGGTGCTGGCGCTGATCGTGGTGAAAGCACTGGCGGAAAGCCCGTGGGGCGTGTTCACCGTTTGCTCCACCGTACCGATTGCCCTGTTTATGGGGATCTACATGCGCTTCCTGCGCCCTGGCCGCGTGGGTGAAGTGTCGGTGATCGGTATTGTGCTGCTGGTGGCTTCCATCTGGTTTGGCGGTGTGATCGCCCACGACCCATACTGGGGACCGGCGCTGACCTTCAAAGACACCACCATCACCTTCGCGCTGGTTGGTTATGCCTTTGTTTCCGCGCTGCTGCCGGTCTGGCTGATCCTCGCGCCGCGTGACTATCTGGCAACCTTCCTGAAAATCGGCGTGATCGTCGGTCTGGCGCTGGGCATCGTGATCCTCAACCCGGAACTGAAAATGCCTGCGGTGACGCAGTACATTGACGGCACCGGCCCGCTGTGGAAAGGTGCACTGTTCCCGTTCCTGTTTATCACTATCGCCTGTGGCGCCGTATCTGGCTTCCATGCGCTGATCGCTTCGGGTACGACACCGAAACTGCTGGCCAACGAAACCGACGCGCGCTTTATCGGTTATGGCGCAATGCTGATGGAATCCTTCGTTGCGGTAATGGCGCTGGTTGCAGCATCGATTATCGAACCGGGCCTCTACTTTGCGATGAACACCCCGCCAGCCGGTCTGGGCATCACCATGCCAAACCTGCATGAGCTGGGCGGTGAAAACGCGCCGATGATTCTGGCGCAGTTGAAAGATGTAACCGCGCACGCGGCGGCGACCGTCAGCTCCTGGGGCTTTGTAATTTCACCTGAGCAGATCCTGCAAACTGCAAAAGATATCGGCGAACCGTCGGTACTGAACCGCGCAGGTGGCGCGCCAACGCTGGCGGTCGGTATCGCTCACGTGTTCCACAAAATCATCCCGATGGCAGACATGGGCTTCTGGTACCACTTCGGTATTCTGTTTGAAGCGCTGTTTATCCTTACCGCGCTGGACGCGGGCACACGTGCCGGTCGCTTTATGTTGCAGGATCTGCTGGGCAACTTCGTACCGTTCCTGAAGAAAACCGATTCGCTGGTAGCAGGCGTTATCGGTACGGCGGGCTGCGTGGGTCTGTGGGGTTACCTGCTGTATCAGGGCGTGGTCGATCCGCTGGGCGGCGTGAAGAGCCTGTGGCCGCTGTTCGGCATCTCTAACCAGATGCTGGCCGCAGTGGCGCTGATGCTGGGCACGGTGGTGCTGGTGAAAATGCAGCGCACCAAATACATCTGGGTGACCGTGGTTCCGGCCATGTGGCTGCTGCTGTGCACCACCTGGGCGTTGGGTCTGAAACTGTTCAGCACCAACCCGCAACTGGAAGGCTTCCTGTATATGGCTAACCAGTACAAAGAGAAGATTGCCGCGGGCGGCAGTGACCTGACTGCGCAACAGATTGCCAACATGAACCATATCGTGGTGAACAACTACACCAACGCCGGTTTGAGTATTCTGTTCCTGGTGGTGGTTTACAGCATCATCTTCTACGGCATCAAAACCTGGCTGAACGTACGTAACAATAAAGTGCGTACCGACAAAGAAACACCGTATGTTCCGGTGCCGGAAGGCGGCGTGAAAACCTCTTCACATCATTAAACCTGATGCCGGATGGCTACGCCTATCCGGCCTAACAAAACTTCATGATGTAGAACCCCGCAGAGCGGGGTTCTACATGAGTTCAGCAGTCATCGCAGGCCGGATAGGACGAACGCCGCCATCCAGCATAATCAATATCCGGGAAGAATAATGTTTGGTAACTTAGGCGAAGCAAAAAAGTACCTCGGTCAGGCGGCAAAGATGCTGATTGGTATTCCGGACTATGACAACTATGTTGACCATATGAAGACCAACCATCCCGACAAACCGTACATGACTTACGAAGAGTTCTTCCGCGAACGCCAGCAGGCGCGTTACGGCGGCGACGGCAAGGGCGGTGTCCGCTGTTGCTAAAGGAGATGTTATGACCCCAATTGCAGTCACACTGTTGACCGGTTTCCTCGGCGCAGGCAAAACCACCCTCTTACGCCATATCCTCAATGAACAGCACGGCTACAAAATCGCCGTCATCGAAAACGAATTCGGTGAAGTCTCCGTTGACGATCAATTAATTGGCGATCGCGCCACGCAAATCAAAACCCTGACTAACGGCTGTATCTGCTGTAGCCGCTCCAGTGAGCTGGAAGATGCGCTGTTGGATCTGCTCGACAGCCTCGATCGCGGCGATATCGCCTTTGACCGTCTGGTGATCGAGTGCACTGGCATGGCGGATCCTGGCCCAATCATTCAGACTTTTTTCGCCCATGAAACCCTCTGCCAGCGCTATCTGCTCGACGGGGTGATCGCGCTGGTCGATGCTGTCCACGCCGATGAACAAATGAACCAGTTTACGCTGGCGCAATCGCAGATTGGCTATGCCGACCGCATCCTGCTGAGCAAAACCGATGTTGCCGGCGAGAGCGAAAAACTGCGCGAACGCCTGCGCCGCATCAACGCTCGCGCGCCGATTTACACCGTTACTCACGGAGATATCGAGCTGGCGAACCTGTTTAATACCAACGGATTTATGCTGGAAGAGAACGTGGTCGCCGCGAAGCCGCGCTTCCACTTTATGGCCGACAAGCAGAACGACATTAGCTCGATTGTGGTAGAACTCGATTACCCGGTGGACATCAGCGAGGTGTCGCGAGTAATGGAGAGCCTGCTGCTGAGTTTTGCCGAAAAGTTATTGCGTTACAAAGGGATGCTGTGGATAGACGGCGAGCCAAACCGTCTGCTTTTCCAGGGCGTGCAGCGCCTCTACAGCGCCGACTGGGATCGCCCGTGGGGCGATGAAACCCCGCACAGCACGCTGGTGTTTATTGGTGTGCAACTGCCGGAAGACGAAATCCGCGAAGCCTTTGCAGGGTTAAAAAAATAGCCACTGCCTTATCCGGCCAGGGGTTTGCAGAGCAGAACGCAGGCCGGATAAGCGCAGCGCCATCCGGCAACTATCCGTTACTTCTTGTTCTGCAAATCGCGCATCATTGCCTCACGCAAAATGGCATTGAGCCGCGTCTGATACCCTTTCCCCGGTCGTTTTAACCACTCCATCACATCAGCATCAATACGCACTGATGCCTGCGTTTTTAACGGACGAAAAAACTTACCGCGCACAGCGCCAGCCCATAACACGTCATCTGTGGACGGAATATCGCTGTAATCAATCTCTCCGTCCGATTTATTTGCCAGCGCTTTTAATTCAGCTTCACACTGCTTGTTGAGCGCTGGCAACTCACCCGATTTATGTTTAACCATGCTCATAACGATCCCTTTCTTTATTCGCCATTCTCGAACCGGTCCTGGATGGACAAATGGTAAGGATCCTCGAAAACCGATACGGCTTCTTCAAAGCGAATGCCATGCTTGCGTTGATTACTTCTTGCTTTAGTGACGTCCCATTCAAACTCCATGACATGCTTTTCTCATCCTTGAGCGTATATACAGAAAAGTATATACATTTTTGTATTTTGATCTGCTGTTTTTTTCATCACGGAATGTAAAGATTCCCCCTCCTCGCTGGAGGGGGAAAGGGAAAATTACTGCCGCACCACCACCAGTTTCTGGTTCACAAACTCTTTAATACCTAAATCAGAGAGTTCGCGTCCAAAGCCAGAGCGCTTCACGCCGCCGAACGGCAATTCTGCGGCGGTATCGGTCAGCCAGTTGATCCACACCATTCCGGTTTCAATGCGCGAAGCCATCTGTTTCGCGCGCTTGATATTGCGGCTGAAGATTGCCCCGCCGAGGCCATAGTGCGAATCATTAGCCAGTCGAACAGCTTCATCATCGTTATTCACCACATAAATTTGCGCCACCGGGCCAAAGAACTCTTCAAAGTAAGCCGGGTTATCGCGCGTAATATGGGTCAAAATGGTTGGTTCAAAGAAGTTGCCTTCGCTTTTGGCAGGTTTACCACCGAAATGCAGTTTCGCCCCTTTTTGTACCGCCTCGCTCACCTGCTGGCTTAGCGTATCCAGCGCCTCTTTCGACGAAAGCGGGCCAAGCGTGGTGCTTTCATCCAGTGGATCGCCCAGCTTCACCTGGCCGAAAGCGTCCGTGAATTTGCGCAGAAATTGATCGGCAATATCCTGATGAATAATAAAGCGTTTGGCTGCCGTACAAACCTGGCCCGCATTCGCCAGGCGTGCCTGCACGCCGGTTTCCACCGCCTTATCCAGATCGGCGTCATCCAGCACAATAAACACGTCATTCCCGCCCAGTTCCAGCGTCGATTTTTTGATGTGCTTCGCCGCCTGCGCCGCTACCGCGCTACCGGCTTTTTCCGAACCAGTCAGCGCCGCGCCCTGCACGCGCGGATCGGCAATAATGGCCGATACCTGATCGGAAGAGATAAACAGATTGGTCCACGCCCCTTCCGGTGCGCCCGCTTCCCGCACCAGATGGGCAAAAGCTTCGGCGCACTGCGGCACGATGCTGGCATGTTTACAGAGAACCGGGTTACCGGCGGCGAAGTTTGGCGCCAGTACGCGCATCAACTGGTAATAGGGGAAGTTCCACGGCTCCACGGCCATGATCACGCCAATCGGATGGTGCTCAACCCACGCTTCGCCGAGTTCAGACGGGTATTTCACCGGTGCCAGGAAGGTTTTCGCGTTATCGGCATAGTAGCGGGCGATCTGCGCACAGAGCTGTACTTCGCTGCGGCTTTGCGCAATCAGTTTCCCCATCTCACGGCTGGCGATTTTTGCCAGCGCTTCCTGCTGGTTATCAATCAGATCGGCCAGTTTGTGCAACACCGTAAGCCGCTGATCAATATCCCCCTTCGACCACGAAGAGTGATACAGCGCATCCGCTTTTGTCAGTGCCACTTCAATTTCGGCATCATTGTGGTTCGCGTACTCTTTAATGAGCTGATTGTTAAAAGGATTCACAGTTTTATAAGCCATATTACATGTCTCCTGGTATCGTCATTCATTAAGTTTTAAACGCTGGCACAAGTCTTAAGACTAGTTGATACATGATGTCTTGTAAGAATAAACAGGATAAAGATAAGTAAAGATAATGATTAACCGGCAGGTTATAGCGTTGATTTTGGCAGACGTACGTTGCGCTATGCTTATGCGATGAACATCACAGGAGGCAGCATGCAGCAGACCGTTCGCGGGATCGATCATATTGGTATTACCGTGCAGGATATCGAAGAGGCCACGCAATTTCTCACCCAGGCGCTGGGCGCCGAACTGATTTATCAGTCCGTTTCGCCGGAAGATAAAGATCTTGATAACGATGCGCAGCAGAAGACGTTAGGCCTGGTGCCGGGTACGGTGGTGAAAGCGGTGAGGATGTTGAAACTCGCGCATGGCCCCGGCATTGAGCTGTTTGAAATGCAGGGACCATCACAGCGGGAAGCGCAGCGGGCAAATGATTTTGGCCTGCAGCACTTTGCGGTTTACAGCGACGATATTGAACGCGCGTTACAGCGTTTTCGCGCGGCGGGCGGCGAAGTGTTTACCGCGCCGCAGCCGCTGAGTTTTGCCACCGAAAAAGGCGAGGGTAATGTGTTTTGCTACGGCCGTACGCCGTGGGGCAGCATCGTCGAGTTTATCTCCCGGCCCTCGCCGATGCCCTATGAGCGCGAAACGCCACTGCGCCGCTGGAAGCCCTGACTCAGCCCAGCACATCCTGCACACAGGCTTTAAACACTTTCACGCCGAGCGCTAATGCTTCGCGGTCAAAGTGCATTTCCGGGTGATGCAGCCCCGGCGTCAGGTTGGCGCCCAGCCCCCAGAAACCGCCTTTCACCTGCGGGCGCAGACGCAGGTAGTGGAAGAAGTCTTCACTGCCTGGCGTTGATTTCGGTTCGGTCAACCCGGCATCGCCAAACACGCTACGAATTGCGCGGGAAACCACTTCCGTTGCCTCATCATGAATAATGGCGGCAGGCATCTCTTTCAGGATGCGGATCTCCGCGCGTGCGCCATACGCCGCGGCGCTGCTCTCAATGGCGCGCAGCACCTGTTGCTTGAGTGTATCCATGGATTCGTTCTGCGCCGCACGCAAATCCCAGCACACCTGCGCTTTATCGGGAATCGAGTTTGTTACTCCGGCATCGCAGAGAAAACGCGTGGCTTTCGCGCTCCAGGTCAGCGACGGCGCAAGGTGAATGCCATTCACAGCCTGTACCGCGTGCGCCGCGGCATCCAGCGCGTTCACCCCTAAATGCGGGCGCGCGGCGTGCGCCGCTTTACCGTGGAACATCACTTCAACAGTGGCAGATGCCGAGTAGTACATCGCCGGAACAGCCTGCCCCATCGGGCACTCTTCCAGCGGGCGCAGGTGGAAGCCGAGCAGCATATCGACATCTTCCAGCACGCCAGCCTCGGTGAGGGCGATCGCTCCGGTGCCCAGTTCTTCGGCCGGCTGGAAGATAAACTTCAGCTTGCCCTTTTTCACCACCCCTTCCGCCATCACTTCCTGGGCGGTGGTCAGTACCACGGAAGAGTGACCATCGTGGCCGCAGGTGTGGCGCGCGACATGCTCGCCATTGATGATATGTCCCAGCGCATCCATATCGGCGCGCAACGCCAGCACCGGACCAGGTTTACCGCTGTCCAGCACGGCCACGATGCCGGTGGTGTTATTCACCTGGCGCGTGACCTGGTAGCCCGCCGCCTCCAGTACGCCTGCGATGTAGGCAGAGGTTTTGTACTCTTCGAATCCCAGCTCCGGGATCTGATGCAGGTAATTAAAGTGTTCTAATGTGCGTGACACGTCTTACTCCTTGGTATTCTTTACTCAGGCAATAGCGCGCATGATCAGCATAGAAATAATCGCGTTAAGAATGCTGACGGCCATCAGTAACGGCCAGTACTTCTTCGGGACATCGGCCACACCCAGCAGGCGGCCCATATACTGTAGCTGTGAACCCATTAAAAAGATGGCCGGGGCGAGAATGGTGATCTGCCCGACATCAAGCTGACCTTTACTCAGCAGGCTGATAGCAACGCCGGTTCCAGCGGAAGAGGAGAGCCAGGCGGTGAGCAGCACGGTCACGGCTTCGCCCGGCAGGCCGAACACGCCCATCAGCGGTGCGAAGAGATGACCAATAATCTGCATCACGCCCAGTAAGTTGAGCATTTCAGCAATCACATAGGCCATTACGACATTCGGCATCAGGTTATTAATGGCGATATTAAAACCTTTACGTGCGCCGATAACGAAAATATCAAACGGGTTGCCGGAGACTTTGGCGGTATTATTCATGGTCGAAATCTCTCTTATAGACAGTATTTAATGTCAGGCGAACCACGGCGGCGCCAACGAATTTCAGGACAAACATTAAGACCAGCGGAATAATGATCGGAATGGTTAATGAGGCAAACATCGCCGATCCAATCGAGAAGTAATTATTAATTAATCCGGCACCGGAATATTGCCACGCGCCCATAATTACCACGTCCTTACGGGCAATTTTTCCGCTGTCATACAGCTCTTTGGTGAGCGCCGCACCGGCATCGGTACTTTGCAGGTCAGTGATCAACGCCAACCCGGTGTAGCCCGGAATACCCAGCAGCGGTTTCAGCAGCGGCGTCAGTAACTTGTGCGCCGCGCGAATAGCACCATAGTGGGTAAAAATCTCCAGCAGCCCCAGCGCCAGCATAACCGTTGGCACCAGCGACAGCGCAAACAAGAAACCCGCTTTGGCGCTGATGCCGCCGCTGCCGATAAAGGTGCTGGTTTCCGGCGACTTCATGGTGCCAAAACTACCGCCCAGCGTGGTGAAGTCGAAGGCGCCCAGCCACGCCATACCGTCCACTTTAAAAAAGAAACCGGAAAAAACCAGCAGCACAATGATCAAGGAGATCCAGGCACCCGGCCCCACTTTCCACTCGTTTGCTTCTTCGTTTGCCGGTTGCTCCAGCGTTTTAGATTCGCTCATAACATCTCTCTTTAAATATAAATTAGATGACCATGTTGTATGAATAAGCAGGATCCGTGCCTGAATAACAAAATGCTAAAATAAATAACTGGCATTGCATTTTTTAACGCAATAAAAAACCTTCCCGAAAAAATACCGGGAATAAAAAGCAAAGTTAGCGAAAATTTATTTAATTAAGCCCTGACACTGCCCTAATAAAATAACCTCTCACCGTTTTCGGGCACCGTTTTGGTGCAATTCTATCGGCGTTGTTTTTCATTTCCTCCCGGCAGAATAAATTAAGCATTAATTTGATTATCTCTATTAAACCGGCATGATAAATGCCTGCAAATGAATGTTATTGTTGCTTTCAGGTCAACAGTCGAGCGAGGAAACGGCGCATGTTTCAGGACAAACCGGTCGGTTATCTGTATGAAGTGGGCATCCAGGGTGGCATTCGCCGCGCGGCGGATATCCTCGGCGTTAACCCGTCGGTTATCAGCCGTCAGATAGCCCAACTGGAACGCGCGCTCCAGCTACCGTTGTTGGAGCGGCGTGGACGAAACGTGGTGCTGACGGAAGCCGGTCGCCTGCTGGCCGAGGACTATTTCGCCAGCCGCCAGCGGCGGGAGAAGCTGGAAAGCCAGCTAAAAGATCTGCGCCATATGCGCGGCGGCACGATTTCGGTCCGCATTGGCGGCGGGCTGATCACCGCCTTTATCGAAGGCGTGATGCGTGAATTCGCCAAATCTTATCCGCAGGTGTTTGTCGATATCGTGGTGGGCAGCATGCAGGAGATGCTCAACGATATTGTCAGCGGCGAAGCCGATATGGCGCTGGCATTCGGCCCGATCGGTACGCCAGAGCTCAAACGCCACAGCTTCCAGTGGGGGCCGATTTGCGCGGTCGTGTCGCCGCAGCATCCAATCGCCGGGCGCAGCAGTATCACCATTGAAGAGCTGGCGGAGTACCCGCTGATCGCGCTGACGGAAAACTTTGGCCTGCAACGCCATATGAATGCGATGTTTAAAAGCCAGGGGTTGCAGTTTCACCCGGCGTACCGCTGCAACCAGTTTTCCACCGCCATGGGCATGAGCCAGGCCGGGCTGGGTATTTCGTTTATGACCGCTTATGCCGCCGCCGATCCTATTCGCCAGGGCTCGCTGGTTGCCGTGCCGCTCGATCATCCGATTGCCAGCAGCGCGCAGTGCCATCTGCTGCGTAGCTCCGACCGCCGCTTTACCCCGGCAGCCCACCATATGTGGCAGCTACTGCGCAATGCGTTTAGCGACAAATAACAACCTGTGATATACCTGAAATCACATCACTCACCAGGGCAGCTATGTCGATCATCCGCGATATTCAACAAACGTTCCGCCGTCTGCCCGGCGTCGAGTTGCGCAGCACCTGGCGCAGCCAGCAGGCTTATAAACGCCACAGCCATCCGCAACTGTCGATTGGCGCGATACTCGATGGACAAACCCGCTGCGTCTGCCATCAGCAAGAATACCTGCTACAGGCGGGCGATCTGATGGTTATTCCGGCCTTAACGCCGCACAGCTGTAATCCGCTTGCCGGGCAACCACGCAGCTACCATATGCTGTATCTGACGCAGGAAGCTCGCCCTCAGCCCGCATTGCAGGTGATCCGCAACCCATGGCTTTTCCACCAGTATCTGCAAATTGTGGCGCTTATTGAGCATGAGAAAGCGCGGGAGTTACCGGCGGCCATCGCTCATCTGCTGAATGCGCTGCCCGCCAACAGCAATCATCCTTCCGCGCTGCGTACACTGAGCCAGCAATTGCAGGCCGCGTTAACCGATAACCTGCAATCGCCGCCGACGCTGGATGCGCTGGCGTACGGTTTTTCGCTGCGCAAAGAGACGCTGATCCGCGTTTTTAAGCAGGACACCGGCCTGACGCCCGGCAGCTTTCTGAATATCGCCCGCGTGGAGTTTGCCAAAAGCCGCCTGCGCGCCGGGGAAACGCTGGCCGACGTCAGTTACCAGAGCGGTTTTGCCGATCAGAGCCACTTTCACCGCACCTTTGTGAACTACACCGCCGCCACGCCGCGCCAGTACGCCCGATCAATATCCGACAATAAATAGCGCTCCCTCTGCGCTACGGTGGCCTCTGTTTTTTCCTGTTGAGGTCACTATGGAATCGCTGTTTCCCTCTGCTTTTCCCGCACTGGCGCTGGCGCATTTTGTCGCGCTGCTTAGCCCAGGTCCAGATTTCTTCCTGCTGATCGGCTTTGCCATTCGTTACCGCCTGCGCGGCAGCGCCGGGTTATGCGTCGGCATCGCCACCGGCAATGCACTCTATATTGTGCTGGTGATTATGGGTGCCAGAGCCCTGCGTCAATTCGCGCCGCTGTTCACCGCCATCGAACTGCTCGGTGCGCTCTATTTGCTGTGGATTGGCACCCATTTGCTGCGTAGCCGCCCGCAAACGCTGGCCATCACACACACGCAGCAGCAGCGCCCGTCGTTGCGAAAACAGTGCCTGCTCGGGCTCGGTTCCGCTTTGCTGAACCCGAAAAATGCGCTGTTTTATCTTGCGCTGATGACCGCACTGCTGGGGCCGGAGGTGACGCTGCTTCAGCAATCGGCAAGCGGCATCTGGATGGTGCTGGTGGTGCTGTTGTGGGATCTGGCGCTGGTCACGCTGATTGGCCTGCCCGCCGTGCAACAACGCCTGAGCCGCAGCATCTGCTGGATAGAACGCAGCGCTGGCGCAGTACTGATTGTGTTTGGGGTGTGGATCCTTGCTGGATTACTGCGGGATCTGCTTGCGATTTAACCTTTTGCATGAATCTGTCGTTGGGTTATATGCTTAAGTCATGGAAAAATTAGCCGAACTTAAGCGCGCCAAGCGTCTGGCGCTCTCGCTGTTGCTGGTTGCAGCCGCAACGTTTATCACTACGCTGTTCCTGCCGCCAGGGTTCTGGGTGAGCGGGATCAAAGCCATTGCTGAAGCGGCAATGGTAGGCGCGCTGGCGGACTGGTTTGCCGTGGTGGCGCTGTTTCATCGCGTACCGTTGCCGTTCATTTCCCGCCATACGGCGATCATCCCGCGCAATAAAGATCGAATCGGCGACAACCTTGGCCAGTTCGTGCAGGAGAAGTTTCTCGATACGCAGTCGCTGGTGGCACTGATCCAGCGCCACCAACCAGCGCAGATGATCGGCGTCTGGTTTAGCCAGCCGGAAAACGCGCAGCGCGTCGGCCAGCATCTGTTGCAGGTCATGAGCGGTTTTCTGGAAATGGCCGATGACTCCCGCATTCAGCGCCTGCTGCGCCGCGCGGTGCATAAAGCTATCGATAAAGTCGATCTGACCGAAACCAGCGCCATCATGCTGGAGAGCCTGACGCGCAACAATCGCCACCAGAAGCTGCTCGATACCTTAATCGCCCAGCTTATCGCCCTCCTGCAGCGGCAGAGCACCCGCACCTTTATTGCCCGCCAGGTTGTGCACTGGCTGGAGACCGATCACCCGATGAAAGCAAAGCTGCTGCCAACGGAATGGCTCGGCGAGCAGAGCGCGGATCTGGTCTCCGAGGCGGTGAATTCTCTGCTGGATGATATTAACGAAGACCGCGCGCATCAGATCCGCCAGGCTTTTGATCGCGCAACCATCAAGCTGATCGCCAATCTGAAAACCGATCCGGAAATCGCCGAGCGCGCAGACAACATCAAAGAATATCTGAAGAATGACGAAGCCTTTAATCGCTATGTCGGCGAGATGTGGGCGGATCTGCGCGGCTGGATGAAAGCGGATATGCAGTCCACTGATTCGCGCATGAAAAAGCGCATCAGCGATGCCGGGCTGTGGTTCGGCGAAACACTGCTGGCAGACGGCGCGCTGCGCGCCTCGCTGAATGAGCATCTGGAGCAGGCGGCATATCGCGTCGCGCCTGATTTTGCCGCTTTTTTAACGCGCCATATCAGCGACACGGTAAAAAGCTGGGACGCGCGGGACATGTCGCGCCAGGTGGAACTGAACATTGGCAAGGATCTGCAATTTATCCGCATCAACGGCACGCTGGTCGGCGGCTGCATTGGCCTGATCCTTTATCTGCTGTCACAGTTGCCCACGCTGCTGCACTTTTCTCCTTTTTGAGCCGTCGCGATCAACAAAACCACATATTTATCGCGGCTATAATGCGGCATCTTTTTATCATCTCCCGTGTCACGGGGAAGGAAAATCATGTCGCTTATCACCGCACTCCCGGATGTTTTCGAGCAATTCTCCGCCGCCCGCCAGAAAGGCTTTCTCACCGTGATGGATCTGAAAGAACAGGGCATTCCGCTGGTCGGCACCTACTGCACGTTTATGCCGCAAGAGATCGCCATGGCAGCCGGAGCGGTGGTGGTTTCGCTCTGTTCCACCAACGATGAAACCATCGAAGAAGCCGAAAAAGATCTGCCGCGCAACCTCTGCCCGTTAATCAAAAGCAGCTATGGCTTCGGTAAAACCGACAAATGTCCCTACTTCTACTTTTCCGATCTGGTAGTCGGCGAAACCACCTGCGACGGCAAGAAAAAAATGTACGAGTACATGGCCGAATTTAAAGCCGTACACGTGATGCAGCTGCCGAACAGCGCTGCGGATGCGGCCTCCCGCGCGCTATGGAAAGCGGAAATTTTGCGGTTACAGCAGGTTATCGAACAACGTTTTGGTCAGCCAATTAGCGAGGCCGCGCTGCGCGAGGCCATCGCGCTGAAAAACCGCGAACGCCAGGCGCTGGCGAACTTCTATCGCGTCGGGCAGCTTAATCCTCCTGCGCTTAGCGGCGTCGATATTTTGAAAGTGGTCTACGGCGCGACCTTCCGCTTCGATAAAGAGGCACTGATTAGCGAACTGAACGCGATGGCTGAACAGGTCAGAGCGGACTGGCTGGCCGGAAAACGCCTCGATGCCCGCCCGCGCATTTTGATCACCGGCTGCCCGATTGGCGGCGCGGCGGAAAAAGTGGTGCGCGCCATTGAAGAGAACGGCGGCTGGGTGGTTGGTTACGAAAACTGCACCGGAGCGAAAGCGACCGAACGCTGCGTTGACGAGAGCGGCGATGTCTATGATGCATTGACCGACAAATACCTGGCGATTGGCTGCTCATGCATCTCCCCCAACGACGAACGGCTGAAGCTACTCAGCCAGATGGTGGACGAGTACCAGGCCGATGGCGTGATCGATGTGATTTTGCAGGCCTGCCACACTTATGCGGTCGAATCGCTGGCGATCAAACGTCACGTACGCCAGCAGCACAACATTCCTTATATGGCGATTGAGACGGATTACTCGACATCCGACATCGGGCAGCTCAGCACCCGCGTCGCCGCGTTTATTGAGATGCTGTAAGGAGCTGTTGTGGCACTGACCATAGGCATTGATTCCGGTTCGACCACCACGAAAGGCATTCTGCTGGAGGACGACAGCATTGTGCGGCGCTTTCTCTGCCCGACCTCGTTTCGCCCTGCTGATTCGATTATCGAGGCCTGGGAAACATTGCGTGCCGGTATGGCGGAAAAACCTTTTTTGACGCTGACCGGTTACGGCCGGCAACTGGTGGATTTCGCCGACAAGCAGGTTACCGAGATCTCCTGTCACGGCCTCGGTGCGCGGCTGCTGCGATCGGATACCCGCACCGTTATCGATATCGGCGGCCAGGACAGCAAAGTAATCGCCCTCGATGAGAACGGAAATCTCACCGATTTTCTGATGAATGATAAATGCGCCGCCGGTACTGGCCGTTTTCTGGACGTTATCTCGCGTACGCTGGGCACCCAGGTGGAGCAACTGGATGCCATTACCGATGGCGTGGAGCCGCATCCACTCACCAGCATGTGTACGGTGTTTGCCGAATCGGAAGTGATCAGCCTGCGCTCGGCGGGCATCGCGCCGGAAGCGATCCTCGCCGGGGTAATCAACGCCATGGCACGGCGCAGCGCGCATTTTGTCGCGCGTCTCTCCACGCAAGGCCCGCTGCTGTTTACCGGCGGCGTCAGCCACTGCGCCAGCTTCCGCCGCATGCTGGCCGGGCACCTGAACAGCGAGGTGTTTACCCATGATGATGCGCAGTATGCGGGCGCGCTCGGCGCCGCGCTGATAGGTCAGCGGCAGGGAAAACGGTGATGAACGAATATCTGCTGCTGTTTCACAATACGCCCGGCGTGCTGCAAACCCGCAAAGCGATGCAGGCCGCAGGCATGACATTTCGGGTGCAGGATATTCCCCGCCAGTTACGCGGCGGATGTGGGTTGTGCATCCGTTTTCACTGCCAGCCCGGCGAGGAAAATCAGTGGATCATCCCCGGCGTGACGCAGGCGGTTTATCGCTGCGAAGGCGAGAGTTTCACGCCGGTGGTGTAATTCGCCGGGTGTCGGCTTTGCCTTATCCGGCAAATCCCGGCCTTACTGCTCCTCAATCACAAACCGTGTTGCTTCGAAACGGTTCAAAATAAGGTGCACCAGCCAGACCATGGTTAAGGTCGCCACCAGCGACACGGTGACGGACACGATGCGGTAGAGATCGCTGAACACCAGGTCCGTATCCGGATGGAGGTTTTGACCAAACATAATGCCAATGGTGGTGACGCTGGCGAACCCCACGCCTGCGCCGACTTTTTCCATCACATGCAACCGGGCGCTGAACGCCAGACCCAGCCCAATCAGCGGCATCATCAGCAGCATATGGCTACTGTGGTTATAAAGGATCAGTTGGACCAGCAGAATATAGAGGCAGGAGATCACCACGCCCACCACGCGCCACAGCGAACTGAGCACCGAACCGCGATAATGCATCGGGAACAGGATCAAGATGCCCGCCATCAGCGCCGACAGCGAATCGCTTAAGTCGCTGATCTGAAAAACAACAAAAATGATTGTCGCCACGGTGCCGGAAAGCAGCGATTCATGGCGCACGCGGGCAGCGTTTTTCTCAATCAACGGCGGACGCGTGCGCGGTTCCACATCCGGGATCAGGTAATTCATTAGCGCACTCAGCGCCACCGCCATCACGCTGGCTTCAATATTGGAAAACAGCAGCGTGTGCCAGTCGCTGGTGGGATAACTCATAAAGTTGAGCATCGTGCTCTGGCACACCACGCCCGCCGAACCGAACAGAAACAGCGCGCCTTTGCTCATAAAGCGAAAACGCATCACGTACAGCCCGAAAACCACCAGCGTCATAATCACCGGCCAGCGCGACAGATAGCCGATGATGAACACCATTTCGATGCAATTCAGCACCGCGCTAAAGATAAATTGCTTTGCGACGTGGCGGTTAAACACCGGTACCAGCGATAACAACATGACCGGATAGACCACGTAAAACACGCCATATTGCGTGTTGTAAAAACTCGACACGCTCAGGGCGATCATCCCGGCGAAGACAATACGCAGCGTCTGGCGAAAATCATTCGGCGTATAAACGATATTGCCATGGGGCGTAAATACGCGCGCCAGCGTGTTAATAGACATAGTGCAGCAAACTTACCAGGCGGATTTGCAGGCCGGAGAAGAAGCGGGCAAAGACCCCTTCACTGTTGTAGAGCTGCACCGTTGCGCGTGCGCCGGTCGGCAACGGCTTCGGTAATGGCTCATCGAGCGCTACGTGGATCCGCATCCGCTGCGCATCACGCACCCAGCGGTTCGACGTTTCCGGCGCGGAAAGCTCGCCATTTACCGCTTCCTGACCCGCCAGAATCCCCGCGTCGTTGCTGGTCACATGCGCTTTAAACACGTGCCCCGGCAGAGCATCGAAAACCACTGCGGCATCGGTTCCGGTATGGGTATGACGCAGGCTCTTCTCGCGGAAATCCGCCACGATATCGGTTTTATCATGCACCAGCGCCAGCGAAGCGCTCCCGGCAGCGGCGTAAAAACCGGGGCTTAATTGCAGGTTACTGACAGTACCATCCACTTCCGCGCGCACCTGCGTCCAGCCGAGGTTCAGCTGCGCCTGCTGTAGCGCGTTGCGATATTTTTGTAGCGTCACGTTGCGCGCGTCATCGCGGTCGCCGCGCTCAATGGTTAACGCATTGATGCTGGCATTGATGTTATTCACCGACTGCACGCTGGTCTGCCAGGTGGTGCGGGCTTTATCCAGATCGGACTGCGAAACATTGTGCATCGCGCCGAGATTCTGGTAGCGCTCAAAGGTGACGCGATCGTTTTGCGCGGTGATCTGCGCGGTCTTCAGGCTGGCCTGCGTAGCAACGATTTGCGCATCCAGTTGCTGGTTGCTGAGGCGCGCCTGTTCCAGCGCAATTTCCGCCGCTTCGACCTGGTTTTTAAACGGCGTCGGATCCAGTTCAAACAGCAGATCGCCTTTTTTTACCTGGCTATTGTTCTGCACGTGAACCTTTGCGACATAGCCGGAAACGCGCGCGGAAACCGGCGTCACTACGCGCATGACAGTAGAGTCCGGCGTCAGCGGGATCCAGATATCGGCAACGATAAAATAGACAAACATCAGCAGGAAAGAGGCAATACTCACCCTTACCCAGCGGGCAAATTTTTGTTCTGGCGTCATCATTTTCTTATTCGGTTTTATTGTCTTCTTCGCGCATCACGCGCAAGTTACAGGCGATTTGATTCAGGGTGTCGCTAAAAGCGTGCATCTGCGCTGGCGGGATATTTTCCGCCGCCCGCTCCTGGCACGCTTCAATCACCCGCGTGATCTTCTCCAGCAGGCGTTGGCCCTCAGCGGTGAGCGTCAGCAGACGAATGCGTTTGTCGTACGGCGATGTCGTACGCACAATCAGCCCCTGGTTTTCCAGTTGCGTCAGGGTGCGCATCAGCGGCGGTAATTCAATGCCGTGCACTTCCGCCAGTTCGCTGACCGAAACGTTGTCCCCCAACTGGCGCAACTGCATCAGTACCGTCCAGCTCGCCTGGGTGATACCGGTATCGCTCAGCGCGTGATCGATGGTCGCGCGCCACTGACGCACCACCATCGCCATACGCATTCCCAGCGGTCGGCGGGCAAACAGCTCATCTTCGGTCATAGGAGTTCCCCTGATTCACAGGCAGGGAAAGATAATGGTTATCAAGGTAAGTATCAAGAAACGGGAGAGCGAACAGCATGGATTGTGAAAAGCAGGCACCGAACGGCTTCAGTCAAAAAATACCATTCCCTTGTAAGGTTTCTCGCGGCAGGCCGCCAGCCGCTGGGCAAGGTTACCGACGTGCGCTTCGAGTTTGTGCCCGTCCGGATCGAGGAAATACCAGGAGTCGCCTTCGCTTTTATTGGCTTTCCAGCTTACAACGTCAGACTGTTCGAGGCGCGCAACAAAACCGGTGAAATCGCTTTCGCTAATGCTAAAGGCATAATGGGTGTAATCGCTGCGCTGCGGCGGAACATATTCACGCTGCGCATCCACCGACAAACACAGCCACAGTTCGCCGCAGGTAAGGTAAGCGCCGTTGTCCCAGCGCGCATGCAGTTTCAGCCCGAGCAGTTGATGGTAAAAATCGACGCTGCGGGCAAGATCGCTGACTGCGAGTGTTAAATGGTTGGGACCCTGCAACATGGTCTGTTTCCCCCGAAAACGTTCAAACATTAAATGCCGGAGCCATTCTTTCCTGCTCAGCACGTGAAATATTCATAGATTCAGCGATCTCACGCCATTTGCGGACGCTGGATGTGACCTCTTCCATCACTTCTTTGGCTTGCGCGAACGTGAGCCGGAAAAAATCAATCACCGACATTGCCAGTTCATAATCCAGTTGATTATCGACATCACTGATATTCAGATGTAACCCCTGCGCATCCGGCACAGGATTGATATCGTAAGCGGGAGAAAGAATCCAGCCACCATTCTGGAAAATAAAGCCATGATTTCGTAGATGATCGTCATTATTCGACACAGCAATATTAAAAACGATTCGTCGCCACAGTTGAGACAAGTCCTCGCGGCTGCGCGAGCCACGTTCAGTCAGGAACTGCGCCAGTTCAAGGTATGAAGCTTCGTAATCGCCATCGTAATAACCGAGTTGCGTCATGGCGGATGTAAAATGCAGCCGGGTATCAGGCGTGCGATCAAAGCGTTTCGTTAAAAAGGTATGATGCTCACGCTCAAAGCGTTCGATGCGACATTCCGCCATTTCGATTCCCGCATTCCGTGCCAGTTGTGAAGTTAAAAACTCCCACGCTGCAATATCATAGTCATCATAACGACTGGGGAATTTTGCAATCCACAGTTGGTTTTTCTCATCACGTACGCTGGCTTTAGGCCGCGCGCCGCCTAAAGATGAACCTGGCGACATCAACATATTGAGCCATTGCAGGTATTCAGCATCGTCACGATCGTCATTACTTTCGATTTGCTTCGCTGCCCACGCTAACTCTCTCAGCGAGGCCATCGGCGGTGCGGCGAGCCGGTCGTTATCATCGAGGAAGGGACCCGTAAGAGCACGTTTAAAACGTAGAGCCCCCTGACGGTGAAAATCATGCACTCCCAATAAGAAATCAATTTCTCCCAGCAACCTGGGACGACGCGCTTCCTGCCGGGCAAGAATCGCCTCCCGCCTTTTCATCAATACCCGCCCCCAGCGATCCGGGCATGAATCAAGAAACACTCTAAAGTTTCGCGATACAGCGCTATGTTGTTCACCGGAATAAAGCTCAAGATCGGGATCGACTTTCTGCACGAAGGGCGAAAGCAGCCACGCATCATCATAGCGAAAACTAAAATGCTCGCTATTACGTACCACTTCCGAACGCAGTGTGCCAACCAGCCCTGGCTCTGCAAAGTCCTGCCAGTCTGCAAAAACAAAAACGTCTGTCGCCATCAATATGCTTCTCCTTTCTTCCTTAAAAGTTCAATATCCTGCAACTTGCGCCCCAACTCATCATCCTTTGCCACATCAAGAAAATCTTCGACCAGTCCAAGAACAGCAAGCACGGCCACATAGTGCCCAAGTGACACGCCAGGATCGCCCTGTTGGATTTTGCGGATAGTTATGCGGCTTAACCCCGTGCGTTCAGAAAGCATGGTTTGGGTGAGTTTTCTGCGCTTGCAGGCAAGCGTGATGTTTTCACCTAACTGCCGGAGAATCTTTTGGTTACGGGGAAAGACAACCGCACTACGTTTTTCAGCTGATGGCATGGAAACTATACTTACCGTAATCATGAATTTTGGTAAGTATAGTATCCAATAAATGATCAGGGGAGAATAAATAATGAACACTACACTTACCAAAAAGCGTGATTTTGATAAGTGCAGTGTCCATATATCTACTTACTGCGCCTCTTTCACCTCGGTGACGAACTCCGGCAGATCCCAGGTGCCGCCCGCGCGGATATAACGGCACATGCCGGTGGTGGATTCACTGCTTTTACGGAAGGTTTCGCCGTCCCACACCCACTCCGCAGAAGCCCAGCAATCGCCGATACCGCGACCGCGCTGCCCCAGCGAGATGATGCCGTCGGCATAATCGGACGCCGAGTTGGTGATAAATTGTGGGTTGCCTTTCAAGGCCTTATCCAGCACCCAGTAGCCGTAACCTTCGTTGTACGCGCCGCGCCAGCAAAGGGCGGAGATCAGGACATGCTTACGGTCGAGCGGCGTTAGCGTAACGTCATTGTCGCCATCAATGACCGGTTCTTGCGGTGATGCAAGACCTTCACACTCATTATTGTTAGGGAGCGCCGCCAGCAGGCGCGGCTTCAGCGTGTTGACTTCGGCCACGGTCAGCGCGCGGTCTTCGCCGCTTTCTACTTTTGCCGCCTGAATGACCGGCGCAGCCACCGCGGGCGTCACCGTGCTTTCGGCTTTATCGCCTTTTTGACTGAGCGCGCCCGGCGTGCCGACCCGTCCCTGCACATCATCAAATTTCAGCAGCACGGCATACGCGCCATCGCCGGAGAGCACAAAGGGTTTTGCTGCGCCTTTGAATTCCACTTTGCCGCTGCCTTTCACTGCGTCAATCAGGCTGTGCGCCTGCGCGTCCGATAAGCGCCAGGTGTCATTATCTTCAGTGGCGATTTCGCCCTGCGATTTACCGTCGATCCACAGCGAGAGCGCCGCTTGCGGCGCGGTTTCATCCGCGTCCATCTCGGCCAGCACCACATCCACGGTAACCGGCGTGTCCGGCCCGGCTTTACGGGTGATCAGTACCGCTCCGCTGGCTTCCTCTTCCGCGCTGTAACCCGCTGCGCGGCAGGTAAGCGTGTTGTCGCACACCACTTCCCAGTCTTTATGATCAAACGAGATGCCCGACTGCTCCGCCAGCGCGGGCGCACTCAGCGTCGCTGCCATCACCAGCGCCGCCCTGATACCACTGTTCATGCCATCACTCCGTAATGAGAAATGCCGACAGTGTGCAGAAATTATCGATTGGGGAGAAGTCTATTTTGGCGGGATAAAGCGAAATGAGGCGAGAAACATTTCCCGCCCCAATAGATCAATCGAGGTTAAGGTCGCTGTAGGATTTCACCACACGGGAAACGATGCCGTAATCGATCGCCTCTTTGATGTTCATCCAGTAGTTACGATCGGTATCCTGCTTCACTTTTTCGACCGGCTGACCGGTTGCATCGGCGATCAGCTGGTTAACGCGTTCCAGCATGCGAATGATCTCTTTGGCTTCAATCTCAATATCGCTCGCCTGACCACGCACGCCGCCCAGCGGCTGATGGATCATAAAACGGGTGTTCGGCAGCGCGTAGCGGTGCTCTTTTTTCGCCGCAAGGAAGATGGTGATCCCGGCGCTGGCCACCCAGCCGGTGCCGATAATGTGCACTTCCGGAGTGATGAACTTAATCATGTCATGAATGGTATCGGCCGCTTCAACGTGACCGCCCTGGCTGTTGAGATAGATCTTGATCGGCGCGTCGCTGATGCCCTGCAACAGCAGAAGCTGGGTGACCACTTTCTCGGTCAGCGCCTGGTTGATCTCGCCAGAGATAATGATGGAGCGGGCATCCAGCAGCTTTTGCTGCATCAGTTGTGAAGCGTTGCCGCCCTTCTCTTCTTTTTTATCGTCTTCATCGTTGCTGTTAATAAAGTGCATCTGTTCTCTCCCCTTCAGGTTATGGAGCTAAGCATAGCCCAACGCTGAAGAGGCGGAAATAACAAGATGTTATCTCCGCATTTTCTATCATTAACCCAGCTCTTCACGACGCAACCCGAGGTCTTTAAGCTGTTCGTCGCTTAACGCGCGCAAAATCTTGCGCGTTTGCCAGCGTAAGCGCAGAGCCTGAAACTTGCGCCAGAGAAAAATAAACCCGGTAAAAGGGCCTTTGTGTCGATTTTCAAAAAATTCCATCGGTGCTCTCCTCGCCTGAACAGAGCCCCATTTTCTCCGTAATCCCGCCTTTCAATACAGATTCAGAAAATACTTTTCTTTAACATACAGATCGCTTAAAACAGCATCTGAACGGCATTATTTCCGCGAATCTGTACTGGTTTTTAAATCTGTGTGGCAAAGAAAAGGAATACAGCATGACCCGCTACCAACATCTGGCTACCCTGCTGGCCGGGCGTATTGAACAAGGTTTATATCGCCATGGCGAGAAGTTGCCCTCGGTGCGCAGCCTCAGCCAGGAGCATGGCGTCAGTATCAGTACCGTACAGCAGGCTTATCAGGTGCTGGAAAATCTGCAGCTAATTACCCCGCAGCCGCGTTCCGGCTATTTTGTCGCGCCAAGCAAAGCGAAGCCACCCGTCCCGGCGATGTCGCGCCCGGTTCAGCGCCCGGTGGATGTTACGCAGTGGGACGAAGTGCTGACTCTGCTGGAAGGCCGCGAAGACAAAACACTCGCCACCTTCGGCGGCGGCGCGCCGGATATCACCCAACCGACACTTAAACCGCTGTGGCGGGAAATGCAGCGCGTGGTGCAACATCAAATCCAGGACGTGCTGCGTTACGATACGTTGCCTGGCCGCCGCGAATTACGCGAGCAGATCGCCCGCCTGATGCTGGATGGTGGTGCGGCCATCACCGCTGATGAAATCGTGATCGCCAGCGGTTGCCACCCCGCGCTGTCGCTAGCGCTGCTGGCCGTCTGCCAGCCGGGCGATATTATCGCTGTTGAATCGCCTTCCTATTACGGCACCATGCAATTGCTGCGCGGGCTGGATATTAAAGCCATTGAAATTCCGACCGATCCGGAAACCGGCATCAGCATCGAAGCGCTGGAATTAGCGCTGGAACAGTGGCCGATTAAAGGCGTGATTCTGGTACCGAACTGTAATAACCCGCTCGGTTTTATCATGCCGGAAGCGCGCAAAAAGGCGGTGCTGGCGCTGGCGCAACGTCACGACATTGTGATTTTTGAAGATGATATTTATGGCGAGCTGGCGGCAGTTTACCCGCGCCCTTGCACCATCAAATCGCTGGATATCGATGGCCGCGTGCTGCTGTGCAGCTCCTTCACCAAAACCGTAGCGCCGGGTTTGCGGGTGGGCTGGATTGCGCCAGGACGTTATCTCGACCGGGTATTGCACAAAAAATATGCTGCTATCGGCACCAACACGCCCGGCCCACAACTGGCGATGGCGGCGTTTATCCGCGATGGTCACTATCACCGCCATGTGCGCCGCATGCGTCAGATTTACCAGCAGCATCTGGAAACGTACACCTGCTGGGTGCGCCAGTATTTTCCCTGCGGGATCTGCGTGACGCGCCCGCAGGGCGGCTATCTGCTGTGGATCGAACTGCCGGAAACTGTGGATATGGTTTGCGTTTCCCGCATGCTTTGCCGTCTGAAAATCCAGATTGCGCCCGGTTCGCTGTTCTCCGCTTCCGGCAAGTACCGAAACTGCCTGCGGCTGAACTGCGCCTTGCCGCTCACCGATGCAAACCGTGAAGTGATCAAACAGTTAGGAGAAGCGATTCACACCGCGCTGGAGGAGTGAGGAATTTTGGCAAAAAAAATGCCCCAAAACGTACGGAGCGAGCTCCGACCGGGGCGTAAAGGTGGATGATAAAAAGTAATATGTTACTGCGCTAAAAAGCGCTGAATCTTCTGGCTTATCGCCTTGTTAAGCTGGCAAACCCGCGCTTCCGTCAGGCCAAGGAGCTGGGCTATCTCTTTCTGGCTCATTTCATGCTGGTAGTAGAGCGCAAAGATCTTCTGCTCGCGCCCGTCGAGGCTTGCTATCGCGCCGCGTAATGTCCGGCTGAGCACCTCTTCATCTTCCAGCTGGCGGCTATCCAGCGCGGCCGGAGTCGCTTCACTGGCAGGCAGTGCATCAAGGCTCTCCACTTCGCTGGCCGTGTCGAGCAGACGATGCTGTTGATACTCTTCTGCACTTAAGGCAAAGCGCGCATTCAGTTCGCCAAACCCTGGTGTATGGCCCAGCTCGCGCTCCATTTCACGAATAGCATCGTTGAGTTTGTGCGTCTTTTGCCGCAGACGACGAGGACGCCAGTCCTGTTGACGTAATTCATCCAGTACGGCGCCACGAATACGCTGCGCAGCATAACCTGAAAAGTGCGTATCCGGATGCCCATAACGGCGCAAAGAGGAAAGCAATCCCATCAGGGCAACTTGCTGCATATCGTCTTTGCCCATGACGCTATTTCGCTGCCAGGCCAACTGTTTGACCACTTTATTCACCAGCGGTAAGTAAGTGCTGATATAGCGCGCTTCATCACGCGGCGTCAGGTTTTCTGAAATTGTCAAACTCATTGTTTATGCTAGAAAATGTTATGTAATCTTTATTTGAACATGTCTTCTAAAATATAAAATGGCAAAATAAATACGGTGAAATAAGAATAAATCGCATAAACCAGCAGCGTAATGAAATACATCTTACCAATGACACCTGCTGAACTGGTAATTAAAACAATACACCAGTATCTTTATTTTTAATTACCCGAAAAACGACAATTTCTGATTTTGAATATTTCAGAATGGTAAAAGACACTCAATATATTCCGGCGTTGATTATCTGCGTTAATTAATAACAATTGTTCAACATCAATATGAATGAAAAATAACAACCAACCGCTAAGCAGTGCGACTTGCACAAAATGAGCAGCGTCACACTCTTGCCACTCATCCGGCACAAGAATAAATTATTCTTATTTTTACTATAAGGAATAATATATTATTCCTTACAGCACGCCGTCACCGCAGCGTAACGGCCAACCCTTCCCGTAAACGTGGAGCGAGACATGAACATTGATCTATCCAGACTGACCACCGAAGGCCGCAATACCGCCAGTGAAAACATCGACATGCTCGATACCGAAGCGATGCTGCGCGTGATCAATAACGAAGACCAGAAAGTGGCGCTGGCGGTGGAAAAAGTGATCCCGGCTATCGCGCAGGCGGTGGATGTGATTGTCGCCGCGTTTAAACAGGGCGGTCGTTTAATCTATTGCGGCGCGGGCACTTCCGGGCGTCTTGGCATCCTCGATGCCAGCGAATGTCCCCCGACGTACGGAACGCCGCGCGAGCAGGTTGTCGGCCTGATTGCTGGCGGTCATCGTGCCATTTTGCAGGCAGTGGAAAACGCCGAAGACAGCCTGACGCTGGGCGTTGACGACCTGAAATCGCTCAATTTCACCGCGTGCGATGTGCTGGTCGGCATCGCCGCCAGCGGACGCACACCGTATGTGATTGCCGCTATGAAATACGCACAAAGCCTGAAAGCGACGACCGTGGCGCTCACCTGTAACGAAAACAGCGAAATGGCGCGCATCGCCGATATTGCGATTGTGCCGGTGGTTGGCCCGGAAGTGGTGACCGGCTCCTCGCGCATGAAAGCGGGCACCGCGCAAAAACTGGTGCTCAATATGCTGACCACCGGCGCAATGATCCGCAGCGGCAAAGTCTATGGCAATTTGATGGTGGATGTGGAAGCCACCAACCTGAAGCTGGTGCAGCGTCAGATAAACATTGTGATGGAAGCCACCGGCTGCACCCGCGACATCGCCGAACAGGCGCTGCAGGCCTGCGGCGGGCGCTGCAAAACCGCCATTGTGATGGTGCTGGGCCAGCTCAGCGCTGAACAGGCCACGCATTTGTTAGCCGATAACGGCGGCTTTATTCGCCAGGCGCTGGTTGATGCGGGGATCAAGTAATGGCCAAAATCAGTGAACATCTGATCGCGACAATTATCGAAAAGGTCGGTGGTAAGGAGAATATCAATACCTGCGGCAACTGTATGACGCGCCTGCGCCTGACGCTCCGCGACGATTCACGGGTGGAGACGGAGAGCCTGAAAGCCCTGCCCGGCGTACTGGGCGTGGTGAACAGCGACGATCAGTTGCAGATCATCGTTGGCCCTGGCAAAGCGCAAACCGCAGCGGAAATGCTGAATGCAATGATCGGCGGCCACGCCGCGCCCGTAGAAGCCGCGTCGCTGAAGAGCATTGCCAGCGACACCAAACAGCAAATGAAAGCGAAGCAGACCAGCGGCGTGCATCAGTTTCTGGCGAAGTTCGCCACCATCTTTACGCCGCTGATTCCCGGTTTTATCGCCGCCGGGATGCTGCTGGGCTTTGCCACCTTAATTGAGCAAAGCCTGCTGCTCAACGCGGCAGAAAAGAACACAGCAGTGGCGCACCTCGTCGGCTATATGAAAGTTTTTGGTAAAGGCCTGTTCACCTTCCTGCCGATTCTGATTGGCTACAACGCGCAAAAAGCCTTTGGCGGCAGCGGCGTTAACGGCGCCATTATCGCCGCGCTGTTCGTGCTGGGTTATGACCCGAAAGCCACGGTCGGTTATTTCTCCGGTATCGATAACTTCTTCGGCATGGGAATTGATCCGCGCGGCAACATTATCGGCGTACTGATCGCCGCGATCCTTGGCGCGTGGATCGAACGCCAGATCCGCAAAGTGGTGCCGGATAACCTCGACATGATCCTCACTTCGCTGCTGACGCTGCTTATCACCGGCGCACTGGCGTTTGTGGTGATTATGCCGATTGGCGGCGAGCTGTTTAAAGGCATGTCGTGGCTGTTCCTGCACCTCAACGGCAACCCGTTTGGCTGCGCGGTGCTGGCGGGCCTGTTCCTTATCGCCGTGGTGTTTGGCGTTCATCAGGGGTTTATTCCGGTTTACTTCGCACTGATGGATGCGCAGGGTTTCAACTCGCTATTCCCCATTCTGGCGATGGCAGGCGGCGGTCAGGTGGGCGCGGCGCTGGCGCTCTATTTCCGCTCGGCGCCGCATTCGGTGCTGCGTAACCAGGTGCGCGGGGCGATCATTCCCGGTCTGCTGGGCGTTGGCGAGCCGCTGATTTACGCGGTGACCTTACCGCGCGTGAAGCCTTTCGTCACCGCCTGTATCGGCGGCGCGTGCGGGGGATTTTTTATTGGCACCGTCGCGTGGCTGGGTTTGCCGGTCGGCCTGAATACGGTGTTTGGTCCTTCCGGGCTGGTGGCGCTCCCGTTGATGACCTCCGGCCAGGGCATTTACGCCGGGATGGCGGTTTACGCGGCAGGCGTCGTCATCGCTTATCTG
Source organism: Kosakonia radicincitans DSM 16656 (assembly GCF_000280495.2). Taxonomy (NCBI): domain Bacteria; kingdom Pseudomonadati; phylum Pseudomonadota; class Gammaproteobacteria; order Enterobacterales; family Enterobacteriaceae; genus Kosakonia; species Kosakonia radicincitans. Next base: position 4,896,664 of record NZ_CP018016.1, read on the forward strand.
TGCGGTTTTATTGCCACCTGGCTCTTTGGTCATAAAAACGTGGATCTCAGCTAATCACCTGCAACCACCCGGCGCACTGCCGGGTGGCGTATTGCATCAGAATGCCCAGGAAACGCTGCCTACAATGCTGCGCTCCGCACCAAAATAGCAGTAAGAGAGCGAGTTACAGGCGGCTACGTAGCGTTTGTCAGTCAGGTTATTGACATTCAACTGCGCGCTCATCCCCTTCAGGCCAACATTTCCCAGATCGTAGCCGACGGCCAGATCCACCAGCGTATAGGACGGCAGCGTATGGGTGTTCTGGCGATCGGAGGTAATGCCATTCACATAACGCACGCCGGAACCTACCGTCAGCCCGTTGAACAGCCCCGTTTTCACGTCATAGCTGAGCCAGGCGCTGGCCTGATTGCGCGGCGCATACACCGCACGTTTTCCCTGCTCTTCCGCGCTGCTTTTCTTGTAGCGAATATCGTTGTAGGTGTAGGCGGCCTGCAAACGCAGGTTGTCCGTCAACTGACCGACCGCTTCCAGCTCCACCCCTTCCGATTCGATTTCACCAATTGAACGGTACGGATCGGTCGGTTCCACTTTGGTGGCGATATTTTTCTGGTTGATGCGATAGACCGAGGCGCTGTACATCGTCTGTGAACCTTCCGGCTGGAATTTCAACCCCGCTTCCCACTGCTTGCCTTTCATCGGCTGCAAAATTTTGCCGTATTCATCGGTAAAGCTGGTCGGCGTAAAGGCGGTTGAGTAACTGACGTACGGCGCAAACCCGCTGTCGAACAGGTACATCAGCGCCGCGCGGCTGCTGAAGTGATCCTGATCCAGCGTATCGCGGGTATCGTTAATCTTGTTGACGTTGGTGATCTTCACCTGATCGTGGCGGCCGCCGAGCGTCAGCCGCCAGCGATCGAGCGACATCTGATCCTGCAAGTAGATCCCGGTCTGCTCCAGTTTGTGTTTTTCCCGGCTGTAGACCGAAATTGACAGCGGATCGGCGCCGTAAATCGGGTTAAATGCATCAATCGCCGGGAAGCTGCCATACGAAGCGGTGACATTATTGCTGCGACGCTGATAATCGACGCCGAACAGCAGACGGTGGTTAATGATGCCGGTATCAACGCTGCCATCAATCTGGTTATCCAGCGTGATCGCCGACAGCGATTCGTCGGAACCGGAATAACCGCGGTTCAGTTCCGTATCATTCAGCCAGCCTGCGGCATACACCTGGTTGAGATTCACTTTGGTGTGCAGGTAGCGCAGCTTCTGGCGGACCGACCAGCCGCTGTCAAAAGCGTGCTCGATGTTATAACCGACCATATTTTCCCGGCGGTCATACTTATCGTAATTATCTTCCCCTTCAAAGAAGGTATTGGAGATTTTTCTGCCTGCATGCGGGGTTACCGTGCCTTCATACGGCAAACCGGAGTGACTACCGCCTTCAGGATCGCGATGCAGATAGGCCATCAGTTCAAGGCGGGTTTGATCGGTGATACGCCACGTCAGGCTCGGTGCAATGGCATAACGCTGCTCTTTTAAATGGTCGAATTGCGAATCCGCATAGCGGGTCATGCCGGTTAAACGTACCGCTACGCGGTCGTTATCGTCTACCGGCCCCGTAACATCAAATGCCGCGCCGCGCTGGTTGTTATTACCCGCGAACAGTTTCACTTCGCCGCCAGGGTCAAACGACGGTTTGCGCGAGTTCAGCGCGACAATCCCGCCCGGCGAGGAGCGGCCATACAATACCGAAGCCGGGCCGCGCACCACTTCCACGCTGTCGAGGAACCAGGGATCGATAACCAGCGAGCTGTGCGAGTTGGTGTCGCCCATCAGTTTCAGGCCATCGAGGTAGACGTTATCCAGGCTGCCGTCGGAGAAACCGCGCAGCACGATGTAATCAAAACGGTTCGATGCGCCGATCTGGTTGCTGTACACGCCCGGCGTGTAACTCACCGCCTGGCGTACGCTGGTTGCGCCCTGCTCTTCATACTGCTGGCGCGTGACAATCGATACTGCCTGCGGCGTTTCGATATCCGGCGTCTCCAGCTTGGTGGCGCCGCTTTGCATTTGTGAGGTGACCACCACAATATCGTGGGTGGTTGAGGTTTCCTGTGCCAGAACCGATACGTTCATCCCGCCGGTAATACCAATCATTAGCGCCAGTCGCGTTTTTGCGAACATGAAAATCTCCAGAAGCCGTTATTATTGTAAATAAGAATTATTACCCTTTTGGCTTCCGCGATAGCTATGCGCAATGACGATTCACCTATGCGCAGTGACAAAACGCACGCAAAAAAGTCGCCATGATCTATGGCAGGAAATCAGGCGAGACGCATTTCGCTCGGCGCCACGCCGTAGCGGCGACGAAATGCGGTAGAGAAATTCGTGGCATGCTGGTAGCCCGACATCCAGGCCGCCTGCTGTACGCTATACCCCTGCGCCAGATAGCGCCGCGCCAGTTCAAGGCGGCAATCGCGCAGGTAATCAAACACGGAAAGGCCATAAGCCTGGCGGAACTTCACCCGCAAACTGCTGGAACTCATTGCCGCCAGTTGGGCTAATGCGGTGAGGGTGTACTCTTTTTCCGGCTGCTGTTCCAGCAAACGGCGCACGGTTTCCAGCCGGTGCTGCTCGCCGCCAGGCGCGGAACTGCGTTTTTCGCTGCCAGGCAAGGGTTGCGACAGCGCATGCCCGAGCAGTTGCAACATCACGCCTTCAAGGATCAACTGGCGCGATAAACCCGGTTGCTGGTTCTGCTGCGTGTGTTGCAGCCCGGAAAGCAAAAATGCCGGAACGGACCATAAAAAGGTCGGCGCGCCGTGCGCTTCCCACTGCTGCAGGAGCGCCATCAGCAGCGGCGATTGCCGGCAGCGCAGCGGATCAACGCCCATCGACAGCGTACGCAAGTGGTTATCCGCCTGATGGCTGGCGTTCATCACCTGTTGTTCGCTCAGGCGCGAGGTAAATGCCATGCCCGCGCGCACGGTAAACGCTTTGCCGTTCAGGCGCAACTGCACGCAACCTTCCAGCACCACCAGCATATAGAGCGGGCAGCTATGCAGCGATGTGGTTTCATAGGGTTGAAGGACGCGAATATCCGAGCGGGTAAGATTCAGGCCGGAGGAGAGTGTCATCTCTTCGACTTCCCCCTGAATCACCATGCGCTTCTCTTTGTGAAACGATCGGCCGGACGCCAGCGCCGGGAAACGGTAATCAATCCCGTAGCGCTCGCCAAAACCGATAAAGTCGTCAATCGAAAAGTCTCTTTTTTGCATAGCCAACAGCCGCCGCGAACCCGTGCCCGACGCCGGGCGAAACGGCTTACACCTTATCATCCGACCTGGTGTGCTTCAATAATATTGAGAATTATTCTCACATAAGTGTGACAAGATATTACCCGTTTTAGCGCGTCCCCAACGAGGCAATAATCTGCTGGCGCAGCCATTGATGACCGGGATCGCGGTGTAACCGTTCATGCCAGAGCATCAGCATGTCGAAGCCCGGAAGATCCAGCGGCGGCTCGACCACCTGCAGAGTGTGGTTGTTCGCGACCAGCCGTTCCGGCAGTACCGCCACCAAATCGGTACGGGCCAGCGCCTCAAGCATAAACAGGAAATGGGGGACGGAGAGCACCACATTGCGCTGCAAACCGCGCTCCGCCAGCGCGATATCCGTTGCCGCATAAAAACCACCGCCTTCTGGCGAGACAACCACATGTTCCAGTTGGCAAAACTGCGCCAGCGTCGGGCGGCCGTTTGTTAATGCCGGATGGTGCAAACGCCCGGCCAACACGTAACGCTCGGTGAACAATAACCGCTGGTGCAGAGCAGGCGGCGCGCCTTCGCGAAGATGGAAAAAGAGATCAATATCGCCCTGCCCGGCCTGGCGCTGGATCTGCAACGGGCTGAGTTCAAATATCGCCAGACGGCTGCCCGGCGCGGCGACGCGCAAACGGCTCAGTAAAGGGAGCAGTATCGCCGATTCCGTATAGTCGGTGGCCGCCACGCGCCAGGTGACGGCGGCACGGGCAGGATCGAAAGCGCTGGCTGGCGCCACCGCACGTTCCAGCGCTTCCAGCGCCTGGCGCAGCGGTTCGCGCAGTTCGTCGGCCCTGGCGGTCGGCTGCATACCGCGCGGCCCCGGCAGGAGTAACGGATCGGCAAAAATATCCCGCAATCGCGCCAACTGCACGCTGACGGAAGGCTGAGAAAGATTCAGCCGCTGCGCCGTGCGCGTCACATTGTGTTCGCTCAACAGCACATCCAAAGTACGCAGCAGATTGAGATCCAGCCGGTGAAGATTAACCATGGCTATACCTGTGATATAAGCAATTAATTTCTACTATATCCGCCACTCTCCTACCCTGCATATTCAATTTGTTGCCAGGAGTTGTTATGAACGTACTGATTGTTTATGCCCACCCGCAGCCCCATTCGCTCAATGGCGCGCTAAAGGATTTTGCCGTGCAGCATCTGGAAAATGCCGGTCATCAGGTCGAGGTTTCCGATCTCTATGCCATGCAGTGGAAATCGCAGCTTGATGCCGATGACAGCCGCTCGCCGCCGGTGGGTGATTTTTATCATCCTTCGTCTGATTCAAAACAGGCATTTGAGCTGGGAACACAGGCGGACGACATCGCCCGGGAACAGGCCAAACTGCAACGCGCCGATGCGGTGATTTTCCAGTTTCCGCTGTGGTGGTTCTCCATGCCGGCGATCATGAAAGGCTGGGTCGATCGCGTTTATGCCTGCGGGTTTGCTTACGGCGTGGGCGAACACAGCGATACGCACTGGGGCGATCGTTACGGTGAAGGGAGCCTGGCGGGGAAACGGGCGATGCTGCTGGTGACCACCGGCGGCTGGGAATCGCATTACGCTCCGCGCGGTATTAACGGCCCGATCAACGATCTGCTGTTTCCGATCCAGCATGGGATCCTGTTTTATCCTGGCTTCGAAGTACTGCCGCCGCTGGTGTTTTATCGCAGCAATCGCATGGACGAAACGCGTTTTACCGAATGTTGTACGGCGCTGGCACAGCGGCTGGATACGCTCTGGTCAGCAGAACCGCTGGCCTTTCGTCGGCAAAACGGCGGCGATTACCTGATTCCACAACTGACGCTGCACCCGGACATTGCCCCCGGCGAAAGCGGGCTGTCGATCCATCAACAACGTAAACCATAACCTGCTCACCGGTGCGTGTCATGCGTGCCGGTTATTGTTATCTCACCTTTTCCTCATCCTCTCTTCACAATCTGTTTTTTTGTAACTTTCTATAAGTTCCGGGGAAAAACGTTACCCCGAACGCGCAGATTCGTTTATTTTAATCACTCATGAGAACGATCACTCTCACCAAAACGACACGAGGGACAGAGATGCCGACGAAACTATCGCAGGAGCAGCGCCACCAGCAACGCCAGGACGAGATTATTGCCGCCGCGCGCCGACGCTTCCGCATTAGCGGATTCCACGCGGCCAGCATGTCGCAGATCGCCCTCGAAGCTCAGCTCAGCGTTGGGCAGATTTACCGTTATTTCGTCAATAAAGACGCCATTATCGAAGAGATGATCCGCCGGATTATCGACTACCGCATCGCCGAAATGCAGGATAAGACCGAAACCGAACACCTGCCGGAAATACTGGCCTGGCGGCACACACTCAGCCCTGACGATGATGCGCTGATGCTGGAAATGGCGGCCGAAGCAACGCGCAATCCGCGTGTACAGGAGATGCTGGTCGAGGCCGACGCCAGGATGTTTGAAAACGCCTGTGCACATATGCAGAGCCGCTATCCGCAATTAAGCGATGAACGCATTCGCTGTAGCGTGGAGCTACTGGCAACGCTGATGGAAGGCACCACTTTTCGTCGCCTGACACCGCAAAAAAGCGACCCGGCGCAAATGCAGGGGCTATATCAGGAAATCACCACCATGCTGTTTAAAAATTAAATCCCCGGATATTCGGTTCTGATGTGATTTCACCGGAGCCGACGCCGTATTTTCACCGGAGTTGTTATGCCACGAATCTCTCTTGCCTGGGCAATCGTGCTGGGCATGCTGACGGCCATTGGGCCGATTTGCACCGATCTTTATCTTCCCGCACTGCCGGATATCACCCGACAACTCAGCGCTACTACCACGCTGACGCAGCTCTCGCTGACCGCCTCGCTGCTGGGGTTGGGACTGGGGCAGCTTTTTTTCGGCCCGTTGAGCGATCGGCTGGGACGTAAACGCCCGCTGATGCTTTCCCTGCTGCTGTTTATCCTCTCTTCCGTATTGTGCGCGACCACGCAGGATATTCACTGGCTGATCTTCTGGCGTTTTATCCAGGGTCTGGCGGGCGCAGGCGGTTCAGTGCTCTCCCGCGCGATTGCTCGTGATAAGTATCACGGCACGCTGCTGACACAATTTTTTGCTCTGCTGATGACGGTAAACGGCATTGCGCCAATCGTCTCGCCGGTACTCGGCGGCTATATCGCCTCTACGCTGCACTGGCGCGCGCTGTTCTGGACGATGGCGGCGGTTGGCGTGGTATTACTGCTCTCCAGCATGGTGGTACTGAAAGAGACATTGTCGGAGAAAAGCAGCGGCGGCGGGCTGCTCAATACCTCGCTTATAGTGCTTAAAAATAAGCAGTTTTCTACCTTCTGCTTTATTCAGGCCTTTATGCTGGCCGGGTTATTTTCCTATATAGGGTCATCGTCATTCGTTCTGCAAAGCGAATATGGCCTGACGGCGATGCAGTTCAGCCTGCTGTTCGCGGTGAATGGCGGCGGGCTGATTATTTCGGCACTGATCTTTGCCCGGCTGGCGCGGTTTATCGATGGGCAAAAGCTATTAACGCGCGGTCTGTTCCTGGCCGTTTGCAGCGCCGTACTGACTGCGTTGTTTGCCGGATTCGGCATGCCCGTGCTGGCGCTGGTGGGGTTGTTCTTCACCGTGGCGCTGAACAGCGGGGTTTCAACCATTGCCGGTTCAGCCGCGATGAACAGCGTCGAAGCCCGCCATTCCGGCACCGCGTCGGCGTTACTGGGCATGCTGATGTTCGTCTTTGGCGGCATCGCCACGCCGTTGTCCGGTATCGGCGGCGAAGCGATGTGGAAGATGAGTTTCGCCATTGTGCTGGCTTATAGCGCTGCGCTGGTGATTCATGTTTGCGGGCGTATAAAAACACAACATTAAAGTTGCATTAATAAACAATTAAGTTATAGTTTTCGCACTCTGAAAAGGAAAATATAAGGCAGGATGCCGAATGAAATACAGCGAGTTCAGAAAGTGGTTGTTATCTCAGGGAGCGGAGCTAACCAAAGCTCCAGGTGGAGGAAGCCATTTTAAAGTCAGGCTTAATGGTAGGGCATCGGTTTTCCCTTTTCATGGTTCGAAAGAGATTCCTGAGCCGTTGAGGAAAAAGATTATGAAGGACTTAGGCCTGTAAGAACTTAGCGATAAAGAGGTGTTAAATGTTTAATTATCCCGTCCACATTGAACGAGACGATGCTACAGGTCAGTTCGTGGTCTCATGCCGCGATCTACCGCTCATGAACTCCGTTGGCGATACGCTTGATGAGGCTTTACTGCAGTCGATTGATGGGATTGTTGTTGCGATTGCTATCGAAATTGACGAGCGGCGTCCAATCCCGGCGGCAAGCGCGCCGCTAAAAGGCGAATACATCGTATCGCTGCCCGTACTCGTAGCCATGAAAGCCGCACTGCATAACGCCATGATCGAAACCGGGACGCGAAAAGCTGAGCTGGCAAGAAAGCTGGGACAGAAAGGGCCGCAAATTGACCGCTTGCTCGATGTGGAGCACTCATCGAAGGTGGAAACGGTTGAACTGGCGCTACATCAGTTAAATCGACAGATTGATCTGACCATTACGCCGCAGCACAGAGCTTAACCCTTCTTCCCGCCCGGCTTTAACCCACGGTGAAACTCATTAATGCGTTTCACCGTTTTAATAGCCTGCTGCGAAGTGGCGGACGCGACCGACAAAACAATCATCTCCAGACACAGCAGTACCGTGCCGTGCAGCGGGATCTTACCCTTCTCGCCGCCGCGCGGTACCTGGATTATCACATCCGCTTGCTGGCTAAAACGCGAGTCCGTCGCATTGGTCAGCAGGATCACCGGGATCCCCAGGCGCCGCGCCTCTTTCAGCGTGGTCAGCCCTTCGCGGTGCGCTGATTTTTGCGCCATCATGATCAGCACATCGCCGCGCTGCAAATTGATCAGTTGCTCGGAGAGGGCAATACCGGTGCGATTGAGCTGTGTCGCAGGCAGGCCAATGCGGCTGAACAACCGCGCGGTATACTCCGCCAGGATCCCCGACGCGCCGATGCCGAAAATCGCCACCTGCCGTGCCCCCACCAGCAGGGCCACCGCCTGCGCAATCGCATAGCGGTTGTCCGGCGCGGAAAGTACTTCACAGGTGTGCTGATGCCCTTCGAGCACAAAATCGATCCCGGAATTCACATCGCAGGCGAGCGCATTTACCGTGGTGCTCATCTTCTCTGCCGATGAAATGGCCGGGCCAAACCAGTGCTCCAGCGTCTGTTTTAGATCCCGCAGACCGGCAAAGCCCAGCGCCTGGATGGCGCGCACCACCGTGGCATCTGAAGTCTGCGTCGCTGCCGCAATCTCAATCGCGGTATGCTCCAGCACCACATCGCGATTTTCATTGATATAGCGGGCAACGGCCTGCAAACGCGGCGACAACGTGTGCGCCCGCGCGCGAAAGCGTTCACCGTACACATCCACGCGATTTTTCACTTTTTTTGTGTTCAGCATCGTTGCGGCTCCTTACTTCGCGGCAGGTAGCGGCCGCCCGGCGATTTGTGATTGCACCTGCGCCACCATCAGGCTCAGGGAAGCAAAGGAGTTGGAGATCGCTTCCTCACGGGAGATCAGCACGTAATGCCCGGTACGGCAGGCATTGAGAAAATCGCACCAGCCAGGCATCACCGCATCCATCGCCGCTATCTCATCCTGCGGTTTACCGCCGGTATCGCCGCGCCAGGTGGCAAAGACAAAATCAGCGTCCAGCTCCGGCAAACGTTCGGCGCTGACATCGATGCGCCCACCTTCAGGAATGCTGTCGATCAGTTTAGGAAAACGAAAGCCGGCATCGCGCAGCACGCGCCCCAGCGAATGATAGCTGTGTAATACGTTGATTTTGCCGTTGTTCGCCTGGATCACCGACACGGTGATTTTGCTGGTGTCGATCGTACTTTTCAGCACCGCAATCTGCTCACGGTAACGTCGCTCAAGGATCTGCAAGCGCGCCTGCGTACCGGTAAGTTGTGCCAGCTTGCGGTAGATCTCGGGTGCACCACCTTGTAAGTGATCGATACTTACCGTTGGCGCGATCTTCTCTAACTGCTCCACCGGCGTGTTGCGGCTCGGCTCGGTGATGATCAGATCCGGTTTCGCGGCGGCGATCGCTTCAATATCGATATCCGCCGTACCAATAAACGCAATGTCCGAGTTATCAAAATCGACGCCGGTCAGCATGCCGCTGGAGCGCAGCGTATGGCTGCCGTCGGCGCGGGTACGCCCGTGGCTGGCGACCGGTGGCACACCTAACTCAATCAGAGGAATGGTGATATCCAGATCGTGCAGCGACACGATGCGCTTTGGATGCAGCGGTACCATGACCACGCGCCCCAAATCATCGGTGAAGGTTTGTGTCGGCTCCGCAGCGCCAGCGCTCAGACCAACCAGCAATAACAGTGAAAAAATCAGGCGCATACGGCTCCTTAAGCTTATAAACGATCGCGTCGCCGCCACAGCAGCAGCAGAAAAAACGGCCCGCCAATCAGTGAGATGACGATCCCGGCGGGAATTTGCAGCGGCGCAAACGCCAGACGGCCTGTCGAATCCGCCACCAGCACCAGCAGGCCACCGAGCAGCGCACTGCCCCACAGCAGCGCCCGCTGGCCGCCGCGCAGCAGAAAACGCGCCATATGCGGAGCGATAAGCCCGACAAAACCGATACTGCCGACGCAGGAAACGCTGGCGGCCGTCAGCAATACCGGCGCGATCACCCGCAGCCATGCAAGGTGCGACAGGCGAACGCCGAGCCCGGTTGCCGCCTGATTGCCCAGTAGTGCCACATCGGCGGCGCGCGCTGTTAACAACAAAATCAACGTCGCGGGCAGCGCCCAGCACAGCGCAACGATCAGCAGTGGCCAGGTGGCGGCGTGCAGGCTACCTGCCAGCCACATCATTGCCGTCTGCACATCACGCACATCAGCCGTGGTCATAAATACGCCGATACCGGCGGCGAAGGTCCAGGAGACGCCAATGCCAAGCAGCACAAAGCGCGGACGAGAAACATCACGCGCCAGCCCCATCACCAGCCCGGCGGCCAGTAAACCGCCCGCCATGCCTGCCAGCGGACGCCAGACCAGCCCGACAGCCGGGAAGCAGAGCACCAGCGTCAGCACCACCACGCAGGCACCCTCTTTCACGCCAATCAGCCCCGGATCCGCCAGCCCGTTGCGGGTGATGGACTGCATCGCTGCGCCCGCCATACCCAACATCGCGCCGCACAACAGCGCCATCAGCACCCGGGGCAGGCGAATATCCCACACTACGTAGTGCTGTTCAGCGCTCAGCGCATCAGGCAGCAACAGCGCCCGGCCAATGGCAGAAGCGGGAACCGGTAACGAACCTTGCGTCACACCGGAAAGCAGCAGTATTAACGACAAAAAACTCAGGCCAGCCAGCCACCACAGCGCGTGCGGGCGCAGCAAGCGCGAGAAGCCGCCAAGCCGCAAGCCGCGCAGCCCGGCGTGTTCAGGCAGGTGGCTCATTTGAAAAACCTCGCCGCCAGCAGAATAAAGAGCGGCGCGCCCACCAGCGCAGTCATCACGCCGGTAGCGAGTTCCTGTGGCGACAGCAACGTACGGGCGGCGATATCCGCCAGCAGCAGCAATAATGCGCCACCGAGCGCTGACAGCGGGACGACCGCGCGCAAATCATCCCCGGCAAGGCGTCGCACCATATGCGGAACGACGAGGCCAATAAACCCTATCGGCCCGGCGACCGAAACGGCCGCACCGCACAACAAGGCAATAGCGGCCAACGACAACACGCGAGTGCGCAGCAGAGAAACGCCCAGGCCGCGCGCCATATTGTCGCCAAGCGCCAGCATATTCAGCGCTGGCGCGAGCCACAGCGCCAGGGCAAATCCACCACCAGCAACCAGTGATGCCGCCCGCAACACCGGCCAGCTCAGCCCGGCGAGATCGCCCGCCAGCCAGCTACGGATGCTCAGCAGCGTCTGTTCATCAAGGATCAGGATGGCGGCGGTGATGGAGGAAGCAAAAGTGGAAATCGCCACGCCGCACAGCGTTACTTTTAATGGCGTAAAGCCGGAGCGCCCGGCAGCAGAGAGCGCCATCACCAGTGAAAAAAGCAGCGCAGCGCCGCCTGCGGCGATAAAGGCGCGGCTGAAGCTGGCATCGCCAACGCTTACCCCCAGCGCCGTTGTGGCAACCATCGCCAGCGCCGCCCCCGAGTTCAGCCCGAGGATATGCGGCTCGCCGAGCGGATTGCGGATCACCGACTGCAACAACGATCCGGCAACCCCTAACGCCGCGCCGGTAAATAGCGCAGCCACCAGCCGCAGTAAGCGCAGGCTGATAATGACGCGATGATCGAAATTGTTGGGTTCAAAATCCACCAGCGCCTGTAACACCGTGAGCGGCGCGATGTAGCGCGCGCCAAGGCCGAGATGCGCCACAGCCGCTGTCAGTAACAGCAGCAGCAAGCCAAAGGCCGTCGCGCTGATGCGCCCGCTGCGTCGGGTTGAAAGCGCAAGCGAACTCATACGCCGGAACCTGCCGGTTTACGAAAAGGCATAAAGAAGGGCTTTCCGGTCAACGGGTTAACCGACATTTGCACATCCACATCGAACACATTTTTGATCAGCGCAGGCGTGCAACTGTCGCCTTCGTGGATCACGCCCTGCAAACGGCCCTGCTTGAGGAACACCAGCGTGTCGCCATAATTCACGGCGAAATTGAGGTCGTGCAACACCACCACCACCGTGCGGCCATGATCGCGGGTTAAGGTCTGCAAGAGTTCGAGGATCTCGACCTGATAGCGTAGATCGAGAAAAGTAGTCGGTTCATCCAGCAAGATCACCGGCGTTTGTTGTGCCAGAGCCATCGCGATCCAGCAGCGCTGGCGCTGTCCGCCGGAGAGGCTATCAACCGTTTGGTGGGCAAATTCCGCCGTGCCGGTCAGATGCAACGCTTCCAGCACCGCCAGTTCGTCCTCTTCCGACCACTGGCGCATAAAGCTTTGCCACGGAAAACGCCCGCGCGATACCAGTTCAAAAACGGTCAGGCCTTCCGGCACCAGCGGCGACTGTGGAAGGATACCTAACTGGCGGGAGACGGCTTTGGTTGGCTGTTGATGAATGGCTTTGCCATCAAGCAACACGCTGCCGCCAAGCGGTTTGAGCATGCGGGCAATAGTGCCGAGCAAGGTAGATTTGCCGGAGCCGTTGGCCCCGACCAGCACGGTCATCTTTCCATGCGGGATAGTGAGTGTGATGTCATCAACGATGACCTGCTTTTGATAGCCCGCCGACAGGCCGTCGAGCACAATCCCCTGCTGAGCTTGCTGTTCCACTCGCTGTGGCATGTTAACTCCTGCGCCGCAACCGCGTGGAAAACCCGTGCGCGCTAATCTTTCAAATAAAAATAACTCTCATTCTCTTTTCGATTTTGCCGTCTGGCACTGTAGTAGTCAAGCAGCATGATGACACAATCCAGCAGCCACAAAACAAGTGTTACTACAGGCGACTACATCGATCGTGAAAATAATTAATCTTATTTATTTCATTTGGTTAAAAAGATAAACCTGAGTAATCCCGCTGCGCTTTCCTCACCCTTTCCCGTTGTAGCAAAATTCTTTCATTTTGCATTTACTACTACAAATGCTCGTGTTTGAATGATTCTCAATTACATATCCGACGCCGGATTCGGCGACTTAACGGATAGATTTTGCGCAATCGGGCAATACATTAGAAACGTCCACGTCTGTGTTATGCACAGTTTTTTGGGAAAACAGATTAAATGGTTCAGTTCACTCACGGTATCTATGGGCTGAAAGGGCGCGCCTTGTTCTCTGCGCTCTTTCTGGGATCATGCTTCACGCCGGTTACGCTCGCGGCGGAAACGACAAATAAAACCAATAACGACACCATCACCGTCAACGCGGATGCATCATCGGCCGATCAACCCGCCACGTCCGGCTATCAACCCATCAGCTCCTCTACGGCAACGCTGACCTCAATGCCGCTGCTGGATATTCCGCAAGTGGTGAATACCGTTAGCGATAAAGTGTTGGAAGATCAGCACGCTACCAGCCTTGATGAAGCGCTGTATAACGTCAGTAACGTGGTGCAAACCAACACGCTGGGCGGTACGCAGGATTCGTTTGTGCGTCGTGGTTTTGGTACCAACCGCGACGGTTCGATCATGACCAACGGCCTGCGCACCGTGGTGCCGCGCAGCTTTAATGCCGACGCCTCGCGCGTGGAAGTGCTGAAAGGCCCGGCCTCAACGCTGTATGGCATTCTCGATCCTGGCGGGCTTATCAATGTTGTTACTAAACGTCCACAGACCCAATTCGGCGGCTCCATTTCCGCCACCTCTTCCAGCTTTGGCGGCGGCACCGGTCAGTTTGATGTCACTGGCCCGATCGAAGGCACGCGGCTGGCGTATCGTCTGATCGGCGAATATCAGAACGAAGATTACTGGCGCAACTTTGGCAAAAATAAGAGCACCTATATTGCTCCGTCGTTAACATGGTTCGGTGATAACGCCACCGTCAACGTGCTCTATTCACATCGTGATTATCAGACGCCATTCGACCGCGGCACGATCTTCGATCTCACCACCAAACAGGCGGTGAATGTCGATCGTAAAACCCGCTTCGATGAGCCGTTTAACATTACCGATGGCGAATCCGATATTGCGCAGTTGAATGCAGAATATCGTTTTAACAGCGCCTGGACCGGCAAGCTGGAATACGGCTACAGCCAGGACAAGTACAGCGATAACCAGTCACGCGTGATGGCCTACGATGCCGCTACCGGTAATCTCACGCGCCGCGTGGACGCCACGCAGGGATCCACTCAGCGGATGCACACGACGCGTGCCGATTTGCAGGGGAATGTCGATATCGGCGGCTTCTACAACGAGATCCTCACCGGTATTTCGTACGAATATTACGATCTGCTGCGTACCGACATGATCCGCTGTAAGAACGTGAAAGACTTCAATATCTACAACCCAAGCTATGGCAGCGCCAGCAAATGTACGACCGTCTCCGCATCGGACAGCGATCAGACCATTAAGCAGGAGAGCTACTCGGCTTACGCTCAGGACGCGTTATATCTGACCGACAAATGGATCGCCGTTGCCGGGATGCGTTATCAGTACTACACCCAGTACGCCGGTAAAGGCCGTCCGTTCAACGTCAACACCGACAGCAGCGATGAGAAATGGACGCCGAAATTCGGCCTGGTCTATAAGCTGACGCCTTCAGTGTCGTTGTTCGGTAACGTGGCGAAAGCGTTTATGCCGCAGTCCTCCATCGCCAGCTATATTGGCGATCTGCCGCCGGAAACCTCGACATCTTACGAAGTGGGCGCCAAGTTTGACCTGTTCGACGGTGTTACTGCGAATATCACCATGTTTGATATCCATAAACGCAACGTGCTGTACAGCGAAATCGTGGGTGATGAAACGGTTGCCAAAACCGCCGGGCGTGTCCGTTCGCAGGGTGTAGAGATGGATCTTGCCGGTTCACTGACGCCAAACATGAATGTCATCGCCAGCTACAGCTACACCGCTGCGAAAGTGCTGGAGGATCCGGATTACGCCGGTAAACCGTTGCCGAACGTGCCGCGTCATACCGGCTCCGTGTTCCTGACTTACGACATCAATAACGTGTTTGCCGGTAACACGCTGACCCTTGGCGGCGGCGGTCACGGCGTGAGCCGCCGTTCAGCCACCAACGGCGCGGATTACTACCTGCCCGGCTATTTTGTTGCCGATGCCTTTGCCGCCTACAAAATGAAGCTGCAATACCCGGTAACGCTACAGGTAAACCTGAAAAATATCTTCGACAAGACGTATTACACCTCGTCGATCACCACCAATAACCTCGGCAACCAGATTGGCGATCCGCGCGAAGTGCAGTTCACCGTCAAAATGGAGTTCTGAGTCCCCAACGTAACGCAGTGAGAAAGTTGCCCCGCACGACGCGGGGCTTTTTTCTGACATGCTATTTTGCCGCCATCCTGCTGGTAACATCCCGGTTTCACCATGAAACGCCCCCAATGAACACCCGTTCATTAAACGGTCACCTTTACGCAATCCTTTTGCAGCATTTTTTTCACAGACTCTCTGGCTTTCGAAACCCGTAAATTCGCGGTTCAAGGCTTATGAGAAAATACCGGCTTCCGTGGCTGATCCTGTCACCGTCTCTGCTGTTCCTGGCGCTGTTCACTTACTTTCCGCTGTTGCGCTCGGTGTATGACAGCCTGTTCGATACCCGCATCGTCAGCAATGATGCGCCGTTCGTTGGGCTGGGAAATTTCGTCCGCCTGCTGGATGATTCGGTGTTCTGGCAGTCTCTGTTCAATAACCTTATCTACATCCTGCTCACTGTCATTCCGGGGGTAACGCTGGCGCTACTGCTGGCGGTGGCGCTGTGGGAAAACCATCGCATCAACCGCTGGTTACGTACGGCGTTTTTCTTTCCGATGATTATCCCGATGGTCAGCGCCGCCGCGCTATGGCTGTTTATTTTTATGCCTGGCCTCGGGATGCTCGATCACTACCTCGCGCAGCTTTTCGGGCCGATGAACAACAACTGGCTGGGGCGCAGCAATAGCGCGTTGTTGGCGCTGGCGTTGATTGGCGTGTGGAAGTTTGCCGGGTATTACATGCTGTTCTTCCTCGCCGGTTTGCAGGGCATTCCCGCCTCAACGCGTGAAGCGGCGGTAATGGAAGGCGCAACCTCCACGCAGGTTTTCTTTAAAGTCACCCTGCCGTTACTGCGCCCGACCATCAGCTTTGTGGTCACTACCGCGTTGATTTACTCGATTACCCAGATCGACCACGTTGCCGTGATGACGCGCGGCGGCCCGGACAATGCCACTACCGTACTGCTCTATTACATCCAGAATCTCGCCTGGGACACTCACGATCTCGGTAAAGCCTCTGCCGCCACGTTTTTAACGCTGGTCGGGCTGTTTGTCTTCTCGCTGGTCAACCTGAAACTGCTTGAGAGAGGAGCGCATTATGAGCGTTGAGGTTACTCCTGTTATCAACCGGGCTGCTGTCGTGCCGCGCCCGTTGTGGCTGCGTCTGCGTCATTCGCGCCCGATCACGCTTACGCTGCTGATGGTTTGCCTGGCGCTGCTGTGGGTAAGCCCGTTTATCTGGATGCTTTCATCCGCGTTTAGCGCCACCACCTTTGGCGAAGATATGGCATCAATTCTGCCGCGCTTCCCGCTGACGCTGGATAACTTTCGCGATGCGTGGGACAGCGCCAACTGGCTCAGCCTGTACGCCAACACGCTGATCTTCGCCTTCGGCACGTTCTTTGTGCAGTTGTTCACCATTACCACTGCCGGTTACGTCTTCGCCTGCCACGAATTCCGCGGCAAGAAAACGCTGTTCATCCTGTTCCTGGTACAACTGATGATCATGCCGGTGGTGATGATGATCCCCAACATGCTGACGCTGAAAACCTTCGGCCTGCTCAACACGCTGACCGGCGTGATGATGCCCTACTTCACTTCTGCGTTTGGCGTCTTTCTGATGCGCCAGGCGTTTCTCGCCATCCCAAAAGAGATTGAAGAGGCGGCGCTGATGGAGGGCTGTCGCTGGTGGCAGGTGCTGTTCCGCGTGATGTTGCCGATGTCGTGGCCGTCGGTGCTGGCGTTCGCCACCGTCAGCATTACCTATCACTGGAACGAGTATTTATGGCCGCTGATGATGCTCAACGATCCGGACAAACAGGTGCTGACAGTCGGCCTGGTCTCCTTCGCCATGGGCGCAGAATCCGGCGGCCAGTGGGGAATGATCAGCGCCGGGACGCTGATGGTTTGCCTGCCGCTGATGGTCGCGTTTATTGCTTTCCAGAAACAGTTTCTCCGGAGCTTTGGCTTCTCCGGTATTAAATAAGGAGTGTAGTTATGTTTTTAGCGCAAATTTCCGACACCCATTTCCGCAGCCAGAACGAGAAGCTGTACGGTTTTATTGATATCAACGCCGGGAATGCCGACGTCGTGTGTCAGCTTAACGCCCTGCGCGAACGCCCGGATGCGGTGGTAGTGAGCGGGGATATCGTCAACTGCGGCCGCCCGGAAGAGTACCGCGTGGCGCGCCAGATCCTCGGCGGGCTGGATTACCCGCTGTTTGTCATTCCGGGCAACCACGACGATAAAGCGCACTTTCTGGAATATCTGCACCCGCTGTGCCCGCATCTTGGCAGCGATCCGCAGAACATTCGTTATGCGATTGATGATTTCGCGACGCGTCTACTGTTTATCGATTCCAGTCTTGCCGGGGAATCAAAAGGCTGGCTGACGAATGAAACCCTGCAATGGCTGGAAGCGCAACTGAGCGCCAGCAAAGACAAACCGACCGCGGTATTTATGCATCATCCGCCGCTGCCGCTGGGCAACGCGCAGATGGATCGCATCGCCTGTGAAAACGGTCACCTGCTGCTGAAACTGGTTGAGCGCTTCCCGTCGCTGACGCGCATTTTCTGCGGCCATAACCACAGCCTGACCATGACGCAATATCGCCAGGCAACGATTGCCACCATTCCGGCCACCGTACACCAGGTACCGTATTGCCACGAAGATACCCGCCCGTACTACGACATGTCTCCGCCGTCGTGCCTGATGCACCGCCAGATTGGCGATCAGTGGGTGAGCTACCTGCACTCGCTGTCGCATTACGCGGGCCCGTGGCTGTATGACGAAAACATCAGTTGCCCGGTGGACGAGCGCTAATCCCATGTTAAGACTGAACAATGTAAGCAAGCAGTTTGATGGCAAAGCGGCGCTCAGCGCGCTGTCGCTGGATATTCACGATGGCGAATTTGTGGTGCTGGTTGGCCCGTCCGGCTGCGGCAAAAGTACACTGTTGCGGCTGATTGCCGGGCTGGAGAATGTCAGCGATGGCGCCATCTGGCTCGATAATGATGACATCACCGCCCGCTCGCCGCGCGAGCGCAACTTCGCGATGATCTTCCAGAACTATGCGCTGTTTCCGCACCTGTCCGTGCGCGACAACATCACCTTCGGCATGAAAGTGCGTAACGAAGAGAAAGCCAGCTGGCAACCGCGCCTCGATCGCGTGGCGCAGATGTTGCAGCTTGATGCATTACTGGAGCGAAAGCCCGCCAAACTCTCCGGCGGCCAGCGCCAGCGCGTGGCGATGGCGCGCGCCATCGTGCGTAACCCGAAACTGTTCTTAATGGATGAACCGCTCTCTAACCTTGATGCGCGCCTGCGTACTGAAGTGCGCGACAGCATTATGGAGATGCACCAGCAACTGAAGACCAGCACCATTTATGTGACGCACGACCAGACCGAAGCGATGTCGATGGCCGACCGCATTGTGGTGATGAATGGCGGCCACGTGCAGCAAGTTGGCCGCCCGGAACATTTGTACGCGCATCCGGCAAATCTGTTTGTTGCCGGGTTTATCGGCTCTCCGGCCATGAATCTGCTGTCGCTCTCCTGCGCCAATGGCGAGGTGCAATTGGGTGAGCAACGCCTGCCGCTGCCTGAGCACGCTAGCAGCGCGTCGCAAGTGTGGCTGGGCATTCGCCCGGAGCACATGACCGACACGCCGGAAGCGGGCCAGTTGGTGCTGCCGGCCACCGTCATGCAGCGGGAACTGATGGGCGCGGATTATCAGCTTCACGTCAGCACGCCCATCGGCAACCTGCGTTACATCCGCCGACACCGGGGTGATGTGCCCAACAAAGGGGACACACTCAGCGTCGGTTTTTCACCCCTTGATTGTCATCTTTTTGATGCGCAAACCTTGCTTAACTTACACCAGGAGAACGACCATGCATAAGCCTCTGCCAAAAACATTGCGAGCGCTTACTTACAGTATAACCCTCGCAATGAGTGGCACCGCACTGGCGCAGGAGAAGATTGATTTCATGTTTCCGGCCCCGGTGGACGGCAAACTGACCATGGAAATGACGCGCGTCATCAAAGCTTTTAACGATTCGCAAAAAGAGGTAGAAGTGCGCGGGATTTTTACCGGCAACTACGACACCACGAAAATGAAAGCTGAATCGGCGCAGAAAGCAGGCC
Organism: Kosakonia radicincitans DSM 16656; assembly: GCF_000280495.2. NCBI lineage: Bacteria > Pseudomonadati > Pseudomonadota > Gammaproteobacteria > Enterobacterales > Enterobacteriaceae > Kosakonia > Kosakonia radicincitans. The sequence goes on from NZ_CP018016.1 coordinate 4,916,041, forward strand.
AGCCGCCTGCACTGGTGATCATGTCCGCCAACTTCACTACCGATCTGGCGCTGAAAGATGAAATTCTGCCGATGGACGAACTGTTCCAGTACGGCGACAAAAAAGCAGGCGATTTCCTGCAAAACGAGTTCTGGCCTGCGATGCGTAAAAACGCGCAGGTGATGGGCGTGACCTACGCCATTCCGTTCCATAACTCAACGCCAATCCTCTATTACAACAAAACGATGTTCGAGCAAGCGGGCATTAAACAGCCGCCGCAGAACTGGAAAGAGTTACTGGAGGATGCGAAAAAGCTGACCGACCAGAGCAAAGGCCAGTGGGGCATTATGCTGCCTTCTACCAACGACGATTACGGCGGCTGGATCTTCTCCTCGCTGGTACGCGCCAACGGCGGTAACTACTTCAACGAAAACTATCCTGGCGAAGTCTATTACAACGCGCCCACTACCATCGGCGCACTGCGTTTCTGGCAGGATATGATCTACAAAGACAAAGTGATGCCGTCCGGCGTGCTGAACTCGAAGCAGATCAGCGCTGCGTTCTTTTCCGGCAAACTGGGAATGGCGATGCTGAGTACCGGCGCGTTGGGCTTTATGCGTGAAAACACGAAAGATTTCGAGCTGGGCGTGGCAATGATGCCTGCTCAGGAACAACGTGCCGTGCCAATTGGCGGCGCCAGCCTGGTGAGTTTTAAAGGCATTAACGATGCGCAGAAAAAAGCGGCGTATGAGTTCCTGACTTATCTCGTCAGCCCGGAAGTGAATGGCGCATGGAGCCGCTTCACCGGTTACTTCTCACCGCGTAAAGCGGCCTATGATACGGCGGAAATGAAAGAGTACCTGAAGCAGGATCCGCGCGCCGCCATCGCGCTGGAACAGTTGCAGTACGCACATCCGTGGTATTCCACTTACGAAACGGTTGCCGTGCGTAAAGCGATGGAAAACCAGCTGGCGGCCGTGGTGAACGATGAGAAAGTCACCCCGGAAGCGGCCGCAGAAGCGGCGCAGAAAGAAGCGGATACGCTGATGAAACCCTATGTGGAAAAAACCGCGCTGCAAGCGGTGAAATAAGATGTTGTTCCCCGCAGGGATGCGGGGAGATGTCCCCTCACCCGGCTGTAAGCGCTTACTAACTTAACAACAAATACGGTGTCACCTCAAAAAATAACCACTGTGAATACGGGGTTTATTGATCAGCCAGACATTTCCTTGCTTGCCGGGACTGTATATTTTTCACTCACCCAACTGACAAGGAGCACACCATGTCTTACACCGAACAGCACTGCCACTCCTGCGGAATGCCGCTCTCCGCGCCGGATGCCCGTGGTGCCAGCGATAAATATTGCGCGTACTGCACCGACAGCGAAGGCAATCTGAAATCCTGGGATGATGCCGTTTCCGGCCTCGCGCAATACCTTGATTCATGGCAGAAAGTGGGCAACGAAGAAGCGCGTAAACGTGCCATCCGCTATCTGACATCAATGCCTGCGTGGGCAGACAGAGCCTGAAGCTATTAACCTGGCAGCTTCAATCCGGGGTAAAAAACAGCAGCACCAACCCCAGCAGCGCAAACAGGCCAAATGCCAGTGCAACCCCAGCCTGTGCGTAGATCAAACCCAATATCACCGCGCCAGCCACCTGGCCTGCGGCCAGCATAAAAAACGCTATGCCGACCCCGGAAGCCGGGGTCGCTGGCGTGGCTTCTGCGCCCCTCACCAGCAGCACACCGGAAAGCGTGATATAACCAGCCCCACAGAGCGCCACCGCCGGGATTAACCACCAGGAAAATGCGTGGCTGAAGGCCATCAACAATAACGGTGCGGTCATAAACAACAGTGCCAGCCGGTAGACCTGGCGCATACCGATATAACGCGCAATCGGGCCGGTGAAGGCCCCCAAAATGCCCGCCGCGCCGCAAACACACCACAGAATACTGATGAGCGAATCCGCCACCGCCATCTGCTGGCGCAACACTTGCGGGCCAAAACTCCACCACGCGGCGCTCATCATCCCGCTCAGCAACGCTATCAGCGCAAGACGGACAACACCGCGCGAGAAAAGCGTTCCCTTGCGCGCCTCCGCCTGCAGTTGTGCGCCACGCGGTAAATAGCGCTGCACCGGCCACAGGCACAGCAGTGCAATCACCGCGAACACGAGACACGCGGTTCGCCACGGCAGAAACGACAGGAGCGGCACGGAAAGGATGATCCCTGCCCCGGTTCCGGCGTTAATCAGGGTATTCACCTGCGTTTGCCGTGATGCGCTCACGCAACGACTGACCGCAGCCGCCAGCGAAGGCGACGAAAACCCGGCGCTGATCCCGGCAATAAATAATCCGACGCCCAGCATCACGGGAGAAGCGGCTGCGGCGAGCAGCAGCAGGCCAAGCGCGGCACTCAGCGCAGAAACCGCCGAGGGAAATCGTGGTCCATAGCGCTTATTCAAGGTGGCGGCAGCGCTTATCGACAGACAATAAGCCGCGAAACTACAGGCCGAAAGGATGCCTGCAAGGCGCGGGCTGAAAGGGATATCCTGCGCCACGGCAGGCATCATCAGCCCCCATGAGAAACGGGCGAGGCCATAAGAAACGGCGATCAGCGCGAAACCGGTCATGCCGAGCTTCATCGTTTCGCCTCCTCGCCAGCCATCAGGATCGCCGCTGCTTTTCCGGCATCATAAGCCGCCTGCGGTCCGCGAATTAACGCTGCGGTAATCGCCCCTTCAAACAGCATCCAGACGGCATCAGCCAGCGCGCTATGTTTCATGCTCGTGGCGATGTAATCCCGTAGCGCATAGCGAAAATCCAGCGCCAGCGCGCAGAGCTGTATGTTTTCCTGCGCATACTCGCCCCAGGCTTTCAGGAAAAAGCATCCGCCCGCGCCGTAACCCGCCATCCATTCCCCGAGCACGGCAAAAAGTTTTTCCACCGCCTGTGGGTGTTCTGGGGCGTAGAGATCGGCGAAAAAACGCTGCTGGCGGGCTTCCATGACCGCTGCGGTTAATCGCTCTCGCGAAGGGAAATGGCGATACAGCGTGCGCGTTGAAACACCGGCTTCCTCGCAAATACGATCGGTGCTGGTGGCGTGAAAACCATTGTTATAAAACAACCGCTCGGCGGCCTGAATGATGTCTTGTCGTTTTTTCATTCTTAAAAAGTAAACCGATCGTTTTACTTTCGCCAGCAACCATAAAAAAGTAAAAATAAAACACATTAAAATTCAATGAGTAAGGAGATGATATATTTTTATCGCGAAAAATTAACTTGCAATTAAATCGCGAGCTATTTAAATTCCTCTCCAGACACAAGCACAACCCACTTTCACAACCATTTAAATAGCACGCGATACAATCGCAAAGGAGATAAAGATGTCCCGTTCATTACTGATTGCCATGAGTTTAACCGCCGCCAGCGTATCTACTGCCTGGGCCGCCGATGCGCCCGCGCCGACTGCCGGTGTAGCGAAATTCCTTTCTGTACTGAACAGCAGCGGCGGCAAACCTATCGAACAACTCTCTGTACCGGATGCTCGCCAGGTGCTGATCGGCGCGCAGAAAGGCGCCAAACTGCCCGCAGCGGATGTGACAGAAAAAACCATCACCGTAAACGGTAAACCGTTGACGCTGACCATCGTCAAACCGCAGGGCGCAACCGGTACGCTGCCGGTGTTTATGTTCTTCCACGGCGGCGGTTGGGTGCTGGGCGATTATCCAACCCATGAACGTTTTGTCCGCGATCTGGTGAACGAATCCGGCGCTGCCGCCGTGTTCGTGAATTACACGCCGTCACCGGAAGCGCACTTCCCGGTCGCCATTAATCAGGCGTATGAAGCCACGCGTTGGGTCGCCGAACATGGCAAAGAAATTGGCGTGGATGGTTCTCGTCTGGCGCTGGCGGGTAACAGCGTCGGCGGTAATATGGTGGCTGCTGTGGCACTTCAGGCCAAAGAGCACCATGCACCGGCGATTCGCTACCAGGTGATGTTCTGGCCGGTCACCGATGCGCGCTTTGATACCGGTTCCTATAACCAGTTCTCGAATGGTTATTTCCTGAGCAAAAACATGATGAAATGGTTCTGGGATAACTACACCACCAAAGAGAGCGATCGCCGCAACATTCTGGCTTCACCGCTGGAAGCAAGCAGCGAGCAACTGAAAGGCTTGCCGCCTACGCTTATCCAGACCGCCGAGCTGGACGTGCTGCGTGATGAAGGTGAAGCCTTTGGCCGCAAACTGGATGCCGCGGGCGTGCCGGTTACCGTTACCCGCTATAACGGCATGATCCACGACTACGGTCTGCTGAATGCCCTGAGCGAAGAGCCAACCGTTCGCACCGCGCTTTCCCAGGCTGCCAATGAACTGCGTGTCCACCTGAAATAAGCACTTCCCGGAACCCACCCTATGCGGTGGGTTCTTTCATTTTGAGCAAATTCGCCTCGTCATACGCAGCCTGCGCCGCAAGCACTGCATCCATATTGTTTTCCACCCAGTGCGCCAGCACCGAGACGGTTTCCGTCAGCGTACGCCCCAGCGGCGTCAGGCTGTACTCCACCGCCACCGGCACGGTATAAAACACTTCACGGGCGATGATGCCATCGCGCTCCAGCTTGCGCAGCGTCTGGGTTAAGACCTTTTGCGTGATCAGGCGGATATCCCGTTTCAGGCCATTAAAACGCATGGGCCCATTTTCCAGACGCGCCAGCACCAGCAAGGCCCATTTGTCCGCCAGCCTTGCCAGCATATCGCGCGTCGGGCAGCGGTTATCATAAATATCGTAAGGAATGGACGGCTTAATCATAACGACAAATTCTCGTAGTAGGTTTCCTTGAGGAAACGTAGTGCCCTTTGGGTGCCTTCTTCCGCAACCGAAGCGGGATGTGTATAACTCAAAGCCTAAGTTTCTATTTGATACTAAGGTGCCAGAAATGGCAAAAGTTCTCCTGCGGAATAGAAAGGAATAAAGGATGATTAGTCGGCTGAACAACGCATTTCTCAGTCTTACCACGCACCCGGAGTTTGGCAAGCTATTGCTGCGCCTGACATTTGGCGTGCTGATGCTGTTTCACGGCGTAGCCAAAGTGCAGCATGGTGTAGGCTGGATTTCCGACATGCTGGTCGCGCAGGGTTTACCGGGCTTTATCGCTTACGGTGTATTTGTTGGCGAAATTATTACGCCGGTACTGATTATTATTGGCCTGTTCACGCGCCAGGCGGCATTTATTTACGCATTTAATATTCTGGTTGCCACCTTACTGGTCGGCATGGGGAAATTCTTTACCCTGACCAACGTCGGCGCATGGGGTCTGGAAAGTGAAGCCCTCTATTTCCTCGGCGGATTAAGCATTATGTTTCTGGGTGCAGGGAAATACACCCTGTTTGCCGGAAAAGAAAAATAATGACGGTCGTGCAAACTCATTTGTACGTTATCTCTCTTAGATAGGGGAAAAATATGTCTATTGTTGTGATCTATTATTCTGGTTACGGGCACACTAAAGCGGTTGCCGAGAAAGTCGCCGAAGGGGCAAATGCAACGCTGATCGCTGTGGATAATAACGGTGATATTCAGGAAAGCGACTGGCAATTACTGAACGACGCCAAAGCCATTATTTTTGGTGCCCCAACGTATATGGGCGGCGTGCCATGGCAGTTTAAGAAATTCGCTGATGCCAGCTCTAAAGCCTGGTTTACCCGCGCCTGGCAGGACAAAATATTTGCCGGTTTCAGCAACAGCGCCAGCCTGAACGGTGACAAACAGGTTTCGCTGCAATACCTGCAAACGCTGGCATCACAGCATGGCGGCATCTGGGTGAGCCTGGGCCTGCTGCCAGCGAACACGCTTGCTGCAACCCGCGAAGACATCAACAACCTCGGCGGTTCTGTCGGCCTGCTGGTGCAATCGCCGTCTGATGCAGGCGCCGATAAAATCGCCTCCGGCGACCTCGATACCGCAGTGAAATTCGGCCAGCGCGTGGCCGATGTAGCGAGCCGTTTTAATTAATTTTGTATATCAAGGCCGGGGAAACCCGGCTTTTTATTTCGGACTTCAGAGCGACAAATCTCTCGACACCTTCCGGAAAAATCTCATTCCCTCTTCGTGAATATGCATTACACATCCAGCTTAGCATCGATGAAATTTGATTTTTCGTTACAGTATTCACCCCAAATTCAAAACAGATGGAAATTAAAGATAAGCCGTTCTATTTTAATAGCTCGTCTTTTAGAAAATGGAGCATTTTTTTCATGGAAAAGGAAGGGACGCTACGCTTACTCACACCAGGCGAAGTGCGAATGGCCCGAGCCGTATTCGGCGACGCAATTGAATATCACAAAGTTTGGGTCCACCACGACAGTTACTTTCCATTCGGACTTCAGCCAGATAATGCGGGCATGGCTCCAAATGGAGAACTCTATTTCCGGGCATGGTATACCCATGATTTTTCGCAGTCAGACCTCCCTCATCGTCATATATTTATTCATGAGATGTGCCATGTCTGGCAGCGAGGCAGAGGAATGAACGTACGTCTGAATGGGCTGATAAGCAGCCTGGTTAGCTATCGCTATGCGCTTAATGGCCGTCCTTTAAGACGATATCCAATGGAGCAGCAGGCACAGATTATTACCGATTGGTACATTCTAAATACTTACGATTATATAGCATGGTGCACACTCAGAGAACGAGGAGATATCACCCTGGATGGTGATACTACTGAAAGTGTCATAAGAGCCCAATACCAAAAAACACTGCAAAATTTTCCATGGTGCTGATAATGAAAAACATAATCTTGTTTTTATTCTTACTTCCATGTTTATTTACATTGACAGGATGCCCAGGTCAGGGCGACAGATTACAAGCCGATGAAATAACCACAGTACAAAAATCAGGAAATAATCTCTGTTTTCTGGTGCCTGACGCGGGTGAATATCAGCCAACCATACTGACAATTGGTCAACGCAATAAACCAGCAGAAAAAATGTGGCGTGGCGGTAATCCCGATTTGAAAGTAGAGGATGGCCAATTGTGTATTCCCCCTGCGCTGTATACTTTTCCTGAGCAGGGCCAATTTGTTATCCGCTACGTCCTGAAATCCGGTCAGGAGAATATGCCTTTGAGAAGTGTCGTAGCCGCGATTGAAGTATCTAAAACCGGCGTACGTAATCTCCCGCTCCAGAGTAATGAAGGTGTCAGACCGTATCAATAGCGATGGTTACAGAGCTTGCCGCTATCCGGCAGGCTCTGAGCTGATAGAGTAAGCCTTCTGAAAACATTGTCGTCACATCAATTATAATGACATTTACACTTAAGTTATTCCCGCAGCAAATGTTTTCATGCCACGATACTGCATGATGACACCGAATTGTGAGGAACAACATGAGCACGCCAGAAGAAGGGCTCCTGGAAGTTGCCTGGTATATGTCGAAATATGGGTTGGAAGATCCGCCGACGATATTTGGTGTCGGGCAATGGAATGAAGCCTACGCCCTCTTCTATCCGAGATTTGGTGCGGGCAAATCATCAGAGGAATTTTACAATAGTCTTAAAAACTGTCGTGATCGATTTGACTCATGGATGACAAACCCTCGCAGAGGCTGGCGTAACCCTGATGGCACTCCGAGGGAACTGCCCGTCGCTTCTCAACGTGTTATGGAAAGAATGAATGCGCTTGCAGAACCTATGGCGGAACAACGTGTTTTGTCATGGATAATGGCAGACTCCTTTGAACAAACACAACAAGATGTGCAACTTATCCGTAAAGATAAAGGTCTCGACGAAACGACAAGAGAGAGATTGGTTGCCGCTCGGCTGGGTCAGGGAGACTTCAGAAAGGGCTGTTTAGCCCATTACCCTGCCTGCCCCATTACTGGAATCTCCTTTCAACCGGTGTTAAGGGCCAGCCACATAAAACCCTGGTCAGCATGTAACACAGGAACAGAACGTCTCGATCACTTTAACGGAATAATGCTGGCAGCGCATATTGATGTACTTTTCGATCAAGGTTGGATGTCGTTTGAAGATAATGGGCGACTCTTAGTCAGTGATGAACTAAATGCTGAAGTGATAGAACAATTACAATTACTGAATCGCCACGGGTTTAACAGACACCTCAGAGTCATTTAAGATGGCTTAAAGAGAGGTGCCCATGAGCGGTAAGCGTTATCCCGAAGAGTTTAAAACTGAAGCAGTCAAACAGGTTGTTGATCGCGGTTATTCTGTTGCCAGCGTTGCAACACGTCTCGATATCACCACCCACAGCCTTTATGCCTGGATAAAGAAGTACGGTCCGGATTCTTCCACTAATAAAGAACAGTCAGATGCTCAGGCCGAGATCCGCCGTCTCCAGAAAGAGCTGAAACGGGTTACCGACGAACGGGACATATTAAAAAAAGCCGCGGCGTACTTCGCAAAGCTGTCCGACTGAGGTACGCCTTTATCCGTGACAACTCCTGTTGCTGGCCTGTTCGCCTGCTCTGTCGGGTGCTGGATGTTCATCCCAGTGGTTTTTACGCCTGGCTTCAGCAGCCGCATTCACAACGCCATCAGGCAGACCTGAGACTGACAGGACAGATTAAACAGTTCTGGCTGGAGTCGGGATGCGTCTATGGTTATCGCAAAATCCATCTGGATCTGCGTGACAGCGGGCAACAGTGCGGAGTAAACAGAGTCTGGAGACTGATGAAACGTGTCGGAATAAAGGCTCAGGTCGGATACCGAAGCCCGCGGGCACGTAAAGGCGAGGCCAGTATCGTGTCACCCAACAGGCTCCAGCGACAGTTCAATCCGGATGCTCCTGATGAGCGTTGGGTAACGGACATAACCTACATCAGGACCCACGAAGGCTGGCTGTATCTTGCCGTTGTTGTTGATCTGTTCTCACGCAAAATTATCGGCTGGTCCATGCAATCCCGGATGACAAAGGACATTGTCCTGAACGCACTGCTGATGGCTGTATGGCGGCGTAATCCCGAAAAACAGGTGCTGGTTCATTCGGATCAGGGCAGTCAGTACACAAGCCATGAGTGGCAGTCGTTCCTGAAATCACACGGCCTGGAGGGTAGCATGAGCCGTCGCGGTAACTGCCATGATAATGCGGTTGCAGAAAGTTTTTTCCAGTTGTTGAAACGTGAACGGATAAAGAAAAAGATCTACGGAACGCGGGAAGAAGCCCGCAGTGATATTTTTGATTACATCGAAATGTTTTATAACAGTAAGCGTCGGCATGGTTCTAGCGAACAGATGTCACCGACAGAATATGAAAACCAGTATTATCAACGGCTCGGAAGTGTCTAGATTATCCGTGGCGATTCAGCCATATTCCCGCAGGCAGGCCCGACGCCAGTTTAACTGCCAGTTCCTGAATAAATTCTTCAAACTCATAGGGTTTGGTCAGAGAAAAAGTGATAGCGGGTTGCGGCCTGGCGGCAATAGGTTCTAAGACAAGAGATACGGATGAGATTCTTTTTGCTTCATCATCAAGCACAGGTGTAACAGAGAAACGGTGGAAAAAAATATGCGCATCCTGCAACGCTTCTTCATGTTGTTCAGGCGGGATAACACTGGCTGCATCCTCACCAATGAAGGTGTAGGGATTGCGAATAAAAGAGACGGCATCATCACCCGCTATACGCCTGCCAGTAATTGAATGCACAGAAGAGAGGACTTCTTTCACTTCCGGGGAAATGATCACATGGCTGAGGGATCCATCATCACCCAGAACACGGTATTGATCCTGAACTAACTTACTGTTATCGAAACTATTGAGCCATTGCGTTGGTTGATCATCGAAAGAAGGTTCAATTTCGATGACCGGTGTGTTGTGAATGGTTGCTTTGCGTAGCTTGAGTCTTAACGATTCGGGCTTAACCACAATCGTCTTCGCCAGATAGTTATCTAATTCTGCCTGCGCCTTTTTTGTTAAGCGCCGTATTTTCGCCCAGCCAAGCTGATTGGTATTTTCTCCCGCTCTGTGCTGCTGCTCATCACGAAATTGCTGCAAAGCAGAGAGGAGCAGCCAGTTCTCGTGGGTCTGTAAAAATTGCCCCTCAGAGTTGCGAAATATCGCTCCTGTTCTTTCGATCTGAACAGATCGGCCAGTCGCGCTTTCCTTCCAGTCACGGATATAAATGTTAAAATCAGCATCGCTCAGGCTTCCGCTGCCTGCGAGACAAACCTTCAGCGGCTTAATCTCAGGGATCCCCAGTAATGACAGGCTGGTTTGATGATCCTCATCTGTTGCCAGACGATACAGTTCATCCCAGGTGAGCAACCAGCGATCGGATAACTCAACAACATATTCTTCTTCTGCAAGCTGCTCCATATAGGCGACCAAAGGCCACAATGCATCTTCATCAGCAAGCTTAAACAAAAACGATAGCCCTGACTCTTCAACCTGATAACGATGACTTACCCGTTTTTCTGAAGATATATTGTTACCTTTGAATTTGCTGAGCAGACGGTTGAGCATTATTTACTCCAGAAGGTCAGTGGATCGCCATTTTTTTGTTTAAAACCTAAGCGGACAAGCTTTTCAACGACTTCTGCATTACGTGAGGAAAGCCGAACATGCAGGGCACCGCCAATATTACGTTTGTCACTCACAGTGGCATCGAGCTGTTTAAGCAAGCTGCGAATCGCTTGCTCACGGGAGCCTTGCATTGCATCAGCGGGCGGCGGATTTACCATGTTTGTCGATATTGGCGATGGCGATGGCGATGGCGATGGCGATACAACTATATCCGAAGGCTGGTATCGGATACCTAATCGGCGAAGCTCATCCTCATAGTTAACCATCCATCCGGTGAGATGATTATCGCTATAGCCATAAGCTGTTGGTGCATGACGATGCTTTATCGCTCCCGCTTTTAATTCATAATTTAAATGCAGGTCGCTTTTTTCCGGGTTAAACGGTGCAGAAGACAACTCATAAACATATAACGCATTGCCTGTACGAGAAAACTCAACAAAAAGATAATTACCGATCTGCATAATTACGGCATTATCTGCACTATTTCCTCCAGACAGAGTGCTTAACCGTCCCTTATTTTTTTGCCTGAATGCAACAAAATCGGAATGCATATTCTGACGGGCATCCTGCCCTATTACTATCCGTGTGAATCCCATCTGATTGGCAAACCGTAACCAATAGAACAAACGGGCCTGATCCACATCATCTTTCCCCTTCAGCAACTGGAAGAAATGCGTTAAATCCTCTTTCGCCAGCCAGCTGCGTACCATGCCGCAAATTTTCTCGCTGGTATCAGGATCTTTCAAATGAGTAAGCCAGAGGTTTTGTTTACTGTGTAATTGCGGGCTTCCCCAGTTTTCCAGTGCCATTTGCTTAAGCTGTGGATGCGGAGTATTTCTGAAAGAAGAGCGGTAATACTGCATTAAACACGCACGTAAGATGAGATTTTTATACCTTTCGCGCTGGCGAGCGAGTTCCAGCAGGTTGGGCAGATGTTCTTTAAATGCGTCATCATCCAGCTCTAAGATCTTTGCCAGCAGAACAACAAAGGCCCGGTACCAAAGCCAGCTATTATCGGGAACCTGAGCCACGGTCTCCAGCGCTGAAAAATCGACCAGCTCGCCAGCACTCATTTTATTTGCCAATAAGTTCCCGGCATCTGGCGTGAACAGATCCTGATATTCATCTATTACCGCCATCCAGCGTTTTTCTCGACGCACCTGACCCTTAATCACGCCATAACCAATACGAAGTTGATCGCGTAACGAACACCAATTGTTATTCTCGTCGGGCTTTTTCGCGTGATAGCCAAAATAACTGCTACATAAAAACTTCCATTCGCGCCGTTTGAGTTTTTTGCTATCAATACGCTGCTGAATCTCTTGTTCAACCCGGTTATAAAGCGAATCATCCTCCAGCAGAACCGGAAATGCCGCATCGGGATCGCTATCAGCCAGGCCCGCAAATATCAGTTGCCAGTCGTACCTCGTTAGCACTTTCAACTGGCGAAGCGCAGTGATCGCTTTAAGTCGTTTTGTCAGCGGAGGGACTGTCGTGCGCTCGCTTTTCTCCATTTTGACGGACAGATATTGCTCTGCAGCCCTGAGCTTAGGGAAATCGCCAAAAGCAGCCGCTTCCGTGTCAATATGCCGTTTAACGGTGGCAGCAATATCTGACGATAAGCGAGATAACGCGGAGATCATAACGGCATCTCCAACTGACATTTTTCGGTTGTAGGTACGGTAACGCTACCCACATCAACTGCCGCCTTATCATGTTCATCTTTCAGACCAAAGAACTGCATGCGCAATTCAACGCGACGGCTGGCCTCTTTACTCTCTTTAGCGTTGTTAAACGAAACACCGCCCGCAAGGAAGAGCTTACGGATCTGCTCCTGCTGCAAGGGCGTTATCTGCTGTTGCAGGCGGCTACGGCTGTCGAGCAGGCTACACATTACCCATTCTGAGCGCTGCAACGAAAGATGCAGGTTATACAGATAGGAACCGTCGGTATCGGTAAAACCTTCAATGACAATCTGTTTAAACCATTTTTGCCCTTCCTCGCTGTTTGCCGCTTCCAGCACCAGCGGCACAACATCCTGTAGCGCTTTCTGTCCGTCAGCATTCAGGAAAAAGCGATTGTGGTCGAAGCGGCCCGCTTCTCCAAAACTGATGCGGTTATCACGGCAATCAACGACAATGGTTTTATTGAGATTGCGGGCGTGCAGCTCTAAACGCTCACACAGACGGGTAATATCTTGTCCACGCAGTTTCTCACCTTGTTCTACCCGCTGGATCCGTTGTGTTACTGAGCTTAATGAAGCCACCATAACGACCAGAAACAGCACCATCATGGCCGTCATCAGGTCCGCATAGGAAATCCAGAAGGGTTTCTCTGCCTCATCCGAACGCCGGGGCTTAATACGAAATGTTTGACCGAACATGATTCAGCCCCCTTTACGCCGGCACTTTAGAAAGCACTTCTTCAAGGTTTTCAATACTTTCACTAAGCTCGTCAATACCGCTTCCCAGACGTTTAACCGCGCTGTCTAAATTCGCGTCCAGCGCCCCTAACGTGGCGTCGAGGCTTGTTTTCATGCTGTCTGAGAATTGGTTGAACCCATTAGCCAGCACTTGTCCTGCGTTTTCGAGGAACTCTTTTGCTTCGCGATTATAGTCATGCAATCCTTCATTGTGCTGTTTCAGCTCTTTGAGGAATTGGCTACGCGCTTCCAGCTCAGATTGCGCATTGGCAATGACACCTTCCAGCAGCGTAATGGATTTCGCCACCGCTTCGCGGTTATTACGATAATCCGCCACCACGGAACTCAGCTCCTGGCTGGCCTGGCTCAACGTATTGCCTGCACCTTGCGCTTTAGTAAGTACATCAGCGGTAAGAAGATTTGCTTCTTTAACTTTGTCTCCTGCCGTTTCAAAACGTTCGGCAGCCAGGCGCATTTTGTCAGCACCGGTGTGCATATCCTGTAAATGGGCGGAAGTCTGCTCTGCCAGTCTGCGTAGCGTGCTTTCCGTCGCCCCCTGCTGTTCATTCAATGCATTCAGCAGCAAGCGGACCTGCTCGTCGAAACCAGCAATGATCTGCTGCGTTTCCTGATGGAGAGATGTCTGAGTATCCTGTTGATGACTGGCCAGTTGCTGTTGTCCCTGTTCAAGTTGCGTAAACAGCGACCCCAGTTTCTCGCCCAGCGCCTCAACGGACGCCGCCATTTGCTTCATGGTTTCACTTTGGCCTTGCTGGGACGTTTGCTGGATAGAGTCGATAAACGCTTTCATCTGTTCAGCCATCGCTTTTTCACGCGCTTCGCTATCGGCAAACATTTTTTCCAGCTGCTGTGCCATCCGCTCACCTGCGCCTTCACCTTCGGCACCAATTTTGGCGACGGACGATTGCAGGCTGGCCAGCATATCATTCATCCCGGCTTGCATCGCGACCTGTCCGGATTTCATCTCACTGAGCAACTGTGACATCAGCTCAGCACTGCCCTGACGAGTATCCTCGCTGGCGTTACGCATATCCTGCAACAAACCGGCAAAACCTGATTGCATTGCCTCAATGGCCCCCACAGATTGCCCCATCATCTGGTGCATATTTTCGAACTGCTTGCCGAAGGTATTGTCGAGTTTGGACATAAATGCCGTCAGGACATCCTGCAACATATTCTGTACCTGACCCGACTGATCGCCGCTGGCGGTCTGTACCGCACCAGCAATTTTATCTAACGGGGATTTCAGGCTATTTTCGATGGCTCCACTCACCTGCTCGGCAAACTGCTGGCCGGTATCGCGATAAGTGGAAGATAAGGTGTGCGCTAACTTTTCATTTTCAGCGACCTGGCTTGCCACCAGATTCTGTAGCATATCGCGGAGATCGGTCACCAGGCTGTCTTTAAGCTGCTTAGCCTGGGTAGCACTTTCGTTGCTCGATTTCACCAGTTCGGCAAGGTATTCCTCACCCACACCGGTTTCAAATAGCTGATCAACAGCGGCAGTAAACTGTTCAAGATATTTATAACACTTCGCTATCGACAGCTTTTCCAGCCACGTTACGAAGATGGACGCTGCGATGGCGGTAAACGACCCTAAAAAAGCATAAAGCACATCCCGCAGGAGAGAAGCCACGCTGCTGGTAACTTGCTCGGGCGTACTGGGGTCGAAATGATTTAAACCAATCATCAGCCCATAAAACGTACCGATAATGCCGACCCCTGTCAGAATCCCGGGAAGATGTTTAAAAAACTCAGTGTTAAGCGGAATATCGATTAATTGCTGCTCGGTGAAAAATGCCGCTGCGGGAGCCGTTGCCCGAACATCTTTTAATTTCAGTTCGCCATCGACAAGCGTTTTTTGTTGATGGAGTGACTCTGCAAACTCACTCCAGGAGTGGGCCAGTGGCGTCCCGGTAAATAACTCGCTCAGCTTCTGTAGTTTTACTGCCGTTGTCTCATTCTTCCAGTCTGAAATGATCCCTGACTGCTTCTTCAGTTTATTGACAATTTTAATTGCCCGATAAACATACAAAGCAGCAAAAAATGCCAGCGCAATAGCAACGACAATAATAACGACCAGCGGAACCTTTTCAGGTTGCACGGAAGTCAATATAGTTAAAAACGAGTTAAGCCATTCCATTTTTCATCCCGAGTCAACAACAGTTATTTTTTCTGATAGCTACCACAGGCGCTAATAACAAGGGGTTATAGCGCAACAATAAACTGATATGCAGTATTCGAATTCTGAAGAGAGATGACGCAAGCAAAAGGAGTAAACGTCCATAATCCTGTGCCCCACAGCGCCAGACCACCTAATCCTTGAGGCAATCAGATTGTTCTCACAAATCATAACCTGCTGCACAGGGATAACAAGTAGCAAATGGCCAGCCAATATCTTTTTCATGAATAATTAAAAAAATCTAATGGATACAGGTTCGGCCTTAAAAATATATAGTATATAGTCGCATAGCAATACGTAACCTTTATAAATAATTAGTTTATTTATGGTAAACCAATGAAATTATCGCGCCATAAATAATGCCTTACTTCTGAAAATTATGGTAAGTCTGAACAAACACAACGCAACTGACACGTCCTGTCATTCCTGCTGCCGATAATACAAACCAGAACACTCATAACCGCGGCTCCTTACTATTTAATTCATATGAAAGAGTAAGTTATCGCATCTTCCGTTGATTGATCGCATTGGCTGCGGGAGGTAACATGATTAGGTCGCTTTTTCTTACCGATTAACGTAACACGTCAGTAGCTCCAGGGGCTGGCCTTAACGCGGAAGGCACATGAACAAATCTAACTTTGATTTCCTGAAAGGCGTTAACGACTTTATTTACGCTATCGCCTGTGCAGCGGAAAACAATTATCCGAACGATCCCAACACCACGCTGGTAAAAATGCGCATGTTCGGTGAAGCGACGGCGAAGCATTTAGGGCTGCTACTGGATATTTCCCAATGCGAAAACCAGCATGACCTGCTGCGTGAATTAGGCAAAATAGCTTTTGTTGATGACAACATCCTGTCGGTATTTCATAAATTGCGCCGCATTGGCAATCAGGCCGTCCACGAGTATCACAACGATCTTGATGATGCGCAGATGTGTCTGCGCCTCGGTTTTCGTCTCGCAGTCTGGTATTACCGTCTGGTCACCAAAGATTATGACTTCCCGGTTCCGGTTTTTGTGTTACCGGAACAGAGTAGCGATCTCTATCATCAGGAAGTGCTGACGTTAAAACAGCAGTTGGAACAACAGGCGCAAGAAAAAGCACACAACCAGGCCGAATTAGAGGCCCAGCAGCAAAAGCTGGTGGCACTCAACGGCTATATCGCCATCCTCGAAAGTAAGCAGCAGGAAACTGAAGCCCAATCTCAGGCTCGCGTCGCAGCCCTCGAAGCACAACTGGCAGAAAAAAATGCCGAGCTGGCGAAACAGACCGAGCAAGAGCGCAAGGCCTACCACAAAGAGATCACCGATCAGGCCATCAAACGCACGCTGGATTTGAGCGAAGAAGAGAGCCGCTTTTTGATCGATGCCCAGTTGCGTAAAGCGGGCTGGGAAGCAGACAGCAAAATGCTGCGCTTTTCCAAAGGCGCGCGGCCGGAACCGGGTGTCAACAAAGCAATCGCCGAATGGCCCACCGGTACCGATGAAACGGGAAAACAGGGTTTTGCCGACTACGTATTATTCGTTGGCATGAAACCCATCGCGGTAGTGGAAGCCAAGCGCATCAACACCGATGTCTTCAGTAAACTGAATGAGGCGTATCGCTACAGCAAACGTTTCGATAATGCCCTGCTGCGTAACATTTTACTGGAGCAGTATCCTGCAGATGAAGTGCGGGAAGCGGTACCGGAATATGAAGTCAGTTGGGCGGATACCAGCGGCAGCCAACGCTATAAAATTCCTTTTTGCTACTCCACCAATGGCCGCGAATACCGCGCAACGCTGAAAACCCGCAGCGGCATCTGGTATCGCGATGTCCGCCATACCAGCAACATGTCGAAAGCGCTACCGGAGTGGCATCGCCCGGAAGAACTGATCGCCATGCTGGGCAGCGATCCGCAAAGGCAAAACCAGTGGTTTGCAGATAACCCAAATATGAGCGAGCTGGGGCTGCGCTACTACCAGGAAGATGCCGTTCGCGCCGTTGAAAACACCATAGTCAATGGGCAGCAAGAGATCCTGCTGGCCATGGCCACCGGCACCGGGAAAACGCGTACCGCCATTGCCATGATGTTCCGCCTGATCCAGTCCCAGCGCTTTAAGCGCGTACTGTTCCTTGTGGATCGCCGCTCGCTGGGTGAACAGGCGCTGGGCGCCTTTGAAGACACGCGCATCAACGGTGATACTTTTAACAGCATTTTCGACATCAAAGGGCTGACGGATAAATTCCCGGAAGACAGCACCAAAATTCACGTTGCGACCGTCCAGTCGCTGGTTAAACGCACGCTGCAATCCGATGAGGCAATGCCGGTGGCACGCTACGACTGCATTGTGGTCGACGAAGCGCACCGTGGCTATATCCTCGATAAAGAGCAGACCGAGGGCGAGCTACAGTTCCGCAGCCAGCTGGAGTATGTGTCGGCTTACCGCCGCATCCTCGATCATTTTGACGCGGTGAAAATCGCCCTGACCGCCACGCCAGCACGCCATACGGTAGATATCTTCGGCGAGCCGGTTTACCGCTACACCTACCGCACGGCGGTGATCGACGGGTATCTGATCGACCAGGATCCACCCATCAAGATCACCACCCGCAATGCGCAAGACGGTGTTTATCTGTCGAAGGGTGAAGAGATCATTCGCGTGACGCCACAGGGTGAGATGATCAACGACACGCTGGCTGACGATCAGGATTTTGAAGTCGCAGATTTCAACCGTACGCTGTTGATCCCCGGTTTCAATACCGCCGTCTGCGAAGAGTTAACCAAACACCTCGATCCGACCGGCAAGCAAAAAACGCTGGTATTCTGCGTCACCAACGAGCATGCCGATATGGTCGTCAATGAGCTGCGCACCGCCTTCAAAAAGAAATATCCGCAGCTGGAGCATGACGCAATCATCAAGATCACCGGTGACTCCGATAAAGATGCGAAGAAAGTGCAGACCCTGATCACCCGTTTTAATAAGGAGCGGCTACCGAACATTGTGGTGACGGTTGATTTGCTGACTACCGGTGTCGATATCCCGTCAATCTGCAATATCGTCTTTCTGCGCAAGGTGAGAAGCCGCATTCTCTACGAGCAGATGAAAGGCCGCGCCACCCGTTTATGCCCGGCAGTAGATAAGATCCGCTTTAAAATTTTCGACTGCGTCGATATCTACAGCACGCTGGAAAGCGTCGATACCATGCGCCCGGTGGTGATGCGCCCAAGCGTAGAATTGCAAACGCTGGTGAACGAAATTACCGACTCGGAAACCTATAAAGTGACCGAAGCCGATGGCCGCAGCTTTGCCGAGCACAGCCACGAACAGCTCGTCGCCAAGCTGCAACGGATCATTGGCCTGGCAACTTATAACCGCGACCGCAGCGCCGGCATCGATAAGCAGGTACGTCGTCTGGATGAATTATGTCTGGATGCCGCAGGCGTCAGCTTTAACAAGCTGGCTTCGCATCTGCGTGAAAAAGGCCCGCACTGGAGTGCCGAGGTGTTCAATAAACTCCCCACCCTGATTGCGCGTCTGGAGAAACTCAAACTCGACATCAACGAACTGCGCGAGCGCCCGATCTTCCTTGATATTCCGGATGAGGTGATCAACGTCGAGCCGGTTTACGGCGCTTACCATAATGCGGAAGATTTCCTCGAAGCCTTTGATGATCTGGTTAAGCGTTCTCCCAATGCGCAGCCCGCGTTGCAGGCGGTGATTGCCCGCCCGCGCGATCTCACCCGCAAAGGGCTGGTGGAGTTGCAGGAGTGGTTTGACAGCCAGTATTTCGAAGAGTCCTCCCTGCGCAGCGCGTGGAAAGAGACGCGTAACGAGGATATCGCCGCCCGGCTGATCGGCCATATTCGCCGTGCCGCAGTGGGCGATGCGCTGAAGCCGTTTGATCTGCGTGTTGATCATGCCCTGGCGCGCATCAAAGGCGAAAACGACTGGAGCAGCGAACAGCTGAAGTGGCTGGATCGCTTAGCTACCGCGCTGAAAGATAAAGTGGTGCTCGACGACGATTCCTTCAAAACTGGCAACCTCCACCGCTTCGGCGGCAAAGCCGTGTCGCAGCGCGTGTTTGAGGACGACCTCGACGGCGTGCTGGCGAAATTCAGTGATTACATCTGGGACGAACCCGCCTGACGCGTTAGAATCCCCGGCAATTTCTTCTTCTGCGGCCCGTTCAGGGCCGCTGCTTTTACACGGAACCTGTGATGAACAATAACGATCTGGTCGCTAAACTCTGGAAACTCTGTGACAACCTGCGTGACGGCGGCGTTTCCTATCAGAACTATGTTAACGAACTGGCTTCACTGCTGTTTCTGAAAATGTGTAAAGAGACCGGCCAGGAAGCCGAGTATCTGCCTGCTGGCTACCGCTGGGACGATTTGAAAGCGCGTATCGGCCAGGAGCAATTGCAGTTCTACCGTAAACTGCTGGTGGAATTAGGCCAGGATGAGAAAAACCTTGTACAGGCGATTTTCCACAACGTCAGTACCACCATTGAGCAACCGAAGCAGCTGACCGAACTGGTGAGCTATATGGATGCGCTGGACTGGTATAACGGCAGCAAGGGCAAATCCCGCGACGACTTTGGCGATATGTACGAAGGGCTGTTGCAAAAGAACGCCAACGAAACCAAATCCGGCGCGGGCCAGTACTTCACGCCGCGCCCGCTGATCAAGACCATTATTCATCTGTTAAAACCGCAGCCGCGCGAAGTGGTGCAGGATCCGGCAGCCGGTACCGCAGGTTTTTTAATCGAAGCGGATCGCTACGTTAAATCGCAGACCAACGATCTGGAAGATCTCGATACCGACACCCAGGATTTTCAGATCCGCAAAGCCTTTGTCGGCCTTGAACTGGTGCCCGGCACCCGTCGGCTGGCGCTGATGAACTGCCTGCTGCACGACATTGAAGGCAACCTCGATCACGGCGGCGCAATTCGCCTCGGTAACACGCTGGGCAGTGACGGGGAAAACCTGCCGCCGGCGCATATCGTGGCAACCAACCCGCCGTTTGGCAGCGCGGCGGGCACCAATATCACCCGTACCTTTGTTCACCCGACCAGCAACAAACAGCTCTGCTTTATGCAGCACATTATTGAAACCCTGCATCCGGGCGGCCGCGCAGCAGTGGTGGTGCCGGATAACGTATTGTTTGAAGGCGGTAAAGGCACCGAGATCCGCCGTGACCTGATGGACAAGTGCCGTCTGCACACCATTCTGCGTCTTCCGACCGGTATCTTTTATGCCCAGGGCGTAAAAACCAACGTGCTGTTCTTTACCAAAGGCACGAAGGCAAATCCGAACCAGGACAAGAACTGCACCGACGACGTCTGGGTGTACGATTTGCGGACCAATATGCCGGGCTTTGGTAAGCGCACACCGTTTGGCGATCAGCATCTGCAGCCGTTTGAGCAGGTTTTCGGGGACGATCCGCACGGCCTCAGCCCGCGCACCGAAGGTGAGTGGAGTTTTAATGCCGAAGAGAGCGAAATCGCTGACAGCGAAGAGAACAAAAATACCGATCAGCATCTGGCCACCAGCCGCTGGCGCAAGTTCAGCCGCGAGTGGATCCGCACTGCCAAGTCGGACTCGTTGGATATCTCCTGGCTGAAAGATAAAGACAGTATCGATGCCGACAGCCTGCCGGAGCCGGATGTATTAGCGGCAGAGGCGATGACCGAACTGGTGCAGGCGCTGGGCGAGCTGGATGCCCTGATGCGCGAGCTGGACGCAGGCGATGAAGCCGATGCACAGCGTCAGTTGCTGAATGAAGCATTTGGTGAGGTGAAAGAATGTCTTTAGGAAATATTACCGGTACTTTACCTGAGGTATGGTTGTCGCCTTTCCTGACTGAGTTAGTTTCACCTAAACAATGGAAAACTATTTCAACAAAAGAATTAGTTGATAGTGGTTACGTCGTTTATGGCGCGAATGGGAAAATAGGATTTTACACGGAATATACACACAAAAATCCTACTCTAATGATAACCTGCCGTGGTGCCACTTGCGGAAACCTTCATATATCAGAACCATTCTCATATATAAATGGAAACGCAATGGCACTGGACAATCAACCGGCATCTTTAGGCGTGAAATTTTTAAAATACGCACTTCTTGCAAGGGGATTGAACGATACGATTTCCGGCTCAGCCCAACCACAAATCACCAGGCAAGGACTGGAAAATGTTCGAGTTCCGCTACCATCTCTTGCCGAACAAAAAATCATCGCTGAAAAACTCGATACGTTGCTGGCGCAGGTAGACAGCACCAAAGCACGTCTTGAGCAAATCCCGAAAATCCTGAAACGTTTTCGTCAGGCGGTGTTAACGGTTGCAGTTAGTGGAAAACTGACCGAAGAATGGCGAAACGAAAATGATGTTCAATTCTCCCAATGGGAACATACGGTATTCGACAAAATTTGTTCTGAGATTACTGTTGGTTATGTCGGCAAAATGCTTGACCGATATAAAGATGAAGGTATTCCGTTCTTACGTTCGCAAAACGTACGTGAGTTTAAATTTTCCGATAAAAATTTATTGTATATATCTGATAGTTTTCATCAGGAAATTTTCAAGTCTCGTCTAAATCCAGGTGATTTAGCTATTGTAAGATCTGGAGCGCCAGGAACAACTTGTGTTATACCTGATTATTTAACGGTAGCAAACTGTTCCGACTTAGTTATTGCCCGGCCTTCAGAAAAATTAAGTTCTGAGTTCGGATGTATTTTTATGAACTCGGGTATAGCAAAAAAAAATGTATCAGATAATCAGGTTGGGATAGCACAACAGCATTTTAATGTTGGTTCAATGAAAAAAATGCCAATAAGTCTCCCCCCACTCCCCGAACAACACGAGATCGTTCGCCGTGTGGAACAGCTGTTCGCCTACGCCGATACCATTGAAAAGCAGGTCAACGCTGCGCTTGCCCGGGTGAATAACCTCACTCAGTCGATTCTCGCGAAAGCGTTTCGCGGTGAACTTACCGCCCATTGGCGGGCCGAAAACCCGGCTCTGATCTCCGGGGAAAATAGCGCTGCTGCACTGCTGGAAAAAATTAAAGCCGAACGTGCCGCAAGCACGGGTAAAAAGGCGTCGCGTAAAAAAGCATAACTCTCTTTATTATTTTGCGCACGGTTAATGCCGTGCGTTTTTATTTTTAGGTATTTTTAAACGCATTTTAAATATTTCAGGCGCGTTTTTCTTGTTATTCCGAATAGTGCTGATTATTGTCTGTTTTTTTCTGGACTTTTATTTTTGCCATGGTTATTTTTTCAGTGTTTTTAGCGCGGTGGGGATGTGCGGCAACACACCCGCACCGCTGATCACAATCACTATTTACGAGGAATAGTAATTATGACTGACGTGGATTGTATTGCAGTTTGTGAGAATGAAAAAGCCCGTTCGGTAACGTACCGTCATTTAACCGTGAGTTATGCGGGTCGTCACAGGGATAATGTTTATACCCCGGCAGTGATTATGAAGGGGTTATGGCTGGAGGCGGCGGGTTTTACTATGGGTACGAAAGTCGATGTACAGGTGATGCGGGGCTGTATTTTGCTGACCACCCGGCAACCGCCGAAAGAGCCGGAAATAAAAACATCATTAGAGCTGGCAGCCCTGTTAGCGGCGGGTAAATCGATCACAGCCTGAAAACAGCGCTCCCGGTTCTGGCCGGGAGCAATTAATTTCGGGGTGCACAACAAAATTAGTTTACCGGTCGGAAGATTTTTTTCAACGGTACCAGCAGTTTCGTGTCGATATCTACCTTCTCGTAATTTTCAATTAGCGCACGTACCAGATCGTCCAGCGTCCAGAGCATCAGCGGTATCGTTGAGCGGTCCGCTTCATAGCGCGCCTCTTTGGTAAACCCGCCGGTGCTGACATATAGCCCGCGATCCTCTTTATGCCGCCCGCCAATAAAGCTGCGGATCTGCTGGCTACCCATCTGCTCGCGACGATGTTTTACTTCGACGATAATGCGTGGGTTTTCAAAACCAAAACCATCGGGCGACGCAATAATATCCTTCCCGCGATCGGCTCCGGCCGGAGAGACCTGGGTTTTATATTTCATGCCGCGTAAAACACCCGCCACCAGGTTTTGCATGTCATCCCAGTCCAGAGAATTAATCCGGTCTTTAATCGCTTCAAAAGCCAGGCTTTCCATATCCCGTAAGGGATCGGATAACACCTCTTCGTCTTCGGCCAGAAGCGGTTGCTGCGCCAGCACTTCAGCGGCAGGCTTTTTGTCTTCGAGCAATTCCTTAGCGGCACTATCCGGCAGCATAAACACCGTTAAAGTTGAGCCCAGCGTATTTTTGGTGGCGGTGGATAACCGGTCGCGCTCGATTTCTTGCGCGTTCCATTTCACCTGGCGGGCAATGCCCATCCCCTCTTCCTGCCATTCCGGGTGATACTGGAAATCAGAAGTAATTTTGCCCAGCAAATAAGTACGGTTAGCGGGAGAATAAGTAATCACCCAATCGCCTTTCTTAATTTCGTTCACAAAGCGCCAGATCTGCGAAGCCCCGGAGCGCACCGTACCCGGTTTACTTAACGGATCGACCTCCTGATATAGCGCCGTCAATTGCGCCCGCGACAGACCCGGTTTAACTAACGGTGCAAGCTGAGACCAGCCGATACCAACGATTTGTTTATCGCGAAAGTCATCATAGAGCTTTCCCGCATCCCCGCGTATCATCCACATTTTGTTATCCATAACTGTCCCCTGATCAATATAAGGAATTGCGCCGGTTTCTAGACCAGCTCTGCTGGCCTGTCTGAATCCGGCACGGTATTTTGCCGTTAAGACAACCCCGCCTTACGGCGGGGCATCTCTGTTTTACTGCTGCTGAATTTCCACCAGCACATCCGTTGGCCAGCGCTCTTCTTTATTGCTGACCCGGGCTTGTTCCAGCGAACGCGCCATATTGAAGATCTGATCCTCTACTTCAGCCATAAAGTTATAACTGTCAGGGCGGAACTGAATGAACCAGTACCCCATTCCCTGATCGAAACGGATCTTCAGCGCTTTGCCGTTATCAAACTCCACCAGCAGTTTACGATGATGAGGAATATCCCGGTTGGAGTAATTCAGCGTGACATCAACCGGCTTGCCCATCAGCGTGGTAAACCACTGCTCAGCAAATCCCTGAAAATCATCTTCGTTTGCCCAGTCGTGTGCCGCCTTGAAGCCCGGTTTCTCTTTCGCTTTGAACAGCGTATTGATGGCGACCTGCGCATGGCCGCTCAGACGCGGTTTCAACTGATTCATAATCGAACCCAGCAACACCAGCGCCGCCGGGTTCTGAATATAGCGGTCGGTGTAGTAGACACGCGTTATCTGATTGTTTTTCAGCAGCGCAGCAGTCTCTTCATTGGCTTTTTCCAGCTCGGCCCAGAAGCGGCGACCAAACTGCGCAATCGGGCCATTCAGTTCAGTAGAGAGGGAAAGATCTTTTACCCGCTCGCCTGCCGGTTCGCTCCAGCGTGCCAGATCCACCGCGTCCAGCTCGACCGGCGCAAATGTCTGCGAACGCACAACCAGGGCCTGCGTTTGGTGCCAGTCAGAACCAGGAATGGCCGATTGCATGTCACGCGTTGCCAGCGTTATAACGCTCTCGCCACGCAGCAACTGAGCGATAACAGGCACCGTCAACGCTACCTTGTTGCAGCAAATTCGTATGCCCGTAGCGGCAAACTGAGCAAGCTCGCCCAACACGTCGGCATCAGTAATACCGGCCGGGATCACCAGCGTCACACCCAGATTATCGGTCAACCGGTAACGCAGGATCGCCCTGCGGAACTCGCTGGCATACAGATCCCACTCACTGAGCGGCTCGTTGAGCCACACCGTCAATGATGTGGCACCTTCATTGATCACGCGCCGAATGGCATCTTCTATGCTGCCGGGGCAATATTGCGCATCTACCAACGACAGTTTTTCCTCTTCCGGCAAACCAATATAGTGTGTGAAATCCTCACCCAACCAGGCCAGCGCCGCTTTACGATCCAGCGCATCGTGATCGTGACGGGTTTGCGAATCGAGCAGGCACTCACTGCAGGCTGTATCGCAATGGCTACAGCCGAGCTGTTTCACCATGCCTCTCAGCAGAGCATCAATATGTAATGGCGCGCTGGAGGCAAAACCGGCCCCGCCACTAATCACGTCATACAACTGGATGGCCAGTACAGACTGTTCGTTATCCAGTTTCACCGGGCGAATGGAATAACCCAGCTCCGCGGCGGAAACCCCCAGCACACCGGCCAGTGCGCGACGCAAAGCGACGGCCAGCGTCATTGCAACGCTGCGACCTTCGTCGGAACCATCCTGAATATACTCGCCGCTCTGCGGACGCCTGAGAATAAGCTCAAACACATCCGTCTGCGCTACGGCACCCAGTGTCACTTTGGTTCTCAATGCTGTGGAACCCGGGCAGATCAACCGATGGTTCTGGCTATCACGATCTCCCTTACCCGGGCGTGGCGGATAATGGGCTTCCATCGATTTTGGCGCATCAGTTTCGTTAATCATCGACTCCGCGCGACCACAAATCATGCACAGCGCATAACCATGTCCACCTTCACCCATACTTTGCTGGAATACACGACCATCAGGCCCGGACGCCATAAACCCGGTTAGCGGATTCGGCAATGGTACACGTTCTGCCTGTACAAACACCCACGCGGGTACCACGGGGATGAACTTCATCGTTTCGATGTTGTTGGTTACCGGATAGTAGGCATCGGTCACAAAGCCCGCTGGTTGCAATACCTGGCGTTTGTTTGCAGAAATAATCCGCTCGCCGCAGGCAGCATTGGTACAAAACAGTTCGCCCTGCCCGCTGATTCCCTCTCCATACCCCAGCGTCCCGCATTTATGGCAACGCCAGGCAACATCCAGCCGCTGAGGTTCATTGGTATCTGCGTTCAGGTTATGCCAATGCAGAGAGACACCGGCGGAGCGAAACACGCGGCCATCGAGAATAATTTCCGCACCCGGCGCGTACTCACGGATCGCCACGCCCAGGTTGCGTGAAGGCAGCCCTTTATAGCGCGAGACGTTGTCTTCACGATCGCTCTTATCACGGCTTCTGAATGTTTTCTCACGGATGTAATCTTCCATGTTGAAGTTATCAAAGGTGACAACATCGGTAGGGAAGCCATAGCCAGGCAGGAATGTTCTCGCCGCCAGATCACGCAACAGATACTCGCCGCAGTGTCGTTTTTTCTCCATCTCCAGGCGCTTACGATACGGTGTATCGGGCTGCGACTCGCGTTCCTGCCGCGAAAGATCCTGGAAAATATCAAGCCAGCGTTTCTGTAGGGAAGAAATGGACCCGAGCGTATTTCGGCGCAGATTGTCGGGGCTGACACCGTGTAGCGCAGTGCCTTTTACTAACTGTTCCAGTGCGCCATCGACCGGTAAGGTAGTACGCTCCAGCCAGACTTTAAAGCGATTACAGATGGATTGTTCATGCTCTTCGCCAAAGAACCACTGGCTGTTGAGATTGGTGCGCTCTTTTTCCGTTTCCCCGATCACGTGACACAGGAATTCTGAGAGCAGCAGCGAATTAACATGCCGCTGCACCAGACGTTCAGAATTCATAGCCACCATCGGCGCCGGGATCGTCGTCTCAAACGGCCAGAGCGTATTAGCAAATACCTGCTGATCGTGTGGGTTACCCTTACACAGGGTATAAGAGATGGCGCGCGATTCCTTACTACGGCCCGCGCGACCGGCACGCTGTAAGTAGTTGGCGGGGTGCGGCGGCACGTTATTCATCACCACGGCAGAGATACCACCAATATCTACGCCCATTTCCATGGTGGTTGAGCAGTTGAGAACGTTAATGCCGCCCTCTTTAAACATCGTTTCGTACTCTTCCAGGCGTTCAGCAGACTGCTGCGCCGAGTGTTCTGCGGTGCGGTAGTAGAAGCCGCCTTCAATAGCCCGGTCGTTAATATTGGTCCACAAGTTCTGTGAGCGCAGCTTTTGCACCAGATCGTCTGCCGCACTTTGCTGTCTGATTTTGCTAATGCCGTTATCGTAATCATCCTGCGAACGGTCAAAATGCCAGACCTCCGGCAACATTACCGGCTCCGCGTGATACGACAGCCGTTGTGTATCGCTCAGGTTGTCAAAATCGATATGCGTCGGCAGGTAAGGCGTTAAGCCTTTGAAAGCCGTGTCCAGTAATTTATTAGTTACCGGGCAAATATACGCTTTTGTCACCAACGAGAAAGTCATATGCTCGCGCGGCAAGTAAAAGCGGTTACCATCCGAACGTAACACAGCAAGATTCCCGGAAAGCGCCTTCCAGGCCGCTTTCAACCAGGCATTCACCAAATCGATATCAGCCGTTCTCTTCACATTCAGCCCGGCGCCCAGCAGCAAAAGCTTGATCAGCCGCTGCGACACATTGCCATGGCGAATCTGCGGCCAGCGCTTGATCTGATATTCGTCATGCTCATCTGATTCAGGGCTGCGCAAGGAACGCGGCGCAAAACGGCTACCAATCCACTGCCGCCAGTCATCTTCCAGCTGAATATAGCTGCCTTCGCGAACATAAAAATCGAGGGATATTTTGAGGA
This sequence comes from Kosakonia radicincitans DSM 16656, assembly GCF_000280495.2. Taxonomy (NCBI): domain Bacteria; kingdom Pseudomonadati; phylum Pseudomonadota; class Gammaproteobacteria; order Enterobacterales; family Enterobacteriaceae; genus Kosakonia; species Kosakonia radicincitans. Next base: position 4,943,769 of record NZ_CP018016.1, read on the forward strand.
AATCCTGCCAATCCTGGAGTGACAACCCCTTTTCCTGCCAGTGGTCAGGAACAATCTGCGCCTTATCAAGCCCCTGATAACCGATCTTCACCAGTCCCTGGGTTTCAAGGCTGTTGGAACGTTTAGGACGGCGCATAAACTCGCGAAATAACAGCATTTCCGATAATTTCACCGGGCCATCATGCTCGCGAAAAATTTCCGGTTTGTGGTATTTGTTGTAACGCAGGATCGGACCTTTGATATCAAAGGTTTTTTGTAACTCGCCAACCATCTCTCGCCAGCTGAGTGACACCAACGGCGCACTTACTTTTTCGCCCAATGCCTGTTTCAGACGCTGTTCAAAACGCAGCGCTTTTTCCTCCGCTTCTGCCGCCTCACCCGGCATGCCCATATCACGGTACTCTTTTGCTTCTTTGCGGGCTTTATCGGCCAGTTCACGGAATTTCTGCGGATCAATATCGGCAGCAACAACATCGCCTGTCGACTGTTGTTTCTGATACCACGACAGGATTTCAACCACACTGCCGCGCAGCCGGTTACGTTCGGCTTCTTGCTGCATGCGCACTGCCATTCGCGCAGTGCCCTGGCGACTATCGGTAAAGGTAATTAAGCGTCTACCGCGCCCCGGTAGAGTTTGTTGACCATCACCTTTTTCATTTTTCCCGGCAAAATCCGGACAGTACTCAAGCACCGTAGGAACAATATGCGTGACATAAAACGGGCTCCCCAGGATAGCACGTCGGAAAGGTGATATTCCTTTTACGCCCCGGTAGCCGCAACCCTGGGCGCTACAGACCTGATCGATGTCGTTTATGGCAAGAGAAATGCTGTTATCGTGCACGACACCGATACTGTGCGTTTGACGATCAAGACGTTGAAGCGTGTAGCCAGCGGCTTCATTATGTTCCGCCGCGATAATGTGCGGAGTCTTGATGACAATCTCTTTTTCGACTTTTTCAGCAACCGGCTCAATCTCCTCCGGTATATCGTCCTGCAGAGAGAACTCGTCACCACCTTTATTTTCCCATTGGACAAGCCTGCCCCTTTTTTCTCGGGCCAGCAGATGGGGTTCATTACACTCATTACAAAATGCCAGTTCAAATACCGGGCTGCCACATGCGCAATTCTGCCGTTGGTTTACATAGACATAGCCAAATGGCCAGTTCTTCTCCAGGGCCGTGCCGTGCTTCGCTGCACAGTGTTTGTCAGCACAGGCCCAGAGCCCCTGTGTATTGCGCTGGAAAATATGCGCCCTGACCTTGAGAAAAGCGGGATCCTGTTCATTGGGACGCGTACCGGAACAGAGATCAATCCAGCGTAAAGTGTCCTGCTGGCTATAGCGTTGTTTAGTCAGTTCATTAAGGCGCGCGGTCAACGCATCCAGTTTCATTGCCCGCTGGCTAACCAGCATTTCACGTAAGTGACGCGCTTCCGGTGAGTGAGTTAATGCGCTATAGCGCTCCGGGCTAACCTCTTTTTCGCCAGCATCAGGAATAGCTTCGAGCACATCCAGAGAAACAGCGCGATTCAGGCTAGCCTCAAGTTCAGGCACAATGCGTTTGCCTCCCAGCACATCAATCTGTTCCAGTGGCACGCCAGAAAGCTCAGACAAGAATTTTTTCAGCTGCTTTTCTGCATCGCTACCGGCAATGGTTGCCGATGTTGCAACAAACCGGACGTCCCTCGGCGTAACACCAAAGGCATTCATTACGCGACGCAACTGCAACGCCAGTTCGGCAGCCTGTGAACCAACATAGGTGTGTGCTTCGTCCAGCACGATCCAGCGTAATGATTTTTGCGCTTTAGATTGCTGAATAATGGGCGCATCAACCTGGCGAACCATCATGTATTCCAGCATGGTGCCATTGGTAACCAGAATAGGTGCAGGTTCTTCGCGCATCTTCTCACGCGAAAGCACTTCATTTGGCTTTTTCTCTTGCTCGCTTTTGACGGCCGCATGTTTCTCTTTGGTGTTGCCGTTATACAGGCAATAGCGAATTCCCGTCCCGAAGCTGCGCGTCCAGGCATCAAGGCGTTCGCGCTGGGAATTAATCAGCGCGTTCAATGGATAGAGGAACAGCGCCCGCACGCCCACCAGCGGCTTATTACCGTTCCCACGTAGTTCCCGGTAGAGATCTTCCAGAACCGGCACCATAAAACACTCGGTCTTACCGGAGCCTGTACCACTGGTCACCACAATAGAATGCTTCTGCTCAAGCAACGCTTTCCAGCTGGCCAACTGATGTGTAAAAGGCTTCCAGCTTGCGCCAAAACGATAGCGGCCATTTTCCTCGCTATCCAGAGAAGCGACGACTTCTTTACTCAGCAACGTTTTTTCCGTTGCCAGCTGGCGCATCGTGAAAGCGGACTCTTCCCAACCAAAGGTTTGCTCGAAAACCGGCGATGCGAGAAATGAACCTTCCGCACCGCATTCTGCTGCCATTTGCTGTGCAAGATGCTCACGCAACTGGGGATTGGTAATACTCAATATACTGAGTGTCGCTTCCGTTGAGCGAGAGAGTGATTGTTCAATGAGTGTCGAAAAATAGCGTGTAGTCATTTTTATTTTTCCGTAACGTTACGCAGCAAGCAGTACTGGAACAAAGCGTTAAACCAGCGAGAGTCAAAGTCTCTCACCTGCCGTAAGAAAAATACGGCGCCAGGTTCATTGCCAAAAACGCTGGTAAAGGTGGTTTTGCCGCTGGCTACTGCGGCGGCAAACACCGGCAGCCATGCAACGGCATAGCGAAAATGTGTATCGGAAGAGATTTCAATAATGGGATCGGCTTGCGACTGGATCCAGCGAGAGAGACGTGGGCCGCCATATTCCGGCCAGCGGGATTCCCCGTGTTCACGAAGTAACTCCTGATACCAGCCCTGAATAATCTCTTTCATGACCGGTTGTGGGAAAAGCCTCGGGGCCTTTCCCTCGCTTAACCAGCTATGCACATCGCTGGCATAGGTAGGAAAGAGCATTCCCAACCTTTGATACATTTTATTCAGGAAATTACTCTGCATTTCTATAGATGCGCCTTTGCTCACCATAAAGGCCTGCATTTTTGCTGCTGCATTTTTTATTTGCTGTATCGGTAAGAACTCCCAAAACACGGGGAATTCAGATTCGATTCGTCCAAGATATTCGGCCGACATTTCAAATTTGAACAAGGAGAGCGTTAGTGCCTGAGGATGCTGAAATAACGCACGCCAGACCTCGAAGGTGGCCAGAGGTAAATAACTGAACTGGCTGTAAAGATTTTGCAGGAATTGCCAGCCAGAATGCGCCGGATCGTTCGCCATCTGATCCAGAACCAAGGAAATGGTATTAACCTCAGCACCAGGTTTGAAAAGCTGAGTGGCTTTTTGCAAGGAGTGAATCGTACCGGCTTCCGCTTCTGGCAACTGTTCACCACGAATAAAACAGGGACGGAATGCAGTTTCTTCGCCAGGTTTCGGCAGAACCAGCCAGGGGCCGTTTTTACTTACAATTGAGCCCAGCTCAAATTCACCGACCGGGACACCTTCACTCATTCTTGATGTCAGAGGAATGGATTTTCGCTCTGGTTCGCTCAGCAACATGATAACTGGCGAAGGCACTTTCCCTGATGCATTGTGAATCGAGTTGGAACGCAGTATCTGTGAGGCCGGATCATATTCCAGGCTGTATTTGTAGCGCCGGATTTGCCAGTTGCCGGTACCGCCTACGCCGCTAATCCGCATATCCACAATCTGATCAATCCCTGAACCGAGGGAAAGTAAGTTCTCAATATGCTCTTTCAGGCTGTAAAGATTAATTTCAAGCGGGCGTTCACCGGCGTTATAACGCCATTCATGCCATGCCTGCTGCCCACTGTTGGAACGCAAGCGTAGTTCCAGGGTAAAGCGGGTCGGTTCTCCATTTTTGCCAAACAGGAACACTCGAGAGCCCAGCAAATCGGTAATGGTGATATTTTTTGCCAGCGGCCGACCTTCGGCATCAAAAGCAAGACAGCCACTTGAGGGAAAAGGCATAACAATCCCAACGGGCGCTTCCATCAAGCTTGGGGTAACCTGCAATTGTACTGATGAGGGCGGTACCCCTTCCGCTTTGATCAAAATTTCCGTTCTGTTCCCGGAACGCTTACGGCCTATTTCAAGTGTTTTGTCCTTTAACGCATACCAACATTTGTGCTGCGTCGAGATAGCAATGATTCCTTCGTTTGCACGCTCACCGCTCTTAATTTCAACCTGAAAATCCGCAGGTAATATGCCAATTTTGCGACGCAGTAACGTTTCATTGTTCTCATTGCGGATGGACAAAAAATGCGTCCCCATGGTGTCATGCAACTCGCACACATCAATATCTTTACCGCTCAAAAAACGCCTGTAGCGAACTTCAGGTACCCCCATTTTTCGCATAACTCGCGGAGTGCCAAGAAACACCTCTTCAGGAAAGGTCGTCCAGTTCAGACGCTTACCTTGTAACTCCAGACCTGGCAGGCGCACCTGCTCCAGCCCCGCACGTATGCGATAGGTTTCCTCACCCTCAATGAGGATATCCTGCCCTCCTTGCACCACTAAAGCAGGGTAGCCGAAAGCCCGGCAGGTAAAATCAGAGGGGGTATTTTCAGCAGACAGCGTCCCACCTTCCGGCAGAATGATTAGCATGTCGCTACTGCGGACACTGCATGAGGCAATCCCTTGCAAGGACCAGTCATCACCCTGACGCACAAAGACAAGAGGAACATCGCCAACCGGGATTTCACTCTCAGCAATATTGACAATGCCAATAATCACCCCACCAGCCCGGGCGACCAGAGACAATGTGGTGGCAGGACGACGCCGGTGAAAACGAACATCACTTTTGCGCAGCCGTAATCTGGCTTGCATATGCTCAAGCGTGGCGTAAGCGCTTCCCAGGCTGACCATGTCTTCCCCGTCTTCACACACTGCCAGTTCAAAGCGAGTAGTCGAAGGTTCACTCAATAATGGAAAAACCATTTCTTCCGGCAGTGAAATGTAGGTATGTAAGGCATCGGGCTTTTGCTCTGACCAGGAAAAAAAGCATTCAATAATCTTACTTTTGCGCTGCCGGGGCTTATTTTCCACCGATGCAGTGCGAAGCAAGCCGTTGAGAAAGCTGGTTCCCGTATCATCGTCAAGGGGGATGGGAAAACTGTCGCGCCATTTAGGGTGTACGCGCTCAAGCTCTTTAACCGGTTCAGCATGGGTGCTGAGCTCATAGAGTTGCACCAACGAAATGAGTTGTTCAGCCATCCGGGCGATGAATTCTATGGATGTGTCTTCCCGAAATCCTTGAGGAAGCGATGATTTTTCAACCATCATTTGAACCAACATCGACGTTGAGTACCCCAGCGATGAGGCCTGTTCGTATTGATTAAGAATACGGGAAAAAACAGACTGGAAGCGGCTATCCGTTTCTTTCAGCAGCTTGAAAGGCAGACCACCTTCACTGAAAAGTGACCCCAGAAAATTACGACGTTCCGATTCATAAAAACGAATTGGACGTTCCCAAAAACCATCCAATCCTTTTGGTACGACCAAACCTAATTCCGAATGAGACAGACTAATATTCAGGGCTGCATGAATAGGATCCCAGCTCCATTTGCAGTCGCGCCCGTAGTCCCGGCGATACCATTCGGAGCAAAAAAGGGTAAAACAGGCTGCATAACCTTTATCGTTTTTTAGTTTTTCTGGCTGCCCTATTTCCCGAAGAAGCCGTTTCAGATCGGCATATTCATCGCTGGTTGCATGATATTCATAAAGAGGCCTGCTATCAGCTTTTTTTAATCCACGACGAGTAAGAAACTTCGTCAACCAGGGGGTGCATTTAAATACTGAAACGAGTTCAGACTGACTCAAAGCAAACTCCTTGCTATTAGTGCAGTAGTAGAATCAGGGTTATTATTTACGAGGTGGACAGCCTGTACATTTAACAATAAAAAACGTTACAGAATATACTCCAATAAAGTTTAATCAACCTACCAAAGTTGGCAGGCAAGGTGATAAATCCGCTACTTCGTCATGCACAGGGCAGGAAATCGCCTTTCCAAACATGGCCTTATTGATGCTGTATGTCATCGTTTACCATGAAGTGTTACACGGAAAATACTTTACCTTATTTTCCACAGTCAAAAAGATCTATTTCTAAAATTCGTGAAGGATTTACAAAATTCTTATGCCGTTAACTCTTATGATTATCACACCTAATCTAAGTAATGGTTATAAAGGATAGAAAATAAATTTCACTTAAGAAGTATCAACGACATTTTCTAAATAAAAGATAAATGAATACACAATATATAATTAAACTTACTCCGCCGCGATTATTCACCCTCAGCAAATGCCTGCTGCAACCACGCTTTTATTATTCTTACCTCTTCACGCTGCGCTTTTTGCTGGCTGGTTACGAAATAGTAATTCCCGCCGGGTAATGTTCCCGGCAGGGCAACGCGCAACAATCCTTGTTCCAGCGCATTCTGGATCAATAATTCGCTGGCGAGCAGTACACCCTGCCCGGCAATCGCCGCCTGAATGGCGTGCGTCTCATCATCAAAATGAATACCAGTATGTACCGGTAAATCGGCCGGGCCAAAGGCCGCTTTCCAGTGTGGCCAGTCTGGTTCCGGCTGCGGAACATGGCGGTTTTCAATATGAAACAGCGTAAAACGGGAAAGATCTTCCGTCACCCGCAACGCCAGTTGCGGGCTGGCGACCAGCACAAAACGATCGCGGTAGAGCAGCGTATTCTCCAGTGCTTCATCAGCCTGCATGCTGTAGCGGATCGCACAATCCGCCATATCACCACGAACATCCACCAGGTCGGTACTGCTGTGCAGACGCAGCTCCAGCGATGGGTGCTGTTGATGCAGCGACGGCAGGCGCGGCACCAGCCAGTTAGTCAGAAAGTTGGAGGTAGTGCTCAGCGTTAACGCTCCCGGTTGCCCGGCCCTGTCGATGGCCTCCACCGCTTCGCGCAGCGTGGCAAAGATATTCCCCGAGGCGCGAAACAGAATTTCTCCGGCATTAGTGAGCACCACGGCACGCGCCGAGCGGGTAAACAGACGCTGGTTGAGCGATGTCTCCAGCACGCGGATCTGGTGGCTGATGGCGGTCGGCGTCACGCCAATCTCCTCCGCGGCAGCTTTAAAACTGGTGTGGCGGGCCACAGCATCAAAAGCACGGATGGCAGAAAGTGGTGGCAATCGGCGTGTTCGCATAGCTGAATTTAACTCATCTTAAGCTGAAAACTATGACTTTGCTTACGTCATGAAACAGGGGGTAGCCTGTTACTCATCGGGAATGATCCATGAGGATTATTCACCTTAGAAGATTAACAGGAATACCCCATGACGCAAATTAACACGCTGGCTACGCACTCATCGCCACACTATCAGGCGCTGCTGGCTCCCGGCATCGCTCAGGCATTGATTGCGCTTGATTACGCCATTATTTATGTTGCGCTACCCACGCTGGCGCAGGCGTTGCACTTGTCACTGAGCGAAATGCAGTGGGTGGTGTCGATCTACGGTTTGACCTTCGCCGCACTACTGTTGCCTGGTGGAAGCCTGTGCGATCGTTTCGGCGCGCGCCGAATCTTCAGCATCGGCATGATACTGTTTCTTTTTTCATCAATACTGGGCGGAATGGCCGATAACGGAACATTGTTACTGATGGCCCGCTGTGGACAAGGGATCGCCGCCGCGCTGCTGCAACCGGCAGTGCTGGCCTTAATGGCGCAGCGTTTTCAGGGAGAATCACATCGCCGGGCGCTGGCGATCTGGAGCGCAATTGGTGCGCTGGGCCTGGTGGCGGGTGTGGTGCTGGGCGGCATGCTGACGGCCCTGAGCTGGCGCGCCATTTTCTTCATCAACCTGCCGCCTGGTTTGCTGGCGCTATGGCTGGTGCAGCGCAACTTTTCGAAAACACAACCACAAGGTGGCGTGCAACGCACGGGTTTTGGCGCGCTGCTTGGTTGTGCGACAGCCGGCACGCTGGTGTGGGCGATGATGCGTTATGCCGAACAAGGTGCGCCGGATTTCTTTGCGAATCGACTGGCGGCAGCCATGCTACTGCTGTTGATTCTCCATGAACGTTTTGCTCCGCAGCCGCTGCTGTCACGCACACTGCGTGACATGCCGGGTTTGCAGACAGGCTGGCTCAGCAGCGCCTGCTATATGGCCAGCGTCGGCAGCCAGTTTTACGCCATGACATTGCTGTGGCAGCAAACGCTACAGCTTGATGCCGTCACCACCGGATGGTTATTTACCCCGCTGGCAGTGCTGATTGTGGCGGGAAATGCACTTTACACCCGACTCTCTGCACGCTTTAGTAGCCAAAAGGCGCTGCTGGTGGGGTTTGCCTGCGCGGCAGTTGGCTTATGGCTGCTGTCGATATCGCTTAGCGCCCCGTTCTCCGTCGGGTTCATGTCCGGACTCGTGCTCAGCGGTATCGGCCACGGATTGATCTATCCGGCAATGTTCGCCGTCGGGCTGAGCGCCGTACCAGTGCAGCAACAGGGACGCGCCAGCGCGTTGATGGTCACCAGCCAGTACATCGCCGGCGCGATGATGCTGGCAGTGATCTCCGTTTTACTGGCGATGCAGCCGGATCTGGCAAGCTGGTCTACGGTATTTCGTGGGCTGGGTGCTGCCGCGCTACTGGGCATGCTGGTAGCGCTCTGTGCGCCGGAGCGCTGAGCGCGGCTTACTGGCGTCCCCACTTTTCGCAAAACGCTTCTATATCCTCATCCTGAAAATCGGCCAGCCGTTCGATAATGGTCTCCAGCGGCCACTCCCACCAGGCGATCTGTTGTAACTGCTGGCCAATATGCGGTGAGAAGCGCAAACGAATAACCTTTGCCGGAACGCCGCCAACAATCGTGTAAGGTGCCACATCCTTACTGACCACGGCGCCAGCCGCAATGACAGCGCCATCTCCTACCGTCACGCCGGGCAGCACAATAGCAGCATGCCCGATCCAGACATCATTCCCGATGACGACGCGATCGCCTCGCCGCTGAGTAAAAAAGTCATGATCGCGTACCGCGCTGGCGGAATAGTACTCCGGGCAATAAGTGATTCGGTGCTGGGATGGCCGCCCCATCGGATGATTGGGCGCGCCAATACGCACATTATTGGCAATCGCGACAAACTTTCCTATCTCAGCATCGGCAATGGTGCAATATTCACCGATATAGGAAAAATCACCTAACGTACTGTATTCCATCAGACTATTAGCCAGCACTTCACATTGCTGACCCATTTTGCATTCGCGCATACGAACGCCGGGATCGATCCAGGTTTCCGCTAATTTGGCATATTTCATCGTCATTCCCTCTTCTCAGGTTGCGCTACTGTATAACGCTTCTGTGTAGGGTAAATGACGGTGACCCACTATCAACCATCTGCAGCTTCTACCCGCTTGATAAGAATTATCGAAAGGGCCCGCTCACATCGGAATATAAGCACTAAGAATAAACAAACTGCGGGTTTTTATTCGCCTTACCCTAATATCTGATGACGGAACATGATCTAAAACATAAATTAATAGCCACATGGAATTAAATCACATATGATTTAACTTTAAATTCACAATTAAAATATATTAAGGACCTTTATTCAGACACTTAATATTTTTTAACTTCATTTTTTGAAAAATCTGATAATAACATACATAGATTGCATGCTTCGCAAAATCAAACATAATACAATAAATGGATGTAAATCAAAAAATGCCCATCTAATACAAATTGCAATATTTTAAACTCATTCGGTTACACAAGTTTCCTTTTAGATATTTGCTTTTTGATGTTTGTTGGCGCGTAATGGACCAGCTATGAAACAATTCAATGATGAAAGAGATTACCATGACATGTTCGATGACATTTTCGAGAAATGGAATGTCACGACATTTTTTCAACCAATCATTGATACCCGAGCTAATCGTGTATACGGCATTGATGCAACGGCGTGGTTGCAAAGCAAAGGCTCCAATTGCACGGATTTTATTTCACCCCATGACTTCCTGACCGCAGCAGAGAAAAGTGGTGAAATCATCAGTATTACAAAAGAACTATTGCTGCAAATCCAGGATTATCTGGCCAACCATGGTGATATTGATAAATGCCGTGAGTTGCGTTTTTTTATAAAAATTAGCCCATTGCATTTATTCAGCGAAAATATTATGGAGTTCGCAGAAGATTGTATTCAAACTGCCAAAAAGCTCGATAAACTAAACGCCAAACTGGTTATTGAAGTCAACTCCCGCATTCCGTTCGACTTAATTCATAAATTAAAACTACTCTCTGCACTGTTGACTATACAAAAAAATACCTTCTTTGCCCTCGGTGATTTTGGTGCCGGACACTCCAATATTGAAATGCTTTTTGGTTTCGACTTTCATTATATAAAAATCGACAAAAGTATGTTTTTCCCGTTGACGGACAAAGTCATCATGCATGGTTTCGCCGATGATTTAATGAGTGGTTTAAGCAAACAGAACACAGATATCATCGTTAGCGGCATAGACTCAGTTTACCATTTGCAGTACTTTTTAAATAAAAATGTGTCATTGTTCCAGGGGGAACTATTCAAAGCTCCTGTAGCCTATAAAAACTTTAACGGATTAGATTATTTCGACTATGGATGACAGTTATGAACGTGATATGTAAGATCCTCGACCCTTTCAAAAAAATAGCAATCGAATCTTTTTTTTCAGGTACGGATATTGAGGGTGACAACCAGACGCTCATCTTCATTGAAGAGATCTACTTCGATGATATATTTGGCATCATCGATGAACTCCTCAGTTGTATCATCAAATTCCCGGACGCGCTGGTTATCATCCTTTCGGAACGAGATAACAGCTACACGACCAATGCACGTCTGGGAGTTGCGGAGTTCATCGAAGATGTTAAGAAGAAAATTAATGAAAGAAAATCGACGGCGAATCTCTATCTCTACTATTACGACATTTTAAAACCCCGTAAAAAAATTCATCTCTATCTCATGATATTCAAAAAGTATATGCAGATTGGCAATGTTAATAGAGTAGCAAAAATGTACAACCTGAATGAAAAACAAGTCTACTACTATATAAACAGATTAAAAGAGATATACGGATTAAAAAGCTTCCAGAATCTCGTGCCTTTTTTGAAGTGGATAGGCAGATAGAATCAGATATCCTCATGCGCTTAATGATTCCGTCTGTGCATTGCGATGCACAGACGGAATTAACAGCTAAGACAAATTACCACACCCCCGATTTCTTTTTAATCTCATCCCAGCGAAGGTACATATCGCATGACATCATAAAGTCGTTATGCCACCGCCAGTATGCGTGATAATAGTAGTAGATAAGGCAAGGTGTGTAGCACAATAAAAACCAGACCTCAAACCAGATTTTTATTGCGGAAAGCATCATCACCAGACACAAAAATGAGATCCAGGAAAACTCCACCACCGATAATAATATCAACCTTTGCCAGAGCGGTTTTGCGTACAAAGCGCGTAATGGTAAAACGGGAGAAAAAAACAAATTAATCTCGTTGAGAAACAGGCGCCCAAGAAAAACATAGCGTTTTGTAAAACATAAAAAGAGCAGGTTAACCGCCAAAACGACAGCACAAAGAATACACATGGTAATAATTGACTTCAGCGTGAAATAATTACCGTATAAATCAAATTGTGCCTTATCGCGCAAGGGAATGATGGTCAACAGACTCAACGCCGTACTGGCTACTACGGAAAGCAGTAAATATTGTGACAGATTTTTGTAACGGCCCTTTTCAACAACGGATGTCGGCATCTGCTTTAAATAACTATGGCGCGCAACAGAAAACAGGGCGTAAATGACAGGCGGAACGCTAACGGCCAAAGAAATTGCTGCTCCGGCCGGATAAATCAACATAATGAGCCCAGCAGAATACAGCGCAAAAATAAAAGAAGACAACGCTGCGGCGATAAGCGGGTGCGTGAATAACCTCTCTTTCGGGCCGCACGCTTTACCTTTGAAGTAAGAAAAATCAATATTCTTAATTACGCATTTGTATGCCCAGTATGCTTTCAGATCGGAGATAACGTTATAAAACACCAGTGCGCAGATGCCGCCGATGAAACCTGCATCGCGCAATGAAAGAGTAAAATCCGCATTGCGCCAGTAAAAACCCAGCAGCACCAGAGTCACAATATAGAAAAATAATATATTGCGTTTATCCTGGAAGCGGATGAAGGTTAAATAATCTGGAATCATCATTACACCGCTACATTGCTATTGCTTTTCGGCAATGGATAACCTGCCCGACATCAAACCCGGCGAAATCCTGCAACATTTGCCCCAGATAAGGTTTATTGCTTATTTCCACAAACCGGACAGGCTGTGCGCGCTGTAAAAAGTGCGACAGAGAATCTCGCCATTTCACCGTATGGGTCAGATGCAAGGATAAGTTTTCTTTGATCATGGCGGGATCTGCTTCGGATTTTGCTGTCACATTCATCAGAACATCATGCTGTGGCGGGAGGATCGCGATCCCGGCCAGATAGTCCCGCATTGGCTGAACGCCTTCAGCCATTAAACGCGTGTGCCATGCGCCGCTCACACCCAGTTTAATCGCCTCGTGGCCTTCAGCGAGTAATACTCTGGCGAAATCATTCAGCGCCGATACCTGCCCGCCAACGACTTGCTGGCGAGGAGTATTATCGCAACTGATGTCCAGCTCAATACCTGAACGGCTGATGATGTTGCGTAGCGTGTCGTAATCCACGCCTTTTAACGCCAGCATTGTTCCCTTATTTTTCTCGCTTTGCTGGTGCATCAGGTTGGCCCTGAACCGTATAAGTTCGAACACGGTTTCCAGTGTGAGCGCCCCTGAAGCATATAACGCGCTGTATTCCCCCACGCTATGCCCGCAAGATCCGACAACCGGCGCATCGGCGAAACGTTCGCGCCAGAGGCTATACAACGTGACGTTAATCGCCGTCACGGCAATTTGTTGCACGGTAGTCTGAATCAGCCGATTCATCGGCCCTTTCAGACAGAGCCGACGCAGATCCACACCAGCAATATCGCTGGCGCAATCCCAGATGGACTTAGTGGTCTCATTGATATCCCACAGATCGCTGCCCATACCAATAACGGGATTCCCCTGGCCAGAGAATAACAATACAACCGGTTGTGATAGAGTATTTGTCATTATATTGCCACCTTTACATATAGTATTTAAGGCCTAAATAGACACCGAACATATCGCCATATAATGCGAATTCAGAGTCAGAACTTCCCGTCGACATAAATGCGCCGGTATAGCCTTCAAGCCGATCATCAATAATATTTAGCGGTGTGTTATAGTTAACACCTAATACTGAACTGTGATCGACAAGGTTAAACACCACATAAGGTTGTAGCGTTGACTGGTTATCCATCTTAATACTTGACCAGGTATTAAGATAATGTTTCCCCTGAAGCATCTTTTTATTTGCAGTATTATTTATCTCTGAGGCCATCAAATACTTATAAGAGTCAAAAATATCATCAATGAAGAAAAAACCGGTGCGGCTATTTAATGACTGAATAAAATCAGTTTGTTTACGCCATTCCGCCCGGGAATACCCTTCGCTCTGATAATAATATTCCAGGCCAAACAGGTTAAAGTTATCCGTCGCATATTGCCCACCCACGGCCACTTCAACCCCCTCTTTCTCCTGCGTGCTATAAAGGGAAGAAGGGAACTCGAACTCTTCGACCATTGCTGCATTTTCAGGGGAGAAATGACGCCACTGCTGCCCGGTGTGATAAGCCGCTTCCGCGTTAATCATCAGTTGCGGCGTCAGGTTATAGCTATCCGCCAAGGCCACAGAGCGCGTTTCCCCAAGCAGCAAGCTCGCCGTAGGAAGGTGTTTTTCAAAGCGATGATCGGTGTAATTTAGCAAATAATCTTCACGGCTATTGCTTCGCACATTGGCAGACCAGTCGCCAGAAGCGAGATGGCGCTTACCGGCATCCGCTAATTTCGGAACGACTGAGAACGAGAGCGAATAATCCTGCGTATCTTCAGATAGCTTCACCTGCCACGGGGATTCCTGGAACACTGGCTCCATCAGCGGATCGTAAAGACGCGTGCTTTTGAACCCGGCATAGTAGCTATTGCGTAAATCAGCAGGCGATCGCAGGAAAAAAAGCCCGGCTTTTTGACTGAACTTGCCCGCCTCAAGCTGAACGCTGTCCGAGACGTTATAAATAACGCTGAGCCTGTCGATCAAAGCGCGTGAATGGCTTCGATCTTCTTCAAAGCCACTGTTGGCATGCAATGGACGGTAAGTGAGCCCATACAGTGAGAAATTCAGATCCAGCTGATTGTCGATGATTGCGCAACCGCCTTTGAGGTTGATGCCGAAATTATTATAAATATTGCTTTTGCTGAATGGATTATTGCCACCGACCTGCCAGATCGACGGTTGTTTATTCACATACGATGTCTGCGCATAGAGCACAACATCCGTGTTCTGTGCAACTTCTTCGCCGGATAAACAATCAGCCCACAGGGTTGTTGGCAAAGCAGAAAAAACCAGCGTAATCAACGGGAGTGAATATTTCATTTTGCCTCCCGCTGAAGATGTTCACGTGTAAAGTGAGATTCAGGTAACGACTCCAGACGAACATCACTGTAATCCATGGCGGAAAAACTTTTCTCATGGCGTACGTCCTGCACAATAATCCGCATTGGCCTCATCTTCCCTAATACCGGCTGATAATTCAGATACCGAACTTCTTTAAGTAATTTGTCATCAAGAGAGTAATAATCAGCTTTATAAGGCCGATTTTCATCGCCAGCTTCAACGTAATAGATAATTTTTGGCCAGGTTGCTTCGGCATAGGTTCGCGTCAGCTCCAGTTTGTAACATTGATTATCGCCACAATTTTCCATGCCCTGCAGAGTCGCCTGATAGGCATATTCAAAGTTAGTCACAATCACGTCACTATTAGATATTTGCCCCATCAATCTTTGCTGGCGAGAAATTGGTACCGGTCGCCGTAGCCCTGGAGAATAAAACCATAAGTCATACCAGTCGGAAAGCATCACTTTACCTTTATCACGCGGCGGATAAATAAAGCGAACTAAAGAGCGGGCATCTGCTTTCATCTCCCCTTCAGACTTCATAAAACGCATTGAGATATCCAGCACCTGTCTGCTTTCTGGCTTCTCTTCGCCATTTTTATATTCGCTCACCGCGAGCGTATAGCGGAAAGGTTTATTGGGAGAACGGATCTCATCCGCACGACGAATAATATCGATAGCGTTATCGCCAGGCGCGGCGAAGGCACAGGCTGAAAGAAGCCCAAGGCAGGCAATTCCTTTGCCAAATAGCGTAATTTTCATATTACGAGTTTCCCTAAGAAAATTTAAAAGCATCCGATATATTAAGACGAGAGGCACGCAACGCCGGTAAAACAGAAGCTGCAGTCGCGGTTAATAGCGGCAGCATCAGCGTAATAAATAACAAATCATAACTGCTGGTTTTAATAAAAGCGGTGTAGCCTAAAGTTTGCCCAGGCGACGGCGGCATTGCGATGCCGTAAAGATTAATCACTGAAGCGATAGCAAAACCAATGCCGAGGCTTCCAACAGCGCCAATCATGCCGACAAAAATCCCTTCCAGTAAAAACAATCGGGTAACGTGGAGAGGTTTTAAACCAATGGCGCGCAGCGTCGTGATCTCCCTTGTCCGCTCGACGATATTCATGGTCATTGAATTACCGATCATAAAGATAACGATCAATGCAACAATCAGTTTAATAAAGAAATAGATCCCGGATAATAAGCTCTCAACCTGCTGATAAAATAGCGAGGTATCCTTCCACTCTTTCACAATTAGCGGCAGATGGTTTTTCTCGATAAATTTTCTCAGCCTGGCGCTGAATGCGGCTGTATTATCCTCTTTCAGTAAAATTAACACCTTACTCACGCCGTCGGTTTCCATCATGCGCTGCGCGGTTTCAAGCGGCATTTTCAACGCCGTGTCGTCGTAATCTTTGATGCCGGATGCAAAAATGCCACGGATCTTCAGCGACAATGCGCCCTGTCCGCCTCGCGAATTAACCGTAATGGCATCCAGCCAGTCATCGTAATGAGCGCCGAGCGTTTGTGCCAGTCCGCGTCCTAAGGTGATGTGATCGGCTTTTATACGTGATAAGTCACTGCCAGAAATAAGTTTATCAAAGGATCCCAGTTTTAATGCCGGTAGCGGTTCGATACCCAGCGCGGAAAAATAGCTGGAGGTTTCATTTTCGTAATGAGAAATAACCCCGGTAAACTCCAGTTGCCCGGCAAGTGTAGAAATATCTGCCGCCAGTTCCGGTTCGCTTAATATCGCCTGTTTTAAAGACGGGTAATCCGCAATCAGGCTTTTATTTTTATTGGACGTGGCAAAATAATTCTGGTGGTAGATCTGCACGTGACCACTATTCGTGCGGACCGTTTGCTCTTTTAAGATCCAGAACGAGTAATCGATAAATCCGCCATACAGGAAAATGGCGACGCCCCCCAAAATAATCGCCGACAGGGTCGAAAATGAGCGGCGCTTATGTCGGAAGAGGTTGAGAAATGCGAATTTCACGTCCCGCGCATGCATCACGGTACACCACAACAGAAAAAGCAGAATCAGTAGCACAATAGCGTTAATAAAGATCATGCTCATTTACTCACCCTTCACCAGCGGCAGCAGCACCTGCGCCACTTCATTCTCATCCCACGCAGGCGCAACGTTGTTATGTAATTCCAGTGCCTTTGCCGCGACAGCGTCCTGGAGTTTTATTTGTGCCAAAAGCTGTGCGGCTTGCGGGTATTTTTTGCAGTTATAGAGCGCGAGATAACGCATATGCTGGATCCGCGCAATTTGTGCAGGGTTAAAGAGCGTCTTATCTTTCAGCATCCATTCGGTATCCTTGATCGTGACCGCGCAGCGTCCCATTTCCGGCGCCAGCCAGGCATCGACGCGTGCACGCATATAGCGCACCCGTAAATTATCTTCATGGCTGTCAATAGCTTCATCGAGGTAGAAAAAACCGGTTTTGGCATATTCAGACGCGTTAATAAAGTCGTTCACCGCTGAGGCGTTTTCCGCCTGGCGCAGCACGCCCCAGGCATAAAAGATTAACGAGACGACATTTTTTGTTTCGCCATACTCTTTGAACAGTGCGCTGGTTACGATGGCCAGTTGATCGGGCTGTGCCGGGAAACCGCTCCGCATAACGCTTTCAACCGCCGGTACGCTGGAAGCATTGGCCACACCCGCGCAGGTAATGCTAAGCAGCCCTGCGCAGATAACGTCCCGCCATTTACGCCCTTGAGTCATACACCAATCCTCCATCCTTAATTTCTACCACCCGGCGCGCGCACTCCTTTAACTGCGCGGAATGCGTGGAGATGATGAATGTGGTCTTCGTCTGCTGATTGATATGCAGCAGAAGTTCCAGAATGGCTTCGCCGGTTGCCATATCCAGGTTACCGGTCGGTTCATCGGCGATAACGACCGCCGGGTCATGCGCCAGGGCTCTGGCAATCGCCACCCGCTGCTGCTGCCCGCCGGAGAGCTGGCCAGGTTTACGGTTGGCAAAATCTTCCAGACCAACACGATTCAGTAAGTCACGCGTTCTTTCACGCGCCTCTTTTTTACCGAAATGACCATTCAGGATCAGGGGATAAAAAACGTTATCAAAAACATTCAGAACAGGAATGAGATTGAAAAATTGAAAAATAAATCCCAGATGCTTACCGCGCACCGTTGATAACTCTTCTTCCGGTAATACATTGAGTAATTTATTCAAAAACATCACCGCTCCGGATGTCGGCTGATCGATACCAGACATGATATTTAGCAACGTACTTTTTCCGCTGCCCGAAGGGCCGCATAATGCCAGAAATTCACCTTTCGCGATTTCCAGATTAATATCCCTCAGCGCGTCGATTTTTCCCTCGCCGGAACCATAGCTCTTCGAAATATGACTAAGTAATATTGCTGGTAGTTCTCTGATTATGTCACTCATCGCAATGTCGTTACCCTACAGAATATTCAATATCAAAATAGTGATAACCAGATAAATTATCCGGCACGATAGTGCGAATTTTTCCGGAAGCAACAGGATGTTGACGCAAATATTCAAAGCTTAGTGCAGGAGTCAGACAACCGCTGTAACCATAAATATCGGCAAGGCGAATAACCTTTTGCTGCAGCTCTGCCGGAAATGATTTTTCCCGTAAGCCTGCAAATGCCATGATTTCGACATCCTCAGCGTTGAGCTGCGAAATATCGGCACGTCCGGCCGCCATATAGCGACCACTATTCACTTTCAATGCACTTTCGTGACGGCTGAAAATAAAACATCCCACGCGTTCAACCGTCAGGTTAACCCCATCAGCTTGCTGAGCGCTTTTCGCCCACCGCGCAACGGCAATATCTTCCTCAGAAAAGACCATGATCGGGATGGCGCGATAGGCACAGCAAATCACCACATAATCGAAAACATCCCAGCACAGATAATCCTGCGCCATGCTCATTGCCTGAGTGAATGCATATTTCTCACCGCGCATTTTGCAGGTCGGATCGTTAACAGAAAATTTCTTCACCAGATTTTTCGGTAACGTGTCGAGCATCGAAATATGCAATGCGCTGGAAATACTCTCCAGCAGCCCGGTTTCTCCCCACGAATCCGCATAGATAAATGCCGTTCGCGATTTGAATAATTTCATCCGTTCTTTCGTGGATAAAGCCTGTAGCGCAACATCTGCGGCCTGCTCCATCGCCTCAAGGTATTTTATATACTGCGGGTTACGGATCATCTCACCGGCATAGAGCGAGCCATCGGTACCAAAACGTTTAAGTCCCCACCCATTCTTCCGGGTAGACTTAAGCGCCAGATTATATAAATGCGCTTCCCAGGCATTCAGCCAACTGGGTTGATAGAAATAAAACCTGTCTTCCGGCTCAATAAGAGCAAACGATGATAAGTACATCAAACCTTCCATGGTTATTCATCACGCGGGATTAATTGCAGACAGCACAATCCCAATTACCGAGCCATCCACACCGACGCCAACCTTCAGCAAATGATTTTTTTCATGCCCGCATACGCCGCGATCAATCAGCATAAACGGTGCCATCACATCCAAAATGGCGTCATTACTTACCGGAGCAATTAATTCGCGCTGGGTTAATGAGTGATGGGCAATAATCAAATCGATAATGCCGGAGCCGGTCGCGCAGTAACCAATCTGCCCCTTATACGCCAGCACAGGAATCGCGTGCGAATCAGCAAATATTTCAATCGCTTTGGCTTCGGCTTTATCGCTGACGGAAGAACCATTGCCATGAGGAATAATGGCGCATAAATCCTGCACATTAACGCCCGCTTTATCGGTCACCGCACGCATGATTTTCAGGACATTCAGACTCAGCCAGGAAGCATCATTACTTCTGCCGGCGCTAATTTGCGCGTAGGAGGATTGCAGGCGCACGCCGCCCGTGACATCTCTGTCGCGACGGTGGCGCAGGCTCTCCAGCACAACAACGCTGAACCCTTCGGAGAACAATACGCCTTTGCTGTTTTCACCAAACGGCTGGACTACTTCACTGTCCAGCATCGACTGAGAATCAAGGAACCAGATATCCTGGGTTTTAATTTTCGAACAATTAATCACCACAACCAGGTCGATACCGCCCTGCTCGATCGCCTGGCAACCCAAATGAACGGCCGTCAACGATGAATTACTGGTGCAGTTCATATTTGGCGGCAAATACTGCAACTGGTATTTCTGCGCAAGTCTGCACGCTATCGTATCCTGCGACATATTCGATACGTGCAGGCGGGTTAATGAGCGGGTGAGCTTAATATCTTCAACGTCATTGCGATCGTAAAAAGCGTGATAATCGATGCCATCGACGCGCCTGCCCAGCCCGGTTAAATAAACCCGCACGTTATTGCCTGCGAGAGAGTGTGTATCCAGTTTGGCCTGCGCAAGTGCCTCCTCGATCAACTGATACACAATCTCTAATGCGCCATCATTAATGTGCTCCAGCCTGGCGACATATTTATTGCCATTAAACCCGCAGGTAATTGCCTCGTCATCAGAACGAAACCAGGGTTTCCTTTCCACCCGCTTCCCCTGACGAAGATACTCGATAAGCTGAACACTATTTCCGGCAAAGGGTAAATGTGCACTGTAGCCTGAAATGATGGCGGCATTTTCCACAGCCTTATTCCTTAATTACCAGTGCGTAATAGTTCCCACCTTCCGTTGCCCCTACCAACAAGACATGCTTGATTGCCAGTTTCATCGGTTGACGGACAAAGTTCACGCGTTCATCGAAGAACGCCACGGTATTAGGAATCGCCGGAACGGACTGTTTTTTAATGCAATCGATGATGACTGCGAGGTTGAGCAAACCCGCCGCTGAGGCGACAAAACCAAAGCAGGCGTTGTAGTTAACGACCGGGACGTTCGGCTGTTTCTCGCCAAACACCTCGCGGATAGCGTCAATTTCAATCCGCGAATGCTCGTCGCTGCCATTGCTGGTGCCGCACACCAGATCGATCTCGCGCGCGCTGATGCCAGCGTCCGCAAGCGCACGGGTCACCGCCAGCGCCATTGAGGACGATTTTTCCGCCAGCTCGGCGACATCGAAGTAACTGTTGCTGCATGACTTCCCGTAACCCACGACTTCCGCCAGCACTTCCGCACCGCGCGCTGCGGCTGTCTGCGGATCTTCCAGCAGCAACATACAGGCGCCTTCACCCGGCACATACCCTTTGGCGTCTTTGCCGTAGACCTGATAATCGCTTGCCGCCGAGGTCATCTGGATCTTCTGCGTGACAGCATCCATATAGAGCGACATTGAGGGAAAATATTCATCCGCGCCGCCAACGATCACCTGCGGTTGCAGGTTCTGGCGCACAATCTCATAGCCGTAGGTTAAGGCGCCGAGCGCAGCATTTTCACCGCTTGCCAGCGTCGTGGTATAGCCTTTGATCCCTTCTGAAATGCCGCAGAAGGTGGGAATCGCGTTCATCAGAGAACCCGGAAATTCCGAAGTTCTCACCTTACGCGGATCGGGTTTCAGGCTCTGCAAATATTTATAAGTTGTTTCCTGCGGACCACGGGACATTCCCATAATCAGGCCCAGCGCATCGCCATCGCGTTTAATTTTACGTTTCCCCTGCTCCAGCGCTTCGCAGAGCGCGATAAGGGCAAACGTACCGCCCCGCGTTGCCTTACGCGGATCAAAACGACGTAAGTGCTTGCGTGGCTCCAGGCCCCTTACCTGGAAAGTTTTGAAATTCTTTTCGCTCTCTGGCAACGTGGCGTTGCTGAAAGAGAAGGCGTCACCGAACAGATCCGCGCACTGCCCGGTCTCATCCAGCACTTTGAGCAGTTCTTTCGCTTCTTCCAGCGTATCGTCCGGGAAAGTCACTCCGCCCAGTTCAACGTTCTGCTTGCCTTGCCAGACGTTTTCGAGGATCTCATTGAGCGTATGGCCGATAGCCGATACCGCGCCAATGCCGGAAATCGCCACGCGTTTGGCGTCGTAGGTGCTGACAGGAACGGACGCCGGCTCCATGCTGACGATCATGCAGCAGTTGTTGCCGCCGAACGCATAGTTATTCTTCATGAAGATATTGATTTTCCGGTCAAGGAAATCATTCGGCACATAGTCCAAATCGCACCCCGGGCGCGCTTTCGAGAAGTTCAGCGTCGGCAGTACCTGATGACCAGGCAGCGTCACCAGGCAAGCGATTAATTCCACGATGCCCGCCGCGCCGATGTTGTGTCCGAAGTAGGATTTGGTTGAGCTGATCAGCAGGTTTTCGTGGTTGGCAAAAACCTTTTTCATCGCCAGCGTTTCGATGCGGTCGTTGGCTTCGGTGCCGGTGCCATGCGCATTGACGTAATCGATCTGCTCAGGCTTCAGCCCGGCATTCTCCAGCGCCTTGTGCATTACCTGCACGGCACCGCTGGCGCGCGGATCCGGCCCGGTTTCATGGAATGCATCGCAGGAGGTGGCATAAGAGAGGATCTCGCCGTAAATCGTCGCCCCGCGCGCAACCGCATGCTCATACTCTTCAAGCACGATGGCGCCAGCGCCTTCGCCAATCGACATTCCCGACTGCCCAGAGAAAGGGGTACAGGAGTCCGGATGCATAACGTTCAGCGCATAAAAACCGGCGAATGTCGGCAGGTAGATAGGCTCAGTCCCCACGGCCAGCATGGTTTTGCTCTTGCCGTTCTGAATAAAATCATATGCCATGCCCACTGCGTTGGGGCTGGCCGTACAGGCGGTGGCGACCAGTTCAACGCCTCCTTTCAGGCCGAGCAGCGTGGAGACGCTGGAGCAGCAGGAAGAGAAGCCGCCGGAGAAGAGCGCCTTGCGCAGGGAAAAGTCTTGCAGGCGTTGCTCAAAGAGCGGCAAAAACGCTTCGGTCCCTGCGGATGAGACGCCCACGATTAAGCCGGTATCGCACAGGCTTGCCGCGTTATCCGCCAGCCCTGCCTGATTGAGCGCGTCTTTTCCCACTTTATAAGCCCACAGCGCAGCGTTATCGAGTGAGTCCGCGAGCCCTTCTGGCAGGCCGGAGTAATCGATATCATGCAGCACTTCCGCCGCTCTGGCGTTTTCAAACCATGTTGAAAAACGCTCACTGTCAGCAACGCCGCACTTCTTATTCAGCAACGCTTCTCTGAAATCCGCGACATTTTCTGCCAGCGACGACAAAATCCCGATGCCGGTGATGACAACCCTTTTCCTGCTTGTCTGCATAAATATTACCTGGAGTTAACGACGAATAGGCATGAAATAACCAGGCACGGGAAATATCCGCTACCTGCTCTTTATTTCCCGGCTGGTTATTTTCAATAATCAAACTGCGCTTTTTCTTTTGCTGGTATCGATATAACTGTGCTCAGTTGGGCTAACCAACATGCTCAAATTATAAATAAACGGCATACCTTTCGTTTGCGCAGCGACCTTTTCATTCGCGGTTTGAATATGGAAGCCGCTAATATCGGACCATGCATATTCATTATCGATAAGCGCCAGAGCAATATATCGTTGTAAGGCGGGTGAAAAGAGGGCTTTGACAACTTTACCAACCTCATTGCCATCCACCATGACGCGATCGCCAGCGTAAATACCCGCACACGCTTCTGCGGCGATCATACCAATCATTTTCGATTGATGAGTGTCATGAGACAGCGCTTCGACAGCCGCTTTACCGACAAAATCTTCTTTGTCGTATTGCACGGCCCATTGCATTTGCAACTCAATGGGATTCAACGTGCTGTGCGCCAGGCTGCGACCATCCCAGCAAGGATTCTCTACCCGCGCGATGATCTGGTAATCAAGGCCGCCGGTCTGCAAGCGATATTTGTCGCCGATATCGACAAGTTTCTGCCACTGTTCCGCCAGCGCAGGCTGTTGACCGATCGCCATGTAAGCAAATTCGCCGTGTTTACCACAGCGGAAAATCATCAGCTCATCATCGGTACTCATATACTCATAATACGGCAGACCGATAATATCGAAGCCATGAATTTCAGCCATGACTTCCCAGGCGTATGGACCTTCCAGCAGAATAGCGCCCCAGTTCTCTTCACGCATGGCGCGAATTTCCGGGATCTCCTGGATATCGAGTTCATCCGCTTTTTGCAGACTTTTATTCAGACGCTCAATCAGTTCGCCTGCAGGAATATCTTCTGAAAGCAGGTAATAACCGTCAGCAGCGCAGAGAACATACACATCACCACGGATCGTGCCATCGTCATTCAGCACCAGAGAGTAGATGCCCTGCTCATCACGAATAATCGAAACATCGGCGGAAACCAGATGGTTAACCAGCGCCCATGCGTCATCGCCCATCACGCTGACAATCGCTACGTGCGAGTAATCGACCAGCAGCGCATTTTCGCGCATCGCCTTATATTCGACCATCGGTTCGTTATAGGCGAAGGGGATGGAATAACCGTTATAAATGCCCATCATGGCATTATTTTTCAAATGAATATCATTAAGAGATGTCATATAAGTATCCTGTTAAATTCCCTTTTAAATGCAGATTACGAATTTTTCTTCTGAATGATAAATGTCGCCAGGCTATTGATACTTCTCATATATGAAGGATCGTCGCTTTCCGTGACTTTAATATCGAATACTTTATCCAGCAGAACAACAATCTCGGTGGCATCCACAGAATCCAGCTTCAAACCATTACCAAATAGTGCTGTATCATCATCGATTTGAGATTCATCCCTTTGAATATTCAATCGCTGAATAATTTCAGTTTTGATGGTCAGCAATACATCTTTGCGCTTTTCAATATCGTCTTTAATTGTAAGCATAACTAACTCTCCATGTTAATTACTTAGATTCACGAAAATTAATAATCGTACCGTGGCTTATCAGTCGTTTCCCTGCATGGGCCGTAACAGAATAGTGTTTAAAACCATTGGCATCGGAAAATGATAATTTACTTACGACCTCAATAGAATCACCGGGAAAAGCTATTTCTTTAAATTTCAGGTTTTGCGCAGCAAGCACACCACGCACCTGCGCACGCCGCGTACGAATAATCTCCAACATTTCAGGCTCATTTATCCGCGCATGGATATCACGTAACGAAGTGAGTTCGACATGATATTTCTCACGATAAATTTCGCAAATATCCGTCAGGAAGGAGAAATACTCGCTGGCCTGACCAAATATTTCTGAAATAATGACGCCGGGCATAATCGGATCGTCAGGGAAATGTCCGGACAACCACGGATCGTTATAGGTGACATGTTTGACGACTTTCACGTAGCCATTTTCACCGTATTTATAGTCATCAATTTTGTCGACCATTATCAGGGGCTGTCGCCAGCCGCCCATCTCAAGGAAGATCCTGGCGGGAATCGTGTATTTAGACATAAATCACCGCATTACCAGACCACCATCGATAACGATAGTTTGGCCGACGATATAACTGGAGGCAGAGGAACTTAAGAAAACAATGGCGTTTGCCACTTCTTCGCACGTACCGAGCCGTTTTAAGGGAATGGAGCCAACCACGCTGCGCACAACGGTGCGCGAGACTTTTTTCACCATACGCGATTCAATCATACCCGGTGCGACAGCGTTAACGCGGATGCCATAAGCAGCCAGTTCGGCCGCCAGCGTGCGGGTAAAGCCCAGCATGGCCCCCTTGGAGGCGCTGTAATTGGACTGTCCGACACTCGGGATAATGGCGGCAATGGAGGCGACATTGATAATTGCCGGGCTCTGCGCTGAATGCAGTAACGTCAACACGGCTTTGATTAACCGGAAGACGCTGAGCATATTGGTGTCCATCACCTGGCTGAAATCCTCAAAACTCATTGAGGCAAACAGGCTGTCTTTGACAATACCCGCGTTATTGACCAGAACATCAATCTTTCCGGCCACTTCAGAGAGATGGGAGCATAGCGCCGCTACGCTCTGCGGATCGGCCAAATCGCACTGCATAATGTGCAGTTTGTCACCCGCCGGATGTGACGCTTTCAGCGCGTTGAGTTGTGTGGCATTCGATTTATAAAGCGCATAAACAACACAGTTTTGCTCTAAATACTTTGCGCAAATGCCCAGCCCAATATCGCCACTCGCGCCCGTCACCAGCACGGTGTTTTCATTAAGATCGTTGTATTTATACATATTCATGATAAAAATTTAAGTTAATAAATAATGACTGTCGCCACGGCGTGAGTCCGGCAATGCGAAATACTCAGGGATACATTCTCCATCCCTTTCTCTGCAAGAATCTCTTTCAGTCTTCCGGTAAAAACAAATTGCGGGCAACCATACTCGTCATGAATAATTTCGATATCATGAAAGCGAATACCATCGCGAAAACCACAGCCTACCGCTTTTACCACCGCTTCTTTCGCCGCCCAGAAACCGGAAGCGCATTCATAATTTATATCGGAAGGGTTAATCTTTGTGATTTCCTTTTCAGTATAAACGCGCTCAATAAAATCCATTTTCCCGTTGGCAATCGCCCGACTTATGCGCGCAACTTCTACAATATCCGTACCAATACGCATCGTACTACACACTCAAAATTATAGCTGATACGAGAAGTTGAAATTAAAGTTAGCCTTGTTCACTACCAAATCACCAGGATATTTCAGCGGCGTAGTGATGGAGAAATCATATCCCAGGCTCTTTATATTCCCTTCGATACCCATGGCGCCGCCAGCAATAGTTTCATCGCCATAGTAACCATCTTCTTTCACCTGCCCAAAATCCATACCGAAATAGAGTCTGGCATTAGCCGTACCTATGGGCCGATAGAATGTATTTTGCAGATAAAAACCACTGTTCCCTGTCAGGCCATAGCTATTTTCAAATCCACGCACACTCCACCGATCGCCCGCGGTCATCTGATCCTGCAAGGTCAACTGGCGCGGCGCATATTGCGCATAGAAGCTCCCGTTGTAGTAACCATTGGCAAACAGCTGAGTATAATTTCCCTGAAAGTTAAACAACTGACTTATTGGGCTGACTTCACCATACTGCATATCCGGCGTTTGTTCGCCGCCAAACCATGTTAAGAAACGCTGCCACGAGAGGGTGGCGTCCAGAGAAGCATCGGCAAACTGCTGCTTATAATTAAGCCCGAACTTCACGTTCCCCATATCGCGGCTCTGTAATACCAGCTCTTCGCCGTCGAGAGTATATCCGGAGGTTCTGCGGATAAGCTCGGCACTTGCCGCGATCTTCCTGCTTTTATCACGATAGACCGTCCTTGCTGCTTTCGCGCTCAGGTACTCGCTGTTACCGGCGTAATCCAGCGAAAAGTAAGAGAGCGGAACCGTTTGTCGCGAATCACTCTTACTGTAGAAAAATGTGTAATTCCAGTAGCCGACCGGGAATGAATAGTAGCCACTGATGTTTTGATACTTACCGGTGGTGCTGCTGGTGCCGGCCAGGTAAAAGAGATCGCCTAATTTCGCCGTATTAAAAAGATAGCCTACCGCAGAGGTTAAATACTGACCGGTCGCTTCATCGCCCCAGTTGTTATAACTTGCTCTGACGCTCCACTTTTTAAAACGGTTAGTGTTAATACTGACGTTGCTGTAACCATTTTGGCTACCCGGCTCTATATTAATTTTAACATTCACGCCGGGAACAAATTGCAGGTTTTCCAGCCCCTGTTCAATATCACGGATATTCAGAATATCTTCATTTTTAAAAGGTAACATCCACGCGCGAATATCATCACCAGCAACAATGACATTTTCAATCTTACCTGCTTCGACGGTAAATTTGAGTTCACCGGTAGAGATATTCTGTGTCGGAATGATAACCCGCGTAGTTACATAGCCCGCATCAATATAATAATCCTGCAAAGCTGATGCGACTGTATTAATACCTGCAACACCGATACAGCGCCCGGCAATGTTCTCATTAATAGATTGCGTAATTTTAGCTTTTAGAAAATCATTTTCAAGAAGAACATTCTTGACAGTAAAACAATTTTCTTCCCTGGGAAGATCTTGCAGAGTAAATACTTTCCGATCGGTATTTGAGAAAACATCTTTTTTCTCAAACTGTTGTTCATGCAGCACGCTGGCATCCGCATTCTTTTGCTGTTTTATCAGGTTATCAACATTATCCTTTGCTGATACCTGAGTGCCCACAATCATGAGCATACAAAAAGCTATAAATCGCAATTCCATGAATTCACTCTGAAAGAAGTAAAGGCAGCAGCAGTTTGCCACTGCCTTTTTTTACACCTTACATACCAAGAACAGTGCCGGTGTTATTCAATTTCTTCACATCCTGAGAGAAATCTTCATACGCACCTAACAATGCATCTCTGCCGCTGTTAGTGACAGTATTGGCCGTTATTTTTGCCGAACCATAGCTCAGCATATTGAGATAGTTGTAGACGGTACCGTTAGCGGTGACATCCATATAATTATCACTGACGATATTGCCATGGTTCGTAATATTTTGACCAGCAGAAATGACAACCTGCTTACCAACAATATTGCGATTGGTACGGTTTGTCACACTGCCTTTCGTTTTCAGCGTCAGAATTTCACCGCCAGCAATATCACCGTTATTATCAATACCATTCAGCGCATCAATAGCCAGGTCTTTACCCGCGGCAATGGTATTCGAGTTATACAGAATACCTTTACTAACGTTGAATTTCAGATCGCCTTCTGCATTAATAAAACCGTAGTTCGTGAAACTATTATTCACGTTCAGATTCAGATTCTTATCAGAAGAAATAATCCCGGTCGCATTATTATCAATAATGGAACCGTTACTGTAGTTTTGCAGAGAAACGGTGCTGATATTCATGTTGCCAGCGCTGGCAGTTGTCGCATAGTTATTGTAGAACATATAACCAACGTCAATCGCCATATCACCCGCACTGTACAGCAAACCACGCGTATTATTCAGCGTGCTGGCAGCTTCAAGTTTCATATTGCCGAAGTCGGAAATAATACGACTATTGGTGCTATTGATATTTCGGGCAGAAAAAGAGACGCCTTCTTTACCAATCATGCCGCCGATTTGCTGAGGAATACCGAAATATTCACCATATCGGGTACCAAAATCGTTACCGTTGTTATTAGAAATAGTACCTAATACATTCACGTTCAGTAATTTTCTGGCCACAATCAGCGCAGTATCATTGTTGACGTTGTTTTTAGCATTCAGGGTGATATTTTCCCCCAGCATCAAACCACCAACATTATCGATATCGCCAGCATTCAGCTCCACATCACTTTTGTTCGAGCTGATAACACCGATGTTGTTGCTCACCGTACCGCTAACAGCAATATCTACGCCACGATCTGCGCTCAGGCCGCCCCGGTCATTATTCAAAGAGGTGCCACGGGCCAATACTTTAACGCTGGAGACGATCTTGCCGGTGTAGTTATCGATATCACCGGTGCTCTTAACAGTGACAACGTCGTTCGACGCGATCTGACCGCCACGATTAACGATCCTTTTGGCTCCAATATAAAGTTCTTTCTGCGAAATGATCCCCAGAGAGTCAGAACTGTTGTTATCTGCCGTTTTGGTCGTTTCATTGCTGATCGTACCGCCAGAACCGAGTGTGAGATGGCCGTTAGCTGCGCGAATCAACCCTTTGTTATTATTGATATTGCCTGCGCTTAAGATGTCGATATCACCAGCGGACTGCAAGTTACCGCCAGAGTTATCGATTGACGCCGCTTCAATACCGACATAACCACCGCTAATCTGCCCATTGCGGCTGTTCAGATTGCCGGTTTTTAACGCCACGATACCCGCTTCAATACCCACGGTTTTACCTTTACCCGTGTTGGTCAGCGTAGCTTTGTTGGTATCGACAGCCAGCATACCGGCGGCAGCGATTTTGCCATTACTGTTAGTCAGCGCGCCGCTGTTAATATTGATATTACCGTTAGTGGCAATGCGACCTGCGCGGCTGTTTACAATCTCGCCCTTGTTAGTATTGATGGAAATAGTATCAATTGAAGAGATTTCGCCGGTCGTATTATCAATTCTGCCATTGGTTTTGATATCAATAAGCCCGGCAGACTGGATTTTCGCATTACTGTTTAGCAGGATGCCTTTGGTATCAATTTTGATGCCATTTACGCCGCCAGCAATTGTGCCCTGGTTGCGAACGCCGACACCGGCTTCGGTACTTACCAGGTTAATCTTGTTGGCATACATCCCGCCAAGCGCAGAAACGTCAACGCTGTAATAGTTGCGCAGCCCGGATGCCGCAACTGTACCCGCAACCTCACCGCGCGCATTAACATAGTTATTTCCCGCTACGATGTTCAGTTCATCAGCGGTGACTTTTCCATTGATGACAACATTGCGTGACAGGATCTCTGTCGGGCTGGCACTGCTCAGTTTACCGACGGTAATGGTGCCGCCATTGACGTTGTATCCCGCCAGTTCGCCATCAGTCAGTTGCGCTTTCCCGGTGGTCAGCGTTAATTTGCCGGTATTGATGGAGCCACCGCCATTCACCGTAATGCCATTCGGGTTAGCGACGATTAAATCTGCCTTATTGCCCGCGACTTCCATCATGCCATTGATGACGGACGCATTTCTCGAAACCACTTCGTTCAATATTACTTTGGCCGGGCCGCCAACCAGATTACTGTTCCCTGCAATCTGGCCAGCCAGCACGGTATCCGAGGCCGAAGTACCGTTATTGAAAATGAGGCCGTTTTTATCAACGTTCAAATCATCCCAGAAGTTATGAGACAACCCACTGGAATTTGGCGTGTTAATATCAACGACCGGCACCCCATTGGTGTTATAAACGGTACCATTTTTCATTACTAATCCGGCTGAATTTGCCACTGCCGGCAATGCGCAAATCATCGCAACTGTTAGCGGCCCGAGTTTTGACCTGACAAACCGTTGAACTTTTTTATCCAATGCACTCATGTTATTGAATTCCTTTTACCTGGTTTGAAAATTTAATATATATATTTTTTTGCTGTATTCTTTTAAATGAATATCGCAATACATCTTCCCGAAGTAACATTTAATTTGATAATTCAGTTATATCGAAGAAGTTTCAATGAATAGAAAAGCGGCTTATCGTAAGCCACATTAATACCATGACTTATTAAAAATAAGCGTCTCATATTATTGAGTGATGTAACAATCAGATGCAATAAACCTTATTTAAGGCAGAGAAAACCTAACAGGAAAAGAAAGGTAAAACAATATATCAGAATCCAAATAGGATTTTTCAGATTAATTAAAAATGCAAAAATAAAAAGACAAAGTTATATTGATAAAGATGACACCAAATAACTTGAAATAAAATTCAAAAATGATTCCCGGGATTTAAAACAGAAAATAGTGAAAAAAACACTGTCTGTCACAATACAGCCTTTAGACTACCGCCTGCCTCCTCATCATCACATTTCATAACCCTCGCCACTTCCATTTCGCACCCCAACCAGGATTTTTCAATATGTCGCTCCCGAATCACTTATTTCACAAGCACACCGTTGATAAACAGATCACATTTCTTACCCTCTGCGGTCATCTTTTTTATTGGCTTCGTGTATTAATTAATAGAAAAATAAGATAAAACAAATAATATAATTGCCATTTCTGAATAATCCCATAATTAAAGTCAACATATTGCCTATAGTCTTTACTTTAAATAATATGTAATAAAATCCCTGGGCGGTGATATTAATGATGGAATGACAAAAGCTGCCATCGGCAAATATTATTTGCCATATCATTATTTCTAAATGGGTTTTAAAACATAAGGATATATATATGCGAACCGGAATTAAAAAAACGTTACCGTTACTGGGCGTTATGACATTACCGTTACCACTTTTTGCCGCGCCGACAGTGACCTTTCAGGGCGAAATCTCAGGCCAGACCTGCGACGTACTCATCAATGGCCGCACAGATTCCGTCGTCTTATTACCTACCGTGTCTCTGACCGACTTCAGCCCTCCTGGCACGCCGTTAACCCAGGGCCAATTTTACGGCCAGACTCCTTTTACTGTTTCAATTAGTGGCTGCCAGTCAACATCCAGCGTGACCAATATCAACACCAATTTCCTTGGTTATAACGTTGATCCTACGGGTGTACTTGGCAACAGCTATTCGGGTGGTGATGCGGCGACAGGCTTCGGCATTCAGTTGATGGACGCAGGTTCCGGGGGCACCGAGATCCGGCTTTCCGGTGTCACCTCCGTGCCTGGGCTGAGCCTTCCGGCCAACCAGACAGAAGCCAGTTATGATTACGGCGCACGCTATTATGTCCTCAATAGTACCACTGCCGCCGCCGGTAAAATTACCGCCATTGCTGAATATTCGCTGAGCTATCTCTAAATCAAAACTGGCTGCGTGACGACGTCAGCCAGAAATCCATTCAATATTACGCAATAAATAACCAGCGCAGGGATAATGTGAAAATGAATAGGTTAATGTCTTTTACTGTATTTTTATTTTCCATCACCATTTCTGTGAACGCAGCCGCAAACGTGATCATGACCGGGACGCGAATCATCTACCCCGATGATATCAAAGAAAAAACAATTCAATTAAGAAACACCAGTTCACAGCCTTTTATCGTCAGTATTCAGGTTGATGATGGTTCCGGTATTGAAAAAGCAAAACATCCTGAAGCACCTTTTATTACCACCCCGCAAATATTCAGAATGGAACCAGAGAGTGGGCAATCCGTGAAACTGATCTTCACGGGGGACAATTTGCCTCAGGATCGTGAATCGATTTTTTACTTCAGTTTTAGTCAATTACCTTATCTGGAGAATAAAGATAAGGATCGCAATCAATTAGTACTGGCGCTAACTAATCGCCTCAAAATTTTCTATCGTCCGCATACGATTCCCGGAAATTCGTATGAAACCGCAGAAAAGCTGTCATTCCAGCTAAAGCCGCATGGCATTGAGGTAACAAATCCTACCGGTTATTACTCCGTTATTCGCCGCGCCGAGCTTATTGCTAACGGCACAAAATATCCACTTGCCGATGCGGTCATGGTTCCCCCCAAAAGCAAAGTCGAATGGCCTTTACGCGCCAATACGGTAAGCACCCAGAACGCATCTATCGCGCTGGTGACGGTGAATGATTACGGCGTAAATGTGGATTCCAGACACCCCTTATAACGTTTGCTTGTGCTAAGGCAGGACTCTTTTCGGTATGGGCAATCTTCGATGAATAAATTCGCTGTTTTACTTTCGGCTACCGCCTTTTTTTTTATTTTATTGCCCGCCTGGGGTAAAGAAATAGCCGCAACTCTGGCTGCCAGCGAAGACCGTTACACCTTTGATCCACAACTCTTTCGTGGCAGCCGTTTCAGTCAGGATTCATTAACGCGGCTTGCCACGCCGCAGTCGATTGTTCCGGGCAATTACAAGATGGATGTGTACACCAATAATAAATTGACGGGTACCTATGATGTCTATTTTAAAGGCTTTGCCGACGGTACAAGCCAGCCTTGTCTGAGCCCGGAGATCCTTGAGTCCACGCACATTAAAAACGCCAAAAGTCCCGCTTCCGCCTCGCCTGAAGATAATTGCGTATTAATTCAGGAGGCCGCACCGGGCGGCACCAGCCGGACAAATTTACCGCAACTGCGTCTGGATCTTTCCGTGCCGCAGAACCAGATACGCATTCAACCGCGCGGATACGTTGACCCGAATGAACTCGATAATGGCGCATCGATGGCGTTTATCAATTACCTCGCGAATTACTACAACGTCTCCTATTCAGAGCCAACTACCCCGAATCAGCATTCGTTGTGGATGTCGTTAAGCGGCGGTATGAATTTTGGTTCCTGGCAATACCGGCAATTATCTAATTTCACATGGAATAACCAAAACGGTAACCGCTGGAAAAATATCCGTAGTTACGTCCAGCACCCGCTCCCAGGCCTGAATAGCCAACTGATGTTCGGCCAGCTCATCACCAAAGGGCGTTTTTTCTCCGGACTGAACTACCGTGGCGCCAGCATCGCCACCGACGAACGAATGTTGCCGGATTCGATGCGCGGCTATGCGCCTGTTATTCGCGGCGTGGCGACGACCAATGCCCGCGTCTCCGTCATGCAGAATGGCAATGAAATTTATCAGACTACCGTCGCGCCGGGGCCGTTTGAAATAACCGATCTCTATCCCACCAGCTTTAGTGGCGATCTTGATGTCTCGGTAACTGAAGCCAACGGCTCCGTGAGCCGCTTCAGCGTGCCCTTCTCCGCCGTTCCGGAATCGATGCGGCCGGACATTTCCCGCTTCAATCTCGAAATGGGCAAAACCCAGGACAACGGCGATGATTCGTTTTTCAGCGATATGACCTGGCAGCACGGCCTCACCAATGCCGTCACCTTCAACACTGCGACGCGCGTTGCCGACGGTTACCAGGCGCTGATGCTCGGCGGAGTTTATGCCAGCGCTTTCGGCGCTATCGGCGCGGATCTAACCTGGTCACACGCACGGCTACCTGATACCGGCTATACCGACGGCTGGATGTCGCAGCTTCGCTGGAGTAAAACCTTCCAGCCGACCAACACCACGGTTTCTATGGCGGGATATCGCTATTCCACCCGCGGCTATCGCGACCTGATGGACGTGCTGGGAGCGCGGGAAGCGCAGCGCAATAATCAGTTGTGGGAATCAGATAGCTGGCGCCAACAATCGCGCTTTGACCTGACCATGAACCAGAGCCTGGCAGATTTCGGCAACGTTTTTATCTCCGGCTCCATGCAGAATTATCGCGGCGGAAAAAGCCGCGACACGCAACTTCAGCTTGGTTACAGCAACAGTTTCCGCTACGGGATTTCAATAAATCTTTCCGTTGGCCGACAGCACACCGGCGGCTATCAGAATGCCGGGGATATGCAGACGTTCACCGCGTTTTCCCTCTCTTTCCCGCTCGGCGGGAGCAGCCCGCGCGTACCCAGCCTGAGTAATTCATGGATGCACTCAACGGACGGCAGCGATCAATATCAAAGCTCGCTTTCCGGCATGCTCGATACCGGGCAGACCGCAAGCTACAACCTGGATGTCATGCGCGACCAGCAATATCACCAGACGACGCTCAGTGGCGGTGTGCAAAAACGGTTCTCTCAAACCACCGTCGGCGTGAACGCCTCGCGCGGGAATGACTACTGGCAGGCTTCCGCTAATGTCCAGGGCGCGGTGGTGGCGCATTCCGGCGGCATCACATTTGGCCCGTATCTCGGCGATACCTTTGCGCTGGTCGAAGCCAAAGGTGCTGCCGGGGCGAAAGTGTTCAATTCCGAAAATCTTGCGATCAACGACAGCGGTTATGCGCTGCTCCCGGCCATTACCCCCTACCGTTACAATCGCATCACCCTCGATCCGCAAGATATGGAGGGCGATGCCGAGCTGGTCGACAACGAAAAACAGATAGCGCCGATTGCCGGGGCGTCGGCCAAAGTCGTCTTCCGTACCCGCAACGGGAAAGCATTATTGATCAAATCGACGCTGCCGGATGGCTCTGAGCCGCCAGCAGGCGCGGATGTACTTGATGAGAACAACACCCTGATCGGCATCGCCGGGCAAAACGGGCAAATTTACTTGCGCACCGATCGACCCAAAGGGCGATTAACGCTGCGTTGGGGAGATGCCCCCCAGGATCGTTGCTATCTCTCGTACGACTTCTCCGGAAAAGATACCGCGAGCCCTTTAATCCGCCTGAATGCAATCTGCCAGTAAAGGGAGAAACCGGCATGACAAAGCACGCTATTTTGTTCCTGAAACTCCTGCTCGCGTTGTTGGCACTGCTGCACGCGTCGGCGTGGGCCATATGTACCAAAACCAATGTTAGCCAGACCGATGATTTCAACTCCGCGCAGATCAAGTTCGGCAAGATTAACCTGATCGATACCTACTTCGCGCCCGTCGGAACATTAATTGCCACCACGGTAACGCCACCAACCAACTACACTGCCGGCGGCGCTTCGGGCGCATCGGTATTGTGGGAGTGCGATCAGGCCGACCTGGCCAGTATCCATTTTTTGGTGGCGATCAATGGTGACGATCGAGTGGGCGGCTATTACAACATCGGCGCAAACGACAATTTGACGAATGTCTACGCCACATGGTTTGCCTATGTTGGCATCAAGCAGTCAATGTCGGGCATAACGTTGACGCGCAACTGGCAAAAAATCCCCGTGACGACTTACGCCACCGTCGGCTCAAAAATTCAGATCCGCTTACAGGATATTCCACCGTTGCAGTCTGAGCTTTACCGGGTCAGTACGTTACCCGGTTTGGGCGCAATAACCAGCTATTGCGGCAACAACAATAACAACGGTTCGGGCATTGTCTTTGCCACCCCCTCGGGTGAGCTGTATACCTGCACGCAACCGAATGCCTATATCCAGCTTTCCGGCCCCGGCGCTATCGTACCTTTTGGTCATGATGAAGCCGGTGAGGACAGCGCCACAAACTCAGACTTTTGGCTTGCTGACAATGGTTTTGGTTACGGCATGCGCATGGCGAACAAACTTTATAACAATCCCACCTGCACGGTACGCAACGCCACGCCGCTGGTGCTGTTACCCACCATCAGCGTGAGAGATCTGGACGCTGGCATGGCAAGCAGCGCGAATTTCAACGTGCAACTGGAATGCAACAACACGGTCGTTTCCGGCCTGAACGATACCCAGGTTGCGCTGGGTTTTCAGGTTTCCGAAGGCGCTTACCGCGCGGCGCAGAGTCTGAATCTGGTCAACGCCAGCGGCGGCGTCAGGGCGCTGGTTTCTGATAACTATAATGCGCCGGAGATGGCGAAAGGCGTGGGCATAACCATTGCCAACAGCGTCAACCCGGGCCAGCCAATGACGTTTCTTGGCCAGTCCACGAATGTGCCGCTTTCGCCCACGCCCGCAGGCAATAACGCAGGCTGGTATCCGGTGCTCACTGGCGCAACGCCGAACGGCAGTTCATACCCCGGCTTCAGCAATTACAGCCTCTCCTTTATCGCCAGCCTGCAAAAACTGCCTGGAATGACGGTTACCGCAGGCCGCGTTCATGCCACCGCGTACGTGATTGTGAAAATGCAATGAGCCGGTTTTTCATGCTGCTGTTTGTCCTGTTCGTACCGGCGACATTGGCTGGCGTAATGCCGGCCATGACACGGGTGATTTATCCACCGAATGCGCGTGAAAAAACGCTGATGCTGGTGAACACCAATGCCTGGCCGGTGATAGTACAAACCTGGGCAGATAACGGCGAAGGCTCGCCGGATAACGGCGCTGCGCCCTTTGTCATTCTGCCGCCGGTCTTTCGCCTGGCCCCCGGAAGCACGCAGGGGTTGCGCATCATTTATAACCGCGATCCGCTGCCGACGGATCGGGAATCGGTTTTCTGGCTCAATCTGTATGAAGTGCCGCCGGACAACGCAGGCCTGGACAAGCCGTTTCTGAAGCTGGCAATGAATACCCAGCTAAAGATCTTTTACCGCCCACAAACCCTCACCCTGACACCCGAGGAAGCGATCGGCAAACTGACATTTCGCCTGTATGCGGAGGGTGAAAAGTCCTGGCTCGAATTCAACAACCCAACGCCGCTGGGCATTTCGTTTACCACAATCAGCGTGACAGGCCACACCGGGCAGACGAAAGCGCACCAGCAGGACGATATGATGATTAGACCCTTCAGCCAGCGGCGTTACTTGCTGGAGCGCAATGTCGGCAGCGAAGCAATAAACGTGGAAGCGGGCTGGATAAACGATAGCGGGGAAATATTGAAACATCGGTTTATGAAATAAACCATGTGCATTTTACTGCAATGGGAGGGTTAAAATTCAGCGAAATCACCTGACTGTTTAAAATATAAATTCAAGTTATTCACGGGGTTATTTAGCGCGGCGTAAATTGTAATAGCAGTGCCCTCACTCATCAGGAGGGCACTTTTTTGATTGGGTGAGTGTCAGAAAGACTCCCAGTCAGCCCCATTGCTTGTTGACGTTGCGGGCCTCAGGCTAACCTTGCTGCGAGCCGCTGCGGGTGCGTGTTTCGGCTTCGCGGTCTCTGAGCTCAGCTTGAACACGGAAACCAGTTGAGTGAGCTGTTCAGCCTGTTGTTCCAGTGATAATGACGCCGCAGACGACTCCTGAACCAGCGCAGCATTCTGCTGGGTCGTTGAATCCAGCTCCGTCACTGCTTTACCAATCTGATCAATACCTCTGCTCTGCTCTTCTGAGGCGCTTGAAATTTCATTCATAATCCCGCTCACGTTGGTGACTGAGGATACAATCTGCTCCATGGTCGAACCGGCTTTATTCGCCATTTCTGAACCGGTCATCACGCGTTGCACGGACTCTTTTATCAGCCCTTCGATCTCCTTAGCGGCATTAGCGCTGCGTTGGGCCAGGCTTCTTACTTCGCCCGCCACCACCGCAAATCCGCGCCCTTGTTCACCTGCGCGTGCCGCCTCTACAGCAGCGTTAAGTGCAAGGATATTGGTCTGGAAAGAAATGCCATTTATTACGCTGATAATATCCGTGATCTTGTTTGAGCTTTCAGTGATAGTTTCCATCGTGCTGACGACGTCCCAGACAATTTTCCCACCGGAACGCGCATGCTCTGCCGCCACCCCTGCGAGCTGACTGGCTTCACGCGCATTGTCTGCATTGCGCTTAACCGTTGAGGTCAACTCTTCCATACTTGCCGCAGTTTCAACCACCGCAGCAGACTGCTCTTCCGTGCGGGAAGCCAGGTCAATATTGCCTGCCGAAATATCCGACGAGGCATTAGCCACATGAATTACCGACTCTTTAATTTGGGTGATCATGTCGCGAAGTCTGTCATTCATCATGCCCATTGCCTGCGTCAGGCGGCCCAGTTCATCGGTTGACTGCGGCTCAATGATGGCGGTCAGGTCACCACCGGCAATACGTTCAGCCAGCGTCAAATTATGTTTTATCTGGCGTGTCATCTGCCGGGTAAGCAGCCAGGCGACCAGTAACCCCGTCAGCACGGCGCAAATGGCAACGATACCCATAATTATCATTACCCGCTGAATAATATCGATATTTTTCTGGGTCTGGCCGGTCACCAAATCGGCAGTAATGGTGTTAATTTTTTCTGCGATACCGGTGAGATCCGTAGCAGCTTTCTGCGATTCCTGCAGAGCATTCATATAAGAGACAACGTTATCCTGCATCCCGTTAAGAAATGCCTGCGCCAGTTCTTTGTCTTCCGCATTGAGGCTCAGGTTTTCTGAATGGACGATCTTCGACGCGGCATCGGATTGTGCCTTGAAAACATCTACCCCCTGCTTACCTGCCGATGACTGGATTGCATAAGCGGCACCCCAGATATTATTGAGGCGATTGAGTAACGTTATTTCATCTTTAGACGTATTTTCTTGCTGCTCTATGCGGGTACTGAATTTATCCAGCAAGGTTTTCAGCTCGGGAGAGGTCAACCCCTGCGCTTTCCCGACAGTCACTTGTTCCAGTTTAACGAACGTGTCGCGGTGGCTGGCATAGTCAGGAATAGTACTGCGCAATTCTTCAAACAAAACGCGGGCATCGCTGTCCCAGGTAAAGTCCAGACCAGTGATTGCTTTTTGATCCATCTTTTCAATGGCGACTTTATTCGCCTGAAGTGATGTTTCATCATGGTTTAATTGATAATTCAAGCGGCTACGTCGCGCAGTATTAAGCTCCGTGCTGATTTCATTGATTAATTTGCCCTTTAAGGCATGGTCACGGATATTGGCAGACTGTTGTATGCTGATGAGTGAAGACAGCACAATAATAACGATTAAAACTGCAAACCCGCCAAACAGCTTGGCAGCCACAGGCAGATTTTTTATTGACGGTAACAGCTTAGACATAGAGGTATCCTCAGTAATCTTTCTTAATTTTCGAAAGATGGTTTCATTTTTACTTCTTATCTGATCACAGGTTTATTCACTTGTTTTTGAGGACTCAGGAGAAGTTGGCCATCTACTTACTTATCGTCAATTACGCAATTTCTTTTAATAAAATAATGGGAAAAGAGATCCACTGAAAATATATCCCAGACAAATGAATAACGTTGCAAAAAATAATGTGGGCAAGTCTACATATTACTATGCGGTTATCGTGGTAATGATGATCCCGCAAAGTTATTTATTCTCTGATGCCATAGCCTGGCGTAAACCTATTAATGAGTTTTCACTATCCGAAGGATATTTTGGAGTGGCTGATAGCGTGTTATTAATTATCGTTTCGCACTGTCCGTGAAGCCTGTTTACGATAATATGCTGAGCTGCTTCACTATTTACCCTGCCGGGATATGCCCCAGGCTTGTTTTTCAGCACTCACCATCGACAACCTTCATCGTGCCAGCAAAGAGCGAAAAGCAGGCATCCGTGATTTTCGCTCAGCAACAAAAAAGTTCTGCTAATACTTAAGCCTCGCGTTTTTCTGCCCACTTCAGCATTGCATCGAGAGCAGGGCACAGCGCCTGTCCCCACTCAGTGAGCCGATATTCCACTTTCGGCGGCACCTGGGGATATACCGTCCGCGACACGATTCCGTCGGCTTCAAGCTGTCGCAATTGCTGCGCCAGCATCTTCTGCGAAATACCGGGGATCAGTTTTTCGAAATCGGAATAGCGCTGCACCTTTCCGTCGAAGAGATGAAAAAGAATAATTAATTTCCAGCGCCCTTCCAGCAGTCGCAGGACTTGCTCCACGCCGCTTGCAGCAGATTCCGGGCTATATAACTTACTCATAATATAGTCACTCACTTTTTCGTGCGTACTTGTCAATTTCACAGTCTATGTTGAAAATTCCCGTACTGTAAATTACGGGAGTATAAAGCCATGTCATTATCACTACCGCACGCTATTTCTACCTATTTCGCGATCAGCAATGGTGGCGATATCGCCAACGTTAAGCACTGCTTTACCGCAGATGCCGTCGTGAAAGATGAAGGTAAAACCCATCAGGGACATGCGGCGATCGAGGCATGGCAACGTGCCGCGCAGGCCGCGTTTGACTACAGCGTTGAGCCGGTTCAGATTCTCATCGACGGCGACCGGGTGACCGTCACGTCGAACGTCGCCGGTAATTTTCCCGGCAGCCCGGTAGTGCTGAAACATACTTTCGGCCTGGCCGGCGACAAGATCAACACACTGGAGATTGTCTGATGTCGTGGGATCTTGATTTCCAGGGCACGCGCGTGGTGGTGACGGCGGGCACTAAAGGCGTTGGTAAAGCGGTCGTCGGGTTATTAAAACAGCTGGGCGCCAGGGTGTTAACGACGGCGCGCCACGCTCCTGCGGAATGTCTCGCCGATGTCTTCGTCGCGGCAGACCTGACCACTGCCGACGGGTGCGCCTCAGTAGCGCAAGCCGTTCAGACGCACCTGGGCGGTGTCGATACCATCATTCATGTGGTGGGCGGTTCTACCGCTCCCGCCGGTGGTTTTGCGGCGCTGGGCGAAGAGGAATGGCAGCAGGAACTCAACCTTAATCTGTTGCCAGCGGTACGCTTAGATCGTGCGCTGTTGCCAGGAATGCTGGCACAGGGTAGCGGAGTGATCATTCACGTCACCTCTATCCAGCGTGAATTGCCGTTGCCGGAATCGACCACCGGCTATGCAGCGGCCAAAGCGGCGCTCTCGGCATACAGCAAAAGCCTGTCGAAAGAGGTTTCGCCAAAGGGAATTCGGGTTGTGCGCGTTGCGCCCGGCTGGATCGAAACCGAAGCGGCGGTGGCACTGGCGGAGCGGCTGGCGCAGCAGGCGGGAACGGATTATGAAGGCGGTAAACAGATCATCATGAATGCACTCGGTGGTATTCCGCTGGGGCGTCCGTCAAAGCCGATTGAGGTGGCGAATCTCATTGCCTTCCTCGCCTCATCTCATGCAGCCGCCATCACCGGTACCGAATATGTCATCGATGGCGGCACCATCCCGACGGTGTAACGCTGTATCACAATCGGCGCATCATTTGCGCCGATTGCGATCGCTTGTGGAAATCGGATAACCGTAATCTCCGCTCATTAGCATCGCTTTTAACCCAGGGGATATTTTTTAAACGCTGGCAGGGCTTCACATGCTTCAGCAAGCGACTGAATGTTTTTAAAATTGTCTGCCGCTACCACCCCTGGGATCATGAACTGAATAAACGACCACACCACCGTACTGGTTACCGCGACCTGGTCAGGGCGGGGTGCTATAGCGCGACCTTCAAGCAGAGTATCCCATTCACGGCATGCTGCGAGCAGTTGCCGGGTAATTCGCTCAACCCACGGCTGATGTTGTTTTTCTTCTGGTCTGAGCTTGTGCTCATAAATATTTTGCACCGCTTTTTCGCAGGCTGCGAGAATAATGCCCAAAATCTGCAGATCTTTTGCCAGCGCGTCGGTATTGGCGGGTAAAAGTTTGTGATTTGCTCCGGACAGGGCTTCAAAATAATAAAGAATGAGCGTTGAATCCATCAACTGCAAACCGCTATCCAGAATGACCGTCGGGGCTTTGACTACCGGGTTAATGCGGGAAAACTCTTCAAATGTGCTAAATACCGAGAGCGGCATACTGTTGAATTCGATGCCATAGAGTTCCAGGGATACCGCAACACGCCTTACGTAAGGCGAATCCATCATACCAATGAGTTTCATCGTTATTCCTGTTCGTGCTACACAACTGTCGTTAATCGATTACCTGTCAGCATCAGGTGATTCGGCAAAGCAGGCAGGCACACATTATCGTAAATCTGCAGGGGCGAATATCATGGATTCCTTACCTCAGGTGTTAGTATTTCTAACCTGTTATTCCACTTTCGCAGGATGAAAAGGCAACGATGGAAATTAATCCATTTAAAATCATTAAGTTAATTTATCACGCCATTAAATCCAGATTTAAAAAAGGTTTATATGGTAGTAACGTTAACGTATTAAACAACGTTAAGAAAAATGCCCTATGTCGGATTACCCACCTATCTCCGCTCTGCGAAGTTTCGAGGCGGTTGCGCGCCTTGGCAGCGTCACGTTGGCCGCGAACGAGATGAACATAACGCATTCAGCTATTAGCCAACACATTAAA
The DNA here is from genome assembly GCF_000280495.2 of Kosakonia radicincitans DSM 16656. Classification (NCBI taxonomy): domain Bacteria; kingdom Pseudomonadati; phylum Pseudomonadota; class Gammaproteobacteria; order Enterobacterales; family Enterobacteriaceae; genus Kosakonia; species Kosakonia radicincitans. The sequence continues at coordinate 4,986,365 of NZ_CP018016.1, forward strand.
ACGCTGGAGGGCATAATAGGCATAAAGCTATTTATCCGTCACGGGCGCGGGGTACAGATTAATGAAGAAGGGAGGCTTTATGCTTTGCAAATACGCGAAGCATTGAACCGTATCTCGGATGCCACCAGGCTGGTGCAGGTGAAACCGCGCGCAATAGAACTGACGCTGGCGACATTGCCTTCTTTTGGCTGTCACTGGTTATTGCCGCGCCTTTCGCGATTCCGCGAGAAATATCCCCATATCTCATTACGTCTGCAGGCCAGTCTGACGGTGACCAACCTGCAACAGGAAGGCATCGATATTGCGATTCGTATGGGTCAGGGTGACTGGGAAGGAATGGAAAGCCGCTTTCTTTTTTCTGATGAGCTTATTGTCGTCGCCGCACCCGGTTATAACAATGGCAAGCTACCTGGTACGCCAGACGAGGTGGCAAAGAGCAGCATTATTTTTTCGATGGAATCGTGGAAAAGCTGGTGCCTCAATGCAGGGCTGGAGAAAGAGATCCTGCCTGCCGGGTTACGCATTAATGATTCAAACCTGGTCATCGAAGCCGTACGACGGGGAACCGGCATTGCTCTGGAGCGTCGCTCTCTGGTTGAAGACGCTATTTCACGGGGAGAGCTGGTACAAATAACTCCGGTCACCGCACCTTATCCCTGGCACTACTGGCTTGTGACATCCCCACTGGCAGAAAAAAAGCCGGAAGTCGCTCTTTTTATTGCCTGGCTGGAGGAAGAAATAATAGTCGGGAATAAACAGCGGCAGTAATGAGCTCACCGGCGGTTGTGCGCGAGGAGCATAAATAACCGCGTTATTGCGGGCACCCTGTACTTCTGGAAATGGCAAAACCCTACCGACAACAGGATAACTCCCCTCTTTTATCGTGGCAGTGGTAATAAACGTCACGTTGGCACAGTAACTAATTCAAAAATATTAAACATGAACGTCATAAAATTCGAACTTTAACGCCAGACATCAATTCCGGTTACTTTTTCCCTCTTGCAGCCAGCGCCTTCTCTGGGTTTCCGCATTCCTTTGCTCATGCTTTTTCATGTTTTATCCCGGAAAAATACCCATATTATTGTCTTGACATAGGTTTACGTTCAATTCAGGAATATTAAGTTTTGTTTGATAATGATAATGTTTATCAGAATCATTACCATAAATTACCAATATTCAGGGTTGACGATGAGACGCACAAAAATTGCCGCAGCAGTGGCCATGCTCATGGCCGGTAAATGCAGTTATGCAGCAGAACAAACCATAACGGTGTCAGGGAATATTCTTGGCGATTCACGCGCAGAAGAAGTGAAAACCTGGGCCGGTAGCCGCACCGTTATCAGCAACGATCAATTGGAAAAAGGGGCCAATCGCACTCTTGATGATGCGTTACAGCGTGTGCCCGGGGTCAAGATTCAGGATGAAACCGGTACAGGCGTGCTTCCGCAAATTGCGGTACGTGGCTTGTACGACAGCCGCAGCGGCCGCGCACAAATCCTTGAGGACGGAATTCCACTGGTACTGGCACCTTACGGCCAGGAAGGTATGTCGCTGTTTCCTGTAACATTTTCGACCATTGATCGCATTGACGTGGTTCGCGGTGGCGCGGCAGTACAATATGGCCCGAATAACGTTGGCGGCGTCATCAATCTGATCAGTAAACCCATTCCGCTGAAATGGGAAAATGAGATTGCCGAGCGCGCCACGTTTTACGGTAAGGGACACAATCTTTGGGATACCTACCTTCGCACTGGCGGCATGCTGAATGATGACTTCGGGCTGCAGGTCGAAGCTAACCAGGTAAAAGGTAGCTCGTTCCGCGAGCATAGCGACAGCAAAGTTCAGAACTTCCGCGTACGCGGCCTGTGGAATATCAACGAAGACACAACCTTAAATCTCTCCTACCAATACTACGATGCACACGCCGATCTGGCGGGTGCCCTTTCGACCGCAGACTATAATCGCGATCGCCGTCAAAGCACCCGTCCATGGGATGATTACGACGGTCACACCAAGCGTTATAGCGCAGTTTATAACCAGCAACTCGGTTCACTGGGTTTTATTGATAACGCAGAATTTAACTGGATGTTCTTTGGTCATGAGTCGGATCGTGATTTCCACGTCGGCATGAGTAAAGTCGCCGGTCAAAACTTCAACCCGGCCTTACCTGCCGATATCGTGCAAAACTCGCCGCGCAGTTTCAGGGTCTGGGGGACTGAACCGCGTATCAGCATGGATATCAACGGCGATAATGTGAACCAGCAATGGATTGTGGGTGGGCGCTTTGTCAGTGAAAAAATCGATTACCAGGTACGTCAGCGCACCCTGGCAACAGGCGTGACAGCGGTAACGCGTGACTGGGACTTTGATAATAATGCCTGGGCAGGTTATATCAGCAATGCCGTCAAACTGTTCAATGACACGCTGACCATTACGCCGGGTATGCGCTATGAGAACATCAGCGAAAAATACACCGATAAAAAAACGGGCCAACGAACCTCCACACCGGACACGCAGTGGCTACCCGGCCTGACGGTAGGTTACCAGCTTACCTCGCAGTGGTTCCTGTATGCAGACATGCAGAAAAGCCTGCGTCCGGCACAGGCTACGCAAATCGTCAAAGGCGGCGACGTCAACTCTGAACTGGCGTGGAACTACGAGAGTGGCGTACGTTACAAACCAACCGAGAATGTCAGTCTTCATGCCGGTCTGTATCGCATTGATTATAAAGACCAGATCTCCTACGACAGCGTATCCGATAGCTATCTCAACATCGGACGCACCCGCCATCAGGGCGTTGAGCTGGAAGGGTTCTGGAGCCCGCAAGCCATTGAAGGCCTCAAATTGCATGCAGGATATGCTTACCTGCAGGCTGAACAGCGTAACGGCGTGAACCGTGGTAAGGAAGTGCCGTATGCCTCGCGCACGCAGCTGACGTTGGATGGAAGCTATGACTGGCGTGAAACCACCTTCTCACTGGCAGGCTACTACTTTAGTAAATCCTATTCGGATGCAGCGAATACCGTTTCGGAGAACAGCACCGGTTCCGTTGGTCAAATGCCGTCTTACTGGGTATGGAATGCTCAAGTGAGCCGCGATCTGTTTAAGTCAGGCAGTACCGTGCTGAACGGCTATGTCGGAATTAACAATATCTTTAATCGCGACTACTGGTTCCGCGGTATTGATACCAGCCCGTGGGGACGTCAGCCAGCGCCGGGACGTTCAGTCACTGCGGGCGTTAGCCTGAAGTTCTGATAGCCAAAAGAAGCCCGTCACGTTGAACGGGCTTCTTTCATTAAGGCTGGACGTAAAACAACCCGCTGTAAGGAATGCCGACAAAGTCGCGGTATAGCGATGCTAAATCGGCCTGCGGATCGACATCGTCAAACTGCTGAGGATGGAAAAGTTTAGCCATGGCTTCCAGTGCTACTACGTTGAAAGGGCTATCGTAGAATTGGTGATAGATGGCCATTACCTGCTTGCCCTTCGCCACGGGCAATACACTCACCCCTTCTCGCTGCATCAATTTCTGCAGCTTCGGTAAGGTACTGGCGCGGCTGGCTTCATATCCCAGCGGCACTGCCAGCGAAGAACTCCCGCGCTGGCTCCAGTCGGCGCCACTCATTAAATAAATGTCGGGGCGCACCGCAATCAGCAATTCGGCGCTAATATCGGCTCCCTGAGGGGGAACTTTGTCCGCCATCAGATTGCGGCCACCGGCTTCAGGAATGAACTGGCCAAAACTGTCGCGACCAAATACGGTACAACAGTTCATGCCCGTCATACCGGCATGGTTTTCAAACACAACGCCAGGCCACGCTTCGCGGGGGATTGTTGCCACTCGCTGGCGGGTACGATCCAACAATTGATTCCAACGCTGAATGAAACGCCCGGCATTCTGCTGTTCGGCAGTCACCTCCCCCAATAACCGCATACTCTTCGGTGTATGGGTTAAGGGTTGCTGGCGAAAATCGATAAACACCACCGGAATTCCGCTTTTCTCCAGTAATGCCAGCGTCCCTTCACTTTCGAGCTTCTTCAGGATCCCCGTATCGAAAACAATCAGATCCGGTTTTAGCATCGCGGCTTGCTCAACGTTAAAGCTGCTCCGGTAAGGGTTAATAAATACCGGTATGGAAGGCAGCGCTGGATAATGCCGGGTAAAAAAACGCCCCATATCCGGCGCCCGGGTTTGCAGCGAATCATCCCATCCGACAATCCCTTTAAGCGCATCGCCAGGATGCAGCAGGCTCATCGGTAACAACATCCGGCTGTCAGCGAGAATGATGCGCGTTGCGGGTGCGTTAAGCGTGACCTGGCGACCGGCAAGATCGGTCACCGTAACCGATTGAGCCTGTGCCGCCCACGGCCACACTAAAGCGGTAAATATAATAATAAGCCACTGGCCTTTCATTCTGGCGATTTCCTTACTGAGCTTGCGCTGACTAAACCACACATAAGTGTTTTTAATTTTTGCTGCCATCAATATGGCAACCCCAAACAGCCTTTTATCAAATATTAGATATATATCAAAAAGTTACAATAAAACCGCAATCAGACTACTTCGATTCAGCAACTATCACTTAGTGAATTTATTTAATGATCTTGTTTAAATCTTTTGAAAAGCGCTAGTTCATTAGTAATGATAATGTAAATGATAAGCATTACCAACATGGACTAGTTATATGATCTCGCTTGCACTACCAGGGGAACGCCGCAGGTCCAGCAATGGGCTATTTGGCATTCTGAACTCCGTTCCCCACCCAACTCTTGTTGAGATGATTGCCATTGCCGGGTATGACTTCGTGATACTCGATCTGGAACATCTTCCCCATAACGAAACGCTTCTTAGCCACTGTATTCAACTGGCACAACTCAACCACTGCACCCCATTGATACGCCTCACCTGTGACGATATTCCGCGTGCCGGACGCCTGCTCGATATGGGAGCTGGCGGGATTGTACTATCACGGGCGGAAAGTGCGGAACAGGTTAACGCCCTGAAAAATGCGATGTTCTTTCCCCCCATTGGAACACGAGGTATCACCGGCGGCAGCGTAACCGGCTTTGGTACTTTGCCCCTTGAGGATTATATCCGCCAGGTCAATGAGAAGTTATGGCTGGTACCCATGATTGAAACGCCGCCCGGCATTGAGGCTATTGACGCCATATTGCTTATCCCTCAGGTCACAATGGTTATGGAAGGTGCGCTTGACCTGGCAATGAGCATGCAACTTGGCCCGCAGCCTACGCATCCTGAGGTTGAAGCGCTTATTCGCCAACTGGCTACACGTTGCGCAGCCGCAGGGAAATCTTTTTGCGCCAACCCCCGCACCGCAGAACAGCAGCAATACTGGCAACGCCAGGGCGTGGACAGCTGGCTGTGCGGCGAAGATCGCGGTTTTTTGTTTCGGGCGCTAAAGCAACGGCTTACTGACGTTCAGTCTCTTTAACCTTTCCTACTCAACACCCAAACAGGTATACACATGTTCAACCAAAAGCCCTATGTGATCATCAGTCACGTTGTTAACGCGGCCGTGACAGAAGGTTTTATTCCCGCAGCGCAACGCCTGGGCTATTCGGTGATCCTGCTTACCGATCACGCGATGGCGCATAACAGCAAGGTGGATGACAGCGTTACGGTTATCGAATGCGAAGTGTTTAACCCACTGTCCATTCTCGACACGCTCACCGAATGGGGGATCACGCCTGCTGCGCTGTTCTCCAATAGCGATCACTTGCAAACGGCTACCGCTATTGCCGCCACTGCACTTGGTCTGCCCGCCAAGAACTGGCAAATTTGCTACGCCGCGAAAGAGAAATGGCGCATGCGCCAGCGCCTGAAAGCACTCGGGCAACCTTCAGTCTGGTCTGCTCAACTCCTTCCTGATGCATCACCGGCCGCGGACTGGCCGTGGCCAGTCGTGATCAAGCCAGGCCAGGGCGTGGCGTCTATGGATGTACGGCTTATTGAGGATCTCACGCGTTGCCAGCACTACCTTAACTCCCTGCCCGTCCGCCAGACATTGCTGGTTGAAGCGTTCATGCAAGGACCGCTGTTTACGCTGGAAACTCTCGGCGATGGCAATGAGCTGGTGGCAATTGGCGGTTTCGATGTCGAACTCTCCGCGCCGCCGCACTTTGTGGAGATGAGTGCGCGTTGGGCCGGTGAACATAGCACACGCTGGAAGCAGCAGGCGCTGGCGCAGTTGCGTGAGTTTGGCGTGGGGTTTGGCGCTTGCCACAGCGAATTTATCGTTACCGATAATGGCCCCGTCTTAGTTGAAATCAATTACCGCAGTATTGGCGATGGCCGCGAATTTCTGCTGGACCGCCTGCTGCCGGAGGGGTGGTTCACGCCGATCCTGCGCCTGCATCTTGGCGAACCGCTGCCGCCGATAAAAACGGAACAGGGTGAAGCACTCATCCACTATCTCGTCGCCGATCGCAGTGGCACTTTGCAGAGCGCACCTCAACCGCTCAGCGCGCCGGGTCTGCACTACCGTCCACTGAAATCCACTGGCGATCGCATCGAACTCACCCACTCGAATAAAGATTACCTCGGCGTGCTGTACCTTGAAGCCAGCGATGACACGCAGCTAAAACAGCTCACGAACCGCACTCTCGCCGCGCTAAAGTGGGAGATTGTCTGATGAATCAGCATGACTACATTACGCTGCGTATCATAAACGCCTGCCTGCGCGAAAACGTCAGTGGTTTGATAAGCCAGGGGCAGATTACACAGAATTCTCAGCATCAGTGGCTTACCTGGCAGTCGGCCAGTCAGACATTGCGCCTGCAGGTGGATGCCTGTGATTACATGCAGCCATGGCGGGCGGTATCCCCTGAATGGCAGATAAAAACCGCGCAAGGATGGCACTCGCAGTCTGGCTATGCTAACTGGCTGGCGGCGTTAATGCCGGATCAGCAACCGGAAACGCGAGAGCTCTTTGCTACCTATAAAGAGGAAGCCGACAGTGCCGTGGCACAAGGCGAACTCTGTGCCCTCGCTTTTACACAACAGCGCGCATCACTGTTACGTTCACCGCATGAAATGAACTGGGGCGAGCGCCTGCGTCATGCCGATCAACTGGCAAGCTTCCTTGATCATCCTTACTACCCGACTGCGCGCGCGAAATTTGGTTTTAGCGAAGCCGACCTGCGCCAGTACGCGCCAGAGTTTTGCCAGCCGTTTCGTCTGCGCTGGCTGGCTTTACCCCACCAACAATTAACCCTTACGGCACCGGAAGCCAGACCGGACTGGTGGCCATTGCCGTCACAGGTAGGCCTGGATCCACAGCACTTCGCCCGGCATGCATTGATCCCTGTGCATCCTCTTACGTTGAGCCAATTGCATGATCTTCCCGAAGGTGCGGTAATCGCGCCTGATGCCTGGCTCGATGTCTACCCCACCTTATCAGTACGTACCGTGCAGTTAGCGGACTACCCGGATCAACATCTCAAAGTGCCGCTCAGCATGCGCACACTGGGGCAGAAAAATATCCGCCTGATCAAACCCTCAACACTGTATGACGGCCAGTGGTTCGCTGAAGTGCTGACCATGCTGGGTGAACAGGACAACCTGCTGCGCGGCAAATATCGCCATGTCGATGAGCGTTTTTGTGGCCATGTTGCGGAGAATAAACAGTTAGCCTTTCTGTTGCGGCGCTACGCAGCGCCCCGCACCGGTGAAACGCTGTTACCGGTTGCGGCACTTGGCAGCAAACTGCCGGACGGTCGTTATTATCTCTCTTCTCTGCTTGAACAACCCGGTATGCCAGACGTCGCGGAGTGGTGGCGTGATTACTGCCAGTTGATGGCGGATGTTCACCTGACGCTGTGGTTACGCTACGGCATTGCCCTCGAATCCAATCAGCAGAATGCCGTGCTGAGCCTTACGCCAAATGAAGCCCTGACACTGGTGATGAAAGACAACGATGCGGCGCGCATTCTGCCTGAGCGTTTTAAAGCCGCCTGCCCGCACCTGGCAGAGCGCCTCATCACACTGCGCGATCCGCGCATTTGTGTGTCTGATGAAGCCGCGCTGGCACAGATGTTTATCACCATAACCCTGCAACTCTGCCTGGCAGCGGTGCTGGAAAGTCTGACCGCAGACGCACTGCTCGATCGTGAAGCGGGTTATCAAACGTTACGACATGCGCTTGAGCAGAGCCTGGCACGTCTGGAGAGTGAAGGCGTCGACACCGCCTTTGCACGACAGCAGTTGTTTGTCTCCCCCACGCAGCCAGTGAAATACCTGTTGCTGAGCGGCAGTCTGTTAAGCAAACAGGCGTCCGGCGCTGCAGATATCAACAAGTTCTACGGCCAGAGTGGGCCGAATTTCCTGCTGCGGGAAAAACGCTAATGCGCAGTACGTTGCAGGTGGTTCTGGCCTGCCACTTCCTGGCCGCGTTTACCGTACTTGGCGTACCGCTCTATCTGCCACGGCTGCTGGTTTCATTTGGCATCGCTGAACGCAGCCTGTGGGCAGGCGTGCTGTTCAGCCTGCCTTCAGTGATGACGGCAATTTCTGCCGCATGGTGGGGACGGTTTGCCGATCGCTACGGGCGGCGGTTGTCGCTGCAGCGGGCCTTGTTCGGGCTGACATGCGCATTTTTACTGGCCGGCGTATCGCCCTCGTTACCCTGGTTGATCGTCGCACTCGCGTTGCAGGGAATAGCGGGAGGAACCCTGGCTGCGGCGAATGGCTATCTTTCCACGCATCTGCGCGGTGAACAACTGGCGAAAGCCCTTAACTGGACGCAATCATCCGCCCGGTTGGCGCTGCTGAGCGCACCGCCACTAATAGGCGGGATCCTGATGTGGCTACCCGATATTGGGCAGCGTCTGTGGCTGGGGCTGGCAATGTTATCGCTGTGCGGCTTGCTGCTTAGCCTGCGGCTGCCCGCCGATCCGGCCATTGAGCCGACACACCGTGCAGTGCAGAACAACGGCATGCAATCCACGTTTCATTATCTGTGGGCGATGCAGTTCCTGTTCAACTTCGCCATGGTGGTGACGTTCCCCTACTTCCTGCCCTATGCCGCACACTGGCTACCTACGGAAGTGCTGATCGGTACGTTCTATAGCTGGCCGCATCTGATCTATCTGCTGCTTTTGCCACTCTGGCACCGTCTGGCGGGACGCAGCCTTTATTTTGTGCCAGGCATGGCGCTGATTGCGATAGCGGCATGGTGGCACAGCCAATTAACCGGAGCGTCATCGCTGCTGGCGGCTCGCACGCTGTTTGGTTGCGGCATGCTGCTGGCTTACAGCGGCGCCAATCAGATGCTAAGCGACACCATTCGCCAACACAGCGCCGGAAAACAGTTCGGGCAGATCGATGCCGCTGGCAAGTGGGCTGGCGTGGCTGCCGGTATTGGTGCTGGCTGGTTGGTTTCGCATGTGTCATTACAGGCGCCTTTCCTGGCTTCAGCGGCGGCGGCTTCTGGCGCCGTCTTACTCTTTGTTATTTCCCCTTTACGAGGATCAGGTTATGTCCGTATCACTCGCCGTTCGTGAAAACCCACTGCTGACAGTAAAAGTCACCCCGGAAAGGGAGCAGGCGGAATTTGCCGGGCTGACAGCACTGCTGAACTGCTATATTCGCGAATTCGCCCGCCCGGCGGGACGCGTTAAACAGGTGCGCCAGGGCAATATTCCGTTGTCGTTAGCCAGCCGTATGGTTTCGGGCAAAGTGATTTTGCTGCAAATGGGAGAGGATGGCAGCACGTTACTCGCCATCCGGGCTACCCGCTGGAGTTTATTGGATCGCGGCGACTTTATCGGTACTCCGTTTGTGAAAGAGTTTGGTCGCCCGTGGCGGGCCGTCCGTTGTAGTGAAGCAATGGCGCTGCTGGTCAATGATATGGTGCGGCAGACCGGACAATTACCCGATGTAGAACTGCTGGATCAGATTGAAAACAGCATCCAGGTGACTGCCTCTTTCCTGCAGCATCTGCCAAAGCAGGCCAGCGAGCATAGCTACATCCACAGCGAAGAGCGTCTGCTTTGGGGTCATCCGATGCATCCGAGCCCGAAAAGCCGTCAGGGTGTGACGCCAGAGGCGCTACTGGCTTGCTCGCCCGAAGTCGCAGCGCGCTTCCCGCTGTTCTGGTTCCGCATTCATCCCTCGCTGTTACAGGTTCGGGGCAGTGCGCCAGTTAAGGCAATGCTGGATAAGCTCCATGGCGAGCACTGCTATCCTTGCCATCCATGGGAGGTTCGCCACATCATGCAGTCGCCGCTTTATGCGCGTGCCGTTAGCCGTGGGCTCATCACGCCGCTTGGGCTTACGGGTGCAGAATTCGCGGCGACATCATCGGTGCGTACGTTGTATCGCGCCGATCTGCCCTATTACCTTAAATGCTCCATTCATGTGCGGCTCACCAACTGTGTCCGCAAGAATGCCTGGTATGAACTGGAAAGCGCAGTTGCGCTGAATACGCTACTTGAGGAACGTTTTGCGCGCCTGGAAAGCACGGTGCCTGGCTTTCACATCATGCGCGAACCAGCCGCCAGCAGCCTTGATTTCTCCGCGCTGGCGCAAGCAGACGAAGCGGAAGAAGTGCGCCATTTACAAGAGTGTTTCGGCATTCTTTATCGTGAGAATCTCACCGATCAACAGCCCTGGCTGGCGGCATCGCTGTTTGCACTCGACCACCAGGGCCACAGCCCGCTTCACCTGCAAATTCAGCAGTTGAGCGCCGCGCAGGGGCTTTCTCTACAGCAGGCGAATTTATTGTGGCTCGACAGGTATCTTTCGGTGCTACTCCCTGGTGTGCTGGAGGCGTTCTTCACGGAAGGAATGGTGTTTGAGCCACACCTGCAAAACGTTCTGGTTTCCATTGAAAATCATCTGCCGACGCAACTGTGGGTACGCGATCTGGAAGGCACAAAACTCACCACCGAGCGCTGGTCAGCCTCCGATTTGGCGATGATGTCCGGACGTGCCAGAGAGTCCGTCTGGTACAGCCGTGAACAGGGCTGGCGTCGCGTCGCCTATTGCCTGCTGATCAATCACCTGTCGGAAGTGCTGTTCCGCCTCGCCGATGACGATCAGGTAATGGAACAGCAATTGTGGGATTTACTGGCGGCGCAACTTGGCCGTTGGCGGCATCAGCCGGAAATCGCTGCGATCCTCGAAGGCGGCGCTATCCCGTCAAAAAACAATCTGAAAACCCGCCTGCTGCGCAAAGCGGATAAACACGCGGATTACACCCTGCTGCAACACCCAATGAGGAGCGCGCAATGACGCCGAAAGTCAGAGAGGCGCTGCAACAGTTGCAGCAACAGCGCTCAGAGCCGTTTTGCGCTTATGTGTATGATCTCGTTGCACTACGCCAGCATATCCGCAGCATGTGTCATGCATTGCCAGCAGGTTGTGAACTGTTTTACGCCGCAAAGGCGAATCCTGAAGCCCCCATACTTCGTACATTATGCGAATACGTTGATGGCTTTGAAGCGGCATCCGGTGGCGAACTCAACTGGTTACGTGAGCAGGTGGCTGGCAAGCCGCTGATTTTCGGCGGCCCCGGCAAGCTGCAGAGTGAACTGCGCCAGGCGGTGCAGCTCGGCGTGGACGTTTTACACGTGGAGAGTTTAACCGAGCTGCGTCGTTTACAGGCTATCGCGCTTGATGAGAATCGAACGGTCTCCGTACTGTTGCGGATGAACATTGCGCTGGAGGGGATCGGCGGTACGCGTCTGATGATGGGAGGCAAACCGACGCCTTTTGGTCTCGATGAGCATGATCTGCCCGCGGCATTACGCGAAATCGCCAGCTCTCCGCAAATCAATCTGCGCGGTTTTCACTTCCATCTGATGTCTCACCAACTGGATGTGGATAACCATCTGGCGTTGATCCGTCTGTATCTGGACAAGGTTCGCAGCTGGTGCGATCGCTGGTCGCTGAACATTGACTTGATTAACGTCGGTGGTGGTATCGGTATTAACTACCTTGAACCGCAGCATCACTTTGACTGGACATCTTTTTGCCAGCGCCTGCCAGACGTGACGCAATTCAGCCAGGCGCAAGGCTGGACGCTGCGCTTTGAGTGTGGTCGTTTCATTGCCGCTGCCTGCGGTTATTACGTCATGGAAGTGCTGGACGTCAAAAAGAATCTCGGCGAATGGTTTGCGATTGGTCACGGGGGAACGCACCATTTTCGCACCCCGGCGGCGCAAAGCCATAACCACCCGTTCAGCATATTGCGACGCGAACAAAATGCTGAATGGATAAAAGATGAGCGTGTGACGCTGGTCGGGCAACTCTGTACGCCAAAAGATGTACTGGCGCGCCAGCAGCCCGTTGCCGCGCTGGCACCGGGTGACTGGCTGGTGTTCAGCCTGGCGGGCGCTTACGCCTGGAACATATCGCACCAGAACTTCCTGATGCATTCCCCACCTGAGTTTATTTGGCTCGAAAACTGAAGAAAACGGTTTACCTTCTGACACGACAGGCGGCCCGCTGAAAAAGAGTCAGGCCGCCCTTATTTTAGCGATGGCAGTGTTGAGAGGGCGATGATGAACGTTAAGCCTCTTGCTGCAATGCTCCTGCGACGGGAGTGATTTCAGCAAGCAGCCAGCGTTCAAAATCCGCTAATGCCGCTTCATTCATTCCGGTTTCCGTCGGCTTGATCAAACAGAATGTTTTGCTCAGGCTGGCGGATTCTGGCCAGGGTGAAACAAGCAGACCGCGCCTCAATTCATTTTCGATATACATACGCGGCACCAGTGCCACGCCTTGCCCCGCCATAACGGCAGCGATGGCCATTTCATGCAGGTCGTAGCGCACTCCCAGCCCTGGATTATCCAGGTTTATCTGACTTTCGCGGGCATAGAGATGCCACGCGTCCGGATTCTGCCGTCGGTGAATCCGTGGCAGAGCGTTTAACTGTTCCTCAACGTCACCTTGCACCAGCAGCGCGGGGTGGCACACCGGAACCAGCTTTTCCTGAAACAGAAACTGCATGCGCATGCCGGTCCATGCGGGATGTTCAAAATGGATCACAGCGTCAAAGCCACTTCCGCTCAGAATAAAAGGGTCGGTACTGGCCGCAATATTTAACGTTATGTCCGGATGCAATGATCTGAAGCTGCCCAGGCGCGGGATCAGCCATCGGCTGGTAAAGGTCGGCAGGACGGCAATATCCAGACTCTTATTCCCCTCTGGCAAGCCCATGATGTATTGGGTATCCCTTTCGAGCCGCGCCAGCGTTTCGTGGACATGACGCGCATAGCGTGCGCCTGCGGGATTAAGCTTTACGCGGCTTCCCGTACGGTCGAACAGCCTGCAGTTCAGCAACGATTCAAGGCGTGCAATCTGACGGCTAATAGCCCCTTCCGTCAGGGAGAGTTCTTCTGCGGCGCGGGCAAAACTGCCGTGCCTTGCGGCGGCATCAAAAGCCTGCAGAGAAGTGCTGCTGGGTATTTTTCTGCGCATAAAAGAGCCTTTCCTCTGTGCTGATAACGCCATCCAGTGAGTTAATATCACTGAACAATGAAATATTGTCGATTTTCAGGCCGGAATACACCTTATAGCATGATCAAAAGTCATTAAGCGGATTATTCGTTGTCCGCTGTTTATCATGCGGAGGCAGGACAATGTTGTATATCGTGGAATGCTCATATACCGATCCCCAAAGCGAGGGAGAATGGAATGCATTTTACAGCCTGGAAAAATTACCAGCGCTGGTCTCTGTGAATGGGTTCCGTACTTCTCAGCGCTTTCGCGCCGTAAACCCCGGCTGCCCGGCTTATCTCGCCCTTCACACCGTAAAAGATGCAGAGGTACTCAGCAGTGATGATTATCGGCGCAAAGGGGGCGGTAATTTCTCCCGTTGGCAGGCATATATCACTGACTGGCATCGTAATCTGTATGCATGCGCAGCACCGGCTACGGCCGTCTCGTCAGATGAAATTCTGCTTCTCAGCGCGCAGCCGATAAGCGCTTTAGCCACAGCGCTGGGGAACCCGGCGATGGAAATGCACGCGGCAGGGCTGGAACGATCCCCGGAACATCGCGTTGCCTGGGTTCTGCCACGTGAAAACGCCTTGCCGCTGGCGGAGGTGCCCGGCGTATATCTTTACGAACCGCTGACATCGCAGCTGCAATGTCCTGTTGAGCGCCACCAGCAGGGGAGCCATTAAATCATGCCTAATCTGACGTTTTACCTTTCGGAAGAACACGCTGACAGGTATACCGATCTTCCCGATTTTACCCGCACCTGTAGCGCCCTCTGCACTGACATTCTCGCCGCAGAGCCGGACAACGTGCATATCATATTTGTCACGGTAAAGCCGGGATGCGGGCATCCGGTCTATGCCGAGCTCTTTTATCGGCTGACACCCAGGCGCACGCAGGAAGTGATGGAAAACTTTATGCGTGAACTGGATCTCGCCACGCAGCAGGCCTGGGGGCTAATGGCGCGTATTCGCTGCTTTGGCTCCCCTGCTCCGTACCCGTACGCCAAAAACTAATCCTGAGGTATGTATGAACCCACTTACCTTTCCATCACGCCAGATTGGCGATTTTCAGGTCACGGCGGTGAGTGATGGCAATATGTCCGCCAGCCTGGAGTTACTGTCAGGTATTGCCACAGAGGATGCCGCATTCATTCAGCATCGCGCCGGAATTGCTGAACCCGGTAATATCCATATCAACGGCTATCTCATTCGCGGGCGGGGGCGAACCATCCTGGTTGATGCCGGTACCGGAGGGCTGAACAACGCGGGCGGGCAGCTTAAAGCCAACCTCGTAGCCATCGGAATCAGCCACAACGACGTGGACACCGTGTTATTAACGCACTGTCATCCTGACCATATTGGCGGCCTGCTTGATGCGGAAAAACAACCGGTCTTTCAACATGCGGAACTTCTGCTGCATCATCGCGAAGCGGACTACTGGCGGGATGATGAAAAACGAAAAATAGCCAGCGAACGCGGCCAACGTAATTTCATGCTGGCGCGCCAGACGTTAGAGGCTTATGCACGGAACGTCCGCTTTTTTAGCGAGGGCACCATAACAGAGGGCATTTCTGCGGTATGGCTACCGGGCCACACGCCAGGGCATACCGGGTTTCGCATTGACTCGGAGGAAAAAAGCTTACTTATCTGGGGAGATATCGTCCATTACCCGCATATTCAGACGGCACAACCGGCGGTGAGCATTCTGTTTGATGCCGATCCCGCGTTGGCCGAAGCAACCCGCAAAAAAGTTCTGGCGCAAGCCGTCCGGGAAAAACTGCTTATTGCGGGCATGCACCTGGGCCAGGCTGGGTTTGCGACCGTTTCCAGGGCCGATACGGGATACCGCCTTTCCTGCTCATGAGGATTCCGCTCCTCAGCGCCCAGCTCTTTAATCGCCTGGCGCAGGCGCAATGTCCTGCACCAGGCGTCATCAGTAAGAGAAGGGGGAATGCTGCTGTGCCTCTTTCAGCCAAAGCCCGGCATCTTCACCCGCTGCGGTGTATAGCGGCGCATTTGCATCGTGAGCAATGGCGAAAATGGCCTTCGCGACATCATCAGCATGCGTCACGGGTGAGTTGCTCTCGCCCACCATCTGGATAAATTCCTTCACCATTTGTCCGTAGGCGGGATCGTCCATCCCGGCAAAATGCGCGCGCGCATTCTCGCCAAACTTCGTTTCCGGAGAGCGCCCCGGTAATACGACATGAACACGAATACCAAAAGGCCTGACCTCAATGGACAAAGACTCGCTCCATGCATTCAACGCCGCTTTACTGGCGCGATAAAGCCCAATCATCGGCATCGCTTTAGTCGTCACGGACGAAGAGACATTGATGATGACGCCTGATTTTGCCTCTCTCATCAGCGGCAGAAACGCCTGCGTTAATGACAATGTTCCCAGGACATTGGTGTTCATTAATTGCTGCGCGGTGGCAAAAGAGGTGAGTTCGACCGGTACAGGCGCGCCAAAACCTGCATTATTCACCAGTACATCAATCGCGCCCGCTTCTTTCACCACATGGCTAATGCTCTGCGCGGAAGTAATATCGAGCGGCAAAATCGTCAGTTTGTCGCTTTCCGGCAAACAGGTCGGGTCAGGCGTTCTCATCGTGGCAATCACTTCCCAGCCCTGGTGTAAAAAAAGTTTTGCGGCGGCAAGGCCAAAGCCTGAAGAACAACCGGTAATCAGTACAGTAGGCATATTTGATCCTCTTTCATGGCAAGAACAGTGATCATAGCCGCCGCTATCCGGACAATATATAATCAAAAGTCCCGCAAACTTTAGAGATCGTCCAATGTCAGATCCGTTGACCGATATCGTTGCCCTGCTCAATCCCAAACCTTCGCATTCAAAACTCGTTGAGGGGCGCGGAGAGTGGCGTATTGTTCGGGAGTCTGGCGGAGAGGCTTTTTACTGCGCCGTGCTGGAAGGCGAATGCCTGATTAATGTGAACGGGCAAGGACCAAAGTTACTTGTTGCCGGTGATTTTATTCTGATACCCGCCGCTTACTCTTTCGAGAACACCAATGCGGGCAGATGCAGCCCCACGGAAATCACGATGCCTACAATAATCAGCGAAGGGCACGTGAGAATTGGCGCAGCAAGCGGGCCAGCCGATCTGGTCATGCATGTCGGCCATTGTGAATTCGATACCCCGGATAAACAACTCATCGTCTCTTTACTGCCAAACGAGATCCTGATTAAAGGACAGCGACGTTTCGTCACCTTGCTTGAACTTCTCCGTGAGGAAAGCCGGGCCAGGCGACCCGGCCGTGACGTGGTATTAATGCATCTTTTACAACTGCTGTTAGTGGAATCGTTACGCAGTAATCCTGAACTGCCGAAAGCGGCGGGCATTCTGAAGGGGCTGCAACATGAAAAGATCGCCGTCGCGCTGCATCTCATGCATGAAAAACCGGGGGATGAGTGGCAAATCGCGCAACTCGCCCGCCACGCCGCAATGTCCCGCTCCGCTTTTTTCGCCGCTTTCAATGAGACTGTCGGCATGCCGCCAGGGCAATATCTTCTCTTCTGGCGCATGTCGTTAGCGAAAAAAGCGCTGGTGAGCAGCAAAGAGAAAATCGAACAGATTGCCTTTCGCATCGGCTATCAGTCAGCGAGCGCCTTTAACGTGGCCTTCACGCAATATGTGGGCGTTCCGCCGGGCGTATTCAGGCGTCAGAATGGGGCCGCTCAAACGCATGAGCCTGCGTTGAATGAGGATCGGGCTTTTCCATAAGCCTGCGCCGCACGTAAGCCAGGACAGTAGTCGGGGGCTTCTCGCGAGATAACCGACAAATTTACAGACCCAGCTCCGACAGACCCGGATGATCATCCGGACGACGCCCCAGCGGCCAGTGGAATTTGCGTTCACTTTCTTTAATCGGCATATCATTGACACACGCGTAGCGGTGATGCATCAGCCCATCTTCACCAAATTCCCAGTTTTCGTTGCCGTAAGAACGGAACCAGTTACCGGAGTCATCGCGCCACTCATAAGCGTACCGGACAGCGATACGGTCACCGTCAAACGCCCACAACTCCTTGATGAGACGGTACTCCAGCTCTTTTTTCCACTTACGCTCAAGGAATGCTTTAGCTTCTTCACGATTATTGGCGAACTCGGCGCGGTTACGCCATTTGGTATCCAGTGAGTACGCCAGGGATACTTTTTCGGCATCGCGGCTGTTCCAGCCATCTTCGGCGAGCCGGACTTTCTCAATCGCCGACTCGCGAGTGAAAGGCGGAAGTGGTGGGCGAGTTTGTGTAGCGGGCATGGTGAAGCCTCCTGTAAAAATGGATATATCAGTAGAAACAGTTTTTGATACTCAGGCCTTAAGAAGAGGCCTGTTCCAGCAATAGTTTCGCAACGTCCCTTGCACTGTCGGCGGCGCTACAATCGCCCATCACATAGGACATGGTGATAGCGCCCTCGATCAGAATCAGCAGCTGTCTGGCCAGAACGGCCGGTTGCTCAATGTTTAATTGCTCAGTGAGTTCCAGCGTGTAATCGAGCAATTTTTGTTTATGCAGTTTTGCTATCTGGCGAACGGGGTCTGCCGGGTCCCCCACTTCTCCGGCGGTGTTGATAAATGCGCAGCCCCGAAAGCCTTCTGACTCAAACCAGCCCCTGAGCACCGTGAACATATTCAAAATGCGTTGCTGGGGAGTTGCGCCTTTATCAGATTCCGTTCTGAACCACTGCATCCAGCGTTCATCACGTTCATTCAACGCGGCGGCTGCCACGTCATCTTTGGTCGCGAAATAGCGATAAATACTTTTCCTTGCCACGCCTGAGGTTTTGACCAGAAGGTCCATGCCGGTGGCATGAATTCCATTCCGATAGATCAATTGCTCAGCAGTGGTCAGGATTTTTTCTCGGGTTTCGGTCGTTTTCTTGTTCATGCGATGATGGTAGAACGATCGTTCTCCCTGGTCAACAATTATCTTAAAGAGAATGGTCAAAATGAAAAATGCAGTCCGTATGTATTAACGGACTGCATTTTTATGAATGGAACGTATCGCGTTGCGATAAAACGCAGAAAACGGTTCATCATGTTATCGATACCGCGCAGGATAAAAGGCGCAGGGGCTATAAGTTCCAGCCCCTGCTTATTCCTCTTCGCCGTTACCGGTGTTCACTCAGGGCGGAAATATCCTGTGGGGTAGTCCGGCAGCATCCGCCAATCAGTCTTGCGCCAGCCTCTAACCACTGGGGCAAATGTGCCGCTAAGGATCCGCAGGTATCGCCGTGCACATGCCACGCCTTGGTGACTGCGTCGTAAGTTTCCCCGGAGTTAGGGTAGACCACCAGCGGCAGCGCACTGAGGCTTTGCAGATGTTTGAGTGCGGCGGTTGTTTTGCTCAGCGCAATACAATTAATCCCCAGCGCGACGATTTGCGGATAAGCAGACAGCGCGTTCACCACTTCAGCCAGCGGCGTACCATCGCTTAAGTGCTTGTCGTCACGTAAGGTAAATGAGAACCACGCCTGCACATCGGGATATTCAGACAGCAGGTCAGCCAGTGCTTTTATTTCAGCGAAGGAAGGTAACGTTTCGCAGGCCAGCAGATCGGCACCGGCATTGAGCAACGCTTCAATCCGCGGGCGATGAAATACCTGAAACGCCTCGTGGCTACGCACATAGTCGCCGCGATACTCAGAGCCATCGGCCAGATAAGCGCCGTATGGCCCAACAGAACCCGCCACCAGCAGCGGACCGGCGTTGGGGTTTTCTGCGCGATAAATTTCACTCGCTTCTTTTGCCAGCTTCACACTCTGTTCAATCAGCGCTTTCGACTGCGCCTCCGTCAGACCGCGTGCCGCAAAGCCTGCGGGCGTGGCCTGGTAACTGGCGGTAATGGCTATCTGTGCGCCCGCGCGGAAGTAATCCAGATGCACATCCCGAATGATTTGTGGATTTTCCATTAATACTTTGGCGGACCAGAGATTATCGGCAAGGTTGCATCCGCGCGCTTCAAGCTCGGTAGCCAGTGCACCATCAAGCACGACAAAGGGATGACGTTCAAGCAGCGCGGCAAGGGAGTTAATCTGCGGCATAGTCCGCCTCCTTCAATTTGGTTTTGTGGGTAAGAAAATAGGCACCGTAGCAAAGGGCGACAAACGGCAGACCGCAATAGAGCGCAATGCGCTGCTCCGGATCGAACGCCAGCCCAATGCAGGCCATCAGACACAGCACGAATCCAAGTACGGGAACCAGCGGATACCAGGGTGCGCGGTATTGTAACGCCGCAGACGGCTTGCCCGACTGTAAGTGGCGGCGGCGAAAGACAAAGTGGGCCGCACAGATGCTGAGCCAGACAGCCACGACGGCAAAACCAGAAATGGCGCTAAGCGCAACGAACACCGTATCAGGGGCAATCACGCTGGATAACAGCGCCAGCAGGCCGCCGATCATCGAGACAGAAAGGGCTATCAACGGCACGCCATGCTTATTGACGCGGGCAAAACAGCCCGGCAACGTTTTTTCGTTTGCCAGTGACCAGAGCATGCGACCCGAAGCATAAAGCCCGGAATTCGCCGCTGAAAGGATAGCGGTCAGAATGACGAAGTTAAAAATATCCGCCGCATACGGAATGCCTATTTTTTCAAAAACCAGTACAAACGGGCTCTTCTCAACCCCCGCCACATTTGCCGGAATCAGCGCGGCAAGGACAAAAACGGTGCCGATAAAAAACAGGATTAACCGGGCAATAGTGGCGCGGATCGCGACCGGGATAGCGTGGTGCGGATTTTCCGTTTCGCCCGCCGCAATACCGATAAGCTCCGTCCCGGAAAAAGCAAAATTGACCGCCACCATGGTCATCAGAATCGGCAAACCGCCGTGCGGGAACCAGCCTTCGCTGGTGAGGTTAGAAAGCCCCGGCGACGGTGAACCATCCTTCATCGGGATAAACCCGAAAATCACCCCGCAGCCGAGAATGATAAAGACGACGATGGTCGCGACTTTAACGAGCGAGAACCAGAACTCCCCTTCAGCAAAGAAGCGCGTTGAAATCGCGTTAAGACAAAAAATCACCACACAAAACAGGGCGCTCCATATCCAGACCGGAACATGTGGGAACCAGTACTGCATACAGAACCCGGCGGCGGTAAAGCTCGACCCCAGAGCGACTGTCCAGGTAAGCCAGTACAACCATGCCACGGTATACCCTGTCGCCGGGCCAATATAGCGCGCCGCGTAAACATGAAAAGCGCCCGTGACCGGCATCGCCACGGAAAGCTCACCAAGACACTGCATAACCAGCCAGACGACCAGCGCCCCAATCAAATATGCCAGCAGAGTACCTGCCGCGCCGGTGGTAGAGATGATGTATCCGGTATTAAAAAATAACCCTGTGCCAATGACGCCGCCTAATGAAAGCATGATCAAATGGCGCGTTTTCATGGTGCGCTTAAGCTCTCCATTCTCTTGTTGTGCGTGCATATCACCTTCTAAACGTATAGATGTCTAAATGTCCATGTCCGGGTTATTTATATCTTTATTGTTAACAAAAGGCCAGCATTAGGCTGACATCTGGCTGGGTTGGGCTGGGAATGAGCAAGAAATACGCAAAGAGCCGGCAATATCTGTGGCTACGGTCAATGGCGAATCAAGACCCATGATTACATATCAAACATTTCATGCGGCGATAAAAAAGCTGAGTCCGGTTTAATACAGGACTCAGCTCGTCTGCCTGGTACGTATAATTTCTTGCTCAATAAACAATTAAAGAATTTTATGCTTGTGATGGTTTATCCAGCCATCGCTTCTTCAGCAGAAAGGCAGCGGCTTTTGGTTTCCGGTCCCGAGTAAAAACGCCTTTTTTATTCCCGCCAACGCGTATGATTCCCTGCGAGGTCGCAAAATCGGCAAAGTTCCAGACATGCTCGCCCACAACAAACGATAACCGATCAAATACTTTATGGTACATGTCAAGAAACGCGCACTGGTATTCTTCAGACCACATTTCGTTATAAACCGAATGCAGTCCGGCCAACGTATCAGTACCGTATTCCGTAATAATGATGGGCTTTTGATGCCGCTCATGCCAGGCAACCAGCTCATTTTCTAATGTTTTCTCGGCAGCAACCAGATCCGCAGGGTTTTCATACCAGCCGTAATAGCGATTCAGGCACAGGACATCAAAAAGATCGCTTATCTTGTCTTCATTCAGCGATGACTTGGTAATGTTGACACAACAAACAGGACGGTGAGGATCCAGCTCCCTCGTCGCCTTAACGAGAGGTAAGAAATAATCCCGGCTGGCTGGCTCACGAGCGTCCGGCTCGTTGGCAATGCTCCACATGACCACCGAGGGATGATTTTTATCCCGCGCAATCAATTCGCATATTGCATCAAGATGCGCCTGCTGAGTCACATCGTTTATGGCTTCCGGGCAAAAAAGTTTCTCTGGTCGGGTAAAATTGCGGATCATCGGCAACGAAACGTTAAACCCTACAGCCGGAGTTTCATTAATGACGACAATACCGTGCTCATCTGCCCAATCCAGCATCTCTTCGGCATAAGGATAATGAGCAGTCCGATAGGAGTTTGCTCCAATCCAGGACATCAATGCATGATCGTGCACCAGCAGAACATTATCAAAGCCTTTACCCCGTAAATCGGCATCCTCATGCCGGCCAAATCCTTTAAAATAAAACGGTTGGTTGTTTATCAGGAAGCAATCCCCGTCGACTTTGACCGTACGAATACCCACAGGCAGCGTATAACAGTCTGTACCAGCAGTGATGAGCAATTGATAGAGGAAAGCGTTACCAGGTTGCCAGAGTGTTGGTTGCGTGACCTCAAGTACCCCTTCCCGGCCCGAACTTTGTGCAACAATATTCCCTCCGCGCCCGATGAGCTGACATTTCACCTCACCGGGAGCATTGATGCGATATTGCACATAGCCTGTACTGAGATCCTCCAAAAAATGAGTGTCAATATCAATATCACGAATAAATTGGTGCGGGGTCGTATAAAGCCACACATGACGATGAATGCCTGAATAATTAAAAAAATCATGAAAATAATGCTGTTTGCGTACGCCATTCTCTTCCGCGATAACGCCAGGCGGAATGGTATGCCAGGACAATTCGTTATTAACACATACTGTGACACGTACCACGCGTTTCTCACCGACCAACGCGCTGATATCTACCTCAAACGGTGTATATCCCCCCTGATGAAACATGATTTGTTCATCATCCAGCCATACCGTTCCGCGGTGCGTCACGGCATCAAAACGAAGCACAATTCGCTGACCATCCCAGCGTTTGGGAATACGAACGTCAGTTTGATACCATACATCGCCAACATGTGTACGTACGGTCTCATCGGCGAATTGATCATTAAAACTGGCAGGGACAGCTATTTTACGCGCGCCATCAAGGCGGTCTTTCCACCACGCTTGCGAAAATCCGCAGCGGTCCGTATCTATTTTAAAATCCCACAGACCATCAAGTAATTTACATTCCCGGGATTCGGTTTCAATTGGTTTTAACATCACAAAATCCTTCTATCTGCATCTATATATGGGAAAAAAAACAACATTTATTTCAACATGAAGTCATATTGTATTCCCGCTTTAACATCCCAGTAGTGCAACTCATTACCAAGCGTGCTGCCATTTCTTTTTTCTTTTGCAATATCCGATGCTACATACATTTTCATTCCTGCAAGCGCCCCGTCAGTTACGTTGTAGAAAACACCGGTGAGGATACCTTGACCATTAATTTCAATCGTTCTCTGGGGATCTTCATATCCGTGGGTAATTAGTGGCGCGACCATGACGCTAAGATTTGGCTGGAAGAAATATTGCACTCCCGCCTGCAAAGAAAACATATCCTCTTTATTTCGATCAATACTCAGAGAGTTGGGGTAGCCAATATCCGTATCCACGTTCGATCCAATATTATTCATCGCATGCGTCACCATGCCGGCTGCGCCAAAAAAACTTATTTTCGGCATACTGTAGGTTACCTGCCCTGAATAGACCTGAGTATTATTATGAAAACTACGGGAGCGTGAAATGCCGTCCAGCAGGGCGTGAAACGCCAGAAGCTCAACTTTGATCGTGTCTTTATTCTCAAGTAAGATTTTTTTCTCAACAATAGCTTCATATTGAGACGAGACATCATCCTGCCAGGAGCCCCCCAGAGAATAGCGACTGCTATTGTCATGCCAGCTACCAGCCAGAAAAGAACGTGCGCGTTTCGTATCATAATGACCCGTTGTCGGGTTATAGATCCCTTCATTACGCACGCCTACGGCGGCATCCGGCCAAAGAAATACGCGGGTACGGTACATAGCCCATAAATCGATATTATTGCTGGGCTCGTAACGGCTGAGCACGCCCTCAGAAAGGGTTGGCATCGTTCGCGTTGAGCCGGATGCAATAAGCGGGACCCGGTATGGCAGACTACCGTAACCATTATCTGTCCCAAATCGGCCAATTTTAAAATGAAGGTTATCAGTGGGTTTGAGTTTAACCGCGCCGGAAACAAGTCCAAAACTATCGTGATCGGCAAGATAACCGCGCGTACTCCAGCGATCTTTTGCGCCTAGCTTATAAACATAATACGCCCCGGCTTCCGCGCCAATAAAATCGGAATAATAATGTGTATTTACGTCAAGCATGGCCCCCTGAACCCAGCCATAAATATCTCTTGCCGATGCCCCCGCGCTGGGTCTGTCTGCACGACGAAAATCATTTTTAAGACGAACTCTTAATACATCCTCATTATCGTTAATTTCTGCGGCCTGTGCTGTTAATGCGCTAAACGCCAGAAGTAAAAGCGCAACTACTGTTCTTTTATTTTCCATCATAGTTATTCTCTATAATAGTACATGGGAAGGTTGTTCTTTAAAAAAAGAAATATATAGATGCTATAATTTTTATAGGTAAAATTCAGTGCGCGGCGACTTTAGCGATATCTGATTCAGATAGTAACTTTTTATTATCGAAAGCCGCCTTATATTTACTTATTATTCCCCTCGCCATTCATTTCCAGCGCATAGGATTCTTTATCTGCCTTTTTAAAGAATGGATACCAGACGATGATTTGTATTCCCACAAGGAAAACCTGCAACACAGCGATTTTCCAACTTCCCTCCATAATACCGCTTAGAATAATCGGCATTCCGGTTATCGGTGTAATCCCTGCAACTCTGGGGACAAGTCCTATGTAGGTTGCGAGATAAGCGATGCTCAGGCTAATCGCATTCATAAAGATAAAAGGGATGGCAAAGCGGAAATTAAAAACCATTGGCGTACCGAAAACTAATGGTTCACTAATACCAAACAGCGCCGGTATGGTAGTCAGTTTCCCCAGTGTCTTATATTGTTGACTTTTTGCAAAAAACAGCATCAGTAAGGTAAGACCTATCGCGCTGGCAGACATTGTATAAGTGCTGACAAATGAGCGTCCGGTGATATTGGGCAGTGCCTCACCGGCAGAATAGGCCGCAAGTTGCACTGCATCCATTGCGGTAAAAATCGGCAATACAACAGAGTAAATAACCATCGTGCCATGGATGCCCATAAACCACAGTAATTGAGCTAATGTCCAAAGTATTATGATGGAAGCAATGTTGCCCCCGACACCCTGCAGAGGTAATTGTAAAAATGCATAGATAAATTGATGCATACTTTTAAACGGAGTAACCGCAAAAAGCACAGAGATAGCAGAAAATAGCAGAATAGAGACAAATCCAGGGATAAGACTACTGAAACTACTGGAAACAACAGGCGGCACACTTGCTGGCATTTTTATCGTGAAGCCCTGCCGTTTAAAAAAAATATAAACCCATGTAGACAGTAAACTAACAATAATTGCAGTGAAAATACCCGTACCGCCTAACCACTGCATGGGAATGACCGGAGCGCCATTTTCCGAAAACGTCACTGGCGTAACAATAAAGAAATTCAGCAATGCCAATAACCCACAGAACAGGCCATCTTCATCATGTTGTTTTGCGTAGTTACCAGCAATAGCGACACCGAATATAACGGCCAGGAAATTAGTAGTAAACATGATAATGACTTTTAACGCTGCAGCAATACCTGCACTGGCGATAAATTCTTTATATGCTGGAATCGGGAGGTTCAGAAATAATGCAGCAAATGCTCCTAAGATAGTAATAGGCATAGCCCCCATCATTCCACCTGTAATACCATTCACCAGTTTGCTGGTCTGAATTTTATTAACTATAGGATGAATTTTATTGGCTATCGTTTTTCTGTCAAATTTGGACATAGGGATCCCCTGCCAATGTATATTGGCTATACAAGTCAACGCTTTTCTTATGAATTTTTAGCTCAATAAGGCCAGTGCATCAACCAGCACTTTTTCGCCGTTCATCATGCCGTAATCAACCATGTCGATGACAGCAACTTTTATTCCATGAGGTTCATATTTTTCTTTTAGGTCATCCTCAAGATACGAAATTTGCGGACCTAATAGTAAAACCTCTGTTTGCCCTTTATACGTTTTGAATTTTTCTTCAGGCATTGCGATAACAGTGACATCGATACCTTTGCTTTTAGCACTTTGCTGCATTTTAGCCATCAACATAGAGGTAGACATACCAGCAGCACAAACAAGAGTAATATGTATCATATGCATTCCTTATTATTATTTGTTTTTAATAAGTTTGTACACTTCAATCATTTCCAGGGCAATATCTCTGGTGGTCATGGCATTCATTAGATGATCCTGCCCATGAACCATAATAAGTGATACTGCGGCTTTTTTTTCTCCTCGCGCTTCTGCCTGAATCAATTCCGTCTGAAAGTAATGTGCCTTCTGCAAAGAGGCATTTGCTTCCGAGATCCGCACCTCTGCTGTTGCGAAATCACCCATCCTGGCGGCTTTCATTGCCTGCATTGCTTTACTTTTTGCGCTTCCGCCATTCACCACCAACTCGGTGATAATATCTTCCAGGCTAATTTCCGTCACTTGTACCACTCCTCACTATGATTATTTCAGATGATACTAACCATCAGTGTTCAGGTTCTCCAGCGGGAAAATTACCATCTTTAATCTGGTAAAAATTGCCATATCTCACGATATGACACCCCCTTTCAGTAACGTCATGAGCACTTCAAATCGTTGTTCCTTAAGCAGTTGCTGTAAGGCCTCACTATCAAACAGCAATTTCGTTGTCAGCTGGTAAAAGCGCCCGATCTCCGTATCTTCTTCAGAAGAAATAGAAATGAGAAAAATAACCTGTACCTCATTATGCCCCCACCATATAGGTTGCTGTAATATGCCTACCGTGACAAAACTTTCTCTGGTCATGACCTGAAATGGATGAGGAATAGCGATCAGGTTCCCAAAATCCGTTTGCCCCAGCACTTCTCTTTTCATTACCGCATCTAAAAAACCGTCAGGCAATGGAAAGTATTTTTCCGTATGCTGGCAGAGTAATCTGAGCGCTTCCTCTTTATTCTCTGCCACAATATCTGTTAGAAATAACTCTGGTAGATAATATCTATGCAAAAAAGCGTTGCTGCTGGCTTCAAAGATTTCACTGCAGGTGATAATATCTTTATTTTCCAGGAATAAATTTACTTCGAACACTGGTACCGGCACGTCAATATTGATCGGGATGGTTGTAAATATATATTCAATATTATGCCCAGCAAAATCAAAGGAATTCAGCTCCCAGGCAGTGCACTCATAAATATTTTCAATGTATTTACCAAATGCTTGTTTATATTTGTACATAAAAAGTTGTGTGGTACCTTTGCCTGACACACACACAACGATGATATTCTTTTTGTCAATTTTCTTATCTTTTTTTTCCAGCGCAAGCTCAAAAAGAATAGCGAAATAAGCAATTTCATCTTCCGGAATATTGGTAACATAATGCTCTGACAGAGCAATGCATGCCGTTGCTGCCATTGTATAGGCAAAAGCGTATTCTTTCTTTATTTCATGCAGTAATGGATTACTGAGTGGAATACCGTATTGCATCCGTATATCCAGCGGAACCATATGCTGATTTAATGACATACGTAATTCCAGGTTATCCATAAAATCGATGTTAAAGCTTTTATGTACAATCTCCAGCATCCGCCAGGTTAGTTCATCAATTTTTCGGGAAATAACAATATTTACACCGGGGTGATTATAAGAGCCAGACGATAATTTAGCTCCCATATGCAGTGCTATATAGAACTGTTCGCTTTCTGGCATGAGGGTCTGGAGTTCTTTCTGGGTACGCAGCACAATCTCTTTAGTTGCCTCCAGAACATCCGGTTTCACCAATTGCACGATTCTGTTACCGTCAATATCTACGGATTGTTCGTGTTTAGATCTATATGATGCGATGAAAATATGAGAAATAAGGTTTTCCAGTGAGACCTCTGATATACGATATTCATTTTTATGCAAAACGGATAAAACGATATTGCCAATCGCCTTTAGCTTTTCTTCTTTTTTTCCATCAGAATTCATAAAGTCATCACGTTTGATGAGATTATTTGCTATGCATACCCTTTTATTGAATTCGCTGCCGTCGATAATAATACCATAATTAGGCCGTCTTTCTAAAACCAGATTGTGTATGTGCAGAATATACTCAACTTTTTTTAGATCTGCAGTCATCGTATTGCGGGAAACATAACACTGCTCGCATAAATCATCTAGTTTGATATAGCTGTGTCGATTTAATAAAAAAGCGAGAATAAAAGTAATTCGTTCATTCGATGTCGTTGGCCGGGAAACCTTATTTTCTTTATTATCAGAAAGAGCAAACTGGTTAAAGCAATCATAATCGTCAACCGTTAATCTATACCCCATATTCGATTTCGAAGCGATCATGGCACCATGTGATATTACGATATCATTCAGTTCTTTCAAGCGGACACGAACTGTCTTTTCACTAACATTAAGCCTTGCGGCTAGTTCGCGAGCGGTATGATATTCTTCATCCATCAATTCCTTAAAAAGGACTGATAATTTGCTATACATCGTATCCCCTTGATGATAAC
This sequence comes from Kosakonia radicincitans DSM 16656, assembly GCF_000280495.2. Classification (NCBI taxonomy): domain Bacteria; kingdom Pseudomonadati; phylum Pseudomonadota; class Gammaproteobacteria; order Enterobacterales; family Enterobacteriaceae; genus Kosakonia; species Kosakonia radicincitans. The sequence goes on from NZ_CP018016.1 coordinate 5,014,839, forward strand.
CATCATCTTTTGCCTTATCAGACTTTATCATCGAAGAATAAGGAACTCCACCCAGGCAACCGCCATTAAGATCTGGTAATGGACTGAGTTTTCATTCTTTTTTTTTGACATCCGTCACAAAAGAAGCAATGATTTTATTTTTATTTTATAAATACATTGAATTAATTAATAAAACGCTAAGCATTTTAGAATTCGAAAAAGCAACGTTTAATAAAAATATAAGACTTGTTATTCTGATGACAAAGAAAAATTCGAATGTATGTAAGCACACTGAATTAAAAAACCATTAAACAGTTTATGTCAGAATAATGCACAGGTGATATTCAAATCTGCCAGAATATTTTCTGGTCAGATAGGATATACCTTATTATATTTAAGATTGTGGAATAATCATTAATCACCTGAAGACTTCACTCTCTGCGGATCATCCTTTGCGCCACCGGGCAAAAAAGCGAGTCAACGCATGCACAGGAAAAACGGTGATAAATAGGGACTTCTGGCTCGCGTCCCTCACCGGGCTTTTCCAGCTCAACGGCGATAGCGACACGCCCTTTCACCTGCTGGTGTAACCCGGTGAGCCAGATTTCAGATGCCTGTCAATCACAGGGAATAGAGGCTCAGGTGAAGTCAGATAATTTTTGCCCGGAAACGATCAACTCTTTCAGCAGCATCTGACGGCGCTCCTCCGGCGTATCGCGACTTACCATAAAGCAAATAGCGGCGACTGCCTGCCCGCTACGGGAACGAATCGGCGCCGCCATACAGCAGGTAAAACTCTCTGACAAACCTTCGGTCAGGCAATATCCCTGCTGCCCGGCACGATGAATATCTTCGAGGAATGCCTGCTTGTCGAGGACTTGCCCGTTCGCCAGTCGGTAATCCTCTTCGGGGATAAGATCGAGAATGGCGCTGTCCGACCAATTACTGAGCAGCAGACGACCAGTGGCCGTCCAGGTAATCGGCACCCGCACCCCGATATCAGAAGTGATTTTGAACGGGTGAGCATTACTTTCCGACAGCACAACGGTGTACTTATTCCCTTCCAGCATACAGAGCTGCACCGTCTCGCCATGACGGGCCACGATCTCAACCATTAACTGATGCGAGCGGCGGATAAGGTCGTTATGCGCCATGTAGTCCGCACCGTAATAGTGCATTTCACGGCCAAAAAACACCGCGCCGTCGGCATCCAGTTCAAGCAACCCTGCCTCACTCAGCAGGTTAACGAGTTCATATACGCTGGAACGCGGTGCACCGGTAGCGTCGATCAAATCGCGCATCGCCATAGGCTGACGAGCGATATGCAACTGGCGAAAAATGTCGATAACACGGTCAACACCGCGCGCCCGCGATGGCTTCTCGTCCGGCATAAGCAAATTCTCCTGATGCAGTCGGGCGGTCGCGCCAGACAGTAAAAAAGAAAAGCATCATACACCGAGCATCGCCGTTAACCCATCCCCGTTAATTAAAATTTCATTGCCAGAGTTTATATTTCTTTGTTCTATTTTGGGGCCTCATTTTAGCGCATTGCATGCAGGTTATTTTTTTAAACCACGACAGCGATAACATTTTCAGGCAGAAAATTTCGGCATTCCTTTTTTATTTTGCGATCGCAACGACATCACGAGAAATTAAATTCCTCGCGATATATTGCAAAAATAAAAAACCTGTGCAAATCTTGCCCTATCCGGTATTGCAGATAGCAGTCTGATATACCAGACAACTATCACCCGGTACTAACGGGTATTCTCAGAACAAAAAGGAGCAGCATTGCATGACGATTAAGCGTTATGGCATTGAAGGCGGCACCGGTACAGGTGGGCAGAAACTGCCGTTCGCGCGGGCCGTTGAGGCCGATGGCTGGCTCTATATCTCGGGCCAGACACCGATGCGTGAGGGCGAAGTTGTGGAAGGCGGTATCATCGAACAGACGCAACTGGCGTTCGACAACTGTCTGACCATCATGCGGGAAGCAGGTTACCGCGTGGAGGATGTGGTGCACGTGACGGCGGTATTAACCGACGCACGCTATTTCAGTTCATTTAATAAAGTATTCAGAGAGATATTTAGTGATAATCCGCCCGCGCGTATTTGTAGCGTGCAGGATTTAGTGGTCGACTGCAAAGTGGAAGTGGATATGAAATGTTTCCGCGCCGACCGTAAATAATTAAAACCGTTAAAACAGGCTGAGCGTTTCTATTTCTTCTTCGCCAACACCAGGACAGCCTGTTATTAATTGATGCTTTTGCTTGTTCATTAAAATATCCCGAAATAATCAGCGCTGCCGCTGCGCCGGTGATCGTCTGACTTATAACGGATGACACGGTATTACACCGTCTCGTTAAACATTAAAAGAGAGCATAAAAATGAATGCAACATCGCTGAAATTAAGTGCCAAGGCACTGGCGGGCGCGCTGGTATTGCTGGCTGTTGCGGGCTGTACGCCGACCGAAGAGAAAAAAGAGGCGGGTGCTGCGCCACAGTCTGCGCTGCAAACCGTGCTGCAGCGCGGCACGCTGCGCGTGGGTGACTGCCTGAGCTTTGCCCCGTTTGGTTTTTACGATAAAGACGGCAATCCGGATGGTTATGATGTCGATCTGGCTAAAGCGCTGGCGAAAGAGATGGGCGTCAAACTGGAAATGGTCAATACCACCAGCGCCAACCGCATCCCTAACCTGCAAACCAATAAAGTTGACGTGGTGTTCTGTAACTTCACCCGCAATCTGGAACGCGCCAAAGAGATCGGTTTCACCAACCCCTATGTCGTGGCGAGCGAAGCGATGCTGGTGCGCAAAAACAGCGGTATTCAGTCCGCGCATGATATGGCCGGAAAAACCATTGCCACCGTGAAAGGTTCCACTAACGGCGATGAAGTGCGCAACCTCGGCATCGACGTGAAAATTCAGGAGTACGATTCCTCTCAGGCAGCAATTCTGGCGGTGAAACAGGGCCAGGCGGATGCCATGATCGAAGATAACAACTTCCTCGCCTATCAGGCGAAACTCGATCCGTCGCTGACCGTGACCAACGAAGCGCTGGTGCCGCTGGAGTACAACGCCTTCGGTGTGAAACAGGGCGATCAGGTATGGACCAACTATCTGAATGAATTCCTTTTTGAAATCAATGCTTCCGGCGAGAACGCCCAGTTGTATGAGAAATGGTTCGGCAGTAAACCGCGCTACCCGCTGAATCCGCAATACTGATTGTTCGCCCACGGCGCAGCCGCCGATGCTGCGCCGCCTGAAGGAGTCACACCATGAGTTATCAATGGCTAACCCTGTGGCGCTACGCCGACACCTTTCTGGAAGCCGCGTGGCTAACACTACAGGTCACGCTGCTGGCGTTTGCCCTGGCGGTGGCGCTCGGTCTGCTGGCCGCGCTGGCGAAATCCTCGCCGCTGGCGCCGCTACGCTGGCTCAGCCACTGCTACGTCGAGTTCCTCCGCAACACGCCGGTGCTGCTGCAAATCTTCATCATCTTTTTTGGCCTGCCGTCGCTGGGTATCACCATGAGCGCCTTTACCGCAGGCGTACTGGCGCTGGGGATTAACGTGGGTGCTTACCTGGCGGAAACCTTCCGCGCGGGCATTCAGTCGGTAGCGAAGGGTCAACTGGAAGCGGCGTATATCCTCGGTATTCCGCGCCGACAAATCTTCCTCAGCGTGGTGCTGCCGCAGGCCGCGCGCGCAGTGTGGCCAGCCATTATCAACAACCTGATTCAGCTACTGCTCGGCACTTCGCTGCTCTCAGCCATCGCGCTGCCGGAGCTGACCGGTACCGCAACGGTGATCAATGCGCGCACCCTGCTGTACATCCAGACCTTCAGCGTCGTCGCGCTGGTTTATCTGGTGCTGAGCAACTTGTTCTCGTGGCTTGGCAACATGGCAGGACGCCGGATGTTCCATCCGCCGCTGGTAACGCCAGTAAAAAAGCCCGGCTGGTGGTGGGCAAGAAAATGGATTAACCCAGTGAAACGGGAGAATGCGCTATGAGCGAACTTATCATCGGCTCGCTGCCAATCCTGCTGAAAGGCCTGGTCGTCACTTTACTGCTCTCCATCGCCGCTATCGTCGGCAGTACGCTGCTCGGTTTACTGGCGGCAGTGTTACGCACCAGCCGTTTGCCGGTCGCCAGACAGATCGCTGTGTTCTATACCGAACTGTTTCGCGGCACACCGGTCCTGATCACACTGATGTTTATCTATTTTGGTGTGGCGTACTTCGGCTATGAAATCAATCTGTTCGCTGCCGGTATCCTCGGCCTGAGCATTTATCAGGGCGCTTACATCGCCGAAGTATTCCGCGCCGGTATTGAAGCCGTACCTAAGGGCCAGTGGGAAGTATCGTGGATCCTCGGCCTGTCGAAGCGCCAGACGTTTCTTAGCGTGATCCTGCCGCAAACGCGTGGCATTGTGCTGCCGCCGCTGGTAGGCCAGTACCTTTCTCTGATTAAAGATACGTCGATTGTCAGCATGATCGGTATGTCGGAATTGATGCACCAGGGCCAGGCGATTGTCGATCGCATCGGCCAGCCAGTGGTGATCTACGGCCTCGTCGCCCTGCTCTACTTCGTAGTCTGCTTTCCGCTTTCCCGTTGGGTTCAACATCATCAAACCAGGAGCCAGTTATCATGAGCAAATCCGCCATTACGCTGAGCCGGATTACCAAATCCTTTGGCTCAACCCTGGTGCTGAAAGAGATAAGCCTTGATGTTTCGCCCGGCGAAGTGCTGGTACTGATTGGCGCATCCGGCTCCGGCAAAAGTACCGTGTTACGCATCATGAGCGGGCTGGAAACCGCCGATGGCGGGGAAATCTGGGTTAATGAAGTGCCACTGCATGACCGCAAACGTAGCAGCGAAATCTGCGGCCACGTCGGCATGGTGTTTCAGCAGTTCAATCTGTTTCCCCATAAAACCGCGCTCGGTAACGTGACGCTGGCGTTGATTAAAGCGCAGAAACTGTCCGAGGCCGAAGCCAATAAACGCGGCCTCGCAGCCCTGGCGCGTGTCGGGCTGGCCGAGCGCGCGCATCACTACCCGGCTCAGTTGTCCGGCGGTCAGCAGCAACGTGTGGCGATTGCTCGCGCGCTGGCGGTGGAGCCGAAAATTATGTTTTTTGATGAAGCGACGTCAGCGCTCGATCCCGAACTGGTCGGCGAAGTGATGGAAGTAATGCGCAGCCTGGCGCGTGAAGGGATGACCATGGTGGTGGTCACTCACGAGATGGGTTTTGCGCGTAAAACCGCTGACCGCGTGGTGTTTATGGATCAGGGCGTGATAGCCGAGCAGGGTTCGCCGGAGCAGATTTTCGTTAATCCGCAGAATCCGCGCACCCAGCAGTTCTTATCACGCGTGCTTGAGCACTAACAGGAGGCATGATGTCGATTCACTTTCCATTGCAGGCGGACGGCGCGCTGGATGCGCAGCAGCCTGCACCGCGTTTTAAATCGGTCGCCGGTTCCGGCAATCAGCCGCTGGCTAACGGCACCCCGATCTTTAGCAGCCCCGAGGTGTTTTCCCCACTGATGCTGATGAAGCAATCAGCACTGGAGAATAATCTGCGTCAACTGGCGGATTTTTGCCGTGAACAAGGCGTGATGCTGGCAGCACACGGCAAGACATCAATGTCTCCGGCGATCCTGCGCCGGGCTGTAACGGAAGGCGGTGCCTGGGGATTGAGCGCCGCGACACCTGCGCAGGTTCGAGCGTTGCGCCAGTTCGGCATTCGTAACGTCTTCCTTGCCAACGAACTGGTCGATCCCGGCGGCATTCGCTGGATCGGCGAATGGCAAAAACAGCATCCCGACCATGGCTTCCTGTGCTACGTCGATTCGCTGCAGGGGGTTCGTTTGCTGGAGCAACATCTCGGCGACAGCCGCATTGCGGTACTGCTGGAGATGTCGGTCAGCGGCGGACGTACCGGCTGCCGCTCATCCGCTGAAGCGCTGGAGATTGCCGCCGCGATTGCTGCCAGCCCTGTCCTGCAACTGGTGGGCGTTGCGGGGTATGAAGGCGCGCTCGGTGCCGGACGCGATGCCGCAGGCGTGCAGCGGGTAAAAGATTACTGCCAGATGCTGATCGCCACGGCGGCGCTGCTGGCCGAACATCAGCTGTTTGCCAGCCAGCATATTATCCTCAGCGCTGGCGGCGGCGCGTGGTTTGACGTGGTCTCGGCCTGTTTTACGGCCGCGAACCTGCCGCTGCCGATGACGCCGCTGATTCGATCAGGCGCCTACATGGCGCACGACAGCGGGCTGTACGCGCGTATCGCGCCTTTCGCGCAGCCCGGTGCCACGCATCATTTCACCGCCGCGCTGGAGATCTGGGGACGGGTGTTGTCGCGCCCCGAACCAGGCCTGGCGTTTGTTGATTTCGGCCGCCGTGATGTGCCGTTCGATCAAGATCTGCCGAATCCACTGTGGGTGCGGAATGTCGATGGCAGCGCCCTGCGTGCAGCTTCTGGCATGCGCATCAGCGAGGTAAATGATCAGCATGCGTATCTGTTGCTGCCGGAAGAGGATGCGTTAAAGCCCGGCGACTGGGTAGGCTGCGGTATTTCACACCCCTGTACCGCCTTCGATAAATGGCGGTATTTGCCCCTGGTGGATGATGATTATTGCGTCACCGATTCACTGGAAACCGCATTCTGAGTGAGATATGAGCTCGTAACAGCGCGATGTATCGCGCTGTTTTAGAACGGATACTCTATGAATGATGGAGTGAACTGCGCCCATCCGTTCTTTAAATGCCGCAACGTCAAGGCCGAAAAGGGGTTATTCCGGCCAGTACGATTCAGCTTTGACTTTTAATAAATGGCGTAAACGGTGAGCTTCCTTTTGCGGCGGACAACCAAAGAACCGGCTAAATTCTCTGCTGAATTGTGTCGGGCTGACGTAGCCAACCCGAAAAGAGGCTTCACTGGCAGTGACATTACGCTTTACCATTAAAAAACGCGCCTGATGCAGCCTGATGGAAATCAGATACTGTTTTGGCGTCGTACCGGTGAATGCCCGGAAATGACGATGAAAAGAGGGGGCGCTCATTCCGGCCTCTTTCGCCAGCATGTCAACGTCAATAGGATCCATAAACCGGGTATGCATCGTGCGGATAGCACCCGCAATTTGCCGGAAATGCCCCTTTCCGGAGAGCGCCGCTCTGATTGCCGCCCCCTGAGTATCAATCAGTACACGATAATAAAGTTCCTTCAGAATACCCGGCCCCAGAATTCTGCTTTGCTCTTCATCAGAAAGTGCCACCAGCAGGCGATAAACCGTATCGGCCAGCTCTTCTCCCAGCGGAGTGGAAAACAGGATCCCTGCCTTCTCACCTCCTTTTCCTTCGCCCATTTCAATCAGTAATTCGGCAATAGTGGCGACATCAAGCGATACAGACATCGCCAGCAGAGGTTCTTGCTGGCTGGCCGTCGTCTGGCTGGTGAACGGCAGAGGTGCCGAGACAACCAGATAGTGCCCGGGATCGTAGGTAAATTCCTGCCCGCCCATCAAACCGGTTTTCTTTCCCTGCAGAACAATAACAATGCATGGTTCATAAAGGACAGGCGTATGGGGCATCGACTCATTGGCCCGCAACAGTTTTATCTCCTTCATCCCGGTGCGCGTGTAGCCTTCATCAGGCGCCAGCGCCAGCAAAGCAGGGATCATTTTCCGCATAAGGCTTGAGGTAACGCCGGACATTGCGCCTCCTGTATATGAAAAGATAAATTTCACCGCCATCAGCAGGTTTCCAAACCGAATTCTGACAGAAATAGATAATCTTTGTACAGGAACCTTCATTGTTGCATTGCGCTGCTTCTCATACCCTTTTGCGGACAACGTGACACAGCATGTGAGGAACAAAAAATGGCAGATTTTTTGGGATTAGCGAACCGAGTGGCGATTGTCACAGGAGCCGCAGGGGATATTGGCAAAGCCACTGTAAAACTTCTCGTCAGCCATGGCGCGAAGGTAATCGCGCTGGATATCGACCCGGCGGTTCATGCGCTGGCGCAGCGCAATCAGGTGGCGACACAACGTTGCGACGTCAGCCAGGAAGCGGAAGTCATCAGCGCGGTCGCTCTCGCGCAGGCTGAATTCGGCGGCGTGGATATTCTCATCAACAATGCGGGCAAGACCCTGAATAAACTGGCGACTGAAACCTCCGTTGAAGAATGGGACAGCATTATGACCATCAATGCCAGAGGCTATTTTCTCCTGAGCCGGGAAAGCCTGAAGGTGATGCAGCCCCGCAGGCAAGGCGCGATTGTCAATGTGGCGTCCGTGGTCAGCATGGTGGGCATGAAAACCACGGCTGCTTACTCGGCCTCTAAAGGCGCAATTGCCCAACTGACGAAAGTGCTGGCGCTGGAGGCTGCTGAGTATGGCATCCGGGTTAATGCCGTCGCTCCCGGCGTCGTCGAAACGAATATTCTTTCCGGCATCGTGGAAGACAGCCGCGCCACGCTGGCCAGCTACGGCCACGTTCATCCACTTGGGCGGGTGGCTCAGCCGAAAGAGATTGCTGAAGCGATTATCTGGCTGGCATCGCCGAAAGCCAGCTTCGTGACGGGAACAGTATTAATGGCTGACGGCGGTTATACCGCACAATAACCGGGAGACAATGATGAAAAAGCAGAGCATTTTGATTGTCGGGTCTGAGAAAGGGCTGGGGCTGGGGCTGACAGAAGCCTATCTGGAGCGCGGCTGGGAAGTTTTTGCCACCCACTTACCGGCGGCGGACACCTCTTCACTGCTAGCCCTGGGAGAGACTTACCCAGGCCATCTCACCACCAGCGAGATTGATGTCACCGATACGTCCCATATCGGGCCGCTTATCGGCAAGATGCGTGAACGGCAGTTTGACATTATTTTTATGGTTGCCGGTATGTACGGCCCTTTGCATCAGTCCGTGTTACAGGCTTCTGACGCTGAATTTCAGCAAATCATGATGACCAATGCTTTTGGCCCTGCCCGCCTGGCCCGGCACCTCCTGCCGATGCTTAAGCCGGATGGAAGCCTGGTTTTTATGTCGTCGCACCGGGGCAGTATTGCCGGCAATACCGAACCGGGGATAGGTCTTGAGCTTTACCGGGCCAGTAAAGCGGCGCTGAATATGCTCGCTCGCTGCATTTATATGGATATCAGCCAGGGAGCGCAGACGGTTCTGTCCATTCATCCCGGCTGGGTGACGACAGCGATGGGCACGCTGGACGGTACAGTGGATGCCGAGATCGATGTGAGCACCAGCGTCAACGGCATGGTCAGTGTGATTGAGCAACACCGGAACGCCAGAAGCCATCTCTTCCTCGATTACGAGAACAACAGTTGGCCCTGGTGATAACGGACAAAGCCGCCTCTTTTTATCGTTTTGGAACCCTGCGTTCGCATATGAAAATGACCCACTCCCCAGGCCAACCGGTATGTTACCCCGACGGGCAAAACATCCCTGAATAACGCCTTGAAAATGGATGAGAAAAAGGCGCTGAAGCTTCTGGAGAAAATATTTAACGGCGGGTCTTGAGGAGAGGGATTTCTTCGCCTGCTTACAGAATAAATAAAGGCCTCACATCATTATGCTTATTGCATCAGTACGGGCGCGATAATTAGCGCACTTTCATGAGATATATTTCGTTCAGCCAAACCGCGCTTTATTTCCCGACATAGTTTATGCGGGTATTATATCGGGCGTGATGATAAGTGAGAGCGATTCCACCGCGCCAGCCTGAAATAATGTGAAAACCATCACACCGCTTAGCGCTAATTCATGTTAAGCGGCTATAAGTATTTCGTTCTTATGGCCGAAATGATTACCGTGAATACGTTTATCTATTTGCTAAAGTTTAACATGCCAATGATTTTTCCGGAGAATAACTTTATATCTATCATGGCGTTAACCTCTCAACAACAAAAATGAAATATATAATTTCACATATATCAATATTATCGATTAATTATTTCTCTTACCTCTCCCGATAAAGAAATTAAGCGCAGTCTGATACCCGCAGACCTGCGCAATACCTGCCCTATACAACAACAACAGGTTAGCATGCTATGAAATTATCCTTTGCGCATAAACTGTGGCTTCCACTTGCTGTCGCACTGCTAAGCCTTGCCGGGTCATTATTCTTTGGCTCAGTAAAAATTAAAGATGACCAGCTGGCGCTACGAAAAAAGGAATTAATGTATGTTTCCCAGTTAGCCCTTAGCGTGGTGAAAACGCAGGCTACACTTGTTGATAAGGGGCTGATATCAAAAGAGGAAGCACAACAGCGTTCAATCCAGATCATTAAAGACTTACGCTATGGCGACACAGGATATTTTACTATTCTGAATAACCAGGCGCAGGTCATTATGCATCCCATTAATGCCGCGTTAATTGGCAAAGGGCCGGATATTGCCGATGCAAATGGCGTCTATATTTTCAGGGATATGGTCAAGGTGACGGAGGATGGCCATGATGGTTTTACCGCCTATGATTTTCCGCGGCCGGGAGACACCGTACCAAAACCCAAAATTGCCTATAACATTCCATGGTCTCCCTGGGGATGGATTATTACGACGGGTCTTTATGTTGATGATATTCAGGACGTCTTTCTCAGTTCTCTTTACCAGAATATCGCGCAATTTATCGCTATCAGCATTCTGCTCTCGATACTGGTTTATCTGATTAACCGCAGCACGCTGAAAACACTGGGCGGAGAACCGCGTTATGCGGCTGAGGTCGTGTCGCGAATTGCCGCCGGGGATTTATCGCAGAGCGTGAATAAAAAAGCCAGTGATAACGCCAGCCTGTTACATGAGATGGGGGTGATGCGCGAGCAACTGACTTCCGTTATTGCGGAGATCCGCGATGGTGCTGAGAGGATCAACACCAATACCCAGGATATCGTTGCCGGTAATCAGGAAATCGCCGGGCACACCGATCAGCAGGCGGTATCTCTGGAAAAAACCTCCTCCAGCATGGAAGAGATCACCGCAGCCGTAAAACAAAATGCTGAAAACGCAGGACAGGCGCGTGAACTGGCGCGTGGCGCGGTGGATATTGCCTCACGCGGGGGTGTGATGATGCAGAATGTCAATGACACCATGAACGGTATTTCTGAAAGCGCAGGTAAAATTGCCAGTATCATCGATGTGGTAAACAGCATTGCTTTTCAAACCAACATTCTCGCGCTGAATGCGGCAGTTGAAGCGGCCAGGGCCGGAGAACAGGGGAAAGGCTTTGCCGTGGTGGCCAGCGAGGTACGCAACTTATCCTTACGCAGTTCTCAGGCAGCCCAGGAGATTAAAGAGTTGATTGAGGAGTCCGTCAGCCGCGTCAACAGTGGCTCGTCGCAGATTAAAATCGCCGGAAATAATATCGACGAGATGATTGAAGCCGTGCAGCGTGTTTCGGACATTATGTCGGAAATCTCCGTCGCGACTGATGAACAGAGCATCGGCATTAGCCAGGTCAACGAAGCCATCGTACAAATCGATTCTGTCACCCATCAGAATGCGCAGCTGGTTCAGCAGGCGGTCATTGCCGCGAATGCGCTGGAAAAACAAACCCGGCGGCTCACGCAGACCGTGGCTTTCTTCACTACGGCTTGATAAAGGGGATCAAGAAATCTGCCTTGAACCGCGCAACGACAGTTTGTATTGCTGCGTTGCGCGGGATCAGGGGCGGTAGGCCGGACTCGTCTTTCAAACTTAACAAACTGAATTATAAGTGATTAATTATTGATATTTTGGTTGTGTATACTCAGTTATATACTCAACAGCTTTCTTTCCAAAATCACCAAGTAACAAAGTATATAAACCAACTCAGATATGATGCAGCAATTATACCCGATGACCTGCTCCCCATTGATTAACACACAACGATGTTAGTAATGTCTTCATCAGCAACATGAGGACAACCCCATGAAGAAGCGTTTTTCCGACGAACAGATCATCAATATTCTTCGCGAAGCCGAGGCGGGTGTTTCTGCCCGCGAACTCTGCCGTAAGTACGCCATCTCCGACGCCACGTTTTATACGTGGCGTAAGAAGTTTGGTGGCATGGAAGTACCTGAAGTAAAAAGGCTTAAGTCACCTGAAGAAGAGAACGCCCGCCTCAGGAAACTGCTCGCCGAAGCCATGCTGGATAAAGAGGCACTACAGGTGGCTCTGGGCCGAAAGTACTGACGACAGACCAGAAGCGGGAAGCCGTGACAGTGATGTGCAAAGCGACAGATCTGTCGCAACGGCGTGCCTGCAGGCTGACAGGTTTGTCCCTGTCGACCTGCCGTTATGATGCGCACCGCCCGGCTACTGATACGTATCTGTCTGCACGTATCACCGAACTGGCAATGGAACGCCGACGTTTCGGTTACCGGCGTATCTGGCAGCTTCTGCGTCGTGAAGGCCTTTGCGTTAACCACAAACGGGTCTACCGCATTTATCATCTCAAGGGTCTGGGCGTAAAACGCAGACGGCGCCGTAAGGGGCTGGCAACTGAGCGGCTTCCGCTGTTGCGTCCGGCAGGGCCCAACCTGACGCGGTCAATGGATTTTGTCATGGATGCGCTGGCCAGTGGTCGCCGGATTAAATGCCTGACCTGCGTTGATGATTTCACGAAGGAGTGTCTGACGATCAGCGTTGCTTTCGGGATTACAGGCGTTCAGGTATCACGCATTCTGGACAGCGTTGCGCTGTTTCGTGGCTATCCGGCGACGATAAGAACAGATCAGGGGCCTGACTTTACCTGCCGTGCGCTGGATCAGTGGGCCTTTGAACATAGTATTGAGCTGCGGCTTATTCAGCCGGGCAAGCCGACACAGAATGGCTTTATCGAGAGTTTTAATGGTCGTTTTCGCGATGAATGCCTGAATGAGCACTGGTTCCACGATATTGTTCATGCAAAAGCAATTATAAGCGCATGGCGGCGGGACTATAACGAATGCCGGCCTCATTCTTCGTTGAATTATCAGACCCCTTCAGAGTTTGCAGCGGGATGGCGAAACGGAGAATACGGGAGTAAATCAACCGACATTACTAACTGATTATTGTGTTTAATACTGGGGGCAGGTCATAGTGATTGGAGCCTGTTCATAATGTCTACCTAAGCATTCATTTATGTGCATCCTACTACATCGGTTGATAATGTGGCTACAGGCTTTGAGAGGATGAGACGAGGGGGCGCAACACCCCCTTATTCTTTGGGATAAGAAAGTTCAGCAGTGATTAAATGTGACCCTGATTTATCAGATTGGACGTCATACGCGAAGTTATACCGCTCTCCAGACGTAAACTTAAATCCGAATACAGGAAGACACTCACCCTTCGGTACATAAACAGGCTTGTCGTCGAAAATCTTGTGAAGAGAGTCACTATTATCACTATTGATTTGAATAGCAGTGATCCGTTCCTGCGGCTCCAGTGGTGACACCACACAAACTTGATTATTTTTGATAAATGCCGTTGTAGATTCACGACCTACCATTCGATCACCAGGCCCAGGGCATCCCATTAAGAGAAATACAACACCCAGCAACATTTTGTTCTTCATGTTTAACGCCCCTTCCCTGTTACGATTTTCTGGTAAAGCGAGGGGACATCCTGCAACATATCTACGCCTCTGTACATCCCCATGCGCCCAGGCCTTTGATAATAAGACCACTTACTGATCCCATAAACCAGCAGTAACCAGTAATCAGCTAAAATAGAGGCTTGCTGTTCAAGAGAGTAATCAGTGAGCTTTTCTTTATCCAGCCTGTAGGTATATTCAGCAGCCCAGCTAAATGCACCCCGCATTCTCACCCATTGCCCGTGTTGGTGTTGCCAGGCATGCCCCAGCTCATGGATGAAAACATATTTATCTTCAACGAAAACCGAGTTTGCGGAAAAGTCTTCCCTATACATAGATTTTCTGTACCACAACTCCCCGTTGGGAGTCATCGCGTAGTTTTGTTTCTGTAGGCCGAACGGTAAATAGCTGTCACAATGAATCCAGACACGGCTATAAACTATCGAATCACCGAACACCCTACGAGCCATTGCAATCTCGCCTAACGTCATCCGGCGTAATGTTCCTTCCTCTGCCTGTGCGCTCATAAACTGTCCTCCTTGTATGATTTATATCAGGGTATCCAGGGAGCATAAAACGCGCAACTAACAGATTTTGGACAATAGAAGCCATAAAGCCCCGTTGGTGATACAGCAACAAGCGGAGCGTAGCGACTTCATCAGACTGTCAGAGGGTTCACACCTTATCAGGGTGCTCGTGTACCGTTAGGAGCGTGAGCGAAACGCTGATAGAGCCTACATGTCGTTTGTAGGTACGTTTATCCACCATAAACCTGTTTACGTGGCTCATAAGGCCGCACATCGGGCTTAAATGCGTGTGATCAATCTGTTTTGGTATGGAGTTTAGAGACGGCGGCACGTCTTCCGGCTTCAAAGGAAAAGCGATACAAGGTTGAGCCTGGTAACTACTTGCCACTGCGTGCTAACGTACCAAAAGCCATTAACAATCACAGTGGCTTTTGTACTTGATAGGGAACTGACATTTCTTATATGCAAATGAGACAGGTTTTTCACACTAGCTCATTGTTTTTAAAGGAATTTAGTGACTTGGTGCCGAAGGCCGGACTCGAACCGGCACGTATTTCTACGGTTGATTTTGAATCAACTGCGTCTACCGATTTCGCCACTTCGGCACTGAAGGGGATGCGGAAACGTGTGGGATTATACCTGCCGTTCGCGGCTATGCAAGCCACGATATCGCGTTCAGTTGCTAAGTGATGAAAAAACCAGCGTTGCGTCAAGCTGTTGGTACTCCCTTTTCCTGTCGCAGTGCTTTATCCGCTACATTAACCCGTCTTTCGAAATTCCCTGTCTCCTCTACCACGTTATTTATCATCCTCACCCTGCTAATTATTTATAAAATAGCGAAACGGTCATTTTTAATATATGATATTTTAATAAACAGATTATCTATTTCATTTTCGCTAATTTGCCATATCGGTTAAAAGACCTATGACAATTAGCCTGTTTCATTTTTTTCATTTCATTTAATACTCTGATGATTACCAGGCTCATTGACGAACGCTATTACGTGGAGATGACGCATGCATGTACTCATGATTGACAAGCAGTCGATATTTATTGAAGGAATGGCATCAGTACTTTCGCACTTTATCCCAAATGTGAAGATTCGAGGGCTGAATAATCAGAATGAAATTAATGAAACACTAAATGAATTTCCCGCATCGTTAATTCTGCTGGATGGTGACGGAAATAAAACAGAGAGTCTTGAATTACTCGATACGCTGGCATTGCACCACCCCACTATTCCGGTGGTGATGCTGATGAATAAATGCCAGCCGACATTACTCAGGCAGTTTCTGCATCACCATGCGATTGCGTTTGTCAGGCGTGATTCTCCGCCGGAAACCATCGCGCAGACGCTGCGTACCGCGTCGCTGGGAATGCTCTGCTTCCCGCAGGAAAGCATCACGCTGCTGGATGGCGGACACGGCGCGATTGCGCGGCTCAGCGAGCGTCAGCGTGAAATCCTCAAGCTGCTGGCTGCCGGGGAATCCAACAAGCAAATCAGCCGCCAGTTAAATATCAGCGCCGGTACAGTGAAAGCGCATCTGGAATCTATTTTCCGCCGTCTGAATGTGAATAACCGCACTCAAGCCGCGATGATGTATTCGGACGAATAGCCCAGCCTGAATTTTTATTAACAGTTAATTGTTGCTACATGTTCCCGTGAGCAAATACAGGAGCACTATGCCCGTGCATAATGCTCCTGCCAGAGATATTTAACATCAGCATTTACAGCAGCGCAGATGCACTGTGACTCTTATTTGGCGGACGTTGTCTTGCGGGGTGCTCTGGAAGATGTCGCTTTTTTAACCGCCGACGTTTTTTTACGTACTGGTGTTTTTTTCGGCTTCTCATCTTTACGCATCGTGTGGCAGAAATAATAAATAGCAATCACGCCGACACCGACATCTTTTAATATCCAGAACGGCAGTTCTTGCGCCATTAACATGACATTGAACAGCAAATAGGGAAGATTGAGAAACCCCTGAACGGTAAATCCTAACGCAGTAATTAATAATCCAATGCGATACCACACAGGGATATTGGGCATACGGGAGCTGAGGGCGCTGACAAAAATAATCACCGCAATCGCCCCATCCACCAGCGTGGCCGCCCAGAAAATGAGTTTCAACGTCATGATGGATCTCCCGATTTAGGGCGTCGTGGCGCGCGGCGGCGCGATGGGGTGGCTTTTACGCCACGGGCGACGCGTTTTAGCTCGCCGGCAACCTGTAAAATATCGTGCCCTTCCCGACGGTTAAAAAAATTCGCCAGCCAGGCAATCATCCCGACGCTGATCGCGCCGACAAAATAGCCAATGCCCATCGCGATATCGCTATCTTTGAAGTTCATCCCCAGCCAGCGCGCAATAAAGCCGCCCAGCGTGAAGGTCGTGCTGACGCTTATAGCCCCGATGATCACCCCTGCCGCCAGCCGACCGTGCTGATGCAATTTTTTTGGTTGCCAGAAAAACGAGACGCTCAGCCCGCCAAATAACCCGGCGAGCGCGGCCAGTCCCTGACTTAACATCTGAATGCCGTCAACCATGGCAATCTCCTCCTCAACAGGCGGCCTCAACGAATAGGATGAGGCCGCAATACTGACTACTGGCAAGGAGGAAGCGTGACGGTTGTCGCGTCATTATCTGTAGTGAGATAACGCGTCGCGCTTTCCGGGCTGTAGATCAGATGTTTGTTACTGCGCAGACCGCGTACGCTATCGACATCGGCGCTGTACCATTTTCCTTTCCCCGGCGCAGGCTTGCCGGTCCAGGGATCGCCGCCCAACACTTTCTTGTTCAGCGCCCAGATGTTCCACAGCGAATCTTCCGCCTTCCCACTCCAGCCCAATTTGAGCGCCTGTTCGCGGGTCACGTACTCAGCGGGCAGCACATCATCACGATTTAGCGTTTTGAGCAGAGCCGTCAGTTTCTTCTCATCCTGCACGGTCTTGTTGTTCTGTTTCGCCAGTTGCTGGTTGGCCGCCTGTACCACCGCGCTGCATTGCGGTAAGTCGGCATACGCCGGTACAGCGGTTAACACAGCCAGAAACAGTATCGACAGTGTGTATTTCATGGGAATCCCTCCAGTCAGTTCAGTTTACGGGGGCCATAAACAGCGCACGTTCCGCGTCACGGCGACGGGTCAAGCCAGCGAGAATTTTGCCGCCAGCTTTATTCCAGCGCGGAAGCTGATCCGCCGCCTCCTGGTATTGCCCCTGGTTGAGCAGGCGCAGCAGCGTCGAGTTCTGCAAATTGCCCAGCCCGACGTTAAAGGCGAACGCCACCAGCGCATCGAACTGGTTCTGGTTGAGATCGACCGTCACGAGGCGATGAACCCCGCGCTCGGTCATCCCCAGATCCGCCCGCAACAAATCTTCCGCTTCCACCTTGCTTAACGCTTGCGGGAAATTCTCATGGGGCAGAATCAAATGGCCGTAGCCGATGGTCCATTTACCGACCGCATCGCGGTACTTCTCCAGGCTTAGCCCTTCAAAAGACTTAATTAATGTCAACCCGGCCGCGCCGGTGTTTGCTGGTTGATTAGCCATTGTCATCACTCCTCACGTTAGATTGGGGAAGAACTTGTCGGGTGTACTCTTCAATCAGCCGCATCACGCTTTCCGGTGGTTCCAGCACGGTGAACTGCATCTCAATGTCCACATGTCCGCTGTCACGACCGCTGCCTTCGCGGCTCGGCGGCGACATGCTGACAAGGAAACGGCCAACCGTGTCATCGGGCGTACCGGAAACCGCGCTCTGCTGCTCAACGGCATCGGTTCGTACTGTCAAAAAGACCTTCATTTTTTCCAGCATCAGCCCGCGCGGCGTGGAGAGCGCCACCAGCGGCAAGGCAAAGTGATGTTGATCATCCAGCGCCATTTCGACGACTTTTGGCACCAGCCTGCCGTCATCGCTGTGCTCAAAAAAGGGGTCCAGCGCCTGCATGTATTGATGCGCGATAAGCTGGTTTGCCGCCGAAGCGGCGTGCTGCATCCCGCGCGTGATATCCGCCAGCGAGAGAGATGCCCCAACCGGACCGCCGGGTGGCGGGCTTTCCGGCGGCGGCGGATCGGGCGGTAGATCCGAAGAGGGCGGATCCGCAGGCGGCAACCCGCCGGTCTCTTCTGTCGGCGGATCGTCGGGCGACATTCCGGCGCGCTCGTCCGGCGGAGCCGTAGGCTGCTCGCTCGCCTTCTCTTGCGTATTCCGGTTGCCGCGAAGCCAGTCTTTCATTGACATAGTGCGCTCCGTGAAAAATGAGGCTGCAACGCAGCCTCAGCGTGAACATCAGAATTAACGCGTTGCGTCAGCCGGAGCTTTTTCAGCGCCAGCAGGCGTTTCGGGGTAGGCATCAAGCTGTTTCGATTCCAGCTTTTGCGCCTCAGACGGCAGAACAGCCGGGCGTGTTGCGGCATCCGTCAGGAAATCAATCACGCGCATCAGCGCTTCCGGCGGCGGCTGACGTTTGACCTGGGTGTGGATGCTGTATTTCGCGCGGGTATCGGTGGAGCGGGTTTGCTGATCTTTGTGCGAAACACGTCCGCTGATTTTGACGCTGAACGGTCCCCAGCCGACGGACGCTTCCAGCGAGGCTTCCGCTTCTGTCTGGCTGCTGCTGGCTTCGCTCTGCGAGACTTCCAGTTCGAAATCGATGGTCCCTTCTTCGATGCTGATGTTCGGGTGAGAGATGGCCGCCAGCAGCGGGATGCGCATGGTTTTTTTCACCACGCCCTGAATCACGCCTTTGTCGTCAACCACGGTTTCGTCGTAATCGAACTGCACCGACTCCGCTTTACCATCCTTAATACAGACAGAGAGCAGGAAGTCGGCATAGGCCTTACTCGCCTGTACCTGTGCTTTGATCATTGCCTGCAACGGGCCGCCGATCATATGTTCCAGCGGTAGTGCATTAATGACCGATCCAATGAATTGTGAATCCATAATGCGTACTCCTGTGAGTTGTACAGAAACATCGTGTTGCGAATTCGCAGGACCCACACTACAGGCCGGGAAAGTCTGAAAATATTGGCTGGATGACGGGTTAAAACAGGGGAAATGGCCCAGGGCAGAAGGCATGGCTTTGGCGAAACGGGCGGTCTGACGCGCGACATTCTGCCGGAGAAGCGCCAGATGCCCTACACTTCATGCGTCCCCCTCAAAACCTAAGGAATCCGTAATGAGCATCATCAAAAGTTACGCTGCACCGCAGGCCGGCGCCGCGCTTGAATTGCAGGAATACGATGCCGGCCCGCTGGCGGCAGAAGATGTGGAAGTGCAGGTGGATTATTGCGGTATCTGCCATTCAGACTTGTCGATGATCGACAACGAATGGGGCTTCTCCCAGTACCCGCTGGTTGCCGGGCATGAAGTGATTGGCCGCGTGGTGGAACTGGGTAGCGCTGCACAAAACAAAGGGTTAAAAGTGGGCCAGCGAGTGGGAATCGGCTGGACGGCGCGCAGCTGCGGGCACTGCGATGCCTGTATCGACGGCAACCATATCAACTGCCTGGAAGGCGCGGTGCCGACCATTCTGAATCGCGGTGGTTTTGCCGATAAGCTCCGCGCCGACTGGCAGTGGGTGATCCCGCTGCCGGATAGCATCGATATCGAAACCGCCGGGCCGCTGCTGTGCGGGGGCATTACCGTGTTTAAACCGCTGCTGATGCACAACATCACCGCCACCAGCCGCGTTGGCGTGATTGGGATTGGCGGCCTCGGGCATATCGCCATCAAGCTGCTGCATGCAATGGGTTGTGAA
Organism: Kosakonia radicincitans DSM 16656; assembly: GCF_000280495.2. Taxonomy (NCBI): domain Bacteria; kingdom Pseudomonadati; phylum Pseudomonadota; class Gammaproteobacteria; order Enterobacterales; family Enterobacteriaceae; genus Kosakonia; species Kosakonia radicincitans. Next base: position 5,034,669 of record NZ_CP018016.1, read on the forward strand.
GTGACGGCGTTCAGTTCAAATCCGGCGAAAGAAGCGGAAGTGCGGATTATGGGTGCCGACTATGTCGTGAACAGCCGCGATCCGGAAGCATTAAAAGCGCTGGCCGGTCAGTACGATCTGATCATCAACACCGTTAACGTCGATCTTAACTGGCAGCCTTATTTTGAAGCGCTGACCCACGGCGGCCATTTCCACACGGTGGGTGCCGTGCTGAAGCCGCTGGAAGTCCCGGCATTTACCCTGATCGCCGGTGACCGCAGCGTTTCGGGTTCGGCAACCGGCACGCCATTTGAGCTGCGCAAGCTGATGAAGTTTGCCGGACGCGCTAAAGTCGCGCCAACCACCGAGATGTTCCCGATGTCGCGAATCAATGAAGCCTTGCAGCACGTGCGCGACGGGAAAGCCCGCTACCGCGTGGTGTTGAAAGCAGATTTCCAGAACGGAGTGGAAGCGTAGCTTTGCCCGATCCGCAAAGGGATCGCGCAGGGGAGTGATAAGGGGGACGCTGTGGTCCCCCTTTTTACGTTCACGCTGGCGAGATTTCAGAAACCACAGAATGCCGATCAACGAAACCACTCCACAACGGTGAAATAAATGCCGGATGGCGGGTCGCTCTGACATGTGGTGTGTAAGCCCGGTAAGCCACCGGGCAAGTGTGCTTTATTTCGCGATAGCAGCAAACACTTCGGCAATCGCCACCGCGCCGGGATCGCTCACGCCATCAAGGTTTTCACGGTTAACGTACGACGAGCGCCCGGCCCCTGCTTTTTGCATCGTTGCCGTACTGGCTGCCCCGCTTTTCGCCGCAGAGACTGCGGCATTTAGCCCGTTATCGCGCAACGCTTCCAGCGCCGGTTGCAGCGCATCGATCAGCGTACGATCGCCCAGATCCGCCCCGCCGTAGTGCTTCATCTGTTTTAGCCCCAGCAGTAACGCCTCTGGCAACGCTGTACCGTTATGTATCGCCTGGCCTGCCGCAGTGAAGAAGATCGACATCAGCACGCCGCTGGAGCCGCCCATTACCGTCGCCAGCCGTTCGCCGATCAGTTGCAGCAACTGCGCGGTGTTATTCAGCGGCAGCGCCTCTTCTTCCAGCAGCCGGGCAATCTCACGCGCGCCTTCGGCGAAGGTCGAACCGGTATCGCCATCGCCCACTTTCGCATCCAGCGCGTTCAGGCGATTTTCCAGGCCAATCAACGTCTGCACCGCCGTACCGACCAGCGCTTTTACCTGTGGATTGTCTGAAGGTTCAATCTCCAGCCCGTCATACACCGCACTGTGCTGCTGGGTTTTCATCGGCGCGAACGCCACCGGTTTTTGCCAGCCAACGGTTTGCACATTCGCGCAAATCGCCTGCTCGAACGCGTCATTCAGGCGCAGCAACGACAGGGAAAAACCTTTCATATCCAGCGAACTGACCAGCGGCGCAGGGCCAATCAAATACGCAATTTGATCTTTCAACGCCGAATGCGCCAGCTCTTTGGTCAGCAGCGCCATTTCAAGCGCCGACACGCCGCCAAGGTTGTTGATCAGCACGGCGACACGATCGTCGCCCACCGCTGCTTTCAGCGGTTTCACCAGCGTGTCGATAAGCGACTTGCTGTTCTGTGTGTCGACAATTGAAGCGCCCGGCTCGCCGTGAATCCCCAGCCCCAGCTCGACCTTGCCGCGCTGAATACGCCCTTCCTCTTCGCTGCCCGGCAGGTTGCAGGTCTCCATCGCCAGCCCAAGGCTGTAGACGTTATCGCAGGCCTTTTGCGCGATGTCGCGCACTTCACTCAGCGATTTCCCCTGATCGGCGGCATGGCCGGCAATCTTATGCACCAGCGCCGTTCCGGCGATGCCGCGCGGCTGTTTGTTATCCGGCAGCGCGATGTCGTCGGCGACGATCACCATCTCGACTTTCAGGCCGTAGCGCTTGGCTTTTTCCGCCGCAAGGCCGAAGTTAAGCCGGTCGCCGGTGTAGTTTTTAACAATCAACAGGCAACCGCGATCGCCGGTCACCGCCACGATGGCGTTCAGCACCGCATCGACGCTGGGCGAAGCAAACACATCACCGCAGACGGCGGCGGTCAGCATGCCTTTGCCGACAAAGCCAGCATGTGCCGGTTCATGGCCGGAACCCCCACCGGAAATCACCGCTACGCGGCTTTTATCCCAGTCAGCACGGGCCACAATGCGAATGGCGGGATCAATATCGAGTCGGACAAGGTTGCCGTGCGGGGCGGATATCACTAAGCCTTCAATGGCGTCATTGACCAGTTGTTTGCGGTCATTGAAAAAGAACCTGGACATAATTTCCCTAAATGTTGTGAATCGTTACTCAATCATAGCCCGAAGCACAATGGACGTGGCAAAGAACAGAATTTACTGAAAGCCATTATGGCGTGGTACGCCCCGGATGCGGGTAAGCCACTGCAACATATCTGCTCCTTTGGCGAAAAAAAGAGAGGCCGCAGCCTCTCTTATGTAATACAGAACATCATTGATGTATTAGCTTTTGCGCATCATCAGCCACAAGCTAATCAGGAAGAACAAGCCGCTCGGCAGCAGCGCGCCGACCACTGGTGGAATGCCATACACCAGCGTCAGCGGGCCGAAAATCTGATCCAGCACGTAGAAAACAAAGCCGAAGCTGATGCCGGTCACCACGCGCACACCCATCGCCACGCTACGCAGCGGGCCAAAGATAAACGACAGTGCCATCAGCATCATGACCGCCACCGACAGCGGCTGGAAGATTTTGCTCCACATATTGAGCTGATAACGGCCGGAATCCTGGCCGCTCGACTTCAGGTACTTCACATAGTTGTGCAGACCGCTGATGGAGAGCGCATCCGGATCCAGCGCCACTACGCCGAGTTTGTCCGGCGTGAGGTTGGTTTTCCAGGTCCCGCTGACGGTCTGCGAGCCGGTCACTTGTTTCGGATCGGTCAGGTTTGATTCATCCACCTGCGACAGCCGCCAGATTTTGTTCTCCGCATCGAATTTAGCTGACGCGGCGTAGCGCACCGATTGCAAACGACGCTGATCGTTGAAGGCATAAATACTGACGCCGCCAAGCTCATCATCACCTTTCACACGTTCGATGTAGATAAAGTTGTTGCCGTCTTTCGCCCACAGCCCGGCCTGCGTGGAGAGCAGCGAGCCGCCATACATCGACTGCGCACGCTGGTTACGCGCCATCTGCTCGCCCTGCGGCGCAACCCATTCGCCAATCGCCATGGTCAGCAGGACCAGCGGAATAGCGGTTTTCATCACCGACAGCGCCACCTGCATGCGGGTGTAGCCGGAAGCTTGCATTACCACCAGCTCGCTGCGCTGCGCCAGCATGCCCAGACCGAGCAGCGCGCCAAGCAGCGCGGCCATCGGGAAGAAGATCTGGATATCTTTCGGCACGCTGAGAATGGTGTACATCCCGGCGCCCAGCGCGTCGTAACTCCCCTGCCCGGCTTTTTTCAACTGATCGACAAATTTGATAATGCCGGAGAGCGACACCAGCATGAACAGCGTCATCATGATGGTGGAAAAGATGGTTTTCCCGATATAGCGGTCAAGTACGCCAAAAGCCTGCATTATACCGCTCCTCTACGCGTAAAACGGGCGCGAACCCGGCGCATCGGCACCGTATCCCACAGGTTCAGCACCACAGCCAGCGCCAGGTAGACCAGGTTAACCGTCCACATCCAGATCATCGGATCCAGCTTACCCTTCGCGCCGTTTGAGCGAAGCGTGGTCTGCAACAGGAAGAACACGAGATACAGCAGCATCGCGGGCAGCATCGATAACACGCGTCCCTGACGCGGGTTAACCACGCTCAGCGGCACGACCATCAGCGCCATCATCACCACGGTAAAGATCAGCGTTAAGCGCCAGTGCAGCTCCGCGCTGGCGCGCGGGTTGTCCGTATTGAACAACGTACGCATGTCCATCTGTTCGGTATCGCTTGGATCGAGCGCAACGGTCTGGTGACCAATAATTGCCTGGTAGTTCTGGAAATCAGTGATGCGGAAGTCGCGCAACATGGCGGTACCCTCAAAGCGTGTGCCGGTGTTGAGCGTCACCACCTGGGAACCATCTTTATGCTGGGAAAGCTGGCCGGAATCCGCCACCACCACTGACGGGCGTGCGTTGCCTTTGGGGCGGATCTGCGCAAGAAATACGTTGTGAAAGCGGTTGCCTTCGACACCTTCAATAAACAGCACCGAGTTGCCGTCTGTCGCCTGCTGGAACTGCCCCTGCGCCAGCGCCGCCATACCAGGGTTCGCTTTGGCATCCGCCAGTACCTGATCCTGATGACGGGATGACCATGGACCAGCCCACATTACGTTAACCGCAGCGATAATGCCGGTAAACAGCGCCAGCACCATGGCGGCTTTGATCAGCACCGCACGGCTGAGACCGCAGGCGTGCATCACCGTGATTTCACTTTCGGTATAGAGTTTGCCCAGCGTCATTAGCAGGCCAAGGAACAGACTCAACGGCAGGATAAGCTGCGCCATCTCCGGCACGCCCAGCCCCAGCAGCGAGAGCACGAGGTTTGTTGGGATTTCGCCATCAGCGGCTGCGCCTAAAATCCTCACCAGTTTCTGACAAAAGAAAATCAGAAGCAGGATGAATAGGATCGCAAGCTGGCTTTTTAGCGTCTCCCGCACCAGATATCTTATGATTATCACTTTAAATACGCCCGTAAAAACCAGTCTTTTTCCTGGAAAATCGCTTGTTTCATGGCTTAAACGTCATTTATTCTCTTGAGTCGTCGAAATCATCGCTAAGATTAATATACTCAGCGGATGGGTGCGTAAGAGCCAATTCTGACGTGCCGAAACCGAAGTACCATTAAGATTAACACGAAGTCATCGCAACAGCGGACATGCGTTACGTAAGCTTGCAATTCTATCCGTAGCCGCCGCCGTTGTCTTTAAGATTCAGGAGCGTAGTGCATGGAGTTCAGTGTAAAAAGCGGTAGCCCGGAGAAACAGCGTAGTGCCTGCATCGTTGTGGGTGTCTTTGAACCGCGCCGACTCTCCCCGATCGCCGAGCAACTCGATAAGATCAGCGATGGCTACATCAGCGCGCTGCTCCGTCGCGGAGAACTGGAAGGTAAGCCAGGACAAACCCTGCTGCTTCACCACGTACCGAATGTCCTCTCCGAGCGTATTTTGCTGATTGGCTGCGGTAAAGAGCGTGAACTGGATGAGCGCCAGTACAAGCAGGTCATTCAGAAAACCATAAACACCCTGAATGATACGGGCTCGATGGAAGCCGTCTGCTTCCTGACCGAACTGCATGTCAAAGGGCGCAACACCTACTGGAAAGTGCGCCAGGCCGTTGAGACAGCGAAAGAGACCCTGTACAGCTTCGATCAACTGAAAACCAACAAAATCGAACCGCGTCGTCCGCTGCGTAAAATGGTCTTCAACGTGCCGACTCGTCGCGAGTTAACCAGCGGCGAACGCGCTATCCAGCACGGTCTGGCTATCTCTGCGGGGATTAAAGCAGCCAAAGATCTCGGCAATATGCCGCCGAATATCTGTAATGCCGCGTACCTCGCTTCGCAGGCGCGCCAGTTGGCGGACACCTACAGCAAAAACGTCCTGACCCGCGTGATTGGCGAACAGCAGATGCGCGAACTGGGCATGCACTCGTACCTGGCTGTCGGCCAGGGCTCGCAGAACGAGTCGCTGATGTCGGTGATTGAGTACAAAGGCAACCCGTCGGAAGACGCTCGCCCGATTGTGCTGGTCGGTAAAGGCCTGACCTTCGACTCCGGCGGTATCTCCATCAAACCTGCCGAAGGCATGGACGAGATGAAGTACGACATGTGCGGCGCGGCGGCGGTGTACGGCGTGATGCGCATGGTGGCCGAACTGCAACTGCCGCTGAACGTGATTGGCGTGCTGGCAGGCTGTGAAAACATGCCAGGCGGGCGCGCGTATCGTCCGGGCGACGTGCTGACCACCATGTCCGGCCAGACGGTCGAAGTGCTGAATACCGACGCCGAAGGCCGTCTGGTGCTGTGCGATGTGCTGACCTACGTTGAGCGCTTCGAGCCGGAAGCGGTGATCGATGTCGCGACGCTGACCGGCGCATGCGTGATTGCCCTTGGCCATCACATCACCGGTCTGCTGTCGAACCACAACCCGCTGGCGCACGAACTGATTGGCGCGTCCGAGCAGGCTGGCGACCGCGCATGGCGTTTACCGCTGGGCGATGAGTACCAGGATCAGCTGGAATCCAATTTTGCGGATATGGCGAACATCGGCGGCCGTCCTGGCGGTGCTATCACCGCGGGTTGCTTCCTGTCGCGCTTTGCCCGTAAATACAACTGGGCCCACCTGGATATCGCCGGTACCGCATGGCGCTCCGGCAAAGCCAAAGGCGCAACCGGTCGTCCGGTGGCGATGCTGTCGCAGTTCCTGCTGAACCGCGCCGGGTTTAACGGCGAAGAGTAAGTCGTCAATGCCGGATGGCTATGATTGCCGGATGGCGGCTATGCCCTGTCCGGCCTGGAACCTCGCGCAATGTGAACTCTATACCCTATGGATTTCGCGTTGCATCGCGGCGGCAACTGAGCAAATCCCCAGGAGCATAGAAAACTATGTGACTGGGGTGCGCAACAAATCTGCCGGGAGCAGATTTGAACGCTGCCTGCAGCGGCCCCTTGAGGGCGAGGCCCAGGGATGGGCCGAGTATTCGCAGCCAACAAAGAGGCAGCGTGAAAGACGACGGGTATAGATATGAAAAATGCGACCTTTTACCTTCTGGACAACGATAACGCCGTTGACGGCTTAAGCGCCGTCGAGCAACTGGTGTGTGAAATTGCCGCAGAACGTTGGCGTAACGGCAAGCGCGTGCTGATTGCCTGTGCCGATGAGCAGCAGGCGATTCGGCTGGATGAAGCATTATGGGCGCGCCCGGCAGAGAGTTTTGTGCCGCACAATCTGGCAGGCGAAGGTCCGCGCGGCGGCGCGCCGGTCGAACTGGCCTGGCCGCAAAAGCGCAACAGCAGCCCGCGCGATATTCTCATCAGCCTGAGCGCGGAATTTGCAGATTTTGCCACCGCTTTCACAGAAGTGGTAGACTTCGTCCCTTACGAAGACTCTCTGAAACAACTGGCGCGCGAACGCTATAAAGCCTACCGCGTGGCCGGTTTCAACCTGAACACGGCAACCTGGAAATAATGGAAAAGACATACAACCCCAAAGATATCGAACAGCCGCTGTACGAGCAGTGGGAAAAGCAGGGCTATTTCAAACCGAACGGTGATGAAAGCCAGGAAAGCTTCTGCATCATGATCCCGCCGCCGAACGTCACCGGCAGTTTGCATATGGGCCACGCCTTCCAGCAGACCATCATGGACACCATGATCCGCTACCAGCGCATGCAGGGGAAAAACACCCTGTGGCAGGTGGGTACTGACCATGCTGGTATCGCAACCCAGATGGTGGTTGAACGTAAAATTGCCGCAGAAGAAGGGAAAACCCGCCACGATTACGGTCGCGACGCGTTTATCGACAAAATCTGGCAGTGGAAAGCCGAATCCGGCGGCACCATCACCAACCAGATGCGCCGTCTTGGCAACTCCGTGGACTGGGAGCGCGAGCGCTTCACCATGGATGAAGGCCTCTCCAACGCGGTCAAAGAGGTGTTTGTCCGCCTGTATAAAGAAGATCTGATTTACCGTGGCAAACGCCTGGTGAACTGGGATCCGAAACTGCGCACCGCGATTTCCGACCTCGAAGTGGAAAACCGCGAGTCGAAAGGCTCAATGTGGCATATCCGCTATCCGCTGGCCGATGGCGCAAAAACCGCTGACGGTAAAGATTATCTGGTGGTTGCCACCACTCGTCCGGAAACCCTGCTGGGCGATACCGGCGTGGCCGTCAACCCGGAAGATCCGCGTTACAAAGATCTGATTGGCAAGTTCGTAGTGCTGCCGCTGGTTAACCGTCGCATTCCGATTGTTGGCGATGAACACGCCGATATGGAAAAAGGCACCGGCTGCGTGAAAATCACCCCGGCGCACGACTTTAACGACTACGAAGTGGGCCGTCGCCACAAGCTGCCGATGATCAACATCCTGACCTTTGACGGCGATATCCGTGAAAGCGCGCAGGTTTATGATACTAACGGCAACGAATCCGACGTTTACCCGGCGGATATCCCGGCAGAATTCCAGAAGCTGGAGCGTTTTGCCGCGCGTAAAGCAATGGTTGCCGCCGTGGACGCGCTGGGCCTGCTGGAAGAGATTAAACCGCACGACCTGACCGTTCCGTACGGCGATCGTGGCGGCGTGGTTATCGAACCGATGCTGACCGACCAGTGGTACGTGCGTGCCGATGTGCTGGCGAAACCGGCGGTTGAAGCGGTGGAAAACGGCGACATCCAGTTCGTGCCGAAGCAGTACGAAAACATGTACTTCTCCTGGATGCGCGATATTCAGGACTGGTGTATCTCCCGCCAGTTGTGGTGGGGTCACCGCATTCCGGCGTGGTATGACAACGAGGGCAACGTCTACGTTGGCCGCAGCGAAGAGGAAGTGCGTCAGGAAAACAACCTGGCCGCCGATATCGCGCTGCGTCAGGACGAAGACGTGCTGGATACCTGGTTCTCCTCCGCGCTGTGGACCTTCTCCACGCTCGGCTGGCCGGAAAACACCGATGCGCTGCGTCAGTTCCATCCGACCAGCGTGATGGTCTCCGGCTTCGACATCATCTTCTTCTGGATCGCGCGCATGATCATGATGACCATGCATTTCATCAAAGATGAAAACGGCAAGCCTCAGGTGCCGTTCAAGACCGTCTACATGACCGGTCTTATCCGCGATGACGAAGGGCAGAAGATGTCCAAATCGAAAGGTAACGTGATTGACCCGCTGGATATGGTTGACGGTATTTCGCTGGCGGATCTGCTGGAGAAACGTACCGGCAACATGATGCAGCCGCAGCTGGCGGAGAAAATCCGTAAGCGCACCGAGAAACAGTTCCCGGATGGTATTGAACCGCACGGCACCGACGCCCTGCGCTTCACGCTGGCGGCGCTGGCTTCCACCGGTCGCGATATCAACTGGGATATGAAGCGTCTGGAAGGTTACCGTAACTTCTGTAACAAGCTGTGGAACGCCAGCCGCTTTGTGCTGATGAACACCGAAGATCAGGATTGCGGCTTTAATGGCGGTGAAATGGTGCTGTCGCTGGCCGATCGCTGGATCCTCGCTGAATTCAACCAGACCATCAAAGCGTACCGCGAAGCGCTGGACAACTTCCGCTTCGATATCGCCGCAGGGATTCTGTACGAATTCACCTGGAACCAGTTCTGCGACTGGTATCTGGAGCTGGCCAAACCGGTCATGAACGGTGGGTCAGAAACTGAACTGCGCGGCACCCGCAATACGCTGGTAACAGTGCTGGAAGGTTTGCTGCGCCTCGCGCATCCGATCATTCCGTTTATCACTGAAACCATCTGGCAGCGCGTGAAAGTGCTGAAAGGCATTACCGCTGACACCATCATGCTGCAGCCGTTCCCGCAGTACGATGCGTCGCAGGTTGACGAAAAAGCGCTGGCGGATACCGAGTGGCTGAAACAGGCGATCATCGCGGTACGTAATATCCGCGCTGAGATGAATATCGCGCCGGGCAAACCGCTGGATCTGCTGCTGCGCGGTTGCAGCGAAGAGGCGATGCGTCGCGTGAACGATAACCGCAACTTCCTGCAAACGCTGGCGCGTCTGGAAAGCATCACCGTGCTGCCAGCCGATGATAAGGGGCCGGTGTCGGTCACTAAAATTATCGATGGCGCAGAGCTGCTGATCCCGATGGCGGGTCTGATCGACAAAGAAGCCGAGCTGGCGCGTCTGGCAAAAGAAGTGGCGAAGGTCGAACAGGAAATTGGCCGTATCGAAAGCAAGCTGGGCAACGAAGGTTTTGTCGCGCGCGCACCGGAAGCGGTAATTGCGAAAGAGCGTGAAAAACTGGACGGTTACGCTCAGGCAAAAGCGAAGCTGATTGAACAGCAGGCGGTCATCGCTGCGCTGTAATCCTCTTCAGGCATGAAAAAGCCGGGCTACGATGCCCGGCTTTTTTTATCCCGATAATCGACGTTTCGGCCAACACAACGCTGCCTGTAGGCCGGATAAGGCGTAGCCGCCATCCGGCACAATAAACTCAGAACAGCGCCGGGTAGAACGACAGACCGCGCGCCAGCAGGCTGGCCGGATCCTTCGCCGGGTGTTGATCGTGGTTCTCCAGCGGTAATGACGACAGATCGCCGTGCAAATGCGTGTTTTCCAGCAGATAGCGGGTAAAACGCACGTTCGCCCATGGCCACGCCAGGAACAGCGTTACCGAGCACACCAGCAAATTAGTAACGGAGATCCAGAACACGCGCCCCAGCGTAACCGTGGAAGAGAAACGAATATTCCCTTCCAGCGCCAACTGGCTATAAAGGTAATTACGCAGCTTCACAAAGGCGAAAATATAACAAATGATCGCGCCGACGATATAAACCAGGTAGCTGAAGATCAATTTGCCATAAAACGGCCCCATCAGCATCGCCAGTTGCTCCGGATTGTCGCCCACCGCATAAGCATATTGTGAAAGCATAAAGAAAGCCGGGATAGTGACATAAAGCGCGATGGCAATAAACGGTACAAACAGCAGCATCGACAGCACAATAATGGTGATGCACTTTTTCACTGCGAATTCGCCGGAGAATTTCAGCTTACCGTATTGCAGATTATTCACCAGCATACCAAACCACTGGGCAGTATATACGCCCTGCATTATCGCCACGCCCAGCAATAATACCAGGGTACCAGCGCCAATCATGGTGAAAATAGCGGTATACGAACCGCTACTCAGCGCCGAGGTGGTAAAGAATGAAAACACAATAATGGCAGCAGCCACAATCAGCAGCGGGCAGCCCATCATCACCCACCACGCACGCAGCGGGCTGGCGTAAAAACTAAAGCGGACGCCGTTAATTTCCGTCATCAGAAATTGATAACGCAGGCCCTGAGTAATCAACCACGGGAAAAAGATCAGGAATAACGCCATCATGCACAGTTGCAGAACAATATTGCCATGCACCATGTTAATGATGAAAACCGCATACAGCACCAGCATGCACAGCCAGCCAACAAATACCGAACGCCCGGTCGCGTGGTAAGAAAAACGCGCACCAGCCAGTTCAGTATTGGCGTAGAAATAACGGCGGGCGCGGACTAACGCCCATGGCAAATATAACCCCAGCGTTATCATGGTTAGCAGAATATTAATCAGCCAGATCAGAAAATAGCCTCTACCACTTCCCTGAAAAAGGAAATGGCGTACCGGCGTTGTCGCGGAATCCTGAGTATCGAAAGTCATAACAATCCTTATCGCAAAAAAGAAAAGCACAGCCTAATAAGACGTAAAAATGTTACGGAATAGTTATTTCCAGCCTCAAGTTTAAATAGCTTACGGATAAAAAAATAGCGACCAATATTCCTGGTCTTGCCAGATTGCTGTGAGAGTGGTATTAAGCGTGATCACGTGAAAAAGTAACCTAACAGAGAGCAGAGATGAATGTGACCGCTCCGGTAGAGGTAAAAATGCGCCGAATTGCTGCAACAGACAATGCCGCAATCGCATCTGTGATCCGCCAGGTATCGGCGGAATATGGCCTCACCGCCGATAAAGGCTACACCGTTGCCGACCCTGAACTGGATGAGCTTTATCAGCTTTATAGCAAGCCGGGTTACGCCTATTGGGTCGTCGAACTGAATGGCGAGGTCGTGGGCGGAGGCGGCGTTGCGCCGCTAAAATGTAGCGAGCCGGATATTTGCGAACTGCAAAAGATGTATTTCCTTCCCGCCGCACGTGGTCAGGGGCTGGCGAAAAAGCTGGCGCTGATGGCGATGGATCACGCCCGTACGCAGGGCTTTACTCGCTGTTACCTGGAAACGACCGCGTTTTTAACCGACGCCATAGGCCTGTATGAACATCTGGGGTTCGAACATATCGACGGGCCGCTGGGCTGCACCGGTCATGTTGACTGCGAAGTGCGCATGCTGAAAACGCTGTAACGGTAAACGAGCGGGTAGCGCACCCGCTCCGAATGCTGATTACGAGCGGCTCGCCTCAAGCATTAATGAACGATACAGACCAGCTGCCCGCTCCTGCGGCAGCGCCTGCACCCCGTTCAAAATCTCCAGCATCATGTCGCAAACCACTTTCTCCTTGCCAGACGCCTTATCCGGATGGTTGAGCAATTGCACATCCTCCCCGTATTTGCTGTAGAGCTGACGCACAATCGGTTCGAGATCCGCCTGCGCCTGCTTCTCTTCTTGTGGCGTAATGGTGTGCTTATCCGGCCCGTAGGTCGCCTGTAGCATGGCGTAATCGGTGTCCAGACGGCGTTTCAGCGTCTCGCGCGAGTTAAGCGCCACCGGGTTAACGCCGCCTTTTACCTCCGGATAATGGAAACGAAAGCAGGCATCATCGCTGATTTTTTGCATTTCTACCGTTTGATCGATCAACACACGCGTTTCCGCGACCACCAGTTGATCTGACGCCAGCGGCATACGCTGCATTTGCAAAGCGCTAAACCGGGGCTGGATGGTGTCGATAATTTTTTGCTCATTGGCACCGGCTTTCATCAGCACCACCACCTGGTTACGCAGCTCGCTAAACAGCTTCGGTTCGTGTTCGGCCATTAATTGCCAGGTGGGAACTCGCTGCACCATCGCATCAAACCGCGCCTCGGCGGTTTGCGCATTTTTTTGCGCCTGCAAATAGCGGATGTCGATAAAATTCCACAGGGCGATAAATACCGCCACCAGTACTGCCGCGCTGCCCTTACTTAGCCACCCTTTTTTTCGCATCAGCCCGGTGACAATGGTTATCGCCGCACCGGCATACGCCGCCATCAATACGTGCGTCCAGTTCATCCTTTGTTCCCTTAACGTTGGATTACACCGGCACGCCGCTGTGAAAACGGAACTCCGTATCCGGTGTTGAGATCAGCGCCGCTTCCACTTCGCCAAAATGGCGCACGCGCGGGCTGATATCGACAGTAGAAATCTGTTGTGCCAGCGCCAGATAATCCTGATAGTGACGCGCCTCTGAACGCAGCAGCGACAGATAAAAGCTCTGCAAATCCGCCTCCAGCCACGGCGCCAGCGCGGCAAAACGTTCGCAGGATCGGGCTTCAATGTAAGCGCCGCAAATGAGCTTATCGACCAAAGTGAGCGGCTCATGAGTGCGAACCTCTTTCAGCATGCCTTTGGCATAACGGCTGGCGGTGATTTTGACGTAGGGAATATTACGGGCGTTCATCGCTTCCCGCACCTGCCAGAAATGGTGCAGCTCCTCTTTAATCAGCAGCACCATGCTGTCGATAAGCTGGCGTCCCCAGGCATCGTCGGTCTGCGGCATGACGCTTTTGCCGATCTGTTTATGCAGGGCGACAAAATCCGGTTCCGGCCCTTCGCGGAAGGCGAAGGCTTCGTAGGGTTTCAGCCACTCCAGTAGCGCATCCGAACCGGCTTTATCCGCCACATATTTGCGTACCAGCAGCATGGCGGTTTGCGCCGCTTTCAGTTCGCAGATCATGTGGTCGGTCAGCAGCAGCGGCAGCATGGCCGGGTCGCGGGCTTTTTCTATCCAGGCGTTGGGTGTCGGGCAGTGGAGAAAATCTAAAACCGGGGCGAGTATTTGCGGGTAATCCATGGCGGTTCCTTGCTTTGCGGCAGCAGGCGCTGCCGCAACGGTCACTCAGTGGCGCACGCCGTTGTCTTCTTCATCGACGTAATCGTCGTCGTCACCTTCTTCGCCGTCTTCGCCTTCTTCACCGTCAGGATCTTCGTAGTAAGTCCCCCAACCGTCGTACTCAACGCCGATTTTCTCCGCGAGGTTGATCAGCTGTTCAACTTGCGTGTCGATAAGCTCGGCGTTCAGCGCGCATTCGCTCAGAACGTCGCAGCAAATCACCACTTCACCTTCGTCCAGCTCCAGCTCTTCCGGCTCAGTCACTTCATAACCCAGCTTGAACGCTTCAACGGCAGCTTTTTCCAGCGTCTCAAAATCATCTGCCGACAGATGATGCTCAATGGTGTACAGCGCTTCAGGATCGCTGCCGTCTTCCAGCAATTCTTCAATAATCAAACGCGTCTCTTCGCGCTGCTCTTCCAGGTGTTCCGGGTTCGCCATGGCTCGTTCCTCATAATGTGGCAGATACACTTATTGTCACACACCGCCGCCGTTGCCTCCACTCCTCGCCGAAAAGATTTATCCGCCGGGGTTGCAAATGCATATTCATACATATAAATTGAATTTTAATTCAACAAGTGGCCTTAGCCATGTGAGGAAAACATGTCTGCGTTTTACCAGAAACATTTTTTGAAACTGCTCGATTTTACACCTGCGGAAATCAATGCCCTGCTGCAACTCGCCTCGCAATTAAAAGCTGATAAGAAAAAAGGCCAGGAAGTGCAGAAACTTACCGGCAAAAACATCGCGCTCATCTTCGAAAAAGACTCTACCCGCACCCGATGCTCTTTCGAAGTTGCCGCATACGATCAGGGTGCCCGCGTTACTTATCTTGGGCCAAGCGGCAGCCAGATCGGCCATAAAGAATCGATTAAAGATACCGCGCGCGTACTGGGTCGTATGTACGACGGCATTCAATATCGCGGCTACGGCCAGGAGATTGTCGAAACGCTGGCGCAATATGCAGGCGTGCCGGTGTGGAACGGTTTAACCAATGAGTTCCACCCGACGCAACTGCTGGCGGATCTGCTGACCATGCGCGAGCACCTGCCGGGCAAACCGTTCAACCAGATGACGCTGGTCTACGCCGGCGATGCGCGCAACAATATGGGCAACTCCATGCTGGAAGCGGCGGCGCTGGTCGGCCTGGATCTGCGTCTTGTTGCGCCGAAGGCCTGCTGGCCGGATGCCAGCCTGGTGGCGGAGTGCACCGCGCTGGCAGTGAAAAACGGTGGCAATATTCTGCTGACAGAAGATGTCGCCGCTGGCGTGAAGGGCGCAGATTTCATCTATACCGATGTCTGGGTATCGATGGGTGAAGCCAAAGAGAAATGGGCTGAACGCATCGCGCTACTGCGTCCTTACCAGGTGAACAGCATGATGCTGTCGCTGACCGGCAACCCGCAGGTGAAATTCCTGCACTGTCTGCCGGCCTTCCATGACGATCAAACCACGCTCGGCAAGAAAATGGCGGAAGAATTTGGCCTGCACGGCGGTATGGAAGTCACCGATGAAGTGTTTGAATCACCAGCAAGCGTGGTATTCGACCAGGCGGAAAACCGGATGCACACCATCAAAGCCGTGATGGTGGCAACGCTCAGCCAGTAAGTTTTGCCCCTCACCCGCAGGGGTGAGGGAGCATTATCAGGCAACCAGCAGCTTCACCACCGCTTTGCGCACTTTCGCAGGTGCATTGATCGCACACAGCGGTTTATGTACTTCGCCTGGCCAGAAAACGACAAAATCCCCTTCGCTTAGCACCACGGTTTTTTCCTCGCCGCCTTCCGGCAAAAACGCAATGTCTTTATCAGCCAGCCAGTCAGTATCCGGTGCGCCCGCAGGCAAGGTGCTGAAGGTCATCCCTTCCTGGCCTTTCAGGACGATCTGAATATCCAGATAGCGCGCGTGATACTCCGCGCGGCGCTCGGCGAATGGCTGAGTCGAATCCTCAGAGATGAGATAAAACAGGCGGTTACCGTCGATGTCGTGTTTGCCGATCGCCGTCGCATCGGTGACATGCTGTTTAACGTGTTCAATAGCCTGGCGCAATTCCTGCGGCAGCCAGGATTGCAGATGGTGAATATTACCAACGATCATGATTTAACCCTCGATATAAAACATCGTTTCATTTTTAAATGTTTATACGAAAATTCACACTTCCATACCACCACTTTTTACGGGAGATTTGTGACAACGCATGTTTATCGGAAAATATGTTATATGCCTGTTAATCCTCAGGCGGAGTTTATGCAGTGATAATGCATAAACCTGGTCAGCGGGAACAGCGAACCATCTGTTAACTACTGATATTTAATATATTATTTAAAAAACCTTCCCTGAATCACACTTTGACGCTTCGCTTATTTGCGTGCTAATTCACTGGTTATTTCCCTTTTCACCCGCTTGTGAAACTGGTTTATTCACTATTTTGCATATTTATTCTAATCATTACTATTAGCGCATAAAAATCAAGGCGTTACACATCAATGAAATCCATACATGTCTACAAAATTATAACAACCGTGAATAATATCAGCCATTAATGCGTAGCCATTCATCTTTATAATAAGGCTAATTATCTATTCTCTGACGCGAATCATGCATTCGAACAACAGCCCTTTAATATCCCATCCGACGTGAGCACAATCACATTATTAATTCATACGACTTCTACTATGAGCCGTGAAATTAACAACCATTAACCCGCGAAGAAATTAAAAAGATTTCATCGCGCGCCCCCTTTTTATTCTTAAAAAACAGTTAAAGGAATAATTATGGAAAAGCACTACGTCGGTTCTGAAATAGGTCAATTGCGAAGCGTTATGCTGCATCGCCCCAATTTAAGTCTGAAACGTTTAACCCCATCGAATTGCCAGGAATTATTATTTGATGATGTGTTATCGGTCGAGCGCGCCGGCGAAGAGCACGACGCCTTCGCAAACACGCTGCGCGAGCAGGGTGTGGAAGTCCTGCTGTTAACCGACCTTCTGACACAAACGCTTGATATTGCTGAGGCGAAAGCCTGGTTGCTGGACATGCAGATCTCCGACTATCGCCTTGGCCCCGCCTTCGCCGCAGACGTACGCAGCTGGCTGGCAGATATGCCGCATCGCGAGCTGGCGCGGCGGCTCAGCGGCGGATTAACCTACGGAGAAATCCCGGCATTTATTAAAAATATGGTGGTGGATATCCACACGGCGAATGATTTTATTATGAAGCCGTTGCCCAACCATTTATTTACCCGCGATACATCCTGCTGGATTTATAACGGCGTATCGATTAACCCAATGGCCAAACCAGCTCGTCAGCGCGAAACAAATAATCTGCGCGCAATTTATCGCTGGCATCCGGCCTTCGCTGACGGTGAATTTATTAAATACTTTGGCGACGAGAATATTAATTATGACCATGCCACTTTAGAAGGCGGCGACGTATTAGTGATCGGTCGCGGCGCGGTATTAATTGGCTTGTCAGAACGTACCACGCCGCAGGGCGTTGAGTTTCTTGCCAACAGCCTGTTCAAACATCGCCAGGCTGAACGGGTTATCGTCGTCGAACTCCCCAAACACCGCTCCTGTATGCATCTCGATACCGTGATGACGCATATCGATATTGACACCTTCTCCGTCTACCCGGAAGTGGTGCGCAAAGACGCACATTGCTGGACGCTCACCCCGGACGGACGCGGCGGCCTGCAACGCACGCAGGAGAACGATCTGCTGCACGCCATTGAGAAAGCGCTCGGCATTGACCAGATACGGCTCATCACCACCGGCGGCGATGCCTTCGAAGCCGAACGCGAACAGTGGAATGACGCCAACAACGTCCTCACGCTGCGCCCCGGCGTGGTGGTGGGTTACGAACGCAATATCTGGACTAACGAAAAATATGACAAAGCCGGGATCACCGTGCTGCCCATTCCTGGCGATGAGCTGGGACGCGGGCGCGGCGGTGCACGCTGCATGAGCTGCCCACTGGAACGCGACGGAATTTGAAGGAGCCATCATGGAAAGAAAACCTACGCTGGTTGTCGCACTCGGCGGCAACGCACTGCTGAAACGCGGTGAACCGCTGGAAGCGAACATTCAGCGCCAGAACATTGATCTTGCCGCGCGCACCATCGCCGGGCTGACCGAGCAGTGGCGAGTGGTGCTGGTACACGGCAACGGGCCGCAGGTTGGTCTGCTGGCGCTGCAAAACAGCGCTTACGACAAAGTCACGCCCTACCCGCTCGACATTCTTGGCGCCGAAAGCCAGGGGATGATCGGCTACATGCTGCAACAGTCGCTGAAAAACATCCTGCCGCAACGAGAGGTCAGCGTACTGCTCACGCAAGTGGAAGTGGATCCGGCCGACCCGGCATTCACCAACCCCACCAAATACATCGGCCCGGTTTACAGCGAAGCGCAAGCCCATGCGCTGCAGCAGGAAAAAGGCTGGGTCTTTAAGGCAGATGGCCACTACTTCCGCCGCGTGGTTCCCTCCCCGCAGCCCAAACGCATTGTCGAGAGCGACGCAATCAGTGCGCTGATAAACCGCGATCATCTGGTCATTTGCAATGGCGGAGGTGGCGTACCAGTGGTGGAAAACGCCAACGGCTACCACGGCATTG
Source organism: Kosakonia radicincitans DSM 16656 (assembly GCF_000280495.2). NCBI lineage: Bacteria > Pseudomonadati > Pseudomonadota > Gammaproteobacteria > Enterobacterales > Enterobacteriaceae > Kosakonia > Kosakonia radicincitans. The sequence continues at coordinate 5,053,032 of NZ_CP018016.1, forward strand.
AAGCGGTGATCGACAAAGACCTGTCGGCGGCGCTGCTGGCACGGCAAATCGAAGCGGACGCTCTGCTGATCCTCACCGATGCCGACGCGGTGTATCTCGACTGGGGCAAACCCACGCAGCGTCCGTTGGCGCAGGTAACCCCGGAAATGTTGCAAGAGATGCAGTTCGACGCAGGCTCGATGGGGCCGAAAGTCGCCGCCTGCCGCCAGTTTGTCGAGGCCTGCAACGGCATCGCGGGCATTGGCGCACTGGTGGATGGCCCGGCCATTCTTGCCGGGGATAAAGGCACCTTAATTCGTCACTGATTTAAAAAGGAAGATCTCATGAGTATCAATTTGAAAAATCGTAACTTTCTCAAACTGCTCGATTACACACCGGCGGAAATCCAGTACCTGATCGATCTTGCTATCCGGTTGAAAGCTGACAAAAAAGCGGGCTGTGAGAAAAAAACGCTGGTTGGCAAAAACATCGCGCTGATTTTTGAAAAAACCTCCACCCGCACCCGCTGCGCGTTCGAAGTGGGCGCTTTCGATCAGGGCGCGCAGGTGACCTATCTCGGGCCGAGCGGTTCACAGATCGGTCATAAAGAGTCAATGAAAGACACAGCACGCGTGCTGGGACGCATGTATGACGGCATCGAATATCGCGGTTATGGCCAGCAAATTGTGGAAGAGCTGGGCCAGTATGCCGGTGTTCCCGTATGGAACGGGCTGACCAACGAGTTTCACCCGACGCAGATCCTTGCCGATCTGATGACCATGCTCGAACACGCGCCGGGCAAACGCCTGTCGGAACTGCGTTTTGCCTACCTCGGCGATGCGCGCAACAACATGGGTAACTCGCTGATGGTCGGCGCGGCAAAGATGGGCATGGATATCCGGCTGGTCGCGCCGAGGTCGTTCTGGCCGGAAGCCGCGTTGGTTGAGCAATGCCAGTCCATCGCCCGTGAAACCGGTGCGCGCATCATGCTCACCGAAGAGGTGGAAGAAGGCGTGCAGGGCGTGGATTTCCTCTATACCGATGTGTGGGTGTCGATGGGCGAACCGAAAGAGGCCTGGTCCGAGCGCGTCAGCCTGATGAAACCCTATCAGGTCAATAGCGCGGTGGTGAAAGCCACCGGCAATCCGCAGGTGAAATTTATGCACTGTCTGCCCGCATTCCATAACGAGCACACCAAAGTGGGCGGCGAGATCGAAATGGCCTACGGCCTGAAAGGGCTGGAAGTCACGGAAGAGGTTTTCGAATCGCCGAACTCCATCGTCTTTGACGAAGCTGAAAACCGGATGCATACCATCAAAGCGGTTATGGTGGCGACACTCGGCGACTAACCACTCCCCCGGCACATCACGGGGTGTGCCGGGGTTAAGGAGCACATCATGGGCAAGTTCAAATTCCCTTCCGCTTACACCATTCTCTTTGTGTTGATTGCCATTGTCGCCGCGCTCAGTTGGATCATTCCTGCGGGTCAGTATCATATGGCGATGAACCCCGCGCTCGGCAAAGAGGTGCCCGTTGCCGGAACCTATGCGCACGTTACCGCGCAACCGCAGGGGCTTATCGCGGTGATCATGGCACCGATTAGCGGTCTGTACGATCCGGATACCGGACAGGCGGGCGCTATCGACGTGGCGTTGTTTATTCTGATCATCGGTGGCTTTCTGGGCATCGTCACCAAAACAGGCGCCATCGACGCCGGGATCGAGCGCGTCACCACGCGCTTACGCGGCCACGAAGAGTGGATGATCCCGATCCTGATGGCGCTGTTTGCCGCTGGCGGCACCATCTATGGCATGGCCGAAGAGTCATTGCCGTTTTATACGCTGTTGGTTCCCGTTATGCTTGCCGCCCGTTTTGATCCGGTCGTCGCCGCATCCACCGTTCTGCTCGGCGCGGGGATCGGCACGCTCGGATCAACCATCAACCCGTTTGCCACAGTGATCGCCGCCAACGCCGCCGGGATCCCGTTCACCCACGGCATCGTCCTGCGTTTAGCGCTGCTGGTCATCGGTTGGGTGATTTGCGTCGGCTGGGTAATGCGCTATGCCCGCAAAGTCCGCGCGAACCCGGCACTGTCGATCGTCGCAGATAAGCAGGATGAGGATCGGGCCTTCTTCCTTGGGAACAAATCCGCGGAGATGCTCGAATTTACGCCGCTTCGGAAGCTGATCCTGGTGATTTTCGCGCTGGCCTTTGTGGTGATGATTTATGGCGTCGCTGTGCTGGGTTGGTGGATGGCGCAGATCTCGGCGGTGTTCCTGGCGAGCGCAATTATCGTTGGTCTGATAGACCGTATGAGCGAAGAGGAGCTGACGTCGACATTTATCAACGGCGCACGGGATCTGCTGGGCGTAGCGCTGATTATTGGAATTGCCCGCGGTATCGTAGTAATCATGGATAAGGGTATGATTACTCATACTATTTTGCACAGTGCCGAAGACATGGTCAGCGGGTTATCCACCGTCGCGTTTATTAACGTTATGTACTGGCTGGAAGTGGTGTTGTCGTTTCTCGTGCCCTCTTCTTCCGGCCTTGCGGTTCTGACGATGCCGATAATGGCGCCTCTGGCCGATTTCGCTAACGTCAACCGTGACCTGGTCGTCACCGCTTATCAATCCGCGTCCGGCATCGTCAACCTGGTAACCCCGACTTCCGCTGTGGTAATGGGGGGGCTGGCTATCGCCCATGTTCCTTACGTCCGTTATCTGAAGTGGGTTGCTCCGCTGTTGGCGATATTGACCGTGGTGATCATGGCGGCGCTGAGCCTTGGGGCCCTGCTGTAACACGTCGGGTGGCTCAACGCCTAACCGGCCGTGCATAGAGTAACCAGGCCCGGCAGGCGTTGAGCTGCCGGGCATTTTGTTTCGGCAACTGATACGGGAAAAAAGATGATGGAATATGGAGATTATTCACCGAAAGAGCAGCTTCAATTAGCCGTTTGCCAGCGACTGATTAGCGAAAAAAGCTACCTTTCGCAGGAAGCGATCCGTCGCGATTTGCAGTACCACGGTTTTGACGCTATTAGCCAGTCCACCGTGTCCCGCCTGTTGAAACTGCTCGGCGTGATAAAAATCCGCAACGCCAAAGGACAAAAAATTTATGCGCTGAATCCGCAGCTGCGCCCGGTGCCGGACGCCGCCCGCACGGTCTCCGAAATGGTGGTCAGCGTCGAGCATAATAGCGAATTTATCCTTATTCACACCGTGGCCGGATATGGCCGCGCCGTGGCACGCATTCTGGATTATCACCAGTTGCCGGAAATCCTCGGCGTCGTGGCGGGGAGCAGCATTGTCTGGGTTGCGCCCAGAGAGGTAAAGCATACGGCGTTAGTGCATAAACAAATTAATTATCTACTTAGAACGCATTAATATTCAAAGAGAACCGTTTGCACTGCGTAAAATGTGCATCAATCGCTTGATCCAAAAAAGCAGCTGCGTATAATCCGGGACAATTTGCCGGGAGGAAGCATGGTCCAGTGTGTACGACAAACTGTCTTACCGCGTCTGAAAAAGGGCGCTGGCCTGCCGTTTTTCTTTCCCGTTGCGAACCCTATTCCACAGCCCCTCTATTGAGGGGCTTTTTTTTGCGCAGTCGTCAGGAGATAACCATGGCTAATCCGCTATATCAGAAACATATCATTTCCATAAACGATCTCAGCCGCGAAGAACTGGAACTGGTGCTTAACACCGCCGCACGACTGAAGGCCAACCCCCAGCCAGAGCTGCTCAAGCATAAAGTGATCGCCAGTTGCTTCTTTGAAGCCTCCACCCGTACGCGTCTGTCATTTGAAACCTCCATGCACCGTCTCGGCGCGAGCGTGGTCGGCTTTTCCGACAGCAGCAACACCTCGCTGGGTAAGAAGGGCGAAACGCTGGCAGACACTATTTCGGTTATCAGCACCTATGTGGATGCCATCGTGATGCGCCACCCGCAGGAGGGCGCTGCGCGTCTGGCAACCGAATTTTCCGGCGGTATTCCGGTGCTGAACGCTGGCGACGGCGCCAACCAACATCCGACGCAAACGCTGCTCGATCTCTTCACCATCCAGGAGACGCAAGGGCGTCTTGAAAACCTGCATATCGCCATGGTCGGTGACCTGAAATATGGCCGCACTGTGCATTCACTGGCGCAGGCGCTGGCAAAATTCAGCGGCAACCGCTTCTACTTTATCGCCCCGGATGCGCTGGCAATGCCGCAGTACATTCTGGATATGCTCGACGAGAAAGGAATGGCCTGGAGCGTGCATGCCAGCATCGAAGAGGTGATGGCGGAAGTGGATATTCTTTATATGACCCGCGTACAGAAAGAGCGTCTGGACCCGTCGGAATACGCCAACGTCAAAGCGCAGTTTGTTTTGCGCGCCAGCGATCTGACCGGCGCACGCAGCAATATGAAGGTGCTGCATCCGCTGCCGCGCGTTGACGAGATCACCACCGACGTTGATAAAACGCCGCACGCCTGGTATTTCCAGCAGGCTGGCAACGGTATTTTCGCCCGCCAGGCTCTGCTGGCGCTGGTTCTCAATCGCGATTTGGCTCTGTAAGGGGGAAACGACAATGACACACGATAATAAACTTCAGGTCGAAGCCATTAAACGCGGCACCGTGATTGACCACATCCCTGCCCGCGTCGGGTTCAAGCTGCTGACGCTGTTCAAACTGACGGAAACTGACCAGCGCATTACCATCGGCCTTAACCTGCCGTCCGGCGAAATGGGCCGCAAGGATTTGATCAAAATAGAGAACACGTTTCTCACCGATGAGCAGGTCAACCAGCTGGCGCTGTATGCGCCGCAGGCCACCGTTAACCGGATTGATGAGTATGAAGTGGTGGGCAAATCGCGCCCGAGCCTGCCGGAACGCATCAATGGCGTACTGGTGTGCCCGAACAGCAACTGCATCAGCCATGCCGAGCCGGTCACTTCCAGCTTTGCGGTGAAACAACGCGAGCAGGATATCGCGCTGAAGTGCAAATACTGCGAGAAAGAGTTCTCGCATCACGTCGTGCTGGCCAATTAACGCCCGGCCAGTAAAGAGGCGGTCTGTGCGATAACGTGTATAATGACCGCCACCTTATTACCGCTGATATTCAGGAAACATCATGACTAAAGTTATCGCGACGGAAAATGCGCCAGCTGCCATCGGCCCTTATGTGCAGGCTGTTGATCTCGGCAATATGATCCTCACCTCCGGCCAGATCCCGGTCGATCCGACAACCGGTAGCGTGCCGGAAGATGTCGCTGCGCAGGCGCGCCAGTCTCTCGACAACGTGAAAGCGATCGTCGAGGCCGCCGGCCTGAAAGTGGGCGACATTGTGAAAACCACCGTGTTTGTGAAAGATCTGAACGATTTCGCCACCGTTAACGCCACTTACGAAGCCTTTTTCGCCGAGCATAACGCTACCTTCCCGGCGCGTTCCTGCGTGGAAGTGGCACGCCTGCCGAAAGATGTGAAAATCGAGATTGAAGCGATCGCCGTACGTCGCTAATCCGCATACCGGGTGGCTGCGTAAACGTATCCGGCACGCCAGTTTGCAGGCCGGATAAGCGAGTCGCCATCCGGCCTGTAACACTCCGCACCTCAGCTAAGCCCGCCGTCATCCGGCACGCAACGCGGCAAAACGACTTTTTCCCCACCGAACGCAACACGATAAGCGAAGCGCCACCGGGCAATTAACGGGTTACTGCCAGCCATAGCGACGGCTGTAAAAACCTTTCACCCACTGGGTCAGCGTCATGTAACCAGCCAGAATCGCTACCAGCCACGGGAAGTAGCTCAGCGGCAGCGCCTGCAATTGCAGGTAGCTCGCCAGCGGCGAGAACGGCAGCGCAATGCCGACGCAAATCACCATCAGCGTCATGGCAATCAGCGGCCATGCGGCGCGGCTCTGGATAAACGGCACGCGACGGGTACGGATCATATGCACAATCAGCGTTTGCGACAGTAAACCAACCACAAACCAGCCAGACTGGAACAGGGTTTGCGCTTCCGGCACATTGGCTTTGAATACCCACCACATCACGCAGAAGGTCACGATGTCGAAGATCGAACTGATCGGCCCGAAGAAGATCATAAAACGCCCGAGATCTGCCGGGTTCCAGCGCTGCGGTTTGGCAATTTGTTCGTCGTCAACGTTATCAAACGGGATCGCCACCTGCGACACATCGTACAGCAGGTTCTGAATCAGTAAGTGCAATGGCAGCATCGGCAGGAACGGCAGGAAGGCGCTCGCCACCAGCACGCTGAAGACGTTACCAAAGTTAGAACTTGCCGTCATTTTGATGTATTTCAGCATGTTGGCGAAGGTCCGCCGCCCTTCAATAACGCCTTCTTCCAGCACCATCAGGCTCTTTTCCAGCAGGATGATATCGGCGGCTTCGCGGGCAATATCGACCGCGCTATCCACGGAAATACCGATATCTGCCGCACGCAGCGCCGGGGCATCGTTAATGCCGTCGCCCATAAAACCGACCACATGTCCTTCGCGTTTCAGCAAGCGAACAATGCGCTCTTTGTGCAGCGGCGTCAGGCGGGCAAACAGCGTGATATGTTTCGCCATCTGCGCCAGTTCATCATCGCTCATATGTTCGATTTCGCTGCCGGTCAGCGCATCACCCACTTCCAGCCCGACTTCATGACACACTTTAGCCGCCACCAGTTCGCTGTCGCCGGTGAGGATCTTAACGGTGATGCCGCTGGCTTTCAGCGCTTTCAGCGCCGGAGCGGTAGTTTCTTTCGGCGGATCGAGGAACGCAATGTAGCCTTCGAGGATCAGATCCGACTCATCCGCACGCTGATAATCTCCCGTGCGCGCGGGCAGGTATTTGGTCGCCACCGCCACCACGCGCAGCCCCTGACGGTTCAGGGTGCTGGTGACGCGTTCAATGCGCCGCAGCATGGTGTCATCCAGCGGGACAATCTCGCCATTAAAGCGGACCTGCGAGCACACACTGATAATTTCCGTTAGCGCGCCTTTGCAGATCAGTTGATGTACATCCGCCTGCTGGGCGACCACCACCGACATCCGGCGGCGTTCAAAATCAAACGGGATCTCATCCACTTTGCGCCAGTCCGAAGAGAGCGTCTGCGCCGCTTCCGCATCGACGCCTTCCAGCACAGCGGTATCCAGCAGGTTTTTCAACCCGGTCTGGTAGTGGCTGTTCAGCCATGCGCTGTGCAGCACCCATTCGCTGACTTTGCCGCTGATGTCGGTGTGCGTTTCCAGCACGATCTTATCCTGCGTCAGAGTGCCGGTTTTGTCGGTACACAGAATATCCATCGCGCCAAAGTTCTGGATCGCATCCAGATGTTTAACGATCACTTTCTGTTTTGACAGTTTCACCGCCCCGCGCGCCAGCGTCGAGGTCACAATCATCGGCAACATTTCCGGCGTCAGGCCAACGGCAACCGAGAGGGCAAACAGCGCTGCTTCCCACCAGTCACCTTTGGTAAAGCCGTTGATCAACAAAACGATCGGCGTCATCACCAGCATAAAGCGGATCAGCAGCATGCTGACGCGGCTGATCCCTTTCTGAAAGGCGTTCGGTTCGCTTTCCTGTTCGCTGACGCGCCCGGCCAGTTGCCCGAACCAGGTGTTGCCGCCGGTGCCAATCACCATGGCCTGCGCGGTTCCGCTCACCACATTGGTGCCCATAAAGCACAGCGTGTCGCACTCAAGCGGGTTTTTCTGCGCCGTCTGGCGGCTGATCGCCACTTTTTCTACCGGCAGGGATTCACCGGTCAGCGAAGCCTGAGCAACGAACAGATCCCGCGCCTGCAAGACGCGCAGATCCGCCGGGATCATGTCGCCCGCCGCCAGCTTGACGATATCGCCCGGTACCAGTTGATCGATCGGGATCTCGCACCAGCTATTCTCGCCCTTTTCATTCACCACCCGCAGCACCGTCGCGGTGTTGCTGACCATCGCTTTCAGCGCATCTGCCGCTTTGGTGGAACGCGCTTCTTGCAGGAAGTTGAGCAGAGTGGAAATCGCCACCATCAGCGCAATCACACCAGCGGCGAACAGATCTTCCGAAGCATAGGAGATCACCCCAAGGCAGGTGAGCAGCAGGTTGAACGGGTTGCGGTAGCAGATCCACAGATGAACCCACCACGGTGACGGTTTCTGCGCCGGGATCAGGTTTTCACCGTGCGTTTCACGCGCCTGCGCCACTTCCTGCTCAGTGAGCCCTTCCGGGTGGCTGGCAAAAGTTTGCCACAGCAGTGTCGGCTCCATTGCAGCAATCGACAGGCAGCGTTCGCCCATCGACGCGGGAATATCGCCGTGGTTAACGGTCTGTACGCCGGGCAGCGGATCGCGCTGTACCAGGCGACGCGGTAAATGGCGGTTCAGGCGAGCGAAGAGCTGCCGGGTGAAGTTTTTCAGCATAGTCATATCCTTGCCCCCGCATCGCGCGGGTGCCTTCTGCACATCATCTTTCAGACCCAATCGCGGCGGCGAACCCAGGCGCTAAGCGAGGAATTCAATACCTGGCCGCCTCGATGCAGCATGAATGATGGGTGTAAATTTTACGCAAGTGACGTGGCAACGCCGCGCCAGCAGGCGTTTCTGTTTGGGCAGGGACAATAACGTCGCTGCCTTACGCATCCGGTAAGGCAGCAAAAGCAGGCTTACCGGGAAACAGTTCTCCATCGCGGGAGAGGTGTGGGATCGGGATCCATCTGGCCTCCGGTAAGTAAGGGTAAGAATTGCATTCGTATGATTACGTGGCGGTATCATAGCCCCGCTGAATTAAACCAAACGTATACGCAACGATATTTAGCCGCACAAAGCGCATAAACCAGACTTTGCTCATTGCTGAGCGGTTGGAACCTGAACGAAACTCCTTTATTCTGCAATCCGCCTTAATAAGGAACAGGACAGGACGCATGCAAAACCGGCTGACAATCAAAGACATTGCGCGCTTAAGCGGGGTGGGGAAATCCACCGTCTCCCGCGTGCTGAATAATGAAAGCGGCGTGAGCCAGCGGACACGCGAAAAAGTGGAGGCCATCGTCAATCAACACGGTTTCTCCCCTTCCCGTTCCGCACGCGCCATGCGCGGGCAAAGCGACAAAGTAGTGGCGATTATCGTCTCGCGTCTCGATTCCCTGTCGGAAAACCTTGCGGTACAGACCATGCTCCCCGCCTTCTACGAACAGGGTTACGACCCGATCATGATGGAGAGCCAGTTTTCGCCGGAACTGGTCGGCGAGCATTTGCAGATGCTGAGCCACCGCAATATTGACGGCGTCGTGCTGTTTGGTTTTACCGGTATTACCGAAGAGCTGCTGGCCTCCTGGCAGTCATCGTTGGTACTGCTGGCGCGCGACGCGAACGGTTTTTCTTCGGTTTGTTACGACGACGAAGGCGCCATTGAGCTATTAATGGAAAAACTCTACGCTCAGGGCCATCGCCATATCAGCTTTATCGGCGTGCCGCACAGCGATGTCACGACCGGCAAACGCCGCCACGATGCTTATCTGGCATGCTGCCAGCAATACCAGCTTGAACCACTCTCTGTGCTGCCTGGTCTTGCTATGAAGCAGGGTTACGACCATGTTGCTGAGGTGCTGACGCCGCAAACCACCGCGCTACTGTGCGCTACCGATACGCTGGCGCTTGGTGCCAGCAAATACTTGCAGCAACAGCGCATCGAAAACCTGCAACTTGCCAGCGTCGGTAATACGCCGTTGATGAAGTTTTTGCATCCGGAAATTGTTACCGTCGATCCCGGCTATGCCCAGGCAGGCCGCCAGGCCGCTGCCCAGTTAATAGAACAAGTTAATGGTCGCGCTGATTTACGGCAAATTGTGATCCCCGCCAGACTCGCCTGATTGTGCCGTACGGTTTATTGTGATCCTCGCCCGGTTTCGGGAACGTTCCCATTTTCTATTTTTTTGCTCCTGGTTACGCTTTGCTCCGGTCATTACGCATCATTTCTCCTTCGAGAGGCACCTTGATGGGCAAAGTAAATCAATCAGATATTGAGAAGTTGATCGCACTGGTGGGCGGACGCGAAAACATCGCTACTGTCAGCCACTGTATTACGCGGTTACGCTTCGTGTTGAACAATCCGGCAGCGGCCAACCCGCAAGAGATTGAGCAGTTGCCGATGGTTAAAGGCTGTTTCACCAATGCCGGACAGTTTCAGGTGGTGATCGGCACCAACGTTGGCGACTACTATCAGGCGCTGCGCGAAGCCACCGGCCTGGCGCATGCTGATAAAGAGCAGGCCAAGCTGGCGGCGCGGCAAAATATGAAATGGCACGAGCGCCTGATCTCTCATTTTGCTGAGATCTTTTTCCCGCTTCTCCCGGCGCTGATCAGCGGAGGCCTGGTTCTCGGTTTTCGTAATGTGATCGGCGATGTGCCGATGAGCAATGGCCAGACGCTGGCGCAGATGTTCCCGTCGCTGAAAACGGTCTACGACTTCCTGTGGCTGATTGGCGAAGCGATTTTCTTCTATTTGCCGGTTGGCATCTGCTGGTCAGCGGTGCGCAAAATGGGCGGAACGCCGATCCTCGGGATCGTACTGGGCATAACGCTGGTGTCACCGCAGCTGATGAATGCCTATCTGCTGGGTTCGCAAACGCCGGAAGCATGGAATTTCGGCCTGTTTACCATCGCCAAAGTCGGTTATCAGGCGCAGGTTATCCCGGCGCTGCTGGCGGGTCTGATGCTGGGCGTGATTGAAACGCGCTTAAAACGCCTGGTGCCGGATTACCTCTATCTGGTGGTCGTACCGGTCTGCTCGTTAATCCTGGCGGTGTTCCTCGCCCACGCCTTTATCGGCCCGTTCGGCCGCATGATTGGCGATGGCGTGGCTTATACGGTTCGTCATCTGATGACCGGAAGCTTTGCCCCGATTGGCGCCGCGCTGTTTGGTTTTCTCTATGCGCCGCTGGTTATCACTGGCGTACATCAAACCACGCTGGCGATCGATATGCAGATGATCCAGAGCATGGGCGGAACGCCGGTATGGCCGCTGATTGCGCTTTCCAATATCGCTCAGGGGTCAGCAGTGGTCGGTATCATCATCGCCAGCCGTAAACAAAATGAACGCGAGGTTTCCGTGCCTGCCGCCATCTCCGCCTTTTTAGGCGTCACCGAACCTGCGATGTACGGCATTAACCTGAAATACCGCTTCCCGATGCTGTGCGCCATGGTTGGCTCCGGCTTCGCCGGGTTGCTGTGCGGTCTGAACGGCGTAATGGCGAACGGTATCGGCGTCGGCGGTTTGCCGGGCATTCTCTCCATTCAACCCACCTACTGGCAGGTCTTTACGCTTGCGATGGCCATCGCCGTGGTGATCCCTATTGCCCTCACTTCCTTTGTTTATCAGCGCAAGTTCCGTCAAGGCACTTTGCAGATTGTGTAATGTTTGGGGCGCGTTTGCGCCCCCTTTGTTTTCGCAGGAATTGCTATGAATACCCTTCCCCATTGGTGGCAAAACGGCGTCATTTATCAGATTTACCCAAAAAGTTTTCAGGACTCGACCGGCAGCGGTACCGGTGATTTACGCGGCGTTATCGCCCGCCTCGACTATTTGCAAACCCTGGGTGTGGATGCCATCTGGCTGACACCGTTCTACATTTCCCCACAAATCGACAATGGTTACGACGTAGCGAATTACACCGCGATTGACCCCGCTTACGGTACGCTGGAAGACTTTGACGAACTGGTAGCACAGGCGCACCAACGCGGAATACGCCTGATTCTGGATATGGTGTTCAATCACACCTCAACGCAGCACGCCTGGTTTCAGGAGGCGCAGGATCCCACCAGCCCTTACCGCAATTTCTATATCTGGCGCGACGGCGAACCGGACGTACCACCAAACAACTGGCGTTCCAAATTCGGCGGCAGCGCGTGGCGCTGGCACAGCCAGAGCGGCCAGTACTATTTGCACCTTTTTGCGCCGGAGCAGGCCGATCTCAACTGGGAAAACCCGGCAGTCCGCGACGCGCTAAAAGAGGTCTGCGCTTTCTGGGCGGATCGCGGCGTTGACGGTTTACGTCTCGATGTCATCAATTTAATCTCCAAAGAGCAGGATTTCCCGGACGATCACGACGGGGACGGGCGACGCTTTTATACTGATGGCCCGCGGGCGCACGAATTTCTGCAGGAGATGAGCCGCGAGGTTTTCCAGCCGCGCGAACTGATGACGGTGGGTGAAATGTCCTCTACCTCGCTGGCGAACTGTAAGCGCTATGGCGCGCTGGACGGCAGTGAACTGTCGATGACCTTTAATTTTCACCACCTGAAGGTGGACTACCCCAACGGCGAAAAATGGGTTCTTGCCCGGCCGGATTATGCAGCGCTGAAAGCGCTGTTCCGCCACTGGCAGCAGGGGATGCATAACGTCGCATGGAATGCGCTGTTCTGGTGTAACCACGATCAGCCGCGCGTTGCGTCACGCTTTGGCGATGAAGGCATGCTGCGCGTTCCGTCTGCCAAAATGCTGGCGATGATTTTGCACGGCATGCAGGGCACGCCCTATATCTATCAGGGCGAAGAGATTGGCATGACCAACCCGCACTTTTCCCGCATTACCGATTACCGCGACATCGAAAGCCACAATATGTTTGCTGAGCAGCGCGCCGCCGGACGTGAGGCGGAAGAACTGCTGGCGATTCTGGCCAGTAAATCCCGCGACAACAGCCGTACGCCGATGCAGTGGAGCGCCCGCAAAAATGCCGGCTTCACCACTGGCGACCCGTGGATTGGCCTGTGCGACAACTACCGTGAAATCAACGTTGAGAAGGCCATCAGCGATCCGGGCTCAGTGTTTTATACCTACCAGAAACTCATCCGTCTGCGTAAAACACTGCCGCTGCTCACCTGGGGCGATTATCAGGATCTGCTGCCCACGCATCAGTATCTGTGGTGTTACCGCCGCCAGTGGCAGAGCGAAACGCTGCTGGTTATTGCTAATCTGAGCAACACATTTCAACCGTGGCATCCGGAAGAGATGCCCGGCGACTGGCAGGTTGTGATCAGCAACTATGCTGAAGTCTCCGCAAAACCTGGCGACATGGTACTTCGGCCGTTCGAGGCCGTGTGGTGGCGACAGTCTTAGACTTATTCTACTAAACGCAAACACAACAGCAGGCATAAGCCTGCTGTTTTTGTTGCATTTTTAGTCAAAAGGAGAACGCTAAAATTTACATTCCGCCAGGGTGCCCGTCCTCTGTGCTATCCAATTTTTACTTTGTCCTGAGTCAATAAAAACGCAAACATGTTTGATGCAAATCACTATATATAGAAATTAGAATGCTCTCCGGCCCAACATCTTGTATTTTCCGTCTACTATTCAAACAAGCCGCCCCCACGGGAAGCTATACACATTGTGGATAACGCGGGCCAAAACGAGACAAACTCATTGGTTTTAGTAATGAATAGCTAAGCCATCAGTGCGTCTTCCATTGTGGATAACCTGTTTTTTAAAATGGAGTAATCATGACACCGCATGTGATGAAACGAGATGGCTGTAAAGTGCCTTTCAAATCAGAGCGCATTCAAGAAGCGATTTTGCGTGCAGCTAAAGCAGCGGGAGTCGATGACGCAGATTATTGCGCCACCGTCGCAGACGTAATCAGTCGTCAAATGCAGGATCGGTCGCAGGTTGATATCAGCGAGATCCAGACGGCCGTTGAAAACCAGTTGATGTCCGGGCCGTACAAACAACTGGCGCGCGCCTATATCGAATATCGCCACGATCGCGATATCGCGCGTGAAAAACGTGGCCGCCTGAACCAGGATATTCGCGGGCTTGTCGAGCAGACCAACTCGGCGCTGCTGAACGAGAACGCCAACAAAGACAGTAAAGTGATCCCGACGCAGCGCGATTTGCTGGCGGGGATTGTTGCCAAACACTATGCCCGTCAGCACTTGCTGCCGCGCGATGTCGTGCTGGCCCACGAACGCGGTGAAATCCACTATCACGATCTGGATTACTCGCCGTTCTTCCCGATGTTCAACTGCATGCTGATCGATCTGAAAGGCATGCTGACGCACGGCTTTAAAATGGGTAACGCGGAGATCGAGCCACCGAAATCGATCTCGACCGCGACCGCCGTCACCGCGCAGATCATCGCCCAGGTCGCCAGCCATATTTACGGCGGTACCACCATTAACCGTATCGATGAAGTGCTGGCGCCGTTTGTCACCGCCAGCTTCAAAAAACATCGCAAGGTAGCGGAAGAGTGGCAGATTCCGGACGCTGACGGCTACGCCCACAGCCGCACCGAGAAAGAGTGTTACGACGCGTTCCAGTCGCTGGAATATGAAGTCAACACGCTGCACACCGCTAACGGTCAGACGCCGTTCGTCACCTTTGGTTTCGGCCTGGGTACCAGTTGGGAATCCCGTCTGATTCAGCAATCCATTCTGCGTAACCGTATTGCAGGTCTGGGTAAAAACCGCAAAACCGCCGTGTTCCCGAAACTGGTGTTCGCCATCCGTGACGGTCTGAATCATAAGTTTGACGATCCGAATTATGACATCAAGCAGCTGGCGCTTGAGTGCGCAAGCAAGCGTATGTATCCGGATATTCTGAACTACGATCAAGTGGTTAAGGTCACCGGTTCGTTCAAAACGCCAATGGGCTGTCGCAGCTTCCTCGGCGTCTATGAAGAGAACGGCGAGCAGATCCACGACGGGCGTAATAACCTGGGCGTTATCAGCCTGAACCTGCCACGCATTGCGCTGGAAGCGAAAGGCAACGAAGCGGCGTTCTGGAAACTGCTCGACAGCCGCCTGGAACTGGCGCGTAAAGCGCTGATGACTCGTATCGCCCGTCTGGAAGGTGTGAAAGCGCGCGTGGCGCCAATCCTTTACATGGAAGGCGCGTGTGGCGTACGTCTGAAAGCGGATGACGATATTTCCTCTATTTTCAAAAATGGTCGCGCGTCGATTTCACTGGGCTACATCGGCATTCACGAAACCATCAATGCGCTCTCGGGCAACAAGCATATTTACGACAGCGAAGCGCTGCGGGCTAAAGGCGTGGCGATTGTCGAACGCCTGCGCCAGGCGGTCGATCAGTGGAAAGAAGAGACCGGCTACGGCTTCAGCCTCTACAGCACGCCGAGCGAGAACCTGTGTGACCGCTTCTGCCGCCTTGATACCGCTGAGTTTGGTGTCGTGGATGGAGTGACCGACAAAGGCTACTACACCAACAGCTTCCACCTCGACGTCGAGAAAAAGGTTAACCCGTACGACAAGATCGATTTCGAAGCGCCGTATCCGCCTTTGGCCAGTGGCGGTTTTATCTGCTACGGCGAGTATCCGAACATTCAGCACAACCTGCGGGCGCTGGAAGATGTCTGGGATTACAGCTATCAGCACGTACCGTATTACGGCACCAATACGCCCATTGATGAGTGTTACGAGTGCGGTTTTACCGGCGAGTTTGAGTGCACCAGTAAAGGCTTCACCTGCCCGAAATGCGGCAACCACGACGCCGCGCGCGTTTCGGTCACGCGCCGCGTTTGCGGTTATCTCGGCAGCCCGGATGCGCGTCCGTTTAACGCCGGTAAACAGGAAGAAGTTAAACGCCGCGTGAAACACCTCGGTAACGGGCAACTCGGTTAACACCTCCGTTGCCCGGTGAATGACGTTTACCCGCGCCGGGCACACGGTCAATGAGGCCACCGTAGCTGATTGCCCGATGGCGCTACGCTTATCGGGCCTACGTTTTCTGCCGCTACAATTTTCCGTCTGATGCGTTTCCTCTAAGCAGTTGACGTTGTAGCAAGGCGGCAAACGAGTAAATCCCGGGGAGCTTACTCCAGTAAGTGACCCGGGTGCGCTCGAGCGGCCAACGCAGCTACAGCGCCAAATGCGACGAGGAAAAATGAATTACCACCAATACTACCCTGTAGATATTGTTAATGGCCCCGGCACCCGCTGCACCCTGTTCGTCTCCGGCTGCGTACACGAATGCCCCGGCTGTTACAACAAAAGCACGTGGCGGCTCAATTCCGGTGTTCCATTTACGCCGGAGATGGAAGATCGCATCATCGCCGATCTCAACGATACGCGCGTTAAACGCCAGGGCATTTCGCTCTCCGGCGGCGATCCGCTGCATCCGCAGAACGTGCCGGACATTTTAAAGCTGGTAACCCGCATTCGCGCCGAATGCCCCGGCAAAGATATCTGGGTGTGGACCGGTTACAAAATGGATGAACTGAATACCGCCCAGCTTGAGGTGGTGGCCCTGATCAACGTGCTGATTGACGGCAAATTCGTTCAGGATCTGAAAGACCCGATGCTGATCTGGCGCGGCAGCAGCAACCAGGTTGTGCATCACTTGCGGTGAATACCGCTACAACCGCTTACGGGCGTGCCGGTAAGCGGCCGCCTTTTCTCGCTTTCCCACAGCGATAACAAACACCGTCACAACGTTATCGCGAACCTGATAAATCAGCCGGTAGCCAGACGACCTGAGTTTGATCTTATAGCAATCCGGAAAGTCATGCAGTCGGCAGCCTCAATCCGTGGTTGAACCAGAACGTCCGCAAGTTTCTTTTTGAATTGCGCTCTTACTGTCTCCCCCAGCTTTTCCCACTCCCGGTATGCCCGCGGATCAAAGACCAGTTCATAGGTCATCCAGATTAACCCTGATGCCTTTCTGCGGATTTGCCAGCCGCTCCCTGACGATTTTCAACAGCGCTTCTTCATCGTCGCTCACCGTCACGGTCTTAATCGGCATACGTCCATTTTCCGCCACATACTGAAACAGCATACGAACAGCTTCCGTCGGCGTGATATTGAGTTTTTCCAGCACGGTCCAGGCCTCTTCCTTGAGATTGTCATCCAGTCGTACATTTAGCGTGGCCATTATGCCTCCGGTAAAAAGAGAATGTGTAATGCAATATAGCATTACATTCGCATTACATGCAGTTCTGGTAAGCGGCTCAAAAACTCAGTGCGAAGAGATAAAGTCAGAAGCCGGATGCGGCGGCGGGACGGCGAAACTCTGCTGCATTCTCTGCACTTCTTGCGCAGGCGGCAGACCAAACAACCGTTTGAACTCGCGATTAAATTGTGACGGGCTTTCATACCCCACCGCATAGCTGGCTGCGGCAGCCGTCATCTCCTGGCGAACCATCAACATTCGCGCCTGGTGCAGCCGCACTGATTTGACATACTGCATTGGTGGCATGTGCGTCATCGTTTTGAAATGGCTATGAAATGTGGGCACGCTCATCCCCGCCTCGTCTGCCAGTTGTCTCAGGCTCAGCGGTTGATGATACGCAGCATGAATATGCCGTAGCACCTTACAAATCCTGCCGAATTGCCCCTGCAGCGCCAGCGCGGAACGCATGGCATGCCCCTGCGCCCCGGTTAATACGCGAAAATAGAGCTCGCGCACCAGCGCTGGCCCAAGGACCGACGCCTCCAGCGGGGAGCTTAGCGCCTCCAGCAACCGCAATACCGATTTCCGCATCCCGCCGTCCATCGGGCTGGACATCATACTTTGCGGCGCAGCCGCTGCATGCGTGGCTCCCTGCTGCTCAATATGGAGTAACAACTCTGCCGCGACCTGAAAATCGAGATGCATATAGATAGCCAGCAACGGGCGTTCGGCAGAAGCCTCGGTTTCCATCACAAAAGGCACCGGAACCGAAACGGCCAGATAATGCTGTTCATCATAAAGGTAGAGCTGCTCGCCGAAATAGCCGCGTTTACTGCCCTGGCAGACAATGACAATGCCGGGGTCGTAGAGGACGGGCGTTCTGGCAAGCGGGCGATCGGATCGCAGAATACGGATATCCGCGAGCGCCGTCAGATTGTAGCCCTCCTGCGGAGCCAGTTCTTTCAATAGCGCCACCATTTGCGGCTGGTCGGGGAAATACATCGTCACACAGTTACTCAGAATTTTAGGCAATAAAAAGAGAATATATGGCCTAAAAAACATCCAGTACAGACAATATTATGCAGCTTCCATTTTTCATGGGAGTACGACAATGTCCGCAGAAAAAATTGTTTTTATTACCGGTGTCAGCAGCGGTTTTGGCCGTGCGCTGGCGCAGGAAGCGCTGGCCGCAGGCTATCGCGTGATCGGTACGGTGCGCAATACAGAGGCAAAACACGCGTTTGAGGCGCTGTCATCCGGCCGCGCTTACGGGCGCATCCTGGATATCACGGATTTCTCCGCGATCGACAGTGTCATTGCCGAAGCGCAAACCAGCGTGGGGCCAATTGATGTGCTGGTGAATAACGCGGGTTACGGTCATGAAGGAGTGATGGAGGAGTCATCGCTGGACGCCCTGCGCCACCAGTTTGAGGTTAACGTGTTCGGCGCCGTCGCCATGATGAAAGCGGTACTTCCAGGCATGCGCCAACGGCGTCGCGGGCACATCATCAACATCACCTCAATGGGGGGATTTATTACTATGCCGGGCATTACTTACTACTGCGGCAGCAAATTTGCGCTGGAGGGGATTTCCGACGCGCTGGGCAAAGAGGTGCAGCCGTTTGGCATTTTCGTTACCGCCGTCGCGCCCGGTTCGTTTCGTACTGAATGGGCGGGCCGTTCGATGATCCGTTCGCCCCGCTCGATTGCCGATTACGATGCGATTTTCGATCCTATTCGCAAAGCGCGCGAGGAGAAAAGCGGCAAGCAACTGGGCGATACAGCAAAAGCCGCCCGTGCGATGCTGGCCATTATGCAAAGCGCTACGCCGCCTGCCCACCTGCTGTTAGGTAGCGATGCGCTCACGCTGGTGCGGGAGAAACTGGCGACGCTGACAACAGAAATCAATGCCTGGGAGAGCGTGACACGTTCCACCGACGGGTAACCTCCTAAACAACCGGGTAGCCACTACCCGGTTGTGTCAAAACCGGCTGACGCACTCCATCGCCACGCTTCGGAAGGCGGCGAAATTGGCGCAATCACAAAGCCTTGAAGCTGCGCGCTCGCGCAGGAAGGTGACAAAAATATCGTAGATCGCCATCGCCTCTTCATACTCGCTTTTACTGATCGCCAGCAGGAAGATGACATGCGCGATCTCCTCGCCCCACTGAATGCCTTTTGGTGCGAGCACGGTGTAGACAACGGTTTTTTTCGCCAGCAACCCCAGCGCATGCGGCAACGCGATGCCTTCGCCGAGCATGGTGCTGACAATCGCTTCACGCTCCACCACAGAATCCACAAACTCTGCGCCGACAAAACCTTCATCCTGAAGCTGATCGCAAAGGGTTTTAAACAGCGTCTGCTGATCCATCGCGCCGTCGATAATGCGGAAATGTGCGGCATCAAAATACTTTTCCAGCATCCACGGGCGCGTTCTGTCCACCAGCACCAGTTTGCCAATCTGCTCCAGTTGGTAATCGGTGGGGAAAGGCGCGATGGTGACGATCGGTTTGTCTTTCTCGCTGATCCGCGCGGTGGAAATAACAAAATCTTCCGCAATACCATCGCACTGCTCGTAGTCGCGCAGCGTCACGGTGCGCGAGACAACAATTTGCGGATATTTGCGCGCCAGCACCGCTTCAATCATCCGCACCATCGCATTTCCGGCATCGCACACCAGCAGCACGCGCGGCTGGCGCTGGTAGCCAATGTTGTAGTGGCGCTCAAGCCCTACACCAATATGCAGCACCAGGAAGCCAATTTCGTTTTCGCTGATGACATACGGCGTATATTTGCCCCAACTGGATACCGCCGCCAGCGTCATATCCCAGGCCATCGGATAATGCTGTTTGATGTTATCCAGCAACGGGTTAGGAATCATGATCTGGTAGCGCACGCGGGTGATCATGGTTTTAATGTGCGTCAGTAAATCGGCGTGCAACTGATCGTCGTTTTGCAGGTTGTAGTTATAGTGCGTGTTGATATAGCCGAGAATGTAGTTCACCAGCGTTTCGTCGTCGTCCGCGCTAATCGCGCTCGGCGCAATCTCCTGCACGCGCCGCCCGGCAATATGCACCCGCAGCCAGTGCTCTTCCGACGCTGCCAGCGGTTTTCCCGCCAGTTGCTGTAGCGCGGCAGAAATGGCGCGCGCCGCATCGCGCACCTTCTCATCACCATCTTCGGCGGTAAATTCCGAGAGCGGATACCCTTCGCTGATACGCCGCACCGCCACTGCACAATAGAGGCGGATAAACAAATCGCCCTCATCAGTCAGGCGGATGTGATAACGGCTAAAGCAGTCATGCAGAATGGCGGCCAGTGCTTCCGGCACGCCAGGATTGAGCGCCTCTTCGGTAATCAGCGGGTTGTGGGCGTTCTGCTGCGCCAGTTCAAACAGCAGATCCGTCAGACAGGCGCGCAGCGCCATCTCGCTGCCAAACAGCTTCATGCCGTGGCGCGGACGGGTTTCCAGCGTCAGGCGATAACGGGAAAACCACTCACGCACTTCGGTCATGTCATTTTGCAGCGTGGCGCGGCTGACAAACCACTCATCCGCCAGATCTTCCAGCTTCAGGGAAAAAGCCGAGGTCAGAAACCGCACCACCAGGTAGTGCACGCGTTCCGGCCCGCTGCGGGGAATGCGCAGCGCGCGCGGGCGGGTGGCCTGTAATGTCTGATAACGCGTTGCGTCATCGATCTTCAGTTGATAACCGCTGCCGCGCGTCAAAATAAACTGTGCGCCGTGGTGCTCCAGCAGCGCATTTAAGGCGGTGATATCGGCCCGAACGGTACGCGTGGAGACCGACAGCCTTTGTGCCAGTTCATCCTGCGGCAGTGTCTCGTTTTGCAACATCATAAACAGCTGCGCTAAACGTTGGTTCGGGAATCGCACGTCAGTCTCCTGGCTTAGTGAGAGGAAATGACCATCTGAGATGGGCTGCCCACCGGTGTGTAATCCGGCACAAAACTGAGCTTACCGTCCTTCGCAACGCGAAAACGGGTGATATTGTCGCTGCGTTGATTCATGACGTACAGCCAGCGCCCCTGTTTATCCAGCGTCAGCGAGCGCGGATAGTCGCCGCGCGTCCAGATATCATCCTGATGTGCCAGCGTGCCATCCGGCTGTACGCTAAAGTGCGCCACGCTGTTATGCAGACGGTTAGCCACATACAGTTGTTTTCCATCCCGGCTGAGTACCAGACCAGCGGCAAAGCTGGTGCCTTTGTACGTTGCTGGCAGTGCAGAGGTAGTTTTGCCCTCTTTCAGCGTTCCGGTTGCGCTGTCCAGCGTGTAATACGTCAACGTTGAAGCCTCTTCATTGATCAACCACAGCCCATCGCCTTTTGGCGTAAAGACAAAGTGACGCGGCCCGGCGCCTTTTGAAGACGCGTTGATAAAAGGTGGTTCGTTAGGCGTTAACTTGCCACTCTGCGCCTCCAGGCGGTACTGATAAATGCGATCCAGGCCCAGATCGGTTGAGAAGACAAATTTCCCTTGCGGATCGGCGGCAATCATATGCGCATGCGGGCCGTTATGATCGCTGATGGCAAAGCTGCCCCCCACGGCTGCTGCGGGTTTGGCGGCTCCCGGTTCGCCCTGATCCTGGTGGCTGTCCACCGCTTCGCCGAGGCTACCGTCAGCTTTTACCGGCAATACGGCAATCGAACCACTGACATAATTCGCCACCAGCAGATAGCGCCCATCCGGCGTCAGTGCCAGATAAACCGGCCCGGCACCGCCGGATGACACCTGGTTCAGTTCCTGCAATGCACCGTTATCGTCAATACGCAACGCCTGCACCACGCCCTTTTCCACTTCGCTGGCGACATACAACGTTTTGCCATCCTGCGAAACGGTAAGCTGCGCCGCATTCGGCAGCGTGCTGACCAGCGTTTTGTTTCCCAGCGCGCCGGATTGCGGGTCAACGGTAAAGCGGTAAACGCCTTCGCCGTTGGGGTTGTAGGTTCCCACCCAGGCGTACTGCGTCTGGGCTATGGCGCTGGTCGCCAGCAGGGAGAGTGAAGCAGCAAGCAGATGACGGGCAGTGTGCATGGTGGCTCCTTTATGGTGTGCGTTTCCCTCCCACAGGTTGCGGGAGGGCAAAATGTTTACTTCACTAACGCTTTGGTCATTGCCAGTAACTGGCGTACATCAGCCGGACGGGTATCACCGCTCGCTTTATCGATAATCGAGCTGTAGATATGCGGGATAATTTTGCTGACGCCCGCTTCCAGCGCGATGTGCAGGATTTCGCTGTAGTTCTCCAGATCGATACCGCCGGTCGGTTCCAGCCAGAAGTCATGGCGCGCACAGGCATCGGCAACCGCCTGAAATTCATCACGGCACTTCAGCCCGCCCATCGGGAAATATTTAATCGAGCTACCGCCCATATCCTTCAGCAGGGCAATGGCGGTTTCCACCGGCACAATACCGTCGGCCGTCTGGCTGCTGAGCGGCCCGGTAGAGATTTTCACCAATCCTGGCGTGCCGGTCGGCGAGACCAGACCGTTAACCACTGTTTCATTCTGCCCAAGCAGCGCGCGGCTGGTTGCCACGCCGGTAAACACCTGGTTGACGTGCTGCGGCTGTACGTCGCGGGAGATGGCGCTGACCATCGCCGACTGGTTCGGATCGCCCGCGCCAAGGCCGACAGAGAGCGCATTATCGATACGCGCTGCGTAGTCGCGCATATCCGCCACTGCCGACGCTACGTCCGGGTAATTTTTGGACAGCACGCCGACCAGCACATGACCTTCAGCCGCTTCATAGATGGCGCTGGCATTCTCTTTGTTTCCCGCCAGCACATTCAGGCAAACGCGATCGCGGTAAAAGTTCGGGGTCAGTTTCATGCGTGTTGCTCCTTCAATTCTTCGGCGATGCGGCGATAAACAATCGCCAGTTGCTCAGCGCTCACGCTGCGCACATCGGCTTCGATAATGCCTTCATTGGCTTTGTAGCCACGGAAATAGATGGCGTATTCACCCTGTTTCAGCGCGCTGACCAGTTCGCCGGTGGCGATGCCGGTTACCGCCTCATCAAACTTGATTTCGCTGCGGGCAATGTCGCGCCCTGCGCTGTCCCATACCACGCATGCGCTCACGCCTTGCAGCGTATTGAGCTGGTCGATAAACGGCGTCATCTTGGCGACCATCTCCGCCCCGCTCTCTTTGCGGGCGCTCAGATAGTGTTCGATGGCGCAAGTCAGGCCAAGAATGCCCTCTTTGCCGACTTTCATGGCGCGGCCAATGCCCGCCGTCTGGCGTTTCACCCACTCAACGTACTGGGTTTTGCCGATCACCAGCCCGCTGGTTGGCCCTTCGATGGCCTTCGCGCCGCTGTAAATCACCAAATCGGCCCCGGCGCGGTAATAGCATTGCAGATCCTCTTCCGCTGCGGCATCGACAATCAACGGCAGGTTATGCTTACGCGCCACCACCACCGCCTGCTCCACGCTGAGCATACTTTTTTGTACGCAGTGGTGTGATTTGATGTAGAGGATCGCGGCCGTGCGCGGCGAGATTGCCGCCGCCAGTTGATCGGCAGAGCATTCGTTGGCATAACCCGCTTCCACCACTTTCCCGCCGCCGAGCGCCACCATCGTGCCAACCGGTGCGCCGAAGTTCACGTTGTGACCGCGCGGCAGCACGATTTCGTTGTTCTCCATCACCGTGCTGTGCAGATTCTCCAGCAGCCAGTCGTTGTCGCGCACCAGCACCGCAGCAACGGATTGTGCAATCCCCGCTGAAGCGCAGGAGACAACGGTCGCCGCTTCAACGTCCAGCAGCTTCGCAATGTATTCGCCGGTTTTGTTCACCAGATCTTTCATTTCGAAGTAGTGATTCATGCCGCCAAGCACGGCTTCTACGACTTCCGGGCGCGGGGTGGAAACGCCCAGCGCAGTCATCCGACCGGAGGCGTTAATCACCTGTTTTAAATTGTACTTTTCATAAATCGAAGGCATGTTCTGCACTCCCTTGTTCGGTCAGATAGCCTTTGCCCGCGCGAATGGCGGCCAGCGGCGTGAGTAACTGTTCGGCCTGCAGGCTGTCGTTTTCCGCATCGGTGAACAGTACCGACTGGCGACGCAGGTCAAAAATAGTCAGATCGGCGTCGAAGCCGACGGCAAGGCGCCCTTTATGCTTCAGACGCAGGCCAGCGGCGGCGTGGTCAGTCACGCAGGCAATCACCTGCGGCAGCGACAGGCCAATGGCGAGGAATTTGGACATCACATTTGCCAGCGATCGTACCGGGCCGTCGATCCGGTTGCGGCAGTAGATATCGGAGCTGATGGTCTGCGGCAGAATGCCGAGGCTGATGGCCTGTCTGGCCACTGCAAAGCTGAAGCTGGCGCTGCCGTGCCCGACGTCAAGACGCACGCCGCGCGCAATGGCGCGCGCCACGGAAGCGCGTAATTCGCCACCCGGTGCCAGAATGCGGTTCGGTTTGCCGTTATAGCAGTGGGTAATGATGTCGCCGGAGGTCAGCAACTCCGCGATTTCATCGAGGTTCGGCGGGTTGTTGCCGATGTGTACCATCAACGGCAAATCGCCGTTGGCTTTCTGGATCGCCTTCGCGCGTTCCAGCGGCGTGATGCCGTTTTCGCCGACCACGCTGCTGCTCATGCGCGCTTTCAGGCCGACGATAAAATCCGGGTGGCGTTTCACCGCGTCATGTACCGCGTTCGCGTCGATATTAGCCATGTTAGCCAGCTCGTTCTGGGCAATCAGCCCGACGCGGGAGATATTCAGCAGCGCATACACTTCGGTCGCCGCCTCGCGGGTAATGGCATAAAAATCATCGACATCATCAGCACCGGTACTGCCTGCATCAATCACCGTCGTCACGCCGGTGTTGATGCCGACGCTGTCCGGTTCATCATGGTAAATCGGCGAATTCGGGTAGCAGTGCACGTGGGAATCAATCCACCCGGCGCTGACATAGTGTTCGCCGTGCAGATCGAGCGTTTTAACCGCCGGGCCGTTTATCTCGCCCAGCGCGGCGATTTTCCCTGCCTTGATGGCGATATCCGTCAGCGTATCGTCAACCAGACGCGCCCGGCGCAGGAGTAAATCAAACATGCGAATCTCCAGTAATAACGGGCGCCGCAGCGCCCGTAGGGTTCAGAGGGCGACCGGGAAGATGGAGCCCAGCAGCATAGCGCCGAGGATCGCGCCGCCCGTAATCGGTTTCTGCCAGAGGTAGAACAGCAAAGCACCAACCAGCGAACCAATACCAATAGGAATGGAAGCGGTCATCGCGCTGAGGATAATCAGCGGCCCAAGGAAGCGGCCGGATGCGTTACCCGCGCCCATCATCACATCTGCGCCGTAGGTGGAATCGCTCTGGTTGATGGTGAACTTACGCGCCAGGATGATCAGGTAACCAATGGCCAGGCCAAGTACCAGGCCGGTTGCCAGCGAGGCGACAAAGTTTTCCACCGGGAAGAGGATCCCCGCGCCCAGTAACAGCGCCGGAACACCGAGGCCGACACCGGTCTGGATTGCGCCGCCGATATCAAGGATACCGACCAGCGAACCTTCGATAATGCGGGCGAACAGGAAGCTGGCGCCAAACGCAGCGACCGCGCCGTATACGCCGGTGTCCATGCCGGAACGCAGCATCGAGACAAACGCCACTTCGTTAAACGCGCCGATGCCGTACAGGTAGTACATATGTGTCCCGGCGAATACGCCGGAAGAGAGCAGGCCAACAAAGATCGGGAACGACCAGTCGGCGTACCAAAACCCTTTATTCTGTTCCATTTCGCTTCCTTATTTGCCGCTGAGCGAGTTGTGGATGAACTCCAGCCAGTTCGGCGCGCTCAGGTGGAAAGACTCGATCATTTTCAGATCGAAGCCGCGGAAGAACGCGCTCAGCACAAACAGCGCGACAATGGCCGTCATCATCACTTTGGTGACGCGATTCCAGCCGCTCTCTTCCACACCTTTACCAATCAGAATGCCCAGTACCAGGCCCGGTACGGCGTTGCCCATAATCAGCTGCGCCGCGCCGCCAAAGACGGTCGCCCAGAAACCCGATTTTTTGCCTGCGTCGATGGCTGCCAGCCAGAAGATCACCGGCATGACGGTGTTCACCAGCAGGTTGGCCGCCGGAACCAGCACTTTAACGGCGGTGACCTGCAAGGCCGCCGGAACGGAGGACGCCGTCAGGTTAAGGAAGGTGACGACCACCATGCCAATCAGGCCGCAGGCAATCGCCATCTTTTTCGGATCGTGCAGGGTTTCGCCGACGTTACGGTTTTTCACCATCAACGCCGCCGCGCCCCAGTTCGGAATGATGCGGTGGTCAACGTCCTGGGTAAAAGAACCCGCCGCAACGGACGAGGCCCAGGCGTTAAAGAAGAAGCCTAAGCCGAATGAGAAATGCGATGCGGGATCGCCTTCGCAGGAGTTCAGTTCGCCCAGTGTACGAAATGCGCCCATCCCTTGAGTGGTCGGCGCATGGAACATGCGTGCAGCCCCCGCGCCAACACCGACGCCAACCAGGCCGCCGATGATGAGCGATTTTATTAGTATGATTAAGAACATCAGTCTGCCCTCTTCTACCCAGCGGAGGTGATTCACCGGGTATGCGTTGAGTTATTTCGTGACGAAATCCACTTTATTGAGATTGATGGCGGTCACGTTGACGGTGACGTCCAGCTCCACGCTGTACGTCCGTCTTTCCCGACGCAGAAAGAGAAATAAAAACGCCTCTTTCCGTATCGTTTCCTGCGCATGAACAACCTGCACATCCTGTGGCTCGATACGCAGTAAAATCTGCGGCGACGCTTTCATCACCGCGGCCTGAACCTGGTTCAGCGCATCCGCGAAGGCGCGCGCTTTCGCCTCGCCTTTTCCCTTAACCCTGACCGTGGTGGTGAACTGTTCTTTCATGGTTATGCGCCGTATTTTTTCTGCCACGCCTGCACCAGGCGCTCGCCTAATTCTTCTTTGTCCATAAAACCAAAGCCGAGAACATTGCAGCCCTCATTAATGGCGGTAACGCCCTCTTCCACGGAGCGCATACCATATTTGGCTTTATAGCCGTGTTTGTTCTGCGCGGTGATGGCACCCGCGCCGCCACTGCCGCAAAACGAAATACCGAAGGTGGCGTTTTCTGATTTCATCACGTCACCCAGTTTCATATCCGCCGCGACACCCGGCACCACCACGGCGCGGCCGCCCGCTTTTTCAACGCCAGCTGCGACTTTCTGGCCTTTGCCAAGACGATCGCCAATCACTACGGTAATTTGTTCCATTTTTTGCTCCTCAGAGGTTTTCTTTTGCCACTTCGAAGTGCACCGACAGCAGCCAGGCTTCTTCTTCCGGAAGATTGCCAAACGCTGCCACCACTTCACGGGCCAGGTTCATTGATTCAGGCGAGATTTCATCAAACAGGCTGGCATCCACTTCCGGCAGCGGTTCGCCGGTCACCGACCGGTGCGCCATCGCGCGAACATGGGAGGTCAGCATCTGCTGCTGTACCGCATTCGGCGTAATGCCGTGATTGCTCAGCAGCGCATAGACCTGCGTCAACATGCGCCCGGCAAGGGAGGCTGTTTGCTCCGCCCGATCTTGGGCATCGTTCATTACCGCTCCGTTATTCACTCGTCGTACCCCATTCATCTCGTTGAGATAAAACTAACGTTGCGGGTTACGAGTTTGTAGCGAGGAGTTTTCCACTTCAAAGTGGAAAGGGAAAAGGCGTTAGTGATCTGCGCCACATAAATCGTCAGGGAAGAGATATATCACTGCGCAGGCATCACAGATTGACGCAAAAGAAGCGGAAAAACGTCCCTCATGGAGCAGAAAAAAACGCGGAAGCCGAAGGGAAAAGCGTGAGCACAATAAGGTTTTCTTATTGCTGATCCGCCTTCAGTTCACGCAGAAGATGATCGGTGAAAGAGGCGACCAGTGGTTGCAGCGGACGGCCAGGCAAACGCAGCAGATGCATCGGTCTTGGCGGCGGCAGCCACTCTGGCAGCACTCTGCACAGCCGACCGGCGTCAATGTCCCGTTGCAGCGTGATAAAAGCATGCTGCACAATCCCCAGCCCGCTGAGCGCCGCCTGGCGCAACGCCTCACCGGAGTCGACCATCAGCCGGGGCGCGATCGCAATCTCCTGCGTGCCGGATGGCCCTTCCAGTTGCCAGCGATGATCCGAGCGCCACTGGCTGAAGCTGACGCAGTGATGGTGCTTTAGCTCGTCCGGCGAACCGGGCACACCGTGGCGAGCCAGATAGTCCGGCGAGGCTGCAAGTAACATGCGATACGGCGGAAGGGGAATGGCAACGCTACCGTCATCGTTAATGGCACCGATCCGAATCGCCAACTGAAAGCGCTCTTCAATTAGCGAGACTTTACGGTCGCTGAGCACCATCTCCGCATTCACGCCCGGATAATGCTGCAAAAAACGCGACAGGATCGGCGTCAGCACCCGATTCCCCCAGGCAACCGGCGCGCTGATGCGCAGCAACCCGGAGACATTTTCATACAACTCGCTTGCCAGCCCATCCGCGTCACGCACCGTGGCAAGAATTTGCAGCCCATACTGGTAGAAACGCTGGCCCGCATCCGTTAACCCCTGGCGCCGCGTGGTGCGATGCAGCAACTGACAGCCCGTTCGTAGCTCCAGCTCGCGCACGTGTTTGCCCACCATCGCGGGCGTGATCCCCAGCGTTTCTGCCGCCGCCGTAAAGCTGCCGCGGGTCACCGTCGTGACAAACGATTCAACGCATTTCAAATAATCCATTTTTCGCCATTCCAAATTTTTAGTATCAAATGAAGATAATAAACCCGCATTTATCCTCGTATAGCGGCGAGAAATAATAATGTGGTTATCATCTGCGGGATTTTTTCATGATGCAATCGCTGGTTTTTGATCAATTTGGTTCCCCCGAAGTGCTGTGGTTGCGCACCAGCCCTGCGCCGGAACCGGGCGAAGGCGAACTGTTGGTGGAGGTTTCCGCCGCCGGGCTGAACTTTGCCGATATCTATCGTCGCCAGGGGCGTTATCCGCTGGCGGGAACGGCGCCGTGGGTTGCCGGTTACGAAGGCGCGGGGCGCGTGCTCAATGTCGGCGGCGGCGTGGAAGGCTGGCAGGTGGGCGATCGCGTCGGCTTTGCCGATGTTCCGCTGGCGCATGCCAGCCATATTCTGGTGCCGCAGGATCATGCTATTCGCCTGAGTGACTGGATTTCGGAAGCGGAAGCCGCATCGATATTGTTACAGGGCTTAACGGCGGATTATCTGTTGCATGACATCTTACTTGTTGAACCGGGCATGCATGTTGCGGTGCTGGCGGCAGCGGGCGGTGTTGGCAATCTGCTGACGCAAATGCTGGTGGCGCGCGGTGTGCATGTTTTCGCTGTCGCCTCCAGTAAAAGCAAACAGGCCGCCTGCCTGAACAATGGTGCCGAGGTCGCGACCGATTATTACGGCTGGTCAGAACAGGTACGCGCCTGGCATTCATCAGGCTGCGATATCGTTTTTGATTCGGTGGGCAGCACGCTGCTGGAAAGTCTGCAGAGCCTGAAAGATGGCGGCCGGGTGGTGCTCTTTGGTATGTCTGGTGGCAAGATCCCGGCCTTTGATCCAACCGGATTGCTACTGAAATCCGCCGGCGTTATCGGCGCCGATCTCTGGACGTACCTTACCTCGCAACAAGAAAGACAGCGCCGCGCAGATAGGCTGTTTGCGCTATTGAAAGCCGGGGATATCACGTTACCCACGGTGACATCATTTCCGCTGTCCCGCGGTAAAGAGGCGCATAGCCTGCTGGAGAACCGGTTGTTTAGCGGCAAGGTAATGTTGATTCCGTAATCGGCGGGATCAACATACCGGATGGCGGCTTCGCTCCAGGGAATGGGCGCTCTGCGATAAACATTATGCTGTCGCAGGCGCCAGCCTGCGCGATAACGCAATCCCGGCATAAAACAGCGCAAAACAGAATACGCTCACCAGTATCAACACGACGGGTACGTCCGTTGGAGGCATAAACGCAAGCAGCACGCCTGTCACTGCCGGATTTACCGCTCCGCCAAGGCTGCCCATGTTCTGAAATGAGAAATAAAAGGCTCTCTCTGCAGGTGGCGCAATCTGGTCAATGACCCGATATTGCAACGGGGCAAAAATAATCTCGCCGAACGAGAAAAAAAACATTCCCGCGATCCAGACGACCCGGCTTTCACCGGCGACGCTGAAGATAAATAACCCCACTACCAGGCATATTGTCCCTGCCAGGAATCCCATGGCGAATGAGTACTTACTCATGAGATTGCCAGTAATGTACTGGAACAACACAACCGTAATCGCGTTGGTGGTAATCAGAACAGAGACAATATTCCCCACGGTTACCGCATCATGATTCACCATCAGAATTTGTGAAATACAACTGGCAAACCGCTCAAACACGAAAGAGGCAAGGAAAATAGCCAGCGTGAAAACCAAAAGAATAATAAGCCGCTGTTTATCACGCGCGGATGTATGCAATGAAGG
The DNA here is from genome assembly GCF_000280495.2 of Kosakonia radicincitans DSM 16656. Lineage (NCBI taxonomy): Bacteria > Pseudomonadati > Pseudomonadota > Gammaproteobacteria > Enterobacterales > Enterobacteriaceae > Kosakonia > Kosakonia radicincitans. The sequence goes on from NZ_CP018016.1 coordinate 5,083,392, forward strand.
AGACGCCGCGGCTAACGGCTGTGTTCTCATCGTCAAACCCGCCGTCGCGACAATGGCCAGCATGCCCAGGATGGCAGATAAAAGAAAAGGGAAATAGACATGATTTCCCACCAGCCAGGCGCCGATTAATGGCCCAACCATCCAGCCGATGTTGATAAACGTATAGTTCAGGGAAAAAACGCGGGTTTTCTCCTCATCACTGAAATGGTCAGAAATAAAGCACTTAATGATCGTGGAATATAATGCGTAGCAGCAGGTTATCAACGTAAAGCAGATAACAAAAACAGCCGCAGAGTAGAAATACCCGAGAATTAAAAATGAGAAGGAAAAAATAAGCAGCGATAATGTCAATAATAATTTATGGCTGAAAAGGTTAGCCAACTTTCCACTGACGATACTCAATAAAATCCCGACAACAATGGCCAGTGTGAGTATGTTGCCGGTATTAAGGATAGACATTCCCAACTGGTTATGTAAAAACAGCGGCAAAAACGGGAGAGTCACGCCTCTCCCGACTGTCGCAATAAAAGACCCAGTCACCAGCATTGCAATATTACGTCTGCCGGTGAGCGGATAATCTATGGCATTTTCGTTAATCAATGGAGTAACTCCAGTTCCATCTCCTGTTGAACCTGCGCAAAAAAACCGCACAGATCGTTTTCCAGCATCTGATGGTTCGGATAAATAACCTGTTCGTTCAATGGCACGCCGGAATGAATATCAGCAAGCCAGCGGAATATATTGTTTCCAGAGACATTGTTATAAAGGACAGGCATATAGCCACCCATAATTCTCGGGTTAACTTCGACAAGCACCGGTCCTGATTTCATCAGGATCAATTCAATATCGATCCTCCGGGGTTGAATGATTCCAGCTTGACATAAAGATGAGAATTGAACTGCCGGTCTTTAAGAATCTCCATCAATGGCGTATTGCCAATTGAATCCGTGATATCACCTGTCATAGGTATTTAATCCATCAAATTGTCACAAAAATAATACAGCCAGCCACCATAAGCCAGCCACCATAAGCCAGCCACCATAAGCCAGCCTTATAAGGCTATGCCCCAAATTAATAACAGTCAATCAACAGGCACTACTGCTCAAATAATCGCCTCATTGTTTTTATACATATTTTTCATGTGGTTACAATAAAATCACTTATAGACAACAAATGATAACAGTGACAATCAGATAAAAATTAGAATGTATTTTTATAACCGTGCAAAAAGACAGGATATTCAACCAGACAGAGTCTGGCGAATAAGTTTTATTGTTCATATTGCGATTACAGCGAAATATTGTTTGCAACGCAGAGATCCCTTCATGGAATTATTCTAATCTTTGTATTCGGCATTTGTGATAATTTCATCGCGTTAAAATAAGGCAAATAATCTTCACCTATGATACTGCATAAGTAATATTCCGGTGTGTTTTCTGGAATATTTCGGATAACGATTTAATATGACAAGAAATAGAGCCATCAAATGTGGTCATTATCGGCTAAATACGGAAAGGCATACGGGGGATAAAAAAGTGTCTCTGTGACGGGGATAAGGGGGAAAACCGCTGTCTCTCCCCCTGAGTAATGCTTTATACGTATTGCTCAAAGCCGATTAACGGTACTTCTTGTGATAGGTGTTGCGCGTGTCAGCAAACCCTTTCGCTGCCGCCTGCGCTTCTTTCACTTTGCCTTCGTTGGCCAGCTTCAGCGCACCGTCAATTTGACCCACCAGGATATCAAAACCGTGCCGGAAATCTTTCATCTCGGCGCTGTCCGGCGCTTTGCCTTCCAGCTTCGGCGGTGTGGCTTTTTGTGCATCCAGCGCAGCGGTACGCATTTTGGTTAACGCATCTTTCATTTCGGTGGCGTCACTGGTTTTCTGCACCACTTTGAGATTTTCGTTGAGGGTATCCATATCATCACCGAGATCGGCGGCAAACACCGTCGAACCAACAAACAATGACGACACAGCAAGGATCGCTAACAGATTTTTACGCATTGCTCACTTCCTTTTTATTATTCACGCTTAAGGCGCACTGCTTTGCGCCACGGAGTAATGTTATTGTCCGGCGATTTTCATCTCCGGTAACAACACTGAACCACACTGAATGTTACTGCGCTGTTCAATATCGTCACCGATGGTAACAATATTGCGCCACATCTCTTTTAAGTTGCCAGCGATGGTAATTTCGCTCACCGGATACTGAATTTCACCATTTTCTACCCAGAAACCGGAAGCACCACGGGAATAATCGCCGGTAATACCGCTCACGCCCTGGCCCATCAGTTCGGTCACCACCAGACCGGTGCCCATCTCTTTCAGCATCTGCTCAAAGCTCAGGCCCCGCCCGGCAATGCGCCAGTTGTGAATACCACCAGCGTGGCCGGTGCTTTTCAACCCCAGTTTACGCGCGGAATAGTTGGTCAGCAGCCACTGCATCAATACGCCATCTTTGATGATATCGCGGCGTTCGGTACGCACGCCTTCACTGTCGAACGGCGTCGAAGCCAGCCCTTTACGCAGGTGCGGATGCTCTTCAATGGTCAGCCATTCCGGCAGGATCTGTTTGCCGAGATAGTCGAGCAGGAAAGTCGATTTACGGTACACCGCGCCGCCGGCGATCGCGCCGACCAGATGACCAAACAGCCCGGTTGCCACTTCATGACCGAAAATTACCGGCGCTTTCATGGTCGGCAGCTTACGCGGCGAAAGGCGCGACAGCGTGCGCTTAGCGCACTCATCGCCGACCCACTCCGGCGTTTTCAGATCGTTGATATCACGACCAATGGTGTACGCGTAATCGCGCTCCATTTCGCCGTTCTCTTCGGCAATCACGCAGCTCGACAGCGAATGGCGGGTGGAGCAGTAGCTTTGCAGCATACCGTGACTGTTACCGAAAACTTTGATGCCGTAGTGGCTGTTGAAGCTGCCGCCTTCGGTATTGGTGATGCGTTTGTCCGCTTTCAGCGCGGTTTGTTCAGCACGAGCCGCCCATTCAATCGCCTCATCCGGCGTCACTTCCGCCGGGTGGAAAAGATCGAGATCCGGCGCGTCGAAGGCCAGCAGCTCTTTGTCTGCCACGCCCGCGTAAGGATCCGGCGAGGTGTAGCGGGCAATATCCAGCGCGGCCTGCACCGTACGGGCGATGGCATCCGGGCTGAGATCGGTGGATGATGCGCTGCCTTTGCGGTTCTGGTGATAAACGGTGATCCCCAGCGCGCCGTCGCTGTTAAATTCTACATTCTCCACTTCACCGTAGCGTGTGCTGACGCCGATCCCGGTGGTTTTGCTGACCGCCACTTCCGCACCGTCCGCTTTCCCGGAGGCCAGCTCCAGTGCTGTGGAAACCGCTTCTTCCAGCGTTTTGCGTTGTTGTGCAACTTGTGTGATTACTTTCATCGCCAATGCCATAATTAAGGGAGAGAATCTTTGAAGTCTAACAGAGAACCGTTTTTCAGTGCGCGCCTTAACTGGTAACATTAGCCTCTTTTTTTAAGGAGCCTGAGATGACAAAGCAGCCCGACGACTGGCTCGACGACGTGCCCGGTGATGATATTGAAGACGAAGATGATGAGATCATCTGGGTCAGTAAAAGTGAAATTAAGCGCGATGCTGAAGAGTTAAAGCAGCTTGGCGCGGAAATGGTAGATCTGGGGAAAAACGCGCTGGATAAGCTCCCGCTCGACCAGGATCTGCGTGACGCCATTGAACTGGCGCAGCGCATCAAAAAAGAGGGCCGCCGCCGCCAGCTACAGCTGATCGGTAAACTGCTGCGTCAACGCGACGTGGAACCTATCCGCCAGGCGCTGGATAAGCTGAAAAACCGTCACAACCAGCAGGTGGCGTTTTTCCATAAGCTGGAGCAGCTTCGCGATCGTCTGATCGAAGAGGGCGACGATGCGGTGCCGGATGTGCTGAACCTGTGGCCGGACGCCGATCGCCAGCAACTGCGTTCGCTTATCCGCAATGCGCAGAAAGAGAAAGAAGGCAACAAACCGCCAAAATCCGCGCGGTTGATTTTCCAGTATCTGCGCGAACTGGCCGAAACCAGCGAGCAGTAATCGCCCGATAATCCCCCTCTCCGCCAGGAGAGGGATTTTTCCCCGCTTTTTTATCGCCTTTATAAATAACGCCCGTTTAGCTGAATCGTTAAAGCTAAAATCATCACCGGTCACAAATTTACTACCGTTATACGTTTCATTGCTCTCATAAATGGGATCAATATTCGCTTTTCATACATCATTCTGCGCTGTTTTTCACCAGATGAATCGGATCACATTTTATCCACTGCGCAAAACGTAGATTTTCGCTGTGGTGACGATAATCGATTCAGCTAAAAAGGATGGAATGATGAAAAAGAGAGTAATACTTTCCGCTCTGGCACTGCTTATCTCTGGCCCTGCGATGGCGAAAACCTGGGTGCTGACAAGTGCTGAAGGCGGAACAGAACAAGGAAACTGGCGAATCACCAGCGATCAGCTGAACATCAAAGATCAGCAGTTCAGCATTGAGCAGGTGGTACTGCACGGTGGCAAGCAGGAAGGCAGTAAAGTCATTAAACTGAGCAGCAAAAACGGCCTCACCATTGCCCTTAGCCCGACGCGCGGCATGAATTTGCTTTACGCCGACGGTTTTGGCGTACATCTGGGCTGGAATTCGCCGGTTAAAGAGGTAGTCAACCCGGCATTTATTAACCTCGAAAGCCGTAACGGACTGGGCTGGCTGGAAGGTTTCAACGAGATGGTGGTGCGCTGCGGTTATGAATGGACTGGTCATCCGGTCACCGCTGACGGGCAGATTTATACCCTGCACGGCAAAGTGGGCAACACGCCGGCATCCCAGGTTTCGGTGGATGTCAGCGAAACAGCGCCTTATGAAATCCGTATTCGCGGGCTGGTAAAAGAGAGCGCATTTAAAAAAGTGGATCTGCAAACGCAGACGGAACTGCGCTATATTCCTGGCAGCAACAGTTTCAGCCTGCATGATGTGCTGACCAACCATGCGGATTACCCACACGACTATCAAATTATCTATCACAGCAACTTCAGCAAACCGATTCTCGAACAGGGCGCGCGTTTTATTACGCCATATGAAAATGTCAGCCCCTTCAATGACTATGCCAAAGGCGGCCTGAAAGAGTGGCAAACCTACGCCGGGCCGACCAAAGGCTTCGATGAGATGGTGTTTAATATCAAACCGTTAGCCGATGCCAGCAAACAGACGGTGGCTGCGCTGGTGAACAAAGCGGGCGATATAGGGGTGGCAATTAGCTATAACACCGAACAACTGCCAGTGCTGACGATGTGGAAAAACACCGATACGGAAAAACAGGGCTATGTCACCGGGATTGAGCCGGGCACCAGCTATGCGTATCCGGTGACCATTGAACGCGCGCAAAAACGCGTAAAACAGCTGCAACCGGGCCAGAGTACACGCTTCGATCTGACTTACACCCTGCTGCATAGCAGCAGCCAGGTGGCTGACATAGAGAAACGAGTGAAAGAGATTCAGGGCAGCAAAACGCCACAAACTATCGACACGCCGATGGCAAAAGAGTAATCCACAGCCATAAAAAAAACCGCGCTGGTTTCCCGGCGCGGTTTTTTTATTTCAGCCAGCCGTCAGAGCTTTTCCGCTTCGGCCTCAGCTTTTTTCGCTAAGCCATCAAGCAGCTTCTGGTGAATGCCGCCGAAACCGCCGTTGCTCATCACCAGGATATGATCGCCAGGCTGCGCGGTTTTGATGATCATCTCCGCCAGCGTATCGACATCCGCGCTCCAGTGAGCAGGCTGCACGCAGGCATCCGCCACTTCCGCAACCTGCCACGGAATATGCTGCGGTTGCAGCAGAAAGACTTCATCGGCGCGTCCCAGCGATGGCGCCAGATCGTCTTTGCAGATGCCCATTTTCATCGTGTTGGAGCGCGGTTCCAGCACGGCGATGATTTTCGCCGTGCCGCCGACTTTGCCGCGCAGCGCGGCCAGCGTGGCGAGGATCGCCGTCGGGTGATGCGCGAAATCGTCATACACCGTTACGCCGTTCGCTTCCCCGCGCAGCTCCAGACGACGGCGGGCATTGATAAACGAGCCCAGCGCACTGGCGGCATCCGCCGGTGCAACGCCAACATGGCGCGCAGCGGCAATGGCCATCAAACCGTTGTGCATGTTGTGCTCGCCCACCAGCCCCCAGTTCACCTGCCCGACACATGCGCCGTCCAGCCATACTTCCCAGCTTGAGGCATCGGTGGTCAGTTTCTTCGCCTGCCAGTGGCCCTGTTCGCCCACCAGTTCCTGCTCGCTCCAGCAGCCCATCGCCATGGTCTGCTTCAGGTTGATGTCGTTTTCTGGCCAGATGATTTTCCCCTGCCCCGGCACGATGCGTACCAGGTGGTGGAACTGCTTCTGAATCGCCTTCAGGTCATCAAAAATATCCGCATGATCGAATTCAAGGTTATTCAGAATCAGCGTGCGCGGGCAGTAATGAACGAATTTGGAACGCTTGTCGAAGAACGCGCAGTCATACTCATCGGCTTCAATGACGAAGAAAGGGCTGTCGCCCAGACGCGCAGAAACCTCAAAGTTCCCCGGAACGCCACCAATGACAAAGCCCGGCTTGTAGCCACAGGCTTCGAGGATCCAGGTTGCCATCCCGGCGGTGGTGGTTTTGCCGTGCGTACCGGCAACGGCAACGACCCAGCGATCGCGCAGAACAAAGTCATGCAGCCACTGCGGGCCGGACATAAACGGAATGTTTTTCTCCAGCACCGCTTCCACGCATGGATTACCGCGCTTCATGACGTTGCCGATAATCACCAAATCCGGTGCAGGATCGAGCTGGCTTGCGTCATAACCTTCAATTAGCTCAATACCTTGCTTTTCAAGCAGCGTGCTCATCGGCGGGTAAATATTGGCGTCGGAGCCCGTCACCTGATGTCCCAGCGAACGCGCCAGCAAGGCCAGGCCGCCCATGAAAGTGCCACAAATCCCCAAAATATGAATGCGCATACGTTTTTATCCTTTCCAAAACTGGCGCACATTTTACGCATATGTTTAACGTCTGAGAAATGCATTTCAGGATAATCCCCATACTGCTGGCGCGATTCACCTGAGCACGGACTTTTGAATCTTTGTTAGTATTGTTGTATGTCCGTCGCGTTTTCGACTTCGAAAGCGCTGGCTGTTAAGGTTCAGGCTGTTTACTATCCGGAACTTGCTGTCGCCAGCAACCTGAAACCTTCAGGACAAGATCGCTTTACTCCATATACATGCAGGGAAAGTGTTATGAAAACGTTAGGTGAATTTATTGTCGAAAAGCAGCACGAGTTCTCACACGCCACCGGTGAATTAACTGCTTTGCTGTCGGCGATAAAACTGGGCGCCAAGATCATTCATCGCGATATCAATAAGGCCGGTCTGGTCGATATCCTGGGTGCAAGCGGTGCTGAAAACGTCCAGGGCGAGGAGCAACAAAAACTCGACCTGTTCGCAAACGAAAAACTGAAAGCTGCACTTCGCGCACGCGATATCGTGGCCGGTATCGCTTCTGAAGAAGAGGACGAAATTGTCGTTTTCGAAGGTTGTGAACACGCCAAATACGTGGTGCTGATGGATCCTCTTGATGGCTCATCGAACATCGACGTTAACGTCTCTGTCGGGACCATTTTCTCTATTTACCGCCGCGTTACTCCTGTCGGCACGCCGGTTACGGAAGAAGACTTCCTGCAACCGGGCAACAAACAGGTTGCTGCGGGCTACGTGGTCTACGGCTCGTCCACCATGCTGGTTTACACCACCGGCTGCGGTGTTCACGCCTTTACATACGATCCATCACTCGGCGTTTTCTGCCTGTGCCAGGAGCGTATGAAGTTCCCGGAGCGTGGCAATACCTACTCCATCAACGAAGGTAACTACATCAAATTCCCGCAGGGCGTGAAAAAGTACCTGAAGTTCTGCCAGGAAGAGGATAAAGCGACCAACCGTCCGTATACCACGCGCTATATCGGCTCGCTGGTCGCGGATTTCCACCGCAACCTGCTGAAAGGCGGCATCTACCTCTACCCAAGCACCGCAAGCCACCCGCAAGGGAAGCTTCGCCTGCTGTATGAGTGCAATCCGATGGCGTTCCTCGCTGAACAAGCGGGCGGCAAAGCGAGCGACGGGAAAGAGCGCATTCTGGATATTCAACCGGAAAGCCTGCACCAGCGCCGTCCGTTCTTCGTCGGCAATGAGCACATGGTTGATGATGTAGAACGTTTTATGCGTGAATTCCCGGACGCGTAAGCGCAGGGAAAGAGGAATAAAGCGCCACATTTGTGGCGCTTTTTTTTAGCGCACGAAAGTCCGTTTAACGCGCCCGGAGATGAGGAAATACGGCACCCAAATCGCTGCGCTTATCGCATTGCGAATCAACGCTTTCACCGTTTCGAAGACGAACGGCAGCCCGATAAGGTAGTGCGCCAGCAATAAATCAACACCGTAAAAAACCAGCCAAATCAGCAGGAAACCAATGTAAAAGCGCGGAAGCTGACGCTTTTTACGAAAGAACAGGCCGCAAACAAACAGCGTATAAGCGAACATGGCGATATAGAAAACCAGTTCGTAAATCAGCAGCGCTTTCGGCCCTGTGCCGATGACACTGTAGTGCTCCATCAACACTTTGGTGGTGGTGTTAATCGAGACAATGATCGCAATCAGCGACACCAGCAGGCCAATCGCCGGTACAAACAACCAGCCGCGGATCTTTTTAAACTCGCGCTCTTCGCACACCGCGCAGTAATCGCTGTCTTTCAGCGCTTCGTTATCACATTGAATACAAACACCCATTTCCCTTCCTTGATTATCCCTGGGTTTGCAGGCGGAATGATGCCATCGCTTGCAACAGCTCGCGCGCCTGCTCTTCCAGCGAACGGGTCGCGGCAGACGATTGTTGTACCAGCGCCGCATTCTGCTGCGCGGTTTCATCCATCTGACTGACCGCTATATTGACCTGCTCAATGCCCCGGCTCTGCTCCTGCGATGCGTTGGCGATTTCGCGCATCAGTTTGGTCATACGCAGCACTTCTTCGGCGATTTCATCCATCGTTTCACCCGCCTGCATCGCCAGATCGCTGCCTTCAGAGACCTGCGCCTGCGAGCTGCTGATAAGCTGGCGGATCTCTTTCGCCGATTCGGCGCTGCGGCTGGCAAGATTACGCACCTCCCCGGCCACCACCGCGAAACCACGCCCCTGCTCTCCCGCACGCGCCGCTTCGACCGCGGCGTTCAACGCAAGGATATTGGTCTGGAAGGCAATGGCGTCAATCACGCTGAGAATATCGGCGATGCGATCGGAACTGCTGGAGATATCGCGCATTTTTTCAATCACATAGCACACCATTTCGCTGCCGCGATCGGCGGTATCGGAAACGGTTTTAGCCAGTTTATGCGCCTGTTCGGCGTTGTCGGCGTTCAGTTTCACCGTGGCGGTGATCTGCTCCATGCTGGCAGCCGTTTGTTCAAGCGATGTCGCCGTTGATTCCGTGCGTTGCGACAGATCGACGTTGCCAGCGGCCAGTTCACGGCTGCCGGTATCGATTTGCGCGCTGGCATCGCGAACGCGGGTAACGGAGCTTATCAGCGAGTGACGCATCTCTTCGATGGCCGCGTTCAGACGGTTAAACTCTTTACTGCTCGCCTCGGCTTTAACTGCGATCAAATCGCCAGCCGCAACCTGTTCAAGCTGTTCGATCGAACGATCCAGCGGTTTCAGCAGCATATGGCGCAGCGCCAGCCAGGCCAGCACGATAATCCCGGCCACCAGCAGCGCCACCACCAGAATCAGCAACATCACAGCACGTTTGCTGCTCTGTACGGCGTCCACTTCCGCTCTGCCGCGAGCTTCGCCCCACTTCTGGAAGGCTTGCATATCGTTATCGAACTGGCGGGAGATGGGGATCAGTTTGTTTTCCAGTAAATCGTAGTAGGCATCCGCACTTTGCTGATTCAGCGCATCCTGCATCGGTTTAATGCCCTGGTTCACGTAATCGCCGTAGCTTTTCGCCACCTGGGCAAGCAGTGCGGAACCCTGCTCATCATCCACACCGGAGGCGATCACGTCACTGAGAGACTGTTCGCCCTGCGCGATTTCGCCGTTGATCTGCTTCACGGATTTCGCCGCGTCATCCAGCAGCCCCACTTCCATCATCCGCACCGCCTGGCCAGCTTCGTTACGCGCCCGCAAAATCAGCGTGTACCCCTCGCTCAGGCGCGCCATTTTTTGGCCCTGAAGTTGATTAATTCGCTCCAGCGACGAGGAGCTTTTATTGAGTGCATACACCCCGATGCCGCTGACCAGCAGCAGCAGAAGCGTCATAACAGCCAGCAAAGAAAGTAAACCAGTACGGATCGAAAGCGTTTTAAGCATGATGTGAATTCCGGTAGCAGCGATACTTTTTGGCGTAAATTAAGCCCATTTCGTCAGTTATCGACCGCTACCGGATTTACTTTAGGAGAAAGTAATTATTTCAATATGTTATTACTTTATTGCCGTTGTGTTAACGCGTGTGACAGGAGAGCTTTGACGGTTCTCCCACAGCACGGTCAGGCCACGTTGCAACGCGATAAAAATAAACAACAGGATGCCGATGGCGATTTTCGTCCACCACGAGCTGAGCGTCCCATCGAAGTTAATATAGGTCTGGATCAACCCCTGAATCGCCACGCCAAACAGCGTTCCCAGCACCGTACCCACGCCGCCGCTGAGCAGTGTCCCGCCGATGACCACCGAGGCAATGGCGTCCAGTTCCACACCTACGCCCGCCAGCGCGTAACCAGCCTGGGTATAAATCGAGAAGACAATGCCCGCCAGCGTCGCAAGGCCGGTAGAAAGCATATAGATGCGAATGGTGGTGCCGCGGGTGGAGATCCCCATCAGGTTCGCCGACGTCGCATTGCCGCCAACGGCATACACTTCATTGCCAAAACGGGTGCGGTGAGCGAGGAAAATCCCCATGACCACCACCAGCAACATTAATAATCCCATAGCGCTCAACCGCCCGCCGCCAGGGATCATCCACGCAAGGCTGGAGAGTGAATCATAGATCGGGTGATTAATCGGAATCGACTCTTCCGAAAGCAGGTAGCTGACGCCACGCAGGAAGAACATCCCCGCGAGAGTAATGATAAATGCCGGGATTTTTAACGCGTCGATCAGTAGCCCCATAAACGCGCCGAAAGCGCAGCCCATCAGTAAAATAATCGGGAAAGCGAGCAGCGGCGAAATTCCCCAGTCACCGATCGCTTTTGCCAGAAAGACACCGCTGAAGGCGATCACCGAGCCGACGGATAAATCGATACCTCCGGAGAGGATCACGAAGGTCATACCAACGGCAATGATTCCCAGAAAAGCGTTATCCGTCAGGATATTGCAAATCACACGCGTCGAGGCGAAACCGGGAAACTGCGTCAGGCAGTAGAGATAACCGAGCACAAACACGCCTAACGTTATCATCAGCGGCAAATTACGTTTTATCATGACCGCGTACTCCTTTAATCAGCGCGATAAAGCGCGGCGACTGGACAATCAGTACGCACATCACCACCACCGCTTTTACGACCTGGTTGAGTTCCGGCTGGAAACCGGAGAGCAAAATCCCGGTATTCATACCCTGAATAATCAGCGCGCCAATCACCGAGAGTACAAGGTTAAAGCGCCCGCCCATTAACGAACCACCGCCAATGACCACCGCCAGAATGGCATCCAGTTCCAGCCACAGCCCGGCGTTATTGGCATCTGCGCCGCGAATATCCGCCGCGACGATCACCCCGGCGATAGCTGCGCACACGCCACTCAATACGTAGGTCAGCATCACCACGACGCGCGTATTCACCCCGGCGTTTTTTGCCGCGCGAATATTAATCCCTGCCGCTTCAATAAACATGCCGAGCGCCGTTTTACGGGTAAACAACCAGAACAGCACCAGCGTGAGCAGCGCGATAATCACCGGCGTCGGGAACAGCAACAGCGATCCACTGCCGATCCACGCCAGTGACGGCGCGTTAAAAGTGACGATCTGCCCGGAGGTGATTAGCTGCGCCACGCCGCGCCCTGCCACCATCAGGATCAGCGTGGCAACAAAAGGCTGGATCTTGAGGATCGCCACCAGAATGCCGTTCCACAATCCGGCCAACACGCCGGTGCCCAGCGCGGCCAGCAGCACCACCGTCAGGCTGTGCCCGGAGACGGTGAGCGATGCCGCCGTTGCACCCGCAATCGCCATTACTGCGCCAACAGAAAGATCGATGCCGCCGGTAGCGATCACCAGCGTCATACCAATCGCCAGCAACGCGACGGGCGCCGCGCGGTTAAGAATGTCGATCGGGCTGCCGAACAGGCGACCATCCTGCAGCACCACCTGATAAAAATGGGGCGCGACCAGGCTGTCCACCACCAGAACCAGCACCAGCGCGATAAGCTGGGGCGTTCCGGTGGGCCAGTTAAAGCGGCGCTTCGGCTGCCCGGTTTGACCCACAGTTTGAGGCATCACACTCTACTCCTTACGCCGCAATGGCATTCATGATCGCCGGAACCGACAGCTCTGCGAGCGGGATCTCCGCCACCTGTTTGCGATCGCGCATGATAATCACGCGATCCGCATAGCCCACCAGCTCCTCCAGTTCAGAGGAGATAACCAGCAGCGCCAGACCATCGGCGCAGAGGGTTTCAATCAGACGAATGATCTCAGCGTGCGCGCCGACGTCGATACCGCGCGTCGGTTCATCGAGGATCAGAAATTGAGGCCGGGTCAGCAACCAGCGCGAGAGCAACACTTTTTGCTGGTTGCCGCCGGAGAGAAACTCAATCGGCTGCTCAGCGCTCGGCGTGCGGATCCCCAGCTGGCGGATGAAACGTTCGGCAATCGCGTTTTGCTCTTTGCGCGGAATCGGCCGCAGCCAGCCGCGCTGCGCCTGCAACGCCAGCACAATGTTTTCACGGACGGAGGCCGCCGCGATAATGCCGTCGGTTTTGCGATCTTCCGGGCAAAAACCGATCCCCAGGCACGAAGCCTGGTGCGGTGAACGGAGTGTCTGGCTTTTACCTTTGATGATCGCGCTACCGCTGTCGGCGGGTTTGATGCCAAAAATCACTTCGGCGGTTTCAGTGCGCCCGGAACCCAGCAGCCCGGCCAGGCCGACGATTTCGCCGGGGCGAACTTCCAGATCAAACGGCGCGATTACGCCTTTTTTGCCAAAGCCGCTGAACGCCGCAACCGGTTTATCGCTCAGTAGCGTACGACCGGCACGCTGAAGCGCGTTGCTGTCCAGTTCGCGGCCCAGCATCATTTTCACCAGCTCGATTTGCGGCAGCTCACGGGTTTCGCGACAGCCAACAAAACCGCCGTTACGCAGCACGGTAATACGATCGCTAACTTCATAAACCTGATCGAGAAAGTGAGTGACGAAAATCAGGCTGACACCCTGGTCGCGAAGCTGACGCATCAGCGTAAACAGCATCTCCACTTCCTGGGTATCCAGGCTGGCAGTCGGTTCATCGAGGATCAGCACTTTGGCTGACAGATCGATGGCGCGGCAGATCGCGACGATCTGTTGCATCGCCACCGAGAAACGGTTGAGCGGCTCGCGCACATCCAGCGAGAAACCGTAAGATGCCATCAGCTCGGTCGCGCGTTTTTCCATCTCTTTGCGCCGCAGCAAACCAAAACGCCGCGGTTCGCGGCCAATAAATAAGTTATCCGCCACCGACATATTCGGCAGCAGGTTCACTTCCTGGTACACGGTACCGATGCCGAGCTGCTGTGCATGGGCGGTATTTTTGGGGTTGATCTGCTGACCTTCCAGCCAGATAGCCCCTTTATCCGCATGATAAACGCCGGTCAACGCTTTAATCAGCGTTGATTTCCCGGCACCGTTTTCCCCAAGCAGCGCCATGATCTCGCCACGCCGCAGGCTGAAATCCACGTTATCGAGCGCTTTTACGCCGGGAAAGAATTTACTTAAGCCTTCGGTACGCAGGATTTCCTGGTGTGCTTCCGCGTTCATTGTCGACCCCTTAAACCGTTACCCTCTCCCCGCTGGGGAGAGGGTTTTCGCGACTCAGTAACCCATATTTTTCTTTTTCTCCAGCTCCTCTTTTGCCGTATCCGGCAGATAGAGCGTGGATTTGGTGATGGTCAGCTTCGGCGGCAGGGTGCCGTCTTTTTTGAATTTCTCTAACGCGTCGAACGCCGGGCCAGCCATGTTCGGCGTCAGTTCGACGCTGGCGTTGGCTTCGCCGTCAATCATTGCTTTATAGATATCCGGCACGCCGTCGATGGAGCCGGTCAGGATATCTTTGCCCGGTTTCAGGCCCGCTTCTTTGATCGCCTGAATCGCACCAATCACCATGTCATCGTTATGGGCGTAAACCATGCAAATGTTTTTGCCGTTGTTTTCCGCCTTGATGAAGCTCTCCATCACCTCTTTACCCTTACTGCGAGTAAAGTCGCCGGATTGCGAACGGATGATCTTAATGTTGGGGGCTGTAGAAATCGCTTCGGCAAACCCTTTCTTACGATCGATCGCCACGCTGGCACCGACGGTGCCTTGCAGTTCGACGACGTTACACGGTTTGCCAGCCACGGTTTTCACCAGCCATTCGCCAATCAGCTTGCCTTCAAGAATGTTGTTGGCGGTGACGGTGGTCATATAGAGCGATTTATCTTTAACATCGATGGAGCGATCGAGCAGGAACACCGGAATTTTGGCGTCTTTCGCTTCTTTCAGTACCGGCTCCCAGCCCGTTGCCACCACTGGTGCAATAAAGATCGCGTCCACGCCCTGAGCGATAAACGAACGTACGGCTTTGATCTGGTTTTCCTGTTTTTGCTGACCGTCGGCGATTTTCAACGTAATGCCGCGTTTGCTGGCTTCGCTTTTCGCGACGTTGGTTTCAGCGGCTCGCCAGCCGGATTCTGATCCGACCTGCGAAAATCCTACGGTTAAAGGGGCGGCCATCGCCATAGACGACATGGCTGCCGAAACTGCTGTGACAAGAAGTAAGCGCTTCCACATAAGAGCATCCTCGTAGGGTTATTGTTGGCTACAACTTCACCTGCGAGGAAAACTATAGACAAACCGCGATGTAACAGAATGCGTTACATCACAAATCGGAAAAGTGAATGAATTGTTGATTGCCAGTTGAGATCTGGCGCGCGAAATGACGCACTCTTATGTACCCTAAATCCGCTCTTGATCTTACGGAAATTTAACTGTTGCAATGAGGTGAAAAATTACGCTGTAATCGCTTCCACAAAATTATTCAGTATGCTGCTATTGTTATGGATAAAACGGTCATAAAAAGGGAATGCGAAACGCTCTGAAAATGTGTGCGTAAGTTAAAACAGGCCAAGACATTCACCGCCAGTTGGCTATAATACCCGGCACTTGTTTGCCACACATTTTAAAGGAAACAAACATGAGCTTATTGAACGTCCCGGCGGGTAAAGATCTGCCAGAAGATATCTACGTGGTTATCGAAATCCCGGCCAACGCTGACCCGATCAAATACGAAGTTGACAAAGAAAGCGGCGCGCTGTTCGTTGACCGTTTCATGTCCACCGCGATGTTCTATCCGTGCAACTACGGTTACATCAACCACACCCTCTCCCTGGATGGTGACCCGGTTGACGTGCTGGTGCCGACGCCGTACCCGCTGGAGCCAGGCTCTGTGATCCGCTGCCGTCCGGTTGGCGTACTGAAAATGACCGACGAATCCGGCGAAGATGCGAAACTGGTTGCTGTTCCGCACACCAAACTGAGCAAAGAGTACGATCACATTAAAGATGTGAACGACCTGCCGGAACTGCTGAAAGCGCAGATCACCCACTTCTTCGAGCACTACAAAGATCTCGAAAAAGGCAAATGGGTGAAAGTGGACGGCTGGGACAACGCTGAAGCCGCGAAAGCGGAAATCGTTGCTTCCTTCGAACGCGCTGCCAAAAAATAATACGGTTTAATAAAAAAAGCCCCGGTACGCATTATGCGCCCGGGGCTTTTTTTATGGCTGCGCATCGATGAAATGCCTTATCCGACCTGCACAGTGCAACGATCTGTATTAAGCGTTGGTCGGGTGCCAGCAGACGAAAAATTCCTGTGGCCCACAAAAAGAAAAACCGCGCCCTGTGGCGCGGCTCTCTATGACTGATTACTTCTGGTACAGTTCCCTGTCAAGCCAGTTACCGCTTTCAATCAAGGTTCTTCCCTCAACCGAACGCTGGTACACATACATCCAGGCGCTGCCATAAGGCGTCTGGATCAGTTGACGTTTGTATTCGCCCCCTGCGGTACGTAAAGCATCCAGCTCGCCGAGCGTTGCCGCATCGATGCGATAAACTTCGCCCTTCACGTTTCCTTCGCCCGGAACAGCCCCCGGGTAATGCCCCAGACTATACAGCTGATGATTTTCGACGCAAAAGTCCCCCAGCCACTGAGCGTTGGTCATCCAGTGGCTGTTGCCCTGCTTGCGTCGTAAACTGCCGTAGACAAATATTCGCATTGCTAAAACTCAAACTGATAGAGCAAATCTAGTGCCTGATCTACGCCAGACACCGCTTCAAGATACAGCTTAGGCATCAGGCGATAACGTAACGTGAGAGTCGCCAGTGAGTCAAAAATTCCTACACCATATTTGACCTGTAGACCCGGCAGAACATAGCCGCTGACCACCACCTGGGAGGAGTCGCCTACCCCCTGAGTATCCAGCGCCAGATTGCTGACGCCAAATGTCTCGCCGATTTTACCCACAACCTGACCACTTTGTGCAACCCCTAAGCCAATCAGCATAGAAGTCATTGCCGCGCTGTCGCTCTGCTCGCTATCCAGACCCTGCCCGCGCAGCAGATAAGAGAGCGCCTCCTGCTGTGACATCGCCGGATCGGAGAAGATCTCGGCTTTTGGTTCATCGGCCGTACCGGTGACGCGAACCCCGGCGATAACATCGTTTTCGGTTGAGTCCGGATTACGGATCGCCTCAATGTTCAGCAACGGTTGATCCGGCGGACCGGAAAACAGCAGTTCGCCTTTGCGCACAATCAGATCCTGGCCATACGCATGGAAACGCCCTTCCGGGATATTAATTTGCCCGTTCAGCCCCAGACCTTGCTTATCCTGCGCAACTTTCAGGTCGCCGGTCAGCCGCGCTTTCAGACCGAAAGCATCCAGCCGCACGTTATTGCCGACGTGGACAGTCAGATTGCTGTTGATCGGAATCGACGCGCTCTTTGGCTGCTCCGGTTGCAGATCGTTGTTGAGCATCACCTCATCGCTGGAGACGCCCACAGCGCTTTCCGGCAGATCGTGCACCACAATGCGCGCCCACGGCACATCGACATTTCCGTCGAGCGTAAACAAGCTTGGCGTAGCTTCAAATACCACATCCGGCGAGACATCCAGCCGCACCATCGGCGGTACAGTAATGCGTACTTTACTGCCTTTCGCCGCCACGCGCGCGCGCCAGTTATCCAGTTGCCGCCAGTCAGCATCCCCACTGAGGTTGATCTGCCCCTGCCCGGTACGCACCACGCCCTGCAACGTCGAACTCATGCCGTTGAAATTGATCGCCAACTGGCTGGGCTGCATGTCAAATGGCATAAAATTGCCCTCCACATCCAGCCCATTCAGCCCCAGTTGCCCGAACAATTGCGGGCTTTGTGCATTCCCCGCCAGCCGCAGGTTGGCATTCAGCGTCCCTGCCGCTTTCTCGCCGCGGCTAAAGATGGCGTTGGCCATCGCCAGCGAGAAGTTACGGATATTCACATTGCCGCCCAGATTACGTCGGCCCTGCGGATCGGTAATCTGTAGCTGACCATCAAACTGACCGTTGTTCGTCAGGCGAATCAACCAGCCGAGATCGGCACGATTGTTACGGAGCTGCGCATTCAGGTTCAGGGTATCGAACGCCACCGGCAGCGGTGCGCCATTCACCTCCTGGGTGACCTTCACGCCGCGCCCGGAAAGCGTCACCTCGCCCTGCGGCAGGCCCGCTTTGGTGGTGTCCCAACTCACATCCGCCTTACCGCTGAATACGCCGCTCGCTTGTGTGGTATCCGGCATAAACGGTTTCAGCATCGCCAGATCGAAGCGGTTCAGATTCACTACCGCCCGCCCTTCCGCACCTGCATCAATGGTCTGCGGCACGCACAGTTCGGCGTTGGGGTTCAGCCAACAGTGCGGGCCGATAGCGATTTTCTGTTCCAGATTACGGTAATCAAGGGTGATTGGCCGGTTGATCGACCATGGACCAACTGGCGTGGTAAAGCGGGTATCGCTCAGCGTCCCTTTCCAGCGCTGCTGCTGGCGATCGAAGCTTCCGGCCAGATTCAACTGCCCGGAGACCGGCTCGCCCTGCACGCGCAACTGCAACTTGTGCTGCTTTTCGTTGCCGTCGGCATTCAGCGTCACCAGGCTGAGGTTCACGCCCGGTTGGGCGATACGCTCAATGCGCGCGTTGAGTTTCCCGGCGATCTGATCGCTGGACGTAACATCTCCTTCAACGCGAACGCGGGCGACAGACAGCTCCTGCCAGCGCAGCGCATTGGCAGTAATGTCCACCAGCGCTTGCGGCGCATCGACCGTACCGCGCACTTTCACCACGCCTTTCGCCGTTCCACCGAGGCCCGGCAACGCATTATTCAGACCCGGCGCATCAATGTTAGCGTCGAGGTTCAAATCCTTAACCCCCAGCTCGCCTTTGATATCGGCGCTGTTTTTCCCCAGCGCCAGATGCAGGCCTGGGATCGTCCACTGCAAATAGCTGTTGCCCTTCAGTTGCCCGTCAACGCTCACTTTGTTTTGCTTCACGTTGCCGCTGAGCTTCAGCTCCGGCACATCCATCTGCCAGCTCCCGCCGTACAGGCTGCCACGGGTTTTGATCAGGCCGTTCAGTTTTGACGGCCACTCGGGGAAGGCTTTTGCCGTATCAATACCGTTAAGCGTCAGTTCGCCGCGCCAGCTGATCGCCTGCTGCCAGTCGAGCAGCGCTTTCAGCTCGGTTTTCCCCTCCAGCGCGGCGACGGTCAACTTATCAAGGCTGATCTGCTGCGCGTTACCTTTACCGTCCAGCGTGATGGTTGCCGGGGGAATATCCTGTCCTTTCACCGCCGTACGGAACGACAGTGCGTAATCGGTCATTTTGCCGGAAAAGGTCAGTCTGGTATCGTCCGCCTGGAACTGTTTTGTCCCGGTAAACGGCCAGTAAAGTTGCTGGCTCGTCAACTCAAGGTTGAGCGGCAATCCCGCTTCGGCAAGCTGCGTTTGCGCCCGTAAAACCATATCAACCGGGCCGGAGAGATTCACGCCAACCTCAAGCTGCTTACGCATTTCGCCGCCGACTTTCAGCTTCACCTTCTCACCCTTCAGCGGATCGATATTCAGCGTGCTGTTGAGGGTGATATCCACCGGCCAGTTATCATGCAGTTGCGCGCTGCCGGTGGCGTTGACCGTACCCTGGCTGGAGTCGATATCCAGCGCATCAAGCTTCATCTGTCCGTCGATGCTGCTGACTTTCAACAGCAGGCTACTGACCAGAAGATCGGTGTCGCCGGTCAGACGCAACTGTTCGCCGCGGAACTCCTCAATATTGAGGTTCAACGGCAGGTGCACATCGGTCATTTCCGGCAGCAGCGGTTTGTCAAACAGCGCTTTCAGCGTTTCGCCCAGCGGTTTTTCCTGCGGCTGCGGGTTCTGGATCTTCGGCTCCACCACCTCTTTTTGCGCGACATCGGCCACTTTCGGCAGCGCAATTAGCAACCCTTTCAGCGAGGTCGGCGTTAGCGTCAGGTTCTTTTCTTGCCAGTTCAGCCCGGTGCTGAAATCCATCACCGATACCGTGGTGTCATCGATTTTGATGTTTACATTGTTCAGCGCCACCCGGCTTAAGGTAATCGGATAGGGCGTGGAGAGATTCAGCGGCCCGCTCTCCTCTTCCTTTACGGGCGCGCTCTGCGGCATCTGTTTGCTGTCGATGGCGACGTTAATCTCTTTCAGCGACAGATCGTTGACGCACAGGCTGCTGTTACGCAGGCAACCCAGTTTGACCGCAAGGTGGATCTCCCCGGCCTTAACTGCCACGCCAGGCTGCGTGTAGCGCAGGTTTTTCAGCGTCAGATCGCGCCAGCCGCCGGTAACCTGGCCGATTTCCAGCCCCGGCACCCAGCGGTTCGCTGCGTTAAACAGCAGATGCAGCCCGCTGGTAGTACCCACCAGAAAGGCTACGGTTGCCAGCAGCAGCAGGATAAACACCAGTACGCCGAGGCTGATTTTCTTCCATAAACTCATAATTCTGGCCCCAGACCGATGTAAAACTGTAATCCGTGTTCATCTTTGTCGCCGACCGGCACGGCGAAATCGAGCTTGATAGGCCCAACCGGCGACTCCCAGCGCACACCAACGCCGGTCCCGGTTTTAAAATCGCTGCGCCGGATGTCGCTGACCGCTTCGCCGCTGTCAACGAATACGGCGCCCCACCATTTCCCGGTCACGTTGTACTGGTACTCCAGCGAACCGGTCGCCAGCTTGGATGCCCCGATCAGCTTGCCGTCATCATCTCTCGGCGCGATGGATTTGTATTTGTAACCGCGAATACTGCGATCGCCCCCGGCGAAGAAGCGCAGATCCGGCGGTACGCGGTTGAAATCACCGGTTTCGATCCAGCCGAGATTGCCGCGCGCCACAAAGCGGTGGCGATCGTAAAGCGTGCGGATCCAGACGTTTTGCGCCTGCAACACGAGGAAATCGACATCCGATCCCCAGGCGGTGTTGGAGTAATCGACCGAGTAGCGTTGCGAGTCGCCCCAGGTCGGCATCAGGCCGCCGCGCGAGCGGGTCCGGCTGATCATCACGCCGGGATAGAGCAGCATGGTGGTGTTGGTGACGCTGGCCTGCGTAAAGTGGTCGAGGCTCCAGCGCAGGTTAATCGCCCGCTGCCAGCCGCTGGAGAGATCCCAATAGCGCGACAGCGCAAGCGTGGTGGAATCCGCTTCAGTATCATTCAGATCGGTACGTTTAAAGCCGCCCTGCACCAGATAATATTGTTCCAGCGGGTTTTTCAGCAGCGGCATTTTATAGCTGAAATCAAGTTGCTGTTCAGGCGCTGAGACGCTCATGCTGGTGGTCAGGCTGTGACCGTAAGAGTTCATCCACGGCTTTTTCCACGTCGCTTTAACCCGCGGCCCTACATCGGTAGAGTAACCAACCCCCGTTTCGATGGTGTTTTCCGTACGTGGTGACACCACGCCTTTCAGCGGCAGCACTTTGGTCTTACGCGCTTTATCAAATTCCGGAGCAACCACAACAGAGTTAAACCAGCCGGTGGCGGACAAACGACGGTTCAGCTCCGCCAGATCCTGGGTCTGGTAGTAATCCCCTTCATGAAACGGGACGAGGTTTTGCAGATATTCATCGCGAATTTGCGAACCTTCAAAGGTCACCGCGCCAAAGCGGTAACGCTGGCCGCTGTCGTAGTCGATATCCCAGAAGGCCTGGTGGCGATCGAGCGCGACGCCAAGCTGGCTTTTAATGAACTGGCTGTCAAAGTAGCCTTTGCGCAGCGCCACACTGGTGAGGGATTTTTTGAAATTGTCGTAATCGTTATGGTGCAGCACAGTGCCAATAGCGGGACGCTTTTTGAGCAGCGCCAGGTAATCGCGGTCGTCACGTGCGCCGCCGCGCAGGATCACATTGGTGCCGCCAATCAACACCGGTTCGCCCGCAGAGACGCGGGCAATCAATACCTGGCGCCCTTTTGCTGGCGGCGGCCGCAGTTCGAAATCAATGGTAGGTTCGTAGTAGCCTAAGGCTTTCAACCCTTCGCGGATAGCATCATCAACACGTGCCTGAAAACGCCGATCCGGCGTCACTTCATCACTCTGGATAGTGGACAACTGAGCGCGCACGTTTTTTTGCAGTTCGCCCGTTAATCCCTCCAGTTGTAATCGTACATTCGCGGCAAAAGCCGTTTCACTCGCCAGCAACAAACCGGTAAAACATAAAAGACGGATCTTTGGCACGTTCTCTCCTGAATATCCTTGTTCCCACCTCTGGAAGGAAACGTAAGCGCAACTCCGCGCTGAGCCTGGTAGGCTTTTATGCAGAACACAGGCTGATAAAAACCCGCTAATGCAGGTTGAAAAACGGACGGCTAGCCCAAAATTTCTTATGTTTAAATCTAGCCTGATTTGTGATGTTTATTGTGTTAAAACACACGCCGCAACACAACCCTAACCGCAATTACTCTCGCCGGGAGGTATCACCGTGAGCTTTTTCAATAAAAAAGACCTTGTTTCTCAGTCAGATGCATTGCCCGGACGCAATACACCCATGCCAGTCGCCAGTTTACACGCTGTTAACGAGCATTCAATGAGCCATGTTCCGGAAGGTATGGAGATTGCGCTGTTTGCTATGGGCTGTTTCTGGGGCGTAGAGCGCCTGTTCTGGCAGTTACCGGGCGTCTACAGCACCGCTGCGGGTTACACCGGCGGCTATACGCCAAACCCGACCTACCGTGAAGTGTGCACCGGACAGACCGGCCATGCCGAAGCTGTGCGCGTGGTATACGACCCGAAAGTGGTGAGCTACGAGCAGCTGTTGCAGATGTTCTGGGAAAACCACGATCCGGCACAGGGAATGCGTCAGGGTAACGATCTTGGCACCCAGTACCGCTCCGCGATCTACCCGCTGACGCCAGAGCAAAACGCCGCAGCGCGCGCCAGCCTTGAACGCTTCCAGGCGGCCATGCGCAGCGCCGGAGATGCGCGAACCGTCACCACGGAGATCAAATCCGCAACGCCGTTCTACTACGCGGAAGATGAGCACCAACAGTATCTGTATAAAAACCCGCATGGATACTGCGGTATCGGTGGGATTGGGGTTTGTTTACCGCCGCAGCTTAACCCGTAAAACCATAAGGAAATTCTCAGGCAATTCGGCGAAAATTAAGCCTCTGGCAGCTTGCGACAGGCTTACGCTATACTACCCCTCGAAATTGCCGGCTCACCGCTTCGGGCCGGCTTTCATTGTGTTTACCACATGGATATTCAAAACCCCTTCCGAGGATCCGGTTAACAGCTGGATAAATTATGTTAAACAGCATCTTAGTCATACTCTGTCTGATCGCGGTAAGTGCGTTTTTCTCGTTGTCAGAGATTTCACTCGCCGCATCGCGAAAAATTAAGCTCAAACTGCTTGCCGATGAAGGCAACATCAACGCGCAACGCATTCTGAAAATGCAGGAAACGCCCGGCACCTTCTTTACGGTGGTGCAAATTGGCCTTAACGCCGTCGCCATTCTTGGCGGTATCGTCGGCGATGCGGCCTTCTCGCCCGTTTTTCACAGCATGTTGATCAACGTGGTTTCCCCGGAGCTGGCCGAACAGCTCAGCTTTATTATCTCCTTCTCGCTGGTGACCGGGCTGTTTATCCTGTTCGCCGACCTGACACCGAAACGCATCGGTATGATTGCGCCCGAAGCCGTGGCTTTGCGTATCATCAACCCGATGCGCTTCTGCTTGTTCGTTTTCCGCCCGCTGGTCTGGTTCTTCAACGGCCTGGCCAACGTCATCTTCCGCATTTTCAAACTGCCGATGGCGCGCAAAGACGACATCACCTCCGACGATATTTATGCCGTTGTGGAAGCCGGTGCTTTAGCCGGGGTGCTGCGTAAACAGGAACATGAACTGATTGAGAACGTGTTTGAGCTGGAGTCACGCACCGTGCCGTCGTCAATGACTTCACGCGAAAACGTGATTTGGTTCGATCTGCATGAAGATGAGCAGAGCCTGAAAAACAAAGTCTCCGAACATCCGCATTCTAAATTTCTGGTCTGTAATGGTGATATCGACCATATTGTCGGCTATGTCGATTCCAAAGATTTGCTCAACCGCGTGCTGGCGAATCAAAGCATGGCGCTCAACAGCGGCGTGCAGATCCGCAACACGCTGATCGTGCCGGACACCTTAACCCTGTCGGAAGCGCTGGAAAGTTTCAAAACCGCCGGTGAGGACTTCGCGGTGATCATGAACGAATACGCGCTGGTGGTCGGGGTTATCACCCTTAATGACGTGATGACCACGCTGATGGGCGATCTGATCGGCCAGGGGCTGGAAGAGATGATTGTCGCCCGTGATGAAAACTCATGGCTGATAGATGGCGGCACGCCGATTGATGACGTGATGCGCGTGCTGGATATCGATGAATTCCCGCAGTCCGGCAACTATGAAACCATCGGCGGTTTTATGATGTTTATGCTGCGTAAGATCCCGAAGCGCACCGATGCGGTGAAATTCTCCGGCTACAAGTTTGAGGTGGTGGATATCGATAACTATCGCATCGATCAGCTGCTGGTTACCCGTATCGACACTCGCGCGGCGGTGCTGACACCGAAGCTACCCGACGCGGAAGATAAAGGCGCGGCATAATCGCCTGCAGAAATATCAACGGCCCCTGTGGGGCCGTTTTTTTTAGTACTTAAACTACTGCATAGCACAACGGGTTGGTTAAGCCATCTCAGTTTGCAGACGCATAACCTGACGGTTGACTTCGGACATCACAGACAGATGCTGTTTGTCCTTCACTTTCGGGATAAGGATCTTACCCTTATCGAACTCGAAAGCGCCAACGTCCTTGATATACAACCGTCCACGGAACAGGATTTTTACGTACTTAGCCACCTGAAGTGGGTTGTAACGCTGGAAAATTTTCATTCTTGTTTCTCCTGTAAAGCATTACGCCCTTGCGGTACCACAATCGGACCAGCGTTGATGAGCGCAAATTTTAATGCTCAATGACTATAGTTCAGAACCTCACTCATACATAGTGTGAATAACTTTATTTACCTTTTGATGACAATTATTCAGAATATTCTTTTCAGTCCCTTAATCTGCGCAGTATAAAGCCACTTTTTTTCACAGATATGTGCGTCCGCCCGCAAACTGGCATCCTGCTTGCGGGAAAAACATATCGATCGCACTTATGATTAAAACCGTAATTCAAGTGGTCGGATCACCTGCATAACGATAAGGAAACACCATGACCCTACGTTCTATCCTGGCAGCGACATGCCTGTTACTGCCGCTGATGGCTTCAGCCCATAACTTCGAAACCAATCAGCGCGTGCCGCCTGTGGGCATTGCCGACAGAGGGGAGTTGATTCTTGATAATGAAAAGTTTAGCTATAAAAACTGGAACAGCGCCCAGCTTCCAGGCAAAGTGCGGGTTGTACAGCATATTGCTGGTCGCACCTCCGCTAAAGAGAAGAATGCCGGGCTGATTGAAGCGATCAAAGCCGCAAATCTGCCCCATGACCGCTATCAAACCACCACCATCGTCAACACCGATGATGCCATTCCGGGCAGCGCTATGTTTGTGCGCAGCAGCATTGAGAGCAACAAGAAGCTCTATCCTTGGTCGCAATTTATTGTCGATAGCGAAGGCGTGACGCGCAAAGCGTGGCAACTGGACGAAGAGAGTTCTGCGATTATCGTGCTGGATAAAGAAGGCCGCGTGCAGTTTGCTAAAGACGGTGGGTTGAGCCAGCAAGAAGTGCAGCAGGTGATCGACCTGCTGCACAAGTTACTCAGTAAATAGAGACCCGAAAGCCGGGGTTGAGGAAGGATTCACGCGGGGTGTAATCCAGTGCACGCCCCTGCCAGTCGTGAACATGCGCCCCGGCGGCTACCGCAACAGCATGCCCTGCCGCCGTATCCCAGACGCTGGTTGGCCCGAAACGCGGATAGAGCTGCGCTTTCCCCTCCGCAACCAGGCAGAACTTCAGCGATGAACCAATCGCCGTAGTTTGATGTTCGCCTAACTGCTGCAAATACTCTTTCAGTTCATCGTCGGCATGGGAGCGGCTCACTACGACCAGCGGCGGACGCGCATCGCGCACCTGAATCTGCTGGTGATGCCCCGCTTCTTCCTTCCACGCTTTGCCTTCAGCGGCAGAGTACATCACTTTCAGTACCGGCGCGTAGACCACGCCCAGCACCGGTTTTCCCTTTTCAATCAAGGCGATATTGACAGTGAACTCGCCGTTACGTTTGATAAACTCTTTGGTGCCGTCCAGCGGATCCACCAGCCAGTAGCGTCCCCATGTCTGGCGGATTTCCCACGCGGGTGGATCCTCTTCCGAGAGCACCGGAATATCCGGTGTCAGCGCCTGCAAACCGCGCACAATCACGCCATGGGCCGCAATATCTGCGGCGGTTACCGGGGAATCATCGACCTTGCTGGTGACCTCCATCGGTTTGTGACCATCATATACCTGCATAATGGCGTCACCCGCTTCCCGCGCGAGTTGGCAAATTGCATCTAACATATCCACCTCTTATCTGTTCAGTGGTTTGTAACTCGTTGTTTTACTTATATCGCATTGCACCGGAATCCGCCATCTGTGATAGCGATTGCGTTTTCTTTGCTCACTTTTATGGCAGTATTCACAGTTCTGTAAGCAACAAAATGTACATAACAATTTCTTTTGTGGCTTAGATCGAAAAAGGATGCCTCTGATGATTAAGTTTAGTGCAACGCTTCTGGCGACGCTGATTGCGGCCAGCGTGCAGGCAGCAACGGTGGATTTACGTATTCTGGAAACCACTGATTTGCATAGCAACATGATGGATTTTGATTACTACAAAGATACCGCGACGGAAAAATTCGGACTGGTGCGCACTGCCAGCCTGATCAACGCCGCGCGGGGCGAAGTCAAAAACAGCGTTCTGGTGGATAACGGCGACTTAATCCAGGGTAGCCCGTTGGGCGACTATATGGCGGCAAAGGGGCTTAAAGCGGGAGAAATTCATCCGGCCTATAAGGCGATGAATACCCTTGATTACGCCGTGGGTAACCTCGGCAACCATGAATTCAACTACGGCCTTGATTACCTGCACAAAGCGCTGGCGGGGGCGAAATTCCCTTATGTGAATGCCAATATTATTGATGCAAAAAGCAAAAAACCGCTGTTCACGCCTTACCTGATTAAAGAGACCGCCGTGCAGGATAAAGAGGGCCAAACCCACACGTTGCGCATCGGTTATATCGGCTTTGTGCCACCACAAATCATGGTGTGGGATAAAGCCAACCTTAACGGCAAAGTGACGGTCAATGACATCACCGAAACCGCGCGTCACTACGTGCCGGAAATGCGTGCCAAAGGTGCCGATCTGGTGGTCGTGGTGGCGCACTCCGGGCTGTCGGCGGAGCCGTACCAGGCGATGGCGGAAAACTCCGTTTATTACCTGAGTGAAGTGCCGGGCGTCGATGCCATTTTGTTTGGTCACGCTCACGCCGTCTTCCCGGGTAAAGATTTTGCCGCCATCAAAGGCGCGGATATCAGCAAAGGCACGTTGAACGGTATTCCGTCGGTGATGCCAGGCATGTGGGGCGACCATCTCGGCGTGGTCGATCTGGTGCTGAACAACGATTCCGGCAAATGGCAGGTGACGCAATCCAGAGCCGAAGCGCGCCCCATTTACGACGCTGCGGCGAAAAAAGCCCTCGTCGGTGAAGACAGCAAGCTGGTCGCGATCCTCAAACACGATCACGATGCCACGCGTCATTTTGTGGGGAAGGCAATTGGTCAATCGGCCGACAACATGTACAGCTACCTGTCGCTGGTGCAGGACGATCCGACCGTACAGGTGGTGAATAACGCGCAAAAAGCCTACGTGGAGCACTTTATTCAGGGCGATCCGGATCTGGCAAAACTGCCGGTGCTCTCTGCCGCCGCGCCGTTTAAAGCAGGCGGGCGTAAAAACGATCCGGCCAGTTTTGTTGAGGTGGAAAAAGGTCAGCTCACGTTCCGTAACGCCGCCGATCTCTACCTCTACCCCAACACGCTGGTGGTGGTAAAAGCGACCGGTAAAGAGGTGAAAGAGTGGCTGGAGTGCTCTGCCGGGCAGTTCAATCAAATCGATCCCAACAGCGATAAGCCGCAAAGCCTGATTAACTGGGACGGTTTCCGCACCTATAACTTCGATGTTATCGACGGCGTGAACTATCAGATCGATGTGACACAGCCTGCGCGTTACGACGGCGAATGCCAGAGCATAAACCCGCAGGCGGAACGCATTAAGGATCTGACGTTTAACGGCAAACCCATCGATCCGAACGCGATTTTCCTCGTCGCCACCAATAATTACCGCGCCTATGGCGGTAAGTTTGCCGGAACGGGCGACAGCCATATCGCGTTTGCTTCGCCGGATGAAAACCGCGCCGTGCTGGCAAAGTGGATCAGCGATGAAACGAAGCGCGTCGGGGAAATCCATCCCGCCGCCGATAACAACTGGCAACTGGCACCGGTTCACGCAAGCCACAAGCTGGATATTCGTTTTGAAACCGCGCCAACGGAGAAAGCCGCCGCGTTTATTAAACAGAACGCGCGTTATCCGATGCAAAAAGTGGGGAACGACGACATCGGCTTTGCGATTTATAGCATCGATTTAAACAAGTCGTGATTAACCCAATCCGGGAGACCAGGCTTTTGTCGGCCTGATAAGCACAGCGCCATCGGCATCTTCCCGGTGGCGCTAACGCTTACCGGACTTACGCCACCTGTTTCGCATGATGCGCCAGCACCTGCGGAATATTCAGTTCTAT
This sequence comes from Kosakonia radicincitans DSM 16656, assembly GCF_000280495.2. Taxonomy (NCBI): domain Bacteria; kingdom Pseudomonadati; phylum Pseudomonadota; class Gammaproteobacteria; order Enterobacterales; family Enterobacteriaceae; genus Kosakonia; species Kosakonia radicincitans. Next base: position 5,112,018 of record NZ_CP018016.1, read on the forward strand.
CCAGTCCGCCAACGCGGCAACCTTCTCGCTGACCTCCTCGCCAAGCGGGGTCAGACTATACTCCACATGCGGCGGTACAACCGGGTATGCGACGCGGTTAATAAAACCATCCTGCTCCAGCCATTGCAGGCTTTGCGCCAGCATCTTTTCACTGACGCCGCCCATCTTGCGGCGCAGATCGCTAAAACGGTGCGTGCCATCGCGCAGCGCCACGAGGATCAACACGCCCCAGCGGCTGGTTACATGTTTGAGGACATCCCGCGACGGACACTGCTCGGCGAACAAATTGCCGTCGCGTACCAGTTCACTCAGGGTCCGGGGGGCAGAAGCTGTTTTCATACTTACCTTTTTGTACGTACTTACTAAAAGTTAGTGTGGATGATAGCTTACCACAACACTCACTAAACACGTAAGGAGAACACCATGATCGCACTTACCGGCGCGACCGGCCAACTGGGCCAGTTTGTGGTAGAAGAGCTGCTGAAAACCGTCGCGGCAAAACAGATTGTCGCCATTGTCCGTAACCCGGCGAAAGCCGAAGCGTTGAGCAAACAGGGTGTACTGGTGCGTCAGGCCGACTACGGCGACCAGGCCGCGCTAACGCAGGCGCTGGCAGGCGTCGATAAACTGCTGCTGATCTCCAGTAGCGAAGTGGGCCAGCGTGCCGCGCAGCACCGCAATGTGATCAACGCCGCTAAAGCCGCCGGGGTGAAATTTATCGCCTACACCAGCCTGCTGCATGCGGATAAATCCCCGCTCGGCCTGCACGTCGAACATGTTGAAACCGAGAAAATGCTCGCTGAATCAGGCATTCCGTATGCACTGCTGCGCAACGGCTGGTACAGCGAAAACTACCTTGCCAGCGCACCGGCTGCACTGGCGCACGGCGTCTTTATCGGTGCCGCAGGCGACGGCAAAATCGCTTCGGCGACCCGCGCGGATTATGCTGCCGCTGCGGCTCGTGTGATCAGCGAAGAGGGTCATGCCGGGAAAGTTTATGAACTGGCGGGCGACAATGGCTGGACGCTGAGTGAACTGGCTGCCCTGTTAAGCAAAGCCAGCGGCAAAAACATCGTCTACCAGAATCTGAGCGAGGCAGATTTCGCCGCCGCGCTGAAAGGTGCAGGCCTGCCGGACGTGTTTGCTAATCTGCTGGCGGATTCCGATGCCGGAGCCGCAAAAGGCGGTCTGTTTGACGACAGCAAAACGCTCAGCAAGCTGATTGGCCGCCCGACCACACCGATCGCTGACAGCGTTAACGCCCTGGCGTAACGGTTAAATATTGGTTAATTTTTGTAGCTTGCCGCCGGGTCATCCTGAATAATGCAGCAATGACCCGCGTGGAGATGCATTGTGGAAGGCGTACCAGAGCAGTTTAACGATGAGCGAGATCGCGCCCGCTTTCGCCACCTGGCGAAAGTGCCGGGCGTTGAGCTGTACCACGCGCATATCTCCCGGTACGCATTCGAACCCCACACCCATGAAGCGTTTGGTATTGGCGCCATTGAAGCCGGTGCCGAACGCTTCCGCTATCGCGGCACGCAGTATGTCGCTCCGGTCAATTCCGTGGTCACCATGAACCCCGACGAGCTGCACACCGGCGAAGCCGCAGCCGACGATGGCTGGCGTTATCGCATGGTCTATCTCGATCCGCAGTTGCTCGAAGAGGTGACCGGCGTCCGCCACTGGTGGTTCAGCGAGGTAATGCGTCACGATCCGCTGCGCACCAGGCAGATCTGCACACAGATCCATGGCCTGTGGCACACCGACGATCCACTGGCGCAGCAAAGCATTTTGCTGGATCTGATCGATACTTTTCGCCCGCTGGCGCATCACGCGCCGCAGCGCCCGGAAGGCGCACACCGTTTTGAACGCGTGCGCGACTATCTGCACGACAACTATATGCACAGCCTGACGCTGGACGAGCTGGCAAGCGTTGCCGCGCTTAGCCCGTACCATTTTCAGCGCCAGTTCAAGGCCCACTTCCACGTTACGCCGCATCAGATGCTGATGGCGATCCGCCTGTGGCGGGCAAAAGCATTTCTCACCCAGGGCATGCCCGCTGCGGATGTCGCCGCCATGACCGGGCTGACGGATCAATCGCATCTGACACGCGCCTTTACCCACCGCTACGGCATCACTCCGGTGCGCTACCAGAAGCAAGTCGCCCGCCGTTAATGCGCAATCTCATACAATATTCCGCACCCTCGCTTCCCTACACTGGCGACAGCCAATGTAAACGTGGATGGAATGATGATTAGTGGTGTGTTGTATGCCCTGCTTGCCGGGCTGCTGTGGGGATTAATTTTCGTTGGGCCGCTGATTGTGCCGGATTATCCGGCGGTACTGCAATCCACCGGCCGTTATCTGGCACTGGGTCTGATCGCCCTGCCGCTGGCGTGGCTTGGGCGCGTACGTCTGCGCCAGTTAACGCGCAGCGACTGGATGACTGCGCTGGCGCTGACGATGATGGGCAACCTGATTTATTACGTCTGCCTGGCGAGCGCCATCCAGCGCACTGGTGCTCCGGTATCGACCATGATCATCGCCACCCTGCCGGTGGTGATTCCGGTGTGCGCCAACCTGCTTTACAGCCAGCGGGACGGCAAACTCTCCTGGCTTCGGCTGGCACCCGCGCTCGCCTGCATCGCGATCGGCCTGTTGTGCGTCAATATCGCCGAGCTGCGCCATGGCCTGCCGGATTTCACCTGGCGTCGTTACGGTACGGGGATCGCGCTGGCATTTACCTCGGTAGGCTGCTGGGCGTGGTATGCCCTGCGTAACGCCCGCTGGTTGCGGGAGAATCCGGATAAAAATCCGATGATGTGGGCGACGGCGCAGGCGCTGGTCACGTTGCCCGTCTCGCTGGTCGGTTATCTCGCCGCCTGTCTGTGGCTCGGCGTGCAGCAGCCCGATTTTTCCCTGCCGTTCGGCCCGCATCCACTGGTGTTTATCGTGCTGATGTTTGCCATTGCCGTGCTCTGCTCGTGGGTGGGCGCGCTATGCTGGAATATTGCCTGCCAGCGTCTGCCAACGGTAATTGTCGGCCCGCTGATTGTTTTCGAAACGCTGGCCGGGCTGCTGTATACCTTCCTGCTGCGCCAGAGCATCCCGCCGCTGCTCACCTTTTGCGGCATTGTGCTGCTGGTGTGTGGCGTGGTGATGGCCGTGCTGTCAAAACCGCAAAAAGCGAGCGTCATTCCGGTACAACAGGAATAAAAAAACCCGGCATTATGCGCCGGGTTTGCTCAGTCTGAAGCGAGGATTTAGAAGGTTTCCCAGTTCGCTTCGCTAAAGCTCTCTGCGGCTTTCGCCTGCGATTTGCTGCCCGGTTTTACCAGCGCAGGCGTGCGTACGCTGCGGCTGCGGTTGACTTTAAATACCGCTACTGTTTCCGTCAGGCGTGCAGCCTGCTCTTCCAGTGCGGCGGCAGCGGCGGCAGACTCTTCCACCAGCGAGGCGTTCTGCTGAGTAACGCGATCCATCTCAGCAACGGCCTGACCCACCTGGTCAATACCGCGGCTCTGCTCATCCGAAGCCGATGAGATTTCACCCATGATATCCGTCACGCGGGTAACCGCGCTGACGATCTCTTTCATCGTTTCTCCGGCTTCATGTACCAGCGCAGCGCCTGCATCGACGCGGCTGCCGGAATCTTCGATCAGCCCTTTGATCTCTTTTGCCGCCTGCGCGCTGCGCTGTGCCAGCGTACGAACTTCACCAGCAACGACGGCGAAACCGCGGCCTTGCTCACCGGCACGGGCGGCTTCAACCGCCGCGTTCAGCGCCAGGATATTGGTCTGGAAGGCGATGCCGTCGATCACGTTGGTGATTTGCGCGATTTTGCTGGAGCTGGTAGCAATTTCATCCATCGTACGCACCACACCATCCACAACCTGGCCACCTTTTTTCGCCGTACTTGAGGCGTTCAACGCCAGTTGTGTCGCCTGACGGGCGTTGTCGGCGTTCTGTTTCACCGTTGCCGTCAGTTGCTCCATACTGGCCGCAGTCTCTTCCAGCGAAGCGGCTTGCTGCTCGGTACGGGAAGAGAGATCGTTGCTACCGGCAGAGATTTCGCCCGCGCCGGTATAAATGGTATCGGCGCCATCGCGAACCACGCTGACGGTTTTCACCAGCGACTGCTGCATCTCGTGCACGTTTTGCGCCAGCAACGCCATCTCGTTTTTGCCTTCGGCATCGATCGCGTGCGTCAAATCACCTGCCGCAATGTGGCGGATATGTCCCATCACTTCATGCAGTGGTTTCAGCAGTACACGCTGCATCGCCATCCAGCTGATGATGATCACCGCCAGAACAACGACCATGACGACGCCCAGAATCCACAGGATGCGCTGGTAATCGCTCTCGTTTTCGATCACGCCCTGGTTCGCCAGTACAGCCTGAGCATCACGCCATGCGCGGTAGCTTTTCTGCATAGCAACCTGTTTCGCTTCAGCGTTCTGGCGGAACATATCTTCCAGCTTACCCGCCAACAGAAGGCGATTCATTTCCGTCAGCGTCGCATGGTAAATGCCGTACTGTTTTTCCAGGTCGCTGGAGAGATTTTCATCCAGCCCCGGCGTGTCCGGCATCGCTTTGTATTTTTCAAAATGCTTTTGCGCCTGATTCAGCAAGTCGGTCGCGGTGTTGGCCAGCTCGCTCAGTTGCCCGCCATTGATCTGGCTGGCGGTACTGCTCTGTAAACGCAGCATGCCGCGGTTCAACGTGACGCGCGCCTGGTTGAGGCTGATCCAGGCATCAGTGAATTCAGAAACGTTCTGGCTGGAAACCTGAGAAACGTTAAAGTTGTTTTTGTCATTATTCAGCGCGCTGACAAACACGCCGGCAGAGATAATCTGCATCGCACCCAGTACGAGCAACACCATAATTAATAAGGTAATAACTTTAATACGCTTGAACATCGTAGGCCTTTATTTGATACAGGGAATGGTCTGAGTCTCTGTATCGGCAGCGTTACGTAGTTGTTTAATCTCGGTACAAAACTCTATCTAAAATTTTTCAATAAAATTACCTGCATTCAACATGTTAAACACGAAAGATTTTTTGTGACGGATATCACTGTTTTTCGCGCAATAAAGGCATAAGCCGATTTGTCCCCACCCCGAAAGGGGTATATCATCGGCTTAAAGATGCATTTAAAATACATCTTATAATTTCACGATGAGGTAACTGCTATGGCTTTCCGCGATCAACCCCTGGGTGAGCTGGCGCTCTCAATCCCCCGCGCCTCCGCACTGTTCCGTCAATATGATATGGACTACTGCTGCGGCGGTAAGCAGACGCTCGGCCGCTCTGCGGCGCGCAAAGAGCTGGATATTGATGTGATTGAAGCCGAACTGGCAAAACTGGCCGAACAGCCCATCGAGAAAGACTGGCGCGTTGCCACACTTTCGGAAATCATCGACCACATTATCGTGCGTTACCATAATCACCACCGTGAACAACTGCCGGAGCTGATTTTGCAGGCCACCAAAGTAGAGCGCGTGCATGCCGATAAACCGAATGTCCCGCGCGGGTTAACCAAATATTTGACGATGCTGCACCAGGAGCTTTCCAGCCATATGATGAAAGAGGAGCAGATCCTGTTCCCGATGATCAAGCAGGGCATGGGTTCGCAGGCCATGGGGCCGATCACGGTGATGGAGAGTGAACACGATGAAGCCGGTGAATTGCTGGAAGTGATTAAGCACATCACCAACAACGTCACGCCGCCGCCGGAAGCCTGTACCACCTGGAAAGCCATGTATAACGGCATCAATCTGTTAATTGACGACCTGATGGAACACATCAGTCTGGAAAACAATAACCTGTTTCCGCGTGCCCTCGCAGGCGAATAATAAAAGGCGCCCAAAAGAGCGCCCTTGATTCATGGAAGTTTAGAGCCGCTTTGCGGCTCTTTTTTTATGGCTGACGGTCAGCCAGACGTTTTTTACCGGCATAGAGCCAGCCCGCGCCCAGCACAATAAACCACAGCGGCGTGACGATCAGCGCTTCACGGGTATCCGCTTCCAGCGTCAGCAGCACCAGTACGAAAGCAAAGAAGGCCATGCACACCCAGCACATCAATTTGCCCAGCGGCATTTTGTAGCTCGATTTTTCGTGCAGATGCGGACGCTGTTTACGGTAAACCAGGTACGAGCAGAGAATGATCGTCCAGACAAACATAAACAGAATGGCCGATACGGTAGTGATCATGGTGAACGCGGCAATCGCGCTCGGGTTCACGTAGAGCATCACCACGCCGCCCAGCAGGCAGATACAGGAGAAGGTCAACCCTTTTGCCGGCACCGCGCGTTTAGAGAGTGTCGCGAACGCCTTCGGCGCCATCTTCTCTTGCGCAAGACCAAACAGCATACGGCTGGTTGAGAAGACACCACTGTTCGCCGACGACGCGGCAGAAGTCAGCACTACAAAGTTGATGATGCTCGCAGCCGCCGGAATACCGACCAGCATAAACAGTTCCACAAACGGGCTTTTATCCGGGACGACCGAGCTCCACGGCGTTACCGACATAATGACGATCAGCGCAAAGACATAGAACATGATAATGCGCAGCGGAATGGAGTTAATCGCCCGCGGCAGGGATTTCTCCGGATCTTTTGTTTCTGCCGCCGTTGTGCCAACCAGTTCGATCCCTACAAAGGCGAAGACTGCAATCTGGAAACCGGCGAAGAAACCGCTGATGCCTTTCGGGAACCAGCCGCCGTTATTCCACAGGTGCGCGAACGAGGCTTCAACGCCCGTCGGCGATTTGAAGTGCATCAGCACCATCACCACGCCCACAATAATCAGCGCAACAATGGCAACGATTTTGATCATCGCAAACCAGAATTCCATCTCGCCGAACATTTTTACCGTCGCGAGATTGAGGCTCAGCAGCAGCAATACTACCGCCAGCGCAGCGACCCAGTCGGCAATGCCCGGAAACCAGAATTGCGCGTAGGCAGTGATCGCTACTACGTCCGCCATCCCGGTCACCACCCAGCAGAACCAGTAGGTCCAGCCGGTAAAGTACCCCGCCCACGGTCCCAGCAGATCGGCGGCGAAGTCGCTAAATGATTTATATTCGAGGTTCGACAGCAGCAACTCACCCATTGCGCGCATCACGAAAAACAGCATAAAGCCGATGATCATATAAACAAAAATGATCGACGGACCTGCGAGGCTGATGGTTTTGCCGGAGCCCATAAACAGCCCGGTGCCGATAGCGCCGCCGATCGCAATAAGCTGTATATGCCGGTTTGTGAGATTTCGCCGTAGCGACTGTTCAGCCGGAGCCTGTTCGTCGGCTGCGACTTTAACCTGATCTACCATGTTTTAATCCTGTCTGTGTTGTTGGGCTCTTCTGGCCTTTTATTGCGTGTTCCGTCCTTTATGGACGCATCGATATTAGGTAAGAATCGGCGGGATGGATACTCTGAATTAAATCGAATGTTAAATATTTGTTGAAAGTGAGTGTCATATCACTTAGTTAATGCGAAACGCCTCACAAAAATACACCTGAATGCATAGTTTGCAAGATAATATATCGACATTGATCTTATTAACGAACGATCGACGCACTCTTCTCACCCCTCCCCCCAAAAAGAGAGAGGGATTTATGCGGGGAATTACAGAATTTCCAGCAGTTCCACCTCAAATACCAGTGTGCTGAATGGCGGGATAGATGCGCCAGCGCCACGCTCGCCATAAGCGAGGTTGTGCGGGATAGTCAGTTCCCATTTGGAGCCGACCGGCATCAGCGTCAGGGCTTCGATCCAGCCAGCGATAACGCCATTAACCGGGAATTCAGCCGGTTCGCCGCGCGCGACAGAGCTATCGAATACGCTACCGTCAATCAGTTTACCGGTGTAGTGCACGCGAACACGGTCGGTGCGCGCCGGGATTGCGCCTTCGCCCTGAGTGATGACGCGGAACTGCAAACCGGATTCGGTGCTGTTCACGCCTTCACGCTCGCGGTTCTCTTCCAGATATTTCACGCCTTCCGCCGCCATCTCTTCAAAACGGGAGCGACGCACTGCGTCGGCACGTTCGTGGATTTCACGCAGGGCGCGATGTACAACGTCAACCGGTACAGCAGGTTGTTTGCCTGCCAGCGCGTCCGCGATGCCCGCGACCAGCGCTTCCGGTAACAGCCCCTCTAACCCGGATTCGCTAAGCTGCTGTCCGACCTGTAAACCGATGCCATAGCTGGCTTGCGCTTCGATCGTGTCAAAAGTTGGGGTTGTCATGGGTTTTCCTTCCATCGCTTTTTAAGGTAGCGCGCAGCATAACAGCCGGGCTGCGCCGGGTACAACTTTGTCGCAGGAAAGATGACAAATCGCAGGGAAAGGGAAAGAATAGAGTCCGTAAGATAAATCTAATATTGCTGTAGCAAAATCCGACTTTGTGCTGACGATCAGAGAGTTAAAACCGCTGGACGCCGCCCCGGAAGGATAAAGTGTATATACTCAACGAGACAGGACTTTAAATGACGCGGAGCAGGAGGAAAGCCATGCCCGGGCGATTTGAACTGAAACCTACCCTGGTGAAAATCTGGCAAGCCCCGGACCATTTTCGCCTTATGGACCCGCTCCCGCCGTTTCACCGTCGCGGTTTGATCCTGGCCGCGTTGCTGGTGGTTATCGGCTTCCTGCTACCGTCAACGGACGATACGAGGCCGGTTCCCACCTCACGCGAAGCGCAAATTCAGTTACCTTCCTCCACTGCCGCTCAGCCTGCCTCCCCTGCGCAAACACCGCCAGCGGTGGTGAACGATACGCAACAGGTCGCTCCAGGCGCTGAAGAGTCGCTCGAACAGCAGCAACCAGAGCAACAGCCGGTGCAACAGCAAGAGGCCCCGGTGGCGCAAAGCCGTCCGACAGTTCCCTCTTCCGGCGGTATTGAACAACAGTGGCGATCTTATCGTGTGGAAGAAGGGAAAACGCTGGCGCAACTGTTCCGCGATCATAATCTGCCGCCCACCGATGTTTACGCGATGGCGAAAGTGGAAGGTGACGGGAAACCGCTGAGCAGCCTGAAAAACGGCCAGATGGTGAAGATTCGCCAGAATGCTAACGGCGTAGTAACCGGATTAACCATTGAGACCAGCGGCCAGCAGGTGCTGTTTACCCGACAGCCGGACGGCAGCTTTATTCGCGCACGTTAACCGATAAAGCCGGATAAGCGTTTATCCGGCATATTTCGTTCTGGTAGCGCTAAAAAGCAAAACGCCGGCACAAGGCCGGCGTCTCATTCCCCGTCGTATTTCGCGTTACAGATGCGTTGGCTACATTCGCTTACCCCCGAGGGGATTCACTCACTTGCCGCCTTTCTGCAAGCCCGAACGACTTAAGGGCATCGTTATGAGTAAAAATTACTCAGCAACAACGTTTACAATCAGCTTAGCGAATACTTCGCTGTGAACCTGGAAGTCCACTTCGTGCTCACCAGTGGTACGCAGAACGCCGTTCGGCAGACGAACTTCGCTCTTAGCCACTTTAACGCCAGCCGCAGTCACTGCGTCAGCGATATCGCGAGTACCGATGGAACCGAACAGTTTACCTTCGTCGCCTGCTTTAGACGCGATGGTAACGGTGCCCAGTGCGTTGATTTCTTCAGCGCGAGCGTTAGCAGCTGCCAGAACGTCAGCCAGTTTGGCTTCCAGTTCAGCGCGACGTGCTTCGAAATATTCAACGTTTTTCTTGGTAGCCGGAACAGCTTTGCCCTGCGGTACCAGGAAGTTACGAGCGTAACCCGCTTTAACGTTAACCTGATCACCCAGGCTACCCAGGTTTGCTACTTTATCAAGCAGAATAACTTGCATTACCTTATCCTCTCAAAGTCGTATTAATGGACCGTGACCGATTACTGATGACGATCAGTGTACGGCAGCAGGGACAGGTAGCGAGCGCGTTTGATAGCGCGTGCCAGCTGACGCTGATATTTTGCACGGGTACCGGTGATACGGCTCGGGACAATCTTACCGCTTTCGGTGATGTAGTTTTTCAGCGTAGCGATGTCTTTATAGTCGATCTCTTGAACGCCTTCCGCGGTGAAACGGCAGAACTTGCGACGACGGAAATAACGTGCCATATGGCTAGTCTCCAGAATCTATCAATTCAATCTGCTCGGCATGCAGAACCATTTTTGTCAGGCCATTCTTTGCCTTGTGGCAACTGATGAATCCCTGAACAGTTACTGCGCTACCGACCGTTATACTTTGAGTAATGGCCTGGTTCTCCTGCCCGCTGATTATTACAGGCATTTGGCACCACGCCTGCCGGTGAAAACCGGCTTCCTCCTGCACAGAACGGTGCTCAAGCACGAACTGGCAGTGAGGAATTCCTGACGGGCTGACCTTACGAAGCGGGGTCCTGCACACGGTGCCGGACAACACCAGTCGATTGGCCATCAGAAATTACTCTTCAGAATCCCCAGCATCTGCATCATCTGCGGTTTCGTTTGCGAAATCATCGCGACGCTCACGGCGCTCGTCTTTCGCTTTAACCATCGGAGATGCTTCGGTAACCGCGTGTTTAGTACGCATTACCATGCTACGGATAACGGCGTCGTTGAAGCGGAAGCTTGTTTCCAGCTCATCGATCACTTCCTGCGGCGCTTCAACGTTCAGCAGAACGTAGTGAGCTTTGTGCAGTTTGTTGATCGGGTAAGCCAGCTGACGGCGGCCCCAGTCTTCCAGACGGTGGATCGTGCCTTGCGCACCGGTGATAGCACCAGTGTAACGCTCGATCATGCCCGGAACCTGTTCGCTCTGGTCAGGATGGACCATAAAAACGATTTCGTAATGACGCATCGAATTGCTCCTTACGGATTATTCAGCCTCCTGTCTGGGTCAGCCGTGGCCCGGGGAGGCAAGGAACGTGTTAAAGGTCGGCTGAAAAATTGACGCGTCATAATACTGATCCCACCGGGCAAACTCAAGGTGAATTGCACAAATAATTCGCACTAAGCGCAAAGAGAACTCCCCTGCACGCATTAAAATTAAACAAAACGCATTCCGGCAATTTTTTGAACGACAGCATCAGAAATGGTCGCGATACGTTTTATAACAAACGCGTAAACTTTAATCAGGCCTCAAAACAAAGGAGGAGAGATGTTCAAAACATAATATTCGGCGTTATATCGGAGAGTAACATCATGAAATACATCGCAATTTTACTAACAACCTTATTGCTCAGCCTCAATGCAACGGCAGCAATAAAACTCGATAACCGGCAAGCCCGGAACATGGATGATGTGCACAGCTTAGGCGTTATCTACATCAATCATAACTTCGCCAGCGAACAAGAAGCCGACCAGGCTTTGAATGCCGCAACCGACGCACAAAACGCCACGTACTTTCACCCAATCCTGACACACGAGCCAGGCAGCAACGGCGCTCTGCACGCCAGCGCGGATATCTACCGCTAACCGAATCAGGCTAAGTTTCCCTTGCGCTGCGGCCCCGGATTGGGGCCGCGCTCAGAAGTGAGAATAATTTTCTTTCGGATCTTACCAAATACCCCACCGGCAGGTTTAATCAGGGTTTGCCAGCGTTATGGAAAGGGCGCGGGGAAGCCATATTCACACTACTTATCCGTATACCCAAAGGCGTTTGGGTTCTGGGCGGCGTCAGTATGCTGCTGTGGAACGATGATTTCCAGACCGTATTCTGGATCGCGCTGCTGCTGGCGAGCCCTGGCGCCGGGATCTTATGGCAAACCCACGGCGCGGCTTCCACATTCTGGGCCGGCGCCATTGTTTGCGTGGTGGCGCTGTGCGGTATGCGCCTTCAGAGATGACTGCGGAAAAAATCCGTTGTGGCTTCCAGCGCCAGCGGCGTGATGCGATGCGTCACGCCCGTTTCCCACTGATAAGTAAGATGTGCATCCAGCCCCGCATCCTGCAACGCCTGCTGTAAACGGAAAGATTCTGCTGCGGGCACCACATCATCCTGCTCTCCGTGCCACAGTAGCAGCGGACGATCGGCAATACGCGCCAGTTGATGGCTGACTTCCCACTGTGCCAACGGTGCCAGAATGGTTTCAAACTCGCGCTGTTGCTCTGAGGTGGTCACTTCCAGCGGCGGGAAAAGCGTATGCGCCAGCGAAGAGAAATAGCCGGAACCCATCAGGCTGGCCACGCAGCGCACTTCCGGATGCGCGGTCATAATCCCCAGTGCCGTCATCCCGCCCATTGACGCGCCACCGACCGCCAGTCGCTGATTATCAATAAGCGACTGGCTCTCCAGCGCGTCACGTAACGCGGAGAACTCTTCAATATTGCCCTGTAAAATTTGCCAGAACAGGCGCAAGCGCCGCTGCACATCACCACTAAAACGTGCGCCATGATCCGGCGCATCGGGCATGACCACGCGGAAACCCGCTTGTGCCAGCGCGACGGCAAAATAGCTGTAGACCAGTTTTGACGAGGTAAAACCATGATAAAACACCACGCTGGGCAGGGGTTCGGCACGTTTTCCCGCCGGAAAAGCATGCAGTGCTTCCACTCCGGCAAAGTGTTCTGTTTGCAGTTCGATCATCACACGCTCCTTGATTTCTTGTGCTGGTATGCCATCGGCAACCCCTCGACGCAAGTCAGAATTCGCAATAGCATCAGGCAAGGTTGAGATATAGGTTACGCTTTCAAACCACTTTCATTCGAAATTAGTGCTCACGATAACAATTTGGGAACATTCCCCCAAATTGGATCACGTCAGGAACTACACTATGGCTATCAGGAGAGATGAGAAACCCATGCGCATCTTGCTATCGGTTCTGTTTGCCGCCTTGCTTAGCGGCTGTTCTGTGTTAGAGGGTACACCGCAGCCTGCCCCGCCGGTGAGCGATCATCCGCAGGAGATCAGCCGCAACCAAACGCACGGTCTACAAAAAACAGGCGAGGTAAGCGTAACGGTACTGGGTTCTCCCATGGACGTGGAAGCCGCGATTAAGGCCAAAGCAGCCGCCGCAAAAGCCGATTATTACGTGATTATTATGATGGATGATTCCATTATTCCGGCCCGTTGGGTCGGACGCGCGTTGTTATATCGGCGATAGCGAGGCATTGATTTTCAGGATATTTACACTGCTTTGCGTCCATTGATGTTCTCCTGTGCACAATTGGATTAATGGAATCCGTTGCGCGAAAGGAAGCCCTGCACTATTTCGGGGTAACGTAAAATGGAGCTGACAATGAAACGATCTCTTGCCGTAAACTCACTGTTGCTTTCTACAGGAATGCTTAATACAACAGCGCAGCCCGCAGAGTTCGCCAGCGCTGACTGCGTGACGGGACTGAACGAAATCGGTCTGATTTCCGTCAATAATGTCTCAGGGAGCCTACAGGATGTGGAGCGTGTTATCGCGTTAAAAGCAGACGAACAGGGAGCTTCCTGGTATCGCATTGTACGAATGCAGGAAGATCAACGAGTTGATAACTGGCGGGTACAGGCCATCTTGTATGCCTGAGCCGCTAAACAAAGCCACCTGATTTGGTGGCTTTTTTATTTCCCTGCAATCATTAAGACTATGTTAATGTAAAGATATCTCGATGTAACACTTTGTTACACTGACACACTAAATGTTATTCGATTTGTGCCGTTGAAGGTGCTTCATACACAGAACAACGGACAAATTATGCGCGCCTTTTTATCCCGCACTGGCCTCGGTGCCAAATTGTCACTTATGACTGGCGCAAGCGTTGCAACGCTATTCCTCCTGTTTACTTTTCTGATGAGCAATAAAGCCAGCCAACAACTGGAAACGCTGGCCATGGAAGACCTGCACAATCAATCCACCGGCGTGGTGGATATGGTTGAAATGTTCAACAGTAGTCTCAGCGAAGAGGTGGAAAGCTACACGCGCTTGTTCAGCAGTTTCCTGCCGCAACCACTGGCGGTCGATCCGCAACAGCGCCGCGAAATTAATGGCATTGATGTTCCGCTATTCAAAGGCGGCGACACCGAGCTGCATAACAACAATACCATTCCCGATGATTTTCTGAACCGCACCGGCGCGATCGCCACGCTGTTTGTACGCAGCGGCGATGACTTCGTCCGCGTGGCCACCTCGCTGCGCAAAGAAAATGGCGATCGCGCGATTGGCACCCGGCTGGACAATGCCAGCCCGGCTTTCGCCCCGGTAATGAAAGGCGAGGTTTATCGCGGCCTGGCGCTGCTGTTTGGCAAACGCTACATCACTCAGTATCAACCGGTGAAAGACGCCAGCGGCAATACCATCGCCATCCTGTTTGTCGGCATCGATATCTCCCGCTCGTGGCAGATCATGCGCAGCAAGATCCTCGGCCGTAAGCTGGGGGAAAGCGGCCATTTCTTTGTGATCGATCGTAATGCAGGCAAGAACTACGGCAGCTACCTGTTCCATGATTCCGAGGAAGGCAAACGCCCGCAGTGGGATGAAAATGATCTGCAAACGCTGCTCAAAACCAGCAGCGGCACGCTGGCCCGCACCAATGCCGATGGCCGCACAATGTTGATGTCTTACACCACATTACCCGGCTGGAACTGGAGCGTGGTCGGTGAAGTGGACAAAGAGGTGCTGTTGCAGGACGTCAACCGCATGCGCAACCTGTTCCTGCTGGCTGGCGTGGTGGTTTCCCTGCTGTTTGCCGCCATGTTCGTGGTGATTATTCGCCGCTGGCTCACCCGCCCGCTGCGCCAGGTGATCGATCTGGCTCAACGCTATGCCGCCGGGGATCTGCGCGCCACACTTACCGTTGATCGTCAGGATGAAGTCGGACAGTTGATTGCCGCCATTAACGGCATTGGTGATGGCCTGCACACCATTGTATTGCAGGTGCGCGAATCCGCAGCAGAGATCAACCTCGGCACCAATGCGCTGGCTTCCGACAGCAGCGAAATCAGCGAACAGATCAACAAGCAGGCCAGCAGCGTGGAAGAGACGTCCGCCAGCATGGAGCAGCTGGCCGCCACCGTGCAGCAAAATGCCGCCAATATGGAACAGACGCAAAGCCTGGTGAATGACACCACCGATGCCGTGCAAAAAGGCGGCGAAACCGTGGATCACTCGGTGGCAACCATGGAAGATATTCGTGAAGCCTCGCAGCGTATCGCTGATATCACCCATGTTATTGAATCCATTGCCTTCCAGACCAACATTCTGGCGCTGAACGCCGCAGTGGAAGCTGCCCGCGCAGGTGAACACGGTAAAGGTTTTGCGGTGGTAGCCCAGGAAGTCCGCGCGCTGGCCGCACGCAGCGCCAACGCGGTGAAGGAGATCGAGGTGTTGATTGGCGACACGCTGAAGAAAGTAGGCGAAGGCCACGCCCAGTCGGAAGCGACGCGAGTGGCGATGCAATCGATCATCAGCCATATGAGCGATATCAATAACTTAGTTCATGAGATTAACCATGCATCCCGTGAGCAGTCGGCAGGGATCAGCCAGGTCAATCTGGCAATGACGCACATTGGCGATGCCACGCATGTCAACGCCGGACGCGTATCGCAAAGCGAAGAAACCGCCCGCACATTGCGGGAAAAAGGGGCGCATCTGACGGAACTGGTCAGCCTGTTCCGCTTGAGAATGGATTAACATCCCTGCCCGCGGCACAGAGAGTCACAGGTCAGACTTCATCTGTTTATCTGCTCTTTCTGTGCTGCGGGCCATCAATTTATAAGGATTTACCTGGATCCCACTCTCTTTAGCGCCCGTCGGTAAAAAGTCACTGTTATTTTCACAGAGAATTTATAGTTAAAAAACAGCCAGAAAAGTCATTGCCTTAAAATAATCATGACCAGTGAAATGAGGAAAGAAGAAAACCGATAGAGATAAATATATTTAGCATGCAGAAAATACTCACCTCATTCTCATGAAATATTATTAAAATCACCGCATTTCAGAGCCATACATTTCTTTCCGGAATGCTAACCCGCTTTTCTGGGCATGAATACATACACAATAATTATATTTTATGGCGAACAGCCATTAATGAATTTTCGCTATTTTGACAATCAAATTTGCATCTCCTATTGTTCGGCGGTAATGGCATACCCGCAAAATATATGGACATCCTATGAGACCCCTTTTTATTCGCACTGGCCTCGGTGCCAAATTGTCGCTCCTGACTGGCATAAGCGTTGCTGCGCTTTTCCTTTTATTTACTTTTTTGATGAGCAATAAAGCCAGCCAGTTACAGGAAACGCTGGCCATGGAAGATCTGCGTAACCAGACCACCGGCGTGGTGAGTATGGTCGAAATGTTCAACAGCAGTATTAGCGAAGAAGTGGAAAGCTACACGCGTTTGTTCAGCAGCTTCCTGCCACAGCCGCTGGCAGTCGATCCGCAACAGCGCCGCGAAATTAGCGGCATTGATGTCCCACTGTTCAAAGGCGGCGACATCGAGCTGCACAACAACAACGCTATCGCAGATGATTTTCTGCAGCGTACCGGCGCGATCGCCACGATATTCGTGCGTAGCAACAGTGATTTCGTCCGCGTGGCCACCTCGCTGCGTAAAGAGGATGGCGAGCGCGCAATTGGTACCCGCCTGGAAAAAACCAGCCCGGCTTTCACCTCAATCATGAAAGGCGAGGTTTACCGCGGCCAGGCGTTGCTGTTCGGCAAACGCTATATCACTCAGTATCAACCGGTGAAGGATGCCAGCGGTAATGTCATCGCCATCCTGTTTGTCGGCGTCGATATCTCCCGTTCCTGGGACGTAATGCGCAGCAAAATCCTCGATCACAAGCTGGGCGATAACGGCCACATTTTCGTACTCGATCGTAATGAGGGTGATGATTACGGTAGCTATCTGTTCCATGACACTGAGGAAGGCAAGCGCCCGCAGTGGGATGAAAACGATCTGCAAACGCTGCTGAAAAACAGCGAAGGCACGCTGGAACGCGAAAGTGAAGATGGTCGCACGCTGCTGATGTCTTACACCACGCTCCCCGGCTGGAACTGGGCCGTGGTCGGTGAAGTGGACAAAGACCTCCTGTTGCAGGATGTCACCTTCATGCGCAACCTGTTCCTGCTGGCAGGCGTTGTAATCTCCCTGCTGTTTGCCGCCATGTTCGTGGTGATTATTCGCCGCTGGCTCACCCGCCCGCTGCGTAGCGTCATTGAGCTGGCCCAGCGTTATGCCGCCGGGGATCTGCGCGCCACGCTCGCCGTCGATCGCCAGGATGAAGTCGGCCAGTTGATCACCGCCATTAACGGCATTGGCGATGGCCTGCACACCATTGTGTTGCAGGTGCGCGAATCCGCAGCGGAGATTAACCTTGGCACCAATGCGCTGGCTTCCGATAGCAGTGAGATCAGCGAGCAGATCAACAAGCAGGCCAGCAGCGTGGAAGAGACGTCCGCCAGCATGGAGCAGCTGGCCGCCACCGTGCAGCAAAACGCAGCCAACATGGAACAGACGCAAAGCCTGGTGAATGACACCACCGACGTGGTGCAAAAAGGCGGCGAGACCGTCGCCCTTTCTGTCACGACGATGGAAGATATTCGCACGGCTTCACAGCGGATTGCCGATATCACCCATGTTATTGAATCCATTGCTTTCCAGACCAATATTCTGGCGCTGAACGCCGCGGTGGAAGCCGCCCGCGCAGGCGAAAACGGGAAAGGTTTTGCAGTGGTCGCACAGGAAGTTCGTGCGCTGGCGTCACGCTGCGCTAACGCGGTGAAGGAGATCGAAGTGCTGGTTGGCGACACGCAGAAGAAAGTGGGCGAAGGTCATGCTCAGTCAGAAGCGACGCAAGTGGCAATGCAATCGATCATCCACCACATGAACCATATCAACCAGTTGGTCGGTGAAATCAACCACGCTTCCCGCGAGCAGTCGGCGGGGATCAATCAGGTCAACCTGGCGATGACGCACATCGGCGATGCCACCAATATCAACGCCGGGCGGGTGTCGCATAGCGAAGAAACCGCCCAGGCGCTGCGGGAAAAAGGCGCTAATCTGACCCGTCTGGTGAGCCAGTTCCGCCTGAAAGTGGATTAATTTGCCCCACCCGTGGCGCGGAGCAGCAGGTCGTCCTGAATCTGGCTGGCCAGCGGCGACGAACCACGGGTATCGAGCATCACCTGGCACCAGGCTTGCGCTATCGGCGGCGACGCGTGGCGCAACATTTGCGCTCCGCATCCCAACAGAAAGAGTTGTTGGGTAATGGCTCTTCCCTGCGTTTCATTCGATTTATGCAGTTGCGGCTGCAACTGCCGCCAGGCGCGATCGAAATGGCGATCCAGACCTTTCACCGCGCCAAACTCTTCAGCCAACAGCGCCATCACGCCCGATTGCTTGCTCAACACGCGCAGCACATCCAGGCACATCACATTGCCGGAGCCTTCCCAGATGCTGTTCACCGGCATTTCACGATACAGGCGCGGCAACTCATTATCTTCGCAGTAGCCAATCCCGCCGAGCACCTCCATCGCTTCCGCGACAAAAGGAATGCCCGCCTTGCAGACGGCAAATTTCGCCGCCGGGGTAAATAACCGCGCCCATAACGCCTCCTGTGCGTCAGCGCGGAGATCCCAGGCGCGTGCCAGACGAAACAGAAACGCGGTTTGCCCTTCCAGTTGCAGCGCCATACGGCTGAGAACGTCGCGCATCAATGGTTGATCGACCAGATTTTTGCCAAAAGCCTGCCGGTGGTGCGCATGGTATAGCGCCACCGAAAAAGCGCGCCGCATCAAACCGTGGCTGCCCAGTGCGCAATCAAAACGCGTCAGGCCGCCC
The DNA here is from genome assembly GCF_000280495.2 of Kosakonia radicincitans DSM 16656. Classification (NCBI taxonomy): domain Bacteria; kingdom Pseudomonadati; phylum Pseudomonadota; class Gammaproteobacteria; order Enterobacterales; family Enterobacteriaceae; genus Kosakonia; species Kosakonia radicincitans. The sequence continues at coordinate 5,130,747 of NZ_CP018016.1, forward strand.
ATCTTCAGAATTTGCCGTACGCCATCGCCCTCTTCCCCCAGCAACCAGCCGCTGGCATCGCAAAATTCCGCTTCGCTGCTGGCATTTGAGCGGTTGCCAAGCTTGTCTTTCAGCCGCTCCAGCCGTACGCCGTTGCGCTGCCCGTCGGGCAAAAAGCGCGGCACAAAGAAGCAGGACAGCCCGCCACGCGCCTGCGCCAGCACCAGATGTGCATCGCTCTGCGGTACGGAGAAGAACCATTTGTGTCCCACCAGCCGGTACACATCGCCGCTTTTTTCCGCGCGGGTGGTATTGCTCAGCACATCGGAACCACCCTGTTTTTCCGTCATCCCCATGCCGATCAGCAGGCCGCGTTTCTGGTTGCCGGGCGCCATATGCGGATCATAACGATCGCTGAGTAACGGTTTAAACCAGTCGTGAAAAGGCTTCGGCAACGCCTGTTGCAACAGCGGCGTGGCAGCAAACGTCATGGTGATGGGGCACAGCGTGCCGGATTCGACCTGCGCATGCAGGATAAAACGCGCGGCGCGAGCGACAAACGCGCCAACGCGCGCGTCTTCTTCCCACGCCAGATTGTGAACCCGGTTGGCGCACAATCCCTGCATCAATAAATGCCAGGCTGGGTGAAAACGCACATCGTCGAGCCGCTGGCCTGCGGGGTCATAACGTAACAATTCCGGCGGATTAACATTCGCCAGCCGCCCCAGTTCCAGTGATTCCGCCGTTCCCAGCTGCTGCCCAATGCTGGCAAGGAACTCGGCGTCCCACGCCGCGCCCTCGCGCATGACGGCGTCATACAGCGCGCGGTCGGAAAGGAATAAGTTGCTGTTATTCAGGGGAACAGGTTGGTTGAAAACCGTATGAGTCTGCCAGTGCATGGTGTCTCCCTCCTTCATGGGCACTGAAGGTAAGTATGGACAGCACACCTCAATGCTGCACGGGAACAGGCTCACAAGGCCGCGATCTGGCAACGCTCATTCGTGAAACGGTTCACATAATATAAGAATAATATATTTCGCCATCGATGTTCGTGGTGAATAATTTATTCTCACCTTGCAGAAGAGAATAATGATGCCGGCACCTCACGTTGCACCCAATGCGCATAAGCGCGCTTTAATTGCAGGCTCGATTGGCAACTTTATCGAGTGGTATGAATTCGCGGTTTACGGTTTTCTCGCTACCGTCATCGCCAAAAATTTCTTTCAGCTCTCGGGGGAAACGGGGCTGACCAGCTTAATCCTCACCTACGCCTCGTTTGCCATCGCCTTTTTCTTCCGCCCGCTGGGTGCCATGGTGTTCGGGCGTATCGGCGATCGTATCGGTCGCAAACCGACGCTGATTATCGTACTGGTGATGATGACGCTCGCCACTGCCGCGATCGGTCTCGTTCCGGTGTATGCCAGCATCGGCCTCGCCGCTCCGCTTATCATCACCGGTTTGCGAATTTTGCAGGGTTTATTTGCCGGTGGGGAGTACGGCGGCGCGGTGTCGTTGATGACAGAGTTCGCGCCGCGCGGCAAACGCGGGCTGTATGGCGCATGGCAATCTTTTACCGTCGCATTAGGTCTGCTGGCCGGCGCAGGCGTTGTAGCGCTGCTTTCCGCGCTGCTGACGCCAGACGCGTTGCATGACTGGGGCTGGCGCATCCCCTTTTTCCTCGCGTTACCAATGGGCGTCGTCGCGCTGTGGTTACGGGTCAGCATGGAAGAGACGCCGAGCTTCGTGCAACAGCAAGAACAACCGGTCGCCGAACGGGCGCACTTCACCGATACGCTGAAAGCCATTGTCATGGGGATTGGCCGGGTGATGGTGTGGTCTGCCGCCGGTTACACCTATCTGGTGATCATGCCTGCGTATTTACAGTCAGCGCTGCATACCGGTTTTAACCAGGCGCTGCTGATTGCGGTGATCTCCAACATTGGCTTTGCGTTAACCATTATTCCGTCCGGCATACTGAGCGATCGCATCGGGCGACGCGCCGTGATGGTGCTTGCCACCGCGTTGTTGTTAATTCTGGCGCTGCCGCTGCTAAAAATTTTGCAGGCGGAATCCAGCACATTAGCGATAAAAGCGCTGGTGGTGCTGGTTGCTGGAGGTCTGGTCGGCATGCTGGCCGGGCCAGGCCCGGCAATGCTGGCGGAGATGTTCCCCACGCGCGTACGTTATACGGGGCTGGGTCTGGCCTATTCACTATCGAACGCGCTTTTTTCCGGTTGCGCGGGGTTAATTATCACCGGCCTTATCAAAGAAACTGGCAATGTCGATATCCCGGCGTACTACGTGATGGCTACCGCCGTGGTGAGTATGGTGGCGCTGATGACGCTCAACAAAAGCGACCATTTGCGCTCGCTGGAAGAGTGAAACATCCCGGTGGCGTAGCGCTACCGGGCTTTGGTTTATCCGGCGATATAGTGCGGCACAAATCGCGAGGTATCTTTGGTGATCAGCGTACTGTCTTCGCGGATACCCATGCCGACCGCTTCATCATCCACCAGCCAGCTGCCAATCAGCGTGTAGCTGTCGCCAAAGCGCGGCAGCGGTTGAAAGGCCTGATAAATCATCGGCTCTTCGCCGTAGTCGCCCTCTTCATGGTCAATAACGTTATGTGCGCCGTCGAAGATGGTGACATTGCCGCCTTCGCGTGAAAAAAGCGGTTTGCGCACATAGCTGGCACCCGCCGCAGTTTGTGGTTTTTCACCGTCAAACCACGCGGGCAGGAGATTCGGATGATGAGGGAAATAACGCCACAGCAGCGGCAACAGCCCTTTATTGCTGAGGATGCTTTTCCATAAAGGTTCCAGCCACTGCTCGCGGCGTTTACACAGCAGCGGGCCATTCTCGTCGCGCATCATCCATTCCAGCGGATAGAGCTTAAACGCCTGGCGAATGACGTTATCGTCCAGATCCGTCAACACGCCGCCAAGGCCGAGGCCAATATCGTCGATATAAATAAAGCGCGTATCAAGACCGGCCTGGCGGGCGCAATCCTCCAGATAAAGCACGGTGCCGCGATCCTCTTCCGTCTCTTTACAGCAACAAAAGTAGAGCGGATGACGGCTCTGGATTTCACCGAAGCGGGCAATCAACTTATCCTGAATGGCATTGTACTGATCGGCATCGCGCGCAATAGTACCGTTACGCCGCGCATCCTCCATCCATAACCACTGGAAGTACGCAGACTCATACAGCGAGGTTGGCGTATCGGCGTTATATTCCAGCAGCTTGACCGGTTCCTTACCGCACCAGACAAAATCCATGCGCCCGTAAAGCGAAGGATCGCGGTTGCGCCAGCTCGTGGCAATTGCCTCCCAGTAGAGCGGCGGGATCGCCAACTGGCGGAGAATTGCCTCGTCCGCCACGGCGCGATCCACCACCTCAAGGCACATTTGATGCAGTTCGGCGGTCGGCTTTTCGATCTGCTCTTCAATTTGCCGCAGCGTAAAACGGTAGGCCCGGCTCTCATCCCAGTAAACTTCGTTATCAATAATATGGAAATCAAAGCCGTGGTCGCGGGCGATCCGCTCAAGCCCCGGACGAACGGCAACATCATGACGCAGCATGCTTATCCTCCCCAGCTTCCGCGCGCGCTGGAAGAGCGCCCAAACCCGCCGCGGGAAAAGGTGGTCGCCTTTTTGGTGGTGTAGCCATAATGGGCGCTTACGCTGCTGTGGCTGGTATCGCTACCGGAGCGCCAGCTATAGTCGCCCTGATGATTACGCCAGACCGGGCGGGAAGAGTAAGTGGAACCGCCGCTGCTGTAGCTGTATTGCTCATCGCGGTCTTTACGCACGGCTTTGCTCAACAGAAAACCGCTAAGCACCGGCATCCAGCGCTGGCCAATATTGTCGTAATAGCAGTTGTCGTATTGCTGCACGCACCAGGGCTGCGACATATTACGCGGGATCTCTTGCTCGAAACTCGCGCGCGCGTTATTCCACGCATCGCTGCATACCTGCGCGCTGTTGCCGTCGTCAACGCAATCCTGCTGCGAGGTGTAATACACGCCATCGCCATCGTTGTCATCTTTGTGGTCATTGCAGCCTTTTAAAACAAAAAAGGCGGCGCCGCCCATAATTGCCAGCGTCAGGTATTGCCCGCTTTTACGCTCTTTTGGCGCGCTAAAAATCGGGCGCTGGATGCGGCTCTGCGCGGGCGACAGGATGTCATTCTTCTGCCGGTAGTTTCTCTTTCTGGCCATGATGTTCCATTACCATGTCATGCAGGCGGCGTTAAAAATTCCGCCTGCCAGCGCGGCCGCGCCCATAAATAACCCGGCGGCTGTATTGCCGTGAATAATCTTGTCGCTCAGTTTTGGCATATAAAGACGTACACCGCCGTAGACAAGTAATTGCACCACCAGCGCAATGACGCCCCAGATTAAATAATCCGGGATACTCACTGAATTAATGGCTGCGCTGGAGAGCGGAATAACATAGCCCAACAGCGAACCGCTGAACGCTAACGATGCCGCGACATTATTCTCTTTAATTAATCGCCACTCATCGTGTGGCGTAATCCGTGTATAAATAAAAAGAAAGCAGAGCACCATTGCCATGCCAATAAAAAAATAGGCGCAAAACGCCAGCAGCGAACCCAGAATATGCAAGTCCAAATTCATAATTAACCTATGACCTTTAATGATGTCAGAGGAATATCCACTCCCAGCGCGCGCGAGTAGATCCATTCCGGCTGGTTGCGCGCATTGAATGTCTCTTCGCCATTCAATAGCAGATATTCAAATATATCGGTGGTAACTTCTCGCTGGTAAGCCATCATAAAGTTATGCACTTCCCAGCGTGCGCCAGCCTGATTGGATACGGTTTCCAGCGTATAAATCGGCTCGATATCTCCGCGCTCTTCGGCGTTAAACACGCGCTGCCACTGGCAATCACGCCAGCGGAGCGTGGTTTTGCCCATCGCCTTTGCACTCAGCATTTCGCGCCACGCCTGTTCGCCGGAAACGCCCACGCTCTCTTCATACACAAACAGCTTAATATCATCGATATTGTGGCTTTCCAGACCGCCCGAGGTGCTGATTTGCAGAAACTCATCGCCTGTCGTGTAGTAACGATGGATCATGCAACCTGCGCCAAGATCGAAGCTGCCGCAGGCGCCAACGGTGTACTCCTCGCCGGGCAGCGTGATGAGCAGTTCCTCTCCGCACAGGCGAAACAGCAGCGTATCAATGGTAAAACCCGCATGCAGATGCAATCCAAGCGGACCTTTCGCCGGGGCTGACGCATCAGCCCGCCCCAACAGGTTTTTCAGCAAGGAGAACATTACGCTTTCTGTTGCTGTTGCAGTCGCGCCAGCACATCCTGCGCCGAGGTTTTATCGCTGCCGCCGATCCCTGCCTGCGCCAGTTTTTCGTCGAGGTCGCGCCCATCGGCTACTTTCTCAAGCTGTGTTGCCGCATCCAGTCGGGCCTGGCGCTCAGCCTGGCGCGCTTGCAGACGTTTCAGGGATTCTGCTGCCGTAGCGACATTGTTTGACGCGCCAACGGTGGAAGTGGTGACGGCCTGCTGCGCGCGCTGCATCGCGTCGGTCGCTTTGATCACTTCCAGCTGTTGCTCAAACTGTTCGATACGCTGTGCCGTGGCGGTCACCGCTTTTTCTACAGCATCGCGCGAAGTTTCAAGGTTGCTCAGCACCAGCTCTTCCGCGGTAATGGTGTTCTCCAGACGGGCAATCTCGGTCGCCACTTCATTGAGCAATGCGGCATCCACATTTTTTGCCATCGCTTCCAGCGCACGGGCTTCCAGGCTGGCTTTGCGGTCACGCAGATCGGCCAGTTTGTCATGGCTCAACTTCACGCGCGCCAGCAGATCAACACGGGATTTGCCCGCCTTATCCAGCTCTGCGCGGGCATCGCGGATATGCTGTTCAAGCATGCGCACGCCCTGCGTTTCTTCGATCGACTCTTCCGCCTGAGCAATAAACGATTTACCCAGCGTAAACAGGCTTTTTAAAATTCCCATATCCTCACTCCCTGACAACGTTATTGGGTAAAATCATCGGTTAATTCGGCAAGATCCAGCGCGTTTTCCGCAAGCGTGGTGATTTCCAGCAGGATATCGTCAAGCGAAGAGTTGAGTGACAGTGCGCCGAACGCGACATAATACTCTTCGCCGTTGACCGCAGAGATGCCAACAGACGATAACGGTAAAAGTTTTTGGTTACGCAGCAGAAACGCATTAAACGCATCCTGATGCTTAATTTCGCTTAAGGGACAAATGTAGGTTTCGATAATGATTTGCCGGGAAGTCAGCAGCACGTTTAATTGCAAATCACCGTAATCATCCAGCTTAATAATTAACGCATCGGCTTCGTGTTGAATATTTAAATCCAGCGCCGTGGATTGTAATAATCCCGCGCTAAGCGACTCTACTGTCCATGCCATGATGTATATCCCGATTATTTTATCGTAATAAAATTAAGAGAAAACCTGCCGTGAAATCTTACCCGGATTCAGGGCAAAAAAAACCACCCAAATAAGGGTGGTTTTTGAGGTATTGCAGATTTAAAGCGTGCGCTGGCGCACCGCTTCAAACAGGCAGATGCCGGTCGCCACCGAGACGTTCAGCGATGAAACGCTGCCCGCCATCGGAATGCTGATCAGCTCATCGCAGTGTTCGCGGGTCAGGCGGCGCATACCTTCACCTTCCGCGCCCATTACCAGCGCCATCGGCCCGGTCATTTTGCTCTGGAACAGAGTGTGGTCCGCTTCACCGGCGGTGCCAACGATCCAGATATTCTCTTCCTGCAACTGGCGCATAGTGCGCGCGAGGTTGGTGACGCGGATCAGTGGAACGCTTTCCGCCGCGCCACACGCCACTTTTTTCGCGGTCGCATTCAACTGGGCGGATTTGTCTTTCGGCACAATCACCGCGTGAACGCCTGCTGCATCTGCACTACGCAAGCATGCGCCAAGGTTGTGCGGATCGGTAACGCCATCAAGGATCAGCAGGAACGGTTGATCGAAGCTGGCGATCAGATCCGGCAGATCGTTCTCCTGATACTGACGCCCTGGTTTCACCCGTGCAATGATCCCCTGATGCACCGCCCCTTCGCTTTTCTCATCCAGATACTGGCGATTCGCCACCTGGATCACCACGCCCTGCGCTTCCAGAGCATGGATCAGCGGCAGCAGACGTTTGTCTTCGCGGCCTTTCAGAATAAAGACTTCCTGAAAACGCTCCGGGGCGCGCTCCAGCAGTGCCTGCACCGCATGGATGCCGTAAATCATTTCACTCATTGATGGTACTCGTTTGGGGCGGTTTCGCCGTGTTATGTGGGCTGTGATTCTCATCACCTGCGCTCATTATAACCGACACGCGCCGCAGAAAGTACCTCGCTAACTTAAGTGCCGTTTCGCCTCCAGCCGTACGCGATGCAGCACGTGCTGCTTGATCTCGCCGTAGTGCGGATCGCCAGCGAGGGTTTCGATATCGCGATCGCGGCCAAACGGCAGAGAAATCTCTTCGACGATTTTGCCGGGGCGCGCTGACATGATCAGAATGCGATCGGCGAGAAACAGCGCTTCATCCACGTCGTGCGTCACGAACAGCAGCGTGGTGCGCGTTTCCAGCCAGGCGCTGCGCAGCAGTTCCTGCATCATCAGCCGGGTTTGCGCGTCCAGCGCGCCAAACGGCTCATCAAGCAGCAGCACATCCGGGCCGGGCAACCAGGCGCGCGCCAGCGCGACACGTTGTTTCATGCCGCCGGAAAGCTGCCATGGCGCATGGTGTTCAAAACCTTTCAGCCCCACGCGCGCCAGCCAGTCCAGCGCCTGGGCGTTAATCTCTTCTTTACGGTATTTGCCAAGCCGCGGGCCAAACGTCACGTTATCCAGCACCGATAACCACGGAAACAGGTTCGGCTGCTGGAAGATCATGCCGCGCGATGGTCCAGGCTGGCTCACCGTTTTTCCGGCCGCCAGAACCTGCCCGCTATCGGGCCGGGTAAACCCGGCAACCAGGTTGAGAATGGTGGATTTACCACAGCCGGAGGGGCCAAGCAGCACAACAAATTCCCCCGGCGCCAGCGCCAGCGAGATATCCTCCAGCACCGTGAACGGTTGCGGTTTTGCCGCAAACGTCAGCGAAACATTTTCCAGCGCGATTTGTGCCGTCATCACTCTTTCCCCGCCCAGGGCACCAGACCGCGTTGCAGCCCTAACAGTAATAAATCCAGTAAGTAACCAATGCCGCCCAGCAGCAGAATGCCAAGCATGACAATGTCCGTACGTAAATAAGAGCTGGCGTTGATCACCATCCAGCCGAGGCCGGAACTGGCGGCGACCATTTCGGCGGCGATCAGCGATGTCCAGCCAATGCCAATCGAAAGGCGCACGGTGGTAAATAGCTCCGGCAGCGCATCCGGTAGCACCACGCGCAAAAAGATCTGTCCTTTCGATGCACCCAGCGTTTGCGCAACGCGAATGCGTGCGCGACCAATGCGTTCCACCGCCGCGCTGGCACCGACGACCACGCTTAAAAAGGTGGCGATAAAGATCAGAAAGAATTTCGACGCTTCACCAATCCCCAGCCAGACCACCGCCAGCGGGATCAGCGCAATCTTCGGTAGCGGGCGCAGGAACTGCACAAACGGGTTGAGCACCGCGGAAAGACCGTCGGATAAGCCCATCAACAAACCCAGCGGGATACCGATGACAATCGCCACCGCAAAGGCGCTCAGCGCTCGCGCCAGGCTGACGGCGACGTGCTGCCACAGCGGCACCTGGCGGTAACCGTCCGCCAGCAGCTCTTCGGCGGTCAGACCAATGTCGGTTAGCGAAGGTAACAACAGCGGGTCCACCCATTGCCGGGTGGCCGCCACTTGCCAAATCACAAAAAAGATCGCCACTGACAGCACGCTGATGGCGATATGTTGACGCAGTTTCATTTTGCGGCGGCTGCCTCGCGGATGTAGCGCGAGTCGATGGCGCTATCCCAGTTCGCCGGGATATCACGTTTGCGGATTTCGCCAATTCCGGCGAGGAAGTTCGAGGTTTTGCTCAGCGCTTTGCCGATGCCGCTCTCGCTGGTTTGCGTGCCGTTACCCAGCCACTCAGCGGTGCCCTGCTCGCTTAATGTTGGATACTCCAGCCCGCCGAGGGTATTGGCAGCGGTAGTGACCGGTGCGCCGACCTCTTTTGCCACAATCGCGGCGGCGCGTTCAGGATCCTTTTTGAACTCATCGACTTTCTGCTGGTGTACGCGCAGGAAGGCCGTCACCGCTTGCGGATACTGCTCAGCAAAGGCTTTGCGAACCACGTAGTTGTTGTAAATCAGGTAGCCATCTTTTTGCAGATCTTTAGTGGCAAAGACCTGATGGCCGCCGGAGGATTCCAGTTCCTGGGCAAACGGCGCCCACACGTAACCGGCATCGATATCACCGCGTTTCCAGGCTGCCACCATTTCCGCCGGACGCAGCGGCAGCAAGGTAATTTTGCTGCGGTCGAGTTTATTGACGCTGATCGCTGCTTCCAGCGCATATTGCGCCGTCGAATTTGGCGGATAGGCCACGCGTTTCCCTTCGATATCACGCAGCGTTTTAATGCCATCTTTGCCAATTAAACGTTCGTAGCTGGCAATCACGCCGGAAACCCCAATAATTTCCACGGGTAATTTTCGCACAATACCGGCCGTGGCCGGACTGGAGCCGAAATTGGCAATATCGATAGCATTGCTGGCGAAATAACTGAGCGCATCCGCGCCGGAGGCGAATTGCACCCACTGAACTTTCGTATTTAAGGCTTTATCCAGCGAACCATCGGCTTTCGCCAACATTAATACCTGGGAACCGCCGCTATAAGCGACGCGTACTTCGGCTGGTGTAGCGGCAATGCTGGTATTTAGCCATAAGCTACCTGCTGCCAGTAATAAGCAGAGACTTTTTTTCATGTTATTTAATCCTGGATGTTATTAGCGCCGAACCACTATATCGACAGGCGGCGCTTTTATTTATTCAAATTATTGCGTTGGATATACGTGGAATAAGAATGGCGATAATCGAGCCAGATTTGCGCGCACTGCTGCGCCAGCGCTTGTGACGGATCGCAGGTCTGCGCGAGAAACGGCACGGCAATCGCTTCCAGCGCAACCGGCACTTCGGTACAAGCCAGAATCAGCTGTTGCGCACCGCGCTCCAGTAATGCATTTGCCTGCTTTGCCAGCAATTCACCGCCCTCGTGCAGTGCGCCGCGCTTCACGGCATAACAGCCCGGCACAAACCACTGTTGCAGTTCATCGTCATTCGGCAGCAGTACCTCAATTCCCTGCTGCGTCAGGCGCTGTTGATACCAACCCGCATCCAGCGTTCCTTGCGTGGCAATCACCCCAACCCGCTGAGGCTTGTGCGCTAAATTCGCCAGCGACGCCATTGTGGCATCCACAATGTGCAACAGCGGCGCGTTGCTGGCGCGACTGAGTTCGTCATACCAGTGATGCGCGGTGTTGCAGGGAATAGCGATATGGCTGGCGCCCGCCTGATTAAGCTTTTCAATTCCCTGAAGCAGTTGCGGCAGCGGCGATGGCCCCAGCCCGGCCAGCGCTTTTTGCCGATCGGCGATTTGCGGCACGTTCCACACCACCGACGGCAGTTGCTGCTGGTCGCTATCGGCAGGCGTCGCCTGTAACAGCTTGTGCTGAAAATCGAGCGTGGCGAGCGGCCCCATGCCGCCCAGCACGCCCAGTAAGAAGGGTTTAGCCATGGCGGGCATTCGCCTCCAGCACCTGGCGGTAACCGAATAACCCGGCCGAGCCGCCGGTGTGAATAAACACGACATTCTCGTCATGCGTGAAGTAGCCTTTGCGAATCAGATCGATAAGCCCGGCGGCACCTTTACCGGAATAAACCGGGTCGAGCAAAATGCCTTCATGGCGGGCAAACAGCGTCAGCGCTTCCAGCATGCCTTCTGTCGGCAAACCGTAACCATCACCGACGTAATCGCTATTAGCGGCCACCGCTTCACGCGGCAGATCGCCCGCCACGCCCAGCAGTTCGCGCGTACGTAACGCCAGATTCCAGACATTCTCTTCCTGCTTCGCTTTCGGTGCGCGGACGCTGATGCCCAGCACCGGCACGTGGCTGTTAGTGGCGGTGAAACCAGCCACCAGCCCGGCTTGCGTCCCGGTGCTGCCGGTAGCGTGGACGACATGATCGATGCGTAGCCGTAACTGTGAGGACTGGAATAACAGTTCTTCAGCGCAAGCAACGTAACCCAGCGCGCCGATGGCGTTGGAGCCGCCGCCGGGAATGACATACGGGCGATGCCCCTGTTCGCGCAGCTGTTCGGCATACTCTTCCATGGCTTTTTGCATATCCGTGCCGCCCGGCAGATGGGCGACAATTTCACCGCCCAGCAACTCATCCAGCAGGATGTTGCCAGAGCGCTGATAATCTTCACCAAAATCGGTGACGCGTTTTTCCAGTAGCACTTTGCTTGCCAGCCCGAGTTTTGCTGCACCGGCAATGGTCTGCCGGACGTGGTTCGACTGCGTTGCGCCCTGGGTGATAATCACGTCGGCGTTTTTCGCCAGCGCATCCGCCAGCAAAAATTCCAGCTTGCGGGTTTTATTGCCGCCCGTCGCCAGGCCGGTAGCGTCATCGCGTTTGATCCATATTTTGGGACCGCCCAGCAGCGCGCTTAAATTCTCCAGCGGTTCTAACGGCGTCGGGAAATGACCTAATGACAGGCGGGGGAAACGGGCCAGATGCATAATCGCTCCTTGGAAAACAGAGACCAACCGAAGCGAAATGCCACGGTTTTAATTCGGTAAATATGAGATGGATATTTACTATATAGATCTGTATTCGCAGGCTAACGATAAATAATAAATATCAATGTGCAGAAAATAACTAAGCCATAAAAAAAGCCCTTCACAGTGGAAGGGCTTCGCGGATATTACTGGTCGACTTTCTTTTTCGCCGCACGTTTAGCTTTGGTAGCAGCGGCTATTTTTTGCGTTTTTGCCGAGGGGTTTTTGGCTTTTTTCGCTTTGCTTTTACCTTTACCTGCGGCATCACCGCGGAAGGCACTGTCCGGCTCAAAATTCACCTTTTTCCCCATCTGCCGACGCGGTGGCTTTTTACCGCCAACGTTTTTACCCGCAGCGCCTTTTTTCGTTCTTTCACGCTCGGTTTTACCGACATTGCGCGGCGCGCGTTCGCTGGAGACCAGCGAGAAGTCGATCTTACGCTCATCCATATTGACGGCTTCAACCTTCACTTCCACCCGATCGCCGAGGCGATAGGTTTGCCCGCCGGATTCGCCAATCAGTCGCTGACCAATCTGGTCAAAACGGTAGTAGTCGTTGTCCAGCGAGGAGACATGCACCAGTCCATCGATAAACAGATCGTTCAGGCGCACAAAGAAACCGAAGCCGGTGACGCTGGCGATAACGCCCGGGAAGGTGTTGCCCACCTGATCCTGCATGAAATCGCACTTCAGCCAGTCCGACACTTCACGGGTGGCTTCATCCGCGCGGCGTTCGGTCATCGAACAGTGCTGGCCCAGTTGCAGCACCTCTTCCATGCTGTAGTGCCAGCCGCCGGTTTCGGTGCTATTGCCCTTCAGTCCCTGCTCTTTCGCCAGCAGGTACTTAATGGCGCGGTGCAATGACAAGTCCGGATAACGGCGGATCGGCGACGTAAAGTGCGCATAGGATTGCAGCGCCAGCCCGAAGTGACCACGGTTTTCCGGATCGTAAATCGCCTGTTTCATCGAGCGCAGCAGCATAGTTTGCAGCATCTCGTGATCGGGACGATCGGCAATCGACTCCAGCAACTCGGCATAATCGCGTGGTTCCGGTTTGTTGCCGCCCGGCAGTTCCAGCCCCAGCTCGGCAAGCACGGAACGGAATGCAGTGATCGCATCGGTGGTCGGTTTATCGTGAATACGGAACAGCGCCGGTTCGCCGGCTTTCTCGACGAAACGCGCTGCCGAGATGTTGGCGAGGATCATGCACTCTTCAATCAGTTTGTGCGCATCGTTACGCTGAGTCTGTTCGATACGTTCAATGCGGCGCTCGGCGTTGAAGATAAACTTCGCCTCTTCGCTCTCAAACGAGATGCCGCCGCGTTCAGCACGCGCCTGGTCGAGCACTTTGTAGAGGTTATGCAACTCTTCGATATGCTTCACCAGCGGCGCATACTGCTCGCGTAGCTCCTGATCGCCCTGCAACATATGCCACACTTTGGTGTAGGTCAGACGCGCATGGGAGCTCATCACCGCTTCGTAGAATTTAAAGCCGGTTAAACGGCCTTTCGTCGAGACGGTCATTTCGCAGACCATACACAGGCGATCCACCTGCGGGTTGAGCGAACAGAGACCGTTTGAGAGCACTTCCGGCAGCATAGGCACGACCTGCGACGGGAAATACACCGAAGTGCCACGGTTGCGCGCTTCGTTGTCGAGCGGCGTTCCGTGGCGCACGTAATAGCTCACATCGGCAATCGCCACCCACAAACGCCAGCCGCCGCCGCGTTTTTTCTCGCAATAGACGGCGTCGTCGAAGTCGCGAGCGTCTTCGCCATCGATGGTGACCAGCGGCAGATCGCGTAGATCCACACGGCCCGCTTTTGCCTCTTCCGGAACTTGCTCTTTCAGCCCGGCAATCTGTTTTTCAACTTCAGGCGGCCACTGGTAGGGAATTTCATGGGTGCGCAGCGCCATATCGACGGCCATGCCGGTACCCATGTTGTCGCCGAGCACTTCAACAATCTTACCGAGCGCTTTGGTGCGGCGTGTCGGACGCTGGGTTAACTCCACCACCACCACAAAGCCCATGCGCGCGCTCATGGTTTCTTCCGGTGGGATCAGGATGTCAAAGCTCATACGGCTGTCGTCCGGGACAACAAAACCGACGCCAGCATCGGTGAAGTAACGGCCAACAATTTGCCCGGTTTTGGGCACCAGAATACGTACGATACGCGCTTCGCGGCGGCCTTTGCGATCGGCACCCAGCGGCTGCGCCAGCACCTGGTCGCCGTGGATGCAGGTTTTCATCTGCTCGCTGGAGAGGTAAAGATCGTCTTTACGCCCTTCGACGCGCAGGAAGCCATAGCCGTCACGGTGGCCGATCACCACACCTTTCAGCAGGTCCAGCCTTTCCGGTAAGGCGTAGCACTGACGGCGGGTGAACACCAGTTGACCGTCACGCTCCATGGCGCGCAAACGACGGCGCAGCGCTTCATTTTGTTCTTCGCCTTCGATTTTCAGTTCAACCGCCAGTTCATCACGGCTGGCAGGTTTTTCGCGTTTGGCTAAGTGATCGAGGATAAATTCGCGGCTGGGAATGGGGTTGGTATATTTTTCAGATTCTCGTTCGAGGAAAGGATCTTGTGACATTGCGGGTCCTCCGTAGTCAGCTCTGGCAGAAATTTGCGTCATTCCACCAGCAATAATTTGTAAAGCGGTTGATTCTCTTCAACCAAATCGGCCAACGTGTAGTTATCCAGCTCCTTGAGAAAACTTTGCACGGCTTTGGCAAGCGCCTTTTTCAGGCGACAGGCACTGGTGATATGGCAAAATTCGCTGCTGCAATTGACCAGCGCAAGCGGCTCCAGCGAACGGACGACATCACCAATGCGGATATCCTGCGCGGGTTTCCCCAGCCGAATCCCACCGTTTTTCCCTCTCACGGCCGCGACATAGCCTTCACGACTTAACTGGTTGATTATTTTGACCATATGATTACGGGATACGCCATATGTTTCTGTGACTTCAGTAATACTGGTCATTTTTCCATCAGGCAGCGATGCCATATAGATCAGGGCGCGTAAACCGTAATCGGTAAAACTCGTTAACTGCACATCAACCTCAGTAAATGGGAAAAGATGAGATACCCGCAGGTATTGACACTATTGATGATAAACCAGCCACTAGTCATGCCGCTAATTTATTTGAACAGAAGGGTAAAAAAGCGAGGAGACGGGACGCGCACAACGCGCCCCGGAACAACATTACGCGTCGAACGGATCGCGCAGGATCATGGTTTCAGTACGATCCGGGCCAGTTGAGATAATATCAATCGGCACACCAGTAAGTTCTTCAATACGTTTGATGTAATTCAGCGCCGCCTGTGGCAGACCGCTGCGATCTTTCACACCAAAAGTAGACTCAGACCAGCCAGGCATGGTTTCGTAAATAGGTTCGATACCTTCCCAGTTGTCAGCAGCCAGCGGCGTGGTCGTCACTTCGCGGCCATCCGGCATACGGTAAGCAACGCAGATTTTCACCTCTTTCAGGCCATCCAGCACGTCCAGCTTGGTCAGGCAGAAGCCAGAAAGGGAGTTGATCTGCACAGCGCGACGCACCGCAACCGCGTCCAGCCAGCCGGTACGGCGGCGACGGCCGGTAGTAGCACCGTATTCGTTACCCTGTTTGCACAGAAACTCGCCAATATCGTCAAACAGCTCGGTCGGGAACGGACCGGCGCCCACACGCGTGGAGTATGCTTTGATAATACCCAGCACGTAATCAACGTAACGCGGGCCAAGACCAGAACCAGTAGCGACGCCGCCAGCCGTGGTATTGGAAGAGGTTACGTACGGGTAGGTGCCGTGATCGATGTCCAGCAACGTACCCTGCGCGCCTTCGAACATGACGAAATCGCCACGTTGACGCGCCTGATCCAGCAGGTCGGAAACGTCCACAACCATCGCAGTCAGGATGTCGGCAATCGCCATCACATCATCCAGCACTTTCTGGTAGTCAACGGCTTCCACTTTGTAGAAGTTCACCAGCTGGAAGTTGTGATATTCCATCACTTCTTTCAGTTTGTCGGCGAAAGTCGCTTTATCGAACAGATCGCCCACGCGCAGACCGCGACGAGCTACTTTATCTTCGTAAGCCGGGCCGATGCCACGGCCGGTGGTGCCGATAGCTTTCGCGCCGCGCGCTTTTTCACGCGCAACGTCGAGCGCAACGTGATAATCAAGGATTAACGGGCATGCTTCGGAAAGCAGCAGACGTTCGCGAACCGGGATACCACGGTCTTCCAGTTCTTTCATCTCTTTCATCAGCGCCGCCGGAGACAGCACAACGCCGTTACCGATAATGCTGGTGACGTTTTCGCGAAGAATGCCTGATGGAATAAGATGGAGGACGGTTTTTTCACCGTTGATTACGAGAGTATGGCCTGCGTTGTGACCGCCCTGGTAGCGCACAACATATTTAGCCCGTTCAGTCAGAAGATCAACAATCTTCCCTTTACCTTCGTCACCCCATTGGGTGCCCAGTACGACGACGTTGTTACCCATTTTTCAAAATCACCGTTTGCTTAAAAATGGATTCTACCACCGCTTTTTTTCAGATTCAGCACTTTTTCCGCGCAAAATTGACCAAAGACGCCCACTTTTCACTCAGCCAATCGTTTTCCTCAACATGTAGTAGATCACTACACCCGCAACCACAAGCCCACCGCCAAAACGACGCAGAAGATGGTCCGGAAGCAGGCTCAGCGAGGCAATCATACGCCGCCAGGCACGCGGATAAAGCATCGGGCCCATGCCTTCAAAGACCAAAACCAGCGCCAGGGCGAGCCAGATTGTCGAATTCATGTCTAATCCTTAAAAAACAAAACCACCGCCGAACTTTGGCGGTGGTTTTTATCATGAAAACCGCTGGCGCAAACTTAGCGTGTCGCGGAAGTCGGCGTTTTCATATAACGGAAGAAATCGCTGTCCGGGCTGAGCACCATCACGTCCTGGTTGCTATCAAAGCTATTTTCGTATGCGCGCAGGCTGCGGATAAAGGCATAGAAATCCGGGTCCTGACTAAAGGCATCGGCAAACAGTTTTGCAGCTTCAGCATCGCCTTCACCACGAAGGATACGCCCCTGACGCTCAGATTCCGCCAGTGTTTTCGTCACTTCGTAATCCGCGGCGGCACGCAGTTTTTCCGCTTCTTCCTGGCCCTGCGAACGGTGACGACGAGCTACCGCTTCACGCTCGGCGCGCATGCGGTTGTAGATCGCATCCGACACTTCTGCCGGCAGGTTGATCTGCTTGATACGCACGTCGATCACTTCGATACCCAACGCCGCCATACTGTTCGGGTTGATAACCGGTACTTTACCGTTGGTTTCAGCCTGTACACGCTCTGCAGCTTTCGCAATGGCGTCATCTGCTGCCGGCGTCGCCACTTCGTCTTCCGTCCCCGCAGAACCGGAGTTCAGCGCATCACGCACTTCCAGCGTCAGACGGCCACGAGAATCGGTAACGATGTCTTTCACATCCAGACGACCAATTTCAGAACGCAGACGGTCAGAGAACTTACGTTTCAGCAGTACCTCGGCCTGGGAGACGTCACCGCCGCCGGTCGCCAGGTAATAACGGCTGAAATCGCTGATGCGCCACTTGATATAAGAGTCGACAATCAGGTCTTTCTTCTCTTTAGTAACAAAGCGATCGGCCTGGTTATCCATGGTCTGAATGCGCGCATCCAGCAGTTTAACGGATTCGATAAACGGCAGCTTAAAGTGCAAGCCCGGCTCATAAACCAGCGGTTTATTTTCGTCGTCGCGCAATACTTTACCAAAGCGCAGCGAAATTCCGCGCTCGCCTTCTTTCACCACAAAAATAGAGGTGTAGAGCACTACCAGCACGATGATGATGATCGCGATAACTGACTTACGCATCGTTATTCCCCCTGACGCTGGTAGTCGTTACGCTGCGCGTTTACGCGGCGTTGGTCCATGATGTCTCCGGCAGATGGTGCCGGGGCGCTATTCGCACTGCTACCAGAGTTGGACGCAGGCGGCAGGCGCAGCAGGTTGTTTGCGCCACTGCTGTCACTCTTTGCCGCAGGTGCGCTCGCGCCGCCTTTCAGCATCTGATCCAGCGGCAGCACCATAAGGTTGCCACCTTTATCGTTAACCAACACTTTGCGCGTATGGCTCAGCACTTTTTCCATGGTTTCGATATACAGACGCTCGCGGGTAATTTCAGGCGCGGCTTTATATTCCGGCAGGATCTTCGCAAAACGCGCCACTTCACCCTGCGCTTCCAGGACGGTCTGCGTCTTATAAGCGCGCGCCTCTTCGAGAATACGCTGTGCCTGGCCGTTTGCACGTGGCTGTACTTCGTTGCTGTAGGCTTCCGCTTCACGGATGTACTGCTGCTCGTTTTCACGTGCTGCAATCGCATCGTCAAACGCAGCCTTCACCTCTTCCGGCGGACGCGCAGCCTGGAAGTTGACGTCGAGCAGGGTAATCCCCATGTTGTACGGACGAATGGTCTCTTCCAGCTCACGCTGGGTATCGCTACGAATAACGGTACGCCCTTCGGTCAGAATACGATCCATGGAATATTTACCGATCACACCACGCAGGGCGCTGTCGGTTGCCTGGCGCAGGCTGTCGTCGGCGCTGGTAACGCTAAACAGGTAACGCTCAGGATCGGTCACGCGGTACTGCACGTTCATCTCAACGCGCACGACGTTTTCATCAGAAGTGAGCATCACGCCGGAAGCCGCCAGTTCACGAACCGACTCGACGTTTACCGCCGTTACGCTATCGATAAAGGTCGGCTTCCAGTTCAGACCCGGCTCAACCAAATGGCTGAACTTGCCGAAGCGCGTAACGACACCGCGTTCTGCTTCTTTAATGGTATAGAACCCGGTCGCAGCCCAGATAATCACAGCTGCTGCGGCAACGATGCCGACAATGCGTCCGCCCACCTGACCGCGAGGGCCAGAGGAACCAGGCGCGCCGCCGGTACTTTTACCACCGCCCAGACCACCGAGCTTTTTACTCAGTTTGCGGAAAATATCATCCAGATCAGGTGGCCCCTGATCGCGACCGCCTTTGTTTCCATTTCCCTCAGAGTTGCCGCCTGGTTTGCTGCTTCCCCACGGGTCGCGGTCCTGTCCGTTGTTACCGGGCTGATTCCACGCCATGTATGTGCTCCATATGTATATATCGTGCGGTGTATGCCCGGCCTCGCGGGCACCCCCAAAGGGGAAAAATCTTCAGGCTGCCGGTCAAACGACGTATTCTTCGAGTGCCGGTTCTTGTTTACAGAGTCGACGCCAGTCGACAATCGGCATACGCACCTGCATACCTACGCTGCCATCGTCTTCCATCCACTCTTTTTCTATTGCCTGAAGCTGGTAAAACCGACTTCTCAGACGTCCTGCCTGCGGTGGTAAACGCAACGTGTGCTGCGCGACTTCACCGGAAAGACGCTCTGTTAAAGCCTGGAATAACAGTGGTACGCCAATACCCGTCTGCGCAGAGAGCCAGACGCGAATTGGTTTATTCTCTTCATCCCGGTCAATACGCGGCTCAAAATCTTCCAGCATATCGATCTTGTTCATCACCAGCAGCGTTGGGATCTCGTGCGCTTCAATCTCTTCAAGCACCGTATTCACTGCATCAATGTTCTCTTGCACGCGCACATCGGCGGCGTCAATAACATGCAGCAGTAGCGTCGCCTGACGCGTCTCCTGCAAGGTCGCTTTAAATGCCGCCACCAGATCGTGCGGCAAATGGCGAATAAACCCGACCGTATCGGCCAGCACGGTTTCGCCGACATCTACTACGTCAATACGACGAAGCGTGGGATCCAGCGTCGCAAACAGCTGATCCGCCGCGTAGACTTGCGCTTCGGTAATCTGGTTAAACAACGTGGATTTACCGGCGTTGGTATAGCCCACCAGCGAAACCGTTGGAATATCGGCTTTCGTGCGGGAGCGACGTCCCTGCTCACGCTGCTTCTCAACTTTTTCAAGACGCGAGAGGATCTGAGTAATTCGATTACGCAGCAAACGACGGTCGGTTTCGAGCTGGGTTTCACCCGGACCGCGCAAACCAATCCCGCCTTTTTGTCGTTCAAGGTGGGTCCAGCCACGCACCAAGCGCGTCGCCAGATGGCGCAACTGCGCCAGCTCAACCTGCAATTTCCCCTCGTGCGTGCGTGCACGCTGGGCAAAAATATCTAAAATCAGACCGGTGCGATCGATAACCCGACATTCGCACAGTCTCTCCAGGTTTCGTTCCTGGGCAGGGGTTAGCGCATGATCAAAGAGCACGACGGAAGCACCCGCTGCTTTTACGGCATCCGCAATTTCTACTGCTTTACCTTCACCAACAAAGTACTTGGGGTGCGGTGCTTTACGGCTACCGGTAATCACCTGCATTGCTTCGACACCGGCGGAAGAGACCAGAGATTCAAACTCCTGGAGGTCTTCCATATCTTTGTCTTGCGAAAAATAGATGTGTACCAGTACCGCCTGCTCACCGGCGTCATAACGGTCAAACAAGCGTAAACCCTCATAAAATACCAGCGGGGAACACAGCTTAACTGGCTCCCCGATCTGGAAAATCAGCCGTCAACCTTATTCGGTTTCTTCGCCGTCTTGCTGTGCAGAGCCCTGCGCGTTGCTACCGTGATGGTAGTTACTGCTGGTACCGCCGCCCGCATTGTTGCTGTGATGAGAAACCGGACGAGATGGAACAACAGTAGAAATCGCGTGCTTATAGACCATCTGGCTGACCGTGTTCTTCAACAGAATCACGAACTGATCGAAAGACTCAATTTGCCCTTGCAGCTTAATACCATTCACCAAATAAATTGAAACTGGAACACGTTCCCGACGCAGTGCGTTCAGGAACGGATCTTGTAAAGATTGCCCCTTAGCCATTCTATCTTTTCCTTATATGCTTGTTTTGTACTTAGAACCCGAAGGTTCTGAAAACTGCGTAAAAATTCGCGCACGATACGACTTAATTGTACACATTCACCCTGCGATAGCACTAACAACCTGTAACACGTCACGGTAAGACTTTTCCGGCTTTTCACTCTCTAACCAGTGAACGCCATCCCAGCCCCGCAACCAGGTTATCTGCCGCTTGGCTAACTGCCTCGTGGCGCAAATACCTCGATAAACCATTTCATCGTATGTGATTTCACCTTCAAGATACGACCACATCTGGCGGTATCCCACACAACGAATGGAAGGCATATCCGTATGCAAATCTCCGCGAGCAAAAAGCGCCCGCACTTCTGCTTCAAAACCTGAAGCTAACATCTGATGAAAGCGCTGCTCGATCCGTTGATGGAGCAGTTCACGGCTCGCCGGGGCGATGGCGAACTGATGCACCTGGTAAGGCAGAGCGTCTCCTGACGTTTGCGTCAGATCCGTTAAAGTTTTACCCGAAATGAAAAAAACTTCCAGTGCCCGGGAAAGCCTTTGCGGATCATTTGGATGAATCCGCGCTGCGGCAACGGGGTCAATCTCCCGTAACTGCTGATGCAACGCTTCCCATCCACGCTCTGCCGCCTGTTTTTCTATTTCCGCTCTGACTTTTGCATCTGCTGATGGCAGGGGCGATAACCCTTCCAGCAGCGCTTTAAAGTAGAGCATTGTACCGCCCACCAGCAGAGGAATACGCCCTGCTTCGGTGATCTCCTGCATCGCCGCCAGTGCATCGCGGCGAAAATCGGCAGCGGAATAAGCCTGCGCAGGATCGAGAATGTCCAGCAACCGGTGCGGTGCGGCACGTAACTCTTCTGCGCTTGGCTTGGCGGTGCCGATATCCATGCCCTGATAGATAAGGGCAGAATCAACGCTTATCAACTCTACTGGCAAAACTTTACGTAACTCAATGGCTAACGCAGTCTTGCCGGAGGCCGTCGGCCCCATCAAAAAAATTGCCTTCGGCAGGCTTGCCTTAACTTCACTCATGTTTCAGGGCGTTCATCGCCGTTTGTAGCTCTACAGGTTGTAATAAACCATCTGGTGGTGTTTTCACCAGATGCGGACAAAGCCGTTCGACGTCGGCCAGCAGGGTAATCGCCTGCGCCACACTCCATTGCGGATGATCGCTCGCCAGATGACGAGCCAGCCACTGGGCTATATTCACCGCATCAATGCTTGTCTGCTGCGCCAGGTAGCCTATCAGAGCAGAAATCAAGATTTGTAAATTTTGTTGGCGCAAGGGTAAAGGCACTGCACGAATGGTCACATGCTGGCCATCCAGCAATAATTCAATACCCATTCCTGCCAGCACTGGCTGCGCACGCTTCAGCGCCGCACTCTCCTCAGTGGAGATTTTTAAACGTACCGGAATCAGCAGCGGCTGGCCGCATACCGGCGCATTATCCGGGGAGAGTTGCGCCAGTCGCAACCAACGTTCAGCCACCGGCAACGCCAACAGTGCAAGGTTGCCATCACGCTCAAGCAAGGCAAAATGCGGCGCGATCAGCGTCAGCACGCGGCCAAAACTCTGGCAATGCCCTTCCAGTGCAGGAGCAACAGAAGTGACGCTTTCGGTTTTACGTTCAGCCGCAGGCGTTTCCAGCAACTGGCGATAGAGCGCTCCCTGCTGTTTCTGATACCCCGGCTGCGCATTCGGCCACGGTTGACCTGTAGCACTGTTGCCCCCGCGTGATGCGCCAGCAGCAGGTGATGAATAACGCGGCGCTTCGGGTTCCCGGGCAATGGGCGGCGCAGCAAACTGGTTGCGACCGGCCGCGACACGGTTCTCCGGCAATGCGCGCGGCGCAGGCTCCTCTTCCAGTTGAAGTGGCGTTTCGAGTTGCTGTTGCAGCACGCTCAATACGCCCTGATAGATAAAATCATGCACCAGCCGCGATTGATGGAAGCGTACTTCATGTTTTGCCGGATGCACATTCACATCCACCTGACGCGGGTCAATTTTCAGATAAAGCACAAAAGCGGGCTGCTGATCGGCACCCAGCTTATCTTCACATGCCTGCCGAATAGCGTGGTTAATTAACCGGTCACGCATCATGCGACCATTCACGTAGCAATACTGAATTTCAGCAAACGCGTTGCTGGTGCTTTTAGGATCGGCCACCCAGCCATGCAGAGATAAATCGCCGTGCTGCCACGCAATCTCCAGCGCCTGTTCCAGAAACGCCGAGCCGCATATCGCGCCAAGCCGACGCTCTTTTGGTGCGCCTTCGGCAACGGCGCGGTACTGGCGTACCATTTTCCCGTTGTGATTCAGATTGATAGTGACGTCAAAACGCGCAAGAGCAATGCGACGGATCACTTCATCGATATGACCAAACTCGGTTTTTTCCGTACGCATAAACTTACGCCGCGCCGGCGTGTTGTAGAACAGATCCAGCACTTCCAGCGTGGTGCCAACAGGGTGAGCAGCGGGTTTTACCGTTACGTCCATATCGCGGCCTTCCGCGTAGGCTTGCCACGCTTCTTGCTGATCGGCAGTACGGGAGGTGAGCGTTAAACGGGAGACTGAACTGATACTGGCCAGCGCTTCGCCGCGAAAACCGAGGCTGATAATCGCTTCCAGATCGTCAAGTGAGGCGATTTTACTGGTGGCATGGCGGGCCAGCGCAAGCGCCAGCTCGTCTTTCTTGATACCGCTGCCATTATCGCGGATGCGAATAAGCTTCGCACCACCGCGTTCGATGTCGATATCGATACGCGTTGCTCCGGCATCAAGACTGTTTTCCACCAGCTCTTTCACCACCGACGCAGGGCGTTCAACCACTTCGCCAGCGGCGATCTGGTTCGCAAGCTGCGGCGGTAGAACCTGTATCGGCATGAAAAATATCCTTAGTTAAGCAGACCACTTGCAGGTGCTGCAGCGCTGGCCGTTTGCCCGCCTCCGCCCTGCGGCGCGGATTGCAACGGATGAGCGAGGAAGTAGTTACGCAGACCACCGTAAATCGCTTCGGCGATTTGCTGCTGGTATGCATCGCTGGCCAGCAAACGCTCTTCGCCGCTGTTGCTGATAAAACCGGTTTCGACCAGTACCGACGGAATATCCGGCGAGCGCAACACGCCAAGGCTGGCATGTTCCGGGCGGCGTTTATGTAATGCCCCCACGCGCTGAAGCTGGCTCAGTATGTTCGTGGCGACATCATAACCTACGCGCTGAGAATGGCCGAACTGTAAATCGAGCACCGCCTGGCTGAGATAGGGATCAGACTGGCTGTTCGCCAGCATATCGCCCGCGCCGCCCAGCAATTCGGATTGTTTCTCGTGCTGCTCCAGCCAGCCTGCCATCTCGCTGTTGGCGCGACGGTTCGACAGCACCCAGACAGACGCACCGGTAGCGTCACGGTTTGGCGCAGCATCGGCGTGGATCGAGACAAGAAAGTTGGCGTTCTGCTTACGCGCCACATCGGAACGGCCCATGACAGAAATAAAGTAGTCGCCGTCGCGAGTCATCACCGGCTTGAACATCGGATCGTCATTCAATAGCGCACGCAATTTACGGGCGATGGAGATGGTGACGTTTTTCTCCTCTGTGCCGCCGGAACCAATTGCCCCAGGATCCTGGCCCCCGTGCCCGGCGTCAATTGCAATCACCACTTTGTCACCGGATACCGTGCGCGATTGTACCGCCGGACGCGTCACGGTGTTGCTGCTGGTAACGCTGGTGATACGGTCATTGTCTGATTTAAACGGATTACGTCCAGGCTGCGTCGGGCGCGGCGTAACAACGGGCGTCTCGCGCTTCGCCACCACTGGCGGCGGCGGGACGTCAGCATCGATGGTAAATACCACCTTGTAACCTGCACCGTTTTGCTGTTTCACTGCACGGGTTTTGCCGTTCTGCGTCAGATCCACTACCAGGCGGATTGACTGGTTATCTTTTGCCGTACCTGCACGAATACTTTTCACCAGATTGTTGCCGCTGAACTGCAACGGCAATCCCTGAATAATGCCGGTCTGTTTGATATCCAGCGCCACGCTGCGCTTATCCTGTTGCGAAAACGCATACTCAGGATCGCCCATAAAACTGAAGGTGATACGCGCCTGTCTGTCGCCATTAGACACCTGAATATCGGCTAAACTTGCTGCGCCAGCGTGAGCACACGCCAGCAAAAGAACTGCCGCCAACCAACCTTTCACGCGAGAGATCATCCCGTCACCCTTCCTGTTAACCGGCCATACGCGCCAGCAACGACTCACCAGATGAGGAAACAGCACGAATGCGCGCCTCACGCCCCTGCGCCTGGTAATCTAAATGGATTTCGACATCCGGGTCAGGCAGTACACCCGCACCTTGTTGCGGCCACTCGACCAGGCAAATCGCGTCGTTGGCAAAATAATCGCGGATCCCCATAAACTCCAGCTCCTCCGGGTCCGCAAGGCGGTAGAGATCGAAGTGATACACCATCAGCTTATCGAGGGTGTAAGGCTCCACCAGCGTATAAGTCGGGCTTTTGACATTCCCATGATGGCCTAAAGCCTGCAAAAAGCCCCGGCTAAAGGTGGTTTTACCCGCACCGAGATCGCCATACAGATAAATCACCGTCGCGCCGTCGCAGGCCTGCGCCACGC
This sequence comes from Kosakonia radicincitans DSM 16656, assembly GCF_000280495.2. Taxonomy (NCBI): domain Bacteria; kingdom Pseudomonadati; phylum Pseudomonadota; class Gammaproteobacteria; order Enterobacterales; family Enterobacteriaceae; genus Kosakonia; species Kosakonia radicincitans. Next base: position 5,156,041 of record NZ_CP018016.1, read on the forward strand.
GATTGCCGAGATCCAGTGTCGATTGCTCGTCAGGTAAAGGAATAACTCGATTAATCATCTTTTGTATCAACTACATCCGGGTTAACAACACGCAAAAGCGTCATAAAAAGTTCGGTGGCCAGCATACCGCGCTGACCATATTGTGCCGCCTGTCTGTCGGCCGCTGCGCCATGCGCAACGCATCCGGCGCAAGCCGCATCATACAAACTGAGTTTCTGGCCGAGCAGCGCGCCAATAATGCCCGACAGCACGTCGCCCATGCCACCGCTCGCCATTCCGGCATTTCCGGCATCAATAATGCCTGCCTCACCAGCCTCGCTCGCCACCACTGTACCAGCGCCTTTCAGCACCACCACGCCAGCGTAACGTTTTACCAGACGTTGAGCAGAAAGTAAGCGATCGCTTTCGATTTCCGCCACGCTACAGTTGAGCAAACGCGCTGCCTCGCCGGGATGCGGCGTCAGTACGCGATTGTGACGTTTATCGGGATTGATTGCCAGAAGGTTCAACGCATCGGCGTCCCACAGCATCGGCTTACGAAAATTCTCCACTTTTTGCAGCGCTTTTTTGCCCCACTCTTGCTGCCCAAGTCCAGGCCCTATCACCACCACATCTGCCCACTCCAGGCTTTCATCCAGCGATGCCGCCGTCAGCTCATGGACCATGAGTTCCGGGCGGGCAGTAATAATGGGTGGGATATTCTCGCTACGCGTCAGCACGCGAACCAGACCGGCACCTGCGCGCAGCGCAGCTTCACCGGCCATACGGATGGCACCCGCCATGCCGTGATCGCCGCCAATGATCACCAGCCGTCCATGATCGCCTTTATGCGATGTTGGGCGGCGCGGTGGCAACCACTGCGCTAACTGGCTCTCATCAAAACGGGAAAGCGGCGCTTGCTGGCCGTTAAGCCACGGTTCAAGCCCCAGCGCATGGTGATGCAACTGGCCGACGACGTCACGCGCTTTGCCGGTCAGCAAGCCCGGTTTAAGCGCGATAAAAGTCACGGTGTGCTGCGCCTCAATGACTGCACCCGGTGTCGTGCCGGTTTGCGCATTCAGGCCGGAGGGGATATCCAGCGCCAGCACCGGCGCGGAATGTAGGTTGGCTTGTTCAATCAGCGCGGAAACATCGTCGCGCGGCGCGCGGTCAAGCCCCGTACCGAGCAAAGCATCGATAATTAAATCCACGTCGTCCGGCCAGGCGACATCCGCGGCATGAATGACACCTCCAGCATCAAGCCAGGCTTCACGCGCGGTTGCAGCCTCTTCCGGCAGCGGTTTGCTGCTCTCCAGCGCCAGCAGCGTTACGGCAATGCCTGCCGCCGCTGCCAACCGCGCAACAATATAGCCATCGCCACCGTTATTACCGTGCCCGCAAAGCAACAGCCAGCTACGCGTGTCAGGAAATTGCTCCCGCGCGACGGCAAACGCGGCTTCGCCCGCGCGCTGCATAAGTTCATAGAGCGTGATGCCGAGGCTGTCTGCCGCCTCACGTTCCAGGCGTTTCATCTCAGCCGTTGGCCAGACAGAGTGTGGTATACTTGCTGCGTTTTTCTTCATTTCTATGGTCCGTCATGTCACAGCCCCTCAATCTCAATGACTTAGCGCAACAAATCAAACAGTGGGGCTCTGAACTGGGTTTTCAGCAGGTCGGTATTACGGATACCGATCTCAGCGCCAGCGAGCCGAAGCTGCAAGCGTGGCTGGACAAACAATATCACGGCGAAATGGAGTGGATGGCGCGCCACGGCATGATGCGCGCCCGCCCCCACGAGCTTCTCCCCGGCACGCTGCGCGTCATTAGCGTGCGCATGAATTACCTTCCTGCACAGGCTGCTTTCGCCAGCACGCTGAAAAACCCAACGCTGGGCTATGTCAGCCGTTATGCGCTGGGTCGCGATTATCATAAGCTGCTGCGCAACCGGCTCAAAAAGCTCGGAGAACTTATCCAGCAGCATTGTGCTTCGCTGAATTTTAGACCTTTTGTTGATTCTGCGCCCATTCTTGAGCGTCCGCTGGCGGAAAAAGCCGGACTGGGCTGGACAGGTAAGCACTCACTTATCCTCAGCCGCGATGCAGGCTCGTTCTTTTTCCTTGGCGAACTGCTGATTGATCTTCCGCTGCCCGTGGATTCGCCAGTCGAAGAAGGTTGTGGGCGCTGCGTGGCCTGTATGACGATTTGCCCAACCGGCGCCATTGTCGAGCCTTATACCGTCGATGCCCGCCGCTGCATCTCTTATCTGACGATTGAGCTGGAAGGCGCCATCCCGGAAGCGTTTCGCCCGCTGATTGGTAACCGCATTTACGGTTGTGACGACTGCCAGCTGATTTGTCCCTGGAATCGCTACTCACAGCTTACCAGCGAAGAGGATTTCAGCCCGCGCAAAGCGCTGCATGCGCCCGCACTGATTGAGCTGTTCTCCTGGAATGAAGCGCACTTTTTGAAAGTCACGGAAGGTTCGGCGATTCGCCGTATTGGTCATTTACGCTGGCTACGCAATATTGCCGTTGCACTGGGCAATGCGCCGTGGGATGAGGCCACTATCCAGGCGCTCCGACAGCGGCTTGGTGAGCACCCACTTCTCGACGAACACATAGAATGGGCGATTGCGCAGCAAATTGAGAAACGAAATGCCTGCGTGGTGGAAGTACAACCCCCGAAAAAGCAGCGACTGGTACGGGTAGTTGAAAAAGGGCTGCCGCGCGATGCCTGAACCATCCACAGCCTGTGAATAAAATAAAAAACACATTACGATTCAACGTTCACAAAATCGTCAAGCGATCGAATTAACAGTTTGAAATATTATTTTATTTTTATTTTTCAGTCAGTTGAAAAGAGATTATTCACCTGACGAAGCGATAGGAATGTTGCGAATGAAAGTCATGCCTGTGGATAACTCTGTTCACAATAGTTTGACAGGACAATAAAAAAACGCCCCCAACGAGGAATCCCGCTGTGGATAATTTTTATTGATGAAGATTTGGAGCGGGAAACGAGACTCGAACTCGCGACCCCGACCTTGGCAAGGTCGTGCTCTACCAACTGAGCTATTCCCGCATACTTATCTGGACAGGCTTGCTTGCCGTGACCAGTAAATCTGGATGGTGCGTGCCTTTCGGCATTTCAAATTTGGAGCGGGAAACGAGACTCGAACTCGCGACCCCGACCTTGGCAAGGTCGTGCTCTACCAACTGAGCTATTCCCGCATATTTATCCGGATTCAGCTTCAATGCCGAAACCAGTAAATCTGGATGGTGCATTTCAAATTTTGGAGCGGGAAACGAGACTCGAACTCGCGACCCCGACCTTGGCAAGGTCGTGCTCTACCAACTGAGCTATTCCCGCTTATCATCGATTTTTCAGCTAATTACGAACAATTTCCGCTAAAATTTCGTGATGCCGTGTTGCACATTTCTGTGTCTTCACGGGAGGCGCATTATACGAGAAATCATTCCTGCTGCAAGCCCCCGACAGCAAATTTTCGCTTTTTTTGTTCAAGTGCTGCTTTAATCAACAAAATGCGCATTTTTCCAGCAAACCCGCGCCAGCACTGGCTTGCGGGGCAATTGAAAAAAAATCGGCCCCGCGCCTTCATTGTCTTAAAGCTTAATAAAATGCTCGCGATAGTACGCCAGTTCGGCTACCGACTCGCGAATATCATCCAGCGCCTGGTGAGTATTCTGTTTTTTCAGGCCTTCCAGGACTTCCGGCTTCCAGCGACGTGCCAGCTCTTTCAGCGTGCTGACATCCAGATAACGGTAGTGGAAATACGCCTCCAGCTCGGGCATGTACTTAAACAGAAAACGACGATCCTGGCCAATGCTGTTGCCACAGATGGGGGATTTGCCCGCCGGCACCCACTCTTTAAGGAATTCGATCGTCGCCAGTTCCGCCGCACGATCGTCGAGCTGGCTGGCTTTAACGCGATCAACCAGACCGCTGCCGGTATGAGTACGCACGTTCCACTCATCCATTAACGCCAGCTGCGCGTCGGATTGATGTACCGCAATCACCGGCCCTTCCGCCAGAATGTTCAGATTCGCATCGGTTACCAGCGTGGCGATCTCAATAATGCGATCGCGCTCGGGATCTAACCCCGTCATCTCCAGATCGATCCAAATGAGGTTGTTTTCATTTGCGCTCATGCTATTTTCCACCCTTCTCGCGTAACTATATTCATCTAAAATTGCGTGTATCATAGAGGTTTTGCCCATCCAGGGCGACCAGGAGCCAGCACGATTGAGTAAAAATAAACTCTCCAAAGGACAGCAGCGCCGCGTAAAAGCGAACCACCAGCGCCGACTGAAAACGTCTGCGGAGAAAGCTGACTACGATGACAACCTGTTCGGCGAAGCGTCCGAAGGGGTGGTGATCAGCCGCTTTGGCATGCACGCCGATGTGGAATCTGCCGACGGCGAAGTGCATCGCTGTAACATTCGCCGCACGATTCGCTCGCTGGTCACCGGCGACCGCGTTGTCTGGCGTCCGGGTAAAGAAGCAGCGGAAGGCGTCACCGTCAAGGGCATTGTTGAAGCTGTGCACGAACGCACCTCGGTGCTGACGCGCCCTGATTTTTATGATGGCGTAAAACCCATTGCCGCCAACATCGATCAAATCGTAGTGGTCTCCGCCATTCTGCCGGAACTGTCACTCAATATTATCGATCGCTATCTGGTTGCCTGCGAAACATTGCAGGTTGCTCCGCTGATCGTCCTGAACAAAATCGATCTGCTGGATGACGAAGGAATGGCATTCGTCAATGAGCAGATGGATATCTACCGCAACATTGGCTACCAGGTGCTGATGGTCTCCAGCCACACGCAAGATGGCCTGGCGCCGCTCGTTGAAGCGCTAACCGACCGTGTAAGCATCTTTGCCGGGCAGTCCGGCGTCGGGAAATCAAGCCTGCTCAATGCGCTGCTCGGTTTCCAGGAAGAGCAAATACTCACTAACGATGTTTCTGATGTTTCCGGCCTGGGGCAGCACACTACGACCGCAGCGCGCCTCTACCACTTCCCGCACGGCGGCGATGTGATTGATTCACCGGGTGTTCGTGAGTTTGGCCTCTGGCATCTCGAACCGGAACAAATCACCAACGGGTTTGTCGAATTCCATGACTACATTGGTCACTGTAAATATCGCGACTGCAAACACGATACCGATCCCGGTTGCGCCATCCGCGAGGCGGTAGAAAATGGCGAGATTGCAGAAAGCCGTTTCGACAACTATCACCGTATTCTGGAAAGCATGGCGCAAGTAAAAACGCGTAAAAGCTTTTCTGAATCGGACGACTGACAACTAAGCTATGCGTCGCTAAAATCGTCCCCTTTTCAAAGACTCAGGCGCTCCGGCGCCGGGTCAGGAACGACAAAAACAATGGCCTGGAGGCTACCTTGTTAAACTCACTTAAACTTTCGCTTCAATACATTCTGCCTAAACTGTGGCTCACTCGCCTAGCGGGCTGGGGCGCAAGCAAACGTGCAGGCTGGCTGACCAAACTGGTTATCGATCTGTTCGTAAAATACTACAAGGTCGATATGAAAGAGGCGCAGAAGCCGGACACCGCCAGCTACCGCACCTTTAACGATTTCTTTGTGCGTCCGCTGCGCGACGACGTGCGCCCGCTCAATACCGATCCGAACGTGCTGGTGATGCCCGCAGACGGCGTTATCAGCCAGCTTGGTGCCATTGAGAATGACAAAATCCTGCAGGCCAAAGGCCACAACTACAGCCTGGAAGCACTGCTGGCGGGTAACTACCTGATGGCAGATCTGTTCCGTAACGGTAGCTTTGTCACCACCTATCTCTCTCCGCGCGATTATCACCGTGTTCATATGCCGTGTAACGGCATCCTGCGCGAGATGATTTACGTGCCGGGCGATCTCTTCTCTGTTAACCATCTGACGGCGCAAAATGTCCCTAATCTCTTTGCCCGTAACGAACGCGTGATCTGCCTGTTTGATACCGAGTTTGGCCCGATGGCGCAAATTCTTGTCGGCGCGACCATTGTCGGCAGTATCGAAACCGTGTGGGCAGGCACCATCACGCCACCGCGCGAAGGCATTATCAAACGCTGGACATGGCCTGCGGGCGACAGCGAAGGCGCGGTTGCACTGCTGAAAGGCCAGGAGATGGGCCGCTTCAAACTCGGTTCGACCGTCATCAACCTCTTTGCGCCGGGCAAAGTGGCGCTGGCAGAGCAACTGCAAAGCCTGTCGGTAACAAAAATCGGCCAGCCGCTGGCCGTTTCTACCGAGCCCTTCGCGCCGGTAGTTACCGAACCGTCACCGTTGCCGGAAGCGGAAATCCAGGCAGAACACGACGCCAGCCCGCTGGTTGACGACCAAAAAGACCAGGGCTAACCCCCCGCACCACGGAGACTGATGTGCGCCTGATTATCGTTTTTCTGATGGCCTGGTGCCTCAGCCAGGGAGCCGTTGCAGCAACGGCTCCCGATGCCCGACAAATCACCCAGGAACTGGAGCAGGTTAAGGCGGCGAAAAGCACGCCGGAGCAGGCAGAAACGATCGAGGTGCTCCAGGCCGCGCTCAACGCCCTTGAGGAACGCAAAGGTTCCCTCGAACGCGCGCAGCAATATCAACAAGTTATTGATAATTTCCCCAAGCTTTCCCGCACCCTGCGCGCACAGTTGGATAACCTGCGCGATGAACCCAAATCGGTTCCCGAAGGGATGAGCAGCGACGCGCTGAATCAGGAGATCCTGCAAGTCAGCAGCCAGTTGCTGGAAAAAACCCGACTCGCCCAACAGGAGCAGGAACGCGCCAGAGAGATCAGCGATTCCCTGAGCCAGCTCCCGCAACAGCAGACCGACGCACGCCGCCAGGTTACCGAAGTGGAGCGCCGACTTGGCGCGCAAAACACCAACACGCCGCTGGCGCAGGCGCAAAACTTCGGCGCGCAGGCAGAATCCGCGAAGCTGAAAGCGCTGGTTGATGAGCTGGATCTGGCGCAACTCTCCGCCAATAACCGCCAGGAACTGGCGCGGATGCGCTCCGAACTGGCGCAGAAACAGAGCCAGCAGTTGGATGCGTATCTCCAGGCCTTGCGTAACCAGCTCAACAGCCAGCGCCAGCGCGAAGCCGAACAGGCGCTGGAGAGCACTGAGCTACTGGCAGAAAACAGTGCCAATCTGCCCGCCGGTATTGTCGAGCAGTTCCGCATCAACCGTGAACTGTCGCAGGCGCTGAATCAACAGGCGCAGCGTATGGATCTGGTCGCATCCCAGCAGCGGCAGGCCTCCGGGCAGACTTTACAGGTTCGCCAGGCGCTGAATACACTGCGTGAGCAGTCTCAATGGCTCGGTGCCTCGAATATGCTGGGTGAAGCGCTGCGCGCGCAGGTTGCCCGACTGCCGGAAATGCCAAAACCGCAGCAACTGGATACCGAGATGGCGCAACTGCGCGTCCATCGGATGCGCTATGAGGATTTGCTGAATAAGCAGCCGCAACTGCGACAAATCCGCCAGGCGGACGGCAAAGCGCTTACCGCCGAGCAGAACCGCATTCTGGAAGCCCAGTTGCGCACGCAGCGCGAGCTGCTGAATTCTTTGCTTCAGGGCGGCGATACGCTGATCCTCGAACTCACCAAGCTGAAAGTGGCCAATAGCCAGCTCGAAGATGCGCTGAAAGAGGTGAATGAAGCAACGCACCGCTACCTGTTCTGGACGGCGGATGTCAGCCCGCTGACCTTTGCATGGCCAATCGAGATTGTGCAGGATCTGCGCCGTTTATTGTCGCTGGATACCCTCAGCCAGCTTGGCAAAGCCAGTATTATGATGCTGACCAGCAAAGAGACGCTGTTCCCGCTGTTTGGTGCGTTAGCGCTGGTGGGTTTCAGCATCTATTCACGTCGGCATTTTACCCGCTTTCTGGAGCGTTCAAGCGCCCGCGTCGGCAAGGTCACACAGGATCACTTCTGGCTGACCATGCGCACCGTTTTCTGGTCGATTCTCGTCGCATCACCGCTTCCAGTGCTGTGGGCCACGCTCGGTTATGGTTTGCAGGAAGCCTGGCCCTGGCCGCTGGCGGTCGCCATCGGTGATGGCGTTACGGCTACCGTACCGCTGCTGTGGGTGGTGATGATTTGCGCCACCTTCGCCCGTCCAACCGGTTTGTTTGTCGCCCACTTTGGCTGGCCGCGCAACCGCGTTGCACGCGGCATGCGTTACTACCTGATGAGTATTGGCTTTATCGTACCGTTGATCATGGCGCTGATTATGTTCGATAACCTCAACGATCGAGAATTCTCCGGCTCGCTGGGGCGGCTGTGCTTTATCCTGATCTGCGGAGCGCTGGCGCTGGTTACGCTGAGTATGAAACGCGCCGGGATCCCGCTCTATGTGGACAAAAGCGGCAGCGCCGATAATTTGCCGAATCATCTGTTGTGGAATTTGCTGCTGTGCGCGCCGCTGACGGCGATCCTCGCCGCAGCGGTCGGCTATCTAGCCACAGCGCAGGCGCTGCTCGCGCGTCTGGAAACCTCCGTCGCCATCTGGTTCGCCCTGCTGGTGGTCTACCACATTATCCGCCGCTGGATGCTAATTCAGCGCCGTCGCCTGGCGTTTGAACGCGCACGCCACCGCCGCGCGGAAATTCTCGCGCAACGTGCGCGGGGCGAAGAGGATGTGCCGCATCACTCCAGCACCGAAGGCGCTGCCGATATCGATGAACCGGAAGTCGATCTGGATGCAATCAGCGTCCAGTCGCTGCGGCTGGTGCGCTCGATTCTGATGTTGATTGCCCTGCTGTCTGTCATCGTGCTGTGGTCGGAGATCCATTCCGCTTTTGGTTTTCTGGAAAATATTCCGCTATGGGATGTCACTTCAACGGTGCAGGGAGTGGAAAGCCTGGAGCCAATTACGCTCGGCGCGGTGCTGATCGCCATTCTCGTGTTTATCATCACCACGCAACTGGTGCGCAACCTTCCGGCATTGCTGGAACTGGCGCTGCTGCAACATCTGGATCTGTCGCCCGGCACCGGTTATGCCATTACCACTATCACTAAATATTTGCTGATGCTGTTCGGTGGGCTGGTCGGCTTCTCGATGATCGGCATCGAATGGGCCAAGCTGCAATGGCTGGTCGCCGCATTAGGTGTCGGTCTCGGCTTTGGCTTACAGGAGATTTTCGCCAACTTCATCTCTGGCCTGATCATTCTGTTTGAGAAGCCGATCCGCATTGGCGATACCGTAACGATCCGCGATCTGACGGGCAGCGTGACGAAAATCAACACCCGCGCCACCACCATCAGCGACTGGGATCGTAAAGAGATCATCGTGCCGAACAAGGCGTTTATTACCGAGCAGTTTATTAACTGGTCGCTCTCCGATTCCGTCACGCGCGTGGTTTTAACCGTGCCTGCGCCAGCAGACGCCAACAGTGAAGAGGTGACGCAGATCCTCTATACCGCAGCCGAGCGCTGCTCTTTTGTGATTGATAATCCGGCACCGGAAGTGTTCCTGGTCGATCTGCAACAGGGTATTCAACTGTTTGAACTGCGTATCTATGCCGCTGAGATGGGGCATCGTATGCCACTGCGCCACGAAATCCACCAGTTGATTCTGGCGGGCTTCCGCGAACACGGCATCGATTTGCCGTTCCCGCCATTCCAGATGCGGCTGGAGAGTCTCGACGGGAGACGCACGGCGCGAACGCTGACTTCCGCAGGCAAAGGCAACCGCCCGGCGGGAAGTTTGTAAGACGCGCGACTAATGGCCTGATGGCGCTATGGCATCAGGCCTACCGACCAGCGAATATACGGGACTTCCAGAGCAACTTAGACGTAGCCGCCACTCGATGGTACATGCCTACAAGCACCACTGATAGCGCAGGAAAAACCGCCACAGCCAGAATGCAAAAATAGAGAATAGTGTCAGGTAAAGTAACCAATGCCGCCGTTTTTTCCAGACAAGCAGATAAATAAAGGGAAAAAACAATGGGATAGTCATGACGACCCCAACATCGCGGGTATCGTCATGCTCAATATATATCATAAGATCACATATATTTTTAATACTGTTGCCATCAATGAGCCACTCTTTATCCTGAGCTGAAAAAAGGATGATAAAGAGAACAGAGAACACGAACCAGACGAAACCAAGTGTAAATGCTTTCCAGCGCATTTAATTCCCCCGCAGAATCCTCATCAGACTATCCTTCTTCTCAATTATCCTGCGACCATATTCACTATATGCCCGTTCACGTGCACCTGTCGGAGCATGAATAGAATCGATAAAGTCTTTTTTATCGCGACTAATACCACGATTATACCTTGATCCAGCCAATATTATCTGCTCATCGCTCAGATGGGAAGTATCACTGCCCGGATTGTCATAAAGAATGAGATCCCGGAGATGAAATGCAACGACTCTAATATTAAAATCATTATTAAGTAAACACTGAGAAAGTTTATATTGCTGAAAGAAACTTAATGTATCAGGTCTGATACCTATGGTCTCTGCTGCTGCCCGAAGTTGTATAGCGATCGAACCAACAGATGTAGAGTTGGAATATATATTATCTTTTTTCCCCATAACTATTTCTAAAACTTGCCTGAACTGTAGCACACCGACACTTTTAAACCTTTCTGGCGTACCACCAACTTCGGAAACAGCGATGCCAGCCAACAATAATTCAGGTATTTGAGCCTCCCTGGCAGACTTTTTAATCACCCCCCGGTGGTGAATCAACCAGGCAGTTTTATAAAGCCAAAGATATGCAGCCCCAGTACGATGATTCCAGTTACTGGGAAGCACATACCATCGAAAAAAATCGAACCCATCCCAATGAGGAAAACCATATTTATCTACTTTGCAAAAAATCAATGAATCATCCATAAATATTAATCATCCATTCACATTATTTGTTTTTAAAACAATTTAAGCATATACGGCAACGCAAATAAATAATAAACAAATTGGCAGAGGAATGATAATAAAAGGAAAATAGAATATGTATTAAATAAGATTTTTCAATGTACTTAAAAAAGAGATGAATATTACTTCAGGAGCGAACAAAAGGTGCGCTCCTGTTATGCAAAGCAATTACGCCCGGTCAACGGTAAACGCAATAACCTCAGCCAGGCTTTCCGCCTGCAATGCCAGCATCACCAGACGATCAACGCCCAACGCCACGCCGGAACAATCCGGCAGGCCGGCTTTCAACGCTTCCAGCAAATTATTGTCCATTGGCTGCTGCGGCAGACCACGCGCCGCACGCTTGCGGTTATCCTGCTCAAAACGCTGCTGCTGCTCGCGGGCATCAGTCAGCTCATGGAAACCATTCGCCAGCTCAATCCCTTTGAAATAGACCTCAAAACGCTCCGCCACGCGGTGATCTTCGGTGCTGATCTGCGCCAGCGCGGCCTGGCTTGCCGGAAAGTGGTACACGAAAGTCGGACGATCTTTGCCGATATGCGGCTCAACGCCCATGGCAAACAGCAGTTGTAGCAGCGTATCGCGGTCTTCTTCTGTCTCGGCAATATTGCTCAGATCGAGTTTTGCCGCCACTTCGCGCAACTGCGCTTTATCAGCAGAGAGCGGATCCACTTCCAGATAACGCTGGAACGCCTGCTGGTAAGAGAGCGATTCCGCTGCCGGGCACTCCAGTACCTGTTGCAGTAAATCGTCCACCTCATTCATCAGACGGTACATGTCGTAGTGCGGGCGATACCACTCAAGCATGGTGAATTCAGGATTGTGATGACGGCCCATCTCTTCATTACGGAAGCTTCTGCACAGCTGGAATACCGGGCCGCAGCCCGCCGCCAGCAGACGCTTCATATGATATTCCGGGCTGGTCATCAGGTAGAGATTGATCCCCTGAGAATGGCCGGGGCCAACAAAACGGGTTTCAAACGGGAACAGATGAACGTCCGTTACCGTTGCCTGGCTCATACAGGGCGTCTCCACCTCAAGTACGCCGCGATCGGCGAAGAAGCGCCGAATTTCCGCCATGATTGCCGCGCGTTTTAATAAATTGGGGATGGATGCGCTCGGCTGCCAGGTGGCCGTTTCGCTCATGGTACGTTCTCCAAATTCAGACAAGGGCACGAAGTCTACCCGCATCGATCCACAGAGACAAATTTTGCGCAAAAAAATTTCATTTATCTCGTCTATAAATAAAGAGGAAGTAATCAAGGATGATATTTATCAATATGAATGATGCATTGCCTTAAAGAACAGCAAAAAAATCGAACGCATCAAATTTCCCTTGGATCTCTGCGGTTATACTGCTCCTTACCCAAAAAGGAGCAGTGGAACATATTCGCAACTGCCTTAAGCGGTCTGGCTTATCGTTGCGGAACAACAATAATCTGGAGGAATGTCGTGCAAACCTTTCAAGCCGATATCGCTGTGATAGGCGCAGGCGGAGCGGGATTACGCACCGCAATTGCGGCGGCGCAAGCCAACCCGAAAGCCAAAATCGCATTGATTTCAAAAGTTTATCCGATGCGCAGCCACACGGTTGCCGCAGAAGGCGGTTCTGCCGCCGTCGCCCAGGATCATGACAGCTTCGAATACCATTTCCACGATACCGTTGCTGGCGGTGACTGGCTTTGCGAACAGGATGTCGTTGACTATTTTGTGCATCATTGCCCGACAGAAATGACCCAACTTGAACAGTGGGGCTGTCCGTGGAGCCGTCGCCCGGATGGTTCGGTCAACGTGCGGCGCTTCGGTGGGATGAAAATCGAACGTACCTGGTTCGCCGCCGATAAAACCGGCTTCCATATGCTGCACACCCTGTTTCAAACTTCCCTTCAGTTCCCACAAATCCAACGCTTCGACGAACATTTCGTGCTGGATATCCTTGTGGATGACAACCATGCCCGCGGGCTGGTCGCCATGAATATGATGGAAGGTACGCTGGTGCAGATTCGCGCCAATGCCGTGGTGATGGCAACGGGCGGCGCTGGCCGCGTTTACCGCTACAACACTAACGGCGGCATTGTAACCGGCGATGGCATGGGCATGGCGCTGGCGCACGGCGTTCCGCTGCGCGACATGGAGTTCGTGCAGTACCATCCAACCGGCCTGCCGGGTTCCGGCATTCTGATGACGGAAGGTTGCCGCGGCGAAGGCGGTATTCTGGTGAACAAAAACGGCTACCGCTATTTGCAGGATTACGGCATGGGGCCGGAAACGCCGCTGGGCGAGCCGAAGAACAAATATATGGAACTCGGCCCGCGCGACAAAGTATCGCAAGCATTCTGGCATGAGTGGCGTAAAGGCAACACTATCTCTACGCCGCGCGGTGATGTGGTCTACCTCGACCTGCGTCATCTTGGCGCGAAAAAAATCAACGAACGTCTGCCGTTTATCTGCGAACTGGCGAAAGCCTATGTTGGCGTCGATCCGATCAAAGAGCCGATTCCGGTACGCCCGACGGCCCACTACACCATGGGCGGTATCGAAACCGACCAAAACTGCGAATCGCGCATCACCGGGCTGTTTGCAGTGGGTGAATGCTCATCGGTCGGCCTGCACGGTGCCAACCGTCTCGGCTCGAACTCGCTGGCGGAACTCGTCGTGTTTGGCCGCCTTGCCGGTGAACGCGCCATTGCACGTTCGGCCTCCGCAAGCCAGGCCAATGACGATGCGTTAAACGCACAGGCAGCAGATGTCGAGCAGCGTCTGAAAACGCTGGTCAATCAGGACGGCAACGAAAGCTGGGCGAAAATCCGCGACGAAATGGGCGAATCCATGGAAGAAGGCTGCGGGATCTACCGCACGCCGGAATTAATGCAGAAAACCGTGGATAAGCTGGCCGAGTTGCAAGAGCGCTTCAAACGCGTGCGCATTACCGATACTTCCAGCGTCTTCAACACCGATCTGCTCTATACCATCGAGCTGGGACATGGGCTGAACGTAGCCGAATGTATGGCGCACTCGGCGCTGGCGCGTAAAGAATCCCGCGGGGCGCATCAGCGCCTGGATGAGGGATGTACTGAGCGCGATGACGTCAACTTCCTCAAGCACACGCTGGCTTTCCGCGATGCCGACGGCGCAACCCGACTGGAATACAGCGATGTGAAGATCACTACGCTGCCACCGGCGAAACGCGTATACGGTGCAGAAGCTGAATCGTCTGAGAAGAAGGAGACGAACAATGTCTGAGATGAAGAATCTGAAAGTGGAGGTGGTGCGTTACAACCCGGAAGTGGACGATGCGCCTCACAGTGCCTTCTATGACGTGCCTTACGATGAAGCCACTTCTCTGCTCGACGCGCTGAACTATATCAAAGATAACCTTGCGCCGGATCTGAGCTACCGCTGGTCGTGCCGTATGGCGATTTGCGGCTCCTGCGGCATGATGGTCAACAAAGTCCCGAAACTGGCGTGTAAAACCTTTCTGCGCGATTACGAGAAAGGCCTGAAAGTCGAGGCGCTGGCGAACTTCCCGGTTGAGCGCGATCTGGTGGTCGATATGACCCACTTTATCGAAAGTCTCGAAGCGATTAAGCCTTACATCATCGGCAATACGCGCACGCCAGATCAGGGACCCGGCAAGCAAACCCCGGCGCAGATGGCGAAGTACCATCAGTTCTCCGGCTGCATTAACTGCGGCCTGTGCTATGCCGCCTGCCCGCAGTTTGGTCTGAATCCTGAGTTCATCGGCCCGGCGGCGATTACGCTGGCGCATCGCTATAACCTTGATAGCCGCGATCACGGCAAAAAAGAGCGCATGGGGCAACTCAACAGCCAGAACGGCGTGTGGAGCTGTACGTTTGTCGGCTACTGTTCGGAAGTATGTCCGAAACATGTCGATCCGGCTGCGGCCATTCAGCAGGGCAAGGTGGAAAGCTCGAAAGACTTTCTTATCGCCACCCTGAAACCACGCTAAGGAGTGCATTATGACGACTAAACGTAAAGCCTGGGTTCGTCCCATGCCGTCAAGCTGGTGGAAAACTCTGCCGTTTTATCGCTTCTACATGCTGCGTGAAGGAACGGCGGTACCTGCGGTCTGGTTCAGTATCGAACTGATCTTTGGTCTGTTTGCGCTAAAACATGGGCCGGAAAGCTGGGAAGGGTTCGTGCACTTTCTGCAAAACCCGATTGTGGTGATCCTCAATCTGGTGACGCTCGCCGCCGCGCTGCTGCACACCAAAACCTGGTTTGATCTGGCGCCGAAAGCGCAGCTTATCATCGTCAAAGGCGAAAAAATGGGGCCAGAGCCGGTAGTGAAAGGGCTTTGGGTGGTGACTGCGGTAGTCACTGTGGTGGTGCTGTTTGTGGCTCTTTTCTGGTAAGGAGGCCAACGTGATTAACCCGAATCCAAAACGTTCTGACGAACCCGTATTCTGGGGCTTGTTCGGCGCAGGCGGTATGTGGAGCGCCATTGTCGCGCCGGTTATCGTGCTGCTGGTCGGTATTCTGCTGCCGCTGAGCTTCTACCCAGGTGAAGCGCTGGGCTATGAGCGCGTACTGACATTTGCGCAAAGCTTCATTGGCCGCGTGTTCCTCTTTTTAATGATTGTCCTGCCGGTGTGGTGCGGTCTGCACCGTATCCACCATATGATGCATGATTTGAAAATTCACGTACCGAACGGTAAATGGGTGTTCTACGGTCTCGCGGCAATTCTGACTGTGGTCACACTGATCGGCGTCATTTTTATTTGATACCTGTCGCTCTCCTGCGCAAGCGGGAGAGCAAATTTCCTGCCAGCGTCTATACCCTAAAGAAAAGATCTGGAAGGAAAAATCTCATGCGCATGTTGCTGATGATCGCCATGGTTACCGCTGCGTTACTGCTCTCCTCCTGTAGTTCCCCTACCCCGCCTGATGGCGTCACCGTTGTGCAAAACTTCAATACCCAGCGTTATCTTGGAAGATGGTACGAAATCGCCCGTCTGGACCACCGCTTCGAGAGCGGTCTGGAGAAAGTCACCGCCACCTACAGTTTGCGCAACGACGGCGGACTGACGGTGATAAACCGCGGCTATAATCCGCAGCGCGACATGTGGCAACAGTCCACCGGCGTGGCATATTTCACCGGCAATCCGAATACCGCCGCGCTGAAGGTCTCTTTCTTCGGTCCTTTCTATGGCGGTTACAACATCATCGCCCTTGACGATGAATATCGCTACGCGCTGGTTTGCGAGCCGGATCGCGACTATTTGTGGCTGCTGTCGCGCACGCCCACCCTGCCAGCAGAGGTCAAACAGCAGATGCTGGATATCGCCAGCCGGCAAGGTTTTGCTGTGGAAAAACTACTCTGGATTAATCAGTCTTACTAATGTGTGCTGAGCTTTAACCCAACGATTCCGGCAACAATCAGGCACAGACTGAGAATACGCGCCAGGCTTGCAGATTCGCCAAGCAACACAATCCCTGCAACCGCCGCGCCCACCGCCCCGATCCCGGTCCAGATAGCATAGGCGGTACCGACCGGCAGGGTTTTCATTGCCCATGACAGCAGCACAATACTGGCGATCATTGCCGTAACGGTGATGATACTGGGGGCAAGTCGCGTAAAGCCGTGGGTGTATTTCAGGCCGACAGCCCACACCACTTCAAGAAGACCGGCGATAAGAAGAATTAACCAGGACATGATTGGCTCCGATGCGGGGCCGTCCCCGGAAAAAATGAAACTGACAGGTCGTCCCGCCAGAGATGTGAAGAGAGGCAAATTTTGCCCGCTACAGTTTAAAATTTCAACTTGAATGTGCTTGCTTATATTCCGCAAGTTAAAGCAAGAAATAGCTACTGTTCGCTGCGGAATTCCAGCATTTACCCACCTTATGTACCCCCTATGATGAATCACTTTCCTGAATACAGGAAGCTGTGCGCCACCCTCTGACTGCGAAGAAAAATATGTTCAAGATTCTCGTGATTGACCGTTGTTACTTCACCCGCGTTGGGGTGGAGTCCTGGCTCAATCAACCCGATTTATTCCCCGCCTCGTTCCTCGTCACCGGGTTGCATAATTTAATGCTGGCGAAAGAACATATTGTGCAGTGGCAACCCGATATGGTGATTGCCGATCTTCATGGCTTCAAAAATGAAATCCATCATATTCAACAGCTTGCATCGCTATTTTCCGTCTGCGGCGACTCAAACCAGGTACTGCTGCTGGAATCGGGTATCGATGCGCAACTTTCCGGGTTCTATGCGCAATTTAAAATTCGCGCAACGCTGCTAAAAACAGAACCGCTGGAGAAACTGGCGCAGGTCATTGATGACATTGTGCTGGCGCGCCCGATGCGTTCAATTCCACAAATGGCGACACCGCTACTGACCAAACAGGAAGAGAAAGTGCTCACGCTATGGATGGAAGGGAAAAGTAACCAAAGCATCGCGGCCAGGCTAAGTATTAACGGCAAAACCGTTTATACCTACAAGCGTAATATTCGTATGAAACTCGGGATGGGAAATCGGTTTACGCCGTTCCTTTCACTGCCGGAAAATTCAAATTAGCGGTACGGCGGATGCCGTACCGGCAAGGATTACTGCTGCGCTTTGCTTGCTGCGCCAGAGATTGCGCTGCCGCCTTCAGAGATATCCTGACCGACGCCACGCGTGGTGTTACACGCCGTCAGAACGGATGAAAGGACCAATACAGAAAAGATCGCAACAATTGTCTTCTTAACCATAATATCTTCCTTTTGTGACCAATATTATTTGTGTATAGCCACTTAAGCATAGACAAAATTCCGCAGTGAGACCGGAACGGGAAGATTTTTAAGAAGATGTGAAGTTTTTAGCTCACCGCGTGAGAAATAGCGTGGCCGAGGCTCTGAATATCTTCGCCGACGCCGCGCGCCGTATTACAGCCCGACAGCAAAGCGCTGCTGATAAGCATAAGTGAAAGGATTTTGGTAAGGCGTTTCATCATTCCTGCCTTGTTATGTTCAACGGCGTAGCATGATGCTACGCCGAAGCCGCGGACATTACTTCACGCGAGATACGTATTCGCCGGAGCGGGTATCGACTTTGATAACTTCACCGATCTGCACGAACAGCGGAACTTTAACCACTGCGCCAGTGCTCAGGGTAGCCGGTTTGCCGCCGGTACCCGCGGTGTCGCCTTTCAGACCTGGATCGGTTTCAACGATTTCCAGCTCAACAAAGTTCGGCGGAGTGACGGAGATCGGCTGGCCGTTCCACAGGGTCACGATGCACTCAGCCTGGTCCAGCAGCCATTTTGCGTTGTCGCCAATCGCTTTGGCGTCAGCGGAAAGCTGTTCGAAAGTTTCGTTGTTCATGAAGTGCCAGAACTCACCGTCGTTGTACAGGTAAGTCAGGTTCATATCGACAACGTCTGCGCCTTCGGCAGAGTCAGTAGATTTGAAGGTTTTTTCTACGCGAGTACCGGTCAGCAGGCGACGCAGCTTAACGCGCGCAAATGCCTGGCCTTTACCTGGTTTAACGAATTCGCTGGCTTCAACCGCATAAGGTTCGCCGTCCAACATGATTTTAAGACCAGCACGAAAATCGTTGCTATAGTAAGTCGCCATAAGGCCCTCTGAAAATTGTTAACTGGTAGCTTAGCCACAAAATGGCGCATATTGTAACCCTAAATACCCCGTCCAGAGAAGATTGGTTAATGCAACTTGCCGATGTAATAACCGATCCAGATGAACTGTTACGTCTTTTAAAGATAGACACGGATGAAAATTTAACCGCAGGCCGTGAGGCAAAACGCCTGTTTCCGCTACGCGTACCGCGTTCCTTCGCCGCGCGCATGCAGCCTGGCAATCCCAACGATCCGCTATTGCGCCAGGTGATCACCGCACCGCAGGAATTTATCGCCGCGCCGGGTTTCACCACCGATCCGCTGGAAGAGCAGAGTAGCGTGGTGCCTGGATTACTGCACAAATACCGAAATCGCGCCCTGCTGCTGGTGAAAGGCGGCTGCGCCGTAAACTGCCGCTACTGCTTCCGTCGCCACTTCCCCTACGCGGAAAATCAGGGCAACAAGCGTAACTGGCAAGGCGCGCTGGACTACATTGCAGCGCATCCGGAGCTGGATGAAATCATCTTTTCCGGCGGCGATCCACTGATGGCGAAAGATCATGAGCTGGACTGGCTGCTGGAACAGCTGGAAGCCACTCCACACATTAAACGCCTGCGTATTCACAGCCGCCTGCCGATTGTGATCCCGGCGCGCATCACCGATACGCTGGTCGCACGTTTCGCCCGTTCATCTCTGCAAATTTTGCTGGTCAATCATATTAACCATGCCCAGGAGATCGGCGATGACTTCCGCGCGGCGATGACCGCACTGCGGCAAGCGGGCGTCACTTTACTGAACCAAAGCGTGCTGCTACGCGGCGTGAATGATAATGCGCAAACGCTGGCGGAGTTGAGTAATGCGTTATTTGATGCGGGGGTGATGCCCTACTATCTGCACGTGCTGGATAAAGTTCAGGGCGCTGCGCACTTTATGGTCAGCGATGACGAAGCACGCTTGATTATGCGCGAGCTTCTGACGCTGGTTTCTGGTTATATGGTGCCGAAACTTGCCCGCGAGATTGGCGGCGAACCCAGTAAAACGCCACTGGATCTGCAATTGCGCCAGAGCTAAGCCGTAAATAATGACGAGCCTTTGCAGGCTCGTCATCGCCGTTTAAAACGTCTCCCAACCGTCCTGTCCCGTAGTAGCCGCAGCCTGTTTTGGCTGATGCATTTTACCGATCGACTTTTTCACTTTCTCCAGTTGCTGCCCCGGCAAGCGGAACACATCAACCAGCTGTTGCAGTTTGCCTGCTTGCTCTTCAAGGCTACCGGCAGCGGCAGAAGACTCCTGAACCAGCGCGGCGTTCTGCTGTGTAGTGGTATCCATTTCCGACATCGCCTGGGCAATCTGCGAGATGCCACGGTTTTGCTCATCGGACGCGGCGGCGATCTCCTGCATTAAATCTTTAACCTGCTGTACGGAATGCACAATGCCGCTCATCGTTTCCCCCGCCAGATCGACCTGCCGGGAACCTTCTTCGACATAGTTAACCGACTCATGAATCAGGGCTTCAATCTCTTTGGCTGCCTGGGCGCTACGCTGCGCCAGGTTTCGCACTTCGCCTGCTACCACCGCAAAACCGCGCCCCTGCTCGCCCGCTCTGGCTGCTTCAACGGCTGCGTTAAGCGCCAGAATGTTGGTTTGAAATGCAATGCCATTAATCACAGAGGTGATTTCAGAAATGCGCTTCGAGCTTTCGATAATATCCTTCATGCGATTCACCGCCACGCCAACAACGGTGCCGCCTTTTACCGCCGTATCTGCCGCTGACGTGGCTAGCTGGCTGGCCTGATGCGCGTTCTGCGCGTTCTGTTTCACCGTCGAACTCAGCTCTTCCATGCTCGCCGCCGTTTCCACCACGGCGGCCGATTGCTGCTCGGTACGTGCAGAGAGTTCATTGTTGCCGAGCGCAATCTCATTGGCGGCAGTATTCACCGAGCCGGAGGCGCTGCGCACCATGCTCAGCGATTCCGCGACCCGTTCAATCAACAGGTTGAATGCCCCAACGGCACGGCCAATTTCATCCAGGCGCCCCGTTGGTAACGTATGGCTGAGATCCAGTTTTTCGCTGATGCTGACCATCCCGTCTTTCATCTCATTCAGACGACGTTTGATATTCAACACAGTGAATAAACCAAACAGTCCCAGAATAAGAGTCGCCGCCAGCGTGGCAATCAGAGATAACGTTATTGAGCGAGAAATCAACGAACTATTATTACTGTTGGCCGCAGTCACTAACGAGGTGTTATAGGCAATTTGATCGTCAAAATCCTTGACCAGCAGGGTAATGTTTTCCGCAACTAAACCGCCACTATGCATCGCTTTAACGACGCCATCGCGATCGTTAGCATTTGATATTTTAAAATATTGGTCCATCACCGTGCGGAATTTGTCTAAATCACCTAACGTTTTATTCGACAAATCAAGATCATGTTGATCGGAAATAAGTTCCTTCAGGTAATGTTGATGCATGGCATATAATTCGTCATACATTTTAAACGCTTTTTGTTGTACTTCAGCCATACCAGCAGCGTCCTGCGTCAGGCCATGTAGATAAAGCTGACTACGGATGCTGGTGACCTTCAGCATCTCTTTGTTCATGGCGTCGAGGCTCGGCAAGATATTGGCCTGAAAATAATCTTGTGCGTTACTAATTTTTGATAGCGAAAAAACAGCAATAAGGTTTGTTCCAATTAAGCTCAAGATTAATAACGAAAATGCAAGTAATAACTTTTTTGTAATATTCATCGACTCTCCGACCCTCTTCACATCCACCAAAGGTACCCTGTTTTAAAGTCCTTTTATTTTTGCATCCTGCCAACAATATCGACAATAAAACCGCATACTTTAGTGATCGCAGTATCGTCTCAGCAAAGAAACAGGAAATGGTGTTTAACCTTAAGAAAACTTAATATTCAGGACGGATTAACTGACAAAATTTATGAAAAAAGAGTCAGGAAAAGAGGAATAAATAATGGAATGAAGCGATTAACGGACTCCCGTCAGCATGAGCGGGAGTCCGCAGAAACAGCTTAGTTAGGGCATTTATAGACCTGCGCGTTCATTTCGCTGGCGGTCGGGACAAAACTGGATAAGAAACCCTGCGTCGGGCTGGAAACGTTATAAAGAACGTTGCCGCCCATCGCAGCCGCCTGGTTGCGCAGCGCATTCGCCGCAGCGCGCATTGAACCGCCCTCTTCGCCATGCTGGCCAGAGAGCCAGTTGCTCTGCGAGCCAGTGGCGGTGCCGAGATACTGGCACTGCGCGCCCGGTTTATCTTCCACAAAGCGTACGCCTTGTCCTGCGGCGCTTAATTCACTACTGCTGCTGCTGCAACCCGCTAACAGCAGCACGCCGCCCATAATCCCAGCCAAACGTTTTACGTACATGTTATTCCCCATAATCAATGAGCTGGACGCATGCCGCCCGTGTGTAAACCTTATACTAAAAAGATGACTAAAAGAAAAACATACTCAGCATAAGCCGCACAAATCGCGGAAAATAGTGCCCGGAAAGCGTATAGCAACGATGAGGCTGGAGGGAGAACAACGCTCTGAAAGGCTAGCGGCGCTTCAACGCAGCCATGCTGGTTGAGGTTTACGTTTCACGCAGGGCGTTCCGCCTGTTTTTTCACCGCCAACGCTCATCACCTCAAACAGTACCCAGTGCTAAATACAGCGTGTTAAGCGATTATATATCAACCGATAATTGGCAATGAAATAATATGCCGGGTAACGATAAAAACAATATCAAGCACATCGCCTGAATCTGCAAACCGTAACATATTAAAAACCTGGCGTTCATAATAATCTGATTAACCCCTCTGCGCGTGAAAACCATCACCAAAACCATTGACAACATATATTAGATAGACAGTATGGTAACACCTCAAAAATTCATTGAACGGGATCATCAATGGGACACTCATTAAAAAACAGATCGTAACCACTATAATAGTTCGTGGTAACAACAACTCTTAATTAACTCATTAATGCAGGATAACTAAAACCATAATAAGCATCGCCATGCAAGGTACGACTATGATATTTATCATTAATCACAAAATCCATTTCAGGCCTGCCGATGGCACCATCTGGAATAACGAAGTTGAAAGCGAAAAAAGCCATTTAACGCTGACTCGCGCCAGCAGTAGATTGTTGACTTTCTTAATTGAGAATCAAGGAAAAATCTTAACGCGCAATGATATTTTGAAAGCGGTTTGGGGTAAATATGGTCAGCATTCGTCAAACAATACACTAAATCAATATATTTCGCTGTTACGTAGAATGTTATCTAATTTTGGATTAGGCGTTCAAGTTATTAAAACCATTCCTAAGACAGGATTTTTACTGAGCACAGATATACATATTGTTGCCAATAAAGAATTCGCCAATAGTGGAGTAAGGGCAGATGCACCGCTAATATGCAGAAACTGTAAAAAGTTAGGGTTATTGTTGCTACTGGTAGTGCTTTTCATGCTATTGGCTGGCGTCTGGCAGAGCCGCACAGGCATCTGCAATTTTCCCCCAGGCCTTCAGCCTCGCGCAAGCTGGCACCAGAACGTGCAGGTGCCTTCAGAGTTAGCGTTGCCGGTATAGTTTCATGCATATTCATGGGCAAAGCAGAAAGCAAAAAAAGAGCGGGCAATGCCCGCTCTTTTTCGTTGAACCCGCGACAGGTCGCCCTGTTCGCGCGTCCGGCAGCGATTACATCATGCCGCCCATACCGCCCATGCCGCCCATACCGCCAGCAGCACCTAAATCAGGCGCATCGCTTTTCGGCAGGTCGGTTACCATGCACTCGGTAGTGATCATCAGGCCAGCAACAGACGCCGCATACTGCAGAGCAGAACGGGTCACTTTGGTCGGATCCAGGATACCCATGTCGATCATGTTGCCGTACTCTTCGGTCGCAGCGTTGTAACCGTAGTTGCCGTCGCCAGCTTTAACGGTGTTCGCTACTACAGACGGCTCTTCACCGCAGTTCAGCACGATCTGACGCAGCGGTGCTTCCATTGCGCGCAGCGCAACTTTGATACCGACGTTCTGGTCTTCGTTCTGGCCTTTCAGGTCAGCAATTTTGCTTGCTACACGGATCAGCGCAACGCCACCGCCAGCAACCACGCCTTCTTCAACGGCAGCACGGGTCGCGTGCAGCGCATCTTCAACGCGTGCTTTTTTCTCTTTCATTTCAACTTCAGTTGCTGCGCCAACTTTGATAACGGCAACGCCGCCAGCCAGTTTCGCTACGCGCTCCTGCAGTTTTTCACGGTCGTAATCGGAAGTCGCTTCTTCGATCTGCTGACGAATCTGGGTTACGCGACCCTGGATTGCAGCTTCTTCACCCACGCCATCGATGATGGTGGTGGTGTCTTTGTTGATCACAACGCGTTTAGCCTGACCCAGATCTTCCAGGGTGGCTTTTTCCAGTTCCATACCGATTTCTTCAGAAATCACGGTACCACCGGTCAGGGTTGCAATGTCCTGCAGCATAGCTTTACGACGATCGCCGAAGCCCGGTGCTTTAACAGCAGCGACTTTCACGATGCCGCGCATGGTGTTAACCACCAGCGTTGCCAGCGCTTCGCCTTCAACGTCTTCAGCGATGATAACCAGCGGTTTGCCTGCTTTTGCAACGGCTTCCAGAACCGGCAGCATTTCGCGGATGTTGGAGACTTTTTTATCAGCCAGCAGGATGAACGGGCTTTCCAGTTCTACTGCGCCAGTTTCCGGCTTGTTGATGAAGTAAGGAGACAGGTAACCACGGTCGAACTGCATACCTTCAACCACGTCCAGTTCGTCCTGCAGGCCGGTACCGTCTTCAACGGTGATCACGCCTTCTTTACCCACTTTATCCATCGCTTCCGCAATCAGTTTACCCACGGTTTCGTCGGAGTTTGCGGAGATAGTACCTACCTGAGCGATAGCTTTAGAGTCAGAGCACGGTACGGACAGTGCTTTCAACTCTTCAACCGCAGCAGCGACAGCTTTGTCGATACCACGTTTCAGGTCCATCGGGTTCATGCCCGCAGCAACGGCTTTCAGACCTTCAGTGATGATTGCCTGCGCCAGAACGGTTGCAGTAGTGGTACCGTCACCCGCAGCGTCGTTCGCTTTGGAGGCCACTTCTTTCACCATCTGCGCGCCCATGTTTTCGAACTTGTCTTCCAGTTCGATTTCACGTGCTACGGAAACACCATCTTTGGTGATGGTCGGTGCACCGAAAGATTTATCCAGAACCACATTACGGCCTTTTGGACCGAGGGTAACTTTCACTGCATCTGCCAGAACGTTTACGCCGCGCAGCATTTTTACACGGGCGTCGTTACCGAATTTTACGTCTTTAGCTGCCATTTTCTCTTTCCTTAAATTCGTTCAGGTTCGCGCGCGTTGTTACGCTTCAACAATTGCCAGGATGTCACTTTCGGACATGATCAGCACTTCTTCGTTATCGATTTTTTCAGCTTTCACACCGTAACCATCGTTGAAAATCACGATATCGCCCACTTTCACATCCAGTGGTTGAACGGTACCGTTTTCCAGGATGCGGCCCTTACCGACAGCGATGATTTCGCCACGAGTTGATTTACCTGCTGCAGAACCGGTCAGAACGATGCCGCCAGCAGATTTGGATTCAACTTCTTTACGTTTGACGATCACACGATCATGTAACGGACGAATACTCATTGATAGCTCTCCTTTGAGAAAGTCTTTATCAGTTATGGATGGCGCCGGGCCGCAAACGGTTCTCCGGCTGGTGACCAGAGAGATGGGGTTAGCTGTTTCTCCCTTCAAGGGGGAACAACAAAAAAAATTTATGAAATCTGACTCACCCGCCAAACCAGGCTGCCTCAACTATTGCTGGCAGGTGCTGGCGCAGCCATAAGTAAAACCGATTGTGATAACATCAGCGCAACAGACAACCGACAGACAAAGACAATGAGTGGATTAAAACAAGAGCTGGGGCTGGCGCAGGGCATTGGATTGTTATCAACGTCTTTACTCGGCACTGGCGTATTTGCCGTACCCGCGCTGGCGGCGCTGGCCGCAGGCGACAGCAGCCTGTGGGCATGGCCGGTACTTATTTTACTGGTGTTCCCGGTGGCGATTGTGTTTGCGGTGCTTGGCCGTCATTTCCCAAGCGCTGGCGGCGTCGCCCATTTTGTCGGTCTGGCGTTCGGCCCGCGGCTTGAGCGGGTCACCGGCTGGCTGTTTCTCTCGGTGATCCCGGTCGGTCTGCCGGCAGCCCTGCATATTGCCGCAGGTTTCTGGCAAGGCATGTTTGGCTGGCAAGGGCCGCTATTACTCATGGCTGAGCTTGGCACGCTGGTGCTGATTTGGTTTATCGGTACGCGCGGCGCAGGTTCCAGCGCCAATTTACAGTCGCTTATCGCCGGGCTGATTGTGGCGTTAATCGTCGCTATCTGGTGGCGTGGCGGCATCACTTTCCGCGATATTCCTTTCCCTCCGCTGCCGCAGGTGTCGGTTTCCGCGATGTCGGCATCGCTGGCGGTGATGTTCTGGTGTTTTGTCGGCCTGGAGGCTTTCGCTCATCTGGCTTCGGAATTCAAAAACCCGGAGCGGGATTTCCCGCGTGCGCTGATGATTGGCCTGCTGCTGGCGGGTTCGGTCTACTGGGCCTGTACCGTGGTGGTGCTGCATTTTGATGTCTGGCGCACGCTCGGCGCAGCGGCATCGCTTCCGGCAATCGTCGTTGAACTGTTTGGTAAACAGGCGTTGTGGATAGCCTGCATTATTGGCTATCTGGCCTGCTTCGCCAGCCTGAACATTTATATCCAGAGCTTCGCCCGGCTGGTGTGGTCGCAGGCGGCATATAAGCCCGAGAGCGCGCTGGCAAAGCTCTCTAAACGCCAGTTGCCGGTGAATGCGCTCAACGCTGTGCTGTTCTGCTGCATGGTGTGCACCCTCGTCATCTACGCTTTCAGCATTAATCTGGATACGCTGATTATCTACGCCAACGGCATTTTCATCATGATCTACCTGCTGTGCATGCTGGCAGGTTGCCGCTTGCTGAAAGGGCGCTATAAAGTGCTGGCGATTGTCGGCAGCGCGCTGTGCCTGTTACTGCTGGTAATTCCTGGCTGGAAGAGTTTGTACGCGGTGATCATGCTGGCCGCGCTGTGGTTACTGCTGCCGAAGCGCCGCAGCACAACGATCCATTCCGTACAGCCATAAAAAAAGCCCGGCGGTGCCGGGCATCAACATTAGCGGTCGTCTTTATTATCCAGCCGATTACGCTGCTCGTCTTTGCGCTGATACTCGCCTTCAAATGTCTGGCCCACATCGCCTCCTGCCGAAAAACCGCCGCCCGGCATCCGCGAAAAGCGCAGATGCGGCATCAGCTTCAGCGTCAGGTGTTTTTGCACCGGCGGCAACAGCAGCAGCAGGCCGAGGAAGTCGGTAAAGAACCCCGGCAGCACCAGCAACAGACCAGAAATGATCAGCGATACGCTTTTGATCATCTCCGCCGCCGGGCTTTCACCCGCCGCCATTTTTTGCTGCATCAGCATGAAATTCTTAAAGCCCTGGTTACGCACCAGCGACATACCAATCACTGAGGTAAAGAGCACCAGAATGAGCGTCATCAGGACGCCAAAAACATGGGCAACCTGAATAAAGATCGATATCTCGATGTAGACGTATAAGAAAAAAGCAATAAACGGTATCCAGCGCACTGGCTTCTCCTGTGAAAAAAACAGACGCCCTGTGGCGCCTGTCAGTAAGGGTTTGCGAATCGCATAGTCCTGAGATGGCGGCAGATCGAAAAAATTCAATTTCCTCCGCGATGTAAAGTTTTGTCTGTTACGAAGCGGTGACACATTTCACATATTATTAATAATGATGCATTCACGAGGATAATAAGTGATCGAGATTACGGCATTTGATCATATCCAGCATATAATCTCGGGTATCCGACCGATTAAGGGCATAATCGTCGGTCGAAAAAGACACATATCCACATAAATACTGTGTGTTTGGTGTATTCATTCGTAGCTTGCAAAAGAAGGTTCACATGTTAAACAACATTCGTATCGAAGAAGATTTGTTGGGTACCAGGGAAGTGCCAGCGGATGCCTATTATGGCGTGCATACTCTGAGAGCGATTGAAAACTTTTATATCAGCAACAGCAAAATCAGTGACATCCCTGAATTTGTCCGTGGCATGGTAATGGTAAAAAAAGCGGCTGCCCTGGCGAACAAAGAGCTGCAAACCATTCCTAAAAATATCGCGAACGCTATCGTTGCCGCATGTGATGAGGTCCTGAACAATGGCAAATGCATGGATCAATTCCCGGTAGACGTTTATCAGGGCGGCGCGGGTACTTCCGTCAACATGAACACCAACGAAGTGCTGGCCAACATTGGGCTTGAACTGATGGGCCACCAGAAAGGCGACTACCAGTTCCTCAACCCGAACGATCATGTCAACAAATGCCAGTCCACGAACGATGCCTACCCTACCGGGTTCCGCATCGCGGTGTATGCCTCCATCGTTAAGCTGATTGATGCCATCAAACAACTCGGTGAAGGTTTTGAAAACAAAGCCGTGGAGTTCAAGGATATCCTGAAAATGGGCCGCACCCAGTTGCAGGACGCGGTGCCGATGACCCTCGGTCAGGAATTCCACGCCTTCAATGTGCTGCTGAATGAAGAGACCAAAAACCTGCTGCGCACCGCTGAGCTGCTGCTGGAAGTGAACCTCGGCGCTACCGCCATCGGTACTCGCCTCAACACGCCGGACGGCTATCAGCAACTGGCGGTGCAGAAACTGGCGGAAGTGAGCAACCTGCCGGTCGTGCCGGCGGAAGATCTGATTGAAGCCACCTCCGACTGCGGCGCGTATGTGATGGTACACAGCTCGCTGAAGCGTCTGGCGGTGAAACTCTCCAAAATTTGTAATGACCTGCGTCTGCTCTCCTCCGGGCCGCGCGCCGGGCTGAATGAAATCAACCTGCCGGAGTTGCAGGCGGGTTCATCGATCATGCCAGCCAAAGTCAACCCTGTGGTGCCGGAAGTGGTGAATCAGGTGTGCTTTAAAGTGATCGGCAACGATACCACTGTCACCATGGCTTCCGAAGCGGGCCAGTTACAGTTGAACGTGATGGAGCCGGTGATTGGCCAGGCCATGTTTGAGTCGATCCATATTCTCACCAATGCCTGCTACAACCTGCTGGAAAAATGCGTCAACGGCATCACGGCCAACAAAGAAGTGTGTGAAGGTTATGTCTATAACTCCATCGGCATCGTGACCTACCTCAACCCGTTTATCGGCCATCACAACGGCGATATCGTTGGCAAGATTTGCGCCGAAACGGGCAAAAGCGTACGGGAAGTGGTTTTGGAGCGCGGTCTGCTGACTGAGGCAGAACTGGATGATATCTTTTCCGCGCAAAACTTGATGCATCCGGCCTATAAAGCAAAGCGTTATACCGATGAAAGTGAACAATAAATTCAGTACGTAAATACATAAAAGGCACGTCACTCGCGACGTGCCTTTTTTCTTATGGATAGTAACTAAAATATAACGATTTAATATCACTTAGTTAAACAAGGAAGCCACTATGTTTACAGCAGAGCTTGTCCTCGTCTTATTAGCCATCTACCTGGGCGCCCGGCTTGGCGGTATCGGCATTGGGTTTGCGGGTGGCCTTGGCGTTCTTGTCCTGACCTTGTTCTTTCAAATCCCGCCTGGCGCCATTCCCTTTGACGTCATCGAAATCATCATGGCCGTTATTGCCGCTATCGCCGCGATGCAGGTGGCGGGCGGCATGGATTATCTGGTGAGCCTGGCTGAACGCATGCTGCGTAGCCACCCGAAATACATCACCTTTCTTGCGCCGCTGGTCACATGGTTTATGACGATCCTTGCCGGAACCGGGCACACCGCATTCTCGACGCTGCCGGTGATTACCGAAGTGGCGAAAGAGCAAGGTATTCGCCCGTCGCGTCCGCTGTCGATTGCCGTGGTCGCCTCACAAATCGCCATTACTGCCTCGCCTATTTCTGCCGCCGTGGTCTTTTTTGCCGGTATCCTTGAACCGCTGGGTGTCAGTTACCTGACGCTGCTGGCGATCTGTATTCCTGTCACGCTGATTGCCGTGATGATCACCGCCGTGGTGTGTAACTTCCTCGGCTGCGAGCTGAAAGACGATCCGGTGTACCAGGAGCGTCTGGCGAAAGGTGAAGTGAAGCTGCGCGGCAGCCAGGTATTTGAACTGAAACCCCACGCTAAACGCTCGGTGCTGCTGTTCCTGATTGGCATTGTGGCGGTGATGCTGTACGCCACTGCAATCAGCCCAACCGTAGGGCTGATTGCCCACCCGGTACTGCCGCGTAACGAAGCAATTGTGGTGTTTATGCTGACCATCGCCACGCTGATTTGCCTGACCTGCAAAATCGACACCGGCGAAGTGCTGAACGCCAGTACGTTTAAATCGGGCATGAGCGCCTGTATCTGCGTACTGGGCGTCGCCTGGCTGGGTGATACATTTGTGAAGCACCATATTGAAGATATTCAGGTAGTGGCCGGTGACTTATTGCATAACTATCCATGGCTGCTGGCCGTGGTACTGTTTTTCGCCGCGACACTGCTCTACTCGCAGGCGGCAACTACCAAAGCGCTAATGCCTGCCGCGCTGCTGCTGGGCGTTTCGCCGCTGACCGCCGTTGCATCGTTTGCGGCGGTTTCCGCGCTGTTTGTGCTGCCCACTTACCCCACGCTGCTGGCGGCGGTTGAGATGGACGATACCGGTTCAACGCGCATCGGCAGGTTCGTGTTTAACCACCCGTTCCTCATCCCGGGCGTGATCGCCATTGCCCTGTGCGTCATTCTGGGCTTCATCTTTGGCGGTATTCTGTTGTAAAAGTCCTTAAAATCGGGCCGCGCGGCGGCCCGATCCTTTTCCTTCGCGTGGTATAGTCGATACTTTCGCTGCTACGAGGTTGACGATGAACACGCCTGATGCCGTTGTTGTACTCTGCACTGCCCCGGATGAAGCCACTGCCCAGGATCTGGCCGCCAAAGTGTTGGCCGATAAGCTTGCCGCCTGTGTCACTATTCTGCCGGGAGCAACGTCGCTCTATTACTGGGAAGGTAAACTGGAGCAGGAGTACGAAGTTCAGCTACTGCTGAAAACTGACGTCGCGCATCTGGAAGATCTTTTCGCCTGCATTAAATCGCACCATCCGTACCAGACCCCGGAACTACTGGCTTTGCCCGTTACCCACGGAGATTACGATTACCTCTCATGGCTCAACGCATCCTTACGCTGATCCTGCTGCTGTGCAGCACATCCGCCTTTGCCGGATTATTCGACGCGCCTGGTCGCTCCAGTTTTGTCCCTGCCGATCAAGCGTTTGTTTTTGATTTTCAGCAACATCAGCACGACCTTACGCTCAACTGGCAGGTGAAAGAGGGTTACTACCTTTACCGCCAGCAAATTCGCGTCACCCCGAATCAGGCCCATATTGGCACGCTGGCGTTGCCTGACGGGGAGATGCATGAAGATGAGTTCTACGGCAAAACCGAGATCTACCGCCAGCAACTCACGCTACCGCTTGAAGTGACGCAGGCGACAAAAGGCGCGACGCTGACGGTAACTTATCAGGGCTGCGCCGACGCCGGGTTCTGCTATCCGCCGGAAACCAAAGTCGTGCCGTTGATGGAGGTTGCCGCCACGCAATCCACTGCGCCAGCGCCCGCCGAAAAGCCGGTTACCGCAAACGACACGCCTGCAGCCTCACTGCCTTTTTCCGCACTCTGGGCGCTGCTTATCGGTATTGGCATCGCGTTTACCCCTTGTGTACTGCCAATGTATCCGCTGATTTCCGGCATTGTTTTGGGCGGCAAACAGCGCCTGTCTACCACACGCGCGTTGCTTCTGGCGTTTATCTATGTACAGGGAATGGCGCTAACCTACACCGCGCTGGGGCTGGTTGTCGCCGCTGCCGGGTTATCGTTTCAGGCGGCATTACAACATCCTTACGTGCTGATTGGGCTCTCCGTGCTCTTTAGCCTGTTGGCGCTGTCGATGTTCGGCCTGTTTACCCTGCAACTGCCGTCCGCACTGCAAACCCGTTTAATGCTGTGGAGTAACCGCCAGCAGGGCGGCTCACCTGGCGGCGTGTTCGCCATGGGCGCAATCGCCGGGCTGATTTGTTCGCCCTGCACCACCGCGCCACTGAGCGCCATTCTGCTCTATATCGCCCAGAGCGGTAATCTGTGGCTCGGTGGCGGCACCCTTTATCTGTATGCACTGGGCATGGGTTTACCCCTGATCCTGGTCACGGTGTTCGGCAACCGGTTGCTGCCGAAAAGCGGGCCGTGGATGGAGCAGGTCAAAATCGCCTTTGGTTTTGTTATCCTCGCCCTGCCCGTCTTCCTGCTGGAGCGCGTGCTGGGCGATACATGGGGATTGCGGCTCTGGTCGCTGCTGGGTCTGGCGTTTTTTGCCTGGGCGTTCATTTCCAGCCTCAACGTGACGCGCCCGGTAATACGTGTCGTGCAAATTGCCCTGCTCGGCGCTGCGCTGGTGTGTGCTCGTCCATTGCAGGACTGGGCGTTTGGCGCGCCCGCCGTACAGACGCACTCGCCGCTGGCGTTTACCCCGATCCAGACCGTTGATGATCTGAACAAGGCGCTGGCGCAGGCAAAAGGTCGGCCGGTAATGCTGGATCTTTATGCGGATTGGTGCGTAGCCTGTAAAGAGTTCGAGAAGTACACCTTCAGTGACCCGCAAGTGCAGGCGGCGCTGAGAGAGAGCGTGTTATTGCAGGCCAACGTGACGGCGAACAACGCGCAGGATGCCGCGCTGCTGCGCCAGTTGAATGTGCTTGGTCTGCCGACGATCCTCTTTTTCGACGCGCAAGGCGCAGAGCAGCCCGCCGACCGGGTGACCGGTTTTATGGATGCGGCAACCTTTGCCGCGCATTTGCGCAATCGCACCCCATAAACAACACTGTTTGGGGAGCTCGCTTCAGATAACGGAGGAGAACACCGTGCAACGCGAAGACGTTTTGAGCCAGACTTTGCAATTACTTGAGCTAAAAGGGATTGCCGAAACCACTCTTGAGATGGTTGCCGATCGCATCGGCTATCCCCTCAATGAGCTGCGCCGTTTCTGGCCGGATAAAGAAGCCCTGCTCTATGATGCGCTGCGTTATCTGAGCCAGCAGATTGATGCCTGGCGCAGACAGCTGTTGCTGGATGAGACGCTGACTCATGAGCAGAAGCTGCTGGCGCGCTACGGCGCGTTGACTGAATGCGTCAGCAACAACCGCTATCCCGGCTGTTTGTTTATCGCCGCATGTACTTTCTTTCCCGACCCCGGGCACCCAATTCATCAACTGGCGGATCAGCAAAAGCGCGATGCTTACGACTTTACGCACCAGGTGCTGACGCAGCTGGAAGTTGACGATCCGGCGATGGTGGCGAAGCAGATGGAGCTGGTGCTGGAAGGGTGTCTGAGCCGGATGCTGGTTAAACGCAGCCAGGCCGATGTCGATACGGCGCAACGGCTGGCAGAAGATATTCTGCGTTTCGCCTGCTGCCGCCAGGGCGGCGCGTTAACCTGATTTCGCTGCGCAATCGCGCTGATTGCCGCAAACTTGAGCAACTGGATAGCATTTTTAGAAATAAGGTTGACGCCTTAAGACGATTAGGGTTTAATGCGCCCCGTTGCCCGGATAGCTCAGTCGGTAGAGCAGGGGATTGAAAATCCCCGTGTCCTTGGTTCGATTCCGAGTCCGGGCACCACTTCTTCAGAGCCTGTTCGTTAAGAGATGAGATGCTTAACGGGCAAGACAATGTCCCTGACCGTCATCATGCAGGATGAGGCTGTTCGTTCTGCATCTGAGGGTTTAGGGATTAAGAATCCGGATGATGTTTGGCGCATCATCCGGATTTCTCACATCCCAACAATTTCAGTTACAGGTATTTACCTTCTCATCGCTGCTCTGTCAACGATCTGTAAAGGAAAACCCGCGATTTTTTCCCGTTTAGATATCAAATCCTTATGAATTTGACTTAGGATTACTCCTAAGCTGCATATGCGGCTTCAAGATTTCGCCTCAGGTTATCCATGTTTGCTTCCACATATTCCAGGGTCACCGCTACGCTGGAATGTCCGAGCAGCATCTGGACATCATTCAGGCTTCTCTCCGGGCGTTTCATCAGGTCTGTGGCTATCGTATGCCTGAACCGGTGCGGGCTGATATCACACTGACACTCCCTGGACAGTCTTCTGAAGAAAGCCCTCATCGGTAGGTGATCCATGTTTTTAGCCCGAATAATTCTTTTCTTTTTGGGTGTAAACCGGTTGATATTGAATAACTGCTCCCCTTTTTTGGCTCCCTTCTGTACAGACATAAGATACAG
Organism: Kosakonia radicincitans DSM 16656; assembly: GCF_000280495.2. NCBI lineage: Bacteria > Pseudomonadati > Pseudomonadota > Gammaproteobacteria > Enterobacterales > Enterobacteriaceae > Kosakonia > Kosakonia radicincitans. The sequence goes on from NZ_CP018016.1 coordinate 5,189,919, forward strand.
TTGCTCAAGACGCGGTCTCAGCCGCGCTGTGATCGGCACGCGATGCTCCCGGTGGTTTTTAGAACCTTCAGCCTGTAATTCAATGATGCCCAGTTTCAGGTCCACATCACAAAGTCGTATATGCAGCAGCTGATTCTGGCGCATACCGGTGAACTTCAGTGTCTCAATGACCGTCATCCAGAACCAGGCGGGTTCAAGGGCATTTGGCCGCGGATCGTGAACGCCCATCTGCTCCAGCTCAATTTTCCTTTCCATGATTAAATCAATTTTCTTCATCTGCTCCCCGGATAGTGTTTTTTTTCGTTTAATATCGGGTTTAACAATCACCTGGTTAAAAGGATTCTCTCTGGCTGAAATAAGTTTATTCGTGATGGCATGATTAAATACTGCCCGCATGTGGGCAACCTTGTTATTCCATGTCCGCTTACTGGACATCTGTTCATTCAGAACATACCGTCTCCATTTCAGAACATCCATTCGCGTCACATTTTCCGGAAGAATATCTTCTCCGTTAAATTCAAGGAAAGTTCTCACCACCTTTCGGTAACTCCATTCTGTTGCACGACGAAGAACTTTATTAAAAAAATAGTCATCGAGAATTTTTTCAAACGTCACAATGTCTGCCATAATGACCTCGTAATATTAACTTAACCTCAGCAAATTATTTCTTCGCTGAAAGCCATATACTGTCCGTGGGACAGCTCCCTTTTTTAAAAATAATGTCAGCTTTAATCATGTAGCCTGACACTTTGGTAAAACGACCGCTTTTATCCGGCGTGTCGTATTGATGGTAATGGAATAACCCCTTACCATTTCGTGAATGGTGTACGTTCAGCGCCTCAAAACTTTTCTGCAGCCTGTCCTTGTCGGTAACACCCCCTTCCGCTGTAGAGGTGTGACGGTAAAAACAGGCCGGTGACACCATGAATACAAACTGCGCCAGAACGTGCAGAATGCTGCCCTTTTCATTGACGCTGAGCGTGCCGTCCTCAACGCTGTCCCTGACCCACTCCAGAAATAACGCGCCGGCCTGCTCTTCCTTGTCCATCCCCTCCTCATGCGAAGTGAGTGTGCCGGGCGGAAGCACCGTGGTCGGAGGGCTATCAGCACTACCCGCAGGTACATTTTCGGTTACCACAGAGCTTCTCCCTTCTGCCATCAGATCCAGCAATGACAGCAGGTTCTCCGTGGATACCTGCGCCCCACCTTCCTCATCCCTGCTGATATCATTTTCTGCTGAAAGCAGCGGTTCATCTGTTGAAAGTGCTGATTCCAGTACCAGTGCTGAAGGGACAGTATTAACGGACGTTTTCTCTCCGTCCTGACTGAAACTGTAGGTCATATCTCCGGTTTTAATTGGCACTGAAACATCCGGAGAATTATCGTTACTGGACAATGGGATAGAATCAGTCTCATATAATTTAGGGAAGGTATGACCAGTGACAGGCACAACTGTCACAAGGGAGACCGGGTCTGGTGGCTGCCCGGACATAACGGCCGTATCAGAGAGACCGCAGCTGCGCAGCGCATCGTTCACAATGCTGTTCAGAATCCCGGCCTCCGCGCGACGTCCGGAAAGAAACAGCAGCAGCGTATCGGACAGCACAGGCCAGCGCTGAAGCCACAGCAGAGCGGCCTCAGGCAGGAGCCTGAACGCCACATATACACTGCCCATCGCACCCGAAGGTTCGCTGGCCGGCCTGACCCGCCACGGTTCTCCGGGCACACTCAGCCCCGGATACCAGACACGTCCGCTTTTCAGCGCCCCCTCCACCTGCATCAGCCAGGGCAGGTGATGGAACAGCCCGGCCCAGTACGCTGCACAGACCCAGCCTGGCGTCTGCTCTGCCTGTTCTTCAGGCGTGGCGCCCGGTGGCAGCATCATGCCGCGTACCAGCCTCACCGCCCGCGCGGCCACGTTCAGGCTGAGTTCATTAAACCCTCCCGGCCCGGAGAACGGACCGGACCAGGCCCCCGGACAGGCCTGCACCCGTCCCGCCATCTCCTCCAGTGGCCTGAGCCACCAGGCTTCCGTGACCTGCTGCGACAGCGGGCTGTTTTCTGCCAGTACCCGGACAAGGCGACGGTATTCGTCCGCCTGCAGCAGCACCCTGCCCGTCCGGGCAGGGCGCCAGCCATCATCAGCAACAGTCCGGGGTGGCGTGGCACCCGCCGGTGGCCTCTCTCCGGGCCGTTTTTCCTCTCTGTCCCTGCCTGTTAACCAGTTAAGTCCACGCACCGTCACCTCCGCCGGAATATGCCTGCTGAAAATGACGCTACGCTAAAAGTCCCCCTGATAATTGCAACCGGAAACCCTTAAGCGCCCCTGACAGAAATCCTGCTTGTGAAAATATTCAGAAGTGGTTTCAGATTTTCAGGATGCCGTGGTGACACCGGGGTGCTCTCCTGCATGCCTCTGTTTACACCGGTTTCGTGAGTTTTCGCATGCAGCAATCCCTCGTTTTCTCCTTTTTTATGCTCTGGATAGCCCTGTCCGGGACGATGAGCCTGAGTTTTATCCCCGACGGCACCAGTACCGGTTTTTATCTGATCTGGGGGGTGCTGTCCGGCCTCCCCTTCCTGCTTCGCCCCTTCGCATGGGCAGAGCGGCAGTTCAGGCCGGCGATGACGATTACCCGCCATCGTCGCAGACGGGCATGGGTGCATCTTGCCCCCTGGCAGCCCACCACAGACCTGACGCCGGCGCGTGTCCGTCTGTTCTGGCAGAGTGTGAACACGTCAACCCGCCAGGCACTGGAAAAAAATCGAACCGTTATCATCTCCTCGCACCTTCTGACCGGCTCCCGTGCCCGCCGGGTGCTGGCCTGTATCGGGGAAAGTGGACTCACCGTCCACAGACGGACTTACCGCATCCCCTTCACACCGGCAAAGAGAGCACTGATGCAACTGGAAATCCTTTTCCGGCAGTGGCGCTGGCGCACGGACTTCCGCAGGGACTGGCCCGTGCTGGTCCTCCGGCGAAAATCTTTAAACACAGAAAAATAATTTCCCCTGTCAACGGTTTGCGCGTCGTTTCACACTGGATACATGGATGTATTCGATCTGAACGATCGATTTTCTCCGTTATACATCCGCGAACCTGCGGCGTAACGTATCCACAGTGGATACAAAAATTAAATACTTAATTCAAATTACTGACTTAGCCAACACCAGGGCCTTTTATGAACCGTCTGAATATCACCTCCATTCTCCACAGAATGGCAACCGGAAGGGATGAAGAAATGGAGCAACTCCTGACTCAACTATCCGAAAGAAAGAAGACTGCAGGTAGTCCCCTGGCCATTCGATTTAAACCTGCGGTGCGGGAATTTATTACACTGGTATCAGGTCGTCTGGGTATCTCATCTGCAGAGCTGGTAAATGTTCTGGTGGAAGGCATTATGCGGGAAACACTTACCCCCCGGCAGGCTTCCGTGACCCGCATCCCGGAACGGTTCTGGCTGCTTATGGACGAACACAAACTTTCTGCAACCGATGTCGCCTGCCTCCTCTCAGACTGGAATATTGGACTGAGCGTGCTGGAAAATCGTGAACGGACCATGGACTTCCTGACCTCACCCTTGCTGAAAAAATTGTCTGAATGGTTTTATGTCAGTGTCGAATGGCTTGAAGGAACGGCATCCCGCCCCGTTCATCATATAACAGTATTTAATGACTGGTTTCATGCCGCCAGAAAGCTGGATAAAAGAATCAGGGAAGCCGAACCTGAGAATATATTAACGCGTCCGGATATATATTTTGTCCGGGAAATGAATATACCCGGAGGAGATCAGGAAGATATTTTCATCTTTATCCGTCGCTACCGAACCGTCAATAATACTACGGTGCGGATAGTTGAATGCGCCGGGTACTGTTCAACAGCAGGAAGGTTACAGGATCAATTTAACTCATTCCTGAGTATGTGCGGAATTCTTTTTCAGGCAGAAATTATTTCTAAGGTTGATACCTTTTTCGCATCAGGTCAGTTACTGAACGCGCTTAAAACGGGAGATATTCTTCCAGTATCAGCACTGTGGCAAATACAGAAACTCTGTCGTAACGCAGAGGGTAAATATGCCCAGAACATATGGAAAACAGAGGAACGAATGCCGTTTCTTGCTCCGGATGAATTTATTATTGATGAATGGAGAGAAATAACATCCAGAATACTCAACAATCCTGACCTCTGAATTAACTGACTGAACTTATTTTTTTATTGGCGCGCCTGCGCCAGGGGATTTTTTTGCCTTAAACACCATAAACATGAAAGGAAATTAATGATGAAAGTATCAATGATTACACATGGAATCACACTGGCACTGCTGGCGACGGCTGTGCCTGCTGCCCATGCAGCAGGGACCTGGACCGAGGCGCGTAATGATGCAATGGGCGGCACCGGTGTGGCCTCATCCGGCTACGCGGCGGCCGCACTGGCCAACCCCGCCCTGATGACGCGTCATGATGCCAGCGACAATGTTGGCATTATCCTCCCGGGCGTCGGGGCACAGGTCAGCGATCCGGATAACCTGCAGGACGGTCTGGATCGTGTTAAAGACAACTGGAACCACCTGAGTAACGCTGCCGGCAGCGGAAACAGTTCCGGGCAGGCTGCCGCGCTGAAAAAATCCCTGCAGGATATCTCAGGCGACAGCGGCCGGGCCAGCGCAGGTGTGTCGGCAGTTGTCGCTATTCCGAACGACACGCTGCCTTTTGCTCTGGTGGTCAAAGGCTGGGGACAGGCAAAGGCTCGTGCTGTTGTCACTGACCACGATCTGGCCTGGCTCGATGCCGCAGAGTCCGGCATTTTCTCGCCCTCCCGTGACGACCTCAACCAACTGACCTCCCGTGCAGAAGGCGTGGCAGCACTGGTGAGTGAATACGGACTCGCCATGGCCTACCCGTTCACGCTGGCCGGCACGCCGGTCTCGGTGGGCATCACCCCCAAATTCCAGCGTGTGGATACCTGGAACTACAACGTGGCCATCAATAACTACAGTACCTCCGACTTTCACAGCGGTGAGTGGAAGCGCTCCGAAAGTGGCGGCAACGTGGATATCGGTTTCGCCGCACAACTGACCCCGGAATGGACGCTGGGTCTGACCGGGCAGAATCTGGTCTCACGGGATGTGGACACCCGCGAGATCAACGGCCTGAAAGACACGTTTCAGATCCGCCCGCAGGCCACTGCCGGGACATCCTGGAGCAATGGCTTCATCACGGTTGCAACTGATGTTGATCTGACACCTGCCAGTGGTTTTGCCTCCGATGAAAAAGCGCAGTATGCCGGTGTGGGTGCCGAACTCAACGCCTGGGACTGGGCACAGCTGCGCGCGGGCTATCGGGCAGACATGCGCAACAGTGACAACAACGTGTTTACCGCCGGTATTGGTATTTCACCCTTTAACGTCGTCCATCTCGATCTGACCGGCATGGCCGGCACCGATCGCACGTATGGCGCGGCAGCACAGCTCACCTTCACATTCTGATAATTCCGGGCTGCTGAATGCAGCCCGTCATTGAAAAGGGTAATACCATGAAAAACATGCTCTCCGTTGTCTCCCTGACGACTCTTTTATTAATGCTGACCGGCTGTAGCGGTAATTCCTCCTTAAACGACCTCAGCCTCAGCAGGCTAACATCGCTTATCAACCCTGTGAGTCAGCAGCAGACACAAAACAGTGCTGAACCAACTCAACGTAATTACGTCGGCCAGTTTTATGGCCCAATACCGATTCCAGCTGAAACTGTAGCCATGCGTCTGAAGCAGCATTACGAATTTGTTTCTGATGAGGACGTTTCCGCTGCGCGTAACAGCGGTCAGGGAAATGCAGGCTGGTCAGCATCGGCAATCTCAGAAGGCACCAGTTGGGAGGCACAGCCGGGCAGCTACTATCGCATGAGCCGGAACTGGGCCGGAAATGACCGCCTGACGCTCGAAGTTCGGGGGACCAGTAAAGAGAGCTTTATTACAGCAACCTATATATCTTCCAATCCGGAGCATCTTAAGAAAACCTGGACATCACGTTTATGGAAGCAGATCCCGGACGTCGCTGGCGGCTCTCTCAAATAAATAAGAGGTCACATCATGGTTCAGTTACAGACACAACTCAATGCCATCCACGAACGAATTTCAGACGCGCAGAATATTGTGGCACGCCGGGAGCGCTCCGTTAAACGTGCGGAACGCAATCTTGAAATTGCAGAGGATAACCTTGCTCAGTTGCAAAATGAACGTGACGAACTGCTGATTGCGTCATGGGGAGATATACCGAACTGGCAGGTTATTTTTGACCTCGTTAATCCCTCACCGGCAATGTATGAATACAAAGAGAAATGGATCAGGGAAAAAGGCCTTCACGCGGGCGGGATGTATAATTGCCATACTAATCAGGGCGCCTTCTCTGTTGGTTTTACCACAACATCAGAGCACGAACTGCATCAAAATATCCGCATGGTTGAATTCGTTATGCAACATCTGCGGGCTGACCGCAATAACGAAAAAGTAATGATTGTATATAACGTCCCGACTGACAATTGTTGCCACAACTTCGTTTTTAATACTGAAACGGGAAAATATGGAATTACGACTGACAGCTATATGAGTCGTCGAAGTATTACTGAATATTCAACAACAGAAGAAGCGTTGCGCTATCTGCAAAGCATTTCGGATACCGATATCGTCCCTGAAATGGAAAGTCTCCCCGGTCCAGTAATATCCGGTGAGGAGTAATGCGATGGCTAATCACACGAAAGAGCAAATTGAATTAACGCTGGCCAGCATTGTTGAACTGGCAGACTACCAGAGAATGATCCGCCATCCCGGCAACCCGGCAAAGGGACAATTTGTAGTGACTGGCCCAAATTTTAAGGATGATTCTGCGCGCGTTGGCTACTGCGTACAGGTGCGTAAACACGTTGGCCAGTTTGGTTCTGACATGGTTTTCCTGCGCCACGTAAATGGCTCCCTTACTGTGCATGAAAACAATTGCTACATAGTGATGAATGCTGAACAGGAAGCCCTGGCCCGCTCAGTGTTTGACGTATTGCCTGAGGACGAGGAATACGAAAAAGGATACATCGATTGTGAGAAGGTCCACGAAGTAGGCTTTGTGATTGAAAACTCAGCTTCTCATGGTACTCCGGAGGTCCCTTTCACCATCACAATCACGACGACAAAAGGCGGTGCGGCATGACTTACAAAAGCGAGATGGTTGGTGAAATTATAGCCGCAATAAAGTTAAGGCACGAAAAAAACGGCTTTTTCGCACCAGTAATCACATGGTTCGAATTTTGTACCCTGCTGGAAGGTCGTGAAGCTGACAAGGCGGAGAATGCGCAACTGCGCCAACGCATCGCCGATCTTGAAGCCCGCCCGGTTGCGCCTTTCGACTTCAAAGAGACCACTGACGCAGACTACTGCCGGGAGTGGGCATGGCGTGAAATCACGAAAGACCTCCCTACAAAACACTGGAAAGCCGGGGAGAACGGGACTTTCTATGCATTTTACCTGATGGGGTGGCATGCACGTTTACGGTACAACGAACAACGTCGCGCTGAATATGCTCAAATCGCAGGCATCATTCTGGAAAGGAGGGAGTAAATATGGCTTTGACGCATGACGAACTTTGCCGGATTGCCTGTCGCTTTCTTCAGAACAACGGATTCAGGGTGGCGTTTCACGATCGCTTCGTTGCCGCCGTCGCATCAGGTGAACAGCCTGACGCTATAGGATTTCGCAACCTTGCTTCATGCCTGATTGAGGTTAAGTGTTCCCGCGCTGATTTCCTTGCCGATCACAAGAAAAGTTTCCGCATCGACCCTGAAATGGGCATGGGCGACTGGCGATTTTTTATGGCTGAACCTGGAATTATCGACGTTGCCGATTTACCTCCGGGATGGGGGCTGCTGCATTTCAGAAATGGGCGCGTGTATAAGGTGCATGGCTGGCCGGGTAATGCGATGTGGTGCACGAAAGCTAATAAGCCGTTTCAGGCAAACAAGCAGGCCGAATGTGACTACATGTACAGTGCGCTGCGCCGCATGCAGATTCGCGGGTATCTGAACGAAGTATATGACGGTGTCCTGGTTAACAAGCAGGAGGCCGTATGAACACAAAACTAAACCGGAAGCAGCTGGAAGAAATTGCAAAACCGGAGGGGTGGAAACTGGTTCCGGAACAAATGTACCTGAACGCTGATGCTATCGAATGCATCTGCTCACAATGCGGTGATGGCGGTAAAATCTACGGCAATTTTACGGCGGGTATTCTGTGGATTGGAGAGGTGCTGACGGACGACTGCAACGGCATTAAGTATGGACTGAACATATCATCAGCCGAATATCCGGAAAAAGGCACGATCAACATTTATGAGTTCGACAATCCACTTCGTAGCCATTCAGCAGTTACCAGAGAAAATACCGGTATGAAATATTATCACTACTTTATTTATACCTTCAGGCTGACCAGACTTCTGCTGAAAAGAGAAATCCCGCTGCGAATATTTATTTTTGCTTTACGGGCAAAACCAGGAGCAGTCGCCGGTAAGCATGGTTCTTTTATTGTAGACCCGTTCTACGATGATCAGGTTTAAAAGGCTACAGAATGAAAATTAACATCAGGTTTTCAAGATTATTTTTGCTTGCGATCCCATTAACCATTTATGGTACGGAGTTACTATTTTGGTTTGTCATGATGAAAAGAAATATATTCCCGCCGGAATACATAAGCTGGCGGGTTACTATCCTGTTAACATTTGTATGGATATCTGGGTTTGCGCTCTATTTGTGTGAGAATGCTGAAAAATGGCCTGTACTTCTTATGAAGCTATTCAGTCCCGTTGCTGGCTATATTTTAGTGGCATGTGTAGCAACTCTGGATGCATTCGTGATGTGGGATACGAAACCTTTCACCGACAATTACGTAGACTTTTTTCGTCTTGGTTTTCTTGGCAGCTATATGAGCCCATTAATTATCGTTTTTATCAGTCTGCTCGGAACCTTTTTTGATGAATGAAAAGAAAAGGCCACAATGATTCGTGGCCTTTTGTTCAGTATGAGCTTTCATGCAACGGCTGCATTCATTCTCGTCTGCAGCAGGAAACTCCAGTTCCCCATGTAATGCGCGGGCGTGTGAAGTATTCGCCGGCGCTCATCGTTTAGTGAGTTGCCGATCACCACCTCCCCCGACACACCAGACAGCGAAAGCTGGATATACGCCATACCGGCCGCCAGCGGATCGATATCCTGAGCAGAGACCCACAGATACCGGTGAGGAGAATAGCCAGCCTCACGCAGAACAAAGGCAAATGCCAGTGCCATACAGCCGGCGCCGCAGGCAGGTTCGGAAAGCGTGATAAACGGCTTGTCCCTAAAATTATCTTCGACGTTACCGAGCTGCATTCTGGCCATCATCAGACCGATATCCCACGGCGTGAAAAACTGACCACGGTATTTATCACCCAGTTCAAGCTGCATAAAAACGCGGCCAAGAAAATCGCCGGGCGTCTCATCCAGCCCGTTGGTCACATGGGCCAGTAGCTGCGCCATACGGGAGATGTCCGTTTTTTCGTAACGGCCGACAATACGCATGTACTTTTCTTCCCGTTTGTCACAGAACTGAAGGCTGTTCTGCAGTGCGATCACACTGCAGCTGACAAAGTCTTCAAATACCTGATGCCGGTGATGGTACCGTGCAGTCTGGCTGAAGAGTGAGAGAAAGGCTTTTTCGTGGTTGATGACGCTTTTCATATGTGCTCCCTTCCGGAAAGAGAACACGCGCCCGGAGGGAAACGCTGTTCCCTTCAGTGTGAAAAAACGGCCACAGCTTTCGCTGTGACCGGTCAGAGGAGCCGGATAAACCGGCGTTAAGTGAATGTTATGCGCGGATGCTGCCGTAGTGCGCTGCGGTGGTTGCAGGAACCGCAGCCGTTTCGGGTGTCACCAGATACATGCGTGCGCCGTCGCCGGATGCTGACTGCTGCAGCGCTTCTGCCGGGTACGGACCACTGTCAACGTGGTCCCCCCGATCAAAGCAGTTGAACCCTGACGTGCCGGCATCCGGTGAAATCCAGTAGTGCCGGATTTCACAGTCAAACATCTGCGACATTATCCCCATAACCTCACCTGACGGCGGATACCAGGGAGATGCAAAGCTCAGCGTCAGTGACCCCACGTCATCCCGGCTCCAGCTGGCCTGATGGCCCGCCGGAAACTCCATGCCAAAGAGCTGCATACAGAGTTCGGATGTTGTACAGAGCCCGGTGAAAAGACCACTTTCGCCGTTGAGTTCGGTGGCCAGACGTGACGGCATCACCATCAGCATGTCACAGGGACAGGTTGTCTCCGGCATGATGCTGAGCCATTCCCAGCGCTCCTGCGGATCAAACTGACCACCGGCACCGGCAACGCCGAACCAGTCGGCATAGTGCACGGCCATCAGCTGCGCCATTATCTGCCGCGCTGCAAAGGGAATGGCTTCCCATTTCAGCGCATCGATGCCGGACTGCAGCCAGATTTTCTCCATGCGGGAGAGCGTCCTGCTGTCAAGCCACGCGTCCTGCTCCAGCAACTCGATAAAGTGCTGGAAGGCCTGGTTGGGTGAGGTCTGCGCGCCTGTACCGGATGCGGTCAGCATCGGATACGGTGCGTAATCCACCGCTTTGACGGGCTTCAGTATGCCGGCACAGCCGGCGAGGAACAGCTTTATCGCCTGCCGGATGGCGTGCCGGTAAAGCGGTTTTTCCGTGCCGGCAATCCAGGGCTGCATCACATCGAGACAGACTGATTTACCGGTAATTTCTAGGCGGTTCTGGCACCATGAGAACATTGTGAAACTCCTCTTGTCGGATAAAACGAAAAGAGGGCATCTCCCTGAGGAAGATGCCCTCAGGGGGATGATGGCGGCCGCAGCCGCCGGGTCAGTTTATGCCGCCTGTTCCGTGTTCCGGTTCAGGGGGGCAAGTAAATATTCCGACGCTTCCCGGGCAAACCGGCAGGCACGGAAAATCGCTCTTTTGTCTTCACGAAGGGCTTTCAGCCAGCCGGCCAGATAGCTTTCGTGCTGCACGTCGCCGGTAATACCGAGCTCCGCACAGAGAAAGGCACTTCCGGTTTCCGCTATCAGCTCTTCGAAGGCGTAAACCGGATCACCGAACTTACGCGATGACGAGGTAATACCTTCCCGGTTCAGGCGGCTGCCGTGCCCGGTGGCATGCACCAGTTCGTGCAACAGCGTGGACCAGTAATCCGCCTCCGTCCGGAACTGCGATGCCGTCGGCATCACAATGCGATCGGCACCCGGACGGTAAAACGCGCGGTCCTGCCGGCGATGCTCGCAGCCGACGCCGGTTGCGTTGAGTATCTGCTGTACCTGCTGCTGCGCTGCACTGAGCTCAGAAGGCCGTTCTGCCTCCACCGTGTCGGACAGTTCACCCTGTACGGATTCGGGGAGGCCGTCGCACTGGGCAACGTTGAACAACTGCAACTGCTTCAGCATGGCCAGTTGCTCCATGACCGGTTCACCGTCGCGATACAAAAGGTTATCGCTGCTGTCGCGGGCCTGTTTCTCAAATGGTTTGTAGATGATGGCCAGCGCGCTGGTCTCATTCTTCCTGACATAACCGCCAGCGGCTTTCGCCTGCCGGAAAGTCAGCCAGCGGTCGGACGTGTACCCGTGTTCTTCAGCGGCCATCCACAGTAGCGGTACATTAATGCCACTGTAGGCGCGGCCGGTGACGGCATTGACCGGCAGACTGCCGCCGTGCACGTTCTGAGCCGAACGCCACGGGCGCCGCCAGGGCGGTACGCCGTTTTCGAGCGCCAGAATGATTTTGTCAGTGACCTGCTGATACAGGTCGGGGGTCTGTACTGCCGCCGGTTTACGTCGGCCGGTGGTGGTCTTCATGTGATGCAGCCTCTGAGTGCGGGGCGCATCCCTGCCCGGTGGCGGACGATGCGCCACCGGTGAGTGGAAAAATCAGTAATAACGCAAGGAACCGTCGGACATCACCGAACGGATACGGTCACGTACGCTCTCGACCGCCCGGTCAAACCTCTCCCGGTCGGCGGGTTTCGCCCGTTTCGAGTCCAGGCGTATCGCCTGGTCCAGCACATGCAATGCCTGCGAACGCCAGCTGAGACGTTCAGCATCACCCACACAGGCATGGAAGTGGCGTAAGGACTGCTCATAAAGCCACTGTATCCGGTAGCGATATTCGCCCACCGGCACATATACCTTCATGGGTGGTCTCGTTTCCTTGTGAAGCGTCAGCGCGTTATTCAGCTTACTGATAACAGGCTTAATGAGCAGGTCGTGATGGTCGTTCAGCACGGCATCAAACATGCTCTGTGCCATAAAGGTCTGAAAGGAAAACTCATGTTCGGGTATGAGCGTGTCGACCAGTGTGAACCAGTCTGCATCTTTTAACGGATTGCAGCCTGCAGCCCAGGCTTTCAGCCACTCCCCCGGACGTCTGTCATCCGGTACACGAATATAAATGCCCAGTTTCTTTTCAAGTATCAGCGGGCGCTGCATACCCAGTTTCTGTGTAAACAGCGGACGTAGTTCATCAGAAGTAAAGCGGATCATATTTCCTCCGGGGAAAAGAAGGAGGAAACCTCCCCTGGAGGGAAGGTCCCTCCGGGAAGTGTTTGTTTAACTGAGAAAGCTTCTCTCGGGAGCCGCTTTCGCTTCGGAAATCAGGCTATATATTCCGCATTCGCAAAGAATACAGCCCGTTGTTCCTCACTGGCTTCATCGTCTGAGCGCATCTCATCAAAGTGCATCTGCCCCTCACTAAACCCAAAATCCCAGGCCCGGGGGGCAATCTGTTCTCCGAGAAGGATCAGCCCGGCAATGTACTTTTCGAATAAACCGTCAGTAAATGCCCCGGTCATACAGGCGTAACCAAGAAGCCGTGCAATCGAAACAAGCCGGAATGTGCGTACCGGAACGCCATAGCTGCCCGTCAGGTCAGGGATAGCGCAGCGCCGGAATGCACGTATTGCCAGGAGTTCACCCTCTAATTCCGCAACATAAGCGATGAAACGGGAAAGCGAGCGTTGCCCCTGCCACAGTTCATGCATTCCCTGAGGTGCGTAAGATCTGTCAAAAGCGATGTCATTAAATACGGTCATGTTGAATACCTCAGAATAAAATGAAGCCATGCCCGCCAGTACCTCCCGCAGGGAAGATCCCTGGGGGAGGTCAGTGTGTTGTATCAGTCAAAACGGTAACGTAAATCAGCCAGCTGCTGCGCCATCCGGCGACCAGCATTCATTGCCTGACGCGAGGAGGCAAACCGTCCTGCGGTTGCACAACGTTGATAGGTCCAGTCTTTCGGACTGTAACCGGTTCGTCGGGAGATAACGGCGGTGAACCCATTACCATCGTGGATCACTTCCGGCCGGAAGCTGCTGTGCCCCGACTGATTGGTGAACCATTCTTTCTTACGTTGATTAAGTGACTCAGAAACGTGCGCCAGAGCTGAAGCCGCTTTTGCTACAAGGATGAGCATTATACTCATGGTATGTCTCCGTTGGTTAAGGCGGAGACACCTTCACCGCTATGCGGGAGGTTATCCCCGCATGGGTGAGTTATCAGTAATTGAATATCCGTCGTAAAAAATCAGACATTGTCGTTAAACACCGGAACTAGCAATCCCAGCGAAGTTCGCGCCAGTAATCCAGTCCGCGTTCAGTTCCCAGCATAAAACCGTAGCTCCATGCGTTAGTGTCGCCTTCAGCGTCGAAGCGTTTTCCCGTCAGGACAACATCATCGACAAACTGACGAAGAGAGTCCGGGATCAGATTCATTTCCTGGGCCTCACCAACAACACTGGCAAGGTGGATTGTCTGGCTGCAGCGTTCCGGAAAACCATCCAGATCGATGCTGTCCGGGATGCCGCAAATGTTCAGCGCTGTAGCGCTCTGTAACAGCCCTTCAATCTCCGACATCACCGAAATGAACCCGGTCTTTGAATGGATGCTGGCAGAAAGGACATCAATAGTAATAGCGAAAGCAGTCATAAAAGGTTCCTTATAAAACGTGGAACCCTGCCCTATCGGGAGCGGAGTCCCGTGGGAGAAGTGAGTGAAATGTACAGCGTTATCAGCAATGAGCAGTCGCCCTGGACTCCAGTGCGGCTGTGTCGCTGAATCCATTCTGACAGCCTTCCTGCCACTGCGTGGCGTCGAGCTGCATTCCGGTAAAATGAAGGCGGTTGATGAACCAGCGTGGCCAGCGAACCTTTAGTCCGTAATACTCGCGTTCTCCGAAGAAAAAGGCGGCATGGTAGACCGAGAACTCCGTCAGCAACGCTGATGCTTCGTCCTTCTGATATGAACGGGCAAGCTCCAGCTCACGAACAACAAGCAGTAATGACTTCGCATCACCTGTGAACCAGAAAAACCATTCAGCAATCAGCGTTTTTGGTGCAATCAAGCACACAAAGCGATCGGCAAAAACAGCAACAAAGTAAACAATATGAAGAAAGGTCATGGCGGCATTTCCTGAATAAAAAAGGGAAACGACCACCCGATACGGGAAGCGTTGTCCCGTGGGATGAAAAATCTGGAAGAATAAGTTGAATGGACCTTAACCTAGTTATCAGGTCCCTGTTTGCAAAGGTTAAACAGGTTTGAACCACCCGAAGGCGCCACTCTCAGGTTAATGTGGCATTGGCGTGTGATTACCCGAAGGCGTTCGTCTCAAATCACCCGAACATTGGCAGTTGTCATGATGACAACGGTTAACGATCCAATCCTACTTCAGGTTTGCACATTCTTCAATAGCCCTGTCTCATAAGCCACAGGAGGAAACTATGATGTCCGTACTCGTGGCAGTGGAATGCATAATCTGACAATATCTTACGGACCTCACAGATCACCTGAGAGCAGGCAAGATTAAATAATTCGATCTCAATGCTGGATTTCCCTAACTGGAAAAGTTCATCAGTATATTTTTTCCTCCCGGCCGGAATCAGTCCCAGTTCATCAACACCGGATAACATCAGAACCATATTGTAAACAAAACGTTCAAGCATCATGCTGGCAGAGTTAAAGAGTGCTTCATTGCTAAATTTATCAAAACTCACTCCATCCAGTTTGGAATGTGCGCGTCCAGACTGTATATGCCCTTCAACCCGGGACACAAAGGATATCATGTTTAAAATGGAAATATCATTCAACTCAACAGCCAGTGAGCTATAGCTGGAAAAAATTAAATTCAACGTTTTCATGTTATGCCCCATATAAGAATCACCTTAATAAGGTGTTACTCAACTTTATTATAAACACGAGCAACATAATGTCCCCTGCCATCACCATGCCCCAAATCCATTGATGCAAGAGCCTGTGCCTCCTGTTTACTGAAACCATTTTTCATATGAAGATTCATAACATCAACAGAATAGGCATAACGCAAACTATGCGGTGCGTATTTCCCTGTCAAGCCGGCTTCACGAACCAAATTTCGATAACGTTCGATTGCGGTATGTAATGAAGGCCTATCGATTAACTTCCCGTTATTTTCTTTCAGATGTTTCAGTGCAGCTTTGATTGCGGCCAGCGTTGCCTCTCGATCTATTACCGTTGTATCTCTCGGACGCCCTCCCTTTGTCCCGAATACCACCCGTACTTTTCCTTCATTATTGATTAAGGATTTTTGCCAGGTTTGTAATGATTTAGCGGACTGTATAGTTTCTTCCGTTCTTAAACCGAGCAATCTCGACAACCTCATTGCATACGCAACGCCTTCATCCTTTTGTTCCACACTCGTCAACACTTGCCGGAAATAATTGTCGGGAATCGCAACTTTTGTCCCATCCCTGCTGGTTTCTGAAATACCCAGAGCCTGATTACTCAGTTTCTCGTGCGCCGGATTAGCCATGAAGGTTTTTCCTGCAACCCGCAGTAAAGCCCGGATAGCCGACATTTCATTCTGAAGTGTACGCTTAGAAATCTCTTCGGAAAGACGACTCTTCATATACAGCTCAATATGCCCTGTCTTGATGTTCTTAATATCCCTGATCTGAACGTTAAGCTTTAATAAACGTTCAGCAAATCTGTCAGCAATTTTCATACGGTCAGAAACAGTTTTAAAACTCCCCCCGGCCTGTCTGGCGAGCGTCTTAAGATTCTTATTCAGTTTTGCCATAGTCAACTCTCCATTTAAACAGGTGTAAGTGCTTTTCCGTCTGCGTGAACGGAAAAGCACTTACACCGGCTGCGCCACAGCTCCAGACGATGAATTTCACCCCGACGGCACGGTTTATGGTTGCGCTTCCTGCGTCTCGACAGATATCTGTGCATCGGGGCGGCGAAATGTTGAGTTATTGCGAAGCTCCCCAGGTCTCTGACCTGTTCGCGGTTTTCACCGGGCTGATGTTAATCAGTCTGCTTCCACACACCAGTTGGTTGACTGGTGTCGCCATCGATATCGTGTCGATTTTTCTCCTCTTTGAATGAAGTCCTGACCCGTTTTTACGGGTAAGGCGTTTGGTTAATAAATGAACAAACAGTGAATGAAGTACGTTTTTAAGGCCCTTAAACCTTTAAGTACGTGTTGGTCAGTTGGTAAAAAGGTTGTTGAAACGGCAGTGCGTCAGCTCTGCCAGTTATGCGCTGCGCGCGTCACTTGGTACTCGTTTCACTCGAACGCAAGTGACGCCGCGCTCCTCTGCTCTCAATGCAGTCGTGGAAGATGCCCAAATGTTCCAAATGGTCATACCCACGCCGCAAAGTTTGCAACCGGAATTCAGCGTCTGAACGAAAGAGGAAACGTTGGCGAGAACCACCATTGAGATGAAAAGGCCATAAACAGGCATTGTAAGTAAAAGGACCTTCGTCGCTGTACGACCTCCGTTTTCAAAGGTTAAACGGAGTTACCGCCCGAAGGCTCCGTCTCTCAGGTCATGACGGTTTTGGCAAGCAATCACCCGAAGGCGTCCCTCTCAGATTGCAGGGACATTGGCATGTTGCTTTACGCAACGGTATAACGGAGCCATGTTAGATCAGAGTGCGATCCTTTATCAAGGTTACAACAGCAAAAAGCAAAGTTAGTATGTTCCGAAATTAAATCATGAAGGAGCAGTTTACGTTCGGATTCGATATCTTGAGACTATTTTGTCTTGCATGTACTCGGTGAAATACATTATCTCAGGATAAATAAATTCTTTAGTCAAACTATATAAATTCAATCCTCCCGAACTTCATCAATTTTTTCTTTAGGAATAACTATTTTTAATAACCATGAATTTCCCCTTTAAATCTGAAAGGCTTACCCCATCGATTTGCGATATTGTATCAAAAAGGTTCGCAGGATAAGCCTCATCATTAATCCCTTTTGAAAATAGCGATACACCCCTGATTTTTCACTCATTGATTTATAGGTAGTTGTTTTATTATAGCTTGATGTTCATTAAACATGTCGACATTATCTTAATTTCCGCTGCAGTTGGAGTCCATTTCGCCCTAGAACAATTTCAAAGATTAAAGAAAAGGCTTCAAAAAAATTTATTTCAGACACACTGAGACCCAATATCTTTAAATAAAAAAATTAAAGTTTTTATTTTATTTTTAGCCCAACCTTAAATTATAATAAATTAAGAGAAATTTACATTTTCAAGATAGTCATCAATCTTTTTAAAAGAACCACATCAAAAGGGTCAGCGATATAATTTTCATAATTCACCCCATAAAAATGACAGCTTTTATAATACACTTCTTAGCAAAAATTTCGCTCTACTTGAATTACTCCAAGAAATTTCGAACTTTGCATTACATCTAATTTACTATCTGGAACATCCCAAGTCATGAAAGCAGCAGCATCAGTTAGCTCATCTGAATTTTTTCTGTAGCAAAATACAGAGCAACTAATGGGCTTTTTTCCAGTCTATAACCTTGTCGATAAACCATAGCGTTACGCAGCCACATGAAGATCATTTTCATTCATAGTATACTCGCTGATAATATTTACATCAGTGATCTGTTCCCAGTTGTTCGTGTCAACGCAAAGCCTCTTCTCCTGCCTTACGGCGGGTAAACTGCTACTCTGATGTTGTCGAGACATAGAGTTGGCCCTGTGATGCGCCTCCTTTCATTCACCCAGAGTAGCCCCCAGCGGTCGGGAAGTTCATCAATGGTAATGACATCCTCCAGACACAGAAAATAACAAAAATCGCCCATCCCCCCACTGCCCTGTGGGGTTTCAGCCGGTCACGCAGAAAATCTGCCCGTGACACTTTCACCTACACCACCACGCTGGCCGCTTTGAATCCCCGCCGGCAGCCCCATGCGTCTGCCTGTTCGTTTTCCCTTAACGCGCCGACTTCGATAAAGGCAACATTGCCCACTGACCGCCCCTGCTTTCGGTGCGCAGCGACCAGCGACGGGCAATGTCTGCCAGTTCCATATGTATCATATGCCCTCCAAGCTGGTTCAGCTTGGAGGGCACGCGCCAGCGGTCAGCCGCACGCGGGCCGTCAGGCTACTCCTCCACCGTGTCCCGGGGGCGGAGAACACACCCAAAGTGGATCACCGCGTCCTGGTGCCACCTGAGTTCCGCCAGCGAGGGAAAGCGCCTGCGCCACTGCCAGAACATCGATGCCAGTTCGTCCGACCAGCGCGAATACTATGCTCCCACCGTTTCCGGCGACTGAACACTCAGATCAGCCCGCGCGACCAGGCTCTGATGCAGCATGGCCTCATGGCACCAGCGTTTATCTTCCTTCCGCTGTACCTTGTGCCAGCGCAGATTCACGCGTTTTTCCACACGGGGCTGGTTACGCCAGACCACATCCGGGAACAGACACTGCTGCACCACCTCCGACAGGGGCGAAAGGTGAATGATGATTTTCGTCCGCGAATGGATAACTCATCAGGATATTCACCAATTTTTTTTCGTTCTGCGGGAGAGCGAATATCAAGTTAACAATACCTGCCTGTTTCCCGTTGTAACACATCGCTGATATGGCATGCCGTAATAAATATTGATTTCAGAGAAAGTCTCATTTAAGCTCAATCCATAAGGTGATGGTGCTCCACCTTTCCCAACCGCCAGTACTTTCAAACTGGATGATGACGCCTGATATACAATATCGCTGTTTCCTTTTAAGCATGTATGTCAGGTGTTTCTATGCGAAATTCAGACAATTTCTTCTCATTCCACAAAACGCCCTTGTCAAAATGTTCTCTTTTCATTCATGTTATTGGGCTGCGCTACACTGTCTGTAGTGTTCCAGCTTCGGCCGACCCGCTTAACCACATCGGCGGACCAGCCCCCCATTATCGTCCAGGAAAATTCACCTGCTCGACAACGAAGAATCAAGAAACCATCACCACATTACGTGAAATTTCGGACCTGAATAATGACGCATTCGTTTGCGGACTTCGTTACAGTCGTCTAAAAACTGGTGCCCCCTGCGGCAGAGAGCGCATTGAAAAATACAATCAGTTGAGCGTATTGAAAACGCTATGGGTGAGGCGGCAGTCTTTATCGGTAAGCCAGCCTTTAAAAAAGCCAGTCCTGTACCTACCCCATACCTTCGATCTGGGGGCTATAAGGAGGTCCTCTGTGAATCCTAAAATACTCTTACTATCAACGGTCATCGGAATACTGACAACTTGTCTGGTTTTCCTAATCTCAGATGTATTTTTTTCCGCACTTCCTGATGATTACGTGGCAATCGCTATTGCCCTTTTCATCGGGAGTAGCAGCCATTTGCTGGTCCGCCATTTTCTCAGCAGAACATCGAAAAAAAAAGGTTATTAAACGTGAATGCCAGGAAAACCCTGGCAATTTATTGATACGTACTATTAACAACAACGGGTTCTGGGTCATGGGAAAAATAATTTTGCTCCGACATGGCGAAAGTGAATGGAATCAGCAAAATCGTTTTACAGGATGGACAGACGTTACGCTGACCAGGAGAGGAGAAGAAGAAGCCCGACATGCAGCCAGGCTCATAAAACAGGCTGGTATACAGATAGATTCAGCCTGTACATCTGTTCTCAACCGGGCAATACATTCACTTTGGTTGATAATGGAGACACTGAACCTGTTATGGCTGCCAGTGAGTAAAACCTGGCGGTTGAATGAACGTCATTATGGCGCCCTGCAAGGGATGAGGAAAGATGAAGCGGCACAACAAATGGGCGAGGAACTGGTGTATCACTGGCGAAAAAGTTACCGAGGTATTCCGCCTTTGCTTGCGGCAGCCCCACAACTTCT
Source organism: Kosakonia radicincitans DSM 16656 (assembly GCF_000280495.2). NCBI lineage: Bacteria > Pseudomonadati > Pseudomonadota > Gammaproteobacteria > Enterobacterales > Enterobacteriaceae > Kosakonia > Kosakonia radicincitans. The sequence goes on from NZ_CP018016.1 coordinate 5,210,146, forward strand.
CCATCGCGAAGCCCGCTATCACCATATTGCTCTGTCAGATCTCCCAAAAGGTGAAAGTCTTGAGATGGCACTACGAAGAGTTATACCTTACTGGCAGCATGTCATCGCTCCCCGCGTCGTCAGCGGAGAAACATTATTACTGATCGGCCATGCCAATATGCTTCGGGCTCTGACAATGTACCTTGAGCAGACAGACGAAAATAATGTAATGGATCTGCATATCCCTACGGGTGTCCCAGTCCTTTATGAAATGAGCGAAGACAAAACCATCAGTGGTCGCTATATACTGGAGTAAGTTACGATATTCTGTGGGTTTAAGTGTTTTATTTATAATTCATTATTAGCAATGATTATCTGCGTATCACTAGTATGTGTCCATATGTTGCCGGACCGTTCCACCGTGCCCCAGCGTGGAGTTTTTATGTTACCACTGGATTGTATGGTGGTATGACAATGCTCTCCACTTTTCCTTCTGAAGACGAGGCATTTAGTCAGAACAGCAATTCTTTTATTAATAACACCATTCTATCGATTCACTACTGATGAAAGCGGCTGGCCATTTAATGATGGCAATGCTTTAAAAACACATCCCTGTTCTGTTTTTATCAGGAACAGAGGATCATGCAAGCTCATCAGATGTAAAAACCGCCTGATATAAGTCTTCACCAAAGCTAGTATCCATCGGTGCTCCCTCCTCGATCCTGAACGTCCTTTCACCATCGTCTCGTCTTTCAGCACACAGATATTCGGTATCTGGATGGAATTCCTGATAAAACGCGCAGGCAAACTCTGAACAATGGGTAACAAAAAAAATTTTTACCCTGCTCTCTGCAAGCGCCATCACAATCCCCCTGATAATATCAGCCCCTTCCCGGCTGTTGGTCGCTGAAAACGACTCATTGAACAGGACAAGATCGTCTTGTTCCAGAAGATCAACGATATCGCGCATACGCAGGAGCTCTTCATCCAGTTTTCCACTAACCATAGAGCTATCCTCTTCACACTTATAGTGAGTAAAGATTTGACCGCAAATATTGGTACAGAAATACTCAGCCACGACAAACATTCCGCTTTGCATCATTATCTGTGCCAGTCCAATACTACGTAAAAAGGTAGACTTCCCGCCCTGATTTGCACCGGTAATAATGAATGTGTTTTTATTATCAGTCTTTAATGTATTGCCGACGATATTCTTGTCTGATGTAAGCCCCAGACAAACATCATACAACGATTCAAAAACCAGACGACGCTCTCGTTTATATACAGGAACAGGGAAACACTGGGGTAAATTGCGTTTATTTAATTCTTCAGCAAGGTTAATGCAGCACACATAAAATCCTAGCTCTGCACGCAGTGATTTGAAAAAATTCCGTAAATGCTCTGTAGACTGCGCCATTGCACTAGCAACCAGTACCAGTCCCTCATCCCGTAAATCGCTAAGTGCTCTGAAGCCATTTTCATCACGAGGGGCTATTTGAACCGAGTAATGTTCAGGTCTCCTTGAGAAAATGCGCCTGAACCAGCACTTATCCGGCGAGTTGGGTTCTCTGAGAATATACTCGTCTCCACGACTTCCCGGACCAAGCTTGGCACTCATTAATACGCCTCTTTTGAAGTCCATCTGTTTAAGATGTTCTTCTATACCCCTCAGATAATCCTCATTCAGTTCCTGGATAATCATCTTCAGGAGGCGTGTCATTCCGGATGAATCAAAAAAATAAATATTTTTTTCAGCAATAGCTCTGACTTTCTTTAAATTTTCAAGAAAAAAACGAGTGAAGGAAATTGACTGATGAAGCATTGCTGAGGGGGAATGACCAAATACAATGTAGTGAAGTTTTTCTTTCTCCATCGCCAGGCACTCAACAACCGCCTGATAAAATTCACTGATAATATTTGAGTTATAAAGACAGTCACGCAAAATAGCCTGTCTGTACTCAATACACGGAACGTCAGCAAGCGACTGAGAACAGGCTTTTTCGACCACTGAATATAAAAACTCATCCCCAGCAGAAAGACTCTGGAATAATACATCCAACCCCAGATCTCTCACCTGGATATTGAAATTATCCGGGAAGATATCATCCAAAACAAAATCAGCATCTTTATACATCAGATATACGTTCATCCATTCAACTCCCCTTTTATTTTTTCATATGTCAGACCATACTTCTGAACCAATGTCGCTGACCACGCCACGCCATCCGAAGGTTTTCTGGCAATCCTGTAGGTTCGTGAAGCCCTTTCATCATTTTCCACCGTACTCATCATACTGACGATAGCCCGATCCAGTCTGGTGAGTTCATCGATAAAAGTCACACATACACAAAGTGCATCCAGCATCACTATTTTTTTAATAATTTGGGTTCCAAGGTATAACGCGTCGTGTGAAGTTGTTGAGGTAAAAATCTCATTCATGATAATAAGGCTTTTTGATGTAGCCACATCAAGTATAGATTTGATCCGTACAAGGTCGTCATACAATTTACCCCTAAAATCATGAATATTTTCGCTTTTTTCAAAATGAGTAAAAATATTATCGACCAGAAACAAATTCGCATCCTCTGCGGGAACGTATAGCCCCAGCAAAGCCAGATAGTGCAACTGTCCGATCATTCTGGCAAATGTGGTTTTCCCTCCCTGATTAGGGCCAGAAACAACTAAAATGCGTTCACGTTCCCGCAACTGAAAATCATTACATACTACATTCTCTTTTTTCTTCAGAAGTGAATAAGCAAGAGCCAGATCAAATCCGTTGGTGACTGTTATATTTTTATTATTAACATTTATCTCAGGAATACAAAATGATAATCCAGCGTTCTGAAAGTTGCGGAAATATTCGATGCTGGCAAGATAAAACTGGATTTCACGTTCAAAAATGTTCAGTGTATGACTCTGATAATCGCTTCTGGTTTCAATAAACGTATCGAGTTCAGAAAAAACAGACGGAAAAAGTCTGGCAACGCACTCCAGAATCCTGGCTTCAACATTAGTCATGACAGTGTCATGACTCTTAAAATCAAGTTTAACCGTTACATCACGTTGTTTGAATTTTGAGAAAACACTAATAATCTTATCGCTATAGTTTATTTCATCTGCATGGTGTTCCACATTGATTGTGTCACCTTTAATTCTGAGATTATAGCGAATTCCCTCAAGATTATCTTTTATCCGGCTTGCCATTGCGGATAAACTTTTGAAATTCTCACTATCAATGTATCCGGAAAGATAATTTCTAAAATTTGTCATACCGGACGACCGAAGTAACAACGAGCTTAAATGCTCCCGGAATTTTGTAACCGACTGACAATAAAGTAGTATACACTCAAGTTCCCAACGTTTTTGCTGATAATGATAGTACCGGCACTCCTTTTTCCCAGAAATCTCTCTAATTTTCTGCATGTCAGATGAGAATTCCTTTATAGCACTATAGAGATTTTCATTTCCAACATCCTGAATTATGCCCTGCCGATAGTAGATATCGTCAAGATATTCTAATGGTGAATAAAAAAATGGTTTAATATTATACACTTCCCGATCATGAGTTATCGAAGTGATAACTTTATCAAGGTTCAAATCAGCAAAACATGCAGGTTCATTTTTTCTGAGTGTATGCTGACGGTTTCCGTCGAGTGTGGCATACAATATGCTTATAAATTCCATCTTTTCTCCAGACTGACTTTGTTGCCATATTATCCATTGAATATAAAAATCATTTACATTCACATATTAAATTGCATGACATGCTAAAATGGTCACAGTATAAAAATGGAGGCTATCATGGACTATTTAATAATGACGTTAATTCTCCTTTCACTGGGCCTGATTTGTGTTTTTGCTTTCTCGCTATGGTCACTGAACCGAACTTCTCGTAAAAAAAACACAAGGAAATAAATCTGTTGCGTACCATCCAATGAGAATATTCTCATGGGTAACTGTTACCGGGCAAGGGGCATGGTCCACCACCTGTCGAGCAACTGAACCCAACAACCACTGAGAAAACTGTTTTTTTCCTCTGTGCCCGACCACAATATGATCGATACCATGACCATCGGCATAATGCAGAATCTGTTCTGCCGGATGCCCTGTGGCAATATGTAATCTGGTTTTTTTTTTCATTTCCGGATACTGTTTCCTCAGATTTCTCATCCTCTGATAGAAGTAGGATTGTGTCCGACTCACAAAATCCTGCATCTCAACCTCACCGCCAAACTCAGTTAAGTGAAAAACAGCCATAACATACAATTCGCTGTTAAAATGATGAGCAAGTTCAAAGGCGAAATCCATGGCCTCTTTTGCAGACTCCGAACCATCATAGGCAATCAGAATTTTTGTAATCACGATATTACCCTCTTCGGTTTCATCTCTGTTTACGGCGCCTACTGGAAAGCTTTTTCTTTCTTAGGCTTCATCATTTTTTCCAACTGACATGGTACAGAGCTAACTTTCCCGACAGGCTGAAGGAGGCCATGAAAACATTTGAATCCTTTGCGAGGCGCTAAACATTTAACCCATTATCGTTTCTTGTTTCAGCGTTACTGGCGTCTGCCTTTCGCTCTAAAGGGGCATATTTTTATGTTCTGCCTGAACGGGTAATCATCGGTAAAGCCGACAGGAAGCTATTCTCCCTCAGCCCTGCCCGGCAGACCTGGTATTCAGTGCAGAGCAAGCAGGTCAGATCTGTAACTTGACCAGAGCTGCATTGTAAGTTTTATGCAAGTAATGTTATCAGATAAAAACCCGCCGCGGTCATGAGCAGCGACCCTACCACATGCACCAGTACGGAAGTGAAGGCCCACAAGTAATTCCCCACCTGCAATAATGTGAAGACCTCTACAGAGAATGTAGAAAAGGTTGTCAGCCCGCCACACAGACCGGTAACAATCAGCAGTTTCCAGGCTGGATCCAACTGAGGGTGGCGCATAAAATAGGCCATTGCGGCACCGATGATAAAAGCCCCCAGCAGGTTAACCACCAGAGTTCCGGGCGGAAGCGATGGAAAGAAACTGTTGAGCTTAACTCCAAAAAACCAGCGGATGACACAACCCACAGCCCCGCCAATCATAATTGCTGACAACTGACCCAATGCCGCATTCCTCATCTAAGGTGAATATAAATTCTGAACCAGGATGTATGCCGGATTCAGCCGACATACATCCTTCAAATACCGTTATGATTTCAGTCAACCACGGCGAACAAATGCCTTAATACCCGCATAACGGGCTTCACTGCCCAGTTCCTGCTCGATGCGCATAAGCTGATTGTATTTTTCAATGCGTTCGCCGCGGCATGGCGCGCCGGTTTTCAGATGCCCCGCCCGCAATGCCACCGTCATGTCGGCGATAAACGTGTCCATGGTTTCACCGCTGCGGTGCGAAATAAAAGCGCCCCATCCGTGTTCATGACACAGTGAAACCGCGTCGAACGTCTCGCTCAACGTACCAATCTGGTTGAGTTTGATGAGCGCCGCGCTGGCCAGGTTTTCTTCAATACCCCGGCGGATATACTTCACATTCGTTACGAAAAGGTCGTCACCGACCAGTTCAGCGCGTCCGCCAAGTTTCTCATGCAGATGTTTCCAGCCAGCCCAGTCATCCTCAGCGAGCCCGTCTTCAAGCAGGACAATAGGGAACTGGCTCATCAGTTCACCATAATAATCCGTCATCTGTTCAGCGCTCAGGGCACTGTTTTCGGTGCGAAGGTGATATTTCCCGTCACGGTAAAATTCGCTGGATGCCGGGTCCATACAGATACTGATATCTTCCCCCGGTCGGTAACCGGCTTTCTCAATAGCCTGAACAATGAATTCCAGAGGCTCACGGTTCGAGGAGACGGCCGGGGCAAATCCCCCTTCATCACCCACCGCAGCGGAGAGGTTCCGGGACAGAAGGATCTGGCGCAGGGCCTGATAGACTTCACTGCCCTGACGAACGGCCTCTGTCAGCGATGACGCACCGTGCGGTGCTATCATGAATTCCTGAAAATCGGCTCCCTGACCACGGGCATGAACGCCACCGTTAATAATATTCATGCACGGAACCGGCAAAAGACTGGCGTTGAGTCCGCCGAGATAGCGGTAAAGTGGCTGACGGGTGACCTGAGCGGCCAGTCTGGCCACCGCCAGCGAAACACCCAGAATGGCATTGGCACCAAGTCGGCTTTTGTTCTCCGTACCGTCCAGTTCCCGCATCAGATTATCCAGTCGCCGCTGCTCCCGCACATCGGTTCCCCTGACGGCGTCGCAAATTTCTGTCTCCACGGCCTTAACGGCATCACGGACTCCTTTCCCGCCGAAACGCCCGGGATCACCATCGCGGCGTTCAGTTGCCTCTCTTGAGCCGGTACTGGCCCCGGACGGTACCGATGCACGTGCCATCTGACCATCTGAAGTAAAAGCGTCCACCTCAACCGTGGGATTACCGCGAGAGTCGAGAATTTCGCGGGCCGTGACTTTTTCAAGTAGAAAATTCATACAGTTCTCCTGTAGCTCAGTCGTGAATGTGTTTAATCAGAACGTCTACGTTCAGGTGGTTAACGTATTCAGCCGAACGGGACGTCAGTGCTCCCATAAAACGGTTCCGGTGGCCTGCAATCACCAGGTCCACACCGGTGTCGGTAATGCATTTCTGTACATCTTCAAAACGCCGCATGGTGACCAGCTCACGCGCGTCAACGTGCTCCGCCACAGAGGACGTCAGCTCACTGAACAACGCCTTCGCCTGAACAACGTCTTTTGATACGGCATCGTCCATCAGGCCGTCCGATATGTAGTTCATCTCCCGATAGTCATTACAGATATGAGCAAGTGTGATGTTCATTTGCAGGTAAGCGTACAGCGTGAACCGTCTGGTCATAATCTGATGCATCCGACAAAGTGGTGTCCACCAAATAAGTAGTGGGAACCAAAGTGTCAGATATGCAGAAAAATGTGACTCCCGGCAGGCGTAAGGGCTGCCCTAATTATTCTCCTGAGTTTAAACATCAGCTCGTTGCCGCCTCCTGCGAACCCGGGATATCCATCTCAAAACTGGCGCTTGAGAATGGCATTAACGCCAATCTGTTGTTCAAATGGCGTCAGCAGTGGCGTGAAGGTAAACTCCTGCTGCCTTCGACAGACCTTCCCCAGCTACTTCCTGTAACACTCGACGCCCCTGCTGGACCACTGGCGGTGCAGTCAGAACTGCCAGCAGAAGAGCCGGAGACCCTCAATATCACCTGTGAGGTGGCATTCCGGCACGGAACGCTCCACCTCAACGGAACTGTCAGCGAAAAACTCCTGACTCTTCTGATACAGGAGCTCAAACGGTGATCCCGTTACCAACAGGCACCAAAATCTGGCTGGTTGCCGGTATCACCGACATGCGCAACGGCTTCAATGGTCTCGCCACAAAGGTGCAGACGATGCTGAAAGACGATCCGATGTCCGGCCATGTCTTCATCTTCCGGGGCCGCAGCGGCAGTCAGGTCAAACTGCTGTGGTCTACCGGTGACGGGCTGTGCTTGCTGACAAAACGGCTGGAGCGCGGCCGCTTCGCGTGGCCGTCAGCACGCGATGGCAAAGTGTTCCTGACGCCGGCGCAGCTGGCGATGCTGATGGAAGGTATCGACTGGAGACAGCCAAAGCGGTTGCTGACATCCCTGACCATGTTGTAGGCCTCTTTATCCTGGTTGTTGCAGAATAAGCCTGGTAAAATATGGGCCTATGAATGACACCTCTTCTGACGACATCCTTCTGCTGAAACAGCGCCTGGCCGAACAGGAAGCGTTGATCCACGCCCTGCAGGAAAAGCTGAGTAACCGGGAGCGTGAAATAGACCATCTGCAGGCACAGCTGGATAAGCTCCGCCGAATGAACTTCGGCAGTCGTTCCGAAAAGGTCTCCCGCCGTATCGCACAGATGGAAGCTGACCTGAACCGGCTTCAGAAAGAAAGCGATACGCTGACTGGTCGGGTAGATGATCCGGCAGTGCAGCGTCCGCTGCGTCAGACCCGCACCCGCAGACCGTTCCCCGAATCACTCCCCCGTGATGAAAAACGGTTATTACCCGCAGAACCCTGCTGCCCGGAGTGTGGTGGCTTGCTGAGTTATCTGGGTGAGGATGCAGCCGAACAGCTGGAGCTGATGCGCAGCGCCTTCCAGGTTATCAGGACTGTACGGGAAAAGCATGCCTGCACAAAATGCGATGCTATCGTACAGGCACCTGCGCCTTCGCGGCCCATCGAACGGGGCATCGCAGGGCCAGGACTGCTGGCCCGCGTGCTGACCTCAAAGTATGCAGAGCACACACCGCTGTATCGCCAGTCTGAAATATATAGCCGCCAGGGCATGGAACTGAGCCGCTCACTCCTGTCAGGCTGGGTGGATGCGTGCTGCCGGTTACTGTCACCGCTGGAAGAGGCGCTTCAGGACTATGTGCTGACTGACGGCAAGCTCCATGCTGATGACACGCCTGTCCCGGTGCTGTTGCCAGGTAATAAGAAAACGAAGACCGGGCGGTTGTGGACCTACGTTCGTGACGACCGTAACGCCGGGTCAGAGCTGGCGCCGGCGGTGTGGTTCGCTTACAGCCCGGACAGAAAAGGCATCCATCCGCAGACCCATCTTGCCGGCTTCAGCGGTGTGCTGCAGGCGGATGCGTACGCCGGGTTCAACGAGCTGTACCGCAATGGCCGGATAACGGAAGCCGCCTGCTGGGCTCACGCCCGCCGGAAGATCCACGATGTGCACGTCCGCACCCCGTCAGCCCTGACGGAAGAAGCCCTGAGGCAGATCGGTCAGTTGTACGCCATAGAGGCGAATATAAGGGGAATGCCGGCAGAGCAGCGGCTTGCTGAACGTCAGCAGAAAGCGAAACCGCTGTTGAAATCCCTGGAAAGCTGGCTGCGTGAAAAGATGAAAATCCTGTCGCGACACTCGGAGCTGACAAAAGCGTTCGCGTACGCACTTAACCAGTGGCCGGCACTGACGTACTATGCGGAAGATGGTTGGGCCGAAGCAGACAACAACATCGCTGAAAATGCCCTGCGGACGGTCAGCCTGGGTCGTAAAAACTTCCTGTTCTTCGGTTCTGACCATGGTGGTGAGCGGGGAGCACTGCTGTACAGCCTGATCGGAACGTGCAAACTGAACAGCGTGGATCCAGAAGGCTACCTCCGCTATGTGCTTGACGTCATCGCCGACTGGCCGGTCAACCGGGTCAGCGAACTGCTACCCTGGCGCATCACACCGCCAACTGAATAACACATCCCTGTCAATACGGCCCTCGGTGTACGCTTACATTTGCAGCAGGCGGGACAGAGTTGCCGCCAGTGCGAGCAAGGGGACGCCATCCTCTTTCCCCTGAACAAGAACAAGTGCATGTGTGTAGATTTTCATGGCTGTCTCCGGCTTTGATTGAGGAAGTGTTCCAGCCAGGGCAGAAGCTGTTTCTTCCGGCTGACCATGTCCGGCACGGAGCAGGGCGCCGCGTTGCCACTCTCCGGCCCGGCGAAATACAGTGTTGAAAAGTATTCACGGATATCAGTCACCATCAGCACGATAAGTCCGGCTCCGGTTGTCACCGCCATCTGCGCCATCGCATTTTGCAGTTCATCCAGTACGGGAGTGACCTGGCCTGGTGAACTCACCTCCAGTTGTGCGATACGCACATCCGTGCCGGCGAGCGAAAAGGTCTTAAGGTCTTTATGCAGAAGCTGTTCTGTGGACTGTCCGGTGATATCGGTTTTGGCTGCCAGTAGCCCGCGGGCAAACGCCTTACGTTTTACTCCCGACAGAACGCAGAGTTCAGTGGCTGTACGGATATCGTCTTCCGTCGTGGTGGGTGAGCGCAGATTAACGGTGTCGCTGAGCAGCGCGCCAAGAAGCAGGATGGCGTGAGTCGGGGGCATTGTGCGGCGCATTTCTGCATCCATCAGCAGCCAGAGTACTGTTGCGCTGCTGCCTGCCGGTTTTATCCAGACCTCCGGCGGCAGTTGCGTGACCAGACCGCCAAGCCGGTGATGGTCGATAATCCCGATGATATTGCTCTGGAGGAGATCAGCAGGCCCCTGTGCCGGTTCGGTAAAATCGACCAGCCATACCGGTTCACCTTTCAGTGGAATATCCAGCAGGGGCGGCAGGGAGAGCCCGGCAGCTTCAAAAATATAGCGTGTCTCAGGATTCGCTTCACCGGGCCGCCAGGCACGGGCAGGACGGTTACACCGGTTGAGCCAGCCCGCCGTCACGGCTGCGGTGCAGACAGCGTCGCTGTCAGGGTTAAGATGACCAAAAACATTAATCAAAGATGTATCCCCGTTAAGGGAAGTACACAGGCCGGAAGGATTTATCGACGGCCTGACATACCTCCTGAAAATCAAGAGTCATATCAGGCGTCATCAGCCCCGGACGGGGCGGTTGGGAAAGGTGGAACGCCATCACCTTTAGAGACATCATAGCTCAACGCCTCTGGAAAGTCAGCAGACAAAGGCTTTTTCCTGTGCCCATGAAGGTGTATGGCTGAGAAAGGTAAGGTGTACAGCATTTACCGGAATTTACTCGCATTACAACGGTGCAGATAAACGTTTGTGATAAAATTTTTTGCTTATCAATCATTTCAGGTGGGCGATGTCATGCAGGCAAGCCTGATAATGTCATCCACCAGGTGTTTTCACGGACAGATCCACGTTTTCCGCAGGAAAACAGCCTGGTCTAAACATTCTGAAAGGAGGTTGTATGCCACAGCCCATGCGCGCAAACAGAAAAAAACTTAACGGAGTTATCAGCGGGTTTATCAGTTCCCCGGCTGCGGGCGGTATTATACTCATCCTCGCGTCTGTAGCAGCCATCGTGATAGCTAACTCTCCCCTGCTTGAGGGATATGAATTACTGCTGAAATACAAAACTGCCGGGCTTTCCACGGAGCACTGGGTCAACGACGGCCTGATGGCCATCTTTTTTCTCTTTGTCGGTCTTGAGATTAAGCGGGAGCTTCTTGCCGGGCAACTGGCAACATGGAGCCAGCGTGCCCTGCCGGGTTTTGCGGCGCTGGGGGGCGTTGTCGTGCCGGCACTGATTTATGCCTGGTTTAATGCCGGTAATGCAGAGACGCTTCGCGGATGGGCTATCCCGGCCGCGACGGACATTGCGTTCGCGCTCGGCGTGCTGACTTTGCTGGGAAAGCGGGTTCCGGCATCACTGAAGATTTTTCTCTCTGCCCTTGCCATCCTTGATGACATGGGGGCCGTAGCGATAATTGCGATTTTTTATACCAGTCATATTTCACTCATGATGCTGGGCGGCGCTATGGTAACCGCACTGATGATGTTCATGATGAACAGGGCCGGCCTTAAACGATTGTTTCCCTACCTCGTTGCAGGCTGCCTGATGTGGTTTTTTATGCTGCAGTCGGGGGTTCATGCTACGGTGGCTGGTATTCTGGTGGCCCTTTTCATCCCGCTGAAAACAGACAGCACTTCCGGTTCACCGCTGGAGCGACTTGAACATGGTCTTGAGCCGTGGGTGGTTTTCCTTATTCTGCCGGTGTTTGGTTTCGCGAATGCAGGCGTATCGCTCACAGGCCTGACCGCAGAGGATCTTCTGTCACCCGTGCCAGTTGGTGTGGCCACGGGACTCTTCCTGGGTAAGCAGGTGGGCGTTTTTGGCCTTTCGCTGCTCGCTGTCGGTCTGGGGCTGGCCAAAAAACCGGAAAACAGCTCGTGGCTGCAGATATACGGCGTCTCTGTTCTGTGCGGAATTGGTTTTACCATGAGCCTTTTCATTGGCAACCTTGCATTTGCGGAAAGCCAGTTACTCATAGATGAAGTGAAAGTCGGCGTACTGGTGGGATCAGTTCTGTCTGCGTTGACTGGGGCGCTTATCATGTTGCTCCCGCGTCAGCGTTGAGATGTAACAAATGCTGAGTGTCGAGCTGTTATTAAAGCTTTCATTCTTCTTGAATATTTTCCATTCCACATAATGTATATTCAATGAATACGGGGAGATGACGTGCCATGCAAATGGCACGTCATCTCTTATTGACTCATTGACTCCGTAACCGCCTGCCAGGTTATAAATCCACCGCTCAGATTATATGTCCGGAAGCCGTGAGCCTGCAGAATACGGTATGCCACATGCCCGCGCAGGCCACTCTGACAACCGATAAAAATATCTTTATCTTCAGGTAATTTTTCAAGATTCTCCCGCAGGGAATCAAGAGGGATGGATAGCGCGTCAGGATATTCACCAAATTGTTTCAGTTCTGCAGGAGACCGAATATCAACTAAACAATAACTGCCCGGTTCCCGTTGTAACACATCGCTGACATGACTGATGACCGTATCTCCCTTGATGACATTTGCCGCCACCATTCCAGCCTGGTTAACGACGTCCCTTGCACTGTTAAAAGGAGGAGCATAGGTCAGCTCCAGATGCTCGAGATCGTTGACGGTAAGCCCCGCGCGCTGTGCGACAGCCAGGACATCGATGCGTTTATCAACCCCTTTTTTCCCTGACGCCTGGGCCCCGAGAATTTTACCGGTATCGGGGCTGAACAGCAGTTTCAGACTGATCATTGTTGCCCCCGGGTAGTAACTGGCATGATCAGCGGCATGGACGTAAACCTTCTCGTATCGGGTACCATGGGCTTTCAGCTGCTTTTCATTCGCCCCGACACTGCCAATACTCAGCGAAAATACCTTACAAATGGATGTCCCCTGACTGCCATGGTAAAAGCTGTGACGATCGAGCATATTGTCAGCAGCAATGCGTCCCTGGCGGTTGGCTGGCCCTGCCAGAGGAACATTAGCGGGTTCCTGAAAGACAAGGTCAGGTGTTTCAACTGCATCCCCCACGGCGTAGATGTCAGGGATACTTGTCTGCATACAGGCATTGACACTTATGCCTCCCCGTTTACCCACGGCGAGCCCGGCTCCTGTGGCAAGGCTGCTCTCAGGTTTTACCCCGATGGCGAGAATAACCATGTCGGTCTGCAGAAACCCACCGTCAGACAGTGCAACGCGGAATCCCGTCTCTGTCCGCAGTACCTCGGTGAGCGCCGTTCTGAGACGCAGATCAACGCCATGACTCCTGATTTCCTGATGCAGGGCCGATGCCATTTCAGGATCAACCGGAGCCATAACCTGTTCCCCCATCTCCAGCAGGGTCACACTGATCCCCCTTTCGCTCAGTGCCTCCATCACTTCGAGCCCGATAAATCCCCCCCCGACAAGCGTGGTGTGAGCGATTTTATGTTGCTCAATCCACGCCTGGATAGCATCCATGTCAGTAAGATTTCGAAGCGTAAAGACACCCTCTTCCTGTAGTCCGGGCAAGGGGGGGACAACCGGAGCGGCACCGGTACTGAGGAGCAGACGATCCCATTCTTCGGTATGGACCTCCCCGGAGGTCAGATTTTTAACCGTCACTGTCTTATTAACCGGGTCTACTGACGTCACTTCATGACGGATACGGACGTCTATGTTAAAACGGGATTTAAAATCCTCCGGAGTTTTCAGAATCAGCGACTGCCTTAACGGAATTTTTCCGCCTATATGATAAGGCAATCCACAGTTGGCGAAAGAGACATCGCTTCCCCGCTCAAACACAACAATACTGACATCCTCTGATAACCGACGAGCCCTGGCTGCAGCGGATGCGCCCCCGGCAACACCACCAACAATCACTATTTTCATTACATCCTCTCTGTTCACTCGGGGCAAAATATCTGCCAGATATAATTAGTTACCCGGTCCAGCTGGACGCTGCAGACCTGAAGAACACGGTGGCAAAATTATGCTACCATCATTATACTAAACTATATTATATAAAAATACATAATGTGAGAAATCAGCAATGCCCATGAATGAAGACACAAAACGTCAGACCGATATGAAAAATGCAGCCCTGGGGGCAGCAGATGTCTTACGGGGACTGGCCAACAGTGACCGGCTATTGTTGATGTGTCAGTTAAGCCAGGGGGAAGCAAACGTAGCCGAGCTGGAAGCGGCGGTCGGTATTTCTCAGCCAACCCTGTCTCAGCAGCTTGGTGTCATGCGTCGCTTAAAGCTGGTAGAGACCCGACGGGCAGGGAAAATGGTATTTTACCGTATTGAGGATAAACGTATCATGACGTTGTTAAATACCTTATATGAGCTCTACTGTCCGCAGGCAGACACCGGTAACGGAAGCCATAACAACGAATAATGTGATTCTGCTTTCCCCGCAAACCGTTTTATCAGTGGTTCATTAACCCTGTTCAGGCTGTGAAGTGCCTGGCCGGAGTCTGCAATACTGTAACGGGAAAGCGACAGTGGTCCGGATATACCCGCCGGTAATGCCTGTCCGGACTGTATTTATCGCTCACGCGTTCACTGATTAACCCACTGATTCATTGGTGTTTAATACTGTTACGGTCAGAAAAAACAGCCACAGGAGCACGGATGGTACTGCACTGTCAGCAATGGCCAGTGGCTGACAAACCTTTTTTCGGCTGCCACCGGGTGACATTATTCAAGCAGGCTACGCAACATCCAGGCAGTTTTCTCATGCAACTGGATACGTTGCGTAAGCAGATCTGCTGTGGCTTCATCATTCGCATTATTAACGACCGGGAAAAGGGAACGTGCAGTTTTAACCACGGTCTCCTGGCCCTGGACAAGATTCTCAATCATGTTTTTTGCTGCCGGAATATCCTTGTCTTCATTAACCGCTGTTAAACGTGAAAATTCATGATATGTGCCGGGCGCAAAGCATCCGAGCGAGCGTATACGTTCAGCGATATCATCAACGGCAGTGGCCAGCTCATTGTATTGATCTTCAAACATTAAATGTAAGCTGTTAAACATGGGGCCAGTTACATTCCAGTGATAGTAATGTGTTTTTATATACAGGGTATAGGTGTCAGCAAGAAGCCGTGCCAGGCCGTCTGCAATTTCCACACGGGATGATTCAGCAATACCAATATCAATGATTTGTTTACTCATAACTACCTCTTACATTGTTTCAGTGGGATATATGATGTGCCATTATTCTTTCCGGTCTGGGCAAAACACGCCTCAAATTTTTATAATAACCAGGTACACCTGTCGTCTGTCACACTAGCGATGTGCCAGAGCAATATCCTGCGACGGGACAATGAATTTCGCCGTGGCACGTGCCACTTTCTGCTGTCCCTTTGTCAGCCATGCTTCGAGCTGGTAAATCCCCCTGCGTTGCCCAAGCAGTCTGGCACATACCATCAGTTTTTCCCCGGTACAAACGGGTGAAATGAATCTGACCGTCAGTTCAGCCGTCAGGGCCTGCACACCCTGCATGAACAAACAATGAGTCATTGCTGCATCCAGCAGGGTACTCGTCATTCCGCCATGTAAAAGACCCGTATAGCCCTGATGCCTGTGATCGGCCGTGTAGTTCGCACATACAGAGCCATCCGGGTGTTCTGAAAACATTAAGCTCACCGAATCAGGGTTGTTGTCGCGGGAACCACAGGCCATACAACAGGTATGGGTTTTTCTGGCATTAAGATAACAATTCATCTGTTTCTGTTCAGTGTCCGGTTGTACTGACGGGAGGCATCCGGAATTCAGTCAGATGGGGTTCTCATACCCGGCAGTCATTACTGCCTCCTCCACACATTCCGGCTCCTGGTTTATACACAATACGGGTCGGATAAAAATCACCACCCGTGATGAAATAAACTCAGGAATGGCAACAGCGCCCGTTTCCGTGATGATGCTGATGACCCCGCAGGCACGCATTTTCTGCTGTGTTCCCGTCAGAGTGACAGCATTTTTTCCCCTTCGCCTCATGGTTAAAGGACTGGCGTCCCTGCTCCGGTTTGTTCAGTTCAGTCAGTACACGGGTATCCGGATCACACAGTTCAGTGAACAAACGACGGCCACAGTCAGTCTGGTACACCGCGATCTGATGCCCCAGCAATTTACCCAGCATCCGTTCCCCAATGTTACGGACCACAACGCGGCTGACCTGTTGTTGAACCAGAAGGTCAACCAGCTTCCGTTTACCTGAACAATCTGCGCCCAGCGCGGGATTTTCTGTCCGGCTGAGCTCCACACCGCGCTCATCCACCAGGACAAGGTGACTCGCTTTGGTAAAATGATTTGCTACCCGGTCGTCATTCACTGGAATGGCTGTGATCATCTTGTGTAACTCCTTCCCTTTCAGAGTGCATTATTAAGGCCTTACCCTGAGTGAGACAGTCCACAACCTTAAAACGGGCTGCTTTCAGGACATTGGCCAGTGTCTGCCTAGAAACCCCCATTGCAACAGCCGCTTCCTGCTGTTGCATACCCAGTAAATCGACCAGTCGTAACGCTTCAAACTCATCTTCTTTTAAATGAACATGTTCAAGCTGGCTCATCGGTCGCGCATTGGGCTTAAAACAGGTATCCGCAGGGCGGCCACAGATGTTACGGGGAATTCTGGGTCTTGGCATGGAGGCTCCTTATTGGCATATGCCATATATACACTCGTAAAGTAGCATATGCAATATACTCTGCTCACCGGCGGAGGATTTTTTTGCTTTGCCCTTGAATCTGTAAGTGTGTAGCAGATCAGGGGAAGATGAAGGGTAGGAACGCAGATACTATCTGTGACTCAATTTAAAGTACTGCCATCAGAGTTCAACGCTTGCAGTCTGAGACATCCGGAGTTTTCGGATATCTTAACGAAAATTCATCGTATCCGTAGCTGTAAATCCCCTGATACGATAAAGGTTCAGTTCACAGCAGAGTATTCGCAGCAGTTATAATTTCGTCATGCTTCAGGTCTCTGTCTGATGCTATGAAAATCTCACATTTCTTTCGTCCAACGGAGTGCATGCCGGAAAGCATGATTTTGAGATGAGCTTCTTCCCCGTTCGGGTATACGCGCCTGATGATATTGACTTCCCTCAGGGTTTTTACTAATTCAGCGGGTTGAGAGTTAAAGAAAACAAGTACATTTTTCATGCGATTATCCTGAGAAGACCACGGAAAGGATATCTGTTAAAAACACATTAGATTCACATCACAGAAAAGTAACGTCCTCCTGAAAAATCAGGGGGTAATATTCAGGTTAGCACCACTCGTAGCTCGAAAAGCGTCAAAATGATTTCCCTCTTCACTCGCTGTGTCTCTCTGTCACATTGTAAGTTCTGACAGCATCGCGACAGGTTTAATTAATAGCAAAAGTCCGCGATATCCCCTGTAACTGGCCATCTGAGGGAGATTTTTCAACCCTGCGGGAAAAGGTCGATGTTACAGGGGGCAGTTTAGATATAGAAAATTATTGTACGGTAAGACCGCTTTTTAATCAGCATAGGGTATGTTCTGGAAACGTAATCGTTCTGATATCAAGACATGCATGCGGTTACCTTGATCACCGACAGTCATATTCTGGTGCCTGAACTGCCCATACGGTGCCTGTGCATTGATCGTGTTGTATTTTCGTTTATAGTAGAGAGACACTGCATCCTGCAGAGCATGTGGCCAGCAGTAAAGTACATTACGCTGGCTTATTCTGTTCACTAAGAGCTAAATATCTGTTTTCGAGGATTTACCTGCTGATCATGCGCATTACGCCACCCTGAGTTTTTCCTTCCTCCGCCGTACTGAGCAAGCCTCAGAACGCACGCAATAACATCCCGTCTGCGGATGTGTTTTATCGTATTTGAAACTTATGTCCTCCGGGGCTAACTCCATCTAAAAATTGAGAAATTACTATGTTGCTGTCCTCGACGCGTAGGGACTGGCTGGGTAACGTCCGTGGTGACGTGCTGGCTGGTATTGTTGTCGCGCTCGCACTCATTCCTGAAGCGATCGCCTTTTCCATTATTGCCGGTGTTGATCCTCAGGTGGGACTTTACTCCGCCTTCTGTATCCCGCTGGTTATGGCCTTCTTTGGTGGTCGCCCGGCGATGATATCTTCATCCACGGGGGCAATGGCGCTCCTGATGGTGACCCTGGTGAAAGATCATGGTCTGCAGTACTTACTGGCGGCTTCCATACTGACCGGCGTATTCCAGCTGATAGCTGGCTATCTGAAGCTCGGCGGGCTTATGCGCTTCGTCTCACGCTCCGTGGTGACCGGATTCGTTAATGCACTCGCGATCCTGATTTTCATGGCGCAGCTACCTGAACTCACCAATGTGACCTGGCATGTTTATGCCATGACAGCAGGTGGTCTCGCCATCATCTACCTTTTCCCGTATCTGAATAAAACAATCCCCTCACCCCTTGTCTGTATCGTGGTGCTGACGGCGATTGCCATGTGGTTACATCTGGACGTTCGTACTGTCGGGGATATGGGCAAACTGCCTGACAGTCTGCCGGTCTTCCTGTTGCCAGATATCCCGCTGAATCTCGATACCCTCCTGATTATTCTCCCGTACTCCGCAGGCCTCGCCGTTGTAGGGTTACTGGAATCAATGATGACGGCCACTATTGTGGACGATATGACGGATACACCCAGTGACAAAAACAGGGAATGCAAGGCACAGGGCATCGCCAATATCTGCACACCCTTTATCGGGGGAATGGCGGGCTGTGCAATGATTGGACAATCCGTTATTAACGTAAAATCTGGCGGGCGAGGCCGCCTTTCCACCCTTACTGCCGGTGTGGTCCTGCTGTGCATGGTGGTATTCCTCAGGGACCTGGTCTCACAAATCCCTATGGCCGCACTGGTCGCCGTGATGATCATGGTTTCGATTGGTACCTTTTCATGGCGTTCAGTTGCCGATCTTAAAAGCCATCCAATTTCTACCAGCGTGGTGATGCTGGCAACGGTCGTGGTGGTGGTGGCCACTCATAATCTGGCATTCGGGGTACTGACTGGTGTCCTGATCGCTTCCCTGAATTTTGCCACTAAAGTGGCGCGTTTTCTGGTTGTCTCTTCAGAACTGAAGAAGGATACCCGGTTCTATAAGGTCACCGGACAGGTGTTTTTTGCCTCCGCCGACCGCTTTATGGCGTATTTTGATTTTCGCGAAGCGGTAGAGAAAGTTGTCATTGATGTTGCGCAAGCCCATTTCTGGGATATCACGTCTGTCAGCGCACTGGATAAGGTGGTGATTAAATTCCGCAGAGAAGGAACTGAAGTTGATATCCGCGGGATGAACGAAGCAACCCGTACTATCGTTGATCGCTTTGGTGTTCACGATAAACCCGAAGAAGTCGAAAAACTGATGGGAGGTCATTAATGTCAGGAATTAATGATATGAACAACACCATTATTGCCTGCGTGGATGGATCGTCATCTACACGCGCTGTGTGTGAATATGCGGCCTGGGTTGCAGGAAAGCTTGACGTTCCTCTTGCCCTGCTGCATGTGCTGGAAAAAAACGAACAACCGGCTGTTTCGGACCTGACAGGGGCTATCGGTATTGACAGCCGGGAGCAACTGACGCAGGAGCTTGTCCGGATAGAAGGGGAGCGCAACCGCCTGTTGATGACTCAGGGACGAGCCATTCTTGCCGGATGCGCGGAACTGCTCAGCCAGATCGGTATCCCGGATGTTCAGCAACTTCAGAAACATGGAGCACTGGATATCATCCTGGCTGATCTGAAGGATATTCGCCTGATGATACTCGGGCGCCGGGGGACACAGAACCCGGTTGGCAGTAATCTGGAGAGTATTATCCGCCTGCAGAAAAAGCCGGTATTGATTGTACCGGAAACTTTTACTCCCCCTTCAAAAGCCATGTTTGCGTTTGATGGCAGCGAGGAAAGCCGGAGAAACCTGCGTCGTCTTACGCTCAGTCCCCTGCTGTTAGGAATGGAGTGCCATGTCGTTATGGTTAACGGAGATGCTCATACTCTCGAAGAGGCGCGGCGTAGTCTGCAGACCTCAGGTATCAGTGCGATATCCCGGTTAGCTGAAGGGCGTTCGGTACCGGAGGCGCTCTGCCGTTACGCCTCAGACAACAATGTGGATCTGATTGTCATGGGTGCATATGGCCACTCTTCCCTGCGACGTTTTTTCATCGGCAGTAACACCACTGCGATGATCGAACAGACCCGTGTCCCCCTGTTAATGCTCAGATAAGCCGACACCCGGAGGAAACTCCGGGAACGCTTAATTCCAGACGGTTATTAGAACCCTGAATCGGGAAGGAAAGGCGACAATATGCAGAAAGCCCTTATGACTGATGAACTTCTGGCGCTTGCCCGGCTTAGCATCATGGCATTTAAGAAGCCCTTAAAATATATGGATGACACTGACGCTGAAGTCATCGCTCGTTTTAAAAAAACGTTTACTCCTGAGCTTATTGAGCAGATGTGCCTCCGGATCCTTGAGCTTGAAGCGGAGCGTCAGAGTTTCAACGAATAGGTGTTTAAATATTCTGAATAAAGTCTGGACAAAGGCGGCAGAAAGACTATCCGCATTTAGAGAGACAAAAGCTAACTTTAACTGCCCCTGATAAGTGAAGCATCAGAGTCTGAATTTTATCTGCTGCGTTAGAGCGACCCGGAGGTGAAGACATAATCTCCGGGCCTGATCTTTACATCCTAAAAACGATTACTCTCTGATGTCCTCTGCAAAGTTCACAGCCTGATATTTCAGGTAACGAACAGGCAGGAATCACCCCACTGTCTGCAGATCAGAGCCAGCTTTCGATCATGTCTTTTGACGGTATTCCTCCGGTGTGTACAACGATGTCATCAATGACGACTGCCGGTGTCGACATCACTTTGTATTTCATTATTTCAGGTAGTGACTCCACTTTTTCAAGCTGAATAGCGACGCCTCGCTCATCAGCTACTTGCTGGATAAGCCGGATGGTTGTTTTACAACTGGAACACCCTGTACCCAGTACTTTTACATGCTTCATTTTATAATCCTCCTCAGGAAACCAGCGGGAATACAACGTTAAAAACCCAGCCAACCAGTGTGAACGAGGTCAACAACAGCAACAGCAGGATGCACAGTAATTGCCACTTCATCACTTGTTTGAGCAGAACGAACTCAGGAAAGCTGACTGCCACAGTGCTCATGCAAAAAGCCAGTGCTGTACCCACTGGCAGTCCGTTAGTAATCAGGCTTTCCATCACGGGGATCACACCAGTAGCATTGGAATAGAGTGGTATGCCAACCAGAACGGCGACAGGAACTGTCCACCACTGACCAGTGCCGAGATGCGATGCGATCCATCCGTCCGGCACAAATCCATGCAGTGCAGCGCCAAGCCCGACACCGAGAATGACCCAGAACCAGACTCGTTTAAAAATGGTGAGCGTTTCACCTTTAGCAAAGGCATGTCGCTTTGAGAGAGACATGTGCTGCGTCCTGGTGGATTGTCGGGTCACAGCAGTCCGATGTTGCCGCCCGTCCCTGAGGGCGTCAGCAGCAAAGTCGGCTAACCATCGTTCGCCTTTGATACGATCAAGAAAAGCCCCGCCAGCTATACCAACAGCCATTCCGACAACAATATAAACAAGTGTGAACTTCCATCCGAGCAGACTGACCAGAAGCAGGACGGCGACTTCATTGATCAGCGGGGATGTGATGAGAAAGGCCATGGTAATACCGAGTGGTATACCAGCCGAAGTAAACCCCAGAAATACCGGGATACTTGAGCAGGAGCAGAACGGGGTAATGGCACCAAAGCAGGAGCCCAGTAAATACCCCGTCCCCCGGTGCTTACCGGCAAGATAATCCCTTACCCGCCCGACATCCAGCGAAGCCCGTAACATAGCCACGAAGTAGATCAAGACCAGCAACAGAACGAAAATCTTGCTCACGTCTTCGACAAAAAAATGGAGAGCATCCCCCAGTTTGGTTACTGGACTGAGACTAAGTCTTTCATAGACCAGCCAGGTGGCAAAATCAGTGAAAATCTGGAACATAACGGACAGGCCTCACGATGATTGTTTCCACGGAAGACGCTGTTTGACAGAAAAGGATGCTGGTATTCGCGATTTTAATTTCTTTGCCGGAAAAGGTTAACCTGAGCAGAAGCTTGCCATATTCTCTGCTCTGATAACGTAATCACAACCTCCGCAATCCAGGGATGCAATGCAGCAGAAACAGGTTCTATGTATGTCCTGAGGCCTTCAGCGGGGAGTGAAACAACATACCCGACCGGACTCGTCCAGTCTGACCTGGCAATCACTGGAGAGTTTCTGATGCAATCTCGCTCTCGCCCGTAATAATCGAGATTTGGTTGCAGCAAGCGTTAGACCGTTTCGGTCTGCAAAATCAGCCTGTTTCATCCCTTCCAGATCGCAGAGTGTAAGGATAGTCCGATCCGATTCTGTCATTTCATCCAGTATACGGGACAGACATTCAGCGAGTGAATCGACAGTTTCAGGGGCATTATCCTGTATGCATACACCATCGCGGAGAGGCTGATATGGGCGCTGTCGCCGGCTTTTATCAATAACCAGATGCCGGGCAACCTCAAACAGCCAGGCTCTTGTATTTACAATGGAACAGAATTTTCTCTGCTGACGTATTGCCCGGAGGAAGGTTTCCTGTATCAGATCATCAGTATCAGCCTGATTACCCGTTTGTCTGAGTAACCAGCAATAAAGTTCGTGTTCATGCATCTTCCATGCCTTCATCAGGCAAGGTAGTGAGCCTGTCGGTTGCACCATTAAAGCGTTCTCTTGATATGTCCGTAATTGCCGGAGAGATGCTGTCGGATTCACCTGAGGGCCTCACGGCAGACTGAGGTCAATTCAGGGGGCCCGACGATGTGACGGGCTGACAGCATCCGGTCAGTTATTTCTTTTTCGCCGCTCTTGCCCTGCTGCAGGGAGTGTGGCCTTCCGCTCAGTCTGTTCCGGCAGACGGTCACGCGCAATACCATCCATTTTCGCGCATACGATCCCGGATAACGCGTCAAAAACGCGTTCCGGGATCAGCCTGAATAACCAGCCAGTGACTTTTTCGATACGCATTGTGACTTCCCTTGCTCAGTCTTATTGATTATAGTCATTCATATTCATTAAATCGAATATGTTATTGACATCAATACAGCGAAGACTAAGATGAAGTTTAACAAAACCCCGGAGTATTTATGGCCCCGATTACTGCGCTTCAGCTTTTCAAGAATCTCTCGGATGAAACTCGCCTGAAAATCGTTCTGTTACTCAGGGCGTCAGGAGAACTCTGTGTTTGTGAGCTTTGCGGAACGCTTGAAGAATCTCAGCCCAAAATATCCCGCCATCTCTCCATGCTACGGGAAAGTGGACTGCTTATTGACCGCCGCGAAGGCAAATGGATCCACTACCGGCTTTCAGCGAATATGCCCGCCTGGGCGGCAGCTGTCATTGAACAGGCTTATCTCAGTCAGAAAGAGGATATTTCGCTTCTGGCCGGGCGGATTGCCCGCAACAGCGCCACAACCGGCGGCAGAGCGGTTTGTCTTTAACAAATTAAAAAATTTATCCATACATATATGTTTTAACGAATTTATATGGTGATGTTATGAATATTCTTTTTCTGTGTACCGGTAATTCCTGTCGTTCCATTCTGGCCGAAGCGACGTTTAATGCGCTTTCACCGGAAGCGCACCACGCCTTCAGCGCAGGCAGTCAGCCTAAAGGTGAAGTCCATCCCCGCGCTCTTGCTCTTCTCAGGAAAGAAGGGATACCCACGGATGGGTATTACAGCAAATCGTGGGACAACCTCCCTGTGACCCCGGATGTGGTGATCACGGTGTGCGGGAATGCGGCGGGTGAAACCTGTCCTGCGTATCTGGCTCCGGCGGTGAGGGCACACTGGGGAGTCGAGGATCCTGATAAGGCTACCGGAAGTGATGAGGAGATCGATGCCGCTTTCGAACAGGCCTGGCATATTCTCCGTCGCCGGATTGAAGCCTTTCTGTTGCTTGCGCCATCAGTCCTGTCGGGCCCTGAGGAGCGTCTTCAGGCTGAACTGAACCGGATCGGTGAAACCATTTTTTAACTGAAACCTGAAGGAATAGAGAATGAAAACACTGTCAGTGTATGACCCGGCACTTTGCTGCAGTTCGGGCGTGTGCGGGACGGAAGTGGACCAGGCTCTGGTGTCATTTTCCGCAGACATCACGTGGCTGAAACAGCAGGGTGTGTCGGTGGAACGTTTTAACCTGTCCCAGCAACCTCTGGCATTTGCTGAGAATCCGTCAGTTAAAGCCTTTCTTGAGCGCTCCGGTGCTGAAAGCCTGCCATTAATTCTGCTGGATGGCGAGTTCGCCCTGTCCGGTCGCTATCCGACACGGCAGGATCTGACTCGCTGGTTTGGGCTTAATCAGGAAAAAATTGGTATGGCTCCGGGGAAAAACTGCTGTGGCGGCAACACGTCATGTTGCTGAACCCAACCGGACAGGAGCCCATGATGAACTATCTGAACAGTATCCCGAAGTTTCTCTTTTTTACGGGGAAAGGGGGAGTCGGAAAAACCTCGCTTTCCTGCGCAACGGCTATTCGTCTGGCTGATGATGGCAAACGTATCCTGCTGGTCAGTACCGACCCGGCATCAAATGTGGGCCAGGTCTTCGGGCAGCAGATTGGTAACACCCTGACGGTCATCTCTGCCGTACCCGGACTCACTGCGCTGGAAATCGATCCGCAGGCGGCGGCGCAACAGTATCGTGCCCGCATCGTTGATCCGGTTAAAGGGATTTTGCCCGAAGATGTCGTCCGCAGCATTGAAGAACAGTTGTCCGGTGCCTGCACAACAGAAATTGCCGCCTTTGATGAGTTCACCGGGCTGCTGACCGACGACGCGTTACTGAATGATTTTGACCATGTGATTTTTGATACCGCCCCTACAGGGCATACCATTCGTCTGCTACAACTGCCAGGTGCCTGGAGCAGTTTTATCGAGACGAATCCTGACGGTGCATCCTGCCTTGGGCCGCTGGCCGGACTGGAAAAACAGCGGGAACGTTACTCGCATGCATTATCGGTGCTGGCAGACGGGGAAAAGACACGGTTAATCCTGGTCGCCCGCGCTCAGCAGTCAACGCTGGCTGAAGTTGCCCGCACGCATGATGAACTGTTGCATGTCGGTCTGAAGCACCAGTACCTGGTCATAAACGGGATCATGCCTGCCGGAGAAGCCTCAGAGGACAGTCTTGCCAGCGCACTGTATCAGCGTGAACAACGTATTCTTTCTCACATGCCGCAGGTGCTTGCATCGCTTCCGACGGACAGGTTAAGCCTTCAGCAGGAAAACCTGGTTGGCGTGACGGCGCTTCGCCGCTTGCTGACGGGAGAAAATAAGCCATGCTCACTGCCCGCAGCGAAACCCGTGTCAGAGCCTCTCTCCGCACCGTCCCTGGAAATGCTGATTGATGATATTGCCCGTGACGGACATGGTCTGGTGATGCTGATGGGCAAAGGCGGCGTGGGAAAAACAACGCTTGCCGCCGCTGTGGCCGTGGCCCTCGCTGATA
Source organism: Kosakonia radicincitans DSM 16656 (assembly GCF_000280495.2). Lineage (NCBI taxonomy): Bacteria > Pseudomonadati > Pseudomonadota > Gammaproteobacteria > Enterobacterales > Enterobacteriaceae > Kosakonia > Kosakonia radicincitans. Next base: position 5,235,507 of record NZ_CP018016.1, read on the forward strand.
AAGGGTTTGATGTCCATCTCACCACATCGGATCCCGCAGCACACCTTGAAAGCACGCTTAACGGACAACTGCCTCATCTCCAGGTCAGTCGTATCGATCCGCATGCCGAGACTGCGCGCTACCGGGAACATGTTCTTGCCACCAAAGGAAAGGAGCTGGACCCACAGGGACGGGCGTTACTGGAAGAAGATTTACGTTCCCCCTGCACGGAGGAAATCGCCGTATTCCAGGCATTTTCCCGTGTGATCAGGGAAGCCGGGAAACGTTTTGTGGTCATGGATACCGCTCCGACAGGCCACACCCTGTTACTGCTGGATGCCACGGGAGCCTACCATCGTGAAGTGGTAAAACGAATGGGCGAAAAAGGGCATTATCTGACGCCAATGATGCAGTTGCAGGATCCTGAGCGAACCAAAATCATGCTCGTAACCCTGCCTGAAACCACTCCTGTTCTCGAAGCTGCCGGTTTACAGGAGGATTTACGTCGGGCCGGTATTGAACCCTGGGCATGGCTCATCAATAACAGTCTGGTCGCAACAGAAACAACGTCACCGCTGTTATTAACAAGGGCTGCACACGAAGCTGCTCAGATCAATAAGGTCAGGACGGAGCTGGCCTCACGCATGGCGCTGATCCCTCTGCAGCAGGAAGAGCCGACAGGTATTGAACAACTCAAACGTCTTACCCGTCAGGCAGGAAAATAATAAATACGGGCAGGAAGAGTCCTGCCCGACAGGAGGCTTTATGTGGCTGGCTGCAGCTATTTTTATTCTGACCATTGTACTGGTCATCTGGCAACCCCGGGGGCTGGGAATAGGCTGGAGCGCGATGCTCGGGGCCTCACTCGCACTGATTACTGGTGTGGTTCACCCCGGTGATATTCCGGCCGTCTGGCATATTGTCTGGAATGCGACGGCTGCGTTCATTGCGGTCATTATTATCAGTCTGTTACTCGACGAATCAGGTTTCTTTGAATGGGCAGCTCTGCACGTCGCACGCTGGGGTAACGGCCGCGGACGATGGCTGTTTTCCTGGATTGTTTTACTGGGTGCTGCGGTAGCGGCGCTGTTTGCCAACGACGGTGCGGCGCTCATCCTGACACCTATCGTTATCGCCATGTTGCTCGCACTGGGATTCAGTAAAGGCACCACGCTGGCGTTCGTCATGGCGGCAGGATTTATCGCAGACTCCGCCAGCCTGCCACTCATCGTTTCGAACCTGGTGAACATCGTCTCGGCGGATTTCTTTAAGCTCGGGTTCAATGAATATGCGTCCGTTATGGTGCCGGTTGATATCGCGGCCATTATTGCCACACTGGTGATGCTGCATCTGTATTTCCGGAAGGATATTCCCGCGACCTATGAAATTTCGCGCCTTAAAGCGCCGGAAGAGGTTATCCGCGATCGGAATACCTTCCGGACAGGCTGGGGAGTTCTGGCTCTTTTACTGCTCGGATTCTTTGGGCTTGAACCCCTGGGGATCCCCGTCAGTGCAGTTGCCGCCGTCGGCGCATTCATCCTGTTTCTGGTCGCCAAAAAAGGACATGCGATTAATACCGGAAAGGTGCTTCGCGGAGCCCCCTGGCAGATTGTGATTTTCTCCCTGGGCATGTATCTGGTGGTCTACGGACTGCGTAATGCCGGACTGACTGACTACCTGTCTGCTGTGCTTAATCAGTTCGCCAGCCAGGGCCTGTGGGCGGCCACGCTGGGCACGGGCTTCCTGACCGCCTTCCTCTCCTCGATCATGAATAACATGCCAACCGTCCTGGTAGGAGCACTGTCTATCGATGGCAGTACGGCGACCGGAGTGATTAAAGAGGCCATGATTTACGCCAATGTCATTGGCAGCGACCTGGGGCCCAAAATCACCCCTATCGGCAGTCTGGCCACCCTGCTGTGGTTACATGTGCTGGCGCAGAAAGATATCCGGATCACCTGGGGATATTACTTCCGGGTCGGCATCGTAATGACCCTGCCCGTGCTGTTTGTGACGCTGGTTGCTCTGGCATTACGTTTATCCGTTTCGTTCTGATTAACCCGGCACTGGTCGTCACTGACCTGCGCCCGTCAAACCCTAAGAGAGTGATTTATGAGCGCAATTACGATTTATCATAACCCGGCCTGCGGGACGTCCCGCAATACCCTCGAATTGATCCGCAACAGTGGTGTGGAACCCACGGTCATTTTATACCTTGAGACGCCGCCGGCCCGCGCTGAGCTGGTCACACTTATCGCTGATATGGGGATCTGCGTGCGTGACCTGCTGCGTAAAAATGTGGAGCCTTATGAGCAACTGGGCCTGGCAGAGGACAAATGGAGTGACGATGAGCTGATTGATTTTATGCTGCAGCATCCCATCCTGATCAATCGTCCTGTTGTGGTTACGCCTCTGGGTACCCGGCTGTGCCGTCCGTCTGAGGTGGTGCTGGATATTCTGCCGGATGCACAAAAGGGAGCGTTCAGCAAAGAGGACGGCGAACAGGTGATTGATGCCCAGGGGCAGCGTGTCGTGAAGTAATCCCAGTGGTCGGGCTGTCAGCACCTGAGCGGCCCGATCATACCTTTCCGGCCTGACAGAAGGTAAGCCGCGATGATGAGTAAAACATACAATGTCCTGTTCCTGTGTTCAGGGAATTCGGCACGGAGCCTGTTTGCGGAAGTGCTGATGAACCAGCTTGGCGGGGGAAAATTCCGGGCATTCAGCGCCGGCACTCAACCGGCCAGTTCACCTCACCCGCTGACGCTCAGGGTACTTAACGATCAGGGATTCAGCACTGAATCCCTGAAAAGCAAACACCTGCAAAACTTTCGGCATCCTGATGCCCCGCAAATGGATTTCATTTTTACGCTGTGTGACCGGATGGCGGGAGAAGGATGTCCGGTGTTCCCGGGCAGCCCCATAACGGCCCACTGGGGTTTCCGGGATCCGGCTTTAGCAGCGGGAACCGATACGGAGAAATACCATGCCTTTGTGGAGGTTGAAAAACAGATTGCCACGCGCATCCGGCTGTTTCTGAGCCTTCCCCTGGATAAAATCGATCGGCTTTCATTACAGAAGCAGCTGCAGGCAATGGGTAATACCGGATCTGACGAACATTAATCCGGTACCGCTCGGCCACCCTTTCTTACAAACCCTGACGATGTCCTGAGGGCGTTATCCCTGTTGATACAGCCAGCATGGATGAGGTAAAGGCATAACGTTAACCAGATTAATAACAATAAGTATGGAGTCTTTATTGATGTTTCATCCGTTTGATATTCTCACCCTGGACAATGGTGCCAGGCTGATATTTACCCCCTGCCCGGGAACCAGAGGGGTCTCCCTTGCTGATTCATTAAAATCCTTAAAAGAAACCGGTGCGCAGGCTGTTATCACGATGATGACGCTGGCTGAACTCAGTGAAAATCAGGCTGATGCACTTCCGTCACTGTGCGCTGACCTTCATATGGACTGGTTTCACCTCCCCGTACAAGACAGCTGTGCACCTGAAGAACCATTTGAACAGGCATTTGCCCGAGAGAAAAAGAGCCTGCTGGCTTTAGTCCGGTCTGGCGGGACGCTGGTTATCCATTGTCATGGTGGTTCTGGCCGGACAGGCATGATGGCCGCTGTTCTGATGCTCGAGTCAGGTTATCAGCCTGCTCAGGTGAAAAAACAGGTCCAGCTAATCAGGCCAAAATCTCTGACTTCGCCGGTACAGGTCAATTATCTTGGTAAGCGATACGGCTACCAGTAACAACGCCGTAATGTGCTGGCAGACCTGCCCGTCGAAAAATTATCCATCAGGGGGCAAACCTGTCCCCTGATGGCCCCTGAACTGTATTTTTCAAACGCCCGGCAACAGCAGATTCTTCACTCTGCACTTTCAGGGAGTCAGTGAGGCTCATACGTCAGGAAAGGCAGGGCCGTCCCCCTGTACTGCCAGCCGCAGTATAAACAACTGACCCAGATTGTCGGATTTTTGCTGGATGAGTGTTGCATGGGCAGCGCAGCCAGTGTTTTAACAATACATCAACCCGTGAGTAAAACCTGCAATGAACGAATTAAATGACAGCCTGCCAAATATCATCCCTGACATTTTCGATGCTCCGGACTTCACTGGCAAACCTTTATCTGAAACGCCCGGGCATGCACCACGTATTTTGATGCTTTATGGGTCTGTACGTGAACGTTCATACAGCCGCCTGGCTACGGAGGAAGGAGCACGCCTGCTCACCGCCATGGGCGCTGAAGTCCGTATTTTTAATCCTTCCGGGCTTCCCCTGCCAGATGATGCTCCGGATACCCACCCAAAAGTTGCCGAGCTACGTGAACTGGTGCGATGGTCAGAAGGAATGGTGTGGTGCTCCCCTGAACGTCATGGGGCGATGACCGGGATTATGAAAGCACAGATAGACTGGATCCCACTGAGCGAAGGGGCTATACGCCCATCGCAGGGGAAAACGCTGGCGGTGATGCAGGTCAGCGGTGGCTCCCAGTCCTTTAACGCGGTTAACCAGATGCGTATTTTAGGACGCTGGATGCGTATGATCACCATTCCCAATCAGTCGTCAGTCGCCAAAGCCTGGCAGGAATTTGATGAAGAAGGCAGGATGAAACCCTCAGCCTATTACGACAGGATCGTGGATGTGATGGAAGAGCTGATGAAGTTTACGTTGCTTACCCGGGGGAGAGCTGCCTACCTGGTTGACCGCTACAGTGAACGTAAGGAAAGTGCCTCTGCACTTTCCGGGAGGGTAAACCAGCGCAGCATATAGTGCATAAGATTTACGGGAGATATCTGATTTCTTTCGGGGAAGGCACGCCCCGTAATAGCCCTCCCGGATGTAGAGAAGAGCCTCAGCCAGATGGTATGTCCGGAAGTGTAACATCACCGGCACCAAGAGTGCGTTGCAGTATTACTGTATCAAGCCAGCGACCATGCTTAAACCCAACGGATTTTAGTGTCCCCGTATGGCTGAAACCTGCTGAACGGTGCAGTGAAAGAGAGGCGATATTTTCACTGTTACCCACTACGGCGATAAGCTGGCGAAAACCATGTTCCTCTGCCCATGCCACTACACGTGACAATAACAACGTTCCGATCCCTCGCCCCTGAAATGCAGGGGCTATGTATACGGAATCTTCCAGAGTGAACCGGTATGCGCATCTTTCACGGTAAAGTGAAAGGTAACAATAACCCAGAACCTCTCCATTCTCTGTCGCGACAAACCACGGGAGTCCGGCAGCATGTATCTTTTTTTGCCGGGCGGTCATTTCTGCCACATCGGGTGGCTCTGTTTCAAAAGTGGCTGTGCCATGCAATACATGCCAGGCGTATATCTGCTGAATCGCGGAGATATGTCTTTCATCTGCTTCCGTTATTTCCATCTGTGTAACTCCCTGCTGAATAAGAGCACAAGCGTACTTCATGGAAAACACCTCAGACATAGCGAAATGCTTATACCCCCTATAAGTAAATATTTTATTCGGATACAGCCACGCGCGAACAGCGATGAACTGATGAAAGTGCTGGACGGGATCAACCATTCCGGGTTAGGGAAGTGTGAATAGCGCTTGAACGGCAGATGAAACGTGAAATGCTCTCACCTTCTTAGACAACGAAATGGCTAGATATTCCTCGCGCTTTTATTAGCTAAACAGTGTGACGTAATGCCAGCACGGCCGACCAGTCGATGGTCACCTCAGGATGAGGAAGTTTTACATCAGTGGGACAGAAAATGCCGGCAAAGCTGCCACACAGTCATTTATCCGGGACTGACCGGGCAGATACTGCGCCAGCAGATGATCCAAGGCGACTCGTGCATAACTTTCACTAGCGTTTACCCGGATTTTACTCTGTCGTTCCATTTCATCTCCCACCGCGACCAACTGGCTGTGCATGGGGAGCAGATAATTGAGCATTTTCGTATACATACACGCCTCTACAATTCGCTCCGAAAACGTTTCATGGTCGCTGGCAAACACGCTCGGCGCGTGGCACCCCACCCCGTCTTTTTCAGACTGAAGCGTCTGACAGAGAGTCAGGAGCGCTGCCAGTTCAACAGCGGTTTCTCTGGCCGATTTCATCCCATTTATTCCTCTGTCTCTGTAAGTGTGTATGACTTCTCCGACACCCTGATGCTAATAATTGCTCAAAAACATGGCAAGCTCAAAACGCTCTCATTATTATCTCAATGAGATTAATCCCGAATAGAGGGGAACTGCAGCGAATGAAAGGCTCTGAATGGAATAAATGGGACCTGCACATTCACAGTCCGATGACTTGGCTTGCTAATGTATACGCCGATAACTGTGATATAGAGACCTACGTCAGAAAGCTGGGAGAGCAACAACTGTCCCTGATAGGCCTGACCAACTATTTTTATTTCCAGGAAAATGAACTGGAGATTATCCGGAGTGAAATTGGCCGGCAGGGTCTTAATATTACAGTGCTTGGCAACGTCGAGTTTCGTCTCGATCAACAGAATAAAGACGAAGCGTTTATCAATGTGCACGTTTTGTTCTCCGACAAGCTCAGTACCTCAAAAATAAACGAGATACTTTCCAGACTTCCTCTGAAGCTGACCGATGATAGTGGGAAAAAAGTATACGCTTGTGAAAGCAGCGTACGTGATAGCGGGCATAACGTGGATACCATCGTGGTTAACCTCAGTGATCTGCTCGAACATCTTTCGTCAGTGCTGAGACCTTTTATCGATTATATCGTAGCCGTCTGCCCGAATGGTTACGGCGGCTACCGTCCGGGTGCAACCGGGCGTTCAGCAGCGATTGCTACTGAAATTGATCGTCAGGGACATATTATTTTTGGGGCCCCCAACGATAGAGATTACTTCTTAACGACAACGCGCTATCCGGGAGCCTCGCTTAAACCAGTTTTTCACTGCTCGGACGCTCATCGGGCAGAACACATTGGCCGCGCTTACACATGGGTTAAGGCGAAGCCAACATTTGAGGGTCTCCGTCAGGCATTGCTGGAACCAGAAGCTCGCCTGCAGTTGGGCGCGGACTGGCTGGCGCAAAGGCCCCCAAAAGTACATTTCAGCCATATTGCTGTTGAAGGCACAATTTTCGACGGGCAAGCAATCCGGTTTAAAAAACAGGGTATTCCTCTGAATCAAGACATGGTGGCCATAATCGGCGGGAGGGGTACAGGTAAGAGCCTTCTTCTTGACGCGCTGCGCTCCCGCTTTGCCGGCGCCACAGCGTACGGCATTGAAGAACGTGAGGTCAACGTTGAACATCTGTCAATAGAGCTGGATAAGACAAACAGTGAAAAGACGCTTTTTGATACTCGCACTGACAGCTATGACTATCTGCACGTTTCGCAGGGGGAAATCAAAACCCTATGCCAGCAACCCGGCCTTATCAGCGATGAGATCAAAAAAATGCTTCGGCTGGCCGACTGCGAGGTTGCAGACGAACAGCGTAGAGGGCTGGGTGAAAACCTGAACGCCTTCCAAACCTTCCGCGAATACTATGTGGCCCAGGATGAGCGCCAGCACTATATCAATACGCCCGGGTATCAGGACGAAGTTATCAAGGTCGCCCAGGAAAAGATAAACACACTCACCAGTGAAAAGAACAAAGCACTGATTGAACGATTTCGGGCAAACAGTCTACGAGCCACCGCACTAACGCGAGGCATCAATGCAGGAAATGCTTTTCTGCGGGAGGCTACAGCCGCAGAAACATCACTGAATAGCCGCCTGACCGAGATGAATACAGTTTCCGCCGGCGTGGTTCCCGTGCCACCGCTGGATCTGTCAGAGCTGATGGCTAGAGTCAAAACCTATGTGGAAGCGCTGCAGACTCAACTGACGGAGACCGGCGAGGACAATCTGCGAATAATTGCTGAATTCCGGGAGCAGGGTATTGAACAGGACATCGCTGGCGTGCTCGACAAAATTCAAGGCTATCAGCGGGAAATTCAGCAAGCGCAGCTCAGACTGGGAGAAATTCAGCAGCGTATTACACAGTACAACAATGACGTCCGGCAGAGGGGAAACTTGGTGGAGGCTTATGTCCGTCAGCTTCTGGAGCAGAAAACGACTATCGACTCCTGCTTTGCCGCACTAGCGGAAAAACCACATCTTAAGCCTGACCAGCAGGAACTGATAAAAGAGATCCTGACCGATATACGTATTTACGGACAGCCTCACTTTGACACCACTAGGTTCTATAATGGAATACTTGAGCGACTTAACCGCGGACGGTTCCGGACTGCAGGCGAGCAGTCTGGCACAGAAAAGCTAACTCAGGTTCTCGGCGTAAGGAGCATTGATGATTTTGTGGCACTTGTCCGGGGTGATGCCATCATCGAGCTTCCCGAGGAGCCCGGAAAAAAGATTACGCTTGAGGCCTTTCTTTGGAGGTCCGAGTATTTCAACAATCAGGGACCCTACGCCCTGCAGCGCTTCCTCTGCAGCCCCGAACACATCAGCAGCTATCTGACGGTTAGGGCCGAGTTTGAATACAAAGGAAAAACGGTTGAAAAGCTGTCGGCTGGACAGCGCGGAACGTTCTACGTTTGCCTGAAGTTGGCGACCGATGCGTTTGGCTCTCCTTTTGTTTTCGATCAGCCAGAGGACGACCTTGATAATGACTTTATCATGCGCCAGCTTGTTCCGCTTTTCCGCAAAATCAAACTTTACCGGCAAGTCATCATCGTGACACATAATGCCAATCTGGTGGTGAACTGTGACGCCGAACAGGTAATTGTGGCCAGCAATGAGGATGAAGTTATCAGCTACCGCAGCGGCGCACTTGAGCACGGCGACCATGGGCAGAAAAACAGCATGCGTAAGGCCATCTGCGACATATTAGAAGGTGGACGTCAGGCCTTTGAAGCTCGCGAACAGAAGTACGGAATGCTGTGATAGTTTTTCCCACTGCTAATCGGTCAGCGCTGGAAATCTCGGTTGTGAGGGCGGAAAAAATCGCCGTCCCTCACCGCTTCGCCCATGCTAGCTGAAATTCTCACTTACCGCTTTATTAATGAATTACCTGGTGTAGAATCAATCAGGGTTCGTTTAAATAATGATAACCAATGGCTAAATAGGTGGAGGTAAATATGAGCAAAGATGGATTCAGTGCTGATGATATCGCCAGCACATTTGCACGGTTCGCCAATAAACGCCCTAATATTGTTTGTGATGAGTCAAAGTTGCAGAGGAAGAAACCAGAACCGCTTGAATTCTCCAGTGCAACCAATGCATGTGGTACTGCTGTGCTGGCTGGTATAGCAGATCTTATGATTACTACTCCAGAACGTAAAAAACAGAATGAAGAGTGGAGTGAAAGCTGGGATGCAGAAAGAGAAGATTGGGAAAATCAAGATAGGCAATGGAATGATAACAGATGAACTGCGCGTTCTAAGCAACATGCAGTTCATCTTATAAATGCTTCTATTTAAGCTTAAGCCCCCCTTTTAAAGCACCTCCGGCTTTATCTGTAACAACCTTCTGGGCATCTCTACCCGCCTCTGCACCAGCCTTCTGTGGCAAAGAACCACCTTTTTCCAAACCTGTCGATATTGCAGTTCCCAAATTAACGCCAATCCAACTAAGCATGCCAATCCAGAACGCAGGGAAAACCACATACATCATTCCCAGCACCAGATTCATGATCCAGCCGTCGTTGGTTGAGCTGATAAAATTCGCAAAAGGTACAGAACTGGCCAGTCCCTGCTGGGCCATATTATCGTAGAGGATGGTGATCAGACGGTCATCGAGCCACCCGGCCAGTTCCCACCAAAAGGTGATGAACTGCAACGCAAATAGCGCAAATGATATCGTCACCACCGTTTTCGGTTCATAGGCACTGAACATCATCAGCACCGGGATCACCGTGATAATCATCATCTCCAGTAATGCCTGAATCATCGGCAGTGCCTGTTTTAGCGCATCAAAGCCCGGCAGCGCTTCCGCCTGCTTGAGGCCAAGCCCGATGGTGGAGGTCAGTCGGGTCACATTACCGACCACGCCGCTCACGTTATCAGAACTTCCCACGGCATACGTCGTTCCATCTCCGGAGAGGCCGGTATTACGCGGGCTGACAAGCCATCGCAGGGCCACCTCTTCCCACTGAGCACCCGGAAAGGATCGTTGCATCTCCTTTCGGGTGTTGTCACCAAAGCTGGCCAGCACCCGTTTGCGCAGCCCGGATGAACCATCTGACCACCACGTTTTACAGGTGGGATAGCCCCCCTGCCCGGTATCCGGATAACCACTGTCGCGCGTGCTGTCATACGGCCACTGACTCCTCGGTGTGGAGGCGGTGTAATAATCGTAATAGCCGGACGTATTCAGAAAATAGTCGCTGCCAATCCAGCCCACCGAGTTAATGGTGGCATCGCTGAGCTGGCTGTTGCTGTTCTTGAGACGAAAGTACGCCCGGGAGTAGCACTGGTTCGCAAAATCCTGCACCTCCTGCAGCAGTACCGGGTCACGCAGCTTCGTGTTCTGCACGTCAAACCGCATCTGGCGCAGCTCCGTACCGCACGGGATGGACGCAATCATCGCCTGTGTGGTGCCTTTCGACATCATATGCAGCAGATACCACCAGATGGGCACCTCGGCCGTGCGACCGTCAAAGTCGTTCACCAGTCCGCTGTAACCGGAGTTCTGTGGCGCGGGTACACTGACACCACACTGTTTTGCCCGGGAACTGTCGAATTTAATGGTACTGATATCCACCGGCAGCAGCGGAATGCAGCAGAACAACATCACCACAAACGACACGTAAAGCGCATGCTCGATGCGGGGCAGTGCCAGCAACCCTTTGTTGCCTTCGTCCGCCCCTTCCTCCCGGACCTTCAGCCACACACCCATCACCTTAAAGACCAGCGGCAGGGCGAACAGCCCCGTGCTGCCGAGGATGGTCCACATGGCGTTGTTCATCACCCAGCCGAACAGGATGAGAAAATACTCCAGAAAACTGTTCGCAGTCATTGTCCCCTCCTCCTCACGCCACACCTGCCCAGGCCACGCACTCCGTGGCCGCAATAAACAGTACGCCGAGCAGTTCCGTGCGCGGCAGGCGAGCCCGGACCTCCGGCCAGCGCGCCAGCATCTGCGGCCGGACCTTCATCCGCCAGGCTACCGCGATGCCGGCATACATGAGCAGCCGCCAGGTAAACAGTGCCCAGCGGCTGTCATACAGCCAGCGACGGGTCAGGTGGCCATCCGGGTCATACGCCATAAACACAGAGGCCAGTGCGAACATGGCCACGGTTATAAGCAGTAAGGCGGCAATCATCAGGACAATGCGGCCCGTACGACCGCGAAGAAAAGAGCGCTTCATATCACTTTGCTCCTGAGGATTGCGTCTGGTTCATCTGGCTGAAGCCCTGGTCCTGGTTGCCGGCTTTCTGCTGCAGCTGGTTATCCTGGTTACGGGCACCCTGACGTTCCAGCGTGGTGAGCAGGCTGTTGTTACTGATGGCCTTACGCAGCTCCATCTCGTTACGCAGGGCGCTGATCTCACGGTCCAGGGCATCGATGCGGCGGTCTCCCTCGGCAATCGCTTCAGGCTGCTCGGCGGCATTTGGTTCAGACTCACCGGTGGTCAGCATGCGGCGCATGGTGAGCGCGGTCTCGACGGTGTCGGACATCGCCAACTCACCGGCCAGACGCTGTACCAGAGCGGCTTTATCGGGGTCATCGCGCAGCGACTGAATGACGCCGCGTGTCACCACCAGACTGCCGGTTTTGAGCGCCGCCAGATTATCCGCGGTGGGCTGGATCTGACCGCCGACCAGTTTATCAAGTTGTTCCAGGTTGGTTTTAGTAGCATCTTCCAGCACCGGCGAGAAACCGGTTCCGGCAACGGTGCTGCCGGGCTGATTGTCCGTACCACCACTGGTACATTCACTGGTCTCACGGCAGGTGCGGATGGAGCGGTCACCCAGCACTTTCACCACCGCAGCGGCCGCATCATCGGACGACAGCCAGCGCTGACAGACGGTGCCGTTGCAGCTGGCGGAACCCACGCTGCTGTTGCTGGTCACCGGCAGGCTGTTCATCATGTTATAACCGGCTTTCGCCAGGTCACGGGTCGGCTGAATGGCCTGCTGGCCTTTGCCTCCGCGCTTCTGGCCGCCGACCCAGGTAACACCTTCTTCACCGGTGGCCTTCTGCAGTTGCTGGTCGCTGGAGACGGCATCCCCGCCGCTCGAAGCCACGACATCTTTATACTCTTCGGCTACAGCAGCCTGCTGCCACTTACTGCCCAGCGTGTAATCGGCGAGTTTTTTCGACATATTCTGGCAGTTCAGCAGGGCTTTATCGTAACTGAGCCCCGCCTGCAGCACGCCGTTGGTCAGCATTTCATACAGCCCCGGATTGGCACGCTGGATAGCCATGGCCGGCATGCTCATGACAGCACCTGTGGCCCCCTGAATCACATTGCCCATCAGGTCCTTAAACCCACTGGTGATACCATTAAGCTGATTTCCCACGGTCGTTTTCAGGTCGAAGTTGCCGCACATCAGATCGCTGCTCCAACCGCCGTTCAGCCCGAGTCGCGACATATTGCTGCGGCTCGGCGGCGGAGAAATCACTGAGCCACCACCGATGGAATAAAAAAGGCCGTCATTGATGGCACCGCTGACCGAGGCACCGTCGGACGAAAGCGCGGTATTCACGGCCAGTGCCGGCAGGGAAAGCGCGGCAAAAAGCGCCAGTGTCGCCAGTGGGCGGCGCAGCCGCTGCGGATATTGCTGTTTCATCTGCATAATCCTCATGAGAAATCGGTGCTGTAAAGGAAGGTCTGGCCACGTCGTTTGCAGCAACTGTAGGGCTGCCACAGTGCCCAGGCATAGTTGCCGTCTTCAGCCGTCAGTCCGCCGGTGTCGGGGAACACCGCGCAGCTCTGCGACAACTGCGGAGAGAGGCGCTGCCACTTGTGATTTTTCGTGCCGGTATTCTCCTGCACCGGCTCAGGTGGCCAGTACCCCGGTGATCGCTGGCCGGTAAGCGGGCTGTAAACATGCAGCTGTCCCTGGCGGGTGATGATATCGGCCACGCGCTGCACCACAACGGCCGCCGATTTGTAGCTGTCGGTCTGGGTGACAAAGCCACTGCGGGGGTAGACATTGCCCCACATATTGCCGCTGGTCGTGCTGCCGATTTCACGCTGCCCCGGGATTAACGCCTCCGGGTAGAGCGATTCCGGCACGCCTGTGCGCCAGGCCAGCGCATCGAGGCTGCTCGTGAAGTACGGCATAAACGGCGTGGCGGCACTGTCACAGGAATAACCCGGGACCATCCCGCCGATGAGCCTGGTGGCCGGATGGCCATACGCATCGCCATAGTAAAAGTGCAGGTTCTGCTTGCGCTCACCCGGGGCTTTCATCTCCTGACGGCCACCGCCGGTGGCCACACCTGCAGCACTACCGAGCAGCGTGCTTTCGGTGCTGTCGGCCAGGCTGCTGACAGCCGATATTTCGGTCCACGGATTGGCACCCGGGCTGAGGTAGGCCGAAACCACGGCTTCAGGAATAAAATGCGTGACCTTCACGGAGGTTTTCACCGAGCAGCCGAACGGCGTGCAGAACAGCCAGTAACAGATGCCGCTGATGCGCCAGCTGATACAGTCCGGACTGGTGGCACTGGAGAGCAGGCTGGCGGTATTGACGCTGGCCATCGTGCCCGTGCAGACCATTAACGTAGCCAGCGCCAGCCGGCGCGGGCGGGAGAAAGACATTTTCACTGTGCCTTCTCCTTCCATACGTTCAGCTTCTGTGTGGCAACGCCGACGTCAGAGGTGCCGTAAACCACCCACTTATCGTCAAACACCACCGCGGGGTATTTCTCAAGACCCAGCGACCAGGCACGCGTGAGGCCGGCATAAGCCCCGGCAAGGTCCTGCTGGCGTCGCTGAAAATCCGGTGAACCGATAACCGTCCGCGCCTGCTGCTCAGCCTGCGCCGGGTCTGCCGACAGCGGCCCGAACAGCTGCGCCTGCAGCCGGTCAGGGGCATCGAGCAGAACGACGGTCACTTCAGGACCGGGGTTGCCCGTGACCGGGTGGGTACTGTCGGTATAAATGACGGTGCCGGCACGGACGCCGGCGGTAAGGAAAAGTGCTGCGAGGCAGCAGACAGGTAATTTCATGGAGAACACTCCCTGAGTGAGTAACCCGCTCAGGGTGCGGTCAATGATACAGCTGGTCAGTAATTAACTCTGAGCCCGGTGCCGATAATTTATTATCCGTATGACTGGTTGACAGAAAGCAAAATCCACACCACCCGGTCGGCTGACAAACCCTGTATTATGCACAGTCAGGGAATGTCATCGATGGCGCTGTCGCGACGCCACTCCAGATAATCCATTTCCCGGATAAACCCGGCCGCTGCCGCGTTACGCTCAATGCTCCATCGGGTTTCGCCCTCCTGCATAAACGGAAGCCAGTCTGCCGGGACATTTTCCCCAAGTGGCTGATCAAAATCCTGCTCATACAGGAAATCAGCCTCACTGCACGACAGGGTATTTCTGGCATACCACTGGTCACTGTTTTCCCAGGCCCGCATGGCCCAGGCGGCAAGTTCCTCCTCTTCTGAATCGGTCATATAAGCAAGAAATGCCACAGCCCTGTCATGCAGATTTTCCTCAGTCGCCCCGGGTAAAATGGACAGGTAATGCAATTTACGGGACTCCAGCCACATCTGCTCTTCGGCTTCATCTGCCTGTGGCTCATCCGTCAGGATATCGGTCTCATCTTTATCTGAAGCGTACCATTCCTCCAGTAGTTTCTTTTGTTGGCCACGTATGTCCTGATTTACCCGGGTCTGCTCAATACCCGCGGCCACCACACTATTCCAGTCGGTCTCCGCCGGTGCTACCGTGCCCGCACCGTTCAACTGCAGGTTGAGAAAGCTGAGCCGGGCTACATCTTCCGGCTCAGACGGTGCGTTCACAGCGTCCTCAATGCCTTCATGGCTGATGACACCGGGAAGCCCCTTTTTCTCCCGGCCGGTACTGGCTCGCTCGGTCAGGTAACGTTCCCGCCATGCTGTGCCTTTGGCACGCTTGCTCTCCGCTTCCAGACTGGTGGTGTATTTCATCAGCCAGACGTGCATATAACGCTGCCTGTCGGGGGCGCACAGGGTACTGATGTCATGAAACCGCTGGTAAAAGGCCTCATCATGGCCACAGTCCAGACTGTCACCCTCATGCGCCACCTCATGTTCCGTCAGGCTGAACAGCAGGCTGGCGGTACGCAGCGCATCAGGCTTCAGCCGGCGCACGATATCAATGTTGTAGGCAATATAGGTTTCACCGTCCGTCCAGGCATCGGACGACGTGGACTCACCCAGCAGGATCTGGAAGCATTTGCCGCCGTAAGAACGTGACTGATAACCCGCCTCACCCCCCGAACAGACGGCAGCATACCGGGCCAGACACCATCGCAGCGCCGTCCACGCCCGCCGTGTCTCCTTATCCAGTTGTTTCTCACTGACCATCTGCGTGCTGTCGATAAAGTTTGTGCTGAGCGTCTCAAAATCAACGAGCGCCAGTTCTGACAGCCAGCCGGAACCCCATCGCTGCTCCCGGGGCAGGGGTTCCCTGTACGCCATGAGGTTTTCCCGGACACGGCTCAGGCACTCCATAAACTCTTCCGGCTCATAACAGCCAAAGCGGGAAAGCGTGACCGGATGCACCACGGGTGCGATCCCCGCACGGGCAATGAGTTCTCCCCGGGGCACATCACCGGCATAACGGATGAGAGTGAAACAGTTTTTATCCACCGCAGAGGGGTAATGGCAGCATTTGCGGATGAAGTGCTCCAGCGTAACATGCTGCTTTCCGGGCAGCAGGGTGATGACCTCCTCACCATTGAAAAGACTCTGCATGTCTCCCTCGCCTGACAGCAGCGATCGCGCCGTTTTCTCCCGCCGGGCTTCCGTTTTACGGTGCTTACCCTGATTGTCAGAAAAAGTGGCAGCAAGCCGGCCAAACCGGGCCGCAATCGATGCCCACACAGGGCAGGTCTTGCGCAGGATTTCGGTGCGTGAGACGTTCAGCGCGAGCGGCTTTTTACTGACGACAAGGCCACCCACGCCCCAGATATGAGCCGGGTCATGTCGTACCAGGACGCCCTGATTGTAAATGGATACGGCACCGTCTTCGCGCAGGCGATACCAGGCCTCATCGTCCTCCATATCCCACTTTTCCAGCGCCGGATTCCGGGTAATGATGGTGCCGTTGAGATGTACCGTGACGGGCGTATAGCGTACCAGGTCGCGGATTTCCTGGAGGCAGGACATACGCTCCTGGCTGGTGAGCGGCTCATACCATTCACCGCTGATGATGCATCCCTGAATCGGCTGAGTCAGTTCTTCCAGATCATAGTGATACCCCATTTCACGCGTATCAACGGACATCTGCCATCGCTGTGAACGCCACAGCGTCCGGGCATGTGCCATAATCTGCCCCCGCCCGAGCCGGAAACGGCCGTAAGTGGCATCGCCCTCCTGGTGCGGGGTGCCGAACCGGCCAAAGTAGCGCTTAACATCATCGTATGACGCAAAACCCCGGCCATCATCCCGGCAGGAGAAGCCTTCCGGGGTAATATCGATAATCACCGCGCCGGCGCCGGCATCGACGCTGTTCATGATGAGTTCTATCACGGCCTTGCCGATGGAACCGGCCTGGCTGTAAATAATGTGATGGATAATCTGTGGATCGAGTTCAAAGGGATAGCGCATCAGAAGTCTCCGATATGGGGGTTCAGATGCCATTTTCCGGAAGCGCGCTGAGGGTTAAATAAAGAACTGTGATTGCGTCTGTGGAAGAATAGCCGGCAATGTCATGACTGCCTGGCGATGGAGATATATGGAACTGAAAGACAGTATTGCTGAAAGTCTGGAACACCGGGGGCAGTGGCGCCGTGCCGCCCGCCGGTGGCTGGCTGTGATGGACCTGTCGGACGACGATGCCGTACGGGAAGCCATTGACCGTCGCAGGGAACACTGCATCAGTATGGGCGCAAACATAGCACCGGACGGACGACGAAATGAAACACGACGCCTGTATAAAATGCAGAGTCGCTACAACAATGGCTACTGACAACTCGGGACTGGCATCGAAGAGGCAGACTGTAATGTTTCAGACACGATATTCCCGAAGGACTGAAAGGCAAATCAACGCGGGCTCTTTGCCGCCCGCACCCGCAGCCTGCGTATTTGTCAGACAGCAGACTGCGCTGTCCGACAAACACGCAGGTCCTGTTAACTGCAGATTTCCCCGCCCGTAACTCTGTCAATCTCCTTCAGTACCCACAGCAGGTCGGTGGCGTCGGGTACGCAGACATTCCAACGCAGGCCATTTCTGAACTCCGCTTCACCGGGCCACAGCGTATTACCGGTCACAGTGATCAGGATATCCAGTTTTTTTTCATTCTCATCCGTCAGGTGTACCGCCACGCAACTGCGACGGCCAACACGGTGCGGGTAAACCGACAGCAAAAACGGTGTTTTCAGACGTTTCAGTATTTCCCGCAGCAGCGTATCAAGCGACACGCTGTCAGACTGCCCTATCGAGGCCATACCCTGCGGCGGTACGGTAAAAATGACAGACGCAATCAGCGCTTTGTCCGCAACGACCATCGGCGGTGCCATAGTCAGTTTCTTCATGAATTCCCCTGTCAGATACTCAGTCCGCGATTTTCATCAAGCCGGCGCGCAACATGAAACGCAGCCTCAAGTTCACTGCACTGTAATTCATTCATAATGAGGCGTCTTTCAGCTTTCTCTTCTTTTTCTGTCATACCCAGAGCAAGGTAGAGGCTCGGGGGCACGGCACGGAACAGGGCCTGTACCTTACGTGACAAAATAACGCCTTCCGTATATTTTTTAGGAAGTTTGGTGGCAGACAACAGCATCGCCTTCTGTTCACTGTTCAGCGTTTTAAAACGCGCTATCTGCTCCACTTCATCAGGGGGCATCACCAGACAAATCCACCACTCCGCCATATTGAGCATCTTTTTGGCCGTATCCGGAAAGTCGGCCAGGTTCTGCGTGAACAGCCAGAGCCAGGCACCCAGCTTACGCCACATTTTCACAATCTTGGTGGCATAAGGCCCCATCAGGGGATTTGCGGTCACGATATGCGCCTCATCGATCGACACGATAATATCCCGGTCACTGTACTGCTCGCGCTCAGCAATGTTGTTGATGGTGTTGAGCAGGGAAATCACCGCAACGGCCATCTGCGCCTCATAGCCTTCGCGCGCCAGCGTGCCGAGATCAACGATGGTCACATCAGCCTCCGGCCACGGCGTACCCGGACGGTTAAACAGCTCACCTTCAAAGCCTTCGGTAAACATCCGTAACGCTTCCGACATTTCCTCAGCGCGGGCCCGGCGCGCGGCCGTACGTTTTTCGCGCCCGTCCTCACCCATTCCGGCATCCCGGGCGATGCCCTGCAGCGCAAACATCAGATCTTCAGGCAACATCTGCCGTCCGGCCTCAAACGTACTCCGCGCGGCGATCATGATGGCCTCACGGATCATCCCGCGATCGGCGCGCGTCATTCTCTGCTCCTCCGCTGGCTCGCCGCCGGTAATCATCAGACGTGCTGCAATCTCCATCTCACCCAGCACATCACGTTTTTCATCCTTGTCCTCATCGTCATCAATATCCGGCAGGGCGTCTTCACTGATAATGAGTTCATCCGGTTTTTCCTGCATCAGCAGATGCGAATCGCCGAACGGCGCCAGCGAGATGGCCTTACCGGGCTTGATGCTGACACGATGAACGGTGAGCCCCAGGGACTCAAAGTAATCTCCGGCCAGCCCGAAGCTGTTACCGGCTTCCAGTAAAAAGATACGTGAACGGTAAATGGCTATCATTTGTGCCAGCTTATCAAGTGCGGTAGCCGATTTACCTGCACCGGTCGGCCCAAACAGCAGGAGGTGGGCGTTCTGCGTACGGTCATTTTTGTTGAGGGGATCGACGGACAGCGGACCACCGCCCCGGTTAAAAAAGGTAAAGCCCGGGTTGCCGGTGCCGGTATCACGCCCGTACACCGGCGCCAGGCAGGCAAAATGCTGCACGAACATCAGACGGGTATACCAGTTGTGCCGGTCCTGCTCCGGATTAAAGCACATGGGTAATGCACGCATGTAGGTGCTGAGCGGTCCGATATCATGCTCCGGGTTTACCGGCTCCAGCCCGCAGTTCAGTAGCTTACTGCTGAGGTCGAGATAGCGACTGTCCAGTGAAGGCAGGTCGCGGGCTTTAATCAGCAGGGTAATTGCCGCGCGATACAGTTTATGCTTATTACCCAGGTAAGTGCGGGCGGTGGCCGCATCCTCCCGGGCACGCAGCGAATCCACGTTCTCCCCCATCGAGTCACGACTCAGCCGGGCAAAGTTTTCCTCCAGCTTGTCCTGCGGATGGATAACCAGCGTCATGACGAGCACCGTACCTTCCGGCAGCAGGTCCATAATGGCGTTGATATTATCGCCACGGCGGACCTCGCCGGTCAGGTGCCCCGTGGTGGGTGCGCTGCGCAGACGAGCCACCGGCACCGCCCTGTGCGCCACGTCATCAAACCACCATACGCCTTTCTCCGCATCACTGCGGGGGCGGGTGAACCACAGGCTTTCACTGAAATCATTCAGCAACGGCAGTTCGCCAGGAGCGTCGTCAGTATGTCTGGCACAGCGATACAACGTGGCCTTATCCACCCACGTTGGTTCAGGGTTGAACCAGCGCAGCAGCCAGCTGTGGATCTGCTCGCCGTTCTGGCGCTGGCATTGAATACCGGCACCGCTCATGGCGGCCGTCAGGCGATCGCAGACCTGCTTCAGCAGCACCTCGGGGGCCATCGGGTCACGATACGGTGACTCCACCCAGCGGTAGATGACCATACGCGTACGACGTATCTGACCGCGCCACGGCGCACCGGTGACGGCCTCATCGACAAACAGGCCTTTTTCAGTGGCCACATTCTGCAGGTGACGGGCCTGTTCCCTCAGCCAGGCGTCGGTGAAGTCAGTGCCCTGCGCCCGGGGCTTAACATACCCCCGGATCTTATCCATATACACCATCAGGTCAGACTCGTCCTGACAGTAGAACTGCACCACCCACTGATGTGTATCCAGCTCCGGCAGACTGTCCTGCAGGGCGTTTTCGACCACGTCGCGAATTTCCTCCAGGCGGGAATCCGGACGCCCCTCGGTGCCCACCGGGATGATTTCGTAAACTGCCCCGACCGACACGCCGTCATCAAGCAGGATGCACTGATGTTCAGGGAGATATTCCCCCCAGGGAATGTGATCGATGATGGACGGAGCCGTCTCATACAACTTCGCTTCCTCGCTGCGGGTCAGACGTCCCTCGCGCGTCAGGGGCTCATGGCCGTTAACAGAAAACGGCCCGTCACCGTACTGGTGTGCTTCCTGCGCTTCAGCCCTGCGACGGAAAAGTGAAAAGGCCATTACAAATCCTCCGTGCGCTCGCCGGGCAGCGCGTACTGTACCTGGCTGTAGAAGGGAAATACGGTGCTGTAACCGGGCACCGGCGTGTTGCCGTCGGCCAGATGCGGGAAGACGTACATCACCAGGTCGGGGTTGGGCAGGCGCGGAAACGTCTGCTGGATTTCATTCTCCTGGGTGCGGCTGTAGCTGTCCCGGGTCTGCCGCGAAATAACCCGCTCACTGTCCGTAACCGGACGGCGCAGGGTGGTCCGGCTCTCACCGGTTGCATGGGTGGCTGAAGCACCATCATTCCATAGTTCCAGCATGGTGCTGTCACCCGGCGGGAGCATCTCATCTTTTGATGTGCTGCAGCCGGCAAGCAGCAGTGCCACGGCTCCGGTCAGGAAAAGCGTGACGGGACGCAAACTGCGCCACCTCATCACAGCGGTATCAGGGATATCGTTTTGCATCAGTCTCTCCGTCAGTCCATGCCCGTGCCGCTGCCGGCCAGGCTGAAATCGTATTTAACCCTGCGGCCTTTTTCCTCGTAATCGATGGCCAGCTGGCGCGTGATATGCAAAGCCACTGTCTGACCCGGCGGCACGTAGATGGCATCAAACGTCTGGCCATAGCGGGCCTTCACCCAGTCAACGGTCTCACGCATGC
Source organism: Kosakonia radicincitans DSM 16656 (assembly GCF_000280495.2). Classification (NCBI taxonomy): domain Bacteria; kingdom Pseudomonadati; phylum Pseudomonadota; class Gammaproteobacteria; order Enterobacterales; family Enterobacteriaceae; genus Kosakonia; species Kosakonia radicincitans. The sequence continues at coordinate 5,256,603 of NZ_CP018016.1, forward strand.
CGCCGGAGAGCGCTTTACCCAGCACGGCCTGACCGGCATTACCGGTGAGCGTTGAGGTCACGCCACCGTAAGCGTTGGTCTGGCCGGTACTCTGGTTTTCCGCCACGGCATCCCCCGCCGCACTGGCGGCCGCAAGTGCGGTGATGGTCGGCAGGTATGTCGAAGCATTGCTCTTGCGCGTCCCGGAGATGCAGGGAATACCGTTATCATCGGACAACCAGCCAATACTGCTGTTATTACCGCCCTGACTGTTCTGATTACTGCTGTTTCCGTTCTGCCCCTGTCCGTCAGGCGAAGGCAGCGTCCTAACCGTGCCGTCGCTGAAGACAAAGGTGATGCTGGTAATGGAGCCCCGCACGCATGACAGCGTCCAGTCGCCCGTCGCCGTGCCGGAAACAATGGCCCCCTGCACGTCGGGCAGCTCAATGCCGTTTGCCGTCAGGTTGTCTTTGCCAATCATCACCTTGAAGGGATAGGGGTCGGTCACTTTGCCATCCACGGGGATACGCCCCAGCAGTGCGGTCATCGCGCGACTGCCAACGAGGGTGGAATTCTCCGGCAGCGTGTACACCGGGTCGGTGGCCTTCTGTGCATCCGTAAGCTGCGTCTGTACCGCCGCTGCGGTGTTGCCGACGGCCTGTTTACCGGCGTCAGCGGCATCAGCAAACGAGAAGCCGGTAGCGTTATTCCTGTTGCTGTCAGTCACCGGCCGACCGCTGGCATCCACGGAGACACCGTCTCTGGGTTCAACCCACTGCAGACCATCGGAGGAAGATGAGACACCGGAAGCGCCGCTGTTCAGCCCACTGTCATAGCCCAGCCCGATCGGAATATCACTGCCGGAGCCGCTGTTTTTTCCGGATTCCGTGCCGGCACCGCCATTCCGCAACTGGTCCATCAGCTGTTTGACCTGGGTACTGAGATCGGTGACCTCTGCACTGAGCTGCTGGCGTTTCTGCGCCTCCTCGGCACGGGCATTGCTTACTGCCTGATTAATCTGCGTGTCCACATTGCTGTTGGTGGTTTTCAGGGCTTTATTTTCGTCGCTGAGCTTTTTGTTATCGTCCGCGAGCGTATCGAGACGGTCCTGCACTTTGCGGAAATTTCCCACCACCGTGCGCAGTGTGTCCTGCGGCGTGTCACCTTCAATACCCAGCGCCTTGAGGTCTTCCGGCGACAGGTCCTTCAGCGCAACATTGCTGGCGGTATGTGGCGCAGCCGTCTGATGTTCCCCCCCCGAGCAGGATTTCACGCCCACCACCACCGCGCTGGCCAGTACCACCGGAACGGCGACTTTCACGAGAAGATTTGAGGAGGGTGCCTTCATTTTTTCGCTCTCCGTTTATGTCCGTCAGCGGGCTGCAGCGAGGGTGGCTCAGCAATGAAGGCACCCTCCGGGCGTCCGGCCGTCACCAGATAGAGGACCGTTGTATCCTCCGGTGTGCCTGCGCGCCCCAGCCAGCGGTGCTGGAAGGTGGCCGTGGTAAACTGACCTTCCAGCGCGCGGGGATCAAGAATAACCTTGCCGGCAGAACGGTTACGGACCTGCAGCGCGACGACGCTGCTGCCCTGCAGACTCCAGGCGGCCATCGGCGTGACGGTGACCGGTTCAGCAGGCATCAGTGTGGTAATGACGGAAGGCAGCTTCAGTGACACCGGGCTGATACCCGGCACCGGTTCAACCGTACGCAGCGGGCCGTACATGTTCTGGGCCGCATAGCGGGTCAGGACCACCGGCAGCGGTGCATTCAGTTTCGCGGGCTTACGGTCCGGCTTTGTGGTTTCCGTATCAGCCTGTTGAGCACTGCGGCCGGTGCTGTCACCCTCGCTGCTGACGGACTGCCTGTCACTGGCGGTTGCGGTGGCCACTTCGCCGTCATAGACAATTTTCACGGGTTCACGCGTGGTTTTTCCCGGTGCGGCTGATACATCGAGCAGAATAATTTCCCCGTTTTCCTTATTCTGCAGCTCAAGCCGCGTCACCGGAAACGCCTCACTCGCATCGAGATACACCACGCCGCCGGTGCTCTGAATACGCAGCTTATTGTTAAGCGCGGGTGGAAAGCCGACACGCACGTTTTTATTCACAAAAACGATACGCTCCTGACCCACCGTCAGGGGAACCTGCAGCGGGATACGTTCCCACTTCATCAGCTCCACAGCGTCTGCCGCCCCCGACAGGATCAGTCCGGCGAGCAGGAGCAGACGGCATTTTTTTAACGGGTTCTTCATCACTTTTTCTCCGGCTCAGGCAGCGTGACGGCCTCCAGCCGCTGCGGGGTGGCCGCATAACAATCCAGAGCAAGTCCGAAGGGATTGCGTTCCGGATCACCCTCCCAGCGCACCACTTTCAGCGGATAGCGGACCAGCGCACGTTTTACCGGCTCAGTGTGGTAATACTCATCCGCAACCAGATCGATCTGTGCTATCCAGTGGTCCTGATCGAGAATGGTGACGCTGCGGCTGCTGTAGCCACGGCGCGGGATCTCATACACCACGCGCACGCGGTCCCGGAGCTCGTCGCTGTTTTTACGCATCTCTGCGTCTTTATTGAGAAAATCCTGGCAGGACGGCGTCAGGTAAGGACTCATCTGGGCAATTTTTGCCGGATAATCCACCTCGCCGTTCTTTGGCCAGGAATTGAGCTGCTGAAAGATATAGAAGGCAAAGCTGTACACGGTGGAAGGCGGCACTTCCCACCATTTACGGGTGCTCCCTGAACGCAGATCCGGCGGATTGTGGATGGTAAGTTCTGACGGTGCACGCATCCAGCCGATACCGGCCATCAGCATGCCGGCGAACAGCAGCGCACAGGCGATGCGCAGGGAGAAAATGTGATTATCCCGCGCGGTCATGCCATTGCGGAAACGACTCATGACAGACCTCCGCGTTTTATCGCTGTGGTACGTTTCATCTCCCATGCCCGGCTGTTGAGGATCAGGGCACGGGACAGACCGGTACGACAGCGGATTTCCTCCAGGCGTTGCCAGATATAATTCTCCGGCTTACCGCGCTTGTAACCCGCAATCCAGCCCCCGCCGAAGAAGATGACGAACATCGGCATCAGCAGCATACAGGTGGGAAAGGCCAGCCAGCCGATAAAAGGCACCAGAGCCAGCGGCACCGCCAGCGGAATACCGGCAATGACGCCGGTGATGGCCGCCAGAAGAAATTCACCGGACGTGAAACCTTTCCACACCACAGGCGGGTTGTTCAGACGGTCAGGAAGGAAATCGATGACGGCCATAGAGTCTCCTTACAGAATGTCTGACGCTTTGGTCGCCAGAAAAATAACTACAAGGATAAGAATGATGCCCACCACACCGTAAAGCAGAAATTCCGTCCAGGAGCCTTTGCCCTTGCGGATATCATGGAAAGACGTGATGACAGCATGCGCCACGGCCAGAAATGCCCCCACACTGACAAGCAGTCCGAGTGCGAGACCGCCCATTTTTGCGTAACCCATCATGATGTTGTACGTCCCGCCACCGCCGCCAGTCGTGGGTTGTTCAATGGGAGGAAGGTCAGCCAGGGCATTACCGGTAAAGAACAGCCCTGTCAGCAATATGTGTTTTGCACGGGCCCGGATAGCCCGGTAACGCCTGAGTAATGTGGATATCATTGATATGGTCCTTTCAGTGGAAAAACAGAAACAGCATTGCCAGGTAAAGCACGATCAGTCGCACGGCAAGCTCATTGAACTGACGAAATGTCACGGATTTCGAGGCAACCCCGCGATAGGCCTGAACCAGCGCCCAGGCGCTGAACAGGAGGATGACGACCGCGAGCGTACCGAGGATGAGCGTGTTCAGTTGCGAAGGCGTGAGGCTGCTGCCGGTGCCGGCGCTCCAGCCATTAAGCTGTGCACCGTTCATCGCCATGCCGGTGCCTGTGCGCGGTACTGTCCGGTGACAGAAGACGACGGTGACGCAGGCTGCGCGCGGGAGGGTTCCAGATAGGTTGAGATCCCCTGCTTCATGGTGGTGATATCGCGCGTCGCCTGCTGGTAATCGAAGTAAAAGCGGGCATCCTGGGTCTGGTTCGCCACCACGCGGGCGCGGTCCAGCCCGGCCTGCACCTGGTCGAGCTGGCGCATGACCAGCGCGAGTTCATCTTTCTCTGAAGCGTGGCACTGCAGCGCGGGCAGGACGGCCATCAGCAGGGCTGTGAGGATTCGGGTATGAGGCATTCTGCGGCTCTCCGGTTAACGGGTCGTCGGCAGAGTGACGCAAAGCGGCGTGTCTTACAGCAGGAAATTCTTTATGTGTCAGCGAAAATTAATAACGGAAGCCTCTGGCATACAATCAGAATAAAACAGAACGGCCCAACGCTTGTCGCTTCGTTCCCTTTTTGCGGTGTAACCACGGGGCATTACCCAGATTTTGCCTTTTTTCACGTATACGTAATAATCAGACGTGTAACAACAAACTAAAGGGATGTTTATGCTTCATAACTGTGTGGCAAAGTCACTGGACGACATCTGGTTTGAGGATATTCCCTACATTATCCATCCGGATACGGCGGTGCGAGACCTCGGTGATACCGCCCGGGAAAACCGAATCTTTCAGGAGTGGAATTTGCCGCAGGGATACAACCGGTTTGTCAGCCGATATCACCAGTTCCACTGGCAGCGCCCCTGGATGGCGTATCGGGACACTCTGGACGATATCAGGTCCGGAAAGGTCGTTCTGCTGAGAAAAAATATGCCCGGCCATGCCATCACTGGCGTGTTAACTTCGTCCGGGAACCTCCGCAGTGATCTGCCCCTGTTCCTTAATTCGCGGCTCAGCTACCTCATCTCACATCAACTGAAACGACCGGTTTGGTACGTTCGCCCGTCAGCGCCAGCGCAGCATGCTCAGACAGCAAAAACTATCAACAGTAAAGCCGCCGGTCGGCTTCTGGCCGCTGGGGGTATCTATAACGGAAACGTTGAGGGTTTCCGACAAACGGCGGAACAGCTCGGTGGCGATGCCATAAAGGGATATGACCAGGTATTAAACGAAACAACCTCAGGGATGATGGTTGCTGCGGCATCACTTCTGGTAGTCAGAAACCCGATGTCGGCTGAGGAACTCACCAGTTATCTGGGAAAATACAAGAAAGCCCATGTATTGCTGGATGACATGAACGTCACCCAGCTTAACTACCTTCGCCGTGACCGCACCGAGTACAATGCGCTACGCGGGCAATTCAACAACACTGTACGGCCCGCTTTCCTTAAGTCCCTTTCCGATCACCCTGACGCACTGTCAACGTTTGATTCGAACGATATCCTCCGCCTTGCCAACGGGAATGTACCGTCAGGATGGCAGGTTCACCACAAAATCCCGTTGGATGACGGTGGCACTAATAATTTTGATAACCTGATATTGATCCAGAACTCGCCTTATCATTCCGCTCTATCAAAGACACAGGCGATCATAACCAAAGACCTCCCTTACAATGCCAGCACTGAGGTTTTGTGGCCTTCGCCGAATGGGGTAATTTACCCGGTAAGGAAGTAAAATATGTCTATGAAAGATACAAAACAGCTGATCGGTGACTTCAATACTCTGATGGTTGCCAATAACTATCCGGTTGTCAGCCCGGTAGAACAGAACGTAATGTCCGACCTGATGCGTAAAGCGCCCCCTGAAGAATGGGATGCGCAGAAAACTTCCGTTTACGAAGATATTCAGAGCCTCCTGATTAACCGGAAAGACTACTCTGATATGTTCAAAATCATGGACGGACTGGAGTTCAACGGCCTGACGCTATACAACTTAGTACAGGCAGAAAACGGCGAACCTCTGTGGTCCAATATCTACGTCCGCAACTTTGAGACAAGAGACAATGAAATTTATGTTGACCCGAATCTCACAGATAAAGTGCTGATTGGTGAAGATGGTATGTCCATATTCGTTTACAGCCTCAAAGGAGACTGTTTTCAGATCCGTGATAAAGCATCGACAGAATATGTGATTGAGTCTCATGAAAAATTCAGTGATTTTTTAACTGCACTGTTCCAGACAGTTAACTGATTTCCTGCAGCATCCGATACACGACAGTAACCAGCCCGCAGCGGCCAGGGAGAATGTCTGTAGCGATCATGATTCGGAAGGGATCGCATTGAACAAAAAAAGCCCGCACCAACTGCGGGCTTCCGGGCATCTTCCCGAAAACTGTACTGCGGGTGACTTTCTAGAGGTATTTTTTGAACGAGCCGGTCACCACGGCCAGCACACCACCGACCAGCAAGGCTGATGGCAGCAACAGCAGATTCGGCCACACCGCAGTTGGCCATGCCAGATAGAGCATGCAGGGGCCATACAGGGCGGGTTTGATAAAGCGTTTGGCATGGTGATACACAAAGCTCGATTCATACCCCGCGCCGTAGCGACGCAGGTCACGTCTGACCAGCCCGTCCACCACGCCCGTGATGACAACCAGCGCGAACAGCGGCAGGCTGAGGAACAGGATCATTACCCGGATGAAGAATATCAGCGTGACCCAGACCGTGGCCTGAAGGTAAACACCCAGCCAGCTCACAAGCGTGGCTCCGATTCCGTTCAGCGCCGGAATAAGCCCGCTACCTTTTTCGCTCAGGGATTTAAATGACTGCAGCCAGCCACTGAACCCGCTATCCACAAACAGCCACTGCCAGGCAACGTGCACCCACCGGCTGACTGTCTCAACCGGGGCGGCCATCAGCAGACTGCGCGTATACCCTTCCGAGAGCCAGTGGCTTTCTGCCACCATCACCTGATAGCTGTGGGCCGCGCCTTCTTCCGGCCACAACAGCGCTATACAGACATACTCGATAAGCAGGCTGACCAGGAGTGAACCGAGCAACACACCGATAAGGCCCATCGGGAAATCCCAGAGCAGCAGGCCAATCGGACCGGACTGTCGCTGTCGGGGCGTCGCGCTGCGCTGCCCGTTCTCACTGTCCTGCTGTGGCATCCGGCCCTCCTGCATACGTTATGTCACCACCGGTCCACCAGGTTTCCCCGGTGTGGTAGTTTTTCTCCATACTGTCGGCCAGGTGTTTCAGGCTGGCTGGCATATGTGGATCGTTGTTATCCGCCGGCAGCGGCATGCGGATTTTCCACAGTCTTCCCCCTTCCAGCAGCGCAAAGGCCTGGCCTTTCGGCAGATTGATGATGTCTGCGGGTCTGATCATCGGTACTTTTACCAGACTCACCTGGTCGTTGACGTTGCTGTTAAAGTCCGTGCCTTCCCCGGGACGTGAGACGTCAGTGACACCCGATGTCAGCGTTTTCTGGTAGACATCCACTTCCGGGAGCTGATCGGTGAGCAGCATGGCGGTGTTTTTCTCGCGCACGCGCAGCATCACCAGAGTGTTGAAGTTACCCACCACCTGGTTCGCTTTGGCCGTACTGCCGATGCGGGCCTCGATGTCAGAAAGCGTCTGGGTGTAAGCCGTCACCTGAAAACCGGCACCACCGCCTTTGTTAATAAGCGGGATAAATTCATCCCCCATCAGCTCGTTAAACTCATCGCAGTGAAGGTTGATGGCCACCTTTGCGGATTTCCCCTCTTCCTCATCACCGAGACCGAACTTATAGATGTGGCCTCCCTCAGACACGAGGTCTGCGAACATGCTGTTTCCAACGGCGGCGGCCACCACCGGGTCGGAGAGTGCATCGAGGCCCACGTACACCACGCCTCGGGACTTGATGATATTGTGCCAGTCGAGAATTGGACGCGGATCGTCCAGGTCGGTGTAGTCGGGGGCGAGAAGCGCGGCCGTTTTGCCGGTAGTGAGTTTCTCCAGTAGTGGCAACAGGGATGCCACAATTTTATCGAAGTAGGTGCGATCGTACTGCACCGCGCTGCGCAGGCCGTCCAGCACCGGGTCCCAGAGTTTTTTCCCCTCCGGGCTGCCGAGCACCTGCTCTGACACCCAGATTTTCACGCCGTTAGGCCGTCCCTGGAGATGACGCGGCAGGTCCTTATCGCTGATCCCGCTCTGCATCATGGCTTCCGTTGTATTCATCAGCTGCGGCGCCTTTTCGCTCAGCAGGTTATCCACGTAAGTCTCATACAGCTCACCGATATTGGTGACATACCGCAGAATGAGGCCGTAGTCCGGGCGTTGTCCGAGGGCGACCAGCGCGCGGGTGATGATATTGACGAACCGCCAGGCAAATTCACGGAATGCCGCGGAGTTACCTTCCCCCGAGAGCTGACCGGCCACGCGGGAGGCCACCTCGGAGATACGGCTGAACCGTCCGACGGCGTTATACCGGGCGCTGATATCGGGCCAGCCGAGGTGGAACACCCAGAAGTTATCCTGACGCCCCGCGCGGTGCGACTCTGCGTACATCCGCCGGAGCAGGTCCGCGTCCCCTTTGGGGTCAAACACAATGACCACCTCGTGTTCACCGGCGGCGTTTGTGCGGCGGATATCCTGGGTGATAAGCAGCTCCGCCAGTCGGGTCTTGCCCACGCGGGTCGTGCCGATAACGAGCATATGCCCGACGCGTTCGCCGAGATCGTAGGTCACCGTAGTCTCATCAGGCTCGACACCGTGATACACCGGGCTGCCCCCGACCGGGGGTAAAGGGCGAAAAGGGTTGAGCGCCGAATCCGTGCGGGTCAGCCGGCACAGCCAGGGGAGGCTGTACTCCATCTTCTTTTCCATCTCACGCGCCATGCGGTACAGCACGGAGGGCTGCACATAGATTTCGCACTCCGGCCGACGCGCCTCAATCAGCCGCTGGGTATGACGCACAGACCACTGAAAACCTTTCCCCAGAAACAGATGGCGCCGGCTGACCGGTATCTGTTCGCTGGTCAGTACATAACGGGGAAGACGGCGGATATTCTGCCGGTAGCGCAGAATTTTCATGCCCTCGCGGGTGCGCTTCAGGGCCAGAACGCCGAAACCGGCGGCCGTCACCCAACTGACAGAAGGCGAGAGTGCCACCGCCCACGGGGCGGTCAGGCAGATACAGGTCGCACTGGCCGCAACCGTTGCGGAATACAGTTCCACAGCCGGGCGCAGCAGGGATTCCATCACATAGCGATCGCTCATGTACGCCCCCTGCTGGTCAGCCGGCTGAAAAATCCGGGACGTTTTGTTGCAGTACGCTTATCCCGCCATGCCATCAGAGACACAAGCAATTGCCATCCCTCATCCGGACACGAAAAATCACGCGGTGCAGCCAGTGCGCTGATGTCCAGGTTGTCAGCGTGTTCCCTGCACCATGACCCCACACTGAAATACAGCGACGTGGAATAGATATCGGTTTTCCAGCCTGCGGTATCCTCCCGGGCGCGATGAACGCGGTTGACATTCAGGTCCATGTGAAAGCCCTGTGCCGCATGCTGGCTCAGTTCCTCACGAAGGGCCAGATACACGGCCAGCAGGGGTTCATCGAACTCATAATGGTTCAGATGCACGCCATGCAGATACGCCATTTCCCGCTCATGAAACAGAAACCGTGCCAGACCGCTGCGGTGATTGCCGTCAGCACCGATATACCAGTCAATACCGTCATAGCTGTTGTAATACATGGAAGGTTTTTTACGGTCAGTCTCCAGATAGTAACCCGGATTACGCTCCAGCATCGGTATGTTCCGGTCCATGCGTTTACCCCGGTGCAGAAACTCATGCCAGGTCAGCCCCTGATAGTCAGGATGGTCGGTGCCTTTTATGCAGAACACATTAATACTGCCCTGATCGGTCCAGTAATGCCGGCGGAGAAAACCACCGTACAGGCGCAACTTATGGTCATCCCATTTGCCGATAACCTCCCCCGCCCAGTGTGGCGGGTTAGCATCCGTTCTCGCCAGAAAATCACTCATCGCTTATCTCCCTTTTCGCTGAGCCGCATTATCCGGCCAGAAATCAGGGAGAACCGTAAAACGGCGAATCAGGTAAACCAGTTCAGACAGTGCACCGGCTACGCACAGCGGGGTATACGCCCCGGGGAGCAGGTGAATCACCCGTAAGAGGCCCTGAGCCAGCACATCCGGGGTGAACGACGGACTGATAAAAACCGCAACAGGCACGGCGATCAGTACCGCGAGTACCATGCAGCAAAAGATAATGAGGGGACGCAGAATACATATTCTGAGCACACACTGCACGAGGACGAAAATGACCATCGAGGCCGTTTTTGCCGCCTGAGAGGTAACCAGGTCGACGATGCGGTCTGTCAGGGAATACAGCATTCTGGGCATAGCAATGTTCCTTCTTAATCGCGGATGACGGGGGATGGTGCCGGTTCTTTACGTTGACTTTGTGGGGTGAGGGAGCGGTGTGGCGGTCTGGTCAGTGTGTCCATCCAGCGCCGGTCACCGGACAGCAGCCAGAGCAGGCGCTGCCCGCTGATAAGGATGATGCCGTCATAGCGGCGAAAGGCTTCCCGGCTGACCTCGCCGGTCCGGCCGGTGTGAACGAACAGCCCCGGACACCCCTCGCGCTCTGTCAGTAACCCGAATACCGAAACATGCGCGGCACTGATGGTGGCGCTGTAACGTTTGGCCTGAATCAGCCAGCGACGACCGTTGATCCAGACCTGACCGTCTGCGCCGTTATCACCGCTGTAACGGGCGTTACGCTGTATGCGCAGGCCCTGCCGGGAAAGTGCCGTCAGCAGCATTTCCTCGAACACATACGGGTTCATCTTACGCAACCAGGCCATCCTTGCCGCCTCGTCGCGCAGCTGTGGCAGGCGAAGCAGCGCCCGTGCGGCCTGTTTCTGATAGCGACGATGGCGGCGCTGACTGACAGTGCGCGGTTTTAATACCAGGAATGCCAGCACTACCGCCCCCGTCATTGCCAGGACAGACAGTCCCCTGTGCGGGTTCAGCAACTCAGCGATAAGGGAGGCCGGCATCACTGTGATATCCCCGTTGCGGTGATGAGGGCAGGATAATGCGTCAGTGCCAGGCGACGGGCCAGGTCACCGCCGCTGACAGGCACCATTGCCACCCCCGGCGCCAGCTGACGCAGTGCGTTTAATCCCTGCTCATCCCTGACACTGATAACCATGCCGGTTGCCTGCATGCGGCTGAGCGTGGTGGCGTGCTGCGTGAGCCACTGACGGGAAGACGCATCGTCACCCAGTACAAACACCGGCGGCATGCCGGGAAGATTCAGCGGCCGGGCGGCGACAGCGCCTGGTGACATTTCAGGCGTGCTGACCGGCAGCATGTCGGACAGGGAAAGCGATGCCGGCGGTGGCGGGAGAACGGGCGACTCCGTTGCAGACTGACCCGGACCGGCATTGATGGCGTCAAACAGCGGTCCTGTGGATTCACCGCCGAGGTCGCCCACCACGGTCAGCGTGGCAGAGGCACTAAAGGCACTGGTCAGCAGCCCTGAAAAAAGCGTGAAAACAAGGGTATAACGAAGCATATTTTTCATTGCGGTTCAATCCAGGAAAGAGAATTTCGGGCCAGTAACCCGGGCTGACCGACGGCCGCCGGTGTACCGGTCATGGCTATCTGACTGAGCTTGCGTCGCACAATGGCCATATAGGTTGCCGCGTGTGCACCGCCTGACGGATGGTGGTAGCAGCCCGCCGCACGAAGCCAGCTGCCGGGGCGGGCGTCATAGCAGGCCCGCAGGATACGGGCCGCTGCGCGAAGATTGGTGTACGGATCAAACGCATCACGGTACGTCGGGAAAAAATGCCCGTTCCAGCCCAGGTTCACCTGGGCCACACCGACATCAATATTTTTCAGCGGCCAGCGCTGCATAAACCCGAGCAGCGCCGTAAAGGCCTCTTCACGCGTGCTGTAATGGTAACCCCTGCCTGCCACGTTAATGGTCCAGGGCCACGGCTTCGCACCCCAGGCAGTTTTGCGGGTGCTTTCGGCCATTGCCAGCGAATACAGTGACTCCGCCGGCACCCGCTCAGCGGCGGCTATCTGCCGGTACGCATCAGGAATAACCTGCAGGTCTGTGGCGCCGGACGCCGCTGTTGCAAACAGAATCCCGGCACCCAGCATCAGAATGCGGCGAGCTGCCATCCGTTTTCCCCCTGCTGCAGAATCACCGGCATCTGGCCCTGCCCGTAGCGCAGCCACAGGCCACCGTCGTGGTTGAGCGTTATCTGGCGGCTGCGGACTTTTTCCACCGGGATGTTGTGACGGATGGCCCAGGTACGGATGGCCTCATCGCTGTTTCCGCCGACCAGATAAATATCGACGGGACGGTCGTCGGCGAGCACGGCCGCCAGACGCGCATCGCAACGCGAGCAGTTCTCTTTCACAAACAGGGCGAGACGCCCCTGTGTGTCGTGCGCGATACCCGCCGCATTGCTGCCCATGTTGACGGCCAGCGTCTCCGGATACAGTCGCAGCCAGGCAGCATTGATTTCGCGCTGAAAGGCCAGCTCCTTTTCGCTTCGCTGGTATTCGTGCCTCACCCAGAGTTCAGCCAGGCGACGGCGTTCAGCACTGTTATCGGTTTCCACACCCAGCGCCGTCAGCGGGTCAAGGCCCGGTGACATAATGCCGCGATCCCCCTTCATCAGGGTCTGATAACGGCTCCAGTCGCTGTCAGACAGTCCCCACTGCTGCGCCTGCTGCTGCGCACTCAGCACTCCGGTGGAGGACTCCTGCGATGTGGATATGCTGCTCTGCGCGGAGGAAGTCCTGACCGTGGCAGCGGAGGTCATGAGCGGCACCAGAAACAGTGAGGCCATCAGTGTTTTTTTCATCAAAGCGTTATCTCCGTTTATTCAACCTGAATCCGGTGTTCGCGGCCGTTTACCAGAAAGACAGCAGCACCGCTGCCCTCCGTTGAGCGCAGCGTCCAGCCCAGCATGGCATCCCCCGGTGAGAGCAGGCGCATGGCCGATATCTGCGAGACACCGCGGGGAATGACGACGGCGAAGGTCTGACCACCACGGCGTTCAATGCCGGTCAGCACAAACGGTGCAGCCGGCGTCACCGTACGCCTGGCTGACCGGTCAGTCTTTTTTACAGCGGCGCCCACCCGGGGGGGCACTGCACCAGTGCTGGTCCGGGGCTTTTCAGGCGCCGGCGTTTTCTGCGTGAGTTCCGCCTTACGGTTAATCTCATCAAGCTCGGCCCGGGACTGCTGTACATCGTGTTCAAGAGAGCCCACGCGTGACTGCAGCTGAGTCACCGCCCGGGTGTTGTCGTTGCCGGCCTCCTGAAGCTGACTGACGGATGTTCTCAGGGCGCTCTGCTGCTCACCGGCCGACTGCACAGCAGCAGGAAGTGAGGCAAGCGTGGCCGCCTGCTGTTCGAGCGTCTTCAGGCGCGCTTCCATCGCTGAAATATTTGAGGTGAGCTGGCCTATCTGGCCGCTGCGGAATGCCGCATCGAGTGTGTTAACACGTATGGTCAGGTCTGAAACCTGACGCCCCATGACAACCAGCGCGATCAGGGAACCCGTCAGACTGACAGTCAGCAAAATGATGCTGCCAGTCTGAAGAATTTTTCGGGGGCTGAACGGAAGCCGGATACGTGGCTTAACCGCAGCAGCGGACTGCACCTCCGGCGCACTGACCTGATGCTCAGGAGCTTCAGGGAGCAGTTCCTCGGGCGAGGCATGACTGAGTGACATACAGGGATTCCTTATGGCTGCACAGCAGAACGGCCATAAGGTGCTAAAACACGCCGTGAATGGCGATGATTAACTCATCAGCCATTTTTTAAAATTATTCCGGGGAGGGGATCACCGATTAAGTTCCGTTATCAGTGCCTGCTGCCTCTCCCCCTTTATGGAAGGGATTAATCAGTACGCGATGAGCTTCCCGGACGCCAATTTCACCTGGTGGCGGAAGCCTTTTACCGGCTCGCGCTGCCAGAGCCTGAATTCGCAGAAGATGTGAAGCTGCATTTGCCAGGGCTTCATCACGATTTACTGCGGTAATAGCCGTGTGCTCCAGGTCACTGAACTGCACCCGGAACAGGCCGCCGGATTCTGAAACCTCTGCCGGATAGGGAACAAATAACGTTGCCAGCTTCTGTGCCTGACGGCGTCGGGCATCCAGTTTGCTGACCAGCTGAGAGGCCCGAAGGTGTGTATACCGTTTCAGCATATTCATACTCTTATGGCCTGAGATCGCCGCCACCTCCATGACATTCAGCGTCCCGAGCTCGAACAAGCGGCTGACCGCTTCATGACGCAGATCGTGAAAATGGAGATCATGTATCTCCAGTTCAGCCAGAAGAACCCGCCATGCGCTTTTAAAACCATTTGAGGTGTAATCAAAAACCGGCCCCGTCACCGGCCCCGCAAACTCTTTCAGGACCTGTCGTGCTTTCCATGACAAAGGCACATCACGGGCGGTGCCATTTTTCGTGAGCGGCAGGTGAGCAATGCCCAGATGAAGATCCACATATTCCCAGCGCAGGGACAGAATTTCTCCCTGACGCATGGCTGTTTCCAGCGCCAGATGAAAAATGGCGAGAAGCTGCGGATTTTTCTGGCGGAGGGCGCGCGCAATCCGACGCTCTTCGGTGGAGGTCAGCCGGCGCGTACGCCCGGGGGACGCCGCAGGTTTACGAACGTGTTCGACGGGATTGTGTGAGCAGGTTCCCCATTCGATACGCGCAAGATTATACAGCGCCGAAAGTAAGGCCAGTTCAAGCCTGACCGTATTGGGACTCACAGTACGTCCTGTACGGTCGCTCACCGTATTCAGCCTCATATCACGGTAATCAGCGATATCCACGGAGGTAATCTCATCCATGCACTTCAGTGACAGCGCTGAACGTTTGATAACGTTGATGCGGTAAAACTCCTGAAGATGACCACGTTTGTGGACAGAGACCGCACTGAAATATTTATCCAGTGCTTTTGCCAGTGGCATTTTTTTTATCCGATTCCTGACCGCCATGGTATTCCCCTGAAAAATCAGGAAAGATATCACACTGCTGTCAGACATCACTGTCAATCCGGTGTGTGGCAAAGCACCAGTCTTGGGGGATTCCAAATGGTACAGGGGAATAGCGCATGCGGAGCAAATACATTATCAACTGCTGTTTGCCCTAATGGGATGCGAGTCATTTCTGGCGGTTGGACTTTAACCGGATGGTCTGGAAATGACGGTCATAACTCTCCCGACCAAAGTATCCCTGGTAGCGCCAATACATGGCGGATAGTCACTGGAGGGGGGAATAATAATGGTCAATGTCTTGCAGCAGTAGCTTATTGCTCAAGGTAAATTATCTTCCTGTCAATCCGGTGTGTGGCAATCCAGTGGAGGATCAGGCCTCAGGGTCTGTGCAAACTACTGTGGAGGGAAATGGCCGCTGGAAGTTGGAAAAGTTAACCATGATGGAGACTGGTCATCCTGGAACACCCTGGGAGAGGGGTGTGGCGGTGGATATTCCATGAATTGGTTAACCCCTGTTTTCTGCAGCATTAACTGACTGTCAATCCGGTGTGTGGCGAAAAAGCACAGTTGCACTACAGCGAACCACATGGACAGTATCAGGAACGGGTGAGAATTATGGCGATGTGTGTCAGGCATATATTCAGTCATCCGGAATGATTAATGATGGGTGGGTAGCTTCTGGTTCTGATGCGTGTACGGAGGATGGTGAATACTGCACTTACGATAACGTCCGTTGTTACGCCGTCCGTTTGCAGTGACTGTCAATCTTACACCGGCCATATTTTCCTACCACTTGAACCGGAGATGAACCTAATCGCACGGAATTACATAGTTAGACTGGACAGGTGTATCTATGGCCATCCAGGTATATGGTCGGCCAGTTTTAAATGGATCATGCTGAGGATTTTGGTCCGCGCAAATTCCAGTAAGTAGTCCCCCAACATACGAAAGGACAGTACAGCGCGTAATGCCTATAGCACCCGGAAATGTATTCGATAAACACATAGAATTTGACTGTTTGGTCCACACACCGGATTGACAGGAAAGTATTGCGCCAGACGCATCACGGCTTACAAGCCCGTTTGGTGAACACGTTGCGCCCGCTGTGTTCACCCCATCGAGCTGCAGAACCTCACCGGTGGACAGGCGACCATCTGCCCGTACGCTACCACCGCGAACCTGACCGGCGGTGTAAATATTCTTGTTATTAACAACCCGAACCCAGTCATTATCGGACATATAAAAACCACCGCCATGTGTTTCATCCAGCCAGCCTTTCCCGTCCCGCGTAATGAACCAGCCATTATTCGAACGGATATCGTTATTGGCTGTAATGGTATTGCCGGCAGTGACATTTGTCCCGGCTGCGACGTTCTGTCCCGTTACCGTGCCGTTTGCCGTCATATTGCCACCGGCGGTCACGTTGCCGCTGAACGTCCCCGTTACGGCATTGACGGTTCCGGTATTGTTGAGGTCGTTGCCGCCCATATCGATGCTGGTATGCATAGTGTTGAGATCGGGCTTACCGGTGACCGAAAAACGGTAAAGCCGGTCACTTTCACCGCGAGCCACCCCCAGCTCATCCGTAGTCAGCAGTGTGGCAATATGCCCCTGCGTGCTGCTGACACCAAACTGTGCGAGAGGAACAGTCCAGCTCCCCATTGCGCCGGTGGCTATACCTGACGTCCAGATGTAGCCCCCCATGCCGGCAGAGATATCCATTGATATCTGACGCAGCGCGAGAAACGGCAGCGCAGAGCCGTTCTGCGTGTAGACAATCGCCTGCAGCTGGTCGGTGTTGGTGGCATTGCGTATCACCGCAGCGGAATAAGCCTGACCGTCAATGGTGGTCTCACTGAAGCCCTGCTCCAGAAAACCGGTATTTTTCAGCATGGCGGGGGTCACAATGACCGGCGCGGTGGTGGTGGCACTGGCGAGCAGCGTATCGTAATAACGCCCGGTATAACTCTTTACGGCCTGCGTGAAGCGGGACACCTGCGCGGAGGTGTTCATCCAGGTCCGTCTCTGCATCCAGTCGCTGATAAGCGAATATCCCCATACGCTGACCAGCAGCAGGATCACTAAAGCCGCACCTGTGCTGAGAATAGCCCAGCCACGATCGGTTGTTTTTGTTACGTTCACTGGTATCACCATGTAATAAGCGGCTGATAAAGTTTAAGCAGTGTCACTGACATCGCACCGGCACACAGCCAGGGGCCCATCGGCCCGCCCTCGCGGATGCGACGCACCGTTAACTGCCACAGGACAAAAAACATCACACCGGTCAGCAGGGCATAAAGCCCGCTGGCTCCACCGAGCCATGCGGCAATGGCACCGGCCAGCCACACATCGCCAAGCCCCAGACACTCGCGCCCCTGAATCTTCGTTGAGCCATATCGCCAGCCGCCGAATATCAACATCGCGATGACCGCAGAAAGGAGATGTTCCGTAAACCCCGGGTGCAGAAGTGCGGCAGTAAGCCCCGCAGTCAGGCAGCTCACCGTCATTTCGCGGGGGAGCAGTCCCGTCAGCGCATCGGTCAGCGTCATTCTGAAAAGAAACAGGCTGAGGAAAAAGGACAGAAGGCGGAGCATCGCCGGTGCAGGCGCCAGCAGCATGACACTGACAGCAGCGGCATACAGCCAGACTATCGCCGGACGCACAGGAGAACTGCCCCCGTTCCGGTGCCCCGATATCACCAGGTTAATACGGACGAGGATTGCCATAACATTAAACAAACCGAGACTAAGGGGAAAAAGGATGCCAAGCGTTGGCCACGGCATACTCAGCGTCAGCAGCGTCACAGTCTTACCCCCCGCTCTTTCAGTAAAAGGCGCCGGTAAATGGCATAAATCCGGTTGGCGTAGGATTCGCGCGTTTCATGGCGATCCTGACGAAACCCGGCGTTGTAAGAACCCAGACAGTTCCAGCTGATACCGCATACCTGAAAATGTTTCGCCAGAATCCAGGTGCCAATCTGCACATTGAGACAGGGACGGGTCAGCAGATCCTGCGGGCTGCGGATAACCCCCTGAGCCATCAGCGCCGGGATGTGCGAGGAGTTGACCTGCATCAGCCCGTAATCAGTGCTGAGCGCACGCCCGGTCTTTTTATCGCGATTAACATTCGTAATCCCCGGGCGCATACTGCTTTCGCCGGTGGCAATGGCTTGAATCAGCAGCGGATCGATGTGGTACTTTGCCCCGGCTGCGTCAAAGCAGAATGCCCCCGCGCGGGGGCTGAGCAGGATAAACAGCAGGAGGACTGTCAGGCGCAGCATGTCATCAGCCGTTGTGCGTGAAGACCAGGGTGTTGTTACCCGTCATACCGGTGTCAGCGGTACAGGCTTTGCCGGCATCTTCGGCGCTGACCAGACCGTCGCTGTAATCGGTGCTGTTGATGCTGATGGCGCTGAACGCGCCACCGGAGCCGAGCTGGGTGGCAATGGAGATACAGTCGGCCTGCGGTACTTTCTGCGTGGTGACGGAGAAACCATTATTGAATCCATTTGATGCCACCGGTGCCATGACAACCTGTCCACCGTAGCTGTTCCACATCGTCCCCGTGCCGGAACTGGCCGTCCCCTGAATCGTCCAGCCAGCTTTTGGCGCACCTCCCTGCTGAATCAGCGTGCCGGTCATGGTGGTGCCGCTGGTAAAGTTATACCCGCCCTGGGTCTGCTTGAGCTGCTGGGCATTGGTCACAACGGTCTGGATATTTGAGGTTTCCACCGCAACAGACTTTTTGCCAGAGAGACCCCAGACAAGCGCCCCGACAATGCAGATGACGATAACCGTAAACAGGGCAATGCTGCCGTGCTCAAGGATACCCCAGCCCCGGTCTGGCTGGCGCTGGTGATAATGTGATGTCTGAGATGACATAGTCGTTCCTTAATGTATGTTGAAGGTGTTCATGTCCTGAATCTGCATCACCATCAGCAGGATGAGTAAGAAGAAACTCATAATCAGAACGAGAGAAAAGAGTTTGGTGACATTCGCTTTACGGGCAACGCGTGTCAGCGCCTGTTCGAGCCAGCGGTCGGCATAGTTAGTGATGAGTGACCCGGCGCTGTTACCCTTATCCAGCAGCGAGAGGTAGTTCACCGCCTCGCGGCTGGGGAAGTCGTAACCGCTCTGGCGCAGCGCCATGCCCAGCGAGTCCCCCTCGCTCATACACTCCATTGCCGCTTCGATACGCTCCTGCAGCCAGGGCGGAGCGAACTCGTTGAGGATCTGCAGCGCCTTAAGCTCCTGCACGCCGGCCCCCAGCAGGGCCCCGATATTCATCAGGAAAACCGCCCCCTGTAGATCCTGGTAAACCGACCAGGGCATCAGAAAATCGGCAACACGACGCAGCCGGCCTCGCCAGCGCGGCAGTGACCAGAACGCCAGAATGACGCCCCCGACTGTGGCACCTGCTGCGGTCACACCCCACCTGTCGGTCCACTGTGCCACCCCGTTCATCAGCCCGAGTGCACCGGTCCAGCGTGCAGGGTCAGACATTTTGCTCAGGGTGGGCACCAGTGCCATGTTGTTGGCCAGCAGCAGCCCCGCGCTCAGCAGGGCCAGCGCTGACGGAAAGACCGAGGCAAAAACCACCTGACCAAGGATGCGCCGGCGGGCGACAATCAGCTTGTCAGCCTGCATCAGCGCACCGGGAATATTGCCTGTTTCCATACCGGCGCTGATAAGCGCCGCCTCTTCATAAGGTGCCCAGGCAGCCAGCACATCCTTCAGGGAGCGGCCCTCACGGTTGTCTTTCACACCCTCAAGGCAGTCCTGCACCAGTTCATAATAGGGGTGCCAGCGCCGGCCAAAGTCGGTATGCACCTCACCAATCATGGTCAGCGCCTCTTCCAGTGCTTTGCGGTTTTCCAGCAGAAAGCGCAGGGTTTCGTAAAACGGCTGGCGATACTGTCCGGTAAACGTTGCCCTGACCAGGCGATACCGAAGCTTTTCCGCCAGCGACAAATCACGCTCAGGCGAAAAACGGGTCTTAACCGACATATGGCACCTCACACTGCATGATGTCGTCTTCGTCCAGCGGACAGATAAGATCGCCTTCCAGCGGGTCAACGCGCCCCTCCGCGAGATAACGCAGCAGATGCATACGTCGGGTGATGCCCCCCTGGTTTACCCAGTACTGACGGGCAACGGCCGGGCCGTGAGACAACCAGATCTGCATCAGTCGGGCATCTGTGCGGACCACCTCGGCAATGGCCGTGCGACCGGTTACGCCGCGACTGACGATGCGACCGGTCAGCGGCACCGTTTTCTGGCAGTGAGAACAGCCCTCGTGATTACGGAAGAAGAGCTTGCCGGTGTCGCACACCCCCTCCACGGTGCAGTATTTTTCCAGGCGCGCGCGGGTTTCGCCGTCGAGTTCAGACGCTTTCACCTGCCAGGGAATCCGGCATTTTTCACACAACAGCGGCACCAGACGCTGGCCTATCAGGCCGGTGACCAGTGACGCATCCGCCAGAAGGTGGCGGTCAACGCCGAAGTGCTCCATACGGCGCAGGGCGCCGATGGCGCTCTGGGTGTGCAGGGTGGAGAACAGCGCGTGGCCGGTTTCACTGGCGTAAATGGCGGCGATGAGGGAATACAGGTCACGCATTTCGCCGTTCAGGATGGCATCCGGATCGAGACGCAGCGCGGAGGCATTGGCGTTACTCCAGGCGCGGCTGATGGCTTCCGGCGAGTTGTCAGCCGGCATGACGGGGGTCTGGATGGCGCCGGGAATACGTCCCTCCGGCGGGTTTTCCAGCGTCAGCAGGCGCTTTTTCCCCCCGGTCAGTTTCAGCCATATATCGCTGAACACACGCAGCGTGGCGCTTTTGCCGGAACCGGTAGGCCCGGTCAGCAGCACCATGCCTTCCGGCAGTCGAAGGATCTGCATAATAAGCTTTATCTGCTCCGGCAGAAAACCCAGCTGCGGCAGCCCGGGAATGCTATCGCCGTCATCAGGAATGAGTCGCATGACCACAATAAGCCCGTCGGGCGTGGGGCGGTGTTCATAGCGGGCGCCATACAGACCGGCACGGCGGGCAAACTTCGCATCGATGCGCCCTGACTGCTCGCGGCCGGCAAAAAATGACTGCTCGCGCACGTCGCACATGGAAAGATAGGAGGTGGAGGCCAGTGTCATCCCCTCCACATCTTTCACTTCATCCACCACTTCCAGCTCGCCGTGAATGCGCAACTGGACGATGCTGAGCTTACGGTCGGCGCTGATTTCAATATGGATATCAGACGCACTGAACTCGTTTCCCAGTTTCATATAACTGATGACCTTATCCTGCGATACGCTGATATCGCGACTGTTCAGATCACTTTCACTGACGCTCCGGGACAGGGCCAGCCCCTGACGCTCTGCCACTTCGCGCCGGCGGTTCAGCTCGCTCAGCGTCACAAACTCGGTCTTTGCCGTCGGATACTCGCGGGTGACATCCATCACCCAGCGCTGTATGGCCGGTTCTTTTCGCCGGTTACCGTCGATAAGCAGCGTCACGCCGCCGGACGGATGCTGTTCGGCAAACACAAAATCCATAATGTCTTTATCGGGCGTCATCGTTGCCTCAGAAGGAAAGTTCAGAATTGTCACTGAGGCGCACGAGCGTGGACGTGACCTCCGTGACCCGTTTAGCAGTGCCGGGGATCTGGTCACCTTTCGCCACCTCGGTGACGCCCCCGTCCGGCAGCACAATGCGGGCGCGCAGCTGTGTGCCGCGACCGTAAATCTCCTGCAGGCGCACACTGCCGGCACGCTTCTCCGTGCCAGACGTCGCGGCCGTTTGTGACGGGACGGGTTGCGTCATGAGCGGGGCTGACGGTTGCAGGGATGTCGCCAGATAATTACGGTCGGTACTCTGCCCGGACTGGCTTTCGCGCAGCTGCTGTTCCAGACGGGCGGTCTGGACTTTCTGCTCCAGAATCAGGTTTCTGGCCTGTGCGGCTTCCAGTTCCCCGAGGGTGACGTTCGGTGGCAGCGCATCGGCGGTGGTGGCTGACAGCGCGGGCCCGCTGAGCAGAACGGACAGCAGCAGCCCCGTCCGGGCGGGATTAATTCTGCGCATAAATGCTCCCCTTCATGGTGTATCCGAACTGCCCCTGCGGGCTCATGGTGATGGACACGCTGGTCAGGCGAAGCCCGGCGGCATCAAAATCCTGCAGCAGGCGCTCAGGCTGCAGACGCGAGCTGACGGAGAAGGTGAATTCCCGCCAGTCCTGGACGGGCGTGTTTTTTTCCTGACCCGGCGCGACGGCAGGCGGCTTCACCTCCGTGAATTTCACGTCCAGGTTGCGGCGCTGCAGGTGAGAGATAAACCGCATCAGTTGCGCATCGGCACCCGGCAGCGCTTCATCGGTGTACTCGCCTGCGAGGTATTTACGGAAGGGAATGAAAACATCACCATTTTTCCCGCCTTCCTGCAGGTTAAAAACGGCCGCATGCCCCAGCAGTTCACGGGCGCGGCGGGAGAAGTCTTCCACTGTTGAGCCGGGGGTGGCGACAAAGCGCAGCCGCAGTCCTTCCGGCACACACTCACCGTCGGTAAAACGCCAGCCGGCCACCGAGGCAAAAACTGGCTCCCGCGTCAGCCAGCAGTTGCTGAGCAGCACTGACACCGGAGGCTGTGAGGCCCACGGGTGCGGTGCACGGGCCGGGAGTGCTGGTTTATCGTGTTTCGGCGCCACACGGGAGCGAAACGCCTCCATCGCAGCATCCTGGTCTGCCTGCTGCTGCACGGTGTCGTGCCAGTAAACGCCGGCAGCCGTCGCCAGGGTGAGCACAACAGCCGGCAGGATGAGCGACATCGGTGCCAGGCGTTTTCGCAGGCGGCAGCGCCTGAGCTGTGCACCACTCAGCCTGTCCGTGAGCGTGGTGGCATCGCGGCCATCCTCAGCCGTGGCCGCACAGCGCAGGCCCGGCGCATCGGCATCGTTAAAGCGCAGAAAATTCTGTGCGGCTGACTCAATGAATGCCCGCGTGCCGGTCACGTCGCCCATCACGGAAAGCTGCCCCCCACTGGCTGCAAAGAACACCCACAGGTCTTCATCGCGGCTCAGACGGTAAATACCCCAGGCATTACCGCCTTCGGACAGCTGAAAAGCCACGGCAAGGGCATAAAGGCGGTGACGCACGCGTCCCGGGGAGACAACGCCCGCCATGGAAGCGCTGCCTCTGCCGGCCGTCACGCAGTGGGTGTCCGGCGAGGCCCTGCCCCGCAGACGAACCCTGAGTGCGCTGTGCTGCGGCGCCCAGTGAAGACCGGCCATCCAGTCGCGCCGGTGGTGCGTGAGACGAATACCGGTGCGGCGTGTTGTTTTTTTCTGTAATGACATCGTTACCTCAGCAGAACAGGGGTGATCATGATGACGAGCGTGGTACGGCCCCGCGAGCCGGTCTGACCGCCGCCCAGGATAAAGTTGCCCGGCGTAAAGGTGCCCTGCTTATCCGCCGAGACGTTCTGCTGTTCAGAACCGGTCAGGACCAGCGTCTGGCCCGAGCGCAGGTTGACCTTACGGGCGAGCCCTTCGGTAGAGGTGTCTGCGGTATCATTGCGGGTATTACCGTCCCGGCTGACAAAACTTTTGATATCCGGCGGGCTGGTATAACTGAAGGCAAACTGCAGCTGCACATCACCGTTTTCCTGAATGAAGGGCAGCATGGTCATGAACAGACCGGTGGTGACGTTGGTCGTGGTCATCGTTGACGTCACCCCCACGTTGGCGGTGGCCGTCGAGCTGGAGCTGGTCAGCATCCCGGTGGATTTCGAGAGCTGATAGGCCACCGGCGTAAGGTTGGCGGTCGGGTCGGTCTGGTTCAGCGCCATGCTGACGTTGCCCTGCTCAGACAGGGCATGAATGAGCAGGCTGGAGCCGGAGAATTTAGCGGCATTGCCGCTGGCCGTATCAAGAATGGAGATACCGGCGCTGGCGGCGGATGAGGAGGCGTTCGCCATTGAGCCGGTCAGGCTGGCACCCACGTTCTGCAGCGATTTATAGACCAGTCCCCAGTCCAGTCCCATCTGCTCGTTACGCGTCTGGTTGACGCTGACAATCTGGATATTAAGCTGGACCTGACGGCTCAGAACCTTGTTCTGGTATTCGATATAGCGACCGATACGATTCAGAACATCGGGTGTATCCGTTACGCTGAGCGTACCGGTGGCAGACGACAACCAGAAGCGGCCGGATTTTGGCGTCACCATCTGCTCAACCGTTTTTTTGATGTCATCGTACAGGTCGCTGTTCATGCCATAGTCGGTCTTCTGGTTCGAGCTGATGTCGCCGGTTGTCCCCCCGGATGTACCGCCACCGCTGCCGAGCTGATTACCGGAGCCGGAGTTGATGGAGGCACTGCTGTTCACCTTCGTGTTGAGGATGACGAGCTGAAAGGTACGCGTATCCTGCTGGTAGAAATACACGCCGCTGCTGTCGCTGCGCCATGACAGTCCCAGACCACTCGCTGCCATATCCAGCAGCCCGCGGATATCGCCCTGATATTTCAGGCCCCGGATAAGCGAAGGTGATGACTGAACGGAGACGGGCTGCGCAGACGTGGTGCCCATCTGTGACAAAGGTACGCGGCCATTATCATCCGGTGCCGGCAACTGACCGTTCATCTGCGACGTCACCACGCTGCCGGTGGAAATGCTGCTCAGTGCGGCAAAGGCATCCGGCGTGATGGAAACGCGGATGCCGCAGAGCGCGGTGATACGCTGCCCCAGCTCCGGCAGCGAAATCCCCTCCGGCCGGTTAATCGTAATCTGGCAGGCGGGCAGGTTCTTCTCATCCGGCGTGGAGATGACCGGCGTGACCGGCTGCAGGTTCACCCAGGGTTTATCGGACCAGACAACGGTGGGCTGAGTCAGGGTCTGGCGACTCTGCAGTACGCGCTGAGCGGTATCGGCCTGCCCCGAGGCCTCCTTGTCCATTTTGCTGATTTCATTCAGCGAACATGATGACAGCGCCAGCGCGGCGACCAGCGCTGTCAGGCAGAAAGGTAAACGCGGCATCCGCAGCTCCCTGATGAGGTTAGTTGAGGTAAACAATGCTGCCCTCCGTCACGCCGGACGGCAGGGACAGGTTCATATCGGTGCCGTCCGCCATCCGCAGCCGCCCGCCGCTGACGGTCAGCGCCAGTGCCGAGGTCACGGACTGCGTACGCAGTGCCGCATACACGCCATCAGTGGCGGGCACCCAGACCCAGAGGCGTCCCCCCTGAATCACGGTCTGAATACGGCTGTCAGGCGCGGGGACGATGCCGGCCTGTGCAGGTGTCACCGTGCCGTCAGCGACCGTCCGGCCGTGGCGCCAGTTGTTCACCGCATCCGCGGTGCGCAGCATGTCGGTGGCAAGCTGGTCAGGCAGGGTCTGCTGCAGCGACAGCCGGACGTGTTCAGCGGAGTGACGCTGCGCATCGCCGGCCATCAGCGCAATGACCAGACAGAAAACAAAGACGGGCAGCGCATAGCCCATATCAGTGCCCTCCGCCCGTCGGGGTATCGCTCACCGAAATCAGGCACTGAATGCGGTTAGCCTCGGCAAACAGCGGTTTTTCCGCTTTGCGGTAGAGGTCAAAGACCTGTACCAGGACGGATTCGAAGTTGCCGTGAAACACCAGAGGCGCATCAATACGGTAATCCAGTGATACCGGCCAGATGACCACCCAGTTTCCGCCATTGCTGCACGTCGCCTTTGATGCCCAGCCCGTCAGGGTCTCTTTCAGTGTGGAACCCGGTTCGGCGCGCCACGTCTGGCCAACTGGCTGAGGAGTGACCGGCGCCCCCGGTATAAATGAAGAAGCGGTCTGACCGGAGACGGGGGGAGCCGGCGGCAGTGAGGTGACGGGCCGGACGGGCACAGTCTGCCGGGCAGCGTTCACTGTAGCTGGCTGTACGGTAACCGGATGAACGGCTGTAACAGGGGTTTTCTGAGATGAGGCTGCTTTCGGTGCAACTGCAGGTGGTGGCACCGGCGGGCGCCCGGCGGGCGACAGCGCAGCAGACTTCTGTGCTGCAGGTGTCTTCGCCACTGTCAGTACCGGTGACGGGACGGACTGGTTCTGCGCCGTAAGTACCGGTTTTTGCACGGTGCCCGGGGTGCTGTTGATACTCGTATCACCGGTAAAGGGATTACGCGGCACAGCATTGACAGTGCCGGCGGCCCCGCCAGTCCGGGCTGGCTGTATGACCGGGGGGAGACTGACGGGTGCATGCTGTGACACCAGTGAGACCGGAGCCGGCAACGGTGCGGCGAAGCTGCGATACTGGTCCCGCAGTTCAAAGCAAATTTCACGGTTAACATCATCCACCTTCAGTCGCCAGGCCGGGCCGGCCACAATCTGCAGGGCTTCACTGAGCCGGACCGGACCGATATCACGCTGAACGGCCGGCAGTGGACGGCTAAGAAGTTCTGAAAATGCGGAGGTTGTGGCTGAGCACAGTGAATATCCGGACTCCAGCAGCAGATAGCGAAAGCCCTCACCGACCGTTTTGACCAGTTGCGCCGGCATGGTGATATCGACAATCTGATTGAGTGGATCGCGCTGTGCATCGTCCGGGCGCGTGCTGACCAGCGTATAACGGTCATAGCGAACCACGTCGGGGGCCCGGTTGCGGTAAATATCATCGAAGCGGGTGGGCTGCTGATAGCGGCCGTTTGCAAAGGGCGCGGGATCAGAAACGGCGCTGCTGCAGCCCGCCTGTATAACTGAACAGGCGAGGAGGGCAGCGCCCGTTGCCACACGTCTGGAAGGTACTGCCATCAGGATTCACCCCAGGATTAGTCTTAATCAGGAGTGCTATTCTGGCGGGGATGAAAAAGCGGGCAATGCGAAACTCTTTCCGGAAACTGAAGAAAAACATTGCAGAGCCGGTCAGGCTTAATCAGCTGACCAAGCCCTTCACTTTAATCTGATAAGAAAAAACGCCGGAGAACCGGCGTTGAATGTGATTTCAGGTCCATGTGTTCTACAGATGAATACCTGCATGAGACCATCATATTTTGTAGAAAAGCGTGTTAGCCGCAACTGGTGACTGCACAAAACCAAAGTATTCATAGAACGCTTTAGCCCGCTCATCAATTGCATGCACCATGATAGCCTTGATGCCGACCTGATCCGCCAGATTCGATACGCGCATCACAGCATCATTCAGCAACCATTTCCCGAAGTTATTGCCCTGAGTGGATACATCGACTGCAAGGCGGCCCAGCAAAACAACCGGTACGGGATCGGGCATATTCTGTCGCAGACTACGACTCAAGTCGACATGACTTACTGAGCCAGTCGCGAGGGAATAATAACCCACTACACGCGCAGTACCTTCAGGACAGATGACGAATGTACGGGAAGCATTAAGATGCTGATTCTTCAACGCACGCCGGCGAAGCCAGTCATCAAGTACCGCATTCCCGCAATCGAACGGATGAAGAACATGCTCCTCTGTCAGTAAAGCAGGCGCAGTGACATTTATTTCCATTCAGGTTTTACATCCATCAGACGCTGACGACCTTCAACATTCTGCACAGGGGCTTCAAGCTGCCTGATGAACGCCTGGTAACGGGCATCATCAAGAACGAACACACGCTGGTCCAGAATGATGTTCTGGGCCTCATGCACAGCCCTTTCAATGATGAAATCAGTACGGTTTTTATTAACCAGACTCGCAGCGTAATCAATCACCGCACGTTCTTCATCCGTGGCGCGGATATTGATTTGCTTGTCACGGACGGATTTACGGACTGGAGTTTGCATATTTCTTCCTCTTGGTAACAAATTGCTATACACACAGGATAGTCTGAATGGTAGCAAATTGCTATACATAGTTATTCAACTGAAGCTGAAAAAGAAAGCGCCAGACTGAACTGGCGCATGAGGGTATATAATTATATGAATCCGTTATGAAATTTTCAGAACGGTATATCATCGTCAAAATCCATCGGAGGTTCATTTTGCGGATTTTGTGGCGCTGACGGTGTCTGCTGCGGTTGCTGAGGCTGGCCCCAGCCGCCCTGCTGACCTGACTGCGCATTATTTCCACTGGTGTTGGTGCTGTTATTACGGCCACCGCCCAGCATCTGCATCGTTCCGTTAACGCCCACACGGACTTCTGTCGTCCAGCGTTCGATACCATTGGTATCGGTCCACTTGCGGGTGCGCAACTGACCTTCGATATACACCTGTGAACCCTTTCTCAGGTATTCACCGGCCACTTCGGCCAGCTTGCCAAACAGCACGACACGATGCCATTCGGTATTTTCACGGTTTTCACCGGTCTGTTTATCACGCCAGGTTTCCGACGTGGCCACAGAAAGCGTGGTCACGGCCGTACTGTCAGGCATGTAACGAACTTCAGGGTCCTGACCGAGATGACCGACCAGGATGACTTTGTTGACGCCGCGTGCGGACATAATGATTTCCTCTTAAGAATGGTGTTGAGAGGAGCACACCCACCGGGGTGTGTTCCGGTGGTGTGTCCGTGACGCTTAGAACGAATTCGGATCGTACTCTTTCTGAGCCGATGAACCGGATTCCGGCGTCTGGGAAGCATTGGGTGCCTGATAAACGACGTCCTGACCTTTCTTGATAAACTCCACCTTAATCAGGCGGGCTTTCAGGGATGGGCGACTTTCACCGGCGTGATCACCCGTCTGCAGGGTAAACACATCGGCTTTCAGCCCGCTCAGCACAAAGCCAATCAGCACTTTTTCTTCTTCATCAACGGCTTTCTGACAGCGGTTGATGAGTTTGGTGGTCTCCGCACCCGCGATGGTGACATCGAAACGGGTATAAGACGCATTGTCTGTCGGACCGGTGAGGGCATTGATAACGGCGCAGGTGAATTCACCATTACCACCCTGTACACGGCGTATCGAGCTGAGATACCCGATACCATTGACGTTGAGGTTGAAAAACTCTTTTTTCTGGGAGGCAGAAGCAGAGCCGGTTGAAGCAGGGGTAGTAGTAGTTGCAGTCATGATGGTTTCTCCGGAGTAAAACTGAACGGGTTGCGGAGAAACATCTGTCCCGTACGGGAAGTGTTTCCCGCAGGGAGGTCAGCAAGGTTTGCCGACTGGCTGTAATGGTGAAATGGACCTTAACCTGGTTATCAGGTCCCTGTTTGCAAAGGTTAAACAGGTTTGAACCACCCGAAGGCGCCACTCTCAGGTTAATGTGGCATTGGCATGTGATTACCCGAAGGCGTTCCTCTCAAATCACCGGAACATTGGCAGTTGTCGGAACGACAACGATTAGCCTCTTTATCATTCATTCAGACGCCACGGATGTCAACGCCGCAGCGTTCAAAAAATCATCAGCACACAAAAATAAAAAAAGCGGTGCCGTGCGACACCGCCTTCTGAGGTCTGCACCATCGACCTGAGGTAAACCTGCTTATCGCAGTGGCTCCGCTGGCTGAAAGGGCCCGGCACAGGTTTCACGGAGTTTTTGTGCCTTACCGTCTCCCGTTCAGGTGTGGACGGGGCCGGCCAGACTGTATTCCGGCAGCACATGCATTAGATGCTGACGAAACCCGCAGTCACGGGGTGCGGCTTCAGAGCCGGGGTCACAATAGCAGAGCCCACAACGCCCCGCAATCGGATACAGAGGATTAATTCTTCTTTGATTCAGGAGACTTAGCCCTGCGCGGTCGTTTCTTTCTGGTGCCCCCGATGTTGATGACACCTTTGCATTCCGGATAGTGCTGACAGCTCCAGAATTCCCCTTTCTCTCCCCTGCGCAGACGGGTTTTTCCCCCGCAGAGCGGGCAGGCGGGCGTGGGCGGAATCCGGATACGCACCTGCTGCTGTGTCCCCTGGCTGACCAGGTTACGCGTCCAGCCTGCCTGTCGCTGAAGGAAGTCATCAAGTGACATACGACCGGCGGCGACCTCATCCAGTGCCTGCTCCCAGAGTGCCGTCATGCCTGGTTCGGTCAGCTGCGGCGGCAGGGCATCAATCACATCGGCGCCCAGTTCAGTCGCCATGATTTTACTGCCTTTACGCACTATAAAGTGACGGTTCAGCAGCTGCTCAACGATGCCGGCGCGGGTGGCTTCGGTGCCCAGTCCCGCATTGTCTTTCAGCACCTTACGCAGCGCGACGTCGGTGACAAATGCTGCCGCGTTCATCATGGCGCCAATCAGTGTGGCAAAGGTATAGTGCGCCGGCGGACGGGTCATCAGTTGCACCACCTCAGCCCCCGTCACCGCGCAGCGGTCATTCTGCGCCAGCGGCGGCAGGGCAACGTCTGCTTCATCGCCGTCATCAACTTCATTATCACCAGCGTTCTCAAACAGAACCTTCCAGCCCTTTATCACCTCCGTTCGCCCGGTGGCACGGAACAGCTGCCCGCCAATGTCGAACTGCAGCCGTGTGAAATCGGACTCATGCAGGGGGAGGAACTGGGCCAGATAGTTACGGCGGATGAGCATATAGACGTTACGCTCGGTCTCCGTCAGCGCGGACAGCTGAAACGCATTGCGGGTGGGGATAATGCCGTGGTGTGCCGTAATTTTTTTGTCGTTCCAGATGCGCGAGACAAATGTTCTGTCGAGGCGAGCCAGCACCGGCGCACATTCCGGGTCGGTACGGCCGATGGCATCGAGCACACCGGAAATCTCCTCCCGCATGGATTCCGGCAGGTAACCGCAGTCGGTTCGGGGGTAGGTCGTGGCCTTGTGCTTTTCATACAGGCTCTGGGCAGTGTCAAGCACCTGCTGCGGGGACATATCCCACAGCCTGCCACAGGCCTGCTGCAGGGTGCCCTGCGAAAAAGCCAGCGGCGCGGCAGCTTTTTCCCGCTTTGTGTCGCTTTCTGTCACCACGGCGTGACCTGCCTGCCGGCAGAGCTGTGCCACCTGCTGCGCGATGTTCTGGTGAACACAGCGCTTTTCCTCGTCGGTATACACCTTCGCCGGCACCCACTGCGCCGGAAAGGTGAGGCCACCGGCGGAAATAAGCGCTTTAACCTGCCAGAACGGCTTCGGCACAAATGCTGCGATTTCCCGGTCCCGGCGGACAACCAGCGCCAGCGTTGGCGTCTGAACACGCCCCACGGAGACCACGCCATCAAAACCGGCCTCCGCTGCGCGCAGGGTATAAAGACGGGAGAGGTTCATACCTATCAGCCAGTCGGCCCGGGCACGACCCAGTCCGGCGTGATACATCCCGAGCGTGGCCTGACCGGGACGCAGGTCCTGAAGCGCCGCGCGGATACTGAGTTCATCCAGCGCAGACAGCCAGAGCCGCTGCACCGGACCTTCCCAGCGGCAGTATTCCAGCAGCTCACGCGCAATGACCTCCCCCTCCCGATCTGCATCAGTGGCAATAACCACATCGTCAACCTGCCGCAACAGCCGTTCGATGACTTTGAACTGATCCTGCGTCTCTTTTTTGACCACAACCTGCCAGGGGGCAGGCAGGATCGGCAGTGCCGAAAGTGACCACGGTTTACCGAATTGCTGACCGTACGCCTCGGGCGGTGCGGTTTCCAGCAGGTGCCCCACTGCCCAGGTGACGGTGACTCCGCTGCCGGTCAGAAAGCCGTCACCGCGCCGGGTGGCACCGAGAACCCCGGCCAGATCGCGTCCCTGCGAGGGTTTTTCACAGATATATAGCCGCATGACCAGCCTCCGGCGACTCAGACTGTCTGATAACGCAGGCGCAGCAGGTTCACGCTCGCTTCATTAACTGGAGGGGAAAATGCTGAACGTTTTTCTCCGAGCAGCACGGCACGATCGGGCTCACCCGCCTCCTGACAGGCTTTCTGCCAGACTTCATTATTCTCTGCTGCGTCCAGGCGTGTCGCATCCACCCTGCGGTAAGAAAGAACCGTCCCGTAAATCTGACGCAGAAGTCGCCCACCTTCACTGAGATAATTATCCCGTCCATTACGGGTAATCAGTCCGTAATGTGACGCCTGAAGAACCTTCTTGGCAAACTGGTCAAACCCGACCAGCAGAAACACACACCGGTATCCCAGAGGAGTACGCGTAAACACATGAATATCGAGTGGTTCGACCGAAGTAACTTCTGTCAGCGTAATACCTGTTGGAAGCATACTCATCTCTTCATCCAGTTGCTTAATAAGCCCGGTCATCGTCTCAGTTGCAGATCTCAGCTTTTCCTCCAGACGGTACATGGCTTCATCTGCCCACGGATTATTATTCAGGGAGTCCTGGTTAATCAGTGTTGCACGCACGAAGAACTGAGGCATCCCGATGATGCCGTGTTTAACAGGAGTATTGTCTTCCTGTTTCTCCCGTTTGCGACCCAGCCACAAACCAATTGCATAATTGGTATGGAGCGCAATTGTCATTTCTGACTGAAGCGAGCCTGTCTTTGTTACCTGTTTATCTGCCATCGTTGTCGTCACCTGTATTCAGTTAAGAAGAGCTCGCATAGTCCTGAATCACACGCATGACCAACAATGTGAAACTCATAATCAGCGACAGGAAATTATCCTTTGTACGTTTTTTAATCTTGTTGCCACTGGCAACAAGGTCATTTTTTAATCAAAGCTAAGGACCACTTTTAGCATGCCTGTCATGAATCGCTCAAAAAACATACTTGTTGCCAGTGGCAACAAGCTCAAATTTTAACCATTGATTTATCTGCCAACATTCTGTCGTATGCTCTTGATCATCGCACTAACCTCATCGCGGGAAGGCCGTCTGGCAGGCTGCACGGGGATGATCGCCGCCGGTACAGCACGCGTACCGGTTGTCGGTGGATTGTTGCTGCCGGAACCGGCAGGGGCAGGTGCTGCTGCTTCCGGCAGGTTCAGCTCACCGCTCCGGGCACGCCGCAGCATCGTGAACAGCCAGCCCACCGGGTTATTCAGCCTGCCAAGCCGCAGTTGCTCACGCAGCATGTCAGCCAGCATCTTTGCCACCGCCTCAGGCAGTGAGGCCATCTGTTTGGTCAGCATCTGCCGGTCATCGCTGTTCAGTCCGTTCACAAAATCGTCAGGCAGAAAATGTTCCCCGCCCGGTACGTACGTTTTTTTATTCACACTCTGTGTGAAAGAACGTACGTTACAGTCCGGATTCCGGACTCCGGTGTAAGTCGTTGATTTCAGACTGAGTCCTGATTCCGGACTCTGTGTTTTATCCACTGACGGGGTACTGAGTCCGTTTTCCGGACTCAGTGATTCCGGGATGTTTTTGGTGCTTTTTTGACTGAGTCCGGATTCCGGACTCCGGTTCACTGCCCGGCGATGACTGACCATCTGCCTGGGTGTGGACGGCGCGCTCAGGCGACTTTCGATAAGGGCCAGGCGACTGTGACGGTGACGCATTCCGGGGTCCTGAAGTATGTCATTCACCACGGCCAGCGCGGTCATGCGGACCGCTTTATTACGGCTAAGGCAACTCTCTTCAACCAGCTTAAGCCAGCCCGGATCGAAGGTTTCGGCGTCACGGTAACCCAGCGGCTCGTCATGCTGCGCGTAAATGTTGCCCCGCACACGCCCGCGGTCATCGCGTACCCGTTTACACAGGCTTAGCCAGCCGGTCAGGCGCAGCATCAGCAGGACGCGGCTGACCGTATCCCTCGATGCCTTCTCTGAATGCGCGGAGGCAAGCTGAACCTGCAGCTCATCGTAAGTCGGGAAGATGGCTCCCTCATTCTGCTGTGCGTAAAGTCTTATCATCACCCAGGCGGTTTTATCCAGCGGTGAAAGGCGTGTATCCAGAAACAGCCTGCGCGGGAACGCATCGTGCACGTTGCCCATGAACAGCAGCCCGCTGCGCTCCTGGCTGACATCGCCGGTATCGGTGCGCCGCTCAAGGTTCTGCTGCATTCTGGCGAGCGTGTGCGCCACAATGCTGTCGGCAGGAATGGTCATTTTATGCTCTCCTCTTCAGCCTGAGACAGCACAGTGCCGGGGTAAACCCGGCACTGTGTGGTCGTCAGCGGCAGTCCGTTACCGGCGTATTTCACGGTTGTAGGTCTCATGGTCCATCAGCCACCACTGCCGGCCGCCATCCTTGCTCAGGATGCGCCAGCACGGCCCCACATCTATCTTGAGGTAGCCGTTCATGGTCAGCCGGCGGAACACCTTCTGTCCACCGCAGGCAGCGCGGAACAGCTGCTGCGCGCGGCGGCGTACTGCCGGTGACACCTGCTGCCGGGGGGAGAAATCACCCATCTCCATCACGCCTCCTTACGCACAGGTATTTCAGCCCGGCGGCCTGCGGCATTCGCCTCCCGACACCACTGGCAGACCCGGCTCCATACGGCCGTCAGTGAAAGACCCAGTTGCTCGGCCGCCAGCATCATCGCCTCCAGCGCCTGATGGGAGTCCGGTGATGACAACCCTGCCGCTTTCCACTCGGCCCAGAGCGCGGCGTCCTGTGGCTCTGTCAGGGCCTGGGTTCGGCCCTGCCGGGATTCAATGCCCATCAGACGGCGGCGGGCACTCACCTCCGAAGGAGACAGACCAAAATACCGGTCAATCAGCTCCATCGAACCGCCGAGCTCCAGTGCGCGGTCAATCATCATGAAGCGCTTCTGCTCATTGCGGGCCTGATTCAGCATCAGCCAGAAGTTTTCATGGTTCAGGGTGACATCGAGAACGGAAACATGTGACTGGCTGAGGTAATGCAGTTCATCAAGGCTCAGATGACTCAGCGCACGGATTTCCTCGACCGACATACCCAGTGACTCACAGCGGCGGATATTGCCGTTTTTGACGTCCATCAGCAGTGAGGACAGAATGGCCGTGGTGGCCTGAGAAAGATTATGCTGGCTCACAGGCCACCTCCTGATATCGCCCGGTCAGCGATGAGCAGAACATCAAAAAGCCAGCCCAACAGGCAGGCACTCCATAAAAGAACGTCAGTCATGTGCATGCCCTCCCGCTGTTATCTGCCGGGAAGCCTGTGCGCCACTGAGACCATGATGGAGGTCGGTATCGCGACCTGCGAAAAAACCGGCCACCCGGGCCGTTCTGTCACCCCGGCATTTGCCTGCAGACCGGACCGCCATATCTTCCAGCGGCTCGCCGGCATGACGCTGAGCCAGCCAGCGCTGCAGTACGGCGTTCTCTTCCCCGGAGGGTGAAAAGGACTGCAACACCTGCCAGACGCCGGATACCCAGCCCTCACGGAACTGGTCTGCCCGGCGACGGCGCGTGCGCAGAAGAATGCGCCGATTACGGTATCCAGCCATGTGAACGTCTGTGGCAGCACGCAGCTGCCGCTGGAGAACGGTATAGATGTAGAGCGCCACCTCCGGTCGTTCGCTGAATCCATAAAAGTGCAGTGAACGGCGCACGCTGCTCACGCCCTGTGGACTGACATGAATATGCCAGCCAAACCAGCAACGGCAGCCCGTGGCCATACAGACCACGGTTGCCAGCGAGCTCAGCCAGGCCGGCACCTTTTCTGCATCACTGGTAAGGCTGAAACAGACTGACTCACTGACGTCACTGAGGGAAAGCATGTCCGGCGTCAGACCGTGACGTTGCATCAGACGCTGAGCCAGCGCAACCGCACGCGCGGCTTCATGCGGGTTGCTGTTGCGGGTGCCCAGCGCCATCAGGCGCCGGATACGGGCAGTGATTTTTGCGTTATCCGACATGGCGCATCCCCCTGCCACCGTCAGCCCGGTGACGGTTTTTCATCTCTTTAACCTCCTGACAACCGGCACAGAGCTCCACGCCCGGAACCGCAAGCTGACGGGCAACCGGAATAGCCGCACCGCAGCATTCGCAGAACGCTTTTGACGGTGTTGCAGAGTTTACCTTTGCCCGGATGGCATCGATGCCGTGCTGGATGAACAGAGCTGTACTGGCCTGGGCCATTTCATCATTCAGATCATCAGACATTTTCCCCTCCTTTCGCAGCGAGTCGCTGCAGCTCACGCAGACGGCGGATAACGCGGATAAGGCGCATTGTTTTCACGACCGTGATATCGTCGAATACGGCCATGTCAGCCGGTGACTGAGAACCGAAGAAATTCAGGCAGAACATAAACATATTGAACTGCCTGTTGGGGAGCGAGCCGGACAGGCCCGCCAGGAAGAGGACAAATTCGCTGCCGGTTTCGGAGACGGCAAAGCCTGCTGATTGAGGGTTTTTATCCTCCCGCACATTGTCCGCGCAGCCCATCGCCTCAGCAATCTCGAAGACAAGCCGGTAAGCCATATCCTGCAGGTGCTCAATATCATCCTGGAGGGCCGGGATGTGCCAGATATCACTGACGGGCTCAAGTCCGGTTGCGGCAAAGGCGACCGAACTGACGGACGCAGCCGGGGACGCATTCTCCTCGCCAAATGCTGACATCAGTGTGTCCGGGCTGAAATCAGGGAGAGAAATGCTGTCAGGGTCAGCCGTTTCGCCAGAAATGACCGGCCGTCCGCCAAACAGATCATTCTGTACTTCACGACGTGGTTCACTGCCGGCGGTCATCAGTGCGTTCACAGGCAATTCAGCATCTGCGGGCAGTTCCGGTGCTGGCTCCGGGCGTCCGGGTGTGGTCAGCGTGCCGCTGCGCAGTCCCGTGACCGGCGTTTCAGATGCAGTATCCGGAGGCAGGACAGTCACCTGCGGCTCCGGGGGTTCACGACCTGCCGCTTTTTCCTGTGGTGGCGTCAGTACGGGCAGCGGAGGCGGCTCACCAAACTGCTCACGGCGTTTCTGCTCGCGGGGGTCCAGTTCAATCATCCAGCGGTCATAGTTCAGGCTGGGATGTGGCAGCGCCTTAACCAGCTGACCGATAAACTCATCACGGAATGTCTCATATGCATAACTGTCAGGATCGTCAAACCCCTGGCAACTCGCCTCAAAGACCTGATCGAACGAACACTGCGGGGAGGACTCATGTGCGAACTGCGACCAGACCTTTCCTGCCTGGGAACGAATGCGCAGCAGTGACAGCACCTGCAGACGTGCCAGACCACTGTTGAGCAAGTTCGGGATGCAGGGCCAGAGATATTTTATGGTATCCTCCATCCTACTGATGGTTGAATAGTCAATGGGATAGCCTTCAAGGTTTAAAAGATCGGATAGTTCTCGCAGAGTCACTGGACGTCCCATCAGCTCTTCCTGAATGGCTCTGGCACTGTGTACACCAAACGCTTTATCTATGTAACTCAGGTCTCCTCTGACTTCGTTTTCTGCCAGGTGCCCGACCAGACATTTCAACCGTCCTGGCCAGGGTTTAAAAATAGTGTGAACGCGATAGAAACGCTCATCACCAGTCTCCTGCCACAGTTCGCAGAGGATCTGATACCGGGTGTTACCCCCGTCGCTGAAAATGTAAACGTCTTCGCCGTCCGGATCGCGTGTCACTTTCGGTACCTGGACCAACCCACAGGCCCTGATGGAAGCCTTGATTTCATCGAAATGTGGGTTACGGCTCTTGCGGGGGTTGTCCGGATTAGGGCGCAGTTGGTCAAGAGTGAGGACCATTGCCATCTCGCTGACTGGCAGGGGGACTGCGGCGGGAACCGCATCACCCTGAGCCGGGGTTTTGCCGCGCTGCAGCATGGCCGCGCCAAGATTAAGATTACGGACGTTGCTCATGCGCTCCTCCCCGGTCGGCCCGCGATGTCAGAAAAACGGGTAAAACAACCTTCATACTGCAGGCGGATCGTCCCCGTGGGTCCCTGGCGCTGTTTACTGATAATGATTTCA
The DNA here is from genome assembly GCF_000280495.2 of Kosakonia radicincitans DSM 16656. Taxonomy (NCBI): domain Bacteria; kingdom Pseudomonadati; phylum Pseudomonadota; class Gammaproteobacteria; order Enterobacterales; family Enterobacteriaceae; genus Kosakonia; species Kosakonia radicincitans. The sequence goes on from NZ_CP018016.1 coordinate 5,294,085, forward strand.
GCAATCCCTTTATCCTCGGTGTTTTCGTGATAGACCTCATCGCGATAAATAAAGACGATGACGTCAGCATCCTGTTCCAGCGCACCGGAATCACGTAAATCACCGTTATTGGGGCGTTTATCCTGTCGGCTCTCAAGCGATCGATTGAGCTGAGAAAGCGCCACTACCGGGCAGGCCATTTCTTTCGCTAATGCCTTAAGAGACCGGGAGATTTCAGCGATTTCCTGGGTACGGTTTTCCTGTTCAGGGGAGCGCATGAGCTGCAGGTAATCGAGGCCAATAATTGAAGGCGCACCATAACGGCGCGCATTACGACGGGCACGAATACGCAGCATCTGAGGAGTCAGGCCACTGGTATCATCTATAACCAGGCGCGCATTAAAATCCTCAGTACAAATCTTGTATGCCTCAGACACCCGGGCCCAGTCTTCATCATCCATCAGGCCGCTCTTCAGGCGCTGGAGTTCCAGACTGCTCAACGAGGACACCATGCGCATAAGAATCTGCTCTTCCGGCTGCTCCAGGCTGTAGAATTGTCCTCTGGAATCAGGCGCTTTCATCATGTGGTTAAGCAGCAGACTGATAAGAAATGCTGTTTTCCCCATTGATGGTCGGGCGGCGACCAACACCAGATCACCTGCCTGCAGCCCACTGGTCAGGTCATCAAACTCTTTAAACCCGGTCGCTGCGCCGGTAATACCATCCGGTGTATTGCACCGACGTTCAAGTTCGGTCAGCAACCTGTCCATACCGTCAATAAGTGTGTGTGCCTGTTCCGGTTCTGCACGCTCTGCCAGGCGAGTGATTTTTTGTTCGGCCTCTTCCATTACCGCGGGGATATCAGCACCGGGCTTTTGCACGTTTTCGGTAATATCCGCACCAATACGGGCAAGTTGCCGGGCCTGGCTGTACTTCGACACAATCTCGCAGTAGGCACGAATATTCGCAGCACTGGGGGTGTTTTTGGACAGTTCGGCGAGGTACGCAAAACCCCCCATCTGATCCAGGACATTAGTCCCCTGACTCTCAATGCTCTCTGCCAGAGTAATCAGGTCAATTGGCTTGCCTCTGCTGATAAGACGGGTCATTTCACGAAAAATCGTGCGGTGAACGTGGTAGTAGAAATCATCGATACTGACGAGCAACGCAACTTCGTCCCAGCATTCGTTATCCAGCATCAGACCGCCAAGAACAGACTGCTCTGCATCACGTGAAAAGAGAACAGTGGGATTCTGCTTTTGCTGAGACATCATTCCACCTCGCCAGCGTTAGCCAGCGCGTCAAACTTATCTTTCCATTCCGGGAAAAGCTCGCACGCCAGCTGATACATTGAGGTAAATGCCGAATCGCTTTTTCGGCTGGTATTTTTTTCAAGGCGGTGAACAGGAATGCCTTTTACATGGCCCATGACATAAATGGTCAGGTCATAGATACAGGTATTCAGCAAGTCGATATGGATTTTATCTGCATGGATGCTGTAGCGCTTTTCTTCAACGATCGTTTTAACCTGAGCAAGTGATTCAACAGACAGATTGTCGTAATCCATGCAGTTAATGAGTAATTTCGTGTCCGGAAGCTGAATGCCGAATGCACTGTATGGGAGGAGTTCTTCCATCAGAGCGACAGTACCGCGCATGAATTCGCGAACATCAGGAAGAATAGGTTTAGCGACACCGACCATAGTTCCCGTTGAGGCCAGAATAATCAGTTCTGACATCACTGAACGGGAACCCTGTGAATCAACAATAATCACCCCATATTGGCTGAAAAGCGGATGCGAAAGCGCGTTACGTAGGCGCACCCGGCCATCAGCGGCATTCAGCATTGCAGTGGGGAGAAAGTTGCGTGGATCGTTGGAAACAATGACGTCCAGGTTTTCAATCGATGTACGGGAGATGAGATTATCGGGGTCAGAGAGATCGGCCGTCTGCATCAACAGTTCGTACAGACCGCAAGGTGCTTCGTATTCCAGAGGGAAAATACTGCTGGCCGTTGGCTGAGCATGGTCACCGTCCAGCAGAAGTGTTTTTATACCCGCATCTGCCAGGAAGCCAGCCAGATTGGCTGACTGGGTAGACTTCCCTTCGCCGCCTTTTGTAGACACAACTGGGATAATTTTGGGTTTTGCTACCAAAGATGGAGGTATGTTGCCAGTACGCGTTGACTTAGCTTCACCTGGTTCGGTAAAAGCTATTGATACAGCTTCCGTTTTTGAATGCATTTGGTCACCTGAATTATGTTATTCAGATGAGAACGAATGCTTACTCCCTTGCTTTCCATAAACACGGGGATTGAAAATCCCCGTGTCCTTGGTTCGATTCCGAGTCCGGGCACCACTATTTAAAGAACCCAGCCTATGGCTGGGTTTTTGCTTTTCTGCTTCCGGACTCTCCATCGAACTCCATTCGATTATTCGCCGCAAGCGGCTCACCCCTTCGGGGCCAGCGCGACAAGCTCGCTGTTCAACGCCTGACGGCGTTAGTCCAGGCCCGGGTGTAAGCGCACCCGTTTTAATTCCACGCACTTTTGCGACCCCGGCCATATTTGACCCTGGTCCAAAATCAGCATAATGCTAAATCAGAGATCTTCACCTTTATGACTCTGCCCGAAATCCTGCGCCATTCAGATACAGAATCACTTTGCAGTTTTTCCACCATCAATTCATATTCCTGACATAAAGCCTGATTCCCTTTATTACATTGCGATAATCATTCATTTTCAATTTATCGCCTCACCATATATATCCCCTAACCTTAGGGGATAACGAGCTATTCTCAGCGCCATCGGACACCTAACACCAAATAAAAACTCCGACAATAAATCATTCACTTCCCTCAGTCCCGGAACCATCATCAATCATCGTCACGCGACCATTTTCATATTTGAAACGGGAACCATCATCAAAGGCAATCACAGAGTTTTTTTGCCCCCACGACACCCATCTTAAAGGGGCATCATAATTCGCAGGTGGGTAAAACTCGTTTGAGATCACAACCTCTTTACCTGAAAAATCAAAAAGCCTATAGGCTCTGTATCGATACAAATCTCCGTATTTAGGGTCAGTTTTTATATATTGCGGAGTATTGAGGAAATAAATATAATTCTGCTTACATTGTTATTTTTATCTAAAATGAAACTATCTCCATTAGACTCCCGACCAATCTGGCTACCATCCACAGTGAGTATATTATTTCCATTGAGTGTAACATGCGATTTTTTATCGTTCGATTCTTGACCCCAAATATACTCTAATTTCCCTAACGTTGTATTATCACAATTTGTCCTTTGAGTGCATTTTTCAAAAGCATATGATGAGGAGGATATCCATACCAGTCCTGCAATTATAGAACGTAAAACCATTACTTAGTGTCTCCTTTTATTTTTTCTATTACAACTTCTAAACCACCTGACGCCTGTTTTTTTGTGAACTCTATTTTCGGACAATAAAAATTTTGGAGATTGATATTGTTATTAATGTAATCTGATAACCACACCCTATGACCCTGAACATAACTCCCATAACCTTTAACTGATTTGGCAGCCTTTTTAGCCCCAACCTGCGCCACCAGTAATTTATGTGCATTTTCCTCTGTAATGGTTTTTCTGATAAACCGTTTTGCATCGCCAAGCCCCAGATGATGGGTCAGATAAAAGATCTTCGCCTTTTCTGCATCGTTCAGGCTTTCCACGTTGTAGCCTGCTGCCTGTAACTTAGCGAGGTTATATAGCCCGTAATCCACCGCCGCCATAATGATAAATTCCGGCTCAAAACGTAGATTAAGCCATGCCTGAAGCGCTTTTGTTGCATGAGGAGGATAAGGCGTTACCCCCCTGAGTAATCGGTTATCGATAATCTGCTCTTTTGTCCACCATATATCAGGTGATATCTCAAACATCGGCAGGATGATTTGCTGGTGGGTTTTCGGGTGATATTCAATATTGTTCAGCGCATCCCGCTTTGGCTTATCTGCCAGTACGCCACGAACTCTTGCCTGCTCATTCAGATAAGTCCCTTCGCGAAAGGTTTCATCAAGCCACGTGGCATTTAAAAACTGCGTCATCCCTGCGGCGGAACTGGCGTAAACCACAACGCCTTCGGCTGATTCGCCCTGTTTCTCTTTTAACGCCTTTGCGGCTTTTGTTTTCTCCCGGCTTATTGCCACTGAATCTTTATTCCAGACACCTTTAATCTGAGCAGATTCAGCATTAATAACCGCGGCAATACTCTGCGGAATAATCCCGCTGCGTTCTGATGCGGCTATTATCTGATCCCAGTAACACAGATTTGCCCCTAACTGGAGATCATACCGGTTTGGACAAGTATGATTGATCTGAATAACGGGATTGCCCTTGCTGTCCCGTCCACTGACCACCGTGTTGACAGGATGTTTATCAAGATCAATACGGCCTGCGCGGTCTTTAATGGGTTGAGTCACGCCCTTTACCCGTACTTTCGGGCTGGTCAGTCTGATATCACTTCCCTTCTGACGGTATAAATCTTGCCACCTCCTTAATACCGTGTGCGCCATTCACAAATACGCGGATCTCCTCCGCTTTCGCCATGACGTAATCCTGAATCCGGCCCAGTTCATCCGTCACCGATTCAAGCACATCGCCCGCCGCCGACTCGATTCTGACCTTAAACCTTTGCAGCGGTTTTTCTATCAGGTCCTCAAAGGCAAAGGAGAGCGTGCAGGAGGTATCAGCTTGTGCTGCCAGAGTGTCGATCTCCGTCTGACTCATGCGGTACTGACGAACGGGGAGTTTCAGCACCTGCCCCGGAAAAATAAGCGACGGATTACGGAGATGGTTCAGCTTCACCAGCTCTTTTACGGTGCAGCCATGCTCCTGCGCTATTTCACTGAGCGAATCACCAAACTGTACCTTCACCTCGGTTGCAGACGGGTTGAGCGATACGGTGCTGTCCAGCGTCAGGGGTTTTTCGTGCGGGTCAACCACGCAGCGCCAGTCAGCTGACCAGCCCAGCAGGCCATCAAATTTACGGGGCGTCACATCCGCTTCCGGAAATATCGTTACGTAACGGTCTTCCCTGGCCATTATTCTTGCTCCTCCGGCATAAATTTAAATACAGGCGCACTCTCTGCCTCGCAGTCCTTCCCGCTGGTAACAGCAATAAACTGTTTGGGGGCGTTCCCCATCGCGGGCAAGTCAAGCGGCATGGCTACAGGGGCGCTAAACCCGGAGTGTTTAACCTTGCGGATATACGTCCCCGTTGTACCGTATTCAATTTTTCCTTCCTCTAACTTCAGGTAGCTGCCGCCGCCAATCAGCGTGATGCGCTTCTTACCCTGAAAGAGGATTTCACTCAGACTAGTTATTCTCACCGTTTGCTCTGCGCTCAGGTGCATGTTGCCGCCTTGTGCCTGGAACTGGACCGGACCTTCACTGGCAATGACGCTGAGTGTTCCTGTACGGGCAAACAGACCGATTTTATCGCCTGCCAGCGCAGCCACATTACCCATCGCGCCGATACTGATATCACCGCCCGCATTCATGGCGATATTTTCCGCTGCGGCAAGCTGCATATGTTCACCGCTGGTGAAAGCCAAACTTGCCGGACCATGGAAATGAATCGTTCCGTAAAGTGGCTTCAGTCGTTCATTAAACATCGCAATCTGGCTGGCAATATCCGCTTCCAGCGCCTGCGCCTGTGCCGCGGCTGCGGCCAGAGCCTGTAACTGATGCCGGCAGATTTCAATTTCCCGCAGAGCGGTTTCCATATCCAGCGCATCACCTGCCGCTTTGGCCTGGCCCTCTGCGGTGACGAACAGCCCTTTTGCCACCCGAATCACACCGTATTCATCGGTGCGCAATTCAAAGCCGGAGCCTCGCGGTTTGCCCTGTTCGTCAGTGATATGCCCCTGATTAAGCTGTGAAGTGCCATACGGGGTGGTCAGTGCAATATGCTCTTCACCGCGCAGGTCTTCCATCCGCAGTTCATTCCCGCCAGCGGTGCGCAGAATGTTCTGGCTGTGGTTATCACGGGTAACGATGTCAGCGTGTTCTGAATCATAGAAGGCAGACGCAATATAAGGGCGGTCCGGGTTGCCATTGAGGAACGCCACACCCACTTCCGTACCGTCTGTCAGAGGCATATGCCAGCCATACTTATCTCCGGCAAAAGGCTTCATCATACGCAGCCATGGATAAGCAAATCCCGGTTCACACTCTTCCAGATTGAAGTCCATCCGTACCCGGTAACGCCCGGTTTCATCCAGGTACGCGTAAGGATTGCTTTTGTCACGACTTTCCACCCGGCCCGGAATCGTACCGTGAATCCCGGGACGAGGAATTTCAGCAGGACGGAAACAGTATTCTTCCCGATATGGCATTCCCCACACCGACACATACAGGCGGGTGTCCCGAGAACCGCGATACGATGTAAAGGCGATAATCACCCCCGTCTTTAAGGTCGTGCAGATTTGCACCAACAGGGTCAAACACCCTCCCCGGACTCAGCCAGTAAGCGTTGCTGAACAGGTGAAGGTAAGCGGATTGATTCAGTTCGCGCTCATGGCGAATACGGGCATAAAAGGCTCCACTTTCAGTTTCAGGCTCCGGGTCGGAGTCATCTCCGGCGTTAAGATAAGGTTCCGTATAACGATAATGCTCGCCTGTCGTAACGGCTGGGGAACGCACAGAGACAGCAGCATCCATTGGATCCAGTGCCTTACGAGGATTGTAATCACGGGCCGAAACTTTCTCCGTCACCACGTTATGCCATGTGCGCACGCCCCAGCAGCAGTGTTCCGCACCATCATGCAGGCCAGAAGGTTCATGGTATGGCAGGGCACCGTTAAAGATATAGTGGAGCTGGCTGTCCCCGAAGACCGTAACATCAAGTTCTGTAACGTCATTTATTTCCTGACGGAACCAGATGCCCACGTCAGACAGAATGCGCTGAATAAACTGCAGGTCGGTTTCACGCCACTGGGTTATCAGTTCACGAACCGGATAATGCCGGGAAAGCGTAAACGCAAAATCCGCCCCCTCCAGCCCGTGAGAACGCAACACCTGCGCCACCACTTCAGGTACAGAAAGGTGCTGATAGATAGCGCAGCGACGGGAGCGGGAGAGCAGAGCAAGGCGTGATTCCAGAGTAACGGCGTAATGTGACTGGTCAGCACTGGTGGAGAGCCATTCAAGACCGGTAATGATGCCATGCACCACTTTGCAGCCCCGCATATGGAAACTGGCGTATTTCAGCAATACGTCCTCTCCCTGAACAACCTGTGGCGTGGTGAATTCAATACGCCATGAAAAGGGTTGACTCAGTGCTTCTGTTCCCCTGAACCGTAAGACATCCGGTCTGACGGCGCTGTGATTGATATCCAGCGTGTAACGGGATAAGGAACCTTTCCCGGTGAATGCAGACTGATCCATCAGCATGCTTTATCCTTAATGAAGTAAATTTCCGGCGATAAACCCACCTTTCCATTAAGGTTATTGTTCTTTAATTAACCAGCCCACACAAGTAATCAGTTACTTACACACTTCAATAATAAGTAGCAGCGCCTTCTGTCATCAGACCGGCAATCAGAAATAATATTAACGAAACGCCAGACTTACCGAAGTCGGCATCAAGACTGCTCGTTGAGCAAGACCATCATTTTTGCTGCAAAAACAGCAGAATGAGCGGTTTCCATTAACGAAGGGGAATCCACTCAAAAGCTGAGACATTCCTGCGGGGTTAATAAGCTTCGCCTTCGCCGAAGGCGCCGTCCACCAGGCAAATTCTCGCTGCAAAATGCGCAGCAGCCTGCAGTGCAGCGGCGATATTACCGTGCTGACGTAAATGGAGCAGAAACGCAGTGATAAATGCATCACCCGCACCTAATGTATCCACTGGTGTTACCGTTTCCGGCTCCTGCTGATACCAGTTTTTACCGTCGAACAGGAGTGCGCCTTGCTCGCCACGCGTCGCGACCGCCAAACCGCTGCCTGCCCGCACCGCCTGCACCAGAAGTTCACGTGTTTCTACCAGCGACCATTCCGCACAGGAGAAAAATGCAGCGTCGAGCCAGCGGCATAATGGCAGCGCCTGCGCAATGACAAAGTCATCTGAGAAATCATATGAAAGCCATCCGGATAACGTCGCCAGCGCAGGTAGCTGCGCATCAATATAGCTGTAGCTGCTGGTGTGGATCAGCGAGAAATCATTAAGCCAGTCCATCTTTTGCAAAATGAAGTCCATCGATTCCGTCTGACGCACACCGCCGAGGTTCGAATCAAGAAACACCCGTTCCCCCTGCTCAATCGTCAGCCGCGCATAACCATTTTCCCCCGCAACCTGACGGCAATGACGTGTATCGATGCCGAACTTTGCCAGCGTACGCATCACATGGTCGGCCGCCGCATCGTTACCAAAAATGCCCAGATAGGCAGCCGATGCATCCAGCATTGCCGCATACACGCTGAAATTGAGCGCGTTGCCTCCTGGGTACCGTACACGCCGGTGCTCATATTTATCGACAACATTGTCGCCTATACCAATGACTTTCATTGATCGCCGCCCTTAGTAATCCACCACGCCCATATAGCGGCGGGTTGAGAGCGGATGCTGGCGGATATCAGCCAGCGCCGCACGGTAGTCGCACATGATGCTGTAAAACAGCACCGGGTTAAAGTAGTCCACCACGGATGCAGGCAGCGCATTCAGGCCCAACTCGCGGGCATCCACAACCTCTGTTTTGTCGTTATAACGATTCAGGAACGCCTGCGCACGCTGATCCAGAGCACGCGTGCGGCCTTCATTCATCAGGAGGATAAAGGGTACGTGATTATCGGTGACTTCAAATGGGCCATGAAAGAACTCTCCGCTGTGAATAGAGGCGGCATCGAGACGCTGCATTTCCATCAGTGAGCAGATGGCGAATCCATAGGCATGACCGTAGGAGGCGCCACTCGAAAGCACATAGAACAGGGACTCATGCTGATAGCGTTCTGCGAACGCAGCGCAACGGGTTGCAACCTTAGCGCGGGCCTGACGGATCACCGTATCGATTTGCGCAAAACCATGCTGGAAAGCCTGCCATTCGGCAAAGCCTTCCACCTGATGCAGCATATCAACGCACAGGCTGAGGATCAGCGCCATCGGGTTTTCGGTGACAAGCGTATCATCACCCCATTTATATAACAGGTTATGGTCGGCCCATTGCAGCAGTTCCGCTTCCGCATTGTGCGTAAGCGTGATAGTGGCAGCACCACGTTTTTTTGCCAGTTGAGCCGCAGCCACAGACTCCGGTGTGTTGCCGCCATGCGAACAGACAATAACAAGTGACGAGGCACCTAACGCGCGCGGTGCGGCATGCACAAATTCATTGGCAGTCATCATCCATGAGCGCAGATTTTCACTCTGCTCATTGAGAAAATAATGAGCAGGATACATATCTACCAGCGAGCCACCGCAAGCGACCAGGAAAACCTGACGCAGCGGCTTATCCTGAAAATGGCTGCTCATCAGGGAGGTAATGATGGATTGGGTCTGCATGGCGTTAATCACCGTAAATATTGAAATTGAAGTATTTTTTCGCTAAACGATCATAGGTTCCGTTGGCGCGAATCGCGGCGATCGCCTTGTTAAAACGGGCCTGCAAATCTTTATCATCCTGCCGTAACCCGATCCCGGTACCAGGCCCAAAGATCTCATCATCTTTGACCTGCGGCTGGATTAGCGTGAAGTTTTGGCCCTGTGGTTTGCTCAACAGCGCTTCAGTGATCACCACCGCATCATCGAGCGTGCCATCAAGGCGGCCATTAATCAGATCGGCATAGACCGATTCCGCATCCGGATAAGCAACCACCTCAACGCCCGCGTTGCGCCAGTATTTGTTGGCATAACTTTCAAAAACCGAACCCTGCTGGACGCCAATACGTTTACCTTTCAGCGATGCCGCCGTGGGGGTGAGCGAACTGCCTTTAGCGGTAACCAGGAATGCGGGAGTATTGAAGAGTTTGTCACTGAAAGAGATGGCTTTTTTACGCTCATCAGTGATCGACAGAGAAGAAAGAATGGCATCAAATTTCTTTGCCTGGAGTGCCGGAATAAGCCCGTCGAAGCTGTTCTGTACCCAGGAGCATTGCACCTTCATTTCCGCGCAAATCGCATTACCAAGGTCGATATCGAAACCGATGAGCTGACCATTGGCATTTTTCGATTCAAACGGTGGGAAGGTCGGGTCGATACCAAAACGCAGTTGATCCGCAGCCACCGCCGTGTGTATGCAGCCTAACATTGCTATCGCTGAAGCAAGCCCGGCGATGGCTTTTTTAATTTTCATAGCTGTTCCCCAAATATTTAAAAATACCAAAAAACATACCACGAAGATTGATATACGCTCGATCTGGCGGATATAGCAACAATAATTCGCGAATAATGACCAAAAAAATTGCCGTGGTATGTTATGCTGAGTGTCACGCCATACCGATATCAATGATTTTTGTTTTGTATAATCAAATGATTGATTTCCTATTTTTTGCTTTCCATAACCGAAACAAAATAGACCATGAATAGCCCAGTAAAACAGACCAGAAGGCCGCGCAGGAGCTATCTCGACGCGCGCAAAAAATTACTCGGAATACTCAATTCACCCGATTTCAACAGCGGCGACCAGATCCCCGCAGAGCGCGAGTTAAGCGAGCTGTTGGGGATCAGCCGTGTGACAGTGCGAAAAATCATCACCGAATTGATTGACGAAGGCGTGCTGGAAAGACGGGGTAATCAGGGAACCTGGTTGGTCGATACGGCGATTGAACGCCCTCTGCAACCTGCGCTGGGTATCAGTAAAATTCTTGAATTGAATGGCGCAGTACCCAGCAGCCAGTTGATCTACTTTCATATTTCCGCAGCCAGCGCCCGCATTGCACGGTTGCTGCACATTGAAGAGGGCGATCCTTTAGTGATGATCAAACGCCTGCGCCTGGCTGATGGATACCCTTTCTGCCTTGAAACCAGTTATTTACCTCAAGCCCGTGTCGCAGATTTGAGCGCTGATATGTTAGAAAAAGAAGGCTCTCTTTATCGCCTGCTGGCTGAGCGTTACGCTATTCATGATGTTTACGATGAAGGGACCATCCGGGCAGCGGCGATGAGCGAAGAGGAGCATCAACTGTTGCAGGCAAAGCCAGAGAGCCCGGCGCTGGTCTATCGTGGTGTGATATACGATAGCCAGCATCAGCCAATTGAATATCTGGTCTCGGTTAATCATCCGCAACGCGTCGCTTTCCGCATCAATGGTGGCCTGAAGGAAGTGGACGTGCTTTCACCGTGACCGGGCTATTGCATGTTTTCGCCCCAACACTGCGAACGTAAGGCAGGGAAGTACAGCCGTCGTCATTAAGCGGAGCAGGTGATAAATGCCATCCCGGCTGTGCCGCCAATCCATATTCTGCCACCTATTCAGAATGTGCCTCACCCAACTCACGGGTACGTTTCACTGCAGCCAGCACACTGCGTTGCAGACCTGCAGCGAAATCGCTGTTATTAAGTTCATATAACCCATGAATCCCTACCCCTGCCGGGGAGTTGTTGATATCCAGAAGCTGCCGTGGATGTTTCTGGCTCAGGCGCAACATCTCTACCGCCCCCTGCAGATTTTCCAGCACTACCTCGCTTGCCTGCGCACGCGACAAGCCTGCCAGCACTCCTGCATCGGTCAGCGACTCGATAAAGTAATAAATGTAGTTCGGCCCGGCGACGCCAAAACCGGTGAAAATATCGATTAGCCGTTCTGGCAGGTAGAGCACTTTGCCAAAGCCGGTCAGAAAAGGCTCCACCTGTTCAGGGGTCGCCTGCGCATTCAGTACCACGCCGCTGTAGCCAAAACCGGTGTCGGTAAGCGTATTAGGGATAACGCGGGCAATGGGTTTTCCCGCTCCCAACGCCGCTTCCAGTTTGAGCAGCGTCACCCCCGCAATCAGGGAAACCACCGTCGTTCCGGCAGAAAGATGAGGCTGAATACGCGCTGCCACACCCACTAAATCATCCTGCGGGCGGATCCCCAGAACTACCAGCGATGCCTCACGCAGCACATGTTCACTCTGCCGTTCCTGAACCAGACCATAACGTTCAGTGAGCAGTGCAATACGGCCAGCATCAATATCCTCAAGCGAAATCTCTTCTGCGCGCAGCTTTCCCGTTTCCAGCGAAGCGCGGATAATGGCTTCCGCCATTTGGCCGGCGCCAATAAAATGTACATTTGCCATGAGCGGCCACTCCTTATTGAAAACGATATTCACCGCGACCTACGCGAAAACGTTGGCCTTTCAGCGACGGGTCAGAGGCGCTAAAGACCAGTTCGACTAATCGATTGGCCTCCCCCTGCCGAAAGATAAAGCGCTGTAGTCCTGCAGCCAGACCTTCAGGCAGTTCATTAAAACCGAACAACGCGTGCCAGTGCTCGCGCACGGCCTGCGGGTCTTGCACGTCAAAAATAGCGCTCTGTAATGTCACCTCGCCTGCCGGATGCGGCCTGTCGAGCCCCTGAGCGCGTAGCCGCGTTAGCCGTGTGTTATCGTCTTCCCCCCATTGCAGAACAAAGGGATACGGCAAACCGTTAAAATCCCCACCGATGGTAAAAATGCGCCAGCTAATAACGTTTCCTTGCGGGTCGTTGCGTTGACCGTTGACAATTGGCGAGACCTGTAACCCCTTACTGCGAAACTCTGCATGCGTCTGGTCAATATCATCTGTGCGTAACGCTATCCGGTGCAGCACCTGGTTTTCGGGCAAGAGCTTCGCCGCATCATGGGAGAGCAAAAAATCGGCCTGCGCCGAAGCCAGTTCAGCATGATCATAAATGGCGAGAAATTCGATGTAGGTCAGTCCGAAATAGCTGAGCGCATTCCAGGTTCCCCAGCCAGGGTGACGTCCACCGGCAACTGCGTTGAGCCTCTGCCCGGCAAACGTTGCAATCGCCTCGTCCGGCTGGTTCACAAACTGAACGGCGTGGTCCCATTTTAAGGTTGTCATTAAGCCTCCTGAGACTGATAGAAACGCAGGCGGCAGGCAGCATCACCCCGCGCCAGCGCCGTCTCAACCACTAGCTGCACGCCATCAAGCGCATCGGTTAACGCATGATCCCCCTCCATGCAGATATCACACAGCGTCTCAATCTGTCTGGCATCGCGTCCCTGCTGACGCCAGCAATTGACATAAGGGCAATAATGGAACAGTACAATAAACTCTGACGGACTGGCCGAAACGGTCTCCATTTCGTAAACCTTCGATTCCAGCCCACGGGTAAATACGGCGGCAAATTCCTGCAGGTCGTGACCATGACGCATCTTCGCGCGCACGGAACGCCCGATATCACGGCCATAATGGCGGATAGCGTCACGCGCATAATCGTCAGACTGATTGCGTTGTCGGGACTCATCAAGCAAATAGCCAAGCGTGGCCGCGCGTTTTTCAGTGATAGCGCGCAGCGCCAGGGTAACCTCGTCGTCCAGGGTCGGCGCATTGTGCGCCGAAGCGGGCTGTTTTGTACTCATCAGACAGCACTCCCCTTGAACGATTATTCCCAGTCGGTGTTCACTTTGACGTTTTCCGCGCCCGGCAGACCGTAAACATCTTCGTCATACCACTTGCGGGATAACGCAGCGAGCGTGCCGTCCTTTTTGAGGGCTGCAAGCTCGTTGTCGATGGCTTTGATCAGTTTCGGGTCAGCATTCTTTTTGTATAAATAAACGTTAGGGAATAAACCGACAGACTCGGAGGCTTTCAGATTCAGATGGAGGGCTTTGTTTAACGCCAGTAATGCGCCAATCGGATAGATAGCCGCATCGTACTCTCCGGAAGCAACAGCTTTGAAAATGTCCGCCGCAGACTGCTCGCCGTTCGGTTGTAGATTAATTTGCTGGCCAGGATGTTTCTTGTTGTAGTTATCAATAACGGTGTAGCGCGCATCGGACGTATGAATCGGCACCAGCTTCTTCTTGCCGCTCGCCAGATCGCCCAGAGTATGAATATCGTTTTCATTGTTACGTACAATTAAACGCAGGTCGCTGATCCCCGAGGGCTGACCGGAATACGCATATTGTGCCGCACGCTCTTTTGTCAGATAAAAATGATCGGCCGCCAGGGTATAAGCACCGGTGGACAGGCCGACGATCATCGCATCACGAGAGACCGCATTAAAATGGAATTTATAATTGGTGAGCTTCTGATCAATGATTTTTAATAACTCACCGTCGTAACCGGTAATATTATTATTATCGTCTACAAAGCTAAACGGAAACCCGTTCGCATTCACCACCACTTCAACGGTTTCTGCATCAGGGCTTTTTTCAGCCGCTTGCACTACCGTCATATTCATTACCAACAGCAGCGAACCAACCAACAACAGCTTATTTTTGAACATATTTCTTTCCCCAAAATGAGTGAGGTGGAACCACTTTTTGCGCATGGCTTTTCCACCGGTTACTGAGATACACCTCGATATGTCGCAATATCCGGGTAAGCACCAGACAGAGCGCAATATAAATAATCAGGACAATGCAATAGGCCTCTACATAATGAAAACCACGCGCCGCCGCGATATTCGCTTTTGCCATCACATCGACCACGGTAATGGTATAAACCAGCGATGTATCCTTGATCAGGTCAATCAGGACGCTGGTGTAGTTGGGTAAAGCGGAAACCGCCGCTTGCGGAAAAATGATACGGCGAAACTGGGTAAAACCGGTCAGCCCTATCGACCATGCCGCTTCTCTTTGTCCTTTTTCTACGGCATTCCACGCGGAACGAAACGTCTCCGCGAAATAGGCGCTAAACACCACAGAAAAGGAGGCCACTGCCGCAACCAGAGGGGAGAGCTTGTAACTGAACGGCGTGTCCTGCGGCCCGCCCCAAAGCCCACTGGCAATCCACGGCCAGACATAAAAGACAAAATAGAGCATCACCAGCATGGGTACAGAGCGCCCGAAAGAGATAAACACCCTGACCAGATATTTCACGTAAGGTACATTGCGAATGTTCACCCAGGCCAGAACGCCGCCTAATAACGTCGAAAAAATTAACGATAAAAAGGTGATCAGCAACGTTATCGGTAGCGCGCTTAATATAAAGGTGAAATTATCCCGGATAAAATCGATGCTAAACATATTCTTCTTTTACTCCAATAAATATTGATACTTTTTCTCAATACGGCTAGTGAGATAAAAGATAATAATGTTAAGCAACCAGTAAATAAGGATAACGCTAATAAATGCCGCAACCTGCTTTGCCCCGTAACTGTTTTGCGAGATTTTCTGTGCCCGACCAAAGATATCGACAATGCCAATAATGTTAACCAATGATGTCATTTTAACGAGATTGATTAAAAGATTACCGAAATTAGGTATGGCAATAATCAGTCCTTGCGGAAAAATGACGTGCAGGATCCCAATGTGCCAGGGAATATTCAGACTGCGTAGCGCTTCTTTCTGTCCAATATCCACAGCATTCCATGCTGATCGCATCATTTCTGCAAAATAAGGGCTAATGCCGACGGAAATAGACAATATGGCAAAGGTGGTATCACTAATCAGCGTGGCGGGTAATTCCAGTGCCGAGAGAATCAGCTTTCCACCGAAGAAAAAAAGCAGGATTAACAGGGCCAGCGGCGCACCGCGCAGTACATCGGTGTACGCTTTTGCCAGCAACCTTAATAACAACGAGCGGCTAAACTGCAAAACGGCAGCCAGCAGGCCAAACGCCAGACCGAGCAACAGAGAGGCAAGCGTGATGCCCAGCGTAACCGACAGGTTTTCCAGTAATTTCGGTACAATGAACAGCAGATCATCAAGGCTTAATAACGGTTGTGGATTCATGGTGTTAGCCTCAGGCGTGGAAACGTAATCGGGCAAGAAACGCCTGTGTCCGTTTGTGCAACGCCGCGCCAAAAATCTGCTCCGGCGGCCCCTGTTCAACGATCTCGCCGTTTTCCATAAAGACCACCCTGGAGGCCACCTGGCGGGCAAAATCCATTTCATGAGTGACGATGATCATCGTTTGCCCATTGGCGGCAATCTCCTGGATCAGCGACAGAACTTCGCCGACTTTCTCCGGATCCAGGGCCGATGTGGGCTCATCAAGTAACAGCACGGCCGGGTTAATCGCCAGCGCACGGGCAATACCAATGCGCTGTTTCTGCCCGCCAGAAAGGCTGTTCGGATAATGGTCTTTTTTATGCAGCAGCCCGACCTGCTTTAGCAGCCCTTCGGCTATTGCCACAGCCTCCTGACGTGAGCGCTTTTGCGCATAAATCAGTCCTTCAGTGATATTTTGCAGAGCGGTGAGATTGTGAAAGAGATTCCAGGACTGAAAAACCATCGCCGTTTTCGAACGTATTTTTTCAATCTCTTTTTTTCCGGCTTTGGCGCAATCGACAACGGCATCGTCGATTTTTATTTGTCCGCTGTCGGCAGGCTCCAGAAAATTCAACGTGCGCAATAGTGTCGTTTTTCCCGAACCACTCGGGCCAATAATGCAGATAATCTCTCCTGCAGCAATAGAAAGGGAGACATCTTTTAATATTTTCTCGCCAGTGAAACTCTTACTGACTTTCTCAATCGTAATCATCATTATATTTTCGCTACAAACGTGCTTCTGTTTGATGAACAATGACGGCATTTATCTCTTAACAGGAACTATATTTCCGCCTGCTCTGCAAAGACAAACAACAAAAAAACATATCCAAAGTTAAAAAAAATATTTCCTTCGTTGTTTAATCACAGTCTGACGGCAATGGGCATCATTCCTGACCTGGAATTTATTTTTTCGGCCTACATGCTTCGATATTTCCACCTCTATTTATAAATTATAAAGCACGCGAAAGTTAATGAATGTACGCAAAACTGTCAGCAGAATGTAACAGCCAGAGGGAAATTAGCTTACTGGCGGCGCAAGAGTGATCTCCGCCAACAAACGGAATAAACGACGATCGCTATCGAGCGGTAAGGCACATCCGGGAGCAAAAATGATCCGCCAGTCGCCACTCTCCTCGCGCAACTGCGTTAAGCGTTGTTCCAGACGCGCTTTCACCGCCTCCCAGTTACCACCACCAACATAAAAGTCCTGGTGCTGATCGATGCCGGCGATCAGCACTTTGTCGGTGCGGGCGCGGAGATCCGCGACGCGTGTACGCTGTTCGTCGGGCACACCGTGGGGCACGTTTTCCCAGTTGAACGCCTGCACCGGGTAATTCAGGTACGGCTCAAAAAGCAGATGGTGCTCGCCATGGATGTGCAGAATGTTGAACCAGGTTTTGTCTTTCACGTGATGTAACAGCGCTTCGTCATACGGACGGCAGAAAGAGTGAAATTCCTCTGCGCTCAGCAGATCGCTACGGGCAAACTGGGTGGCGAGAAAGATGCCATCAATACCCACATCCAGCAGCGCATCAAGGAAATTGAGGTTGGTTTGCAACACGGCGTCCAGCGCGTGACGCACGGCCTCCGGATACTGTCGCAAAAAGGACAGAATCGGCTCTGGCCGGGTTGACTGCGTTAACTCCTGCAGCCAGGTGAGCGGTGTAAAGAGCGTCGCGATGACCGGGACATTACCCCGATAGTGATCCACCAGCCCCCGAACGATGCCGATCTCTCTGGCCAAAACGGAATTGTCTCTCTCCAGAACAGGAAGCGTGGCCAGCTCCTGGACACCAGTAATGGGGTAGCGGCGGAAAACGCCGGACCACTGAGTGGGATCGTCCGGGAACTGAATATCCGCGCCGTAGGCCTCGGCCAGATAGTGGCCGTTGGACATCACTTTGACGAAATCCCACTGGTTTTCATCCGTCAGACGGATGGTTTCCTGAATAAAAGCCTCGGGATCGCGATCGACGAGCGGCAGATGGAACCAACCAGCAATCGCGGGTCGGGCAAGCTGTTCCCCGGCAAGCAGGGCTTTGATACGTGAGGTTGCGCTCATAGTATTGCTCCAGTTTTGAGAAGGAGCTCTATTTTTTGCGCGCGTTTTGCCCACAGACAAATAATTAAAACGGCTTAGATTATGCGCAAAAAGCGCGCAAGATAATCAAATGTTACTAGTGATATCAATATGTTATTTCAGCCCCCCACGAATGGCTGACTCGCCTGGACTTGCGCAATAGCCGTACCATTGGTGCCGCCAGTGACCAGCGCCACTGGCGGTGGCTGTACAGAAAATTTAGCGTTCGCGCCAGGCATACGGCACGGCAGGCTGCCACTCATCGCCCAGCAGTTCAGGATCATCGTAATGGATAATGGCCTGATAATGGTGTTCGCGATCCTCATGATAAAGCTGCCCGGCAATGCTTTGTGCCAGAGTACGCGCGCCCTGGCTGATGCCTGGAATAAGGCCAACGACAAAACCATTGCTGAGCAGCGCCGGGTAGCTGAAGCAGTGTAAACGCGCCAGCGAAGACGGGGCACCACTATGCTTCGCCTGAAACGCAAAATCGGCTCCGAGATAGGGATAACTCGCCAACTGCGCGTTCTGCTTATCCGCCGTTGGCTGCCAGGCATCGCCCCAGGTTTTGACCTGGTCCACCAGTGCATGAAATTCCGGGCGGGCGTGCCAGTCCAGGGCATAACCGGTGGCAAGGATCAGGTAATCCACCGGCACTTCACCCTGTGGAGTATGAATGACAATGCCCTCTCCCCGGGTTTCGATACGTTCAACCGGGGCGTTAAAATTGAACCAGGCATTGGGATGACGCGACACACGCAGCGTACTGCCTTGCGGCGGCGGCGTCTGGACGGTGGCCATATGCTGGGCCAGCCGCCATTTCCACTCATCCGGCAGTTTAAAATAGCCCGCTTCAAGACCAGGGTTGCCAGCCCCTTTTGACAGATTCACCCGGGGGAAATCAGGACGACGGATCAGCAGTTCAACCCCCGCGGCTCCGGCTTCCAGCGCCGTGGCCGAAACGTCCATCGCCGTGGCGCTACCGCCAACGACTGCCACCCTGCGTCCGGCCAGGGTGGCAAAATCAACCGCTTCTTCCGAGTGCGCCCAAAATTGCTTCGGCACATCGGCCACAAAATCCGGAATAGCAGGCCCGCCGAACGCATCCATACCGATGGCGAGGATCACTTTGCGCGCGTTCACCCGATGGGTCTCGCCGTGGTGCGAAAAGGTCAGTTCTACACGCTGCGGGTCCTGCAGATTCAGATCGGTCAGGATGTGATCGTTACGCACATCCAACGCCAGCACCTGGCGGTACCAGCGCAGATACTGTGCCCATTGTAGACGGGGAATCTTGTCCAGCGCATCCCAGCCCTCAAGGCCAAATTGTGCTTCATACCAGGCACGAAAAGTCAGTGAAGGAATGTCCAGTGCAGGTCCGGTCAGGTGCTTAGGGGAGCGGAGTGTTTCCATACGCGCGGTAGTTGCCCAGGGGCCTTCATAATCTTTAGGCGCTTTGTCATACAGCACGGCGTCAATACCCTGCAGGCGCAGTGCGAATGCCGCCGCCAGACCTGCCATGCCTGCGCCAATGATCGCTACGTCCTGCCCCTGCTCGTCAGGTTGTTTCGGCAGCCATCGTTTAGCGGGCAGCGCCAGCCATTCCAGATCTTGTTTTACCCGGTCTTCCAGCGCGGAAAGCCCCCGATCTGCGGTTACTGATAATTTTTCGGATGTTATGTGGGATATCGAAGAATGTGGCATCGTATTTCTCTTTGTGTGTCAAAGTATTCAGCCTTTTACTGAGTGGTAACACTTCGATTTCCGGCGGGCTACGATTTTATTTTGCTAGCCTATTGCATATTTTTTATATACGGCGCTGTACGCCAAATAATGAATGACGCAAAAACTTCGTTTGAATCGATAGTCGCGTCTCTTCTTTATGAATATCTTTCATTGAGTGAACGGAATACGTATTGCTGGGAATTTCTTACGGCGATAAAAACCTGCGCAATAAATCATTGGGTTTTAGCATGGAATATGGGCCTCTGATTGCCCCCCTCTGCTCTGCGATATTCTTTCCTTAACTTCATGCGCGACCATTGGCTATTTAGCTATATAAATTAAATTTTTGTTATTTATTGGTTATAAAAAGAATTTGTTAGCCTGTGGTAAATCGCTACAGGAGAATCGATTATGTTCAAAGGCTCACGCCCTGCTTTACTTATGCTATTTCTCGGTCTGTCCGCCTCCACTCTGGCAAAAGCGCCGGAAACAGTGAATATCGGTTATCAGAAAGCCAATATCTTCGCCCTGCTGAAATATCGCGGTAGCCTCGACGAATCATTTAAGAAACAGGGGATTGCCGTGCGGTGGGTGGAGTTTCCCGCCGGGCCGCAAATGCTGGAAGGATTAAATGTCGGCAGTATCGATCTGGCCGCCACCGGCGATGCACCGCCCGCATTCGCCCAGGCCGCAAAAGCCGATCTGGTATATCTGGCCCATTCTCCGGCTAACCCGAAAACGGAAGCGATTGTCGTGCCGGAGAATTCCGCAATTCGCAGCGTGGCTGACTTAAAAGGTAAGCGCGTAGGGCTTAACAAAGGCTCCGACGTTAACTATCTGCTGGTGGTGGCGCTGGAAAAAGCAGGGCTAAGCTATAAGGATATCACCCCGGTTTATCTTACTCCCGCCGACGCCCGCGCGGCTTTTCAGCAAGGAGCCATTGACGCGTGGGTGATATGGGATCCCTACCTGGCGGAAGTCGAAACCAACGCCAAAGCACGTCAGGTAAGCAATGCCGAAGGGCTGGTTCCGCACTATACCTTCTATCTGGCAAGCCGCAAATTTGCTGAAAATTATCCGGATACGGCAAAACAGGTTGTCGATGAACTGGGTACCTTAAGCAACTGGGCCAATGGCCATCAGAATGAAGCGGCGGGGATCCTGTCCACCTCAACCGGCCTGGATAAAGCCATCTGGCAGAAAACCCTCGCCCGTCTGCCCTATGGCGCTGAACGGATGACCCCGACGGTGTATAACGAACAACAGACGCTGGCAGATACCTTCACCCGTGTCGGTTTATTGCCGGTGAAAGTGGATGTTCGTAGCGCCACCTGGTCGCTGGATAAACCGTAACCTTACGGCGACGGGTCTCCCCGTCGCCGTATTTATCAGCCCTGCGATTTCTCGCCGTCGCCAATCTGCCAGATAAAAGTTGGCGCTTCGCCATTAACCAACCAGTTACCGACATTTCGCGCCTTATAAATCACCGGATTATGCGATGCCACGGTGCGCGCGTTACGCCAGTGGCGATCAAGCGCCTTGCTCACCCGCGTATCCGACGCGCCGAGGGCATTGAACAGCTCAGTAGCCGCACGCGGGATCCAGTCGCTGGCAATCACCTGCGCCTGCGCCGCTTCGACTTCAGCCAGACGATTGCGCTGTTCAATGAGCGCCTCGTCGCCGCTGGCATGCACAAGGTAGGCCTGATGCAACGATTCTGCCGCCTGCAATACTGCCGCCCGCGTTGCCCAACTCCAGCTACTGATTTGTCCCACCACCTGGAGTACCTGAGCATCGTCGCGCGGTACGGCGGCATTGCCGTGGCTGTACATCCGGGTTCGCTTTTTCACGCCTGTGGCGACGTCACGCTCAACCGCCAGGCCGATTCCCGCCAGCGTCGCCAGCAGGATATGCTGATAAAACGCGGTCTGATAACGAAAGCGCTGTGCAAAGTCATAGACGTGATCCTGCTCCACCTGCGCCTGTTTGAAGCGGGTCGTGCCGCTGCCGGTCAGACGCTGACCGAAGCCGTCCCAGTCATCCTCGCGTTCAACGCTAGGCTGGCTGGTACTGACCAGCGCAATCACATCCCCCTGGTTATCGCTGCGCCGGGCGAAGACATCTATCCAGTCGGCAAACAGCGTACCGGTGCTATAGAATTTCTCACCGTCCAGTTGCCAGCCGCCTCCGACGGGCGTTACGCGGGTGAATACCTCCCCCAGCTTGACCGCGCCGATTTCGGTCCAGCCGCTGCCCACCAGCTCGCCGTCGAGGAAGCGACGGAACCAGCGATCGCGCGCTGGCGAGTCGGGTTGATTGAGTCGGTCTTCAACGAAGGCGAAATGCGCCCGCAGCGCCTGTGGCAGGTTGGAGTCAGCCTGGGCCAGCTCAATAAGCAGCGCAATTAATTGCGGCAACGACGCGCCCCAGCCGCCCTTTTCCCGCGGAATACGCACCGTGCCGAATCCGGCCTCTTTCAGCCAGCGGATCTGCTCATCGGGCAGGATGCGGTTTTGTTCGCGCACCGCCGCTCCCTGCGCGATACGGGCAAAAATCGGTCGGAAGGTCGCCGCAAGCTGTTCATAGTCGGTGCCGGTAGAGAGTAAAGTCATTAGCTGTTCCTCAATGATGGCTGTCGTCAATGTCATGTTGGGTAGGCTCATGGCGTACCGCGAGCAGGAAGAAAATCGGGATAATGGCGGCCAGCGATACGACCCAGAACATTTGCGTACCAAGCGATGCCTGCAGCAACGGCAGGACAAACAGCGCCAGCGCGCTGCCAATACCGGAAAGCGCGCGGCTGAAGCCGACCCCGGTGGCGCGAATAGCGGTTGGGTATGAAAGCGCCGGATAGATCATCAACTGCGCGCCGGGACCAAAGCCCTCGGCAAACAGCCACAGCCCCAGCATCGCAATCGCCAGTACTACGCCCAGCGCGGCCTGCGGCTGCCCCACCAGCGCAAGGATGATCAGGGCGATAAACTGCAGCGCGAACCCGGCAATCGCGACGTGCCGCGACGGGTATTTCCATGCCAGGTGCATGCCCAGCAGCCCACCGGTAAAAGCGAACAGCGCATTGAGCCCCAGCGAGGCGGAGATGGTTTCGAACACGCCAGCGCCAAGGAATTGGGCGAGAATGGACGGCAGGAAAAAGGCGATCGCCGTATACTCAAATGAGATACAAACGTTCATCACCCCGGCGACAATGGTGCGCTCGCGATACGGTTTTTCAAACAGCACGCGAAAGCTCACTTTGGGTGGCGGAGCAGGACGTTCGACCGGTGCTTCGTGAGCGTTGATCCCGTAAGAATCGCGCAGAATACGCACAGCCGAGGCCAGATCGCCCTGGTTGGCCGCCCACAACGGCGATTCATTCATGAATTTGCTGCGCACGGCAATAATCAGCAGCGCCGGAACTGCGCCGAACAGCAGCGATGCGCGCCACAGCCAGTCCAGATGCTCTTTTGGCAACAGGAAATAGAGCCCAAAGATGATTAAAAAACAGACCGTCGAAGCGGCGTACCACATTGGGCACCAGGCTGCGAGCCGCGCGGCCTTATTGCCTTTCCCGGCAAAGCGGGAAAACTCGGCCAGATACGACATGGCGACCGGCAGATCGATCCCGACGCCAATCCCCATCAGAAACCGCGCGCCAATTAATACCCAGACGTTCGGCGCCAGCCCCGCCGCAATCGCCGAGACCACAAAAAATAGCATATCGGCCATAAACACCGAATAACGGCCATATTTATCCGTTAGCCAGCCGCCGATTAAATTACCGATAATCGTGCCGACCATTATTGACGAGGTGACAATGCCGGTTAAAAGCGGCGAGAGTTGAAATTCCCGCACCACATCATCAATACCGTAAGAGAGCGTGGTTAAATCATAAGCGTCGAGAAATACACCACCGAGCGCGAGGAATACAATCATCCGCGCATATTTACTTTGCTCCCTGCCAGAATTAATTAATCGCGCCACATCCCCGACGCTACTCACCGGTGCCGAAACGGCACCAGCATTATCAACAGACAGCGTGCTCATATTATTTACCTTATATAGTTGTGCAGGTGACTCTGGTTATAAGCCGGGTTTTCGCATATTAAAAACAATAAATACGCATATAATTATCAATATATTCAATAAGTTAATTAACAATAACGCCAATAGCCGGGCGAGCGAACCTCGTCCGGTTATTACCGTTTCATCAATGATGTCTTAGTCTGCTGAGACCGGAACCAGTACGTCTTTGACCAGCGGATCGTCAGTGGTTTTTAACCACGTCTGAATACGCGGATCGGAAAAAGCCTGTTTTAATTTGACAATATTCTCCTGCGATAAATACGGAGTCCCAATAACTAATTGCGAGGCAAATGTTTTAGGCGCGGGAGGAAATAATATGCCTTTTTCCCGCGGGACTTTTCCGGCATCAAATTGCGAGACATAACCAATAGCGGCATCCACCGAATTCAGCGCTCGCGGCATGGTCAATAAATCCAGCTCTTTAAAATTGAACTGATGCGGGTTGCCGACAATATTTTTCAGTTTCGCCGTGCGCGGCTCAACCGCCGGATCGAGTGAGATTAACCCTATCCTTTGCAGCAACCACAATGCCTGCCCCTGGTTGGCGCCATCATCCGGCACGACGAGGGTCGCCCCGGCAGGCAAATCCTGCACCGATTTATAACGGTCGGAATAGATCCCAAAAGCCCACTGGAAAACCGGCACAGTCGTCGAAAGCGCAAAGCCGTTGGCGTCCACCACCTGCTTCAGCCACCACTGATGTTGATAGATAGTACCGGCATACTGTCCCTCCGCCACGGCTCTGTCCGCCTGTACCGGGTCCTGTACGCCCACCGCCTCCAGCTTCAGGCCATAATCAGGCGCAATATGCTGATTGATGTACTCAATAATTCGTTGCTCGCCCGCCATCGCCGGTTCGTAGTGAATTTTTAACGTCGTACCGAAAACGACCTGCGGTGCCTGCGTGTATCCGCGCCACCACCAGAATGCGACAGCCAGCGCCGCAATGACTGCCAGCGCCGCCAGCCATGGCCAACGGCGGGCCTTACGGAGTTCAAACTGTTCTGTTGTCATGAAGAAATCCCCTGCGTGTGGCGAAGCGTATTGACCAGACGGTCGCCAAAGAATTGAATGATCTGAATTGTGGCGATTAGCACGACAATGGTGGCGATCATGATGTGATTGTCGAAACGCTGATAGCCGTACACTACCGCCAGATAGCCGATCCCACCCGCACCGATAGTGCCGGCAATCGCTGAATACTCGATCATCGACACCAGGTTAAGCGTGACCGCCGCCACCAGAGCAGGCAGCGCCTCGCTGAGTTGCGCGTGGCGGATTATTTGCCAGCGCGAACCGCCGCACACCAGCCCCACCGCGGTAACCTCCGCTGGGAGTTCGCCCAGAGCGTTTTCCACCAGACGGCCAAAAAATGGCACGCCGGCGGCTATCATCGGCACCACGGCGGCAGGAATGCCAATAGTGGTGCCCGTAAGCCAGAACGTGAACGGGATAATCGCCGCCATTAACACCAGAAAGGGCAGAGAGCGCCCCATGTTGACGCCCCAGTTAAGCACCTGGTAAAGCGCAGAATGTGGAAATAATCCCCGCGGCGAGGCGTTGAATAACACCACGCCCACCACACCGCCAAGGGTCACCACAAACAGCATCACAATGGCAACCATCAGCCAAGTTTCACCATAAGCAGGCAACAGCAAGGTATGAATTTCATGCCACGGCGTATCCTGGCTTATCACTGTCGGTTTCATACCGCCTCCTGTAGCTCGGGGGCATGTGCAAGAATTTCCGCCGCAATGCCCAATTGTGCTAAAAGTGCGGTCATTCGATCCACCGACAGCCGTTCTCCCTGAAATCGGACGCCGACCTGTAAACGCCCCGCCAGTTGACCGTTGATCACTTCTACATGGCCGCCGAGTAAATCTATCTGTAGCGCATACTGTTGGCTCAGACGGCTGATCCAGTCAGTCGCCACCGGCACATCCCAGCGATAGCTCAGACGCAGCAGCAGATCGCTGTGAACGGCGACGGGCGACAGCGGCAATAGCTGCTGGCCAAGCAGAGAATCCGGACGGGCCAGCAGCTCTTTCACCTGCCCGTACTGGACTATCGCGCCATCGCGGATTTCCGCCACCGCATCCGCCGCAGCGCGTACCGCATCCATTTCATGAGTAATCAGGACTATCGCCAGCCGGTACTCATCACGTAGCTGTCGGAGCAAACCCAGTACCGTGGCGGTCGCCTGAGGATCCAGTCCAGACGTGGCCTCGTCCGCCAGCAGTACCGACGGACGTAATGCCAGCGCGCGAGCGATACCAATACGCTGACGCTGTCCGCCGGAAAGCTGAGACGGATAAGCCTCCGCTTTGTGACTGAGTCCTACGCTCTCCAGTAATTCACCGACCCGCGCCTTAATGTCGCGTTCCACCACGCCCAGATACTCCAGCGGCACTGCGATGTTTTGCCACGCCGTTTTACGATTCAGCAGCGCCGAGGATTGAAAAACGGTGCCGATCGCGCGCCGTTCACGCCGCAGCGCCTCCCCCGACAGTAATGACAAGTCTTTGCCGTTAACCTTGATGCTGCCGCTATCGGGGCGCTCCAGCAGGCTGATGCAGCGCGCCAGCGTCGATTTCCCCGCACCGCTCGGTCCGACCACCGCGGTGATGGAGCTGGTGGGTACCCTGAGCGATAAACCCTTCAGCACCTCGCTGACGCGGCCATCCGCCGTGCGGTAGCGTTTATGCAGATTATCGATATCAATCATGCCGCCGTCTCCTTCGCCCCGGCATCGTTTCGCACGCCGCGACGGTATTCTGCCCCCGGATGCGGCGCGGTCAGACGTGGCCCGGCACCAAACAGTTTTTCGCGCAGCGTGCCTTCCCGGTAATCCTGCTTAAAGACGCCGCGTTTTTGCAGCTCTGGTATTAATAGCTCCACCACGTCGCGGAAGGTTTCATGCGTAACGGCATAGGCCAGATTGAAGCCATCAACATCGGTCTCCTCGACCCAGGATTGCAGTTCATCGGCCACCGTTTCCGCGCTGCCGACGAGCAGCGGGCCAAAGCCGCCGATGCCCACCCAGTCAGCCAGCGCTTCTACCGTCCATTGACGCTCCGGATCGGCGGTGGAAAACGCCTCTACCGCCGACTGGATGGCGTTGGTATGCAGGTATTTCAGCACCTGGTCCGGCCGATACTGACCAAAGTCAATGCCGGTCCAGCCGGAGATCAGCGCCAGCGCGCCCTCATAGCTAACGTATGATTTGTATTCCTGCCATTTGGCCTGCGCCTCGCGATCGGTTTCGCCCACGATCACCGTTTGCAGATTGAAAATCAGGATGCTGCGCGGATCGCGCCCGGCTTCCGCGGCGCGGCGACGAATATCCGCGACCGTCTTCTTCAACAGGACTTTCGACGGCGCGGCAACAAAAACGCACTCGGCATGCGTGGCGGCAAACTGTTTTCCGCGGCTGGAAGCCCCCGCCTGATAGAGCACCGGCGTGCGTTGCGGCGACGGCTCGCACAGATGGATTCCCGGAACGGAGAAAAAATTGCCCTGATGGTTAATCGGATGGATTTTCTGCGGATCGCTAAAAATTCCCCGTTCGCGATCGCGCAAAACTGCGCCGTCTTCCCAGCTACCTTCCAGCAACTTATACACAACGTCGAGGTATTCATCGGCGTAGTCGTAGCGCGCATCATGGTCAGTCTGCGCCTGATGCCCAATATTGCGTGCGCCACTTTCCAGATACGAAGTAACAATATTCCAGCCCACCCGGCCTTTGGTCAGATGATCGAGCGTAGACAACCGACGGGCGAATGGATAGGGATGCTCAAATGACAGCGATGCGGTCAGACCAAAGCCAAGGTGTTCCGTCACCAGCGCCATCGGGGTTATCAGCGCCAGCGGATCGTTTACCGGCACCTGCGTCGCCTGACGGATCGCCGCATCGCCATTCCCGTTTAATACATCGTAAACGCCAAGCACATCGGCAATAAACAAGCCGTCAAATTTGCCGCGCTCCAGAAGGCGCGCCAGATCGACCCAATATTCCAGATCTTTATACTGCCAGGAACGGTCGCGCGGATGGGCCCACAAGCCCGGCGACTGGTGACCGACACAGTTCATATCAAACGCGTTAAGGCGAATCTCTCGTTGCGATGGCATAGCGCTCTCCACGGTGCGTCCAGATACTGGCGCACGCTTATTAATTAAAAGGATAAAAAGGGAATAAAATCAGGACACGGGACATCGGGCGGGCAGGCTGAAACCCAGCGTCGCCAGCGTTTCTCCGGCAATGGCGGCAGCATGATCGGCCACCTGCGGCAACCCCATCAGTTCACCGAAACGCCCCCTCGCCGCTGGACCGCAAACCAGGATTTTCGGCATCGACTGCCCTTCTCGTCCTATCGCGTGGGAACGGGCATCGACATCCAGCCCTAACCCCAGCGCATCCGCGCGAATCAGCCCACGCCGCGTCAATTCCTGTAACAATGGTTGGCTTTCAGTTAAGGCATTGTGCGCGGGTCCAGTGGTCAGGATCAGATGATCGACGGTCAGCGTACAGGGCTGCCCGCGCCGCGGACTCAGCGTCAGCGTGAGCGTTCCCGTGTCGCTATCCAGCGCCGTCAGTCTCGCGGCCAGCACCTTCAGACTACCGTCATTGCTACGTTGCGAAAGAACATCAGCCGCCTGCGGCGCGATCCGATAACGATGCACATCCCAGTAGCTGCGCAGATGACGCAGGAAGCGCTGGCGATCGGCGAAGGTTAAACCTTGCCAGATGGTCTGCCCCTGATTGCGCACCGCATCCAGCACGACCTGCCAGGGCAACCCCTGTTCAGCCGCCCGGGAGATATCTTCCCGGATCCGCCGTAAACGCTGGCGCAGTGTTCCCTGCCGATAGTCGCCCGGCCACTCCTCGCTTTCTCCGCTAAGGTTGCTCCGCGAGAGCAACCCACGGCGGGAGAACGCCGTTACCGGTCCCCGATGTCCGAGCCGGGTCATTGCTGCGAGGGTATCCGCCATTGTCAGCCCGGTTCCCATCACTGCCACCCGCGCATTCGACGCAATCGCCGTCAGCACCTCAGGCCGCCAGGGATTGGCAATCAACGCGGGATGATCGCTAAAAGGAGCGACCAGCCGCGGCAGTGACGGCGGTGGATGGCTTATCGCCAGCACCAGCAGATCGGCCTCCAGAAGGCGGCCGGTATCGGTTGTCACGCCCCGTTCGTCAAAGGTCAGAGCCTGCTCGCGTAAATGCGTCAGCCGTCCACCGCTGTTTCGCGCCGCGTTGGCGAAACGCTGTGCAACATAGACCCCAAACTGCGCACGCTGCGGGTAAACCGTCCCCTCCTCGCGCAATGCCTGCGGATCGTCGGCGAAGGCTGCCTGCCTGCGGTACCAGCGGTCAAACGCGCCCTCTTCTTCATCAGCCAGCCGCATCCGCGCGGCGGGCACGTTTATACGGTGAGACGGTTCCGTTGTGGAATAAGCCACCCCGGCGCCGGGGACGGCGCGGGGCTCCAGCAAAATGACCCGCACGCCTTCAGGTGCCAGGCGCAGTAATTCGATGGCCACGGCTGCGCCGCTAAAACCGCCGCCGACAATGATCACCTGCGGCTCAGTGTTCATCGCCTGATGCCTTAACGAAGACATAAAGCATAAATCCCCCTTCAGCTGGCGCTGACCTGTTTAACCGGACGTTTATCGCCACCGATCGTTTCGCCAAACGGGCCGGTATTGACGCCGCGTACCTTAGACTGGGCAGAGTTACCCAGCGGCAGTAGCGGCATGACCAAATCAGCGAAGCGGTGCGCCTCTTCCAGATGCGGATAACCGGAAAAAATAAAATTCGTAATGCCCAGCGTCTGATATTCACGGATGCGCTCCGCAACCTGTTGCGGGTTGCCCACCAAGGCGGTTCCCGCACCACCGCGGACCAGGCCAACCCCCGCCCACAGGTTCGGCGCAATGCGCAGGTTGTCGCGGGAGCCTTTGTGCAGAGCGCTCATTCGCGCCTGGCCTGCGGAATCCATCCGGGCGAAAATCTTTTGCGCCTCGGCGATGACATCATCATCAAGATGAGAGATCAGGCGGTCAGCGGCAGCCCAGGCCTCCTCTTCCGTTTCGCGAACGATGACATGTAAACGGATACCGTATTGCAGAGTACGGCCGCGAGCCGCGGCGCGTTCGCGGACGATAGACAGCTTCTCAGCCACCAGCTCCGGCGGCTCGCCCCAGGTCAGATAGGTGTCGATTTGCCCGGCAGCAACGTCGATTGCCTCCGGGGAGGATCCGCCAAAATAGAGCGGCGGGCCGTCCTCCTGCACCGGGGGGAACAACACTTCCGCCCCTTCAACATGAATATGCTCGCCCTGGTAGTCCACTTTTTCGCCCCGCAGCAGTTGCGTATAGACGTCGAGAAACTCTCTGGTCACCTGATAACGCTCGCTATGGCTCAGAAAGATACCGTCGCCTTTGTTTTCCACCGGATCGCCGCCAGTCACAACGTTAATTAGCAGTCGCCCTTCCGACAGGCGGTCCAGAGTTGCCGCCATACGCGCTGCCAGCGTCGGCGGTTGCAAACCGGGACGAACCGCGACCAGATAGCGCAAACGGCGGGTCAACGGAACCAACGCCGAGGCAACCAGCCAGGAATCTTCACAGCTTTTTCCGGTTGGGATCAGCACGCCGTAATAGCCGAGGCTGTCCGCCGCCAGCGCTACCTGCTGCAGATAGGGTAGATCAACGGGACGTCCGCCCTCGGTGGTACCCAGATAACGCCCGTCGCCATGGGTCGGTAAGAACCAGAACACGTTGATATTATCGTCAGCTTTCTGCGTCATTATCCATTTCCTATATAACCATATTCGGTATTTATCGAAGAGTTGTTTTAATTTTGTTATATGGGTGTTAGCGATAATCATGCCAAAAGCTATCCATTATTTAATTCATAGTAATCAATTAGTTAAATAAATCATCTTCCGCGAGAGCTGTTGCGAATGCGCCAGTTGATGCGCACAGCCTGTTGCATTGGCAACAGCGGGGCGAGGCACCCCTCTGGTTTCTGCCGCCGGCTAACGATAAGTTCAACGTGTCATTAACCGGAGGTCCATCATGCTGAATCCTGAATCCCCATCCGCCACGCCCGTACTGATCGACCCGGCGTCTAAAGCGTTTCAGAGCCTGCTGGATAAACTGGCCCCGACCGAAGCCACCGTGTTAATTGTCGGCGAAACCGGTACGGGTAAAGAGGTGGTCGCCCGTTATTTGCATCACCATAGCGCGCGTCGTCACCAGCCTTTTCTCGCCGTTAACTGCGGCGCACTGAGCGAAAGCCTGGCGGAAGCAGAGTTGTTCGGACATGAAAAAGGTGCCTTTACCGGAGCGCTGCAAGGTCATCCCGGCTGGTTTGAAGCGGCAGAAGGCGGCACCCTGCTACTCGATGAGATCGGTGAACTTAGCCTGCCCCTACAGGTTAAGCTGTTGCGCGTATTGCAGGAGCGTGAAATCACCCGCGTCGGCTCGCGAAAAGCGACGAAAGTCAACGTGCGCGTGCTCGCGGCGACTCACGTCGATTTAGCGCAGGCTATCCGCGAGCGCCGTTTTCGTGAAGATCTCTACTACCGGCTCAATA
Organism: Kosakonia radicincitans DSM 16656; assembly: GCF_000280495.2. Classification (NCBI taxonomy): domain Bacteria; kingdom Pseudomonadati; phylum Pseudomonadota; class Gammaproteobacteria; order Enterobacterales; family Enterobacteriaceae; genus Kosakonia; species Kosakonia radicincitans. The sequence continues at coordinate 5,325,443 of NZ_CP018016.1, forward strand.
TCGCTATCGTGCCGCTTCCGCCCTTGCGCCAGCGACGGCAAGATATTCCGCTGCTGGCGAATCATTTCTTAACACTCTACGCACGCAGGTTAGGACGTCCGACCCGCCGTCTGGCGCCGGAAACTCTGGCGAAGCTGATGGACTATTCCTGGCCCGGCAACATCCGCGAACTGGAAAATACGCTGCACAATGCCGTTCTGCTGAGTAAAGAGGAGGAAATTACTCCCGCACAGCTCCGCCTGACCACGCTGAACGATGCCCCACAGCCCGCGACGGACAATGCTCTGGATGAGTTAATCCGACAACAGTTCGATCAGCCCGGCGAACCGCTATGGGAACGTTTCACCGGAGCGCTGATTCGCGGCGCGATGGCGCGCTGCGACGATAATCAAAGTCAGGCGGCAGCGTTACTGGGGATTAGCCGCCATACATTACGCACCCAGTTGGCGAATCTCGGGGTGATTAAAAGCCGTCGTCGGGGAACAACCTCATCCCGACCGTCCTCCAGAGTCGTCTCTGCGGATCGTGAGTTACGGATTGGCTATCAGCGTTTCGGTAATCTGGGGATATTAAAGGCGCGTCAGTGTCTGGAAACTGCCTTTGCCAGCCTCGGTGTAAGCGTGCTGTGGAGCGAATTCCCGGCCGGGCCGCAATTGCTACACGCCCTCGCCTGCAATGAAATCGATTTCGGCACCACAGGCGAAGCACCACCGGTCTTCGCGCAGGCCAGTAACAATGAACTGGTGTATGTAGCATGGGAGCCACCGGCACCTCAAAGCGTCGCGATGGTGGTGCCGCAGCAAAGCGAGATCGCCTCTATTAGCGATTTACGCGGTAAGCGTATTGCGCTCAATAAGGGATCAAACGTCCACTGGTTATTATTGCAGATACTGGAAGAAGCCGGACTGGGGCTGCAAGACGTCAAAGTGGTTTACACGCCGCCAAAATACCCGCTCACTGCCAGCGATTATCTGGCAGTAGATGCCTGGATGATGTGGGATCCGCTACTGAGCGAGGCCGAAGGAGCTGCGGAGTTGCGGGTTGTCGCCAGCGGTGAAGGTCGGGTGCATAACCACCAGTTTTATCTGTCACGTCGCGACTATGCCACGCGCAACGGCGACATCATGCATCGGTTGATGGAAGAGCTGGCGCAAACCGGACAGTTTATCGATCGCCACCGTGACGAGGCCGCCAGCATGCTCTCTGCGGAACTGGGCATTAACGTAGCGTCGCTCAAACGGGCGCTGGCCCGCCGCAGCCATCGCCCACGGCCGATGGATCTTAAGGTGATACGCGCCCAGCAGGCCATAGCCGACCGCTTTTACGCCCTCGGGCTCATCAGTAAAGCCGTTTTGGTGCGGGAAGCCGTCTGGTACGCACAGCCGATAAATGGCGGGACCAGCATACTGCTGAGTGTTGATTAACTCCTGTGACAAAGTCTGTGGCTCATCGGTAACGATGGGTGGAGCGCCTGCAACGGAAAGCTTTGAGGCTCGCTGGCGTATCCACTGTTCACACACTTCTCAATCGCGGCACGTTGGCAGCCTGGTCAGCAAATCCGGCCACTGTGCAGCCCAGTCACTGCCGTGGCGCATGCCTGGAATCTGTATCACCTGCGCACAGCGCGTCCCTGTTGCCCGCTGGAAACGCTGCGCCACCGACAGTGGCACCGTGCTGTCTTCGGTGCCGCTGAAATGGATCTGCGGCAACGCGGAAAGCTGCGGCGCGACATCTATCGCGCTGGCGGCATCCGGCATGGCCGAAACATGATGGATCTGATTCACCATCGCCACATCGAGGTTCCCGGCCACTGTTCGTAACGATCGTACGTCGTGCCGACGTGCCGCCAGTTGCGCCGCAATGGTTGCGCCGCCGGAGTAGCCAATCAGTTCCAGTTGCACACCCGGCATGCGTCTGACAAAGCGGCTCAGCGCTTCATCCATGGCGGCAATCACTTGCGGCGCGAAGCGTTTGTCCGTCCACCACTCCACGGTGCATTCTGCGGGTAACGGTGGGCCAATATACTGGCAGGGGCGCGCCAGATAGAGCACATCAGGCGAAGGATCCGCCGCAGCCAGCTGTAATCCGACCGGGTTGCGCGGCGTGGGATCGCTTGACGGCTGCGTCCGGCTTACCCAGGCAAAACCATCTCCTTCGATATAGACACGCAACACCTTTGCTGACGGTGTCGTTTTACTGAAAGTCCGCAGCAAAAAGCGGCTTGTTTGCACATTTTCGCTGCTCATGCCTGCACGTTGCGCTAATGCGCTGGCAGAAATTCGCGCATCCCGATCGGCACATCCGCAGGCCAGAAAAACCAGCATTATCAGCATTCCGGGGCGCAAATTTTTACAGATATTGATCATGCGTTTTTCACTTAATCAGCGTACGTCGGTTATACGGTGTGCAATCAGGCGGCAATGAAAATCGTTGAAACAAGTGCGACCAGCAGGCCTGGCGCCGTCGATTCTCGTAATACTATCGGCACAATCAAAACAGAGCTTCACTTCTGTGCCTGTTATGTCAGCATCGTCAGCCCTGATAAAGTATGTGTAAGATACGATTGGTCGGGCGAGCGCTATCAGCGCAGACTTACAGCCCGTGCTGATAAATATATTCTGCACAATCCTAACCTGCCGCAGCGGCTCCCGTTTTTGCTTTGATGGTTTCTCTATGACAACACAGATGACATTGCAGGAAGCGTTACGCCTTGCGTGGCAACACTGGAATGCGGGACAAGCGCCGCAGGCCGAACACTACTGCCGCCAGATCCTCGCACAACACGCTGGCCAGCCGGATGCGCTGCATCTGCTCGGGCTTATCGCCCACGCCTGTGGTCATCTTGATCGCGCCATCGCCCATCTGCGTGAAGCCTGTTCAGCCCCGCAATTCTCCGCGCTCTACGCCAGCAATCTGGCGGAAATGTACCGGCAAAAGGGCGAGCGCGCCGAAGGTGAACAGTGGGCGCGAAAAGCCATCAGTCTCGATCCCACGCTGGTGAACGGCTGGAACAACCTCGGCATTTTATTGCAGGAGCAAGAAAAACTGGTTGAGAGCGTGCTGTGCCTGGAAAAAGTCGTGGCGCTGACGCCGGGCGCTGCGCAGGCACACGGGAACCTGGCCAACACCTTGCGTCGTCTCGGCCGCGTTGATGATGCGCTGGCCCATTATCAACGCGCGCTGACGCTCGCGCCGGATGAGCCGTCAATCCATAACAACGTTGCCGGGCTGCTGCTTGATAGCGGAAATACGGAACAGGCGTTGGCCCACTGCCAGCGCGCGTTACAACAGGAGTCCCGGCTGGTCGGCGGCTGGATGACGCTGGTCAGCATTTACCTTGCGCGTGGCGATCTTACGGCCGCAGAGCAGGCGCTGGTACGTTTGCAGGGGCTGGCACCGCAGCACCCGGCAACACAGCAAAAACAGGCGCAGTTACGGCAGTTGCAGGGCCGTAATCGCCAGGCCGCCCCGACCGACTTCAGCGGCATACTGCAACAGGTTCAGCCGCTACTTGATGAAGGTCACTATCTTGCCGCCGAAACGCTGCTGCGCCCGTTTGTCAGCAGCGGTAATGGGCCACTGGCCATCTGGCAACGGCTGGCGCTGGCGTTGCGGGCGCAAGGCCAGCTGGAAGAGACGCTGGCGATCCAGAAAATGCTGGTTGATCATCTGCCCGGCGATGCGGTAGCGCGTTTTGATCTGGCCGAAACCCTGCTGCTGACCGGCGATCTGCCAAACGGCTGGCGTGAATACCGCCACCGCTATCAGATGCCGCATACCCGTGACATGTCGCGGCGGGTGCAGCAAGCGCCGCGCTGGCAAGGCCAGCCGCTGCCCGGCAAAACGCTACTGATTTTCGATGAACAAGGGTTCGGCGATACGCTGCAATTCATCCGCTTTGTGCAACAGGCAAAACGCCAGAGCCTGGCGCGCATTGTACTGGATGTACATCCGCAGTTGCTGGCGCTGATACGCCGCGCCTTTCCCGATGAGCAGATGCTCGGCCGCGGCGAACTGCCCCCGGCATTTGACGCCTATTGCGAACTGATGGATCTGCCTGGCTTGTTAAATATTCAACTGGCGGATTTACCGGCCGCGACGGGTTATCTGCATGCCGATCCACAACGGCTGGCGCACTGGCAGGCGCGTCTTGCCGGGTTACCGCGCCCGTGGGTGGCGCTGGTATGGGCCGGTCGCCCGACGCACGTCAATGACTGCCGCCGCTCGCTGTCACTGGCGCAATTTGCGCCGTTCGCCCGTACGGATGCCACTTTTCTGTTGATCCAGAAAGGCGACGCCAGCCAGCAAACACCGCCGGAAGGGATGCGTACAGAAGCGCTCAGCGCCGAAATTGAGGATTTCGATGACACGGCGGCCATTCTGTCGCTGGCGGATCTTCTGATCTCCGTGGACTCCTCGCCGGTACATCTGGCCGGTGCGTTGCAGCGCCCCTGCTGGACGCTGCTGCCATTTATTCCGGACTGGCGCTGGCTGATGCAACGGGACGACTCACCGTGGTATCCCGGCATGCGGCTGTTCCGCCAGCCCGCCATTGACGACTGGGCAACCACGCTGGAGAACACCGCCAGCGCCTTGCAGGCCTGGATAGAAACGCCTAGCGAAGGATGAGTCTTATTGTTTTCTAACGGTTTTCCGACGATAGTGACCTTTTTACCGAAACGGACATTTCGCTGATGAAGCCTGTGAATCGCACTGCGCTGAACACGGCAGCGTTTCTGCTGCTGTTGATCCTTCTCTATACCGGTCTCTCTGCCAAAGATCGTACCACCTGGCTGATGGAAGTGATTCCCGTGCTGATCGTGGTGCCGCTGCTGCTCGCCACCTGGCGGCGCTATCCGCTCACTTCGCTGCTCTATGTGCTGATTTTCTTCCACGCCATCATCCTGATGGTGGGTGGTATGTACACCTACGCCAAAGTGCCCATTGGTTTTGATGTGCAGCACTTATTCGGCCTGAGCCGCAACCCGTACGATAAGCTCGGCCACTTCTTTCAGGGGCTGGTGCCTGCGCTTGCGGCGCGGGAGATCCTGCTGCGCGGGCAGTACGTGCGCGGCGGCAAAATGCTCGACTTTATTGTCTGCTGCATCGCGCTGGCCATCAGCGCCACCTATGAACTGATCGAGTGGTGGGCGGCGCTGGCGATGGGCCAGGGCGCCGATGAGTTTCTCGGAACGCAGGGCGATCCCTGGGATACGCAGTCAGATATGTTCTGCGCCCTGCTCGGTTCGCTGACTAGCGTGTTACTGCTGGGGCGCTGGCATACACACTTGCTTAAAAAGTAAAACGTGCGGTGAGGGTGGAGGCGGATATCTTCGCCGCCTATACTGCGGAAATCATCCCCAATCCCCTGAATTCTATGACCACGCAAATTCTGACCCGCGACTGGCGATGGCCGGTCGCATTCGCCGTGCTGGCGGTAGCGGTAGCGGCTTTGTTCACGCTACACACCCACTGGGCGGCATTTCTGCAATGGTGTCTGGCGACGCAAATCACCCTGCACCGTTACCTGGTCATGTATCTGCTTCAGCTCAATAACCACCAATATAGCGGCGGAGTATGGCTGCTGGTCGGCGCATTTTTTTACGGCGTACTGCATGCTGTTGGGCCAGGCCACGGCAAATTTATCGTGACAACCTACCTCAGCACGAATAACGAAAGCCAGACCGCCGCGCGCGTCATCCCGGTGCTGGGCAGCCTGATGCAGGGCGTCAGCGCCATTCTGTTTGTCTTCGTGCTGGCGGTCGGGTTTAACCTCGCCTCCGGCGATCTCAGTGAAAGCCGCTGGTACGTGGAGAAAGTCAGCGCCGTAATGATTGGCGGCTTCGGCGCGTATGTGGCGTGGAATGCCGCGAAAAGCCTGCGGCCACGCACACTGAAATTCAATGCGTTTTCACCGCTACATCAACATGATGCCGATTGCGGCTGCGGCCATCATGGCGTCGGCGCCAGCACGCAGGGCGACTGGAAAACCCGCCTCGGCGTGATCCTCGCCATTGGCGCGAGGCCGTGCAGCGGGGCAATCATGATTTTACTGTTCTCGAACGCGCTCGGCATTGTGAGCTGGGGGATTGCGGCAGTGATGACCATGGCGATTGGCACCGCGCTGTCAATCCTCGGTCTGTCGCTGGCCGTGCGCTATGCGCGCAACCGGACAGCCACCTTTTTTGGCGATGACGCAAGTCAGATGCGCTGGCTGGTACCCGTGCTAAAAATTGCCAGTGGCGTGGCGCTGATGCTGTTTGCCGTGGTGCTGTTCCTGACGGTGATCCCGGTCAGCGCGAACGGCGATTTTATTGCGGCGGGTTGTTAAGCGGCGCCTTTATGCTGCTAAAAAAAGACCCTTACGGGTCTTTTTTTAGCAGTAATGCTTACTCGTTGATGCGCGGATGTTGATCCACCAGACGCGTGCGCTTCGCCTGCAACTCGGCGATCTCCGCGTCGATATCTTCGATTTTCTGTTCGATATTGTCGTGATGCTCGCGCAGGATCTCTTTCGCTTCCTGAATATCCGATGCGGCGGGCGTCGCGCCTTTCAGCGGGCGGTTCGCGGTCTCTTTCATCGTCAGGCCGGTAATCAGGCCAATCACCGCCACAATCATCAGGTAGTAAGCGGGCATTAACAGATTCTCTGAGCTTTCTACCAGCCAGGCCGTCAGGGTCGGCGTCAGACCGGCTATCAGAATCGAGATGTTAAAGGCGCTCGCCAGCGCACTGTAGCGAATATGCGTCGGGAACATGGCGGGCAGCGTAGAGGCCATCACGCCGGTAAAGCAGTTGAGGATCACCGCCAGCATCAGCAGGCCCGCGAAAATCAAGCCAATCACATTGCTGTTAATCAGAATAAAACACGGAACGGCGAGAGCAAACAGCGCCACGCTGCCCAGCAGCACGAACGGGCGGCGGCCAAAGCGGTCACTCAGCAGCCCCATCACCGGCTGGACAAACAGCATACCAATCATGATCGCGATGATGATCAACACGCCGTGATCTTCCGAGTAGTGCAGGTTATGCGACAGGTAGCTCGGCATATAGGTCAGCAGCATGTAGTAGGTGACGTTGGTGGAAATCACCAGGCCAATACAGGTCAACAGCGCGCGCCAGTGTTTGGTGGCGATCTCTTTAAACGAGACTTTCGGCCCCTCTTGCAACCCCTGACGATCGCCCTGCTCCAGCTTATCGACATGCTGCTGGAACGCCGGGGTCTCTTCCAGCGCGTGGCGCAAATAGAGGCCAATAAGGCCGAGCGGCAGCGCCAGGAAGAACGGAACACGCCAGCCCCAGTCCAGGAAGTTCTCCTCGCCCACCACGGTGGAGAGCAGCACGACCACGCCCGCGCCAAGCACAAAACCGGCAATCGAACCAAAGTCCAGCCAGCTTCCCATAAAACCGCGCTTACGGTCCGGGGAGTACTCCGCAACAAAGATCGACGCGCCGGTATACTCGCCGCCGACGGAGAAACCCTGCGCCATCTTACACAGCAGCAGCAGAATCGGCGCCCAGATGCCTATCGTGGCGTAGGAGGGGATCAGCCCGATACAGAACGTACTGATCGACATGATGACAATGGTGATAGCGAGGATTTTCTGTCGCCCGTACTTATCGCCCAACATACCGAAGAACAGACCGCCCAGCGGGCGAATCAAGAAAGGAACGGAGAATGTCCCGAGCGCAGCAATCATCTGTACGCTGGGGTTTGCATCGGGGAAGAACACCTTACCAAGGGCGTAGGCGACAAAGCCGTAGACGCCGAAATCAAACCACTCCATCGCATTACCGAGTGAAGCGGCGGTAATCGCTTTGCGCAATTTCGCATCGTCAATGATGGTCACATCGCGCAATGTAATGGGTTTAACTTTTTTCCTTTTTAACATGCATGTTTTCCTCTTTAGCTTGCGCCCTGAACCGCCCGACGCTTATCCCTGCCGGGCGTTTTTACAGCTTTTCAGCCTTCCTGTTCAAGCGTAGCAGGTTTACTTACACTGGCGGTTTTCCGCCGTACAACCGAACCTGTTGACGCCTGCTGGGCAGTGAATGACTTATTTACCCTAACAGGGTTTAAAAATGTGATCAAATTCACACAGTTTTACCCAGCGATATTCAGCCCCTCCTTTTCATCCCCTGCACACCCTTTTTCCACAGCACAACGCGGCTTATATCCACGCTAAATACCCATGTTTTATCACGGTCGTGATTATTACTTTGCTAGTGTCCTAGTCGCTATATTTCGTCACAACCTAATTACATCTCTAATAACAGAAATAACACCAACAAATCTTTACACAGAATATGTGATCGGAATAACTAAAACATTGTTTTATTCTTATTGAATCAATATTCCATAGAAAGCATGATACGCCCATAAAAAGCGGCGCTAAGAAATGTCTTGCAAGGATTGTCAGTCAATTCCAGGGCGTTCCGTGAAAGTCGATAGTGAATATTTAACGAGCGACAGTATTTAACCACCTGAATCGAAAGGTATTAATTTTTAGCTTTCCTCGTTCATGATAATGACGAGCAGTGAGGATTCTCTATGAAAATCAAGGCCACGATTGAACGTATCCCTGGCGGGATGATGCTGGTTCCGCTGCTGTTGGGGGCAATCCTGAATACACTGGCGCCGGATACCGGGGCTTATTTCGGCTCTTTCACCAAAGGCATGATTAGCGGTACGGTGCCGATTCTTGCAGTCTGGTTTTTCTGTATTGGCGCCTCCATTGATTTGCGTGCAACCGGCACCGTATTACGTAAATCCGGCACGCTGGTGCTGACCAAAATCGCTGTCGCCTGGCTCGTGGCGATGATCGCCGCGTCATTTATTCCGGACAGCGGAATTCAGACCGGTTTCTTTGCCGGGCTTTCGGTGCTGGCGCTGGTTTCCGCCATGGATATGACCAACGGCGGTCTGTATGCCAGCCTGATGAACCAGTACGGCAGCAAAGAAGAATCGGGCGCTTTCGTTCTGATGTCGCTGGAGTCCGGCCCGCTGATGACCATGGTGATCCTCGGTTCCGCCGGCCTCGCTTCCTTTGAACCCCACCACTTCGTTGGCGCGGTTCTGCCGTTCCTGATTGGTTTTGCGCTGGGTAACCTCGATCACGATCTGCGCGCTTTCTTCAGCAAAGCAACGCCGGTGCTGATTCCGTTCTTCGGCTTCGCGCTGGGTAACACCATCAACCTGAGCGTGATTATGCAGACCGGTCTGCTGGGCATTTTCCTCGGCGTTGCGGTCATCATCATCACCGGTATTCCGCTGATTATTGCCGACCGCGTGATCGGTGGCGGTAACGGTACGGCAGGCGTCGCAGCCTCTTCAGCCGCCGGTGCGGCAGTAGCGAACCCGGTGATTATTGCGCAGATCAACCCGGCGTTTGAACCGGTTGCCGCCTCCGCAACGGCGTTAGTCGCCGCGAGTGTGATTGTGACGGCGATTCTGGTGCCGATTATCACCGCCCTGTATGCCAAACGCTTTGGCAATCCAGCGCAAGCCGCAGACCGTGCAGAGAAACCGGTCGAATCCACCGGGCATTAATAGCGCATAAAAAAAGCCCCTGACGGGGCTTTTTGCTGTTCGCTATGTCCTGCGATTACCAGCCCGACCGGCCAGACAATTGCGGGGCACACCGTTTTACTCACCGAAGATCTCTTCCACCATCGCCGTAGCGATACGTGATGCTGAACAGAGACGCGGCATGCCGAGGGCTACGGTCTGCCAGCTCTGCGTGACCGACCAGCAAATAGGATGGCGTTCGGCATCGCACCAGTCGCCAAGCCAGCCGAGTAAATCCTTATAATCCATCAGCCCCGGCGTGGAAGGCGTTGCCAGCCACTGATGATAAAAATGGCGGGTCGCCGGTGAGGCATTGATCCCCTGCGCCAGAAAATCGGCGGCCATGGCGCATAAATTATCTTTCAGCATTTGCGCCACATCTTCGTTGCCCAGACGACAGGCATCGCCAAAAGCGCCCCAGCGCAGCTCCTCCAGCGCCACATAACAGCGCCCGGCCATCGACCAGCCGTTGTAGTTTCCGGCGCGCCAGTGGGCAAAAACCTGTTCGCTGTGATGTCCGGCCTGTACCGCCAGCCCACGTTGCGTCAGCGCTTTCTCTTTCCAGGCGGCGCGCTGGCTGAAGTGGCTCAACAACTCTTCATACTGTTGTACGCTGCCAGGATTTACCGAACGCCGTTCCGTCTGCTGCAATGCGCTAAGCCGCTGGGTAATGCGCGTGAGTGCCAGATGTCCGGGGTCGAGCATGCTCGCCAGCTTCTCCGCCAGCCCTAAACGTAGGGTGTCGTTTTCATTTAATACGCCGGACATCGCCCACGGCCGCAGTTGAGTTTGCGCCATGATCTCTTGCGTCAGGCGTTCACGAAATAACTGCTGCTGAGGCACAACCGGCGACTGGCGCGCAGCGTCTGCGCCCTGCACCAGATCAACGATAAATTTTGGATGAATACACTCAAGTACCCGTCCGGGGCCATCCAGAAGTTGATTTTTCATGGCTGCTCTGCTGCGAATAAGGTTTGTATATCATCGCGTAACAGCCGGGCATCTTCATGGATCCAGTTAGCCGTCCTGATGCTCTGTTGCAGATGCTGACGCAACATCTGCACTGATGATTCGTTTTGCTGACGTATCGCCAGGCTGTCACGCAAACTTTCCTGTAGTCCCGCAAGACTTAACGAGAATTCGGCGAAAAATGTTGCCATCCCAGCCGTAACAGAAACATCGACCTGCGCTGCCAAAGCTTTACGAATTTGTTCACAAAAATGAGCCACATGGCCGATCAGCTTTTTATGCAGCGCGGCAATATCAATCACGTAACGGGTGCGGGTAGCGACATAATCATCCCAACCCCAACCGGGGTTATTTAACCAGCGAGACACCGTTTCCCGCACACTGCCGGAACGCGGTGCCTGCCCGGCAGGCGTATCTTCCGGGGCGATCACGTTGGTGAACAGGGAACGGGTATTAAAATTGAGCGCACTGGGCTGGAACGCAGGGAAACTGATACGCGCGCGGAAACCGGCATGGTTAAGCTCTTCTTTAATACGCGTTTCAATCGGGCGCATGGCATCGTTCAGCGAACGCGTCAGCGTATTTTCCAGCTCATCAAAACGCAGCGCCAGTTCACGGCTGATGCGCTCCTGCGCCGCCAGCAGAATAGTTTCACAGGCCGAACGGATCTTGCTCAGCGCAATTTGCGCCTGGCCTTCGTTTTCCAGCACCAGTTGACCGGGGTTATAACCTTCATCAAGGCGCAAATCAGCCTTACCGTCGCCCAACGCCTCCATCATCTGCCCATCGTGGAACCAGGCATCAATGGCCTCAACAATTTCGAACTGCTGGCCGTGGATAAAGATCTCCGCTGCCGCCAGCGCCTCTTCGACTTCATGTTCGATCTCGTCGCTGACGGACGCCTGGCTGGTGCGCAGCAGCGCCATATCCTCTTCCAGCCGGGTAATATTTTGCTCCAGTTGCTCGTAAGCCACCGTCAGCCCCTGATAGCGAAAATCGAGATATTCGCGCGCGCTCTGGGTGTAATTGAGCAGCTTATGCGATGCAGAACGCAGCGCGTACAGCGAGGCATTGGCATGCGCAGCGTGCAGTAACTTACGGATCGGTTTCTCAAACAGCGAATCTTCCCACAGCAGCTCTGCCGCGTGATGAATATGCTCAATATCGTCCAGATCGGCGGTGCGCCAGCGGCGGCCCAGCGCCGCTTCGGCAAAATCCTGCACCCAGCGCTGCTCCTGCGGATCCGGCAACTGACCGCGATGTTTTAACTCATGGCGCGCGCGGTTAGCCAGATATCCCCACATGGAAGAGACCGGAAAGATCTGCGTCGGGTTGATATTGCCTTTCATTAGTGTTCCGGAAATCAGCGCCCGCACCTGCTCTTCGTCATCGCTGTTACGATCTTTCTGATCGAATTTATTCACTAACGCGTACAGCGGCACCGAACGCCCCACTGCAGAAATCGCGCGGCGTACCTCTTCATCAGAGATAGATTTAAGCTGGGTGTAATCCATCACCGCCAGCACGGCGGAGGCCCGCGCCAGCTGTTCGTTGAGCATTTTTTGCAGATGCGGCTGCCCGGCTTCATTCGGCCCGGGGGTATCCAGCAGCGTGAGCTGGCCGAGTTGGTTCTCCAGCCCGGCCAGATGCACAAACTCCACTTCAATCACCGGGATATGTTCAATCGCCGCATAGGCGGAGAAGGGAAAATCCACATCCAGCGCTTTCGACAGGCGCACCAGGTCGTTGAGGCTTTTTAAACAGTGGAAAATAGGTTGCGCACCGAGATAGTGCTTATCAAATGCATCGCCTTGCGCAATACGATCCAGCAGCGCAGCCATGTCTTTATCGATCTCAAGCTGCTGCGCCAACTTTTCCCGGTCATAGTTGAACAGCCGGGTTTGCAGTTGTTGCGCAAGCGCGTCAATCGGGCCGACATGGGAGAAATGCAGGATCGGCTCTTTCTGACCCGGCGTATGGCGAATAAGCGTCGGCAACGCGGTCATCGGCCGGTTGCGGTTGGGCAATACTTCCGTACCCACGATCGCATTAATCGTAGTGGATTTGCCGGCTTTCATGGTACCGACGATCGCCAGCACCATCTCCAGCCGGGTGATTTTCCGTAATTCGTTATGCAGCGTAGCCTGTTGCGCCTCTACGCCGCGAGCGCTGAAATGCAAAGGCAGCACATTGGCATTTTCTGCCTTACCGACCGCGTTCGTCTCATCAAACGTCGCTGCCGGCATTTTTTTCAGTGCCTGGAGATTATGCAGTGAAAGTTGTAACAACCTTTCTGCTTCCTGGCTTAATTCAAAAATTGTTTGTGTGTGCATGACAAAAGTCTTTCCTTAACGCAAATTTTCTTACTTTTATTTAGCCGGAATGTTTTATTAGTGAAGTTTCGGCTTTTATAATTACGTGTGGAAAATATCTTCGAAAAGATAAACACCTGATGATAATCAGGAAAATATAATTTTTTCTCTCAAAAAATGGCAGCGTCACACCTCCGGCTTTTAAAGACCAGAGAGTTAGAGCGTAGCTCATTTTCAGGAACAAACAGGATATATCGTCATTATTTACCCACCCGCTTTGAGAGGAAATTATCTGCCGCAGAGACAGACACAGTAGGCATGACAGTTTAGTTATCTAATGGCACCGTATACTACACGCCACCATATCTGAATTACTAAATGGTGGCAATTTCCGCCATAAAATATTCTAAATATTATCTCAGGAAGTTTGCTTCCGGCCTTTCTGCGATAAGCATCGCTTAAGCGAATGACAGGTTATGTCACCGCCTGGACTTTTTTTATCCTCACGCCTGGAAAATAATAACAACGGCAATTGTGCGGTTTTGCTGTATAATTGCCGCCTTTCAGGCATTGTGCCTTTTGTGCTGGCCACCGCCAGCGTTGTATGTTCTTTTGAGGAAATCCCTATGCAACTCCCCCACTGCCCAAAATGTAATTCCGAATACACCTATGAAGATAATGGCATGTTCATTTGCCCGGAATGCGCTCACGAGTGGAACAATGCTGAACCGGCACACGACGCCGATGAATTAATCGTCAAGGATGCCAATGGCAATCTGCTGGCCGACGGCGATAGCGTAACGGTAATTAAAGATTTGAAAGTAAAAGGCAGTTCTTCAATGTTGAAGATCGGCACCAAAGTTAAAAATATTCGTCTGGTCGAAGGCGATCATAATATCGATTGTAAAATCGACGGTTTCGGCCCGATGAAACTGAAATCAGAATTCGTTAAAAAGAACTGATGATTCGGCGGGAAACTTATACTTCCCGCCTGGCTTTCTTTCACTTTCCCCCGCTACACTCAATGGCAGATTTCGTTACCAGAGGTAATGATTATGCCGCTCAGTCCCTACATCTCTTTTTCAGGCCAGTGCAACGACGCCATTCAGTTCTACCAGCAGGCTTTACAGGCTGAATTACTCTATAAAATCACCTTCGGCGAAATGCCCAATCCCCCGGAAGCGAATGATGACGGCTGTGCCGCCGGGTACGCGTTTGCCGAAAGCGATATTGCTCACGCCAGCCTGCACATCGCCGGTAGTGAGATCATGATGAGCGACGGCAAACAAGGCGCTGCGGCGTACGCCGGTTTTACCTTAAGCCTCGCCACCCAGGATGTTGCGCAGGGTAAAGCCTGGTTTGACACTCTTGCCGCCGAAGGCCATATCACGATGCCCTGGCAGGAAACCTTCTGGGCGCAGGGTTTTGGCATGGTGACAGATAAATTCGGCATCCCGTGGATGGTCAACGTCGCCAAACCACCGCAAACCTGATTCACAGCACATTCCCCAACGGGAGCCGTCAGCGGCTCCCTTTTTTTGCCCGTTGCAGATCACTCTTCATCTCTCAGCAACGATTGCATAACCCAAATGAAACATTAATCCGCCAGCATGGACTCACGCTGTGATGACTGCCATAAGGCAGCCGTTTTTTACCCGTGAGGTTCAGATGACCATGCACTTGTCCAGACATCCGACCAGCTATCCCACACGCTATCAGGAGATTGCCGCCAGGCTGGAGCAGGAGTTGCGAAATAACTATCGCTGCGGCGACTGGCTGCCAGCGGAACAGCAACTGGCCGCACGCTTTGAGGTGAATCGCCACACTTTACGCCGCGCCATCGATCAACTGGTGGAGAAAGGCTGGGTGCAGCGCCGCCAGGGCATCGGCGTGCTGGTGCTGATGCGCCCGTTTGATTACCCGCTCAATGCCCAGGCGCGCTTTAGCCAGAACCTGCTCGATCAGGGCAGCCATCCCACCAGCGAACGCCTGCTGGCGGTACTGCGTCCGGCCTCCGAGCACATCGCCGATGCGTTAGGCATCAGCGAAGGCGACAACGTGGTGCATTTACGCACCCGCCGCCGGGTGAATGGCGTCGCCCTCTGTCTTATTGATCACTACTTCGCCGATCTCACGCTGTGGCCGCTGCTGCAACAGTTCGACCACGGTTCGCTGCATGACTTTTTGCGTGAACGCGCGGGGATCAGCCTGAAACGTACCCAGACGCGCATTAGCGCGCGTCGTGCGCAGGTGAAAGAGAGCCGCTGGCTGGAGATTCCCAATATGGCGCCTCTGCTCTGCGTGCGCACCCTTAACCATCGCGAAGGCGACGTCAACGCGACGGAGTACTCCGTCAGCCTGACCCGCGCCGACATGATCGAATTCACCATGGAGCACTGAGATGCACTTTGATACGCCTACTCGTCAACGCTGGATGGCAGCGCTTGCCCAGTCCACCCCGGAGATGCTGCGGGCGCGGATGCGTACGCTGGGCCTGGCGCCCGACTATGAGCATGTCCGCGAGCCGCAAACCGGGCTGGTGCAGGTGCAGGCGCGCATGGGCGGCACCGGCGATCGCTTCTTCCCCGGCGACACCACGCTGACCCGCGCCGTCGTGCGCCTGAGCAGCGGCCAGATCGGCTTTAGCTGGGTGCTCGGGCGCGACAAAGGCCATGCCGAACGCTGCGCCGTGTGCGACGCGTTATTGCAGGAGCCAACCCATTTCCAGACGCTGATGGAAACCCTGATAACCCCGCTGGAAGCGGACCGCGCCGCGCGCATTGCAGCGCGTCTGGCAGAAGTCAACGCCAGCCGGGTCGACTTTTTCACCCTGGTTCGCGGAGATAACGCATGACCTTACAACCCGCTTTCGCATCGGCGGTTCACGATGCTCAACACTGTTTTCGCCGTCTGTTAAAAGCCATGAGCGAGCCGGGCGTCATCGTCTCGTTGCCACATCTGAAACATGGCTGGTCGCCGCTTAACCCGGCATCCACCAGCGTATTACTGACGCTGGCCGATAACGACACGCCGATCTGGCTCTCAGCTGCCGTCGACAACGATCTGGTACGCCAGAACCTGCGTTTTCACACCAATGCGCCGCTGGTTGACCAGCCGCAGCAGTCGCTGTTTGCCGTCGCCGATCACACCCTGAGCGCCGAACAGCTCAGCGCCCTGCCCTGCGGCACGGATATCAGCCCGGAAACCAGCGCCACCTTGATTTTACAACTGCCGTCACTGAGCGGCGGCCGCATGCTGCGCCTGACTGGCCCCGGCATTCTGGAGGAGCGCATGATTGCGCCGCTGCTGCCGGAGTGCATCACCGACGAATTTACCGACCGTCCGCACTCGTTCCCCACAGGCATCGATGTGATCTTGACCTGTGGAGAACGCGCGCTGGCGATACCACGAACCACACTGGTGGAGGTGTTCTGATGTACGTTGCTGTCAAGGGGGGCGAAAAGGCGATAGCCGCAGCCCACGCGCTACAAGAACATAAGCGTCGCGGCGACAGCGAGCTTGCGGAGCTGAGCGTTGCGCAAATTGCTGAACAGATGCATCTGGCCGTCGATCGGGTGATGACCGAAGGCGGTATTGCCGATCGGGAACTGGCGGCGCTGGCGCTGAAACAGGCAAGCGGCGATAACGTCGAAGCCATCTTTCTGCTGCGCGCCTACCGTACAACGCTACCACGCCTGGCCGTCAGCGAACCCATTGACAGTGCGAAGATGCGTTTAGAGCGCCGGATTTCGGCGGTGTACAAAGACATTCCCGGCGGCCAGTTGCTTGGCCCGACTTACGATTACACCCATCGTTTACTCGATTTTGCGCTGCTGGCCGAGGGCGAAACGACCTCATTGCCGAAACGCGAAGTACAGCCGGAAACCACGCCGCACGTCTTTGCGCTTCTGGAACAAGAGGGGCTGGCGAAAGCTGAACAGGAGAGCGGCGCCGTGCCGGACGATATCACCCGCCAGCCGCCGGTTTACCCTTGCTCCCGCTCTGCACGTCTGCAACAACTGGCGCGCGGCGACGAAGGCTATCTGCTGGCGCTGGCCTACTCCACCCAGCGCGGTTACGGGCGCAATCACCCCTTCGCCGGGGAGATCCGCAGCGGTTATATCGACGTGGAAATAGTGCCCGAAGAGCTGGGGTTTGCAGTAAATGTCGGCGAATTGCTGATCACCGAATGTGAAATGGTCAACGGTTTTATCGCCCCGCAAGAGGACGCGCCGCACTTTACCCGTGGCTACGGGCTGGTGTTCGGCATGGGCGAACGCAAAGCGATGGCGATGGCGCTGATGGATCGCGCCCTGCAAGCCGCCGACTACGGCGAAATGATAAAAAGCCCGGCGCAGGATGAAGAGTTTGTGCTGGCGCATGCTGATAACGTCGAGGCGGCGGGTTTTGTCTCGCACCTCAAACTTCCCCACTACGTCGATTTCCAGGCCGAACTGGACTTGCTCAGACAGCTGCAACAGGAGAGCTCCCGTGGCTAACGCGCTGACCGGTTACAACTTTGCTTTTCTTGATGAGCAAACCAAACGCATGATCCGCCGGGCGCTGCTAAAAGCGGTTGCCATTCCCGGTTACCAGGTGCCGTTTGGCGGGCGCGAAATGCCGATGCCCTACGGCTGGGGTACCGGCGGTATTCAGTTAACCGCCAGCGTCATTGGCGAAGACGATGTGCTGAAAGTGATCGATCAGGGCGCGGATGACACCACCAACGCCGTCTCAATCCGCCAGTTCTTCACCCGTGTTACCGGCGTGGAAACCACCGAACGCACCGCCGACGCGACGCTGATTCAGACTCGCCACCGCATTCCTGAAACGCCGCTGGTTGAAGATCAGATCCTGATTTACCAGGTGCCGATCCCGGAGCCGCTGCGCTTTATTGAACCGCGCGAAACCGAAACCCGCACCATGCACGCGCTAGAAGAGTATGGCGTGATGCAGGTGAAGCTATATGAAGACATTGCCCGCTTCGGCAACTTCACCACCCGCTACGCCTGGCCGGTGAAAGTGAATGGCCGCTATGTGATGGACCCGTCGCCAATCCCGGCGTTTGATAACCCGAAAATGCACTTCATGCCCGCGCTGCAACTGTTCGGTGCCGGGCGTGAAAAACGCATTTACGCCGTTCCACCGTATACCCAGGTCGAGAGCCTCGACTTTGAGGATTACCCCTTTGCACCGCAAAAGTGGGATCAACCGTGCGCCATTTGCGGTTCCACCCACAGCTATCTGGATGAAGTGGTGCTGGATGATACCGGCACGCGCATGTTCGTCTGCTCCGATACCGACTACTGCCGCCAACAGAGCGAGGCTTTACGCAAATGACCCAACCGCTGCTTTCGGTGAATCAACTCTCCCATCTCTACGCGCCAGGCAAAGGGTTTCAGGACGTCTCGTTCGATCTGTGGCCGGGTGAAGTGCTGGGCATTGTCGGCGAATCCGGTTCCGGTAAAACCACCCTGCTGAATGCCATTTCAGCACGGCTGGCGCCACAGCAGGGGCAGGTTATCTATAACGACCGCGATCTGTACGCCATCAGCGAAGCCGAGCGTCGCCGTCTGCTGCGAACCGAATGGGGCGTGGTACACCAGCATCCGCTGGATGGCCTGCGCCGCCAGGTCTCCGCCGGGGGCAATATCGGCGAGCGGCTGATGGCGACCGGCGCGCGGCATTACGGTGATATCCGCGCCTGCGCGCAACAGTGGCTGACGGATGTCGAGATCCCACCGTCACGCATTGACGATTTGCCTACCACCTTTTCCGGCGGGATGCAGCAGCGACTGCAAATTGCCCGCAATCTCGTGACGCAGCCAAAACTGGTGTTTATGGATGAACCCACCGGCGGGCTGGATGTGTCGGTTCAGGCACGTTTGCTGGATCTGCTGCGCAGCCTGGTGGTGGAGATGAACCTTGCCGTGGTGATGGTGACCCATGATTTGGGCGTCGCACGCCTGCTGGCAAACCGTCTGCTGGTTATGAAACAGGGCCAGGTGGTGGAAAGTGGGTTAACCGATCGCGTGCTCGACGATCCACATCACCCCTATACCCAGTTGCTGGTTTCCTCGGTCTTGCAAAATTAAGGAGTCTGCGATGTCTGTTTTGCGTGTGGAAAATGTCAGCAAAACCTTTGTGCTGCACCATCAGAACGGCGTACGACTGCCGGTGCTGCGCGACACCTCGCTGGAGGTGAACGCCGGGGAATGCGTGGTGCTGCACGGCCACTCCGGCAGTGGAAAATCGACGCTGCTGCGCTCGCTGTATGCCAACTATTTGCCGGACGCCGGGCATATTCATGTCAAACATGGCGATGAATGGGTCGATTTGGTGCAAGCTCCGGCGCGAAAAGTACTGGACGTGCGTCGTCATACCATCGGCTGGGTCAGCCAGTTTTTACGCGTCATTCCACGCGTCAGCGCGCTGGACGTGGTAATGCAACCGCTGCTGGAGCTGGGGCTTTCCCGCGATGTCTGCATCGGCAAAGCCAGCCAGTTGCTGACGCGGCTGAATGTGCCGGAACGCTTGTGGCACCTTGCACCGGCAACGTTCTCCGGCGGCGAGCAGCAGCGCGTCAACATCGCCCGCGGCTTTATTGTTGACTACCCGATTCTACTGCTTGATGAACCGACCGCCTCGCTGGATGCGAAAAACAGCGCCGCCGTCGTTGAACTGATCGCGCAGGCCAAAGCGCGCGGCGCAGCGATTGTCGGCATATTCCATGACGAGGCCGTGCGCGAAAGCGTCGCCGACCGTCTGTTTCCGATGGGAATCTCCGCATGATTATCAACAATGTAAAACTGATCCTTGAAGACGAAGTGGTCGACGGTTCGCTGGAAGTGCGCGACGGCGTGATCCGCGCCTTCGCCGAAACCCAAAGCCGCCAGCCAGGCGCTCATGATGGTGACGGCGGCTGGTTGCTGCCGGGGCTTATCGAACTGCATACGGACAACCTCGACAAATTCTTCACCCCGCGCCCGAAAGTGGACTGGCCCGCCCACTCCGCAATGAGCAGCCACGACGCGCTGATGGTCGCCAACGGCATCACTACAGTGCTGGATGCGGTCGCCATTGGCGATGTGCGCGACGGCGGCGATCGGCTGGAGAATCTGGAGAAGATGATCAACGCGGTGGAAGATTCGCAAAAACGCGGGCTAAATCGCGCGGAACATCGCCTGCATTTACGCTGCGAACTGCCGCACCACACCACTCTGCCGCTGTTTGAAAAGCTGGTCGGCCGCGAGCCGGTGACGCTGGTATCGCTGATGGATCACTCCCCAGGCCAGCGCCAGTACGCCAGCTACGAAAAGTATCGCGATTACTATCAGGGTAAATATCACCTGACCAACGAACAAATGGATGCGTTTGAACAGGAGCAACTGGCGCTGGCCGCCGAATGGTCGCAGCCTAACCGGATGGCAATTGCCGCGCTCTGCCGGGCGCGTAACCTGCCGCTGGCCAGCCATGATGACGCCACGCGCGAACATGTGGTGGAATCCCACCAGTTAGGCAGCGTGATCGCAGAATTCCCCACCACCTTTGCCGCCGCCGAAGCCTCGCGCGAGCACGGCCTGAGCGTGCTGATGGGTGCGCCGAATATCGTGCGCGGCGGCTCGCACTCCGGCAATGTGGCGGCGCATAAACTGGCGCAGCTCGGCATGCTGGACATTCTCTCATCGGATTATTATCCCGCCAGCCTGCTGGATGCCGCCTTCCGCGTTGCGGCGGATGAGCAGAATGATTTCACCCTGCCGCGCGCTATTCAGTTGGTAACGAAAAATCCGGCACAGGCGCTCAAGCTTGACGATCGCGGAACGCTCGGCGAAGGAAAACGAGCCGATCTGGTGCTGGTGCACAATAAAGGCGACCACGTCCGCGTCGATCACGTCTGGCGCGAGGGGAAACGGGTGTTCTGATGGGCAGACTGATCTGGTTGATGGGGCCATCCGGTGCCGGAAAAGATACGCTGCTGGCCGCGCTACGCAGCCGCGAGCATCCCCAGTTGCTGGTGGCGCACCGCTATATCACGCGCCCGGCAAGTTCCGGCAGCGAGAACCATATCGAGCTAAGCGAAAAGGAGTTTTTTACCCGCGACGAGCAGCATCTGTTTACCCTGAGCTGGCACGCCAACGATCTCTACTACGGTATCGGCGTGGAGGTCGATCTCTGGTTGCAGGCGGGGTTTGATGTGGTGGTCAACGGTTCGCGCGGTCATCTGCCGCAGGCGCAGACGCAATACGGCGAGGTGCTGATGCCAGTGTATGTGCAGGTATCACCGGAGATTTTGCGCCAGCGGCTGGAAAAACGCGGACGTGAAAGCAGCGTGGAAATTACCGCGCGGCTGGAACGCGCGGCCCGTTACTCGGCGGGTGACTGTCTGACGCTGAACAACGACGGGAGTCTGCTACAGTCAGTGGAAGGATTGATCTCGTTGATACGCGCGCAACAAGGGAAAAGTGCGTAATGCTGCCGGCGCATGCAGCACGCGCCGTTTACGTTAACTCAACCGTTAAAGCGAGGCGCTATGAGCCTGACTCTCACTCTGACCGGCACCGGCGGTGCACAACTGGTTCCGGTATTCGGTTGCGATTGCGCAGCCTGCTTACGTGCGCGCCAGCAGTCGCAATATCGTCGCCAGCCTTGCAGCGGCGTGGTGCAGTTTAACGACGCGGTGACACTGCTGGATGCCGGGCTTACCGATTTAATGGAACGTTTCCCGGCGGGTCAGTTTCAGCAGATTCTGTTGACGCATTACCATATGGATCATGTGCAGGGGCTGTTTCCGCTGCGCTGGGGCTTAGGCGCGAAAATCCCGGTTTACGGCCCGCCGGATGAACAGGGCTGCGACGATCTGTTTAAACATCCCGGTCTGCTTGATTTCAGCCATACCGTTGAACCGTTTGTGGTGTTCGATCTGCAAGGATTGCAGGTCATGCCGTTGCCGCTGAAGCACTCGAAACTCACCTTTGGTTATTTGCTGGAATCGGCGCACAGCCGGGTCGCCTGGCTTTCGGATACTGCCGGTCTGCCGGATAAGACGCTTAAGTTTTTACTCAATAATCGCCCGCAGGTGGTAATCATTGATTGCAGTGAACCGCCCTGCGCAGAGACGCCGAAAAATCATAACGATCTGCGCACCGTTATCGCCCTGAATGAGGTGATTGGCTGCCCGCGCGTCGTGCTAACCCATATCGGGCATCGCTTTGACGTCTGGTTGATGAATAACGCACTGCCGACGGGGTTTGAGGCGGGTTTTGATGGCATGCGGATTGTACTGGATTAGACCGCACAATATGGATATATTCGTCCCGTTGCTTACCGGCATGGGTTAAGCAGACGCAGCCTGTAAAGAGGTCGTTTGAAGGATAAAGCGTACAGACTCGCACTGATAGGGTTGTGGATAACGCAACCGGGTCTTAAATACCCGCGTGTGACCAATAAATAATTAGCACATCGCGGCTTACAGAGTATGACTTGCCATGAATGTGCTTTTTATTTGTAGCCGCAACCAATGGCGCAGCCCGACCGCTGAGCAGGTGTTCCGTCGCTACCCCGGGGTAAATGCTCGCTCTGCTGGCACACAACGCCATGCGAGAAAAACTGTCTCGCCCGCCATTCTCTCCTGGGCAGACGTCATCTGTGTGATGGAAGAAAAACACAAAAACAGCATCCTTGCCGACTTTAGCCGCCTGGTGCAGCATAAACCTGTTTATGTGCTTGATATTCCTGATCAATACCATTTTATGGACCCGCAACTAATCACGCTGCTTGAGGATATCGTTCCGGAACGCCTGGGTTTGCGCGTGCCGGTGCTGGCGCGTTAGCGATCATCATCCTCTTCCAGCCTGCGTTCTTCGTCATCCAGCTGGCGTCGCTCCCGATCGAGCTGACGCTGGCGCTCATCAAGCTGGCGTCGCCTGTCTTCAAGCTGCCGGTAGCGGTTGTCATAATTCCGGTACTGCTCGTCGCTGCGGCGGCTGCTTTCATCGTCGCGACTGCCGTCAGAGCTGTACGCGTCGCCGATTGCCCGCTGAATATTGCCAATAGCGTCGTCGATAATATCGGCGTGCGCCATCTGACTACTGAGTGAAAGAGCGCCGAATAACAGCGCGGTCGCGTAACGTTTCATAAAGCCAGTCTCAAAGGGGGGACTGGCTGTACGTTAGTGCAGAGGCTGCCTTAGCGGGTAGCGGAGGAATCTCAATTACGGGCGGAAGGTGGCTGCTTCTCAATTTGCGCAATCGCATCCACGCGTAGCTGATGGCGACCGCCTTCAAACTCGGCGCCCAGCCAGTTATCGACAATCATTTTCGCCAGTTCCAGCCCGATAACGCGCGAACCGAACGCCAGTACATTGGTGTCGTTATGCTGGCGCGAAAGCTGTGCGGAGTAAGGTTCGCTACACACCACCGCACGAATACCGGGGAATTTATTGGCGGTGATAGAGATGCCAACGCCGGTACCGCAAATCAAAATACCGCCGTCTGCCTCGCCATTCAGTACCGATTGTGCTACCTCGCTGGCGAAGCGGGGATAATCGGTGCGTGTCGTCGACCATGTGCCTTTATCAATGATTTCAATACCTTTTGCTGACAGATGCGCCAGGATATCCGCCTTCAGGATAAACCCGACATGATCGCAGCCGAACGCAATCTTCTTCATATATCCGCCTGGTTAGTGTGCAAACTTTACGAACCCGGTGAGTTTTGTGATTTTTGACCGGTTAACTGCTGAATAAAACCGCAAAACCACCGGGAACAGCGCCTGTTCTACACGGCATGAATTCACAAATCAATAGCCTTATGTGCATGAAAACCCCTACACCTCAGACGTACCACATTTCATAAATCAATATAATTTATTGTTTTTAAAACAAAACTGATGAGCGCACCAACCAAAACATTACAGAAAACTTCACAACACACAAAACTTTATGAATTAATTAATTCTGTGAAGTTGCCGACATATTTATGGTTCCGGATGTGGTGATATAGTGTCGTCTTCATTTCAAGGACAAGAGAAAGCGATGAGTCAGACAGAATTCGACCACGGTCTTCCCAACGGCATCGGCCTCGCCCCTTACCTGCGCATGAAGCAGGAAGGGATGACGGAAAACGAAAGCCGCATCGTGGATTGGCTATTAACACCGGGCAATATCAGCGATGCCTCCGCGATTAAAGATGTAGCGGAGATGCTGACGGTGTCGGAAGCCATGATCGTGAAAGTGTCGAAACTGCTGGGTTTTAGCGGTTTCCGCAATCTGCGCAGCGCACTGGTGGAGTACTTCTCTCACTCGCAGCAGGTGCTGCCCGCTGAGCTGTCGTTTGACGAAGCGCCGCAGGATGTGGTGAACAAAGTGTTCAATATTACGCTGCGCACCATTATGGAAGGCCAGTCGATCGTTAACGTGGATGAAATCCACCGCGCGGCGCGCTTCTTCTATCAGGCCAAACAGCGCGATCTCTACGGCGTTGGCGGCTCTAACGCCATCTGCGCCGATATTGAACATAAGATGTTGCGCATCGGGGTTCGCTGCCACGCTTACCAGGACGCGCACATTATGATGATGTCCGCATCGCTGCTTAAAGAGGGCGATGTCGTACTGGTGGTGTCGCATTCCGGACGCACCAGTGATTTAAAAGCGGCCGTTGAGCTGGCGAAAAAAAATGGGGCAAAAATTATTTGTATTACTCACAGCTACCATTCGCCGATTGCCAAAATGGCCGACTTTATTATTTGCTCGCCAGCACCAGAGACCCCTTTATTAGGGCGAAATGCTTCAGCACGAATATTACAATTAACACTACTTGATGCTTTTTTTGTTTCGGTTGCACAACAGAACATTGAACTGGCCACACAGAATATGCAAAAAACCGGTGCCATCGTTGATTTTTTCTCACCGGGCGCATTGAAGTAAAAACAAATACTCATCCCGCCGCAACGGGATGAGTAAAATTACCCTACAATGAGAAGACCACTATGAATAAATATCTGAAATTATTCAGCGGAGCTGCTATCGGCCTGATGATGAGCACCAGCGTATTTGCCGCTGCCGAATACGCCGTCGTCTTAAAAACATTATCCAACCCGTTCTGGGTGGATATGAAAAAAGGTATCGAAGACGAAGCGAAAACACTGGGTGTCAGTGTGGATATTTTTGCCTCGCCGTCGGAAGGTGATTTTCAGTCGCAATTACAATTATTCGAAGATCTGAGCAATAAAAATTATAAAGGCATCGCCTTTGCCCCACTCTCTTCCGTTAACCTGGTGATGCCGGTCGCCCGCGCCTGGAAAAAAGGCATTTATCTGGTGAACCTCGATGAAAAAATCGATATGGATAACCTGAAAAAAGCCGGCGGGAATGTCGAAGGTTTTATTACCACCGATAACGTTGCAGTCGGCGCAAAAGGCGCAAGCTTTATCATTGAACAGCTTGGCGCACAAGGCGGCGAAGTGGCGATTATAGAAGGTAAAGCAGGCAACGCCTCGGGTGAAGCGCGCCGCAACGGCGCCAGCGAAGCGTTTAAGAAAGCCAGCCAAATCAAGCTGGTCGCCAGCCAGCCCGCCGACTGGGATCGCATTAAGGCGCTGGACGTCGCTACCAACGTGCTGCAACGCAACCCGAACCTGAAAGCCTTCTACTGCGCCAATGACACCATGGCGATGGGCGTTGCCCAGGCGGTGGCGAACGCCGGTAAAACCGGCAAAGTGCTGGTCGTCGGCACCGACGGCATTCCGGAAGCGCGCAAAATGGTGGAAGCCGGGCAGATGACCGCCACCGTCGCGCAAAACCCGGCGAATATTGGCGCTTCGGGTCTGAAAATGATGGTTGATGCGGCAAAAACCGGCAAAGTTATTCCGCTGGATAAAGCCCCGGAATTCAAGCTGGTCGATTCAATTCTGGTCACTAAGTAAGCCATCAACGCCGGATGACGCTTTGCGCGCATCCGGCCTGAAGAGTGTGCAAAGAGGTTACTTATGGTCACGCCATATATCTCAATGGCGGGTATCGGCAAATCCTTTGGCCCGGTCCACGCATTAAAGTCCGTTGATTTAACTATTTATCCTTATGAAATTCATGCGTTATTAGGAGAGAATGGTGCCGGTAAATCAACGTTAATGAAAATTCTCTCGGGGATTCACGACCCGACCAAAGGCACCATCACCATTAATAACGTTAATTACGACAAACTTGATCATAAACTGGCGGCACAACTTGGTATTGGCATTATTTATCAGGAACTCAGCGTTATTGATGAATTAACCGTGCTGGAGAATTTATATATTGGCCGCCATATCACCAAAAAGGTATGCGGCGTCAATATTATCGACTGGCGAGAAATGCGCGTACGGGCGGCAATGATGTTATTGCGCGTCGGCTTAAAAGTCGATCTCGATACCAAAGTGGCGAATTTATCGATTAGCCACAAGCAGATGCTGGAAATTGCCAAAACATTAATGCTGGATGCCAAAGTCATTATTATGGATGAGCCCACCTCTTCGCTGACGAATAAAGAGGTGGATTATCTTTTCCTGATCATGAATCAGCTGCGTAAAGAAGGCACCGCCATTGTTTATATCTCGCATAAGCTGGCGGAAATTCGCCGGATCTGCGATCGCTATACGGTGATGAAAGACGGCAGCAGCGTCTGCAGCGGCATGGTCAGCGACGTCACCAATGACGACATCGTGCGGCTGATGGTCGGACGCGAACTGCAAAACCGCTTTAACGCGATGAAAGAGAGCACCGGCAATATCGAGCGCGATACGGTATTTGAGGTGAAAAACGTCACCAGTCGCGACAAGAAAAAAGTCCGTGATATCTCTTTTAGCGTGAACCGCGGCGAGATCCTCGGTTTCGCCGGGCTGGTCGGCTCCGGCCGCACCGAACTGATGAACTGCCTGTTCGGCGTCGATAAGCGCAGCCGCGGTGAAATTCGCCTCAATGGTCACGCGATTTCCCCACGCTCACCGCTGGATGCGCTGAAAAAAGGCATGGCATATATCACCGAAAGCCGCCGCGACAACGGCTTCTTCCCTAACTTCTCGATTGCGCAAAACATAGCGCTCAGCAAAAGCCTCAAGCACGGCGGTTACAAAGGCGCAATGGGGCTGTTTAACGAACACGAAGAGCGACGGATTGCTGAAGCGCAGCGCGAGCTGCTGGCGCTGAAGTGCCACTCGGTGGAGCAGAGCATCACCGAGCTTTCCGGCGGTAACCAACAGAAAGTACTGATCTCCAAATGGCTGTGCTGCGAACCCGAGGTGATCATTTTCGATGAACCGACCCGCGGTATCGACGTCGGCGCGAAGGCCGAGATCTACAAAGTGATGCGCCAGCTATCGGATGACGGAAAAGTCATCCTGATGGTGTCATCCGAGCTTCCCGAAATTATTGCCGTCTGCGACCGCATCGCCGTGTTCTGCGAAGGGCGGCTGACGCAAATCCTGACCAATCGCGACGACATGAGCGAAGAGGAGATTATGGCATGGGCATTACCACACGAGTAAAAAGCGAAATGAGCGAGAAAAAGCCCTTCAACTTCGCGCTGTTCTGGGATAAATACGGCACCTTTTTTATCCTCGCGATCATCGTCGCCATCTTCGGCACGATGTCGCCGGAATACTTCCTCAACACCAACAACATCACGCAGATTTTTGTTCAGAGTTCGGTAACGGTGTTGATCGGCATGGGTGAGTTCTTTGCCATTCTGATCGCCGGGATTGATCTCTCCGTCGGTGCGATCCTTGCTCTCTCCGGCATGGTAACCGCCAAACTGATGCTGGCGGGCGTCGATCCCGTGCTGGCGGCATTGATCGGCGGCGTGTTGGTGGGCGGCGTGCTGGGGGCGATTAACGGCTGCCTGGTCAACTGGACCGGCCTGCACCCGTTCATTATTACCCTTGGAACCAACGCGATTTTTCGCGGCATTACGCTGGTTATTTCCGACGCCAACTCGGTGTATGGCTTCTCCTTCGACTTTGTGAATTTCTTTGCCGCCAGCGTGGCAGGCATTCCGGTGCCGGTGATCTTCTCGCTGCTGGTGGCGCTGCTGCTCTGGTTCCTCACTACGCGCATGCGGCTGGGGCGCAATATTTACGCGCTGGGCGGCAATAAAAACTCCGCCTTCTACTCCGGTATCGATGTGAAGTTTCACGTGCTGGTGGTGTTCATTATCTCCGGTGTTTGCGCCGGGCTGGCGGGCGTGGTCTCCACCGCGCGTCTCGGTGCGGCGGAGCCGCTGGCGGGAATGGGGTTTGAAACCTACGCCATCGCCAGCGCCATTATCGGCGGCACCAGCTTCTTCGGCGGTAAGGGGCGTATTTTCTCGGTCGTGATTGGCGGGTTGATTATCGGCACCATCAATAACGGCCTGAATATCCTGCAAGTTCAAACGTATTACCAGCTGGTGGTAATGGGCGGGCTGATTATTGCCGCTGTTGCGCTTGACCGGCTTATCAGCAAGTAAGGAATGAATGATGAAAATCTCCCCCTCCCTGATGTGTATGGATCTGCTCAAGTTTAAAGAACAGATCGAGTTTATCGACAGCCACGCGGACTATTTCCATATCGACATTATGGACGGCCACTTTGTGCCGAACCTGACGCTGTCGCCATTCTTTGTCAGCCAGGTGAAGAAGCTGGCCAGCAAACCGCTGGATTGCCATCTGATGGTGACGCGCCCGCAGGATTATATCGGCCAACTGGCGCGCGCAGGCGCAGACTTTATCACCCTGCACCCGGAAACGATCAACGGCCAGGCGTTTCGCCTGATCGATGAGATCCGCCGCCACGGCATGAAAGTCGGGCTGATCCTCAACCCGGAAACCTCCGTCGAAACGATGAAATACTATATTCATAAGGCGGACAAAGTGACGGTGATGACGGTCGATCCTGGCTTTGCCGGGCAGCCGTTCATTCCGGAAATGCTCGACAAAGTCGCCGAGCTGAAAGCCTGGCGCGAGCGCGAAGGGCTGAGTTATGAAATCGAAATCGACGGCTCCTGCAACCAGGCCACTTATCAGCGTTTGATGGCCGCAGGCGCGGATGTCTTTATCGTCGGCACCTCCGGGTTATTCAACCATGCGGAAAACATCGATGACGCCTGGACGGTAATGACCGAACAGATTCTGGCGGCCAAAAACGAGGTACTGCCTCATGCACGAACCGCATAATCAACTGGTAGCAGGCGTTGATATGGGCGCGACCCATATTCGCTTCTGCCTGCAAACCGCCGCAGGCGAGGTGCTGCATTGTGAAAAGCAGCGCACCGCGGAGGTCATTGCGCACGGCGTGGTAAACGGCATTACTGCGCTTATCCAGGCGCAGCTTGACGCACGTAATGCCCGCTGTTACGGGCTGGTAATGGGCTTTCCTGCGCTGGTCGGCAAAGATAAACGCACCATTATCTCCACGCCCAACTTACCGCTGGCACCTGGTGAACTGAGCGGGCTGGCCAGGCAACTGGAAAATGCGCTGGGCTGCCCGGTGGAGTTTTCCCGTGATGTGAATCTGCAACTCTCTTTTGACGTGCAGGAGCATAACCTCACGCAGCAGCAGGTGTTGGCGGCCTATCTCGGCACCGGCATGGGTTTCGCCATCTGGCTGAACGGTGCACCGTGGACAGGCGCGCACGGCGTGGCGGGCGAACTGGGGCATATTCCGCAGGGAGACAGGCAACTGCGCTGCGGCTGCGGCAATGCGGGTTGTCTGGAAACGGTGTGTTCTGGCCTTGCGCTGCGCCGCTGGTATGAACAGCAGCCGCGGGATTACGAGCTTGGCGATCTGTTTATCCATGCAGCACAGGAGCCTTTTGTCGTCGATCTGCTGGATCACGCCGCGCGCGCCATCGCCACCAGCATTAACCTGTTCGATCCCGATGCAGTGATCCTCGGCGGCGGCGTCATGGATATGTCCGCATTTCCGCGTGAAGCGTTGATCGCGGCGATCCGCACCTGGCTGCGCAAACCGTTGCCGTGGGAAGCGGTGCGTTTTCTGGCGGCCTCATCATCAGCGTTTAACGGCGCGCAGGGCGCGGCGACACTGGCCCGCAACCGTTTTACGCCGCAATCCGTCGCAGCGCCTGCGCAAGCTCTGCACGGGTAAAGGGTTTACGCAGCAGTTCCACGTCCGGCAGCGCAGGGTTGTGCGCCGGGCGCAGATCCTGGCCGCTGATGAGCAGCATCGGCAGATGCGGATTCTGCTGGCGCGCCAGGTGAATCACTTCCGCGCCGCTGAGCGCGCCCGGTAGCATTAAATCACTGACCAATGCGCCAATCTCCGTCGAAGCGGCCAGTAGCTGCAACGCCTGCTCACCGGTTTCCGCTTCCAGCGTCAGATAGCCCAGCTCGTGCAACTGTTCGCACAATGTCTGGCGCACATCGGCCTCATCTTCCAGCACCAGAATCAGCGTGTCGCTGCTATCGCGCGCCTGCGCGGCATCCGGTTCGCGGCTTTCCACCGCCTGCACCGTTGCGCGCGGTAGTTGCAGACGCACGGTGGTGCCCTGCCCCGGCGCGCTCTCAATCTCTACCCGCCCGCCGGACTGGCGAACAAAGCCATATACCATCGACAGGCCCAGCCCGCTGCCGCTGCCGGTCTGTTTGGTGGTGAAGAAGGGTTCGAACACCTGTGCTTTGACCTCCTGAGACATACCGCAGCCGCGATCGATCACCTCCAGTGCCACCATATCCTGGCGGCGTCCGTCACTGCGGGTGACGCGCTGGTTCCAGGTGCGGATTTTAATGGTGCCGCTCTCGCCCTCCATCGCATCGCGGGCATTCATCACCAGATTGATGATGGCATTTTCCAGTTGTCCAACATCGATCCACGCGGGCCATGCCGGGCTTTGCGCTTCGATCTCCAGCGCCAGTGTGCCGGGTAACGAATGGCGCATAAGCTCGCCGAGATTCTCCAGCAGCGGTTGCATCTCCACGGCATGAGGATGCAACGACTGCTTGCGGGAAAAGGCCAGCAGCCGCTGGGTCAGTAACGCGCCGCGCTCAGCGGCTTTCAGCGCCCGCGAGATACGCGGCGCATCCGGCGAGCCGGGCGTCACCAGTTCAAGGCTGCCAATAATCACCGCCAGCAGGTTATTGAAATCGTGCGCCAGCCCGCCGGTCAATTGGCCGACTGCTTTCATCTTCTGACTGTGCAGCAACGCCTCTTCCAGCCCTTTACGCTCCGTGCGATCCAGCACCACGTTAACCATGCCGCGCCCCGGTACCGGGCTAAAACGCAGCTCAATGGTACGATTGTCCGCCAGCCGTAATTCCTGCGGTTTGGGCAGCGGGCGAGCCAGATTCTCCTGTACGTGACCGGGGAGATCGCTCACCTGTTGTAACAGGCTCTGATAGTGCTGGCCGCGCTGCAATGCCTCTGCCGTCAGCCCCAGCAGCAACGGATATTGCGGATTCCACACCACCAGGCAACCCCGGTTATCGAACAGCGCAAAACCATCGCGCATCGCGTGGAAAGTGGTTTCCAGCTGTGTGCTTTTCTCTTTCAACAACTTAGAGGTGTGTTCCAGCGAAGCAGTATTACGGGCAAACACGTTAAACGCACGCGCCAGTTCGCCCAGCTCATCGCGCCGTTGCAGCGCCGGAACCGACACGTCCTGCTCGCCACGCGCCAGCCGCGACATGGCGCGCGAAATGGCCGTCAGATTCGAGCCCAGATTGCGGTAGATATACCATCCGGCAAAGCCGGTGATCACCAGCGCCAGCAGGGCGAAAACGCTGATAAACAGAATGATCGAGCGCATCTCCTGGTGGCTTTGCGCCGTGCGCAGTTCCGACGCCTGCGCGACCTGCGCAACGTACTGGTTGATGTCGCTGTTGAGCAGCGCCACCAGCGCTTTGATATGAAACATCGACCAGCTAATCGCCAGATCGCTCTCTTCCAGCCGGAGCGACAGCGGCCCCAGCTTGCGCAGCTCGGCGCTGAAATCCGGCAGGATAAAATCCACCGTCGGGCTGGCGGCGCGCAGCGGCAATTGCCCCATGATGTAGGAGATCTGTTTGATTGTCGGCCGGGGAGACGGCGTCTGAATGGCGGCGATGATCAGCCGGTCCATCTCGGCGAGCAGGCGGTTATCCGGGATGTTGCTCGCTTCCCGGGCGGTGATCACCTGTAAATGGCGCAAATAACTTTGGTTCTGGTACAGCGAACTGAGCAGCGCATTACGCTCCAGATGCCGCTGTTGTCCGCGTTGCAGCATCACGGTGACGCTTTGCTGCAATTCGTGGCTGCGGCGGGTGATCTGCGCCACCAGTTGCGGTTCCTGCTGCGCCAGCGGCGCGTGGGCAAGCTGGCTGAGCGAGTGTTGCAGCGCGCTCTGCGTCGCTTTCAGGCGTTCGGCTTCGCCCTGATACTCCAGCGCTCCGACCACCTGCGACAACCGCACAGCCGCCGTGGCGACGCTGGCGGTATCGCGCGCCAGATTCATGCTGCCGGTCATGTCGTCCAGCGTCTGCTGCTGCGCCAGTTCCTGAATCTGGCTGGCGTGGCGAAATCCCAGCACTGCCACGCCGCAGACCATTAAAGTTACCGCCACCACCAGTAAATTGAAGAACAGCAGACGCCCGCGAGCGCTGGTGAAAAACGGGTTCGCGCGATACGACATAGTGGCTCCGGTGCAATGTTGATCCTGCCGCAGGACGGCAGGAAACGGTTTCTCCAGGTAACTATGACAAATATGAACAGAACCTGACATTGTGCATTTACTAACGTGTGATGAAGTGCGGATATCGTTCCTCCAAGGAAGCCCGCTGATGAGCAACACGCCCGTACTGGAGATGCGCAACATTGCCAAAGCTTTTGGCAAATTTTACGCCCTCAAAGGGGTCGATCTGACGGTCTGGCCCGGCGAGATCCATGCGCTGATGGGGGAAAACGGCGCGGGGAAAAGCACGCTGATGAAGATTCTCGCCGGGGCGTATAGCGCCACCAGCGGCGAGATCCTGATTGACGGCCAGCCTTACGCCATCAAAAGCCCCAAAGATGCGCTCGCTGCCGGTATCACACTGATTTACCAGGAGATGCAGTTAGCGCCGAACCTGACCGTGGCGGAAAACATCTTTCTTGGCAGTGAAATCGCCCGCGGCGGGCTGGTGCAGCGCAAAGAGATGGTGACACAGGCGCAGGCGGTGATTGATCGCCTTGGCGCGAATTTCACCGCCACCGATCGGGTGATGAAGCTGACGATCGCCGAGCAGCAGCAGGTGGAGATCGCCCGCGCTTTACACCGCAACAGCCGCATTCTGGTGATGGATGAACCCACCGCCGCCCTCTCCTCACGCGAAACGCATCGTCTGTTCGAACTGATCCTGCGCCTGCGCGATGAAGGGATGGCGATTATCTACATCAGCCATCGCATGGCGGAAGTGTATGAACTCTCCGATCGCGTCAGCGTCCTGCGCGACGGCCAGTATGTCGGCAGCCTGACGCGCGACAAACTCAATGCCTCTGAACTGGTGCGCATGATGGTCGGGCGGCCATTGAGCGACCTGTTTAACAAAGAGCGCGATATCCCACTTGGCAACCCGCGTCTGAGCGTTCAACACCTGACAGACGGCGAGAAAATCCAGCCAGTCAGCTTGCAGGTGCGTGCCGGGGAGATCGTCGGCCTTGCCGGGCTGGTCGGTGCCGGACGATCCGAACTGGCGCAGCTGATCTTCGGCGTACGCAAAGCCACTGGCGGCATGATCGAAGTGGACGGTGAACCAGTGGTGATCCACTCGCCGCGCGCCGCCATCGATTTAGGCATCGGTTTTCTGACGGAGAACCGCAAAGAGCAAGGCCTGTTTCTGGAGCTGGCGGCGCAGGAAAACATCACCATGGCAACGCTGGAGCGCGACGCGGCGTGGGGAATGCTCGATCGCAAAAAAGCGCAGTCGATCTCCGATGACGCCATCAAGTTATTAAATATTCGCGTACCGCACGCGCAGGTGCGGGCGGGCGGCTTATCAGGCGGCAACCAGCAAAAGCTCTTGATCTCTCGCTGGGTGGCGATCGGCCCGCGCATTCTGATCCTTGATGAGCCAACGCGCGGCGTGGATGTCGGAGCCAAAAGCGAGATCTACCGGATCATGAACCAGATGGCGCGCCAAGGCGTGGCGATCCTGATGATCTCCAGCGAGCTGCCGGAAGTGGTCGGCATGAGCGATCGTGTTTATGTGATGCGCGAAGGCAGCATCGTCGGCGAGCTGCAACAACATGAGATTACTCAGGAAAACATTATGACGCTGGCCACCGGCGTTAACGAATCCCACCACCAGGCGGTACACCATGACTGATGCTAAAGAGAACGCAGCGAAAAGCCCTTCCGCCAAAAAGATGTTGATGGGCGATCTGATGCAAACTGTCGGCATTTTGCCGATTCTCATCCTGATCGTCGCGGTTTTTGGTTTTATCGCGCCAAACTTTTTTACCGAAAGCAACCTGCTGAATATTACCCGCCAGGCGTCGATCAACATTGTGCTGGCGGCGGGCATGACTTTCATCATTCTGACCGGCGGTATCGATCTCTCTGTGGGTTCGATTCTCGGCACCACGGCGGTCGCGGCGATGGTGGTTTCGCTGATGCCCGAACTGGCCCTGCTCTCCGTCCCGGCGGCGCTGATGCTCGGCCTGGTGCTCGGCCTGTTTAATGGCGCGCTGGTGGCATTTGCTGGTTTGCCGCCATTCATTGTCACCCTCGGTACGTATACCGCGCTGCGCGGGGTGGCCTATCTGCTGGCAGACGGCACCACGGTGATTAACTCCGATATCAGTTTTGAGTGGGTCGGCAATAACTATCTTGGCCCGGTGCCGTGGCTGGTGGTGATTGCGCTGGCGGTGATTGTACTGTGCTGGTTTATCCTGCGCCGCACGACGCTGGGCGTTCATATCTACGCGGTGGGCGGCAATATGCAGGCAGCGCGCCTGACCGGCATCAAAGTGTGGCTGGTGCTGCTGTTCGTCTACGGCATGAGCGGCTTGCTCTCCGGCCTTGGCGGCGTGATGAGCGCCTCGCGGCTGTACAGCGCCAACGGCAACCTCGGCACCGGCTATGAGCTGGACGCCATCGCCGCGGTGATCCTTGGCGGCACCAGTTTTGTCGGCGGAATCGGCACCATCACCGGCACGCTGGTTGGCGCGCTGATTATCGCCACCCTTAACAATGGCATGACGCTAATGGGCGTCTCCTACTTCTGGCAATTGGTGATCAAAGGGGCGGTGATCATCATAGCGGTGCTGATCGACAAATACCGTACCCGGCATCATCAGGCAGCATAACAATACCCTACAAAACAGCAACATAAGTGAGGATTACAGCATGCGTCTTAAACCTCTTGTCACGGCGCTCTGCGCCGCTGCTCTGCTGACCAGCGCGCCGTTTGCGCAGGCCAAAGATCTGAAGTCCATTGGCGTTACGGTGGGCGATCTGGCGAACCCCTTCTTCGTGCAGATCACCAAAGGCGCGGAGCTGGAAGCGCGCAAACTGGCGGGCGATAACGTCAAAGTGACGCTGGTCTCCAGCGGTTACGATCTGGGCCAGCAGGTCGCGCAGATCGATAACTTTATTGCCGCCAAAGTGGACATGATCATCCTCAACGCCGCGGATTCCAAAGGCATCGGCCCGGCGGTGAAACGGGCAAAAGAGGCCGGGATTGTGGTGGTGGCGGTTGACGTGGCGGCAGAAGGTGCCGACGCCACTATCACCTCCGATAACACCCAGGCAGGGGAAATGGCCTGTAAGTACATTACCGACCGCCTGAAAGGCAAAGGCAATGTGGTGATCATCAACGGACCGCCGGTCTCTGCGGTGCAAAACCGTGTCGAAGGCTGCCAGACCGAGTTTAAGCGCCACCCGGATATCAAAGTGCTCTCTGATAACCAGAACGCGAAAGGCAGCCGCGAAGGCGGGCTGGAAGTGATGACCTCGCTGCTTGCCGCCAACCCGAAAATCGACGGTGTCTTTGCGATTAACGATCCGACAGCGATCGGTGCCGATCTGGCCGCCAAACAGGCACAGCGTCACGAGTTCTTTATTGTAGGCGTCGATGGCAGCCCGGATGGCGAAGAGGCGCTGAAACGCAAAAACTCGCTGTTTGTCGCCACTCCGGCGCAGGATCCGCAAGTGATGGCCGCCCGCGCGGTGGAGATCGGCTACGACATTCTGCAAGGCAAGCCCGCGCCAACCGCGCCGGTGCTGATCCCGGTGACGATGATCGATAAACAGAACGTCGGCAGCTACAAAGGCTGGACGGTGAAATAGGGTTTTCCCCCGCTTTTTCCGGCGGGGGATCTTCTCTGGAGGTGAAATGAAACGCTCCGCCATTAATGAAATTCTCGGCCACACGCGGCAGTTTTTCTCAATGCACGATGTCCATTTGCCGCCTTTCGCCAGCTTCCCGCCAACCAAATGGCAACAGCTCGATCGTGCGGCGTGGCGTGAAGTGTTCGATCTGAAACTGGGATGGGATGTCACTGCATTTGGCGGCGACGATTTCTTTACCCAGGGATTGACGCTGTTCACTCTGCGTAACGGCTCGCCCAACGGCACGCCGTATGAAAAATGTTATGCGGAAAAGATTATGCACGTGCGTGATGGTCAGCTTACGCCGATGCATTTTCACTGGCGCAAGCGCGAGGACATCATTAATCGCGGCGGCGGTAATCTGATTATTGAGCTGTGGAACGCCGGCGCACATGAAGAGACGATTGCCTCCGACGTTACCGTGGTCATTGATGGCTGTATCCAGACTCATGCGGCAGGCAGCCAGTTGCGCCTCTCACCAGGGGAAAGTATTTGCCTGTCGCCGGGGCTATATCACAGCTTCTGGGGCGAACCGGGCTTTGGCGATGTGCTGGTTGGTGAAGTGTCGTCGGTGAATGACGATGACCACGACAACCACTTCCTGTACCCCGTTGATCGCTTTAACGCTATTCAGGAAGACGAACCGGCACTGCTGGCGCTGTGTAACGAATATCATCTGTTTCTCGGCTAAAGGAGGAAGCTATGCCTTTGATTTCGCTCGCTGAAGGTCTAACGCACGCCCGTGAACATCACTATGCGCTGGGCGCGTTTAACGTGCTCGACTCGCACTTTTTACGCGCGCTGTTTGCCGCGGCAAAGCAGGAGCGCTCGCCCTTTATCATCAACATCGCCGAAGTCCATTTTAAATATGTCTCGCTGGAATCGCTGGTCGAAGCGGTGAAGTTCGAAGCCGCGCGCCACGACATTCCGGTGGTGCTGAACCTCGATCACGGGCTGCATTTTGAATCGGTCGTGCGCGCGCTGCGCCTCGGTTTTAGCTCGGTGATGTTTGACGGTTCCGTGCTGGAGTATGAAGAAAATATTCGCCAGACGCGGGAAGTGGTGAAGATGTGCCATGCGGTCGGCGTTTCGGTGGAAGCGGAGCTGGGCGCGGTTGGCGGCGATGAAGGCGGCGCGCTGTATGGCCATGCCGACGAAGCCTGTTTTACCGACCCGGCGCGGGCGCGGGATTTTGTTGACCGTACCGGCATCGACACGCTGGCGGTGGCTATCGGCAATGCCCACGGCAAATACAAAGGCGAACCGAAGCTGGATTTTGAGCGCCTGGATGCCATTCGCCAGCAGACCGGGCTGCCGCTGGTGCTGCACGGCGGTTCCGGTATCAGCGATGCGGATTTCCGCCGCGCCATTTCGCTGGGTATCCATAAAATCAATTTCTACACCGGCATGTCACAGGCCGCGCTCGGTGCCATTGAGCAGCGCATGGCAGATCGCCAGCCATTGTACGATGAGTTCGCCCAGCTCCTGCTGAGCGTCGAAGAAGCCATCACCGATACCGTTGCCACACAGATGCGCATTTTCGGCAGCGCGGGGCAACTCTGATGGCGCGCAACGGCGTTATCGCCGCCGGCAATATGCTGGTCGATCATGTTCACCAGATCGTGCAGTGGCCGGAACGCGGCTGGCTGGCGGAGATCACCCAGAGCGAGCGCTCAACGGGCGGCGCGCCTCTGAATGTGCTGCTGACGCTGGCAAAGCTGCACGTGGGCATGCCGTTGCAGGCGGTGGGATTAGTGGGCGAAGACAGCGATGGCGATTACATTATGGCGATGCTGGATCAGTACCACGTCAATCGCCAGGCGGTGCAGCGCACCCCTTCTGCGCCCACCTCAATGTCGCAGGTGATGACCGATCCCTCCGGGCAGCGCACCTTTTTCCACTCGCCCGGCGCGAACCGTCTGCTGGATTTACCGGCGTTTGAGCAGCTGGACGGCAGCATGAAGATTTTCCATCTCGGCTATCTCTTGCTACTTGATAGCCTCGATTTGCCGGACGAAGAGTACGGAACACGCAGCGCGCGGCTGCTGGCGCAGATGCACGAGCAAGGTTTTCTCACCTCGCTGGATTTGGTGTCACGCAAGGGCGATCCACGTTACCAGCCGCTGGTGCTGCCGTGCCTGAAGCATCTTGATTTTCTGGTGATTAACGAGCTGGAAGCCGGGGAGTTTAGCGGGCTGCCCATGCGCACCGCAACCGATGAACCGCATATTGAGCATATCGCCGCCGCCGCCGCGCAACTGCTGGCCGCCGGTGTGCGCCAGCGGGTAGTGATCCACTGCCCGGAAGGCGCATGGGGCGAAGCGGCAGATCAGGCCGGGGCGTGGATCCCGTCGCGCACGTTAAGCCAGTCGGAGATTATCGGCAGTGTCGGCGCGGGCGATGCTTTTTGCGCCGGTTTTTTATACGGCTGCCACGAAGCCTGGCCGCTGCAAAAGAGCATTCAACTGGCACATGCCTGCGCACGCGCCAGCCTGCTGTGCGCCAATGCGATCGACGGCGCGAAGACGCTGGAGGCATTGCAGCAGGAGATTGGAGATTCGCTGTAGGAGTTTGCCGGAACAAGAGACGATATAGCCAGCGCCAGATAACCTGTTGATTGTCTGGCATTTGGCCGGATGACGGCTACGCCGCTTTATCGCTGTGCGCAACGTCGGCGGCAAAGACATAGCCGAGGCCGCGCAAGGTTTTTATTAGCGCCGGTTGGTGGGGATTAGCTTCGATTTTGCGGCGTAAGCGCATGATCAACACATCAATGGTGCGATCAAACACTTCCACGCTTTCGCTGTGCGTTAAGGTCAGCAACTGTTCGCGGTTCAGCACCCGACGCGCATTTTGCACCAGCGCCAGCAACAAGCTGTACTCGCCTTGCGTCAGGCCAACCACCTGATGCTGCGGGTTAAACAGCTCGCAGCGCTCAGGGTCAAGATGCCAGCCATTAAAGGTAAA
This sequence comes from Kosakonia radicincitans DSM 16656, assembly GCF_000280495.2. Classification (NCBI taxonomy): domain Bacteria; kingdom Pseudomonadati; phylum Pseudomonadota; class Gammaproteobacteria; order Enterobacterales; family Enterobacteriaceae; genus Kosakonia; species Kosakonia radicincitans. Next base: position 5,364,571 of record NZ_CP018016.1, read on the forward strand.
ACCGGGCTGCTTTTCCATTGGGATTTCTGCCGCCAGCACGCCGCTGCGCCGCAGTACCGCGTTGACGCGCGCCACCAGCACGCGGGCGTTAAACGGTTTGCCGATATAGTCGTCCGCGCCCATCTCCAGGCCGACCACCACATCCGACTCGCTACCAAGCCCGGTAAGCATCACCACCGGCAGCGACGGACGCTGTTTTTGCAACTGCTGCAACACCCGCAGGCCGTTGATATCCGGCAGCATCATATCGAGCAGCACCAGCGCGATATCCGCATGCTGCGCGCTGAGCGTCAGCGCATCCCGCCCGTTATGGCAGACGTAAACCGTAAAGACATGCTCGCTCAGCACCTCTTTCAACAGTTCGCACACCGCGCTATCGTCATCCACCACCAGAATTGCAGGTTTCATTGTCCGCTTCCGCCAGGCCCGTTTGGGTAAGTCTGATCCATTCTGTTGGCGGTCATTTATAAATGCAGCGACTAAATGCCGAATTTTTAACCGTGGTCACATCCCCCTCGCTCTTCGTCACGTCACTTTTGACGATGGCCTGTTTTTCGTCAGTATTTTGCGCAAATTTCCGGCGTAACATCGGTAAATACCCCCAATATTGTTATGGCATAGAAGATGCATAGTGGGGGCGACACTGTTAACTGGAGCGAAAGTGATGAAAAAAGTCGTCACGGTTTGCCCGTATTGCGCCTCGGGATGCAAAATCCATCTGGTGGTCGATAACGGCAAAATCGTTCGGGCGGAAGCCGCACAGGGCAAAACCAATCAGGGCACTCTCTGCCTGAAAGGTTATTACGGCTGGGATTTTATCAACGATACCCAGATCCTGACGCCCCGGCTTAAAAGCCCGATGATCCGTCGCCAGCGCGGCGGAAAACTGGAGTCGGTCTCCTGGGATGAAGCGCTCGATTATGTCGCCAGCCGTTTACGCGCCATTAAAGAGAAGTACGGCCCGGATGCCATTCAGACCACTGGTTCTTCCCGTGGTACGGGTAATGAAACCAACTACATAATGCAAAAATTCGCGCGCGCCGTTATTGGTACCAATAACGTCGACTGCTGCGCTCGTGTCTGACACGGCCCTTCGGTTGCAGGTCTGCACCAATCGGTCGGCAATGGCGCGATGAGTAATGCCATTAATGAAATCGATAACACGGATTTAGTGTTTATCTTTGGGTACAACCCGGCGGATTCTCACCCTATCGTCGCCAATCATGTGATTCGGGCGAAACAGAATGGGGCGAAAATCATCGTCTGCGATCCGCGCAAAATTGAAACCGCGCGCATTGCCGACATGCACGTCGCACTGAAAAACGGATCCAACATCGCCCTGCTTAACGCCATGGGCCATGTGATCATTGAAGAGAACCTCTACGACCAGGCGTTTGTCGCCAACCGGACGGAAGGGTTTGAAGAGTACCGGAAGATTGTCGAGGGCTACACTCCGGAATCGGTCGAGGAGATCACTGGCGTCAGCGCGCAGGAGATCCGCCAGGCCGCCCGTATGTACGCCGGGGCGAAAACTGCAGCCATTCTGTGGGGCATGGGCGTGACCCAGTTCTATCAGGGCGTGGAAACGGTACGTTCGCTCACCAGTCTTGCCATGCTGACCGGCAACCTGGGTAAACCGCATGTTGGGGTCAACCCGGTACGCGGTCAGAACAACGTGCAGGGCGCGTGCGATATGGGCGCGCTGCCGGATACCTACCCCGGCTATCAGTATGTGAAAGAAGAGGCGCACCGCGAGAAATTCGCCAAAGCGTGGGGCGTGGAAAGCCTGCCAGCGCATACCGGTTATCGCATTAGCGAACTACCGCATCGCGTTGAGCATGGCGAAGTGCGCGCCGCGTACATTATGGGTGAAGATCCGCTGCAAACGGATGCCGAACTGTCGGCAGTTCGTAAGGCATTTGAAGGGCTTGAACTGGTGATTGTGCAGGATATTTTCATGACCAAAACCGCAGCCGCGGCGGATGTCATCCTGCCTTCCACCTCCTGGGGCGAGCACGAAGGCGTTTATACCGCAGCAGATCGCGGTTTCCAGCGCTTCTTCAAAGCGGTTGAACCAAAGTGGGATCTGAAAACGGACTGGCAAATCATCAGTGAAATCGCCACCCGTATGGGTTATCCGATGCATTACAACAACACGCAGGAGATCTGGGACGAGTTGCGTCATTTATGCCCCGATTTCTACGGCGCCACCTACGAAAAAATGGGTGAGCTGGGCTACATCCAGTGGCCGTGTCGCGATACGTCGGAGGCCGATCAGGGCACCTCTTATCTCTTTAAAGAGAAGTTCGACACGCCGAACGGGCTGGCGAAATTCTTCACCTGCGACTGGGTCGCGCCGATGGATAAACTCACCGACGAGTATCCGATGGTGCTCTCCACCGTGCGTGAAGTGGGCCACTACTCTTGCCGTTCAATGACCGGCAACTGTGCGGCGCTGGCCGCGCTGGCGGATGAACCAGGCTATGCGCAAATCAACGCCGCCGACGCCGCAAGGCTGGGCATTGAGGATGAAGCGCTGGTGTGGGTTAACTCGCGTAAAGGCAAAATCATCACCCGTGCGCAGGTCAGCGAACGCCCGAACAAAGGTGCGGTGTATATGACCTACCAGTGGTGGATTGGCGCCTGTAACGAGCTGGTGACGGAGAACTTAAGCCCGATAACCAAAACGCCGGAGTACAAGTACTGCGCCGTGCGCATCGAGCCGATCGCCGATCAGCGCGCCGCCGAGCAGTATGTGATCGACGAATATAACAAGCTGAAAACCCGGCTGCGCGAAAGCGCGATGGGCTGATAGCCGCGTTTGTCGAAGTCAAAGCGGAGTGATCTTCACTCCGCTTTTTTATTTATCTTCCGTTAGTCACGCCACGAGTGGACAGCGCCGCAATCAACTTCCTGAAAAATCATCATTATTAACGAACTGAAACACAGTTCTTCTGTCATCTGCTGGCATGTTTACCTATAACTAACAGGTAAATGTGCTCATTGATGATTGCCGCGAAACCCCATGCCCCCTGTTAAAAAACACCGTAGAGAAGATCACCCCAGTTCCTCATTTAACCTGAACAGGTATCACCTGCTTTCTCTTGTGATTCTGGTGTTTTTGGCGCTCCTGCTGGCCCGCGTTGCCGACCTGCAACTGCTCAATCACCCGATGCTGGAGCATGAAGCCGATCAGCGTTCATTACGCACCATTACGCTACCGACCAACCGCGGCACGCTGGTGGATCGTGATGGCCAGGCGCTAGCCCTGAGTGTGCCTTCGCGCGACATCATTGCCGATCCGAAACGCATTCTCGAGGCGAATCCTGATTTTACCAGCCCGAAGTGGGCTTACCTCGCCGCAGCGCTCAATGTCAGCCCGCAAGCCCTGCGGGCGCAGCTTACGGCGAATCCCACGAAGCACTTCCTCTACCTGGGCCGAAAAATCGAACTCGGTATCGCCAAAGATATTGCCGCGCTGCATCTGAAAGGGATCACGACCGAATATGACGACAGCCGCTTTTATCCTATGGGAGAAGCTGCCGCGCCGCTTTTAGGCATCGTGGGCGCTGATAACACGGGGCTGAATGGGCTGGAAAAAAGTTATAACACCATTCTTGAAGGCAAACCGGGCCAGGAAGAGTACCGCCAGGACGGTGATGGCCACCTGATTTCCGTGGTCAATTACGAACCGCCGCAGCAACCGCCAACCGTTCAGCTCAGCATCGACAAGTTCGATCAATACACACTTTACAGCGCATTACGTGATGGCGTGCTGCTCAACAAGGCGGATTCAGGTGCGGCTGTGCTGGTGAAAATCGACACCGGCGAGATTCTGGGAATGGCGTCTTACCCTTCGTTTAATCCCAACAATTACGAAAGCGCCACCACGATGCAAATGCGCAACACGGCCATTAACGATAGCTATGAACCGGGTTCAACCGTGAAGCCGCTGGTGGTTCTCGAAGGGCTGGAGCGCCATTTAATCCAGCCGAACTCGGTTCTTGATACCTCGCCTTACGTCGTCAACGGGCATTTGATACGGGATGTCGGGCACTGGCCGCGCCTGACGATAACCGGCATTTTGCAGAAATCGAGCGATACGGGCGCGTCCCACATTGCGCTTGCCATGCCTGCTCAGGCGCTGGTGAATACCTACCAGGCGTTTGGCCTCGGCAAACCTACCGGGCTGGGCTTAACGGGCGAGAGTGTGGGTTACTTTCCCTTACACCGCCAGCGCTGGGCCGATATTGAACGCGCAACGTTCTCTTTTGGCTACGGCCTGCGCGTAACGCCGCTGCAGATCGCACGGGAATATGCGACGCTGGGCTCGTTCGGTATCTATCGCCCTCTTTCCATCACCAAAGTCACGCCGCCGGTGATGGGCGTCAGAGTGGCGAATCCGGCCACCGCGAAAACCGTCGTGTATATGATGGAAAGCGATGTTTTACCCGGCGGCTCAGGTTTACGCGCGGCGGTACCGGGCTATCAGCTTGCCACCAAAACCGGTACGGCGGAAAAAATGGGTACCGACGGGAAGTACGATGGCGGCTACGTCAACTACACCGCAGGCGTTGCCCCGGCCAGCCACCCGGAAGTGGCGCTGGTGGTGATGGTTAACCATCCGACAGTGGGCGATCACTTTGGTGGCTCGGTCGCGGCGCCGATTTTCGGCAAAATCATCGGCCCGGTACTGAAACATATGAACATCGCGCCTGATGCCATCAGCAATAAACCCTCCGTAAATGCATCCTGATGCCGGGAGGCTCACGCGGCGGTGTCACGATGGGGCGTAACGTCTGACAGGTGTGGCAAACCGCCCGGTAGTGTAATGTCATCAACAGAATCCCCTGATAATGAGAGCGCAGGTGTTGAACTCCACGGAAGCAGAATTACCGGTCAGCCAGCAGAACCACAACATTGCGCGTCTCGCGACAGCACAGGCGCTGGCTGGCGCTAACTCGGTCGTCTTTTACGCCACCGGCGCGATAGTCGGTAATACCCTCGCGCCGAGCAGCACGCTGGCAACACTGCCCGTCACAGTTTTTGTTCTGGGGATGGCGGCCTGCATTCTGCCGTTTGGCGCGCTGGCTCGCCGTCGGGGCAGACGGGCTGCCTTTATGACCGGCACTGGCGCAGGCGTGTTGACCGGGCTGCTGGCCTCGCTAGCGGTCGTGCTCGGTTCCTTTTCCCTGTTCTGCCTGGCGGCTTTTTTCGGCGGCGCGTACGCGGCTGTTGCGCTCTCGTTTCGCTTTGCTGCCACCGATGGCGTGGGCAGCGAACGACGGGCGCGCGCGTTATCGCTGGTGATGGGCGGCGGCGTCGTAGCGGGCGTACTTGGCCCGATGCTGGTCACCGGCACCATGAATGCCTTGCCGGAGCATACTTTTGCCGTTACCTTTCTCGCGCAGGCAGCGGTCGCGGCGCTTGCCGCAACGGTACTGCTCGGCGTCAAATCCCCTGCCGTTGTCGCTCACGCGCAGCACGGCGGCCGCCCACTTCATGAAATAGCCCGCCTGCCGGGCTTTCGTCGCACCGTGTTTGGCGGCGCGGTGGCCTATATGGTGATGAACTTCCTGATGACTGCCGCGCCGCTGTCGATGCATCAGCACGGCCTTTCTCAGCAGGCAGCGAATCTGGGCATTCAGTGGCATGTGATTGCGATGTACGGGCCGGGCTTTTTTACCGGCAAACTGATTCAGCGCTTTGGCGCCAGCCGCATTGGCGCTGCGGGATTATTGATCACCGCCCTCTCCGTGCTCGCCGGTCTGCTCGGTACTGACATCCTGCATTACTGGCTGTCGCTGATCCTGCTTGGCATCGGCTGGAACTTTGGTTTTACCGGCGCTTCGGCGAAGATCATTGAGTTTCACCGCCCGGAAGAGAAAACCCGCGTCCAGTCACTGAATGACTTTATTGTCTTTGGCGTGATGATTGTCGGCTCTTTCTCCTCCGGCGCACTACTTAATGCCTTCGGCTGGAATGCGGTGCTGTGGGGATCGCTGGTGCCGGTGGTGGCGGGTTTTCTGGCGATGATGGGCAAAAGCCACACGGTAAAGGGATAAAAAAATCCCTCCGTGAAGGAGGGATTGAGCAGTTTACTGACCGGCTGTTTTATCAAATTTGCCCAGCATTTCGCGCTCGTAGGCCAGCGCTTTTTTGCGGTCGAATTTGTGTTCCCACTTGGCAATGACCAGCACCGCCAGCGCATTCCCCACCACGTTCAGCGCGGTACGCGCCATATCGAGGATACGGTCAACACCGGCGATAAAGGCCAGCCCTTCCAGCGGAATACCGACGCTGCCCAGCGTCGCCAGCAATACCACGAAGGAGACGCCCGGAACGCCCGCGATGCCTTTTGAGGTCACCATCAGCGTCAGCACGAGGATAATCTCCTGCCACAGCGACAGATCGATACCGTACAACTGCGCAATAAAGATGGCGGCAATACTCTGGTACAGCGTTGAACCGTCGAGGTTAAAGGAGTAACCGGTCGGCACCACGAAGCTGGTAATGGAAGCAGGCGCGCCGTAGGCTTCCATTTTTTCGATAATACGCGGCAGCACGCTCTCTGAACTGGCGGTTGAGTAGGCCAGAATCAGCTCATCTTTCAGGATGCGGATCAGGATCCAGATGCTCAGCCCGCAGATGCGCGCCACAATGCCCAGCACCACCAGCGCGAAGAACAGGATCGCGAAGTAAACCAGAATCACCAGCTTCGCCAGCGGCCACAGCGAGGCAAAACCGAAGTTCGCCACCGTTACCGAGATCAGCGCGAACACGCCGACCGGCGCATAGCGCATCACCATATGGGTGACTTTAAACATGGTTTCGGAAATAGAACGGAACACGGTCACCAGCGGCTCGCGGTGCGATGCCGGCAGCGATGACAGCCCCAGGCCAAACAGCACCGAGAAGAAGATGATCGGCAGCATATCGCCCTTCGCCATCGACGCGATGATATTGGTCGGCACCAGCGACAGAATCGTCCCCATCAGGCCGTGGGCGTGGCTTTGCACATCCGCGGTGGTGCTTTGGTATTTCGAAATATCCACCGTGGCCAGCTGCGACATATCGATTCCCGCCCCCGGCTGGAACACATTCGCCAGCGTAATACCGAGCACGATCGCAACCGTAGTGATCACTTCGAAATAGATGATGGTTTTCGCGCCAATACGGCCAAGCTGTTTCGCGTCGCCCACACCAGCAATCCCGACAATCAGCGTCGAGATAACAATCGGCACCACGATCATTTTGATCAGATGAATAAAGATATCGCCCGCAGGAGACAGGAGATTCGCAATCAGCCATTCGCGGCTGTCGCTGTGATAATGCAGGTAACTACCCAGAAGAATACCCAGCACAAGGGCTAGCAGAATCTGCCAGGCCAGGCTGATTTTCATGTTTTTCATAACTACAGACTTCCTCAATGAAGCGCCATTCCATGCTCGGGAACGACACATACTGAAAGGGTATGATTAACGTCGCACGGTATTGCGGGGTTTTTTAACGCGCATTATCAGTATCATTTGCAGGGTGTAACGCGCAACCCTATACCGGGAGGGGGTTTGACTGATTTTTTAGCTAAAAGCCGTCTTTTATTTCAGTTATTAATAATAAGTATTTGTTATACAAAAAATTTCAATCTGCTGAATTCCAATATTTCCGTCAGGAAATTATTCCGCAAAATTTGTTCATTTGCGTATTTTTTAATCATTAGAAATGTCGCAGGGGTCGCTTCATACCGGAAATTTCGTCTGCTATTTGTCATTAACTCAGTGAATAGTACCTGCTAAAAATAATTACGACGCTATTGGTTCCGCAATGTATTTTCAGCAGGTTGCCATAGCGCATTATTCTGCAACGCTATTAAGTGTAATCGAACCGTCACATTCCATAACCTGCTGTTATGAGTCATTTTTCTTCTTCCTGCCGCTATTTTTCATTTCTGCATTACACCAGCGCATTTATTTTGCTGCTTTTTTACTGAATCTCATCAATGCGTGATCTATCGCTCAAATAGTAAACAAAGCTTGTAAAGGCCCTACAATTAACGTTCTTGTGACATATTATTAACATCTTACAAGGAGAGCAATTGCCATGAGCCAAATACATAAACACGATATTCCCGCCAATATTGCGGAACGTTGCCTGATCAATCCGGAGCAGTATGAAGCCAAATATCAGCAATCCATCACCGACCCTGACACATTCTGGGGCGAGCAGGGAAAGATCCTCGACTGGATCACGCCGTATAAAACGGTGAAAAACACCTCCTTCGCACCCGGCAATATTTCGATTAAATGGTATGAAGACGGCACATTAAACCTGGCCGCCAACTGCCTTGACCGCCACCTTGCCGAACGCGGCGACCAGACGGCCATTATCTGGGAAGGCGATGACGCCAGCCAGAGTAAAAAAATCACCTATCGCGAGCTGCACCGCAGCGTATGCCAGTTTGCCAATGTGCTGGTCGATCTCGGGATTAAGAAAGGTGATGTTGTCGCGATTTACATGCCGATGGTGCCGGAAGCGGCAGTCGCGATGCTCGCCTGCGCCCGTATCGGCGCGGTGCATTCGGTGATTTTCGGCGGCTTCTCGCCGGAAGCGGTAGCCGGACGCATTATTGATTCCAGTTCCCGGCTGGTGATCACCGCCGACGAAGGTGTTCGCGCCGGTCGTAATATTCCGCTGAAGAAAAATGTTGATGACGCGCTGAAAAACCCGAACGTTAACAGCGTTGAGCATGTCGTGGTTCTGAAACGTACCGGCGGCAAAATCGACTGGAACGCCGGCCGCGATCTGTGGTGGAACGAGCTGACCGAAAAAGCCAGCGACCAGCATCAGCCGGTGGAAGTTGGCGCGGAAGATCCGCTCTTTATCCTCTATACCTCCGGTTCAACCGGCAAACCGAAAGGCGTGCTGCACACCACCGGCGGTTATCTGGTTTATGCCGCGACGACCTTTAAATATGTCTTTGATTATCATCCGGGCGATGTTTACTGGTGTACAGCCGATGTCGGCTGGGTGACCGGCCACAGCTATTTGCTCTACGGGCCGCTGGCCTGCGGTGCCATCACGCTGATGTTTGAAGGCGTGCCGAACTGGCCAACCCCGGCGCGCATGAGCCAGGTGGTGGATAAACACCAGGTCAATATTCTCTACACCGCACCGACGGCGATCCGCGCACTGATGGCAGAAGGCGACAAAGCCATCGAGGGCACTGACCGCTCTTCGCTGCGTATTCTCGGTTCAGTAGGCGAGCCCATTAACCCGGAAGCGTGGGAGTGGTACTGGTCGAAGATCGGCAACGGTAAATGCCCGGTTATGGACACCTGGTGGCAGACGGAAACCGGCGGTTTTATGATCACCCCGCTGCCCGGCGCAACGCGCCTGAAAGCCGGTTCGGCAACCCATCCGTTCTTTGGCGTGCAACCGGCGCTGGTGGATAACGAAGGGAATGTGCTTGCGGGCGCGACCGAAGGTAACCTGGTGATCACCGATTCCTGGCCAGGCCAGGCGCGTACGCTGTTTGGCGATCACGAGCGTTTTGAACAGACCTACTTCTCCACCTTCAAAAACTGCTACTTCAGCGGCGACGGCGCGCGTCGTGACGAAGAGGGCTATTACTGGATCACCGGCCGCGTGGACGATGTGCTGAACGTTTCCGGGCACCGCCTGGGTACCGCTGAGATTGAATCGGCGCTGGTTTCGCATCCGAAAATCGCCGAAGCCGCCGTAGTGGGTATTCCGCACAACATCAAAGGCCAGGCGATTTATGCCTATGTCACGCTGAACCACGGTGAAGAACCATCGCCGGAACTCTACACCGAAGTGCGTAACTGGGTGCGTAAAGAGATTGGCCCGCTGGCAACGCCGGATGTACTGCACTGGACAGATTCGCTGCCGAAAACACGCTCCGGCAAAATCATGCGCCGCATCCTGCGCAAAATCGCGGCGGGCGATACCAGTAACTTCGGCGATACCTCGACGCTCGCCGATCCTGGCGTCGTGGAAAAACTGCTCGAAGAGAAACAGGCCATTACCATGCCGTCTTAAGAATCGTAACACCCTGCCGGATAAGGCGTCAGCCACTATCCGGCTGACAAACAAAACCATAACGCTCTCCTTATAAGGAGAGGAAACAATCACCTCACCCTACAGTTCCCAATGGATTTCGTGTTGCAGGAAGGCGGCAAACGCACACATCCCCAGGCGCATAGATAACTGTGTGACTGGGGTGGGCATGTGCGGCCAACGAACCTGCGGCGCGAAAGACTACGGGGAGACCTCTGGAGAATTCTGTGATGAATAACATTTATCAACAGATAGAAAACAGTGCGCATTTCAGGGAGTTAGTTGAAAGACGGCAACGGTTTGCCTTTTCCCTTTCCATCATCATGCTGATTATCTACGTCGGCTTTATTCTGCTTATCGCTTTTGCGCCGCACTGGCTCGGTACGCCGCTGCACGAAGGCACCAGCGTGACGCGCGGCATCCCGATTGGGATTGGCGTGATTGTGATTTCGTTTGTGCTGACCGGCGTCTACGTCTGGCGGGCAAACGGTGAGTTTGATCGTCTGACCAAAGCCGTGCTAAGCGAGGTAAAAGCATCATGAAACGAGTCCTGACGGCGCTGGCCGCCACACTTCCTTTCACGGCGCACGCCGCCGATGCCATTACCGGCGAGGTACAACGCCAGCCAACCAACTGGCAGGCGATTATCATGTTTGTGATTTTCGTGGCGCTCACCCTGTACATCACTTACTGGGCGTCGAAACGCGTGCGTTCGCGTAACGATTACTACACCGCGGGCGGCAATATTACCGGTTTTCAGAACGGGCTGGCGATTGCCGGTGACTTTATGTCGGCGGCCTCCTTCCTCGGGATTTCCGCGCTGGTGTACACCTCCGGCTATGACGGGCTGATTTACTCGCTGGGCTTCCTTGTCGGCTGGCCGATTATCCTGTTTTTGATCGCCGAACGGCTGCGCAACCTTGGGCGCTATACCTTCGCCGACGTGGCCTCGTACCGCCTGAAACAGGGGCCGATTCGCACCCTTTCCGCCTGCGGTTCGCTGGTGGTGGTCGCGCTGTATCTGATTGCGCAGATGGTGGGTGCCGGGAAGCTTATCGAGCTGCTGTTCGGCCTGAACTATCACGTCGCCGTGGTACTGGTTGGCGTGCTGATGGTGCTGTATGTGCTGTTCGGCGGCATGCTCGCCACCACCTGGGTACAAATTATCAAAGCGGTATTGCTGCTGTTTGGCGCAAGTTTTATGGCCTTTATGGTGATGAAACACGTCGGTTTCAGCTTCAATAACCTGTTCACCGAAGCGATGGCGGTGCATCCGAAAGGCGCGGCAATCATGAGCCCTGGCGGGCTGGTGAAAGATCCGATCTCCGCCCTGTCGTTAGGCCTGGGCCTGATGTTCGGCACCGCCGGTTTGCCGCATATCCTGATGCGTTTCTTCACCGTCAGCGATGCGCGGGAAGCCCGTAAAAGCGTGTTCTACGCCACCGGTTTTATGGGTTACTTCTACATTCTGACCTTTATCATCGGCTTTGGCGCGATCATGCTGGTCGGCGCGAATCCGGCGTTTAAAGATGCGGCGGGCACGCTGATTGGCGGTAACAATATGGCAGCGGTTCACCTTGCCGATGCGGTTGGCGGCAACCTGTTCCTCGGCTTTATTTCCGCCGTGGCGTTCGCCACCATTCTGGCAGTGGTCGCCGGGCTGACGCTGGCGGGCGCGTCGGCGGTCTCGCACGATCTCTACGCCAACGTGTTCCGTAAAGGCGCGACCGAGCGCCAGGAACTGAAGGTATCCAAAATCACCGTGCTGGTGCTCGGCGTGGTCGCCATTTTGTTGGGCATTCTGTTTGAGAAGCAGAACATCGCCTTTATGGTCGGTCTGGCCTTCTCCATTGCCGCAAGCTGCAACTTCCCGATTATTCTGCTCTCGATGTACTGGTCGAAACTGACCACGCGCGGTGCGATGATCGGCGGATGGCTTGGCCTGCTGACGGCGGTGATTTTGATGATCCTCGGCCCGACCATTTGGGTACAGATCCTCGGCCACGCCACCGCGGTCTTCCCGTATGAGTATCCGGCGCTGTTCTCGATTGCTGTCGCGTTTATCGGCATCTGGATCTTCTCCGCTACCGATAACACCGAAGCGGGCAAGCTGGAACGCGAGCAGTTCCGCGCGCAGTTTATTCGCTCGCAGACCGGTATTGGTATCGAACAGGGTCGCGCACATTAATCCCCCTGCCCCGGTCAGCCATGGCCGGGGATCATATTGGTTCCGCCGACGCCACCCGCAATCCAGGTTGCGCCGACACATCCATAAAAGCGCCGGAATTCGGCCTTCCCCCGAAAAACAAAGCATGCCGCTGTCGAGGCAGCCAGCGGCAATGCAACAATAGAAGATAACGTTCAGGTTTTTAATCCTGAAAAAACATTGTACGTATCAATTATAAATCGGATGAAAATCTATTCTGTTATTAACGAGATCCAGTCGCTGGGTATATCCGTAAAAAATGTGGCTTCCTGCGTGACGGTTCTTGTTCCTACAATAACGTATTGACTTAAATCCGGGTTAACATCCGTTAAAATATAGTACGGTTTGCGCCCGGACATACTCCCCTGATTTTCCAGCTGCGCGCCCACACTGCCATCGGTTTTAAATTCAAAATACAGCGCATTAGCCGGAACGGTGATTTTATATTTATAAGTACCATAGGAGGCGCCATCGAGAATACATGAGGCGGAGACGGAATCGCCTTTTGCATTACTGATAATATAACCGCCAATATCCGCAAGACTCTTATAATTATTGTCTTTAATAATCTTTTGAATATAGGCAATCGCCTGGCCTGGCGTTCGCCCTCTGCACGACACTATTTGTGGCTGGAATCCCGTTTTCTGGATTTCGGCAAGCTCCCGTTTATCCCCACGATAATAAACAGATGACATATCTTTATCTCCTCATGGCAATGACACTCCCGCAACATAATGCGTTTCTGTCATTAGGGTTGTAATACGAACGTTTTAGACATCAAGGGTGTTAGTGATTTTTTATTTGCACAGCAAATCGGTTTATTAAGAGGAAATAAGCGGAACACGCCGATTTACGCTGTATAACCAACCGGTTCATCAAGCAAATAACAGTTTTAAAAGTAACAGCATCAATAAGAAAAGAAATCAGGCTTTTGGCGTAGACCTTTTATCCTGATGAACAGCACGCGGATGTAAACAGGTCATCGTGTTTAACGCGATAACATGGCGGTAATTAAGGGAATTTACCGGAAAGAGCCAGTATAGGGCAGCGAATACTATCCCGGGGACATCCTGAACAGAGGCTTCGAGCCTGAGTCGGCCCATGTTCTTTTTCCCGTCAGCGCATGTGCGGCAAAACAATGATGCTCCATCTCTTTCTGTTCTATTATGGGATATTATCAAACTATCTCTTTGTAACAGGCGGCATCGGCAATGGCTTTGATCCCAAAAAACTACGCGCGGCTGGAAAGCGGCTACCGTGAGAAAGCACTAAAAATCTACCCGTGGGTGTGTGGACGCTGTTCGCGGGAGTTTGTTTATTCAAACCTGCGTGAATTGACGGTTCACCATATCGATCATGACCATACCAATAACCCGGAAGATGGCAGCAACTGGGAGCTATTGTGTCTGTATTGCCATGACCACGAACACTCAAAATACACGGAAGCGGATCAGTACGGCGCCACCGTTGTGGCGGGGGAAGATGCACAAAATGATGTCGGTGCAGCAACCTATAATCCGTTTGCCGATTTGAAGTCGATGCTTAACAAGAAGAAATAGTGCCAGCAGCGTCTCCTTCGGCAAAAAACGGTCGGTGTGCGGCACTTCGTCTGCTTGCAGATTGAATCCAGCCGGTTCCTTGCTCATGACATAAGGTTGCAAAAAATTACCAAAACTGGCAGTTGATTGTTATTTGTATGACTTTTAATATTCACTCGCAACTTATTGATTAAATTTGCCTTAGGGATATAAAAATGAAAAAAAGTAGTGTTGCAGTGATGATGATGGCCGCGTTTTCAGGAGCAGTTTATGCAGGACCGGCGCAATTTACGCCGGATTTTTCCCCGGAGAGTTTAACGGTTTCAGCCTCGGGTGGGATGCTGAGCGGGAAATCCCATGAGATGGTTTACGACGAAGTCACTGGGCGTAAAATCAGCCAACTCGACTGGAAACTCAAAAATGTCGCCATTCTGAAAGGCGATATTTCCTGGGATGCATACTCGTTTCTGACACTGAACGCCCGCGGCTGGACATCTATGGCATCTGGCTCCGGTCATATGGATGATTATGACTGGTTGAACGACAAGCAATCCGCATGGACAGACCACTCATCCCATCCAGCTACGCATGTTAATTATGCCAATGAATACGATCTCAATGTCAAAGGCTGGATATTCCAGGGCGAGAACTATAAAGCGGGTGTAACGGCAGGTTATCAGGAAACGCGTTTCAGCTGGACCGCTACCGGTGGTTCTTACAATTACGATAACGGGACAAATATCGGGAATTTCCCGGCCGGTGAACGTGGTATTGGTTATAGCCAGCGTTTCTCTATGCCATACATTGGCCTTGCTGGCCAGTATCGTATTAATGACTTTGAATTTAACGCGCTGTTTAAATTCAGTGATTGGGTCCGTGCTCATGATAACGACGAGCACTATATGCGCGACTTGACTTTCCGTGAGAAAACGTCAAGTTCACGCTATTACGGTGCATCAATTGATGCCGGATATTACGTCACACCGCAGGCCAAAGTTTTTGCTGAATTCGCCTATAGCCGTTTTGAAGAAGGCAAAGGCGGTACGCAAATTATTGATACCAACAGTGGCGAATCAGCATCTATTGGCGGAGATGCTGCCGGCATTTCTAACAATAACTATACCGTTACAGCCGGTCTGCAATATCGCTTCTGAAGCAGCGCAACGCGTATATCTTTAAAAAATACCGGGCCCCTGACGGGGCCTTTTTCATTAAAGGTGCCCGAATAAAGGGGGCAGCCCCATTGATTAATTTCTTATATTAGAAATGTCTATTCCCGGCACGAAGTGGGCCAGTACAGAGTTGCTATAAGCGAACAGCGGAAGCACCCTGGTATTCTAATAACCGACAGAGGCATTACTAACATGATCAACCTCGCCAAGGGAATCATCCAGTGTATTCGTGCAACCTGGATGCTACTGAACGCGTGGCTGTTACCTCCTGCCTTACCAATTACGGCTTCATGACCGCAGAGATTTGGTGAATAAGTTGATCGCGAGCCCGTATGCCAGCATTGGGCGAAAGCGCCTGTTCATCCTGAATCAGTTTAGCGAAAACGATTTTTTGGGTTCCTTTTGTTGCCCAGCCGACATACCAGCCATAGGCATTATTTGGATCGTATTTATTGTCCTGTCCCGGCGAACCTGTACCCGTCTTGCCGTGAATAATCCAGCCCTCAGGGCTGACATCATACCGGGTGATGTTATCCGTCATTTCGTACGCAATACTCTTCAATGGCAACTGACGGTTGACCACTTTCCTTAAAAAGGCGATTTGCTGAACAGGCGATACCTGTAATGATGACATCACCCATACGCCCTTTTGACCCGGTGCGCTGACATCAACGGCAGAAACATCTTTATTGCCGTAATCAAAAGCCCTCACATAGCGTTCAAAGGTCTGTTGCCCGAGCTTTCCCACAACCTGTTGTGAATACCAGAAAACAGAATATTTTAACCACGCGGTTGGATCGATTTTTTTCTTCCAGTTGTCACCGCCCCAGTCCGGGTATCCTGCTTTGTAGTCCCAGGCAGGTTCACTTTCGTTTTTTAATACTCCGGCATCAAACCCCATCAGGCTTATCGCTATTTTAAACGTTGAAGCGGGGGTCACTTGTTTATTGCATTCCTGACCCTCCTGCAAAATGACTTTTCCTGATTCGGCCGCAACGATCAGTGTACATAAGTCTTTGGAGAATGCATTTTGGGCGCAGAGAATAGAAATTAATGAGGCAATCACA
Organism: Kosakonia radicincitans DSM 16656; assembly: GCF_000280495.2. Taxonomy (NCBI): domain Bacteria; kingdom Pseudomonadati; phylum Pseudomonadota; class Gammaproteobacteria; order Enterobacterales; family Enterobacteriaceae; genus Kosakonia; species Kosakonia radicincitans. The sequence continues at coordinate 5,380,631 of NZ_CP018016.1, forward strand.
GCTATATTATTTTTCATTGTTTTCCGGTGAAGTCTGGACGTTACTTAAAATGAACTTTATTTCTTTTCAAAAGAACAATCCCTGCAATAGTCGCTATTCAGCAGCGCATAAAGATACTCATCCCCCCACTCTCCTTTAAAAAAAATATTCTGCCGATAATGTGCTTCGCGGCGGAAACCAAGTTTTTCCAGTAAATTCACGGCACGTGTATTACGGGTGTCAACAACAGCAGTAAGCCGGTGCTTTGCAAAAGCATTAAAAAGCACCGCGATGAGGGCACGCATTGCCTCGCTGGCATATCCCTGCTTCTGATACCCCACATCAAAGGTCATGCCCAGTTCAGCCTGTCTTCCCTCATCAAAAAAATGGATACCGATGTCCCCTATTAGTACCCCATCTTCCCGCCGTTCAACAGCAAGCTGATACCAGGTTTCATCGCTGTTGAACGCCAGCGAATGCTGCTGTGCGTATAATTTCTCAGCATCCTGCAAAGTATAATGCTCCCAGCTCTGGAAACGGGCGACGTCAGGCTTGTCGCGGTAGCGTGCAAGCTGCGGTAGATCGGTTGGTTTCAACTTGCGTAATAATAATTGTTGAGTTTGTAGCGGCAACGCCAGTGCCATATTTTCTCCCTTATCGACTGTTATTTATTGGCTGGAACTTATTCGGCAACGTTAAACAATGATGTCGATACATTGAAAATGTACCTCGCACGCATATCCGTAATTAAACGCCAAGCTAACGGAAAGCCCGTATTGCTTCAAGCCCGACACGTTGCCCGAATGAAAGTTCTAAGGTATTCCCGTCAGGGTCTGCAAAAAAAACATAATAGCCGACCGGATCACCCAGATATTCCGGTGCTTTCCTTAATACACCGTCAGCGATTGCCATAGCGGTTTTACGATCAATTTCTTCGCGAGTTGCGCAGGCAACGCCAAGGTGACCAAAATTACCCAGCGGTGTATCAGTGATGTTATCCGCCTGTACCAGCACCAGCGCAAATGGGCGCGTATGATCGCTTAACCACGCAACCTTGCGGGCATCCGGGACGCCGGGTTCGCGCATATGTATAACTTCCATACCGGCATAGCGGCGATAGAAAGCAATACTTTTGTCCAAATCCCTGACCATAAATGCAACATGTGTGAATCCCACATCAATATCTTTCATACCCAGAATAACTCCTTATTAGCTCGTGGCTGGCATCATAAAAGCTCAAGTTAACTTTGGGTCAACAGGCGAGTTAAACTATAAGACCACTAATATTTGTAGTGGCGCAGGACGTCAGGTTCTGAGCTCTGCATGTCCGGTTTCTGCAACAGGAAATGTAGGTACATACCCTGAGTCACGACTCCCGTGGCGCATATTAATAACGTTGACGTCGCGGCAGGAAAAACGATTTAATTTCAGGTCGGTTTTCAGGAAAACTCAATGATGCGTGACCATCTCCCTTCCCTTAACGCCCTGAGGGCGTTTGAATCCGTTGCCAGGCATCTCAGCATGACCCGTGCCGGCCAGGAATTGCACGTCACGCCTGGGGCTATCAGCCTGCACATCAGGGAACTCGAACGGCAACTCGGACTTGCGCTCTTTCTGCGCAAAGGACGCGGACTGGTGCTCACAGCCGCCGGTGAGTCCTACTATTCTTCGATAAATTCGGCGTTTAGCCTGATGCGCGAAGCCACCAAATCTCTCGTGCAAGAGATGCAGGGAAATACCATAACACTGGCGTGCACGACAGGCTTTGCCACGCACTGGTTGCTTCCGCGGCTTCCTGATTTTGAGCGCGACTGCCCGGAAATTGATCTGCGTATCAGTGCCACTTCCCGCATTCAGTCCTTCATTACAGAGGGTATTGATATGGCAGTCCGACATGGCGATGGCCGCTGTGAGGACGCCGTCAGTGAAAAACTGATTGATGACGACTATATCGTGGTATGCACACCGACTGTGGCGAGGCTGTTGGGCGAACCACCTGCGCTTTCAGCGCTCAGTCGTGTAACGCTTCTGCATGATATGCACCGTGAGGACTGGGGCCGCTGGCTCGCTGAAGCGGGCGTCAGCCATGTGGATCCCCGTAAGGGGCCGCTTTACACCGATGGCAGCGGGGCCTGGCTTGCCATGCTGGCCGGAAGAGGCATGGCGCTGATGCGACGGGGGTTCGTTCAGGAAAACATTTTATCAGGTGAAGTGGTTTCACCCTTCATGAACACACTGAATACCGGACAGGCATATTGGCTCATTTATCCCCCTGAAGCGCTCATGCGACCTGCCATAGTGAAAGTGAGAACATGGTTAATGCAGCAGAGCGCAAAACAAACAATCGCAGGAGCTCACCGCTAAACAATTAGCCGTGATGGTGATTTTATGTATGCCTGCACGGGGCGACAGTAGAATATGAAATGGTTTCTTTTTAGCCACAGGCGCTTATTTTTGTTCATGAGCGGCTAAATCTGCGAGGCTGGCGCGAAGTTCGTTTTCAAGGAAAGCTGCACATATTCGGGTTTCAGCCGAAATGACGTTTGCTGGCGGATAAAGCAAACAGGCATTGAACGGCGGAACGACGTAGTCGGGTAAAACAGGCACAAGATTCCCCTGCGCAATATCTTGCCTGCAAACGGGAGATTGCAATACGCCGATGGCACTCCCTGCCAGAAGAAGAGTATGCAATGGCCGCCAGTGGCTGGCACTGAATGTTATCTTCACGGGCACACTGAGTAATGATTTGTCAGGAGCTATCAGGGCAACATGATTGTTCATAAACAAGCCCGCTACGCGTGCAAAGGCATGCCGGACAAGTTCAGCGGGCGAACCCGGCGTGCCATGGCGATGGAGATAAGCGGGAGAGGCGACCAGTAAACGCCCCACGCAGCCTAACTGACGGGCAATATAATACCCTTCCCCCATCTCCCCCAGACGCAATGAAATATCAACGCCTTCCGTAACCGGATCCGTCACAAGATCATTAAGTATCAGCTCTATTTGCAGATCGGGATGTTCAGCCTGAAGTTTTATCAGGGCTGGCATCAGCAACGCTTCTCCGGCCCCATAGGGCGCGGCGATACGCAGCGTTCCGTTAAGCGAATTTGTGGGATTGACGATTGCCAGTGCATGTTCTGCCGCAGCGACAGCATTTTTACTGCGTTCATAAAACAGAGTGCCGGAACTGGTGAGGGACATTCGACGCGTGTGACGTCGCAACAGGCGCGTACCAAGATGAGCTTCCAGACGCTCTATCCGTTCACTGACCGCCGGTTGTCCGATGCCGAGATCGCGGGCGGCGGCAGACATATTTCCCCGCTCGACCACCCGAATAAAAATGCGCATTGCCGCAAGGAGATCCATGCAGAGATTATATTGGTAAAACCGATAAATGATAGTGGCTGGCCATCTCTACCTGATGTTCGTGACGTCGCGGACAATACATTTCCTGTCGCTGTTCATGAAGTGACAGAGGCATAAATTCATTGAATTCCACAGGTAGAGATCAATGTCAGAAATAAAACTTTATATGCTGCAGTCGGGGTACCAGCGTTGCCAATATCATGACATCAGGATGAATCAGGGCAAGGGTGACAGCTACGTCATTCCCGTCCCCTGGTTTTTACTGACACATCCGCAGGGCAATACCGTTATTGACGGTGGCCTGGCTGTCGAAGGGTTGAACAATCCTCATGGCTACTGGGGAAATGCCGTTGAACACTATAAACCCATCATGGATGCCGATCAGGGTTGCGCCAGTCAACTGACGAATCTGGGCATATCACCGGAATCCGTGCGTTATGTTTTACTCTCCCACCTCCACTCTGATCATACAGGGGCGATTGGTCGCTTTCCTGCGGCTACGCATATTGTGCAACGTCAGGAGTATGACTATGCCTTTTCGCCGGACTGGTTTGCGGCCGGCGCGTATTGTCGGAAAGATTTTGATCGTGAAGGGTTGAAATGGCACTTCCTGAAAGGTCTGGCAACGGACGGTTTTGACCTGTACGGCGATGGTGTTTTACAGTCCTTTTTCACACCCGGTCATACGCCAGGGCATCAGTCCTTCATCGTCTCACTTCCCAGCGGAAGGGCATTTACTCTTGCGATAGACGCCGCTTACACACTCGACCATTTTTACGAGAAAGCCCTGCCCGGTTTGATGACTTCCGCCAGTGAAGCGGCACGTTCGGTCGCCAAACTCAGGGCGTTAACAGAAATGCACAATGCAGAGATTATCCCAGGCCACGATCCTGATATCTGGCCGCGTTATGTCATGAAAACGGAGGGGTATAACTAACCCGACATACAGTACCATCAGAACCGGTAAGCGCCCTTATACTCGTTTTCCAATAAATTCAGTGAGACGCCGTTACAGAGAGCGCACTTCCATTGCCGAAATGAATTAAACTCATCGCATACAGAGTTCCAGGGAATCATTATGGACATCAGAACGCTGCGCTATTTTGTCGAGGTGGTACGCCAGCAAAGTTTCACCCGCGCGGCGGAGCGCCTGTTCGTCACCCAACCGACCATCAGCAAGATGCTGAAAAATCTTGAGGATGAACTCAACTGCACGTTGTTGATTCGCGATGGTCGCAAATTACTGCTGACCGATACCGGCCGCGTGGTGTTTGAACGCGGCATGGCGATCCTCGCCGAATTCCGGCAACTGGAAACGGAGCTTGGCGATATCAATCATCTGAACAAAGGCCTGTTGCGCCTCGGCATTCCGCCAATGGTGGGCATGCTGATGGCCGGGCCGATCAGCTTGTTTCGCCAGCGTTATCCCGGCGTCGAGCTGAAAATTGCCGAATTTGGCGGTCTGACGGTGCAGCATGCGGTAAGCAATAGCGAGCTGGATCTGGCGATGACCGCGCTGCCGGTTGAAGATGACAGCGGCTTAGCGACAATGCCACTGTTCAGCTACCCAATGTGTGTGCTGGTACCTCGCTCCGGCAACTGGCTGAAACACGAAGCGGTCGCGCCGGAAGAGTTAGGCGAGCACCCTTTGCTTATCTACAACGAAGATTTTGCCCTCAGCCGCCAGCTGATGCAGCTCTTTAATCAGCACGGCGTGAAGCCGCGCATCGCTGTGCGGAGCGGGCAGTGGGATTTTCTGGCAGCGATGGTGCAGGCGGGCGTCGGCATAGCCATTCTGCCGGAACCGATCTGCCAGCGGCTGGATAAACAAACCCTGCGCTGGCTTCCTTTGCAGAGCGATTTACGCTGGCAACTGGGGATGATTTGGCGCGAAGGCGTCTATCTTTCCCACAGTGCGCAGGCGTGGTTAAGCTGTTGTGAAGGGTTCTGGCTTGAGTCGGACGCTCCATCATTGCCCACGGGGAAAGCGTAACTCAGGCGGCGTTGCCCGGCACCCACGGCCCTTGCAGATTCACCTGCGGAAATCCTGCCGTCAGAATACGCACTTCCACATCGCGCGGGGTGTTATCTCCCTGCCCCTGAATGCTGACGATATCCTGCGGGCAGGCCGAAAATGCCACATAGCAATCCATCTCCGCGCGCAGAATGATGTAATCCCCTGGCTTCGTCACGACCGGCAGCGTCTTCAGGGTAATGCCATCCGGCTGCACCTGGATATTCATGAAAATATTGAAGGATGCGAGATTGCCATGGGGCAGCATCACGCCCAGTTCCGCCATCCCTTCGTGCAGATTGTCATGGCAGTTACGATGCGGCTCGGTGCAGCCTAACAGTTCATAACGGCGGGCATCGCAGGCGGCCATAAATGTGTCGTGTACGCCCGGTGAAGTGTCCGCCACCAGCGTCAGAATCGGGTGGCGCTGGTCAGTGATAAAGCTGTCGCCCACGCGCGGATTGAGGCGCTGATTCCATACTCTTGTCGCTTCCATACACATATATTCGCTGACATCGCTGGCGTTATAGGCCCAGCAATCCACCACCTGCGTACCGTGCAGATTGATCACCTGCACCGCTTCCCCTTTATTTAAGCGCACGGCTTTGCCATAACGTGCCGGAACCGTAACCACCTCACGGTGCTGCAATTCAGCAGACATGATTCTCTCCTGGTTTATTCATGTTGCATGCCGCGACGATAGCGCGTCATACGGGATTCAAAATGGCGCGCCAGCCAGTCAAGCAGACTGTTCAGCAGCCAGTAACAGAGCGCGACCGTCAGGTAGATCTCCAGCGGCGCATAGGTTTCCGATATCGCCTGTTTGGCGGCGTACATAAACTCCTGTACCGAGACAATCGACAGCAGGGCCGAGTCTTTAATCAGGCCGATCATCAGACCAACCAGCGGCGACAGCATCTGCGGCAGGGTTTGCGGCAGCACCACATCGCGCAACTGCTCGCGGCGGCTGAGTCCGAGAACCCGGCAGGCTTCCCACTGCCCTTTGGGCAACGCCTCAATGGCCGCGCGGATCACCTGCGCAATATAGGGCGCGTAATAGAGCGTTAACGCCAGCACGCCGACAACCGGCGATGAGAGCGTGATGCCATACTCCGGCAGCACAAAATAGAGCAGATAAATCACCACCAGCAGCGGAAGCGCCAGCGTGATGTTGCTGTACACCCACAATAACCACTGCCAGAAGCGTGACGCTCGCATTAACGCCGCCGCCATTAACGCTCCCCACAGCAACGAACAGATCGCCGCCATCGCGCAGAGTTGCAATGTTGCCGCCATCCCTTCACCCAGCGAGGGAAGCGCATCAATAATGGCCTGCCAGTCCATCATGCCGGCCTCCGTTTCGCTTCCAGCCGCCGCGCAAGAGTGGTCAGCGGCAGCGCAATCAACAGATATCCCGCCGCCACCAGCAACAGTACCTGCGTGGCTTCATAGGTACGCGCGATGACGATCTGCCCGGCAAACGTCAGCTCCGTCAGCGCCACCACCGAGGCCAGCGGCGTGGTTTTCAGCAGAATGGTGAACTCATTCACCAGCATCGGCAGACTGGCGCGCAGCACCTGCGGGTTAATGACATACCACCAGGTGAGCAGGCGGCTCAGCCCCAGCGTCCGCGCTGCTTCCAGTTGCCCGGGCGTGACCAGGCTTCGGTTAACGCGCAGGATTTCAGCAACATACGCGCCGCTGTTTAAACCGATCGCCAGCACCGCCGCCAGCAACGGCTGCCCGCCAAGCCCCAGTTTCGGCAGGGTAAAAAACACCACAAACAGTTGCACAATCGCGGGCGTCCCGCGCATCAGGCTGACATACAAGCGGCCGAAGGTTCGCCAGATCCAGGCCCGGCGCAGTTGCAGGAAGCAGCCGAGTTGCCCCATCACCACGCTCACCAGCGACGCCAGCACCGTTAACAGCAGGGTCATCAGCAACCCGCGCCCTAACTCCGGCAACGCGGTCAGTACCTGTTGCTCCAGCCCCATTAATTACTCCGGGCCAAAGCCGGTCAGGTTTTCCGCCACCGACAACCGCAGCGGCGCGGGTTTATCATTCCCCTCAATGCCGGTATTGCAGGCGGAGACAATAAACTGCGTATCCATCACCACCCGGCAGGTAATGCTGTCGCCTGCCTGCGTGAGATTGGTTTCCGGCACAATGCGGCCGTCGCGCGTTAAGCGGACATGCATAAACAGGTTGATGGGATCGGGCAGTTTTGGCACGTTCATCCCCCGTCGCGCCAGTTCTGCGCTGACGGCTTCGATACACCCTTCGCCGTCATAGCCCTTTTCCGCCAGAAACGCGCGGGTCGATGCCGGTAGCAGCAGGTCGTGGCGTTTCACGCGATCTTTACCTAACACCATCATCGGGCGACGGCGGTTAGTGACCATACGCATACCAGAACCGAGCAGGTAGCTGTTGCTGAATACACGCGTGTGGTGCACCGAGAGCCAGACCGCCGGATCCTCCACACTAAAGCCAAACAGCGACGCCACTGCGCCATCGCCCATTGCCGTGATGCGCAATAACTGGCCGCGCAGCACGCGAATCGATCCGACGCTTCCGGCGGCTACATCCACCGGCGCCGCCAGCGGGCGCACCGCGTTTTCCACGAATTCCTCACGCATTAACAACATGGTGCGTCTCCTCTGTGGGGAAGTGGTCGCTGATGCGGATATCAATCGGCGTCACCTGTAACCCGTTGCCAGGAATGATGTCCTGCGGGCAGGATGAGACGGCGCAAATCAGATCGCACAGGGCTTCGAAAGTGATGTAATCCCCGGCTTTACTGTGCGGATCGGTCACTTCCATACGCCCGTCGGCGGTAACCGGGCCGTTCTGAAACAGGTTGAACGGCTCCGGCAACGTAAAGTACGTCACGCCGTGCGCTTTCATCCCTTCAAGCAGGTTATCCACGCAGTTGCGGTGCCCTTCGACACCGAAATCAACGCTAAACCGCGTCCGATCGCAGGCCGGTACGTTGGCGTCGTGAATGCCAATCGTGTCGGCAACGATGCGCAGCAGCGGGCGGTTTTCACTCGACCACAGCGCATCGCCCGGTGCAAAAAAGAGCGAGCGCAACTGCTGACGGGTATGCACCGGCGATAACTTCTCGTTCAGATTGTCAGCATTGACCGCCACAAAATCGGCGGCCTGCTGCCCTTCACTGTCGATAACGGTAATAAACTGCCCTTTACGCACACGGAAGGTTTTGCCGTGGCCCGCCGGAACCGTCAGGTGGGATTGGCACATAATTACTCCTGAGGAATGAAATCACTGGCCGGAACGGTAAAGGTGGTGCCGAGATACTGCTGTTGCAGTTGGGCCAACTGACCGCTTTTCTGCATCGCCAGAATGTGGTCGCTGATGGCTTTGTTCAGGCTGCTGTCCTCTTTGCGCGTCGCCCACGCCATCCATTGCGATGGCCCGACTTCGCCCACCTGCGCGACTTTACCGGCATACTTTTTCGCCACGGGTGCCAGCACTGAAATATCGTCATAGACGAAATCGGCGCGTTTGGTCATCAGCGTGCTGACAGTCTGATCGAGGGAATCGACGCTGATGATGGTGATCGGTTTTTTCCCGGCTTTTTTCAGCTCGCTATTAAAGCCTTTAAGCAGTTGCTCCGGCACGCTGGCAGTTTTCACCGCGCCGCGCAGGCCAGAGAGACTTTCCGGGCTCAGCGGCTTGCCGCTCAGGGCTTTCGCTTCATCCTCACGCACCAGAACGCCGTTCACCGTTTTGCTGTAAGGCACGGTAAAAAGCACTTTTTTGGCACGTTCGGCCGTCACATTAAGCGTGGAGCCTTCGGCATTGAACGCCCCGGAAATCAGCCCCGGCAAAATGCCGCTGAATGCGGTTTTCTGAAACTCCAGTTTTACACCGAGATCTTTGGCGAACGACTGCATGATCGCCACGCTATACCCGGTGATCTCGCCTTTATCGTCGGTGTATTCATACGGTGGAAAGGTGGGGTCGATGCCGACCGTCATTTTGCCGCTGCTCTTGATGTCGGACAGCGTATCGGCCTGTGCCTGCGCCAGTGTGCCCACGGAAAGAAGAGCGGCGATCAGCAGTGCTGTTTTTTTCATTGTGGTGTTTCCCTGGTGTTGGTGAAATGTCTTTTTCTGATGAGCACTTTTTGTGCCAGTTTTTTCACTACTGCTTAAACCGTCACCACAAGAAACATCTTTTCTTCATGAAATCATAAAGAAACATTTGTTTCTTTAATTTTTATTTTAATTTCTATTGTTTCTTAAAAGACGGCGCTACACCAGCCAGGGTAAGGCGACAGGCACTCTTTTGGGGAAAAATCTGGCGCAACCTGCGCCAGAATGGGGCGTTATTCGAGTTCGTCAAGGGATTGATGCAGCGCTTCAACCTGCGCAAGGTGATCGTTGCCGCTTTTGCCCATCTGGCGGGCCACCAGCGAACACAGCAGATTGCACACGCCGGAGAGGGCGACGGTGCTGTCAAATAGCATACTGCCATCGGTGTGGCAGCGAACCACCCATTGCGCATGGCGCGCCGGTTTGCCGGAGAGCACATCCGCCAGGTAAAGCATCGGCACTTGCCGTTCCGCCAGCGCGCTCATGGCGGCATCCAGCGCAGGCATCCGCCGCCGCAGGCCAACGCAGATCGCCACATCCTGTGGGCCGAGCGCCGCCAGATGTTCAGCCAGCGAATCGCCAGGCCGCGGCAACAATCGCACATCGGAGTGCACATGCACCAGGTCGCGATAGATCAATTGCGCAATAGTCTGGCTGTGCCGCCAGCCCATCACCACCACGCGACGCGCATGGGCAATGGCGGCAATCGCCTCCTGCAACTGCGCGCTATCCAGCGTGCGGTAGCTGTTCACCAGGTTAGCGATCTCTTTTTCCAGGTGCTGCTGCATTACGCTGTCCATCGGCGATGCGCCTGGCGCGGCTTGCAGGTAGAGCGGCGATCCGCTGCTTTGCATTTCGCGCGCCTGGCGGCGTGCTGCTTCATAACTCTCATAACCAAGATGGCGGAAAAAACGGGTGGTGGTGGCTTTGGAAACGCCTGCGCTTTGCGCCAGCTCGGTGGCGGTATTCATCGCCAGTTGTCCAGGAGCGGCAAGCAGTACATCTGCCAGCCGCTGCTCGTGGCTGGAGAGTTGATCCCAGTGCTGTCGGATCCGGCCTTCTAGCGATGCCGTTTTTGCACTCATGGTAATTCCCTGAAATGAAAAACCTCATCCTGCACAGAGCATGCCCGGATGTCACCAGAATTTTAGATTTTTATGGCGCGGGGAAAGGAGCGGGAAAGCCCGCCCCGGAAGGTAATTATTTATTTTCCAGCAGCAACGCTTCCAGCAAATCGAGGTCGTGCAGCAGTTTTTGCAGCGTCTCGTTGCTGATCTGCCGGGTGGCGCGCAGGTGGTAAAGCTCGGCGCGTTCAGAGCGCAGCGCCGCCAGACGGAAACGGCGCTCCAGATTCTCTTCCTGCAATGAGCTTTCGATGTTATTGCGCCCATCCGCGCGGCGTCGCAGATTACCAATCACCCGCGAGCTGACCTCCGTCAGCAACTGGTTATCGATATTCTCTTCGGCATCCGCCGCCAGGCGCTCTTCCATTTTCTGGATCGCGACAATCGCCACATCGGCAGTCGCCGCCCGTGCCATCCGCTCTTCTTTGTGCTGCTGAGCGTGGTCGCGCACTTCAATATGTTGCAACAGCGACGGCAGCGCGATGACGCCAACGAACAGCGAGAAGAGGATCACCCCGGCGGAAAGGAACACCAGTTCGTAACGCGCCGGGAAGACATCGCCGCCAGGCAGCAGCAACGGAATGGAGAGTACACCGGCCAGCGTGATAGCCCCGCGAACCCCGGCGAAGGTGGCGATCAGCAGCTCGCGATCGCTCCAGGAGGCAAATTCCATCGGCTTTTTATGTAAGAAACGCAGGCTGAACCTCTTCATCGTCCACAGCCAGCCGAAACGCACCAGCATCAGCGCGGCATAAATCAGCACGATATCGGTGAACAGCATCCAGGTTTCGACATTCGGATCGGCTTCCGCCGCCACCAGCGAGGATTCCAGGATCCCCGGCAATTGCAGGCCTAACAGCAGGAACACCATGCCGTTAAAGACAAATTCCAGCATCGCCCAGGTGCTGTTAGCGCGCAGACGCATCGCCAGTGGTGCGGTGCGCATAACGCCGGAACGGGTAATTGTCATCCCCGCCGCAACGGCGGCCAGGATGCCGGAGACGCCGATATGTTCCGCAATCAGATAAGAAGCAAACGGCAGCAGGAACAGCAACACGATTTGCGTGGCCGGTTCATCGCCGCCCCAGCGGCTGAGAAAACGCAGCGAACGGCCGTACAGCCAGCTCACCACAAAGCCCGCCAGCAGGCCGCCAATCGCCACTTTCATAAACTCGACCGTAGCGCCGCCGACGGTAAAAACCATCGTGCCCATCGCCACGGCGACGGCGAATTTCAGTGACACCAGGCCGGAAGCGTCGTTCATCAACGCTTCGCCCTGCAAAATACCCATGATTTTTTTCGGAATGCGCCCTTCACCGACAATGCCGGAGAGCGCCACCGCATCGGTTGGCGACAGCACCGCCGCCAGCGCGAAAGCGGGCACCAGCGGAATGCCTGGCACCAGCCAGTAGATTAAGAAGCCGATCCCAACCACGGTGACCACCACCAGCGCCAGCGCAAGGCCGAAGATTTCGCGGCCATGTTCGAGAAACTCGCGCGTCGGTGTTTTCCAGCCGTCAGCGAACAGCAGCGGCGGGATAAACAGCACCAGAAACAGTTCGGGATCGAACTCGACATGCAGGCCAAATGTGGGAAAGGCCAGCAGTGCGCCGATGGCAATTTGCATCAACGGCAGCGGGATTTGAAAAGGTAGTACACGCGTGACGACGCCCGAGAGCGATACCACGAGCGTCATGATAAGAATGGTAAAAAATATTTCCATGCGTTCCCTGTTTGCGATGTTTTGTTATAGCGGTCTCAGACCTTGAGGCCAGAGCATTCAGCTTAACGCAAAGAAACCGGGCTGTGGGCAAAAAAAATGGGCGACCGGAGTCGCCCATTATGTAACCGTTTATGGTTCAGATTGCCCAGCCGCCTGCATAGAAAGCAACCAGTGCAACCGCAATCACGATAGTCCCGATGTTCAGCTTGCGCCACTCACCGGAAACTACACGGCCAATCACCAGCGAGGCGAAACCGATCATGATGCCGGTAACGATGTTACAGGTCAGCACGATGAACACAGCGGTGATCAGGCCGGACATCGCATCCACGAAGTCAGCAAAATCAATTTTCGCCACGTTGCTCAGCATCAGCAAACCTACGTACATCAGCGCTGGCGCGGTGGCATACGCCGGAACCAGATAAGAGAGCGGAGAGAGAAACAGGATCAACAGAAACAGCACGCCGACGGTAATTGCTGTCAGACCGGTTTTACCGCCAGCCGCCGTACCTGCCGCCGATTCGATATACACCGCAGCCGGCGCCGCGCCAACCAGACCGGAGAAGACGCTGCTCAGTGAGTCGGTGGTCAGCGCTTTGCCGCCATCGATGATCTGGCCGTCTTTATCCAGCAGATTAGCCTGGCCCGCTACCGCACGGATAGTACCGGTGGCGTCAAACACCGCCGTCATCACCAGCGCCAGCACGCTCGGCAACACCACCGGGTTCAGCGCACCCACGATATCCAGGCTGCCGATCAGCGAGTTGCCTTTGTCATCGCTCAGCGATGGCATGGCTAAAATACCGGAGAAGTGCACGCTCGGATCGAAAATCAGGCCAACGATGGAAACGCCGATGATGGTCAGCAGGATGCCGCCCGGCACTTTCAATTTTTCCAGACCGATAATCACCGCCAGGCCGATCAGCGACATGATCACCGGGAAGCTGGCGAAGTGGCCCAGCGTAACCGGCAGACCGTCCAGCGGGTTTTTGATCACCAGACCAACGCCGTTTGCGGCAATCAGCAGCAGGAACAGGCCGATACCGATGCCGGTGCCGTGCGCAACGCCATGTGGCAGGTTGCGCAGGATCCAGCTACGGATGCCGGTCGCGGAGATAATGGTGAACAGCACGCCCATCAGGAACACCGCGCCAAGCGCGACAGGCACGCTGATGTGCTGACCCAGCACCAGGCTGAAAGCGGTGAACGCGGTCAGAGAGATAGCGCAGCCGATGGCCAGCGGCAGATTCGCCCACAACCCCATCACAATGGAGCCAACACCGGCGACCAGACAGGTGGCGACGAAAACTGCGGCAGGCGGGAAACCTGCTTTACCCAGCATGCCAGGCACCACGATCACCGAATAGACCATCGCGAGGAACGTGGTTAAACCGGCAACGATTTCCTGACGAACGGTACTGCCGCGGGCAGAAATTTTAAACAGTGCGTCAAGCGAACCATTGGTACGCGCAGAAGGCGTAGACATAGAAAACATCCCCTGAGAATTTTATTGTGCATTGTATTGCGTGGTGGACAGTCCACTGCCGGTTAAACATCATCTCCCTGTGCTGCGTTGTGGTAAGGGGCCACAAAAAAGCAAACGTTTAACTCCGCGCATACAACGGGTGGTCAAAAAAAGGCAAACGATTATCCAGCGTTTATATGGCGCTTTTCAACTGAACTTTGCCGCTTTTTGCTAAATTTTGCTTATAGCGGCGAAGATCCAGGCGGACGATGCGCAAACGTTATCGTCGGTGCGCAACTTTGCAACATATTACGAACATTCTTAGCCGTCGGGGAAATCAACCGGCCCGCCCTGGACAATCGCCCGCTGCCAGGCCGGACGCATTTCCACCCGCTTTTTCCACGCCCGTAAATTGGGTAAATCATCCACGCCACCACGCGCCAGCAGCGCGAATACGGGGAAACTCATCTGTATATCCGCCATGCTGAGTTGATTGCCGGTAAACCAGCTATGCTGCGCCAGTTCCGCTTCAATAAAACGTGCGTGGGTTTCCAGTTGTCGGTTGAGAAAGGTTTTCTCCACACCACTCGCCAGCAGCTTACCGACGCTGCGCACGCCAAACGGCACAGGCGGTTTGCCAAGGCGTGTCATTATCAGTTTCACCAATAGTAGCGGCATCAGCGAACCTTCGGCGTAATGCAGCCAGAAGCGATAATCCTGTTTGCTTTTTCCCGTTTGCGGCGCAAACCGGTGTTCGGGATCGTAGGTTTCCTGCAAATATTCAAGAATCGCACCGGACTCAGCGATGATAAGCCCGTTATCTTCCACCACCGGCGATTTGCCCAACGGATGGATTTTTTTTAACGATTCGGGTGCCAGCATGGTTTTTTCACGCTGATAACGGACGATCTGGTACGGCACGCCCAGCTCTTCCAAAGCCCAGAGAATGCGCTGCGAGCGCGATTGGTTCAGGTGATGCACCGTAAGCATGGTTTACTCCTGTGCGGATTGACGCATTAACTATAGAAAATCAGCGGAACGGCGGATGAAATTTCCTGAAAAAAATTGAGCAAAAAAGTAGCAATTTTGCATAAGGAAACTACACTAAAAGTATCAGCACAATCCGGAACCTCCAACATACCTGAGGGGGGCTGATGTCGGGGGAAACCCTCCTGTACAGAACGGGATAGAGCGAAAGACAAAGACCGGAAAACGACTAAAGCGCCCCAACGGGCGCTTTAGTTTTTTATGCATTTCAATCATCTTCCAGCAAGCGCGCGCCGGTGCCCTGCTGCCCCAACTGATCGCCTGGGTTACGCAACGGACATTCACTGCGCGACAAACAGCCGCAGCCGATGCAGCCATCCAGCTCATCACGCAGAGCAACCAGCGTATGAATACGCCGGTCCAGTTCTTCCCGCCATTGCGACGACAACTGCTTCCACTCTTTTTTGCTCAGGGTGTGCCCCTCCGGCAAAACCCCGAACGCTTCGCCGATGGTCGCCAGCGGAATACCAATGCGCTGGGCAATCTTGATGATCGCCACATAGCGCAGCACATCGCGGGTATACCGCCGCTGATTGCCGCTATTGCGCAGGCTTTTAATAAGCCCTTTGCTCTCATAAAAGTGCAGCGCAGAGACGGCCACCCCGCTACGTTTCGCCACTTCTCCGGGGCTGAGCAGTGCTTTAATGCGTGGCATTCTCTTTTCCATAAAACCTCTTTACCTCAAGTTAACTTGAGGAATTATACTCGCTCCCAGACAAAACGACGAATCGGGAAATGAGGAAGCTTTATGTCCCATCAGCAAATTATTCAGGCACTTATCGAATGGATTGATGAACATATCGACCAACCAATGAACATTGATGTAGTCGCCAGAAAGTCAGGTTATTCAAAGTGGTATCTACAGAGAATGTTCCGTACCGTGATGCATCAAACGCTGGGCGACTATATTCGCCAGCGCCGATTACTGCTGGCAGCCGAAGCGCTGCGCACCACGCAACGCCCTATTTTTGATATTGCGATGGATTTAGGTTACGTCTCACAGCAGACATTTTCGCGGGTGTTTCGCCGTGAATTCGATCGCACCCCCAGCGATTACCGGCACCAGGCCTGACAACCATCAACGCAGCTTTCAGGGCGAGCAGGTGTGGTAAATCTTCACTGCCCGCCCAGGTTTTACCGCCGTATCCTCCCTCACCAGCGATAAAATTGTCTCCTCTCTGATTCGCGTTCAATGCAGTGACTATTTTTCCGGATTGTTGTTTCAGCGGAATAATGCCGCTTTTCGCGCAGGGTCGGAATTAAAATTCCGAATTAACTGACCACAGATTGTCTTTCACCCTTATAAAATAGAAAATCCATTATAAAGCACGTCAGTTATCTCTGCCGACGAACCTCATTAAATATTCACAGGGCTGTACGTCTGTAAGTTCGATACATTTTTTCAATGGAATGAATATGCTTCTCCATCATGCTTTCAATAAAGTATTTATTGCCGTTATTACTGCACTATGGGCCACCAGTACAATAGCGATAACGGCCTACACACCACCGGAAAAAAGCCGAATTAAAAGCATTAACGCGCCTGATTCGGCTAATGATAATAAACACATTGACTTTACACTCGATGAAATAACCAACATCGGCCCGGATGTTATTCTGGCAGAAAAAGAAGATGCGGATATTTCAATAAAAAACAACTCAATAATTCATTTAACTGATGTTCTTTTCAGTGCAGATTATAGTGGTTCACTCTCGTTAGTGAATAACGGTGAGTTTTACAGCGAGGGGGGATTATTCCTGTTCACGCCGCAGAAAAACGCTACCCTGCACATTGAAAACAACGGCACTTTAGTGATGAATTCTTTGTTTTCCGCCTCGTTAGGCGAAGCGACTTCCTTCAGCTTAATCAACAAAGGGAAGATGCTCACCACGGACAATGACCTCATCCTGCTGCACTCTGCGCGGGGCGGCGATCTGAATATCATCAACAACGGCACAATGCATTCAGATAATTATGGCGTTCTGCACTTTTACCCCATCAGCGCAAATAAAATAAATGTCATTAATACCGGTGAAATTTCCGGCGCCAGAAAAACCCTCTTTTTTTCTACGGAGAATAGTGATGTTGACATCATGAACTCCGGGCTTATTTCAGCAACGGATGCCGGTTATTTTGCTATCGGTGTGGATGGTCAGCAATCATTTACGCTGACGCTTGAGAAAGGCTGGCGGATTGACGGCACGGTCAACATTGATGACGCTTATGACAGTAAAAATAACACCGTCAGAAATAACAGACTAGTGTTGAGCGGTAACGGTGACTCCTCTATTTCGTTATCACGCTTTTTAAATACGGGCAATATTAATGCCAGCAATAGCAATGCGATCACCGGTATTAATTATCTGGAAAAAGAGGGTGACGCCATATGGACGCTGAAAGATAAACAAACCTCCGGAGGTTTTGAGCAGGTTAATATAAATCGAGGCGCAATCGTGCTTGATAACGCCACGCTACTGATGAATGCCCCCACCAAAGCCGTCATCAATAACGCCAATATTATTGTAAATGGCGATGCAGTTATTGAGGGCAGCCTGAAAAATGCCGGAACATTATCTACTGGTAAAGAAAAAGAGATCAACACACTGATTATTAAAGGCAATTACGAAGGAACCAACGGCAGTACACTCGTCTTTAATGCCACACAGAGCAGCGATCCCGCCGCCACGGGCCAGATGGTTATCGCGGGCGATGTCAGCGGAAGTACGCGCGTACAGGTAAATCACCTGGGCGGCAGGCGCGCCAGCGCGATAGAAGGTAGTGGGCTGATTGCCGTGGTCGGGAAAGCTGACGGCGAGTTCCGTCAGGGCAATCGTATAGTCGCTGGCGCATACGATTACACCCTGCAAAACACTAAAGACCAGACAGCAACCTACTGGTATCTGACCAGCGCACTTCCGGCACAGGGAAATAGCGCGATACGCCCGGAAGCGGGTCTGTATGGCGCCAACCTGGCGGCGGCCAACAGCCTGTTTACTACGCACCTGCAAAACCGTCAGACGAACGGTGAGGAAACGGCCTCCAGCCTGTGGTTACGTAATACCGGCGGTTATAGCGGCCAGTTCACGCCAGGCAACCAATTGGATATCCGCAGCAACCGCTATGTTGCGCAGTTGGGGGGTAACATTGCCCAGTGGAACACGGATAAAGAACGTTACCAACTGGGCATTATGGCAGGCTACGCGAGGGAGAAGAGTCACGCGCAAAACCGCTATAACGGTAACCACGCAAGCAGCATGATCAGCGGTTACAGCGCAGGTATTTATGCAACGTGGCTGCAGAATAACGACACGCGCGAAGGTGCATATATAGATAGCTGGGCGCAGTACAACTGGTTCGATAACACCCTTTCCGGCGATACGCTGGAAACCGAGACCTGGAAATCCCGCGGCTTCACGGCGGCGGTTGAATCCGGCTATAGCTGGCAACTGGTGGGCAGCCGAAATAACGGCCTCTATCTTCAGCCAAAGGCGCAACTGACCTGGATGGGCGTCAAGGCGGATTCGCTTACCGAGGCCAACGGCACCGCTGTCGAAAACAGGGGGAGCAACAACGTGCAGGCACGCGCTGGCGTGCGACTGTACGGCCACCTCACGCTGGATAATAGTCTGCACCGCACCTTCCAGCCCTTCGCCGAAGTGAACTGGCTACATAACACCCGGCAGTTCGGCGCATCTCTTGATGGCACGCAGGTTGATCTGACGGACAGCCGCAATGCGGCCGAAATTAAAACGGGAGTAGAAGGTCAGTTTACGCAGAATTTCTCACTGCGCGGCAGCGTAGGTGTGCAGGCCGGGAATAAAAGCGACCGGGAAACGTCGGCAATGCTGGAGGCAAAACTGTTCTTCTGATGGAATACGCGGCCCGCCATCATTTTAATGAGGGCGGATGCCGCACCCAGAGTTTAAAGTCCTCAGGCGGCAACGCTCTGGCAAAGTGCCAGCCCTGGCAGAACTGCACACCTCGCTTCAGCAGCCAGCTCACCTGCTCTGCCGTCTCCACGCCTTCGGCAATGATCTTCAGACGCAGGCTCTGCGCCATCTCGATAATATGTTCAGCAATCAAATGACTGGTGCTGTTGGTGGTCAGCGTGTCGATAAAGGATTTGTCGATTTTCAGGATATCGACATTCAACGAATAGAGGTTGTGCAGGTTGGAATAGCCGGTACCAAAATCATCAATGGCCACTTCATAGCCCGCCTGACGAAACGCCTGAATCACCGGCGTGGTTTTTGGCACATCAATAAACCCGCGCTCCGTCACTTCGATCTTAATCTGCTCCGCGCGTACCGAGTGTTCTCTTATCTTATTGGAAATCAACGAAATAAGGCGTGAAGAGTGAAAATCCGCAGCCGATAAGTTAATCGAAATATAAAGATGCGGCACCACCGCCAGGAAGTCGCCGAGATCGCTAAACACTTCATCGACGACATAATCCGTTATGCGTTCGATCATCCCCTCTTTTTCCGCCAGCGGAATAAATTCTGCCGGGCTCATCACCTGACCATTAAAACCCGGCCAACGTAACAACGCCTCAGCGCCGACGCAGGCGCCATTTTTAATATCGATAATCGGTTGATAGTGGAGTCGGAGCTGGCGTTTGGTTAACGCGCGGTGGAGCATACGGCGGGGCGAGTTAAATTCTTGTCGTGTTCGTGACCACACTAAACAAAGGATCACACTGCAAATTAGCCCCAGCGGTAGCAGCAGCATCACCTGATGGTACAGCGCCTGAAAATAGTGCGCATTAGAGGTCGACACGATGATAGCAATTGGACGTTTATCCGAATGCGCGATGGTGTAAAAACGCCCGTCCTGCTGGAAGGTTGATGCCTGGCTGTGGATCAGCTTCTTCAGCGTCTCCAGATGCGCACTTTTACTGAGGGAGAAAAATAATTCGCTTACGGTGTCGTAGACGCCGTACGCCAGCGCGTCATCTTCCGAGGCGACATCGCTATAAGAAAGAGGGTTGATCACTGCAACGTAATTACCGCGCTGCATATAGACCATTTTATAACCGGCATAAAAGGGGGTATTGCGGTAATAATAAATAGCAATGTCAGGCGAGCGTTTATACTCTGCGGGCGCAATAGCATACGATTGCGCGGGGGCAATAACGCTGGAGCATAAAAATTGGTCGCCATGCGCATAAATGAGATCGGCAACATACAAACTGCTGCGCACAATATCCAGCATCGCTTTGCGATGCTCCTGCGAGCATATCTGACCGTGAAATTTTTCCGCCGCGGTGCGAACGCTATCCACTTGCTGGATAACCACTTCAGTTTTATTTAACGCCAGGTGGGCAAAAGAGCGGAGCTGGAAGGCAGTTTCATTTACTGCTCGGATATGTGCAAACCATAGCGACAGCATCACCGGCAGGATGACTCCTATGATGATCCCGACGACTCTGAGCATCTTGCGACGCACGCTATGATTCATGTCCGCCTATATCCACGCATTTATTGTGCCTTTTTAATGTACGGCAGGATGCTTTGATAAACAGGTGATTACGTTGCATGAATCACACGACATTAGCAACTGACTTTTCTCATTAAAAACCTAATATTTGGTTATGACGAGAATATTCGACCGTAAGGTAAACTCAAAGTGTGCCCAATGTTTATATTAAGGAAAATATTTATCCATTCGTTATGGGGTGTTTTCACTTAATACAACACAGTATCACTGATTAAGCCAAACTTACCGTAGGATAAAAAATGGTGCGGCCTGTCGGGTATTTTTTCATCTAATGAATGACATTCCTTCATCTTTGCGTATTTATTTATAAAAAGCGCTGGCGACCACTGTTTTACTGCGTCCGCTACGTTTTGCATCGTACAGCGCGTTGTCAGCAAGCGTAAGTAAAACTGAAGTATCTGTCTGCTCACCGCACACGAATACTAAACCAGCGCTAAAGGATAATGGGATCTTTTCACTCCCGCTTAATAACGGTGAACGGGCTAATGCCGCACGAATTTTTTGGCTAAAACGCAGCGCATTTTTACGATCGATGTGCGGCATCAAAATCAGAAATTCCTCACCCCCCAAACGGCCAAAGAGATAAGAGGGATCGCTATGCTCACGAATCTGGTCACAAAAATGCACCAGCGCTGCGTCGCCCGTCAGATGTCCCCAGCGATCGTTGATATTTTTGAAGTGATCCAGATCCAGCATTAACAGACTGAAATGGCTACGAGAATCCTCAGGTTTGCACTGTACCAGCGCCTCCTTTAACTTCCGTAGCATAGAAAAACGATTATAGCAGCCGGTCAGATCGTCAATCGTCGCTTTTTTCTCCAGCTGCCGCTCCACTTTTTTACGCTCGGTGATATCCAGGCCAATACTCAGGATCGAGCGATCCGGCAGCAAAATATTTGACCAAAGCACGGTCAGCATCTGACCATCGCGCCGTATCGGATGCCACTCATGCATATCGACGGCGGGCGAAGTATTAATCGAAGAGCGAATTTGCTGGCGCATCTCCGGATCGGGGAAAAAGAGTGCTAATGGATCGGGCTGCTGATTAAGCTCATTAATGCTCCAGCCAAATAAACGTTCACACTCGCCATTCCATAAAATACAACGATTCGATTTATCGAAAGAATTCATTAAAACCGGGGCACGATCGAACAGTGCTTTATATTGTGTTACGACGCGCTGCATTTCTTTAGCGGCACGTTCTCTGACAAGAATTTCCTCCATATAATCTTTAAGCTTCTCCACCAGAATAATAACCACGTTCTTGATTATTGACAGTGACGGCAAAGGATAGGCAAACGCTAAAAAGAAATAACCTTTGATACTCGCATCTTTATAATTCAGCTTACATAATATACCGCTTTGCAATTTATTGGTGGAGAATGACTGTGTCGGAAATAATAATTTTCCAACATGCCGTCGCCAGCATATAACGCGCCAGGCACGCTGATTACGGCGCAGTTGCAACTGTTCCAGCAGGGTCTGCGCATCGCGGATCGTACACTCCATCTCTCCGCTGCAGGCTATCTGCCATGCGTCGTCCTGCTCGATCACCACCCAGGCAAGATGCGCGCCCAGGGACGCGTTGATGACCGACAATATATCTTCCATAGAGCGTTGCGCAGCGAGCCACGGCATCAACTTCGCCAGAAGCGTCAATGCCGCAGCACCGTCTCCTAAAGAAACGGCTAAATTCTCTGTTTTCATTTTTTCTTTTCGCAGGTTATTAACACCAAACCGACCTGCCATGATTTAATCAGGAAGAAAAAACACTCGCCCACAGTTGTCACATAACGTAAACGCGCACTGCGCATAAACCGTGACAAGAAAGAATATATCGATAGAGATCAGAT
This sequence comes from Kosakonia radicincitans DSM 16656, assembly GCF_000280495.2. Classification (NCBI taxonomy): domain Bacteria; kingdom Pseudomonadati; phylum Pseudomonadota; class Gammaproteobacteria; order Enterobacterales; family Enterobacteriaceae; genus Kosakonia; species Kosakonia radicincitans. The sequence goes on from NZ_CP018016.1 coordinate 5,402,820, forward strand.
GCCTGAATAATCATCAACAGGTAAATAAAGCTAACCACACAAGCATAATATATGTTCCGCGGACTGTAAATATTGTGGCAATTAGGGTGCTAAATATCACTTTAATACATGAATAATACCAGGGTTAATTCTCGCAAGTGCTAAGCAATATATCCTGGTGAAAAAAACGCGGCCAAACCCACCAAAATTAGTAGGAATACCCCGCAAAAAATGCTTTTCCCACTGGTGAATAAATCATCAAATGTGATACAGTTCACACATTCTTGAAACGGCCAGCCCGTTTCACATTGTTGTGCTACTTCTGCGGACTTCTGCGTCATCTTTGCCACTCGCGCGTAACGCCTGGTCCGCCCGGTATTCGATTCTTTCTGAGGATGGTTTCATGGCTACCTTTACCACCAGCGTAGTTCTGTTGCGCTGGCAGTTATTGAGCGCAGTGTTGATGTTTATGGCCAGCACGCTGAATATTCGCTTCCGTCGGGCTGATTATATCGGTCTGGCAGTGATCAGCAGCGGCATGGGTTTAGCAGCGGCATGCTGGTTCGCGACCGGTCTGCTGGGCATTACAGTGATGGATCTCACCAACATCTGGCACAACGTGGTGCAGGTCATGGCGGACGTCTCAAGTAAAGCCCCGCCAGACTGGCCGATGGTCATTACCTGATAAAAAAGCGCCTGCGGGCGCTTTTTTTTGTGTCTCCACTTAGCCCTGAATATCCCCTGCCTGCCGAAAAAAAATTTCCTTTTGTGATTTCGTTCGCATGGGAATGATATCTTCCATCCAGAAAATAATATATGCGGGCTAATTAAACCCGCTGCCGCTGCGCTACTGAGGCATCACTTTCTCCATCAGCACGCTGCTGTTCTGTATCGTCGAATGGAAAAAAACCTCAGTAAATAACGCCCGGCGCGACGTTATTCGCCGTGCGATGGTCGCTATTTTTGACGGTATCTGAAGTGACAGGTTGCCTTACGGAGCCCGTCATTTTTATTGTCTCCTGCCCGCTTATTTCCCCAGCTTCGACAGCATCTCGGGGCGCATAAACTTGTGGATCACCAGCATAAACAGCACCGACGGCACCAGCAGGATCAGCGCGGTGATCGACGACACCTGGTAGTTGCCCGACATACTGGCGGTATAAAGCAAAATAGGCAGCGTGGTGATATCCGGTGCGCCGACGAAGAAGGTGGCGGTGAACTCATCCAGCGATTCCAGAAACACAAAGATGCTGGCGGCAATCAGCCCTGGCGCGGCCTGCGGCAGAATAATATGGAAAAACGTATACACCGGCCCGGCGCCCAGATTGCGCGATGCGCGCGCCAGCAGCGGATCGAGCGACGAAAACGCCGCGACGCTTATCCAGATGGAATACATCAGCCCATGCACGCTGTGCACCAGTACCACGCCGGCAATCGTGCCATTAAGTCCCCACTGATAAAACAGCCGCGCCACGTTCATATACACCGTCAGATTGGGAAACGCCTGCGGGATCAGAAACAGCAGCATAAAGAACGCACGACACGGCATACCGCGCTGGGCAAGCGCATAACCAGCCGGTACAGAGATGATCAGGCAAACCAGCACTGCCAGCACGGCAATCAACACGCTTACCGACAGCGAACCCGAAACGTCACTATATGGGCTAAACACCTGGCTCCAGTATTTCAGCCCCCACTGGCTCGGCAGCGTATGCGGAAAGAACCAGCTCTCCGCCACCGTCCAGATCAGCAGATTCAGCAGCGGGCCGAACAGCGCCAGCACCAGAAATGTCAGCAGCAGCGTTTGCAGCAGAAAACTGCCGCGCAGTTTTTGTCGGAAGGTATTCATGGCTGTGCTCCTTTCGCCTGCAGGCTGTGGCGTAAATAGAACCAGGAAAGCAGCGCGCAAATCAGATACGAAATGACACCCATCGCGTTGGCGACCGGGTAATCACCGTAAGAGTTGACGCGAAACGCCATATCCACCGTCATCATCGTCGGCGTACCGGTGCCGATCATCAGCGGCACAGAAAGAACCGACATCATCGTAACGGTCGACAGCACCATCGCTACGCCAATCGTCGGCAGCACCTGCGGCAAAATAATGTCGAACAGAATGCGCAAGCGGGAAGCACCCAGGTTTTTCGCTGCCAGAATATGGGCCGGATCGACCGCCGACATCGCGCCGCAAATCAGCAGCGTAGTGAAAGCCATCTGTTTCCAGACAAACGTAATAATGATACCGCTCCAGCCGAGCATCGACGTGGTTTCCATCGGCGTCATCACCCCGGCGGCGACCAGCACATTATTCATCAGGCCGTTTTTCGCCAGAAAAGTGCGCATCATTTGCGCGGTCACAATAAAGGGAATAAACAGCGGCAGGCGGTACAAAAAGGCCAGCGTTTTGACGATGCCGCGAAACGGCGACAGCACAATGATCGCCGCAATGCTGATCGACAGCAGCGCGAGGATCGCCAGTGACGTCAGCACAATAATCACGGTAAACAGAATGTCATTCGAGTAAAGCGCCAACACTTTATCAAAGTGCGCCAGCGTCAGTTGCCCTGTCTCGCGGGTAAAGGCGGAGATCAGCGAAAAGCCCAGCGGCCAGAGGAAAAACACCGCTATCATCAGCGTCGCCGGAGCCACCAGCAGTAAATATTTCATTGCGTGTCGCATGGTAAACCTGAGTTATCGCCGTAAAAAAGATGCCCGGACCAACAACGTCCGGACACCCACATCCATCAGTTCGAAACCTGGCTCTCGTAACCCTCTTTGATGTCGTCAAAGTAGTGGGTAATCGGGAAGTTTTTGCCGTATTTCGCTAAATCTTGCGGTGAAATTTCCGCGAACAGCTTCTGCCAGGTGGCGTCATCCAGCTTCTCTTTGACGTATTTCGCGTCAATCCCTGGATACCAGTTGAACTGCTTCACAATCCCCTGCGCCTGCACTTCCGGGCTGGTCGCCAGCGCAATAAATTCCTGCGCCAGTTTGGCCTGAGCGGCATGCGCCGGCACCACGTAGTACATCGGCTGTCCTGGCATACCCGGAGCAATCAACGCCAGTTTGATCGACGGCGGCAGCTTGCCCTGATCTTTCCAGCTATAGAACATATCGACCCACACCGGCCCCATGGAGATTTCACCACGGCTCAGCATATCCAGCGTCCCGGCGTTACCGGGCGTAAAAGTGACGTTCTTGTTGAATTCTTTCAGTTTGGCGTAAGCCTGGGTCCACTCTTTTTCCACACCTTTATCGTATGGCTGTGCAGTAAGGCGATCCGCGCTGGTGCCATAGGCATACATCCAGCCCACAACAAAGCTCACGCCGGACATACCGTTTTTAATGCCGTTATAACCAAAGGCTTTCGGGTTTTTCTCTGACCACTGCACCAGTTCGTCGTAGGATTTCGGCGGCGTTTTGACAAGATCGCTGTTATAGGCAATTGCCGTCTGGCTTAAGAACATCGGCATGACGTAGCCATCAACATTAACGCCCAGTGCGTTTTTCGCGTTTTCCGCCGTCACCATCGCGCCAGTGCTGACAGCCGGGCGGTATTTATCCAGCAACCCTTTTTCAACCAGTTGTCCACCGGCATTCTGATGCACCACGGCAACGTCGATATCCCAGCTTTTCGCGCCGCTCTGCTGCTGCGCCGTCAGTTTTTCAATGATTTTATTCGACCCGGCATCGCCCGGCCCGGTGCCGATCACCTGCACTTTTACACCCGGATGCGCGGCTTCAAATTTCGGCCCCAGCCAGGTTTTGACATAATCCACCATATTTTGGTCGCCCGCCGTTGCAACATTGAGAACCGTTTCGGCGTTCGCGGCGTGCAGAGACCCCAAACAGAGTGCGGCTGTGACAGCAAGTTTCGTTTTTACGGACATGATGTATCCCCAGGAAAAAGTGTGTCGGTTGGCATTACAAAGGTTGTTCAAAAAGATGCAGCGCCGGTTGCGGAACATGCAGCACCACGGGCGTTTGCGCCGGCCAGAACTGCGGTGAATCGGCGAGCAAAAGCTGTCCATCGCAGCGCACGCTGTGGCGGTACTGGTGGCCGAGAAACGCGCTCTCCTCAATCACGCCCTCCAGCACTAACTCCTGCGGCGCCGGGGGCGTCAATGCGGCGTGAATGGTGACATCCGCGCTGCGAAAATAGAGGGTTTTGCCCCCGTCATCGGCGCTTGCCAGGCAGTTATCCGCACCCATAAAATCCGCCACGAACGGCGTTGCCGGGCGATGGTAGATATCTTCCGGCGTACCGATTTGCTCAATACGCCCGTTATTCAGCACCGCAATGCGATCGGCCATCACCAGCGCTTCCTGCTGATCGTGGGTGACGATAAGCGAGGTAAAGCCAAGCTTCTTTTGCAGCGCTTTAATTTCATGGCGCACATTGAGGCGCACTTTGGCATCGAGGTTAGATAGCGGCTCATCCAGCACCAGCACGTCCGGTTCAATCGCCAGCGCGCGTGCCAGCGCCACGCGCTGACGCTGGCCGCCGGAAAGTGCGGTCACTTTTATATCCGCATAACCTTCAAGGTTGACGATTTTTAATAATTCCTGCACCCGTTGTTGAATCGCTTCTTTTTTCACGCGACGCACTTTTAAGCCATAGCCAATATTTTGTGCGACGGTAAAGTGCGGCCACAACGCATAACTCTGAAAAACCATGGTGATATTTCGCTGCTCCGGCGTGCTGTGCGTAATATCCCGGCCGTTGATGGCAATCGCCCCTGATCGCACGGGAACAAAACCGCATAACGCATTGAGCAGCGTGGTTTTTCCGCATCCAGAAGGCCCGAGCAGCGCGATCATCTCGCCCTTTTCCACCGCTAAATGAATATCGTGGAGAACGATGTTATTGCCGTAGCCAATCTTCAGCTTATTAATTTGCAAATAACTCATGGGCGATCCTTTTATTCGACATCTTTTTCAACGATGAACACGTGTTCATTTATTTGTAAAAAAAATGCAACCTTGCAGCGACATTATGTGAGCCTACTTTGTCGTCTATTTGTGACAGTTTGATTAAGTCCGCGATAATTTTGGTGGAGCGAAATGGAAATAGATGTTCTGGGTTGCGGCAGCGCCTTCTCGCTGCAACAAAATACCTCCGCACTGCGCGTGATCGACCGTGAAAACCGACAGTGGTTGATTGATTGCGGCCCCACGATCCCCCGCGCGCTGTGGCAGCGTGGCCTTGATGTGAATGCTATCGACGCGATTTACTTCACCCATGTTCACCCGGATCACTGCACCGGGCTGACGGCGCTGCTGAATTACTGGAAAAGCTTTCAGCGCAGCAAACCGCTGGTTATCTGGTCGCAGCGCGAACAGCGTCCGGTACTGATGCAGTTGGCAAGCCTTGCCAACTGGCCGGATACCACGCTCTGTTTCGACATCGACTGGCGCGACAGCGAACCGCAGTGGCGCTGGCACAGCTGGCACGTGAGTACGGCGTTCACGCATCATGAAATTCCCAATCTTGCGGTGCGCATTGAAGCAGACGGCGTGGCGCTGTTCTACAGCGGCGACGGACGCCCGACGCCGGAGAGTATCGCGTTGATGCACCACGCGGATCTGGCGTTTCAGGAGTGCGCCTCCATGACGCCGCTGGCCAGCGACGCCTCACACGGCGATTTTCCCGGCTGCCAGGCGCTGTTTACCCAACTGCGTTTACCGACGCTGGGGCTGTATCACTGCAATGACGCCGCGCGCCCGGCGCTGGCGCAGGCCTGCCTTACGCATCAGGGGCTGTTTGTCAGCGAAGATGGCATGCGCATTGAGATTACGCGCCGCGCGGAGGGGAGCATTTGAGTCAGGCAATCCGCAAACAGGCCGTTACGGCGGAAGACGTGGCGAAACGGGCGGGTGTCTCCCGCGCGGTGGTATCGCGCGCATTAAGCAGCAACGGCAGCATCTCCCCGGCAACCAAAGAGAAAGTATTGCGTGCCGCGCAGGAGCTGGGTTATCAGGTCAATTTTCTCGCGCAGGGGCTGAACCGCCAGCGCAGCCATCTGATTGGCGTGATTGTGGCGCGCATTGGCGATCCGTTTCGCAGCAGCCTGCTGGAGGGGTTACTGCACGAGATCCAGCGGCGTGGCTACCAGGCGCTGGTCACCGAAATTACCGGCGAGCAGGATCTGGTCACCACGCTGCGTCGTTTCACTCAGTTTCGCGTCTCCGGCGTGATTGTTACCTCCGGCAAACCGCCGGAAGCTATTGTCAACGAGTGCGTCAGCCAGCAAATTCCGGTGGTCGGCATCAATCGCCATCCCGATATTCCGTTTGTCGATTTTGTCTGCTCGGATAACCAGCGCGGCGCGCAACTGGCCGCCGAACAGTTGGTTCAGGCAGGTTGTCGCCGTTTCGGCTGGCTGATCAACCGTGGCTCCACGTGGGCGGGCGTGATGCGCGGCGAGGCCTTTGATCAGGCGCTGCAACAACTCGGCGTTGATACACAGCGGCATCTGCGCTGGATAAGCGCCAGCGAAGAGGGTTACGACGGCGGATGGCAGGCTGCGCTCAATGATGAAGACGAATTACCGGAAGGGATCTTCTGCGCCAATGCGCAGCTGGCCTGCGGTTTTCTCGACGGCATGCGCCAGCGCGGTAAGTTCGCGCCGCACGACTTCCATTTGATAGGCTTTGATAATACGCCGCAAAGCGGCCAGTTCAGCTACCAGCTCACTACGCTGCATCAGGATGTGGCGGAGATCTCGCGCCGGGCGTTAACGCGCCTGCTGGAGCGGGCCAAAAATCCCTTACAGCCTTCCCGCGTTGAGTGGGTTAAGGTGGAATTGATTCACCGACAAACATCGCCACGCATTGGCTAAGAGTTCCGCTATGACAGAAGAGTTTACCCACGCGCTCTGCGCGTTGATTCGTCGTCTCGGCCAGCAAGCGAAGCAACTTCGCGATAACGGGCTAACGATTGAGCAGAAAGGCCGCCAGGATTTTGTCTCCCAGGCGGATGTGTATGTGGAAAACGAGCTGCGCGCCTGGTTGAAAACGCAGCGCCCGCAGGATGGCCTGCTCGGCGAAGAACGCGGGCTGGAGCCGGGAAGCGACGGCATCTGGGTTATCGATCCGATTGACGGTACCACCAACTTTATCCTCGGCATGGATTACTGGTGCATCTCCGTCGCCTATGTTCGCGCGCACAACATCGAGCTGGGCATCATTTATGCCCCCGATCGCAACGAGTTCTTCTTCGCGCAAACGGGCAAAGGCGCGTACTTAAACGAGCAGAAATTGACGATTCGCGAGCCGTCGCCGGAAGCGGTAGTTCTGGGGCTGGGGCGCTCAAGCCGTACTCCGCCGCGCGACTATACGCAGACCATTGAAACCCTGTTTGAACATGGCATTGAGCACCGCCGTTTTGGCGCAGGTGCGCTGATGCTGGCGCACGTCGCAGCAGGCCAGGTGCATGGCTATTTTGAAGCCCATCTGCATAGCTGGGATGCGCTGGCCGGTCTGGCGTTGATTAAGGAAGCGGGAGGCATGCACAACGATTTTCTCGCCAGTGATGGCCTGACACAGGGCAACAATGCCTGGGCGGCAAGCCCGGCGGTGTGGAAACGTCTGCAGCCGGTTCTGCTGCCCAACGGTTAAAACGAAAAAGCCCCCGGCAAGCGGGGGCGTAACATCATTATTTGGAAACTTTATCCCAGGCCATATCCCAGGCGCTACCGGTACCCGGAGCGTAGGCGAAGGCCGCACCGGAACACCAGCTGGTGTACGGCCACGGTTTGCACTGGTAAGCGTTGCCGTCAGTACCGGTCACAATATCACCCGCGGCATAAGGGAAGTTTTCCTGATAAGCCGGGTAAGCGGACTCAACTTTTTCGTTGGTGGTCACATCCAGCTTCTCAGACATCCCGGATTTGTTACCCGCAGCGTCAAGAGAGAGCACCTGATATTGATAGATAGTTTCCGGCTGCAGGCCTTTATCCACATAAGCAGACGTGGTCGGTGAAGCGATCAGCTTACCATCACGGAACAGCTGGTAACCGGTCACATGGACGTTATCGGTTGCCGCTTTCCATTGCAGAGCGATGGTAGAGTCAGTGACTTCAACAGTACCCATGCTGGTCGGGATGGACGGCGCTTCGGTATCAACAGCCGGTGCAGCCTGCGTTTTCACTTTGAAAACTGCGCTGGCGGCAGAAGCGTTGTTTGCCGCATCGACAGCCACGATGGTGTACTGGTATTCCGTTTCCGCTTGCAGATTGTTGTCCACAAAGGTGGTGGTGTTGACGTCAGCCACTTTCTGCTGGTTACGGAATACGCTGTAGTGATGAACGCCGGTGTCATCGGTAGAGGCTTTCCAGTTCAGTTGAACAGAAGTCGCCGTGCTGGTGCCCTGTACGTCAGACGGTACGCTCGGTGCTGTCGTATCTTCTTCCGGTGCCGGCATTTCGCCGCCATCATGGATCAGGTTGGTATACGCTTTACGGAACTGGCCGTTAAAGGATTGGTGATTAACGTTATCGCCTTCGTCCCAGTTGATAGACCAGGTCATCAAGCCTCTTAACGGCAGACCTTCTTTTTCCATATCCGCGAATACGCGATAAACATCTTCCGGCGTTTTTACAAAACCGGTTGCCGCAGCAGAAGTATTACTTGGCAGGCCAATAACCAGTTTGCTGGACGGAATTTTAACTGCGGACAAACCATGTTTATTGGTGATAATTTCTTTACTGAAGTGGTAAAGGAATTCATATTTTTTAGCGTCGTCATTCTGCGCATAGTTTACCCACCAGCCATCGGTGCTGGTATCGTCTGGCTGGAAACCAATGCCGAATGCGCCCTGGTTGTAATATTGCGGCGCGATGAAGTCATAATATTCATCGAGACGTTCAATATAATTTTGATACTGCGGGTTAGCTTTGGTCAGATACGGAATTTCCGGCGCCATACTGATAATAAAGTGCTTGCCCTGCTGTTCATAATGTTCGCGAACTTTTTTCAGCGCAGCAGGAATAACGGTTTCGTTATCCGCCAGTTTAATGGCGCTCTGCTCAAGGTCCAGATCCAGACCATCGAAGCCATAAACGTCGACCAGACGAATAATTTCATTAGCCAGATTTTCGGTGTCGCCATTGGCTTCATGCAGTTCAATATGGGCATCTGCGCCGCCCAGCGACAGCAGAACCGCCTGACCACGTTCGTTCAGCGCGGCAATTTCCTCGCGGAAGCTCTGATCGGTGCCGTAATAAGGAACGAAGGTCGGCATCGCAGCACCGCCAGTGGATTTCATAAAGGCCGCCATCACGACGTTATACTCTTTCGGCGTATCTTTCAGCGCCATTTTTAACGGGTAGCCCTGAGCGTAATCGCCAGAGAAACCCTGATCCCAGTTGTGCCAGTAACCAACCAGCACTTTTTTACCTTCGATAGAAGGCATTGTATCCGCATAATCCGTTGCAGCAAAAAGGTGACCACTAAAACCAACCATGCCAGCTAATGCAAGGCCAGCACAAATTCGATTGCGCTTAAAAATCCCTTTCATTCTAATTCCTCATCTATTAATAATCAGTTTTTTGCTACTGGTTAACGTACCTCTAAACAACGCCGACATATTACATTTTATTTCGGACTTTTAATTATAGGAAACGGATATTCGCAATGCGGGATCTTTCCCTTTCGGTTGAGAATTCTCTACGCGGATATTCAGTGATTAATTCATAACAGAGAAACACTATAATAGCAGCGGCCCGATATTAAAAAAATATCAGGCCAGACACAAAAAAAATATTGAGCGGAGAAATATTATTTACTTTCCTGTATTTCTGCGTAGAGCGTACTGAGCTCTTTTGCATATTTCTTCGCGCCTGGAATACCTATCGCTTTAATGTAATCAACCAGACCCTCGGGGTTCCGTTCGAGCAGGCGATACTCAATCAAATGGCCAATCGGGAAATTAATCTGCGGCGCTTTATTGACAATGTTATCTTCGCCGCCGGTTTCTAAATATTTTTCATTCTTCTTAACGATCCAGGCAATTGTTTTTTCACGATCATTTTTTATTAATGCATCCAGTTCATCAAAGCTAACAGCGGCATGCTGTAAAGATTCATTATCCACCTCAATAATAAAATCATGAACCGGCGTCACGCGGTCAATTTTTTCCGGCAGCGCCAGATCCAGCGCATCCAGATAGTTCGCGTAGCTTTCAGTGTGCATGAATTCGTTAAGTGTCATATTTAGCGTCCCGTATAGTTGCCAACATCCTGAACAATTTTAATCAATCGGGAGCCAGTATGCCTGTAAGGATCCTTCGCGGCATGCTCCCAGGGCGTCACCTTCTCCAGGTTATAGGGAAGATCGACGTTTTTGCCCGACCGCTGCGGCCAGATGCGGTGGTTCAGTTCCAGCGACACATTCCGTGTTCTGATACGCCGGGTCTTAAAGTGGTACTCCTCCACCCGAATGCGCGGCGCTAACCCCAATCGCATACGCAACATATTCACTGAAGAGTACATGCCTTTCGGCGCGGCTTTGGCTTCAGCTTTCCAGTAATCGCGCCGCGCGGTATTCCAGCATTTTAAGCCGAGAGGATCGATCCACGTCTGCGGGGCAATCACATAGTCATAGACATTGAGTCCTCCGGCAAGCCCAAGCGGATCCTGGCTAATATAGGCAGCAATCGCCGGATCGTAATAGCGATAGCGGTTGTAATGCAGACCGGTTTCGCCATCAAAATAGTGCCCCTGGAAACGCAGCGGGTTATCGATGCGGCTGGCATAAACCTCGCCTTTTTCGCCCCATGCGCCGCTTCTTTCCGACCAGACAACCTCCCCGCCGGGCGAGGTCAGGCGCACCGGCGCACCGTTCGGATCGCAGTGATAGTGCCAGCTCTGCTTCTGCCCGTTTTCCTGCGTTAATAGCGCCAGCGGCCGGAAACCGCCAGGGTAGTAGATGTACTCGCGCAGGTTGCTGAACAGTTGCGCCTGCGCTTTTTGCCGCTTCAGTCGCCCGCCGGTATCGAAGATGCTCAGCGCCGCCAGCGGCTGCGGGGTGGCGGTGACTGTCTCGCCCGCCAGCGCATCCTCCTGCCAGTAGAACCAGCGCGTTTCACTGGCGGTTTGTTTGAAAACACGCCGTCCCAGGCCGTCATAACCATAACGCACCTGCTCGTTACCCTTACGTACGGCGATCAACTGGCGGTTTTCATCCCAGCTGAAGTCCTCTTTTTCGCCCTCATGCTGCACACTACGGCGCTGGCGCAGTTCGCCAGCGCGGTCAAACACATAGCGCGTCCCCTGGTGGAGGCCTTCGCGGAACCAGCCGCCTGCGCTGTCGTTCACATCGCGGATCTGCGTCTGCAACGCGTTACCCGCTGCGTCATGGATAAACTGGCGCAGCACACCGTCCGGTGCGGTATGCGCCGCCAGACGTCCTACTGGATCGTAGGCATACCGATCGCTGCCCCACTGGCTGTCTTCACGCAGCGTCAGGTTGCCTGTGCGATCGTAAGCAAAACCGCTGGCGAACAGCGGTAAATCGTTTTGCAGCACCTGCTGCGACGTTAAGCGGCCAAGGCGATCGTAGCGATAACAGCGCTCAACGTCGTCAGAGAGCTGCTCGCTGGCTCTGCGCCCACAAGCATCGTAAGTGAAACGTATTGGCGCATCGTCGTTCAGTTGCACCTCGCTCAGCCTGTCATGCTCATCCATGCCATAACGTACCCGGTGGCCGCCGTCGCTCTCGCGCGAGATCAGCAGCCCGCGTTGGTCATAGCCGTAACGCAACTGGAAGCCGTCCTGCTCCTCGCACAGTAATCGCCCGGCGCGGTCATAACGCCAGACCAACCGCCGCCACGGGTTTTCGCACAGCACCATGCGCCCGCAGGGATCGTAATGAAACGTCGCCTGTAACGTGTCGCCGCTGCGCCGCTCGCAAAGCCTCCCGGCACGGTCGTAGCCGTAACGAACTTCACGCCCGAGCGGATCTTCGCGGTGAATCAAGCGGCTGGCTTTATCCCAGCCATAGCGCGTTATCTGCCCCCAGTAATCGCTCTCCGCCGTGACCCGGCCCAGCGCATCGCGGGTGAACTGCCAGCGCTGCCCGTTCTGGTTGATCACCGCCAGCAGGCGATCTTCAGCGTCGTACTGATAGCCCAGCGTTGCGCCGTCCGGCGTTTCGCAGGAAGCAAGCATTCCGGTGCCGGTATAGCGAAACCGCGTTATGCGCCCCTGCTCGTCGGTAAATTGCAGCGGCTCGTCTTCCCGGTCATAGCTGACGCGCACTTCGCCTCCCGCCGGATCAACCGTAGCGACCAGCCGGTCTTTCATATCCCAGTGGAAACGGGTGACACCGCCATCGGCATCAATGCGCTCCTGCAACGTACCGCGCACCGAGTAGCGAAAGCGAGTCACGCCGCCGCCAGCAACGTGCTCAGCGCTTAAAAAACCAAATCGGTCATAGTGATAATGGGTTGGCGGAGAGCCAGGAATCTCGGCGGCGGTCAGTTGGCCGAACGCATCATAGTGATAACGCGATGTGACGCCCGTTGGGTCAATTTCTGCCACCAGATTACCGCAGCTATCGAACTGCGTGCGCCAGTTGGCTCCCTGCTCATCCGTTACCGCAATCAGATCGCCCCAGTCGTCATAGCTCGCCTGTACGACGCTGCCATCAGGCAGGTGTTCGGCAACCATCTGCCCGCGCTCGTCATACTCCCAGCGCCAGGTGCTGCCATCCGGCTCCACCAACTCCGCCGTGCGGCCAAAATCGTCATAGCGAAACAGCGTATTGCCGCCGGTGGGATCGATTTCCGCGATCGGCAAACCGTTTTCATCAAAGGTAATGCGCGAGATATTGCCCGCCGAATCGCTTATTTCCACTTCATTAAGCAGTTCGTGCCAGGCAAAGCGATAATCCCAAACACCGCCATCGCCCCAGGCATGAATCACCCGCCAGGCATCATCGTACTGGTAATGGAACTCCTGGCCGTTGCGATCCACATGGCTTATCAGATAGCGCTGCTGCCAGAAGAAGTGGCGCGGGTGCGACAGCGCATCAATTTCGGCGCTAAGCTGGTTATCCGCATCATATTCATAGCGCGTAAGCGGAGTTATCTCGCCATCCAGCGTATTGCGCAAACGCAGCGCCAGTAGCCGATCGTTTTGCCAGGTGACGAGGATTTCACGCCCGGTCGCTCCCGCGTGGCTGAACTCGCGAATGGACTGCAATTCATCGCCGTTCCAGTCAAACGCCCAGCCATTACCGTTACGATCCGCCAGCCTGCGTACCGGCAACACGCCCTGTTTACCGCTGAAATGCAGCTCCGGGCCGCTCTCCTGCTCGATTCGCCACCACACTTCACCATCGCGCGTTTCGCGCCACAGGCGGCTCCCGTCCGGCAGGCCGGTAATCGCCTGTTCGCGGCCATCGGCCTGCGGCAGCGCGGCAAACAGCGTCATCCCTTCCGCCTGCGTCAGCAGGGCAACGCCTTCATCGGCGAGCACCTCAAGGCGGGTATCCGCCGGGGTGGACCAGCCGTAACCACACATCCCTGCGATTTCCGTGTCGGACGAGGTATAGCTGCGCGTCCACTCCAGCGGCAACCTGCCCGGCAGCAGAAAATCCATTTGCTCCAGGCTGACACTGCCGTCGCGGATATCCACCGGCTCCGCGCGCAGCACCCGGCATTTCAGGAAGCCGGGGTCCATATTGCGAAACAGTTTTTGCCGCAGCTTGCGGAAACGGCGCATAAACAGCCGCCACTGCGGCGTTTTTTTCAGTTTTTTAAACCCTTTTCCCAGGCCGCTTAACCCGGCGCGCATCAGCAGCGCCATCAGGTTGATGGTGGGCGGCCCGCCGACAATCACATTGTTGGGCAGCGCGAGGTTAAACGTTAGCGGCAGCGTCAGCGAAAGCGGTTTCGGTTTGGTAGCGCGTTTGAGGCGAAACGGCGGGATCAGGCCAATAATGTTGCAGCTCAGCACCGGCATGCCAATGCGGGAAAACGGCTCGCCATCCACCGAAACGGTTTTGCTGCCCATAAACAGCTCATCTTCAATCTGCGGGCCGCCCGGCGCGCGCAGCGGCGGGATCCACGCGCCGCCCACCGGAATATGCACCGCCATCCCGCCCGTTCCGGCACTGGCGCGTTTGATGCTGTTAACGTGAACCGTGGTGCCAATCAGCGGCAGATAGTCGAAGACATCAAAAACGATGCCGATGTGCGGCGTTGGCAGCGGCCACGGGTAGGTATGAATATCCAGCCCGAGCTGTGGATCGAAGTGCGCGCCGGAGTGCATCGCTTAACCTCAGAACATGGCACGCAACAGCGCGCGCAGGAAAGTACGAACTTCGGTCGCCAGGTCGCTCTCAGAAAGGCTTAAAAAGAGCAGCGCCAGCACGGTGACGACCACAATAATGATGATGCGATTTTTCATAGCGGGTTGCTTCCTGCAGTATCAGTTAACGATGCGTCGCTCTCTCCCCACGCGGGAAGGCGTTGCCACTCGCCGGGCGGCGCATCAAAAGGATGGGCGATTTCCGGCAGGCCGTTCCAATGCGGATGCAGTTTCTCACGCGCCAGCCGGATAACGCGGCGAAAGCTCTCATCGCCGCGGCGGATCAGGTTTTCACGCTCTTCACGGATCAGCGTAAAGGTCGCTTCAAGTTGTAATTGCAAACGGCTGTCGGCCTGCCGAACCTGTTCCACTGCTGGCGCGGACGGCAGTTGCGCTTCCACCTGCGCAATAAGTTTCTGTTTTTCCGCCTGCCAACGCGTGGCGCAGGCTTCCAGGGCTTCGGTTCGCCGCTTGTCATGCATACGCAGCAAATCCTGGAACACCAGCGGCAAGGTGGTCTGCCCGCGTTCCGTGATCGGGACAGGTTCCGCCGCCTGGATGGCGCGGGCGTACTCTTCCATTGCCGCCGGGCGATGCCCGCACAGCCAGAGGCAAAAACCGCACATCCGCCAGCCCTCCATCGCAAAGAGCGGATGCGGGATGGCCTGCGCCTCAATCGCTGCCTGACGATAGATTTTCGCCGCCTGAAGATAGTCTTTACTGGAGAACCAGGCGCCCGCCTCGCCAAAGGTGCTTTGCGTGCGCAACTGCCCTTTTACCGCCTGATCGGGCACCTCGCCGGAGATGCTTTGCGCCTGGCGGTAATGTTCCACCGCCTGCGCGTGATCGCGGCCTTTGAGCCAGCCGCCCGCGATCAGGTTATGCATCATCGCCTGCTGATCCGCCCAGCCGCGACGTTGCGCAATGGCCAGCGCCAGGCTGCCGCGCGCCGCTACCTGCGCGGCGCTGCCTTTTTCCAGCAGCAACATGGCATCGGCCAGATAACGGCGGAACAGCAAACGGTCGGCATCGGCGTCGGTCTGCAGCTGCGCGGTCTGGTGCATGACCTTCATGCCATCAATCCGATCCTCAATCAGCCGGACATGGCGCGAATTCGCGGTATACAGCGACTGCCAGATCGGCTGTTCAACGGTGTCGATCAATAACAGGCGCGGCGCGTCAGCGCCCTGTTCCAGCCAGAGATGGAGCCAGCGCAGCATCGCGCTCTCATCGCTGACAGCGGAAGGTTTCAGCACCAGCACCAGATAACGCAGATCGTCGGTAAACTGTTCGGCGAAGTTCTGCAACAGGCTGCGTAACTGCCCGGCGCTGTAGCAGGGTAACCAGGGTTCGGCATCCCAGAAAGCGGCATCGGGCGTCGCTTCATACTGCTCAACGAATTCGCGGCCCAGCGCCTCGCTGTAGCTGTATCCGGTTTCAAAAGGCGTGTTAAAGCTGAGGAATAGATCGGGCAATGAGCGCCCCTGCGGATGCTGTTGCAGCGCGAAAAAAGCATCCAGCAGCGATTCGCCATTTGCCGGAACACGCCAGATAAACAGTCGTGCGGCGGTATCTTCGCTGGCATCCAGCCAGCTTAATTCCAGCTCGCTCATCAACTTTTCACTGGGGTTTTTGCTGGCGTTCATGGCATCCCCATCAGGCGTTCAGCTCAATTTTCTTGCCATTGACCATCACCCCGGCGGCATTAATGGTGATGGTCGATCCGCCAGCGGTGATCTCCACGTTGCCGTTGCCAATCAGAATGCCGCTCTCACCTACGTTGATGCGGAAGGTGTCCGTCGCGCTGTCAGCCACACTGCCCTGGGTGAACCGGGTATCGCCGCCGGTAATGCTCAACGTGCGTCCGGCACCGATGCTGACGTCCTGTTTTTGCGTCACCGTGCGCGTCTCATTGCTGCTGACGGTGACAGTGCGGTTACCGGTCACTTCCAGCGTCTGGTTGCCGGTCACCTGCACAGTGCGGTTTTGCTGGACGCTAACCGTCTCATTGCCCTGCACGCTGCGGGTGCGATCCTGGATCACCGTCAGCGTCTGATTACCTTCAACAGTGCCGGTATTGTTGCTTTTCACCGTGGTGGTGTGGTTGCCGGTAATGGTTTCATCGCGGTTTTGTTCCACACTCAGGGTTTCGTTCCCCTTTACGCTCTCGGTACGGTTTTGCTGCACCGTGGTGGTTTCATTACCGTTGATGGTTTTGCTGCGATCCTGGCCCACGGTGATGGTTTCATTGCCATCGACGGTGCGCGTCCGGTTCTGCTTGATGTGGCTGGTTTCGTCTTTGCCGACGGTTTTGGTGCGGTTGCTGCCAACGTCATGGGTTTCGTCGTTTTCGACTTCCGTATCCATATTGCGTTCGGCATGCAGCCAGAGCTGCTCAGCGCCCGGTTTATCCTCAAAGCGCAGGGCGTTGGCATTATCCGGCGATCCATCTTTGGAACGGCTCATAAAACCCATCTGCGTGGCCGCCGCTGGCAGCGCCCACGGCGGCATGCTGGCTTCGTTGTAGACGCGGCCAATGATGATGGGTCTGTCCGGCTCGCCGTTAATAAAATCGACCACCACTTCATCACCAACGCGCGGGATCTGCACCCCGCCGTAACCCTGCCCGGCCCAGGCGCTGGAAACGCGTACCCAGCAGGAACTGTTCTCGTCGCCCTGGCTTTGCCGATCCCAGTGGAATTTCACTTTGACGCGGCCATATTTGTCCGTCCAGATCGACTCACCCGCAGGCCCCACGACTCTTGCCGTTTGCGGCCCGTAGGTGCGCGGCCAGTCGGTGACGGCGGCCGGGCGGAACGGCGTAGAGGCCGGAATGACAGTAAAGTCGATGCGCTGCTGCGTCTCGCCAACATCGCCGGAAGCATACTGATTTTCGGCAAAATCATAGCGAGCACCTACCACCAGCCACTGCGCGTTGTCGGCATCGTTAGGGGATCGGATAAGCGTAAAGGTATGCCCCGGCGCAATACCGGTCGCCGTCGCGCTGCCCTGCATTTGCTGCTGTTCCGCCTGCCAGGATTGCTGGCGAATACGTGCATAAGATTCGCCGTCGCCATGCTCGACAAAGCGGCCTGGCCAGTCATAGACATCGATTTTTCCGGGCGTTGGCGAAACGGGGTTTTGCAGGGTTTGCAACATCCAGGCATGGGGCTTGCGGAAGTCGTAATCGTCGGTGCTGTAGAGGCCAGGCGTAACGATATGCCGCGCCAGTAACTGGCTAACGCCCTCTTCATTCACCGCACCGCCGCCACTCTGCGCATGCCACGGGATCACTTCATAGCCGGGAAACGCCTCTGCTTGCGCGTAATCATCCATCAGTACCAGCGTGTGTCCCTCTTTGCCGTGGCGGAACAGGTAGCTGATGCCCTCAAGCTCCAGCAAACGGCTGATAAAATGAAAGCTGCTCTCGGCGTACTGCACGCAGTAATCCCACTGGCGATAGCTGCGCGTCAGTTTGTTTTCAATTTTTACCTGGTATTCGGAAAACAGAGTGCTGACGATGTCCGGTACGCGCTGCTGCTGGAAAATACGGAAATTGCGATCGCGCATCATCGGCCAGAAATCCGGCTCAAGGGTCGCCTGATACACCGCATAGCGCGTGCCATCCAGCTCTTCCGAGCGCGCAGAGATCGCCGTGACTTTACCGCTCAGATAGCGCGTCGTTCCCAACTGCGTTGGGATCATCACCGTCATCTCCTGGCCCAGCAGTTTTTGCCGATCGAGGGTGAAATCTTTGCTCAGCAGATCGACCTGAAAGCGAAAGGGCGTGGAGAGCTGTTCTTCCCCTTTAAACGTCCAGAATAAGAGCGAATCACTTCCGGAGGATGACAGAACGGTTATCCGGTTAACCATACATGTTCCTTTATTGCAGAGGCGAATATTCCGGGCGAAGAGGTGTTTCCACGCCTTCAGCGCAGGCAATTATTAAATAGAGTTTTGCGGTGCGGGTATTATTCCCTGCTAACCGATAATGATTTATTACGGGCGATATTAACTGGATATAGTTGAAACTTGCACCAATTGGTAGTTAAGAATCATCCCATTTTCATCAATTTATGATAACACGTTGAAAATTAAGACCAGGGTTTATTTACGCAATTTATTTAGGGTTATTGGGTTATGCGATTCAGCCAACATATTAATCGCGTATCATATATTTTGAGATGGCAATATTATTCTCAACACTAACAATTAAATAATTACGTAGGTTATTTTAGGAAAGTTTAATTATATGCCGGAAAATAAAGAGATGGCCCACCAGCGGGCCATTGTCGATTTCAGAAAAAGTGGTGACCGGCGGCCAGCGTAATAGCCGGTTGGCTGGCTTTAAACAACAGGGCCGGTTTGTCGCCGCCGAGCTGCGCGTGGCCGTCCTGTACCGCGATCCAGCTTCCTTCCGGTAAACCGATCACTTCCAGTTCCGGCGCCACCACCAGCAGTTCGCGAATGCGCTGCTCGCGCGTTTCGCCCTGATGCCCGGCGGGTAGCGCGTTGGTAAAGTGCGGGTTGATCTGCAACGGCAGCAGATTGAGCGCATCCAGACCGCCCGGATCGATAATCGGCATGTCGTTGGTGGTGCGGATCGTCGGACAGGCCAGATTCGCCCCGGCGCTCCAGCCAACATACAGCGCACCGTTGTTCACGGCCTGGCG
This sequence comes from Kosakonia radicincitans DSM 16656, assembly GCF_000280495.2. Lineage (NCBI taxonomy): Bacteria > Pseudomonadati > Pseudomonadota > Gammaproteobacteria > Enterobacterales > Enterobacteriaceae > Kosakonia > Kosakonia radicincitans. The sequence goes on from NZ_CP018016.1 coordinate 5,421,787, forward strand.
GATCGGTTCGATCAACCCGCGCTCGCGGCAATTTTTCAGCAGGTTAAACGTGTTGCCGCCGCCAACCATCACAATCTCTGCGGCGGCAATCGCCGCAGGCGCGTCGTCCACGGTGTGAATGCCGGTGATCGACAGATCCAGCTCCGCCAGCGCCAGACGGACTTTATCCGTATAGGCATCAAAGCTTTGCGTCACGCCCGCGAAGGGAATAAACACCACCTTGCGACGCCCGCCAAGCTGCGCTTTCAGCAGCGGCAGCGCATATTCCAGATATTCGGTGCCGGGCAGCACCGAATTGCTCAGTAACAGCAAATCCATAACCCTCTCCTTTTACAGCAAATTGCGTAGCAGATCGGCTAACAGCTTATTCGATAATACAACGGGCAGCGGGACGTGGCGGGCGCAGATCGCCTGATGCCAGGCGGTGTAGCCCATGCAGTCGGTCAGAATCACTTCCGCCCCCTGCGCTTGCAGCGAGCGGGCGGCGGCGGCAATCTCGTCTTCGCTGGCGGTATAGGGCGAGGCAACGGCAAACACCGGCATTTGCGCAGCACCGCGCCACTTCTCCAGCTCGCTGGCGATCTGCGCTTCCAGCGGCACCAGGATCCCGGCGCGACGCGTTCCGACCAGTGCATTCAGCGTCGGCGGCAGGATCCGATCCGGCTCGATCAACCACGCTTTTTTACTGCTCAAACCGTGAAACTCGCCGGTACAAAGAATAGCGATGATCTCGCAGCCCTGCGCTTCCAGCCAGTCGATCTTCTGTTGCAGCGCTTCGCCGACCGCTGGTTTGCCCATCACTACCGCTCGCCCGTCCAGCAGGCGCGAAGTCAGCAATGCATCACCAGGTTTTGGCGCAAAACGCGCCGCGATGGCGGCATCATCCAGCCCATCCAGCACTCCGGCGTGCAGGTAACTTACCTGCGCGGGTAACGCCGCATCGAGGATTGGGGTGATGTCGCTGCGCGGTGCCTGGCCGATGGTCAGCGTACCGATTTTACGGATCGCCATTTCACTCTCCCGGCTGACGTTTTTGCAGATGCGCCAGCGAACCGTACAGATCGAGCAGGCGCTGGTATTCTGCTTTATCAAAGAACTGGCAGGTGCCGCGGGTGAACTCTTTCGCCACTTCTACGGCAAATTTACAGGCCAGCGCGATATCCGTTTCGTGGCTCGCCCCGGTGCCGCAGCCCGGCACGGTGCTTACCGCCGTAATCGCCACGCCAACCACGGGCGCGGCGGTAGCAATCGACGGTTGCAGAATGCTGTTCAGGTGGTAAACCCCATTACCGTACGGCGTGATGTCCTGGGTGGTGATAGGGAAAGTGACCGGCAGTTGCCCGGTGGTCATTTCCATGACGCGCAGCAGATCTTCCGCCACGCGCAGGATGTAACCCGCTTTGACCGTCGGCGAAATGGCAAAGCCTTTATGGTTGATGATGCGGTTGCCTTTGGTGGTATCAATCGACAGCACCGCATCCATTTCGTCGGAGACTTCCTGCTCGTTCATGTCTTCGGTTTCGACCGGCGAATCCATAAAATCAACCGGTTCGTGTGGGCGTGTTGGCGCATCCGGGCAGATATGGGTGGTGACAATCACATCGCCTGGCAGGCTATCGCCCTGGCGCTGCATCTCCGCCAGTTTGAGCGCGCTGGCAATCGCCGCCACGGCACCGTCGGCGTCGGAGACCAGCCCAATTCGCCCCGGACGCGCACCAATACCGCCCAGACGTCCGACAATCCCCAGCGTCGGCGCGCTGCCGCCGCGACGTTTTCCTTCCGTACCTGGAATAACGATTTTAACGAAGTCGGTGCTGCCTTTCGGGCCACTGACCGCTTTCACGCTCACCTCGATGTTGCTGTAACCCGCCAGCAGAGTTTTCACCTTATCGCCGCTGGCATACGCGCTGTCGAGTAACTCAAAGACCTGTAACGTTTGTTGTAAGCTCATTATATTTTCTCTGGAATTGCGTGATTACTTTTTGCCGCCCGGCAGGACGGAATTAAAGAAGCTGAACAGGGCGTCTCCGGCGATCAAACCCGCCGCCAGCACCTCGATTTTGTTACGCATCGGCTCGCCGCCAATGCGTAGCACCACCGCGCGGATGACAATACCGATCATTACCGCCCAACCTGCCAGCGGGTTATTGATCAGCAACCCTGTAGCCAGCAGCACGCCCATCTGACGGCCGGGGCCGCCGATCAACTGGATGATGGCGCCAGGAATGGCCCAAATGAGCAGCGATTTGGCGATATCAAACGACACCCCGGCGTTAATGGCGGCGACATACACTTTTGCCACCGGCGGCACCAGCCCCTGCGAGAAGTAGTCGCGGAAAATAAACAGCACCACCGGCATGGCGACGACAAAGGCCAGCATGGCGGCCAGCAGTTGCTGACGGCGGCCCTCCAGCTCAAAGCGGGTGTGTTCGCCTTTACCGCGCAGGATCCATCCGGCCTTAAGGTCGTAGCCCATATCGGCAAACGCCGGGCCGGTGGCGGCAGAGAAACCACACAGCATCGCCAGCGCTTGTGGCGGGAAGCCAATCAAAATACCGATAAGCAAAGTGATCAGCGCCACGGCAAAGGCCGGGAACCAGCCGGAGTGCATGGCGGCAAGGCCCACGATCATTTCATGCAGAAAGGCAGCGAAAGCGGCGTAGACCATAAACGCCACCAGCCACGGCAGGGAGAGATGGGCATACAGACCACTGCCGAGCGCAATCAGTACTGAAATCGCCATAAAGCCGAGCGCGCCTAAGCGGATGGTTTTGCCAATCTGCGCATTTTGCGCCTGCGGCAGCGCGTCGTCGGCGGTATGCGGCGCTGCTTTCTGGCTGTTGCTCTGGCGGATCAGGCGGATAATCTGGAACAACGCCACCACGCCCGCCCCCGCCATCACGCCGTGCGGGATGTAGAGTTTGTTGATATCAATGCCGAATAGCGGCCCGGAATAACCGCGCAGCAGGAAACCAACGCCGAGCATGCTCAGCGCCCAGATATTGCCGATAAACGCCGTACCCAGCGCCGCCATCGGGAATTTGAACCACGAGCCGACAGCGCCGATCACCATGCCGGTGCCGAGCAGCGCCGCCTGTTTGCCGCCCTGATCGCCCGCTTTAATCGACTCTGCCGCCGCAATTCCCGGCGGCCAGGCGCCTTCGGCCGGGAAGATGCGCGTATTAAACAGGCGATAGAGCAGCCAGCCATCCAGCAACATCGCCAGCGCCACGCCGATAAACATCGGCATCACCATTTCGTTATGACCAAACAGCCACGGAATAGAAATGGGCAGCAGCAGCGAGTTCGCCGCGCCAAAGGTGGCCGCCGACGTCGCGCTTTGCGCCAGGTTTTGAATATGGATGGAGCGGAAACGGGCGAAGCACTGGAGTGGAATGCGGGCGATGATCATCGCCGCCATCGCGCCGATGATCGCTGTATTCGGCGTTACCCCCAGCGTGGTTAGCAGTTGCACGCCAATAACTGCGCCGAAGATGCTGAGCACCAGCAGCAACAGTAATGTGGCCGGGGCAAAAGCGCGTGGATGGCTCTCGCTCTGTTCCGGCAGCGTTTCGGATGAGACAGTCTGACTCACGGTTATTCTCCTGGTATTGGCAAAAAAGGAAAAATCAAAGCGAGCTGGTCACCAGCGTGTCACCGGTTTTTCCGGCGATGGTGAGGGCGGCTTCTTTCAGTAATGTCGCGATCCGTTGCAACTCTTCAGGGGTAGCAAGGTGTTGAGGGAAGGAGAGGCAGAACGCCACGGCTTCGTGAGTGGCCGGGTCGCCTACTGCGCAACTAACGGAAGCCGTGTCGGCAACCGATTCATTAACGGCCGTTGCGTAACCGGCATCGCGGGTACGGGCCACGGCAGCAACCAGCATGCTGACGTCTTGCTGTGTACCGCTAAGCTGCGATACCACCAGCGGGCTGGCAAAAAAATCATGGAGTTGTGTATCGGAAAGACGCGCCAGCAGCGCGCGGCCGGTCGAAGTTCCCCATGCCGGCGAGCGCGAACCCGGCCAGGTAACAACCGGCAGCGCCTGACGGCCGTGGATCACCCGCAGCACAAGGATTTCCTGGTTATCGAGCATCGAGATATAGCCAGTGTATCCCGTGCGTTCGCACAGGTTGCGCAGCGCCGCATCAACGTGATCGCTCAGGGTGATCTGGCGGCTGACGAGATGCGAAGCCGACATAATCAACGGACCAGGCAGAAAGGTGCCCTGGTTTTCGTCTTTTTCCAGATAGCCCCAGAACTCAAGCTGGCTCATCACGCGCGAAGCGGTACTTTTGGGCATGCCGAGGTGGGTAATCACATCACTGACGCGGATACCGCTTTGCAGATCCACCATCAATTTCAGAATGCTGGCCGTGGTTTCTAAAATGGACATAGTGCGGTCTCATAAAATGGGACTGAAGTTTCACTAAATGGAACTGCAAGAAGGGTGCCAGCGTGTAACAAACTGAATTTACAGAAAACGCATAAAATCGATCAGAATTCACGCACTAAAGTAACGATCAAAAAAGGTGCATGAATGGCGACATATCACGCAAATAGTGCAATAAAGCGGCAGGTGATGACGGCGGGCTTGTATCAAAAAAGAATGGCTTAGCTTTTTTTCGTATAACGTTATTCGTATATATTTGTTTTCGCACACGGCGCAAAGAATATAATTCGCACTAATCCAGCCCTCAAATAATTAAGCCGGGCTAATAAAATATTCCGCCAGCAATTTCTGGCAAAATGTTCCGTCCGGAAGGTGTGCAGTGCCAACATGGTTACCCTTAGCGATTGATTCTTTCTGGCCGATGCTTTCCGCAGGGCTAAAATTCACCATTCCCTTAACGCTGATCTCCTTTATTCTTGGGCTGTCGCTCGGTTTTGTGGTTGCGCTTTTGCGCCTGTACGGCCCGGCTTTTTTAAAGCCGGTGGTGCGGTTTTACGTCTGGCTGATTCGCGGTACGCCGTTGCTGGTGCAGCTATTTTTGATTTTCTACGCGTTGCCGAGCGCCGGGATCACCATTGATGCCTTCCCTGCGGCGGTGATTGGCTTTACCGTCAATATTGGCGCGTATACCTCCGAAGTGATCAGAGCAACGCTGCTGGCTGTGCCGAAAGGGCAATGGGAAGCCGCCCACTCCATCAGCATGACCTGGGCGCAGTCTCTGCGTCGTATTATTCTGCCGCAGGCTGCGCGCATCGCCGTGCCGCCGCTCTCTAACACCTTTATTTCTCTGGTAAAAGATACTTCGCTGGCGTCGGTGATCACCGTACCGGAGATGTTTCTTGCCGCGCAGCAAATTGCAGCGGTGACCTATGAACCGCTGATTCTGTACAGCGAAGCGGCGATTATTTATCTGTTCTTCAGTTCTGTGTTATCGCATTTGCAAGAGAAGCTGGAGCGGAAATTAGCGGGTACGACAGTAAAAGGCCAGGTCAATGATAACGCTCTCCAGCATTGAAAAAAGTTTCGACGGCAACCGGGTGCTGAAGGACATCAATTTAACGATTGAAGAAGGCACGGTAACCACGCTGATTGGTCCTTCAGGCAGCGGGAAAAGCACCTTATTGCGTTGCATTAATTTGCTGGAAATTCCTCAGTCCGGGGAGCTGACCATCGGCAAAGAGCGCATCACATTCGCGCCAGGTGCGCGGATCAAAGGCCAGGATATTCGTCGCATCAGCCGTCAGACCGGCATGGTGTTCCAGAACTTCGCACTGTTTCCGCACATGACCGCCCTCGACAACATCACCGAAGGGCTGGTTACGGTGCATAAATGGGATCGCGAACGCGCTCGCCGCCGTGGTGAAGAGCTGCTGGATAAAGTCGGCATGCTGCACAAACGCGATGCCCTGCCGAATACGCTCTCTGGCGGCCAGCAACAACGCGTGGCGATTGCCCGTGCGCTGGCGCCGTCACCGGCGGTTCTGCTGTGCGATGAACCCACTTCCGCACTCGATCCTGAGCTCTCCGGCGAAGTGGTGTCCGTACTGCGCCAGCTGGCGCTGGAAGGCACCACGATGATCATGGCGACCCATGATTTGCGTCTGGCGGCGAATATCGCCAGCCAGGTGGTGTTTCTGGAAGCCGGGGAAATTGTCGAGTCCGGCTCCGCTAACGATTTGTTTTTACATGCGAAGAAACCCCGTACCGCGGAGTTTATCGCCTCTTTAAGCACAGCGCTCCCGGAACTCGGGGCGAGTTAATTAAAACAACATAGGGTAATGCAGATGAAAGCACTCGCAACATTAGTCGTAGCCGGGATTATGCAGCTTGGTTTTGCCCACGCAGCGCTGGCGCAGGATGATTTGGCAAAGATTCAGTCCGCTGGTGTACTGAAAATCGGGACTGAAGGCACCTATCCGCCGTTCACTTTCCACAATGCTTCCGGCACGCTGGAAGGTTTTGACGTAGAAATTGGCCGTGAAATCGCCAAACGCCTGAAAGTGAACCCGCAGTTCGTTGAAGGTAAATGGGACGGCCTGATCGCCGGTATCGACGCGAACCGTTATGACGTGGTGATCAACCAGGTGGGTATTACGCCGGAACGCGAGAAGAAATTCGACTTCTCCGAGCCGTACATTGCGTCTAAAGCGGTACTGATCGTCAATGACAAAAATAGCAGCATTAAAAGTTTTGCCGATCTGAAAGGCAAAAAATCAGCCCATTCACTGACCAGTAACTACGCCCAGATCGCGCGTAAATACGGTGCGGAAATTGTCCCGACCGACGGCTTTAACCAGTCTATCGATCTGGTGGTGCAGGGCCGTGCCGATGCCACCATCAACGACAACCTGTCGTTCCTCGACTTCAAAAAACATAAACCGTCTGCGCCGGTGAAAATCATCGCCACAGAAGAGAATGCAGAGAAATCCGGCGTGCTGCTGCGCAAAAACAACCCGCAGTTGAAAGCGGCGATTGATAAAGCGCTGGAAGAGATCAAGGCCGACGGCACCTACGAACGTATTTCCCAGAAATACTTCGGTGCGGACGTGTCGAAGTAATTTTTTACCCCTGCTGTAAAAGAGAACCGTAAGCCCGGCTCGGGTTTACGGTTTTTTTATCATCACATGGCTGTAAAATGCGCCAGTTACGCTTTCTGCGAAACGTTTCTTCAACGCCGCCAGAGGCTTCCTGTTTATCGATGTCGGAGATTTATGATGCCGTACAAGCTCTATACAGCCGTGTTGCTTCTCGCTGCCGCAACGTTCTCTGCTACAGCCGCTTCAGCGCCTTCGATTGGCAATTTGATCAATGAACGTTTGTCCTGGATGAAAGATGTTGCCGGTTATAAAGCACAGCATCACCAGGCGATTGAAGATCTACAGCAAGAGGAGAAGGTGCTGGAGAGTACCCTTGCTGATGCTGATTCGCTGGGATTAAAAGGCGAGAGCGTAAGGCCATTTATTCAGGCGCAGATGGACGCCGCCAAGGCGATTCAGTACCGCTATCGCGCCGACTGGCTGGCCGCGCCGGAAACTGACTGGCAGCCTCGCCCGCTTCAGGACGTCCGGACGCAAATCGGCCAACTTAGCGCCCGTATTCTGCAAAGTGTGGCAGCACGATTAAAGTCCGGGCAACCCCTGACGGAACAGGACCGGAAGGCATTTATGCACGTATTGCAGCAGAAGAATTTACACGAGCAGGATAAGCAGAGGATCTGGGAAACAATGAAAAGGATTTCGTTGAAAGATTAAGTAAAAAGCCCTGCCGAAGCAGGGCTTTTCGTTCTGATTAACTTGCTTTGAAAAGCGAACTCAGAACGGGATATCGTCGTCGAAATCCATCGGCGGTTCGTTAGACGGTGCCGGAGCGGAAGACTGCTGCGGACGAGACTGCGCGCCGCCGCTGAACTGGTTGCCGCCCTGCGGCTGCTGAGGCTGACCCCAACCGCCCTGCTGCTGGCCACCGCCTGCCCCGCCTGCCGGTGCGCCGCCGCCCTGACGGCCGCCCAGCATCTGCATGGTGCCGCCCACGTTCACCACCACTTCCGTGGTGTATTTTTCCTGACCGGACTGATCGGTCCATTTGCGGGTACGCAGCTGGCCTTCGATATAAACCTGAGAGCCTTTACGCAGATACTCACCGGCCACTTCCGCCAGCTTGCCGAACAGCACAACGCGGTGCCATTCTGTCTGCTCTTTCATTTCGCCGGTCTGCTTGTCACGCCAGGATTCGGAAGTAGCCAGCGTAATGTTGGCAACTGCGCCACCACTCGGCATATAGCGTACTTCCGGGTCCTGGCCCAGATTACCGACGAGAATCACCTTGTTTACGCCTCTGCTGGCCATGTTCGAGTCTCCTGATACGTTAATACGTTTCTTAGTAGTGTAAACGCGCAAGTGTACCATTTCCATGTAGCAATTTGATAGCTGCGAAGCATGTTCCGGAGATATCGCACTCACGGCGCATTGTTGCACATCGAATCATGATTTGCATTCCAATACTGTATATTCAAACAGGTTAAATTGTGTCATAATTAGCCGTTTGTGATCGCCGGTTGTCCTTCAAACACACCGGGCAAAACGTGTTCCTCCGGGTAAAAGGTGAATGGATTGGATAAGATAGAAGTACGGGGCGCCCGCACCCATAATCTCAAAAACATCAACCTCGTCATCCCGCGCGACAAACTGATTGTCGTCACCGGGCTGTCGGGTTCTGGTAAGTCCTCACTGGCTTTCGACACGCTTTACGCCGAAGGACAGCGCCGCTACGTTGAATCGCTTTCCGCCTATGCCCGTCAGTTTTTATCGCTGATGGAAAAACCGGACGTTGACCATATTGAAGGTCTGTCGCCGGCGATCTCGATTGAGCAGAAATCAACCTCGCACAACCCGCGTTCCACCGTCGGGACAATTACCGAGATCCACGACTATTTGCGTCTGCTTTACGCCCGCGTTGGCGAGCCGCGCTGTCCGGATCACGATGTACCGCTGGCGGCGCAAACCGTCAGCCAGATGGTGGATAACGTGCTGTCGCAGCCGGAAGGCAAGCGCCTGATGCTGCTGGCACCGGTGATTAAAGAGCGTAAAGGCGAGCACACCAAAACGCTGGAGAATCTGGCAAGCCAGGGCTATATCCGCGCGCGTATCGACGGCGAAGTATGCGATCTTTCCGATCCACCGAAGCTGGAACTGCAAAAGAAACACACCATTGAAGTGGTGATTGACCGCTTTAAAGTACGCAGCGATCTGGCGCAGCGCCTGGCGGAATCGTTTGAAACCGCGCTGGAACTCTCCGGCGGCACCGCAGTGGTCGCCGACATGGACGATACCAACGCGGAAGAGCTCCTGTTCTCCGCCAACTTTGCCTGCCCGATTTGCGGCTACAGCATGCGCGAACTGGAACCACGCCTGTTCTCGTTTAATAACCCGGCGGGCGCATGCCCGACCTGCGACGGCCTCGGCGTACAGCAATATTTTGACCCGGACCGCGTGATCCAGAACCCGGAACTGTCGCTGGCTGGCGGCGCAATCCGCGGCTGGGATCGCCGTAACTTCTATTATTTCCAGATGCTGAAATCGCTGGCGGATCACTACAAATTCGATGTGGAAGCGCCGTGGGAAAGCCTGAGCGACAGCGTGCGAAAAGTGGTGCTGTTCGGTTCCGGTAAAGAGTCAATTGAATTCAAATATATGAACGATCGCGGCGACACCTCCGTGCGTCGTCATCCGTTCGAAGGCGTGCTGCATAATATGGAGCGCCGCTACAAAGAGACGGAATCCAGCGCGGTACGCGAAGAGCTGGCGAAATTCATCAGCAACCGCCCCTGCGCCTCCTGTGAAGGGACGCGTCTGCGCCGCGAAGCGCGTCATGTGTTCGTTGAAAATACGCCGTTGCCGACCATCTCCGACATGAGCATTGGCCATGCGATGGACTTCTTCAATAACCTGAAGCTTTCCGGTCAGCGGGCGAAAATTGCCGAAAAAGTGCTGAAAGAGATTGGCGACCGTCTGAAGTTTCTCGTTAACGTCGGCCTGAACTACCTGACGCTTTCCCGCTCGGCGGAAACCCTCTCCGGCGGCGAAGCGCAGCGTATTCGTCTGGCGAGCCAGATTGGTGCCGGTCTGGTGGGCGTTATGTACGTGCTGGATGAGCCGTCCATCGGTCTGCACCAGCGCGACAACGAGCGCCTGCTCGGTACGCTGATCCACCTGCGTAATCTGGGGAACACGGTGATTGTCGTCGAACACGACGAGGATGCCATCCGCGCGGCCGACCACGTGATTGATATCGGTCCTGGCGCGGGCGTGCACGGCGGGCAGGTCGTCGCGGAAGGGACGCTCAAGGATATTATGGCGGTGCCGGAATCACTGACCGGCCAGTATATGAGCGGCAAGCGTAAAATTGAGCTGCCGAAACAGCGCGTGAACGCCGATCCGGAAAAAATGCTCAAGCTGACCGGCGCACGCGGCAACAACCTGAAAAACGTCACCCTGACGCTGCCGGTGGGCCTGTTCACCTGTATCACCGGCGTTTCCGGTTCAGGGAAATCGACGCTGATCAACGATACGCTGTTCCCGATCGCCCAGCGCCAGCTCAACGGCGCCACTATCGCGGAACCCGCGCCGTACCGCGATATTCAGGGGCTGGAACATTTCGATAAGGTGATCGACATCGACCAGAGCCCGATTGGCCGTACGCCGCGCTCCAACCCGGCAACGTACACGGGCGTCTTTACGCCAGTGCGCGAGCTGTTCGCCGGGGTGCCGGAATCACGCTCGCGCGGTTACACGCCAGGACGCTTCAGCTTTAACGTGCGCGGCGGCCGCTGCGAAGCCTGTCAGGGCGACGGCGTTATCAAGGTGGAGATGCACTTCCTGCCGGATATTTATGTGCCGTGCGATCAGTGCAAAGGCAAACGCTATAACCGCGAAACGCTGGAGATCAAATATAAGGGCAAAACCATCCACGAAGTGCTGGATATGACCATCGAAGAAGCCCGTGAATTCTTTGATGCCGTTCCGGCGCTGGCCCGCAAGTTACAAACGCTGATGGATGTCGGGCTGACCTATATTCGTCTGGGACAGTCGGCCACCACGCTCTCCGGCGGCGAGGCGCAGCGCGTGAAGCTGGCGCGTGAGCTGTCGAAACGCGGCACCGGGCAAACGCTCTATATTCTTGATGAACCGACGACCGGCCTGCACTTTGCCGATATCCAGCAGTTGCTGGACGTGCTGCATCAGTTGCGCGATCAGGGTAATACCATCGTGGTGATTGAGCACAACCTGGACGTGATTAAAACGGCGGACTGGATTGTCGATCTCGGCCCGGAAGGCGGCAGCGGCGGCGGTGAAATCCTCGTTGCCGGTACGCCGGAAACCGTCGCCGAATGCGAAGCCTCGCACACGGCGCGATTCCTTAAACCGATGCTGAAATAGCGGCTACGAGCGGGTTGATCCTTCATAAAGCTGGTGCCGGATATTTTCCGGTACCAGCTCCATCGCCTGCTGATACGAAGCATCCACCAGATAGTAAATCTGCGAATCCGGCAGCGAACCGTCGAGATATACCGTGCTCCAGTGCGCTTTATTCAGATGTCGGCTTGGGCGCACATCTTCATGCTGCTGACGCAGCAGCTCCGCCAGTTCCGGGCTGGTTTTCAGCGACGCCGCCGGGCGACCGTCCACCTCTTTCACCATCGCAAACAGCACATCTGAGACCTTGATTTGCGTGGCTTTCCAGTCGCTGTGCACACTCTGTTCCGCGCCAGGCCTGGACATGCAATATTGCAGCAACTCCGAAATTGTCATCTTTATTCCCCTTGTAGTGTCGCGATAATCGTGCGCGACCCGCCGTGGATACGATGCTCTCCCAGCCAGATCCCCTGCCACGTTCCTAACTGCACGCGCCCATTCCTGACCGGTAGCAGCAGTGAAACACCCAGTGTTGAGGATTTGATATGCGAGGGCATATCATCCGGCCCCTCGTAGTCGTGCTTATACGGTGCGTTGTCCGGCACTGCATTTAAAAAGTGGCGCTCCATATCGTCGCGCACCGTGGAGTCACAATTTTCATTCAGGGTAAGGGAAGCTGACGTGTGCATCAGCAACAGATGCAATAAACCCACCTGCACACGGGAAAGTTCGCGAATTTGATCCAGCACTTCATCAGTGACCAGGTGAAACCCGCGCGATTTCGCGCCAAGCGTGAGCGTCTGTTGATACCACATCGACTGTTCCTTCTGCAAAGAGGCCGTTTTTAAGTGTGCTGCAAATCGGCAAAAGGGCAAATCCGGCGCTTAAAACTCCGAGTCGACAATCACCTCTTCGCCCATAGCACCTGCTTGCGGCAATGGCTTATAGGTGGAATTCGCGGCGCGCAGAATGCGGATTGGCCGGGCTTCGCTCGCACGCGCGGCGGCGATATCGCTGTCCGAGTCGCCGTAGAAAATGCGGATCTGCTTCTCCTTCAGCCACTGAATTTTGGTGTTCTGCCCTGGCTGGTCGCCGGCAAAAATCACCGGATTCATATTCGCTGCCGGGATCAGAAAATCCTCCTGCAACGTTTTCGTCACGGTTTCCGTTTTTGTCTGGCTGCGGCCGGTAATAAAAAAAATGCTGTCGCCGCGTTTCACATGCATGGCAATTAACTGACGCGCCACCTCTTTGGGAATGCTGAATGCATCCCAGCCGTTATTCATTTTTTCCCAGAACGCCGGGTTGTGCAGGTAATCATCACTCTCCGGAGACCAGGTTTTCTTACCGCGCCAGAAACCGGGGCTGGAGAAGAGTACCGTATCGTCGATATCAAACCCGACCGCCATTGGCGGACGCTCCACCAGCGAGCTTTCAATTTGCGCCACGGAAACCCAGTGAACAGGCGCCTGTTCTGCCAGCTTGATGATGTTGGTGCCATCCGCAACCGGAGAAGGCGCAGAGGCGTAAACCGCAAGGCTACCGGACGCCAGCCATAAACAGGCGGCGCCGAAAAGACGAGTGATCGTTCGCATCTTTATCCCTAAATTATCAGTTCGTTATATTCATAAATGGTGCGAATGGTCGAAATGTTATCCGACCTTAACCCCAGCGGCAGATGAAACAAAGGATTTTCTGCTAATTACGCCGATAATGAGAGAACACGGGGGGATAATGACCTTCCGCCCGTTGGCAGAAGGTCGGGGAAAACTAAAAAGTGAGCGAGTGCTTACATTACTGCGGCGAATGCTTGCGCCACGCGTTGCACGTTGCGGCTGTTCAGACCCGCAACACACATACGACCGCTGGCAATCAGGTAAACGCCAAACTCCTCGCGCAGACGATCGACCTGCGCCGCGCTCAGGCCGGTGTAGCTGAACATGCCGCGCTGTTTAAGCAGGTAGTCGAAATTCCCGCCCGGTACGGCTTCGCGCAGCACCTGCACCAGTTGCTGGCGCATTGCCTGAATGCGCGTGCGCATCGTTTCCACTTCCTTCAGCCAGAGCGCCCGTAACGCCGCGTCACCGAGCACGGTCGCCACCAGCTGCGCGCCAAAACTTGGCGGGCTGGAGTAGTTGCGACGGACGGTGGCCTTCAGTTGTCCCAGCACTCGGCCTGCGGCTTCGCTGTCTTCACAGACCACGGAAAGGCCGCCGACACGCTCGCCATACAGGGAGAAAATTTTGGAGAACGAGTTGCTGACCAGCGCAGGCATCCCGGCGCTGGCAATCGCGCGAATAGCGTAAGCGTCTTCTTCCATACCTGCGCCAAAGCCCTGGTAAGCGATGTCGAGGAACGGAATCAAATTGCGCGCTTTCAGCACGCCGACCACCTCGTCCCACTGGGCGTTAGTCAGATCCGCACCGGTCGGGTTATGGCAGCACGGATGCAGTAACACGATGCTTTGTTCCGGCAGGGTATTCAGTTTTTCCAGCAGTGCCGGGAAACGTACACCGTTGGTTTCATCGTCATACCAGGGGTAAGTGCTTACTTCGAATCCAGCGCCTTCAAAAATGGCGATGTGGTTTTCCCAGGTTGGATCGCTGACCCAGACGCCGGAGTTGGGGAAGTAGCGTTTCAGGAAATCCGCGCCGACTTTCAGCGCGCCGGAGCCGCCCAGCGTCTGGATAGTTGCCACGCGGTTTTGCGCCAGCACCGGGTGGTCGGCGCCAAACAGCAGCGGCGCAATGGAGTGACGGTAGCTGTTCAGCCCTTCCATCGGCAGATAGAGCGATGCACCGTGCGGTTGCGCATTCAGGCGCGTTTCGGCTTCAGCCACCGCCTGCAGGCGCGGAATGATGCCATCTTCGTTGTAATACAACCCGATGCTGAGGTTAACTTTGTCGCTTCTCGCATCTTCTTTAAAACGCTCCATGAGCGAGAGAATCGGGTCGCCAGCATAGGCGTCAACTTTTTGAAACACGCGTGTATTCTCCAGGTTTACAGTCGGCAAGAACAACACAATAAACCGGAAGCCGGGGAAGATCGAGAGGGGCAGCGCTTTCCCGTGCAGGAAAGCGCAAAACGTTTAGTCGAGGTACTGCAGCGACGCCCTGGCGGTCAGGCGCGTAATAAGTTCGTAAGCACTCACTTTTGTGATAGCGGCAATACGCTCGACGGGCAAACCCTCACCCCACAGCACCACGCTATCACCGACGCGCTCACGCGCATCCGGGCCGAGATCGACACAAATCATGTCCATTGCCACGCGGCCAACGATCGGCACTTCGCGTCCGTTGACCAGCACGGGCGTTCCGGAAGGCGCAGCACGCGGATAACCGTCGCCATATCCCATCGCCACTACGCCTAAGCGGGTGTCGCGAGTGCTTTCCCAGGTTCCGCCATAACCGACTGCGTCTCCTGATTTGTGGTCGCGCACGGCAATCAGCGTGGAAGTCAGCGTCATCACCGGCTGAAAGCCGAAATCCGCGCCCCACGGTCTGTTCTCCAGCGGCGAAACGCCATAGAGAATGATGCCGGGGCGCACAGCGTCAAAGTGCGACTGCGGCCACAGCAAGGTGCCGCCAGAAGCGGCTATCGAACGCAGGCCCGGTTTGCCTTCAGTAAAAGTGGTGAAAATATCCAGCTGGCGTTCTGTTACGCCGCACTCCGGCTCATCGGCGCGGGCAAAGTGGCTGGCAAAATTCACTGGTTGACGTACATTTTTGCAGCCGGAAAGACGCGCGTAAAACGCCTCAGCTTCATGAGGATGCACGCCAAGACGGTGCATGCCGGTATCCAGTTTCATCCACACCGTTACCGGCGCGGGCAGCGTGGCCGTTTCCAGCTCATCCAGTTGCCAGGGGCTATGGATCACCGTTTCAAGCTGGTGCTCTGCCAGTACGGGCAGATCGCTGGCGGCGAAAAAACCTTCCAGCAACAGAATCGGTTGTGTGATTCTCCCTGCGCGCAGTTGCAGGGCTTCTTCGAGACGGGCAACGCCAAAAGCGTCGGCATCGGGGAGCGTTCGCGCGGTCTCCACGAGACCGTGTCCATAGGCGTTCGCTTTCACGACTGCAACCAGTCGGCTGGCAGGAGCCAGCTCGCGCAGACGTTGCAGATTGTGTCGCAGAGCGCGGCGGTTAACTACTACGGTTGCCGCTTGCATGTTTTTCCTCAAAAAACAATTTTCTGCATCATTCGTGTTGCAGGAAGGCGACAAACCCGGGAATCCCCGGGGCTTAGTAAACTAAGTGACCGGGGTGGGCGGGCGCCGTCAACGCACCTGCGGCGCGAAGGATGACGAAAATTTATTCATCGTCGTATTGTGGCCCTGCATAATTATCAAAACGTGACCACTGCCCGTTAAAGGTCAGACGTACCGTACCGATCGGCCCGTTACGCTGCTTACCAATAATGATTTCTGCAATGCCTTTTAAATCGCTGTTTTCGTGATAAACCTCGTCACGATAGATAAACATGATTAAGTCGGCGTCCTGCTCGATAGAACCGGATTCACGCAGGTCGGAGTTGACCGGGCGTTTATCGGCGCGCTGCTCCAGGGAACGGTTAAGCTGCGACAGCGCCACCACCGGCACCTGCAACTCTTTTGCCAGCGCTTTCAGCGAGCGGGAGATTTCGGCTATCTCCAGCGTACGGTTGTCGGAAAGCGACGGTACACGCATCAACTGAAGGTAGTCGATCATAATCAGGCCAATCCCGCCGTGCTCGCGGGCAATACGCCGCGCGCGCGAACGCACTTCTGTCGGCGTCAGGCCGGAGGAGTCATCAATGTAGATATTGCGTTTTTCCAGCAGGATCCCCATGGTGCCGGAGATGCGCGCCCAGTCTTCATCGTCAAGCTGGCCGGTACGGATGCGCGTCTGGTCCACGCGCGACAGCGACGCCAGAGAACGCATCATAATCTGTTCTGATGGCATCTCAAGACTGAAGATAAGAACCGGTTTATCCTGCAACATTGCCGCATTTTCGACGAGATTCATGGCAAATGTTGTTTTACCCATCGACGGACGGGCAGCAACAATAATCAGATCTGACGGCTGCAAACCTGCCGTCTTTTTATTGAGATCTTCATAGCCGGTGTTCACGCCCGTGACACCATCATGCGGCTGCTGGAAAAGCTGTTCGATGCGCGAGACAGTTGCCTCAAGCACATCGGCGATATTTTTCGGACCTTCGTCTTTATTGGCGCGGCTTTCGGCGATCTTAAACACCCGCGATTCCGCCAGATCGAGCAGATCTTCGCTGGTGCGCCCCTGCGGATCGAAACCGGCGTTAGCGATTTCATTGGCTACCGCGATCATCTCGCGAACCACGGCACGTTCACGCACGATATCGGCATAAGCGCTGATATTCGCCGCACTTGGCGTGTTTTTTGATAACTCAGCCAGATAGGCAAAGCCGCCGACAATATCCAGTTGCCCTTGCAGTTCCAGCGATTCAGCCAGGGTGATCAGGTCGATAGGTTTCCCCATCTCCTGCAAGCGATGCATCTCGGTAAAAATATGACGGTGCGGACGGGTATAAAAGTCTTCGGCCACGACGCGCTCGGCGACGTCGTCCCAGCGCTCATTATCCAGCATTAAACCGCCCAACACCGACTGCTCCGCTTCGATGGAATGTGGAGGCACTTTCATTCCCTCGACCTGTCTGTCAGGGGTTTCAGTCTGTTTGTTGAAGGGTTTATTTCCTGCCATAGTGAATGGAGCTATCCGGGTTATGAATGGTTCGAAAGATTATCACATCAGGAGGAAGCATGGCGACACGAATAGAATTTCACAAGCATGGCGGCCCCGACGTGCTCAGCGCGGTGGAATTTACCCCCGCCGCTCCGGCAGAAAACGAGGTGCAGGTGGAAAATAAAGCCGTTGGCATCAACTACATCGACACCTACATTCGCAGCGGCTTATACCCGCCTCCCGCGCTGCCAAGCGGGCTGGGAACCGAAGCCGCTGGCGTGGTGAGTAAAGTCGGCAGTAACGTCACGCATATTAAGGTCGGCGATCGCGTGGTATATGCGCAATCCGGGCTTGGCGCGTACAGTTCGGTGCATAACGTTCTGGCAGACAAAGTGGCCGTCCTGCCAAACGCCATCTCCTTTGAACAAGCCGCCGCCTCGTTCCTGAAGGGGCTGACGGTGTTCTATCTGCTGCGCAAAACCTACGACATCAAACCCAATGAGATCTTTTTATTCCACGCAGCGGCGGGCGGCGTCGGGCTGATTGCCTGCCAGTGGGCGAAAGCGCTGGGCGCGAAGCTTATCGGCACCGTAGGTTCGGCGCAAAAAGCGCAGCGTGCATTACAGGCCGGCGCCTGGCAGGTGATCAACTACAGCGAAGAGAATGTGGTTGAACGCGTTAAGGCGCTGACCGACGGTAAAAAGGTCAGCGTGGTGTATGACTCGGTGGGTAAAGATACCTGGGAAATTTCCCTCGACTGCCTGCATCGCCGTGGGCTGATGGTCAGTTTTGGCAACTCCTCCGGGCCAGTTACTGGCGTGAACCTGGGCATTCTCAACCAGAAGGGCTCTCTTTATGCCACCCGCCCTTCCCTGAACGGCTATATCACCACCCGCGAAGAGTTACAGGAAGCCAGCAATGAGCTGTTCTCGCTGATCGCCAGCGGGGTAATTAAAGTGGATGTGGCCGACAACCAGAAGTTCGCGCTGAAGGATGCGCAACGGGCGCATGAAGCGCTGGAGAGCCGGGCCACGCAAGGCTCAAGCCTGCTGATCCCGTGAGATAAGTCTCAGAAAGAATTAGGGCTTCCCGCAGGAAGCCCTTTCTTTTTTTAGTTCGGCTGCATTGTAGGGTACAGCGCGATGAATTCGTTAACGCCGCGATAGTGACAGATTTGATATCTAAATCCTATTCGGTTCTAAGCAATGCTGCTGGAAATGTCTCAGGGTTGTGACGAACCACTCAATACTTTAGTAACGCCAGCGGTTATTGCGTTGATAACGTGGAACCTTCGGCTCTTTGATAGTACGAATCACCCAGACTACCGCCACGGCCAGCAGCAGCCAGGGCAACAGTTTGATCATCAAAGCAAAAAGTCCGCCCAAAAACATCACTGCGGCGGCAACCAGCAGCGCGGCGATAATGCCGAGCAGTGAAACGCCGGTCACCAGCAACATGACAAAAAAGCCAATAATAAACAGTAGTTCCAGCATGATCTTCTCCAGAGAATCGGTAATGCCTTTTACATTACAAGAAGCATGCCAAAAATAACCTTTTGATTTTAAAATAAAAAACCCTGCAACGCAGTGCAGGGCTTAGTGAATTTGACCATCTTTTAGTGAAATTTTAACGCTTCGATGCCACCAGGTTTAGCGCGTGCTCCACTACCGCGATATCAGCGCCTGCTTTGTGCGCATTTTCGCTCAGATAACGACGCCACTGACGCGCGCCCGGCACGCCCTGGAATAACCCGAGCATATGACGCGTGATATGACCAAGATAAGCGCCCTGGCTCAGTTCGCGTTCAATGTAGGGATACATTGCGCGAACCACGGCGACAGGATCGGCATCCACAACATCGGCACCGTAAATCTCCCGATCGACAGCGGCCAGAATTCCCGGATTCTGATAGGCTTCGCGCCCGACCATGACCCCATCCATATGCTGCAAATGGGCTTTGGCCTCTTCCAGCGATTTTATACCGCCATTGATCGCCATCTTCAGGTGCGGGAAATCGCGTTTAAGTTGATAGACGCGCGGGTAATCCAGCGGCGGGATCTCGCGGTTCTCTTTTGGACTCAGACCAGAGAGCCAGGCTTTACGGGCATGAATGGTGAAGCTTTCACACTCGCCTTTACCAGCAACGGTACCAATAAAATCGCAGAGGAATTCGTAGCTATCCTGATCGTCGATGCCAATACGGGTTTTCACCGTCACCGGAATAGAAACCACGTCGCGCATCGCTTTCACGCAGTCCGCCACCAGTTGCGCTTCGCCCATCAGGCAGGCGCCAAAACGCCCGTTCTGTACGCGATCGGACGGACAACCGACGTTAAGGTTGATCTCATCGTAACCGCGCGCTTGCGCAAGCTTCGCACAGTGCGCAAGCTGTGCCGGATCGCTGCCGCCCAGTTGCAGCGCCACCGGGTGCTCTTCCTCGCTGTACGCCAGATAATCACCTTTGCCATGAATAATGGCGCCCGTCGTCACCATTTCGGTATAGAGCAGCGTCTGGCGCGACAGTAAACGCAGGAAGTAGCGGCAATGTCTGTCCGTCCAGTCGAGCATCGGAGCGACGCTGAATCGCCCATACCAGTGATTGTCAGAATTTACAGGCATTACGCTGGTTTGGCTGGCGTTAGTCATTTCAGAATTACCGTGCTTTGATTTCCAGAAAAAGAGGTGCTCTCACCGCTATTCCGCCGGTGAGCGAAAGCAATAGACAATAAGATTTTCTATTGTATCACATTCGCTGTAAGTCACTGGAGAAGGCATTTTTTCACCTTGTTGAGACACGGTTCCCTTTCTATATTTTTTCTAACGCACAAGGAGTCTTAACCCAATAGCAGAAAGCTATTGTCAACTGAAACAGGGAGTTATTATGTCTAAACCGTATGTTCGTCTTGATAAAAATGATGCAGCCGTTCTGTTAGTTGATCATCAAACGGGTTTGTTATCTCTGGTAAGAGATATCGAGCCGGACAAGTTCAAAAATAATGTTCTGGCGTTAAGCGATCTCGCCAAATATTTCAAATTGCCCACGATTTTGACCACGAGTTTTGAAACCGGACCGAATGGCCCGCTGGTACCGGAACTTAAAGCGCAGTTCCCGGATGCGCCTTATATTGCCCGCCCGGGTAACATCAATGCCTGGGATAACGAAGATTTCGTTAAGGCCGTCAAAGCAACCGGCAAGAAGCAGTTGATTATTGCTGGCGTGGTGACGGAAGTGTGCGTTGCTTTCCCGGCGTTATCCGCCATTGAAGAGGGCTATGAAGTGTTTGTTATTACCGACGCTTCAGGAACATTCAATGAAATTACACGTCATTCCGCATGGGATCGTATGTCCCAGGCTGGCGTGCAGTTGATGACATGGTTTGGTGCCGCCTGCGAATTACACCGCGACTGGCGTAATGATATTGAAGGTCTGGCAACGCTGTTTTCCAACCATATTCCTGATTACCGTAATCTGATGACCAGCTACGACAAGCTCACCGGTAAATAAGCGCCAATAAAACCGGAGGCGCAATGCCTCCGGTTACTCATCAGAAAGTCACGCTAAGCTGTGCTCCGGCCCCCCAGGTTTGATCTTCACCCACCAGACCCATCAGATCGATATGCACGCGATTAAACGGCGCAAATCCGACACCGCCGGTAAAGACGTTTTTATCATCCCCTTTGACATCCGCGCGGTAACCGGCACGCACCGCCAGCCAGCTCAACGGGCGAACTTCCGCACCCACGCCGACATACTGGGAATTTTTCTCGCTCTTAAAGCCTTTAGTCTCGGTTAAATCACCGTCGGCGCTCAGTGTCAGCAGGTCGTTATGCCATGCCGCGCCTGCCGTCACGACCGGGCTAATCTGGTAAGTATCTTTATAGCTCACCACATCGCCCGTTCTGCCGTTGCGAATACGAATGTCTTTGGTATCAATGTCACGGGAGATCAGGTTTGTACCGGTCAAACCGACCGTCACATTCTCGCCGAAATCCGCGGCCAGGCCGACATCCACGTTGAAGCCGGTATCATCGGTACGGTAGCGGCTGCTGTTCCAGTCACTACTTTTGTAGTCATAAATCGACGCCGTATAGTTGTAGACCCAGGTTTTCTGTAATTTTGGCGTCACGCCAACGGATAACGGTACGCCGCCGACATCAAACTGGCGAGCCATCGCAATGCCGTAATCCGAGACGATAGCCGCGCGGCCTGAAGCGGTTGAGTTGAGGTTTTTGGTGATTTCTTCGCTGCCATTCGGCGATATCACCGCATTCAGCGCTTCACCGGCGGCGACGGCGGTGCTGTTCTCAATACTGCGCAGGTAGTCAATGTCCTGCTGATCGATTGACGACGTGACGCGCGCATGGGCATAAGCTTTCGTCACAAATGCCACGGAAAGGACATCATTGGGGATACTTACCGCGATACCGGCGGCGGCTTTGGCCTGCGCTGTTTTCCCTCTCAGAAACTCCAGCTCATTCGCCAAATCGCCCGCGGCGCTCTGAAATTGCCTTACCGTACCGAGCGGATTAGCAATAATTTCCGCAGCGGTGAGGTTATCGACCACATCTTTGTAGCCATCGATTTTGTCATTGATATCGTCGATCTCGTCGCGCAGATTATCTTTGTCGCTAATTTGCGCCTGTACGCTCGGCAGGATGACGGTAATATCATCATCGGGTTTTGCTTTTGCTAACAGTGCCGGGTTGATTAATGGCCCGCTGCCATAATTCGCAGATGCAACGCCCGTTCCCCCCATTGCATCATTACGTGCTTCTGCCCAGGTATTGGCTGCCCCTGCCTGATTTGCCACAAAAAAGGAGACAGCGATCGCGACCAGCGAAAGTTTACGTTTTTTTTCCACAGTATGCGTCTCGTAGCCAGATGAGTTTTAAGCCTGTAAGTATTCGCACAAACAGGAATGCACTATTGCTGTGAATAACGTAAGAAAATGAAGCTAAATTGCCGGAATACCCGTAAGTACCCGGAGATTATTGTTTTAAGTGATGACCATCACTATTTATAGATGACGGAATCCATTTCGGGAAGCGATCCAGAGAAATGGAGATTGCTGGCCACGATCTCGGCGTTTTCGACAGGACATGGTAAAGTGTATGGCTTGTATTTCCCCAACCGGAGAGCGCCTATGGATAAGACCACTTCGCAAGAGATGTTAGCGCAGGCTGAAAAGCTGTGCGTGCAGCGCAACGTGCGCCTGACTCCCCAGCGTCTTGAAGTGTTGAGATTACTCAGCCTGCAACAAAGTGCCATCAGCGCGTACGATCTGCTCGATCTGCTGCGTGAAAGCGAACCGCAGGCCAAGCCGCCGACGGTGTATCGCGCTCTTGATTTCCTGCTGGAACAAGGGTTCGTACATAAAGTCGAATCAACAAACAGCTACGTGCTGTGCCACCTTTTTGACCAGCCGACGCACACATCCGCGATGTTTATCTGCGATCGCTGTGGTTCGGTAAAAGAAGAGCAGGCGGAAGGCGTGGAAGATATTATGCATGCGCTGGCGGCAAAGATGGGCTTTGCTCTGCGACATAATGTCATTGAAGCTCACGGCTTATGTGCAGACTGTGTCGAAGTGGAGTCCTGCCGTCATCACGACCATTGCCACCACGACCACACCGTGCAGGTGAAGAAAAAGCCACGTTAATCTTTTGAGCGGGACGATAGATAAAACAGCTGGAGGGGTGGTACATCCTTGTACCTTCGGGCAGGGTAGCCTTAGAGGGTTAGCACAATGAGGAGATGTGCAGGCTACCAGCGGTAGTCGTTACGCGTTTCCCAATCTGTAACTTCTTTCTCCGCCTGGTCTTTGGCATAACCGTAACGCTCCTGGATTTTACCTACCAGCTGGTCACGTTTACCTTCGATGATGGTCATATCATCATCGGTCAGTTTGCCCCATTTTTCTTTAACAGTGCCTTTGAACTGTTTCCAGTTACCGCCGACTTCGTCTTTATTCATCGTTGACTCCTTATCGTTCGGTTAAATATGTATTCGTTCTGCTGAACGTACTGATTATTGTAGTTAAGGATTCCGGCAATCGATTTTTATTCGGAATCTTTAACCGTCGAGATGATTAAAAACAGCATAAGCGAGACGAGGGAACAGGCAAAAGCCTGGCAATATCAGGAAGGATTCGCGTCGGAAAACCAGCTGCCATTACGCCAGTGGCGACGCCACAGCCAGGCAAGCGTAAGCCCGCGCAGGGCGAGAAAGACGGTCAGCGATAGCCATAAACCGTGATTCCCCAACACCGGAACCGTCAGCAGCGTGACAGCAAACCCGGCAGCGGCAATCGCCATACTGTTACGCATCTCCGCTGCGCGCGTGGCGCCAACAAACATGCCATCCAGCAAGTAACACCACACGCCCACCAGCGGCAGAATCACTTGCCAGAATAGGTAATGCCCGGCGAGCGTCTGCAAGGCAGGAAGCGAAGTCAGCAAGGCAATAATGTTGTCGCCTGCCAGCGCATAAATCGCCGCAAAGAACAGCGCCACCAGCCCGGCCTGGCGGCACGCCGCTCGCCAGACTTCCATCAATTGACTGCCGTCGCGCGCGCCGTAGGCCTGCCCGGAATGCGCTTCGACCGCGTAGGCAAAACCATCCAGCGCATACGCTGTAAAGGTGAGAAACATCATCAGCACCGCGTTAGCGGCGACTGTCTCGCCACCAAGACGCGCGCCCAGTACGGTGATTGAGCCAAAGCAGAGCTGCAAGAGCAGCGAGCGCAGCATGATATCGCGGTTAAGCGCTAATAAGCGCCGCATACCGCCGCGCCAGGCATTTTTCAGCGCTGGCAGGGTGATGCCGCGCATCACCAACACGCGGTGCACCATCAGCAGACCGATGGCGAAAGTCGCATACTCAGCCACAACGGTGGCGAGCGCTGCCCCCTGCACATTCATGTGCAGACCCATCACCAGCCACAGGTCGAGAACAATGTTGAGGAGGTTCCCTACCACCAGCAGGATCACCGGAGCACGGGCATACTGCACGCCCAGCAACCAGCCGAGTAATACCAGATTTCCCAACGACGCTGGCGCACTCAGCCAGCGGATATTAAGAAAGCGCCGCGCTTGTTCCAGCACGGCTTCGCTCCCACCGGTGATGTGCAGCGCTAGATCGATGAGCGGCGTACGCAGCAACATAATTCCCCCGCCAGCCAACAGCGCCAGTAGCAGCGGTTGTACCAGCGCGCGCGCCAGCGCAGGTGCGTTTTTCGCGCCAAACGCCTGTGCCGTAAGACCGGTTGTGCTCATCCGCAAAAACAGCAGCAGCATAAACAAAAAGCTGGTAGCCGTTGCGCCAATCGCCACGCCGCCGAGGTAAACAGGGCTATCCAGGTGCCCGACCACGGCGGTATCCACCAGTCCCAGTAACGGAACAGTGATATTGGAGAAGATCATGGGCAGCGCAAGCCGCCACAGTGCTCTGTCAGATGCATTCAGCAACGGCATGGCAGTGTCGAATCAATGGGGGAAAAGTGTATTACGCAGCGCCACGGTATTCTGTGTCGCTGCGAAAAGAACAGGCGTTAGAGCCATGTACCATTACGGATGACGCCAACCGCCAGCCCTTCAATGGTGAAGTTTTGATCGCGCAGATCGACGACGATCGGGGAAAACTCGCTGTTTTCCGGCAGCAGTTCGACGGTGTTACCCTGTTTTTTCAGACGTTTCACGGTAACTTCATCATCAATACGTGCGACGACCACCTGGCCGTTACGCACGTCCTGCGTTTTATGCACTGCGAGCAGGTCGCCGTCCATAATACCGATGTCTTTCATCGACATACCGCTGACGCGCAGCAGGAAATCCGCGTGAGGCTTGAAGAGATCGGGATCGACCTGATAGTGACCCTCGATATGCTGTTGCGCCAGCAGCGGTTCACCCGCAGCAACGCGGCCAATCAGCGGTAAACCGATATCCTCTTCTTCTTCCAGCAGCAGACGCAAACCACGCGATGCGCCGGAGACGATTTCGATAACCCCTTTGCGCGCAAGCGCTTTCAGGTGTTCTTCAGCCGCATTTGGGGAACGGAACCCCAATTGCTGTGCGATTTCCGCACGCGTTGGTGGCATACCGGTTTGGGTGATGCGATCGCGGATGAGATCGAACACCTCTTGCTGCCTGGCCGTTAATGCTTTCATCCCGCCCCCTGGGTGTATATACAGTTATGCTGTGAGTATATACAGTCAAAGGCGATTTTGGAACCAAATTTAAGCAAAAAACCAGGGAGTTATTGATTTCTGGAAGCGTTATCGAAAATGCGACCAAAGAAGCGAGATCCAGGTAAACAGCGCCAGCAGGATCGACATCAGCACTGCCGCCGATCCCATATCCTTCGCCCGACCGGAAAGTTCGTGAAATTCAGAACCAATTCGGTCTACGACAGCTTCAATTGCACTATTTAGGATTTCAACAATCATTACTAGCGACACCGAGCTAATCAGCAATACCCGTGTGACCGTGTCAATGTCCAGCCAGCAAGCAATAATGATAGCTAAAACAACGGCTACCAGCTCCTGACGGAAGGCGGCTTCATTGATCCATGCAGCGCGAACGCCCTTCCATGAGTAACCTGCTGCTTTAATGATTCGGGTAATTCCGGTGGTATTATTGGCCATGAAAAGAACCTTTTTATGTAATAAACGTCAATGTCTACATCAGCGTACTGAGGTACAACAGAAATTACGTGCGCTTTCTGATATTCTTGCGGCGCAATGGCACTATTATTAACCAGAGGCTTTTCATCTTTTATGTCCGGTTGGCCACGAATTTACTACAAATTACTGAATTTACCATTAAGTGTACTGGTAAAAAGTAAATCGATACCTGCAGAACCTGCACAGGAACTGGGTCTCGATACTTCACGTCCTATTATGTACGTGCTGCCTTATAACTCTAAGGCAGATTTGATGACGTTGCGTGCTCAGTGTCTGGCGCACGAACTGCCCGATCCCCTGGAACCCCTGGAAATCGACGGCGTATTACTGCCGCGTTTCGTGTTTATTCATGGCGGGCCGCGCGTGTTTACCTATTACACGCCAAAAGAAGAGTCCATCAAACTGTTCCACGACTACCTGGATTTACACCGCAGCCATCCGGATCTGGATGTGCAAATGGTGCCGGTATCGGTGATGTTTGGCCGCTCTCCGGGGCGTGAAAAAGGCGAGATTAATCCGCCGCTGCGCATGCTGAACGGCATCCAGAAATTCTTCGCGATCTCCTGGCTTGGCCGCGATAGCTTTGTGCGCTTCTCGCCGCCCGTCTCCCTGCGCCGCATGGCGACCGAGCACGGCACCGATAAAATTATCGCGCAGAAACTGGCGCGTGTGGCGCGTATGCATTTCGCGCGACAGCGTCTGGCCGCCGTTGGGCCGCGTCTGCCGGCGCGTCAGGATCTGTTCAATAAGCTGCTCTCTTCTAAAGCGATTGCCCGTGCGGTCGAAGACGAAGCGCGCAGCAAAAAAATCTCTCACGACAAAGCGCAGCAAAACGCTATCGCGCTGATGGAAGAGATTGCCGCCAACTTCTCGTACGAAATGATCCGTCTGACCGACCGTATCCTCGGCTTTACCTGGAACCGTCTCTATCAGGGGATCAACGTGCACAACGCCGAACGCGTGCGCCAGCTTGCGCACGACGGCCATGAGATTGTCTATGTGCCCTGCCATCGCAGCCATATGGACTATCTGCTGCTCTCATATGTGCTCTATCACCAGGGGCTGGTGCCGCCGCACATTGCCGCAGGCATCAACCTGAACTTCTGGCCCGCCGGGCCGATTTTCCGCCGCCTGGGCGCCTTCTTTATTCGCCGTACCTTTAAAGGCAACAAACTCTACTCCACTGTGTTCCGCGAATATCTGGGCGAACTGTTCAGCCGCGGTTATTCGGTTGAGTATTTCGTCGAGGGTGGTCGTTCACGTACCGGCCGTTTGCTGGACCCGAAAACCGGTACGCTGTCGATGACCATCCAGGCGATGCTGCGCGGCGGTACGCGCCCAATCACGCTGGTACCGATTTATATCGGTTATGAGCATGTGATGGAGGTGGGCACCTATGCGAAAGAGCTGCGCGGCGCAACCAAAGAGAAAGAGAGCCTGGTGCAGATGGTGCGCGGGCTGAGCAAGCTGCGCAATCTGGGGCAAGGTTATGTGAACTTCGGTGAACCCATTCCGCTGATGAACTACCTGAATCACCATGTTCCGGAGTGGCGCGAATCTATCGATCCCATCGAAGCGATTCGCCCGGCATGGCTGACGCCGACGGTAAATAACATTGCCGCCGATTTGATGGTTCGCATTAACAATGCCGGTGCGGCCAACGCCATGAACCTGTGCTGTACGGCGCTGCTGGCATCGCGCCAGCGTTCATTGACGCGCGAGCAGTTAACCGAACAACTCAGTTGCTACCTCGAACTGATGCGCAATGTGCCTTACTCGCCGGATTCAACAACGCCTGCCGCCAGCGCGGACGCGCTTATCGACCACGCGTTGCAGATGAATAAGTTCGAAGTCGAGAAAGACACCATCGGCGATATCATTATTCTGCCGCGCGAACAGGCAGTATTGATGACCTATTACCGCAACAACATTGCCCACATGCTGATGCTGCCGTCGCTGATGGCGGCGATCGTGACCCAGCATCGCGCCATCTCCCGTAGCGATATTCTGCGCCACGTTGAGCTGCTCTATCCGCTGCTGAAAGCCGAGCTGTTCCTGCGCTGGGAAAAAGCCGAGCTGGCGGAAGTGCTGGAAAACCTGACGCAAGAGCTGCTGCGCCAGGGCTTAATTACTGTCAAAGACGATCTCCTGAGCATCAACCCGGCCCATTCGCGGACGCTGCAACTGCTGGCCGCCGGTGCGCGCGAGACGTTACAGCGCTATGCCATCACCTTCTGGCTGCTTGGCAACACGCCGTCAATGAACCGCAGCACGCTGGAAAAAGAGAGCCGCACGCTGGCGCAACGTCTGTCTGTGCTGCATGGTATCAACGCGCCGGAATTCTTCGACAAAGCGGTATTCTCCACGCTGGTGTTAACGCTGCGTGATGAAGGGTATATCAGCGACAGCGGCGATGCAGACCCGACGCGAACGCTGGGCGTTTACCAGATGCTGGCAGACTTGATAACGTCGGATGTGCGTCTGACGATTGAAAGCGCGACGCAAGCGGAAGTGTAAGCCGGGACGTATCCGCCGGATGTCGCTTGCGCTTATCCGGCCTGTGGGATGAGAGAACCCCGCAGGCCGGATAACATGCAGCCGCGTCCGGCAGTTTTTAGATTCAGTGCAGGTAACTAAAAGCCAGCCCTAAAAACAGCACCAGCCCCACGTAGTTGTTATTCATAAAAGCTTTAAAACAGGCGTCGCGTTCGCGCCCCGCAATCAATATCTGTTGATAAACAAACAGCACGCCCGCCACCAGTACCGCAGCGTAATACGCCCAGCCCAGCCCGTTCAGCCAGCCAATGGACGCCATCAGCGCCAGCACGGCAACCTGCAAAATACCAATAATTAGCTTGTCGTAGCGACCAAACAAAATCGCCGTCGACTTGATGCCAATCTTCACATCATCATCGCGATCAACCATAGCGTACTGGGTATCGTAGGCCACCGCCCACAGAATATTGGCGAAAAACATGGTCCAGCAGCTTAGCGGTACAGATTCGCTTACAGCTGCAAACGCCATCGGAATTGACCAGCCAAATGCCGCGCCGAGCACCACCTGCGGCAGATGCGTGTAGCGCTTCATAAACGGATAAACCCACGCCAGCGCCAGCGCCGCCACCGACAGCAGGATGGTCATCATATTCAGCGTCAGCACCAGCGCAAAGGCCAGCAGCACCAGAACAACAAACAACACCCGCGCTTCATTTTCCGTGACCGCGCCGCTGGGCAGCGGTCGGTTCGCCGTGCGTTTAACATGCCCGTCGAATTTGCGATCCGCGTAATCATTCACCACGCAGCCCGCCGCGCGCATCAGCCAGACGCCCGCAACAAACACCAGTAAGATCCACAGCGGCGGCACGCCAGGCGTTGCCACCCATAACGCCCACAGCGTTGGCCACAACAGCAACAACGCGCCAATCGGTTTGTCCGTACGCATAAGCCTGTGAAAGGCTAACAACTTAGTCTGCGTGAGACTCCACTCCATTCTATTTTCCTCTTAGTACAGCGGCGACGCAGGCAAAAACAGTTCTGTAAGCATCAAGGGTTTCCCCCCCAGACGCAGGCGGGAACGCCGTCCCCACAGCTGCTCATAACGGCCAATATCAATAAAATCACGCGTAAGCGTTGAAGAGGTAAAGAGATATCGCCCAAGCGGCGTATTGCCCAGCCGTTGCAGCGCCATTTCCGGGCCGCTCAGGGTCGATTCCGGCACAACGGTGCGCCCGGCAAGCCAGGGTTCACCATCTGCGCAAAGGATAATCTCCCGTAACCAGTAACGTGCCTCTTCCGGTAAATGTGCGCGTTCGGGCGCAATCTCGTCCACCGTGACAAAGCCTTCCTGAATCAATGTGACGCTGACTTTTTTACCTTGCTGCTCAAAACGTTTGGTCATGGAATCTTCCAGCAACAGCCAGTCCAGCAATTGCGGTTCCAGTTCGGGTATTGCGTCTACATAGCGCAGCGCACGCAATTGCGTAAGCGCAGGGTGTGACATGCCTTACTCTCCGGTACATAACGTAGCAATAGTGTATCGCAGAACAGGCAGGCTCGTGCGGGGAAACTTCAAACGGTTTTCATCAGCGCAACAGATGCGCAACAGCGCGCATCTGCGCCGGAAAAAGGGTGCGCCAGGCGACGCACCAGTTACTGCAAAATATCGGCAGTGCGGGGATGGGTTACCCCTTGCCTTTTACACTGCTGATAAAAGTGGCACGGGCGGTTTTCGACCCGAGGCGTTCAGCTTCATTCAACAATTTCAGCGCTTTATCAATATCGCCTTTGGCAGCGGCCTGTTTGATGGCCTGATTGAAATAACTCTCCGTATCATTCAGCATTGGCTCGCTTTTCGCGGCTGGCGCAGGAGCAACAGCCGGAGCCGCTACCGGCGCAGGTTGTGCGCTGTAGACCGGCGCCGCAGTGTTACCCACGGTGACCGGGCCTGGGCCAGAAGAGCCAAACAGCGGGCCGACCAGCACGCTGGAACCGCTGCTGTTTTTCACTTTCAGCGTCAGTTTCCCGTCAGTGCCGTGCTTCGCAATAGGATCAGGAATATCCGGCACCGCATTGCCGGTGCCTTTGGCATAGGCTTTTGCCGGATCGATTAATTTCGTGGTGCGCTGTAAGTCGTTGTTTGTAGTAAAAACAAGTACATAGATTTTTTGTTGTCCCAACGCAGGCGTCAGGCGCATCACCCCTTCCAGGCGATCGGCGCTCATCACACCGGGTTCCTGATAGGTAAAGTACTCGCTGGGGAAATAGGCTGAAGGCGTCATGTTTTGATCAAGAATCAGCACGTTCGGCGCAAATACGCTGGTTTGCTTATCCACTTCGCTGGTTAACGTCAGCGTCAGTTCGCCGATGTTCGCCGGTACGCTCCACGCCGCAACCGGGCCGCTAATACCCGGCACATCGAGGCGTTGACCGCCGGTTGCCAGCTGCGTGGATTGAGTTTTCGATTGATCGACCGGCGTCCAGGTCAGTTGCTGTAATGCCGATGCCGGAATTGACGGCGCGGCAGTGGTGTTTTGCGGGACAAAATTGACATCAGCGAAGCTAACCCCGGGAGCGCCCGCCAGTAAACCGGCGGTCAGGCACAGGGCGACGAGATTTTTTTTCATTTTCATTGTTATCACCTTTTCTGCACGGGAACAGCGAACGCCAGGCAATAGCGCGCTGACCCAAGGGTTGAGGGGCTTGCGCCCCTCTTTTGGTCATTACGTCAGGTTAAGCGTGGATTACCACCAGATTTCCATCTGTGCGCCGAAGCTCCACTCATCGTTGTCGCCACGGCTGGTGGTGGTGAAACCAGAGTCGTTCGCCGCAGCGAAGCGCGTTACAGAATCACCGTTTTTGATGTAGCCCCATTTCTCATCCCATTTCGCATAGGTAGCGAAAATACGAATTGCCGGACGAGACCAGATGCTGTCGCCTGCCTGCCATTGCTGTGCAAGGGTGATTTTGTACTGGCTGTTTCTGTCGCCGGTCTGCTGGGATTTCACGTTGTCGTAGCCCACTTCCAGCAGGGTGCTCATGATTGGCGTCCATTTGTACATTGGACGAACGCCCACGGTCCACCAGTCGGTGCCGAGTTTAGAATCGAGATCCTGCTTCTGATACATACCGACATACATCAGGTCCCATTTCTCACTCAGCGTGATTGCACCGTGATCCAGCACGCGCCACAGCTTACCGTCGTTGTTACCACCGACGAAATCGTCATAGTCGCCGGATTGGTAAGTCCCTTGCGGAATACCTTTACCCTGCGTGGTCATGGCGTCGGTTGCGTACTGCAGAACAAACTTGTTGTAGCCTTTCAGCATGCTCTGGGTATGTTCAGCAGTGAACATCCAGCCATCTTTCGAATCGTTGTCGTTCACATAGCGGTAATTGTCGGTTTTGTTTGCACGACCGTAATCAAAGCCCAGTTCCAGCATGCCGTCCGGGTTGGTCTGAAGACCGGCTAAACGCACATCGAAGACGTCGTTGGCGGTATCTTTAACCACGTCATACACGCCCGGGCTACTGAAGGTAACAGAGCCGCCAGATTCAGAAGAACGGGTTGCCGCCAGAGAGAGTTTACCGAAGCCAAGATCGACGTTTTCCAGACCTGCGCCCGGGCCTGAGATATCCCAGTAGTAGAAGTCGATCATGTGCACATCATGACGCTGGTAGAAGCGTTTACCGGCCCAGATGGTGGCACCTGGCAGCGCATCGATCAGGTTTTTACCCTGTACGTTCGCTTCACGGAAAGCCGGGCTGGTGGCTTCCCAGTCATTTTGCTGTGACACGGAGTAGGCCACGTTCGTGTCGAAGTAGAAGCTCTTATCGCCCTCTTTCCACACTTCCTGGCCGAGTTTTAATTCTGCGTAGGTTTCACATTCGTTACCGAGACGGTATTTAGCACCTGCACCGGTCGCCTGGAAGCATTGCTGCTCGCCGCCGCTGCCGGTCCAGCCGATGCCGGAACGCGCGTAACCTTTGAAGTCGACGGCGCCCGCCTGCGCAGACAAAATGCCTGCGGTAATGGCGAGAGCCAGGGGTAGTTTGCGCAGAGTAATCATCATTCTATCTCCTGAGATCATTGCTTTTCTGTTTACACTTGGCCCTGGAAGGGTTGGTGTAAGTTTTTTTGGGGTACGCTCAAACACCCGGCTCTTTGTGTAACCGGCGGCAGGCGGTGCCATCTTCACGGAACAGATGGCAGCGCTCCGGCGGTAAGCCGATAGCGAATGTGGCACCCTCTTCTACCAGCACGACGTCAGTCTGGCGGTAGACCAGGTTCTGGCGTATTGCGGGGATCTGGATATGAATTTGTGTTTCGTGACCAAGCTGTTCTACGACCTGCACTTCCCCTTCCAGCGTGACATCAGCGATGTCGCTTGGAAGTAGATGCTCCGGGCGAATGCCCAAAGACATATTCGCGCCGACCTGCACATTGGCGCTGTCCACCGGCAGCCAAACCTGCTGGCGGTTAGGCAGCTCAACCTGCACCTGTTCAATGGCGGTGGCCGTCACTTTTACCGGCAGGAAATTCATCTTCGGCGAGCCAATAAAGCCCGCAACAAAGCGGTCAGCCGGGTAGTGATAGAGTTCCAGCGGTTTCCCGACCTGCGCCACACGACCGGCGTCCAGCACCACAATCTTGTCGGCCAGCGTCATGGCTTCGACCTGATCGTGGGTGACGTAAATCATCGTGCGGCCAAGGCGTTTATGCAGACGGGAGATCTCAATACGCATCTGCACGCGCAGCGCGGCATCAAGGTTGGAAAGGGGTTCATCAAGTAAGAAGACGCTGGGTTCAGCCACCAGCGTACGACCAATCGCCACGCGCTGGCGCTGGCCGCCAGAGAGCGCTTTCGGTTTGCGTTCCAGCAAGTGCGCCAGTTGCAACACCTCCGCCACCTGAGTGACGCGCGATTTAATGATCTCTTTTTTCGCACCCGCTAACTTCAGGCCGAAAGACATGTTTTCCGCTACCGACAGGTGCGGATAAAGCGCGTAGGACTGAAATACCATCCCGACGCCGCGTTCGGCGGGGGGAACATCATTCATGCGGGTATCGCCGATAAACAACTCCCCGCTGGTAATGGTTTCCAGCCCGGCAATCATGCGCAGCAGCGTCGATTTACCACAGCCTGACGGGCCGACAAACACCACAAATTCACCTTCGTGAATGTCGAGATTGATCTCTTTTGAGACCACTACATCGCCCCAGGCTTTCGTTACGTTACGAAGCTGTACGCTCGCCATGCCCTTCTCCCTTCGTTACAACCTGTCACCAACAGAAACATTCAACGTTGGCTGACTATGGGGCATCAGTACAGCGGGCGAATCCTCCACCCCTGCGGTTTTTTATGGGGGAGGAGGCGGGAGGATGAGAAGGTTTGCTCTGCACCCCGTATCGCCGGGTGACAGGCATTTTCGTGACGCAACCTGCAAAAATCGGCTCTTTTTTATGTGCTCTGACACACATAATGAAAATCTATGTAACACAGATCACACAAATCGCCCCAGGGGCGTAGGGATAAGGAGGATGAGAAGTACTTGTCAAAAAAGGAGACTAATCCCGTCAGACCACCTTGCACGTATCCACGAGCACATCACCAAATAGGACGGGATATATGAAAATCAAAACAGGCGCACGCATCCTCGCATTGTCCGCACTGGCGACGATGATGTTCTCCGCCTCTGCCCTCGCCAAAATCGAAGAAGGTAAGCTGGTTATCTGGATCAATGGCGATAAAGGCTATAACGGCCTTGCCGAAGTGGGTAAGAAATTCGAGAAAGACACCGGCATCAAAGTGACGGTTGAACATCCGGACAAGCTGGAAGAGAAATTCCCGCAGGTTGCCGCGACCGGCGATGGCCCGGACATTATCTTCTGGGCGCACGACCGCTTTGGCGGCTACGCGCAATCTGGCCTGCTGGCAGAAGTCACGCCGGACAAAGCCTTCCAGGACAAGCTGTTCCCCTTCACCTGGGACGCCGTGCGCTACAACGGCAAATTAATCGCTTACCCGATTGCTGTCGAATCGCTGTCGCTGATTTATAACAAAGACCTCGTACCGAACCCGCCAAAAACCTGGGAAGAGATCCCGGCGCTGGATAAACAGCTGAAAGCGAAAGGTAAGAGCGCGCTGATGTTTAACCTGCAAGAACCGTACTTCACCTGGCCGCTGATCGCTGCCGACGGCGGTTACGCGTTCAAGTATGAAAACGGCAAATACGATGTGAAAGATGTCGGCGTTGACAATGCAGGCGCGAAAGCGGGCCTCGGCTTCCTCGTCAAGCTGATCAAAGATAAACACATGAATGCCGACACGGATTACTCCATCGCTGAAGCGGCGTTCAACAAAGGCGAAACCGCGCTGACCATCAATGGTCCGTGGGCATGGGCCAACATTGATAAGAGCAAGATCAATTACGGCGTCGCACCGCTGCCAACCTTCCACGGTAAACCATCCAAACCGTTCGTCGGCGTGCTGAGCGCAGGCATTAACGCCGCCAGCCCGAACAAAGAACTGGCAAAAGAGTTCCTGGAAAACTACCTGCTGACCGATGCCGGTCTGGCGGATGTCAACAAGGACAAACCGCTGGGCGCCGTAGCGCTGAAATCGTACCAGGAAGAGTTAGCGAAAGATCCGCGCATTGCTGCCACCATGGCTAACGCAAAAACCGGTGAAATTATGCCGAACATCCCGCAGATGGCCGCCTTCTGGTATGCCACCCGCACTGCCGTTATCAATGCCGTGAGCGATCGTCAGACCGTTGATGCTGCACTGAAAGACGCGCAGGGTCGTATTACCAAGTAAAAATGTGAATGCCTTATCCCCGGAAAAGGATAAGGCAACCTGGACAGTTGTATACACGGCATGATTCGCGCGACATCGCGGCGGCAAGGTTGTGTATCCCCGGGCGCTTACAAAAGTAAGTGACTGGGGTGCCCAACCGTAGCCAACAAAGAGGCCGCGTGAAGAGTGCCGCGTAGAGAGGAAATCCCCATGGATGTTGTAAAGAAGCGCCATTGGTGGCAAAGCCCACAGCTTGCCTGGACCGTCATTACCCTGATCGGGCTGCTGGTGGCATACCTTGTCGTTATGATGTATGCCCAGGGGGAATACCTTTTCGCCATTACCACGCTCGTGCTCAGTTCGGCGGGCCTGTATATTTTCGCCAACCGTAAAACCTACGCCTGGCGCTATGTTTATCCGGGCATGGCCGGGATGGGGCTGTTCGTCCTGTTCCCGCTGATTTGTACGATCGCCATCGCCTTTACCAACTACAGCAGTACCAACCAGTTAACGCAGGAACGCGCGCAGCAGGTGCTGCTCGATCGCTCCTTCCAGGCGGGAAAAGCCTACAACTTTGGTCTTTATCCGGAAGGGGATGAATGGCGGCTGGCGCTCACCGATGGCGACAGCGGCAAAAATTACCTCTCCGACGCCTTTAAACCTGGCGGTGAACAGCAACTGGCTCTGAAAGAGGTGCCAGCGTTGCCGACCGGTGAACGCGCTAATTTGCGTGTCATTACGCAAAATCGTCAGGCGCTGAACCAGCTTACCGCCATCCTGCCGGATGAGAGCAAAGTGATAATGAGCTCGCTGCGCCAGTTTTCCGGCACTCGCCCGCTCTACCAGCTCGCGCAGGACGGTACGCTGACCAACAACCAGAGCGGCGCCAAATACCGGCCAAATAACGACATCGGTTTCTACCAGGCGATTAATGCTGACGGTAGCTGGGGCAGCGAAAAACTCAGCCCTGGCTATACGGTGACCATCGGCTGGGATAACTTCACCCGCGTCTTTACCGATGAAGGTATCCAGAAACCGTTTATCGAGATCTTTATCTGGACGGTGATCTTCTCCATTCTCACGGTGGTGCTGACCGTCGCCGTCGGCATGGTGCTGGCCTGCGTTGTGCAGTGGGAGTCGCTGAAAGGCAAAGCGATTTACCGCGTGCTGCTGATTCTGCCTTACGCGGTGCCGTCGTTTATCTCGATCCTGATCTTTAAAGGGCTGTTTAACCAGAGCTTCGGTGAGATCAACATGATGCTGAGCGCGCTGTTCGGCATTAAACCGGCCTGGTTCAGCGATCCGACCACTGCCCGCGCGATGATCGTGATCGTTAACACCTGGCTTGGCTATCCCTACATGATGATCCTTTGCATGGGGCTGCTGAAAGCGATCCCGGACGATCTGTATGAAGCCTCGGCAATGGATGGCGCCGGGCCGTTGCAGAACTTTTTCCGCATCACTTTCCCGCTGTTGATCAAGCCACTGACGCCGCTGATGATCGCCAGTTTTGCCTTTAACTTTAACAACTTCGTGCTGATCCAGTTGCTGACCAACGGCGGGCCGGACCGCATCGGCACCACCACTCCGGCGGGTTATACCGACCTGCTGGTGAGCTACACCTACCGCATCGCCTTTGAAGGCGGCGGCGGTCAGGACTTTGGGCTTGCAGCCGCTATCGCCACGCTGATTTTCCTGCTGGTAGGCGCGCTGGCTATCGTCAACCTGAAAGCCACGCGCATGAAATTCGATTAAGGAGGACGACATTATGGCTATGGTGCAGGCAAAATCGCAGAAGCTGCGGCTGTTTATCACCCATGCGTTACTGCTGGTGTTTATTGCCGCCATCATGTTCCCGCTGCTGATGGTGGTCGCCATTTCGCTGCGTGAAGGTAACTTCGCTACCGGCAGCCTGATCCCGGATAACATCTCCTGGGAGCACTGGCGACTGGCGCTGGGTTTTAGCGTCGAGCATGCCGACGGGCGTGTCACTCCGCCGCCGTTCCCGGTGCTGCTGTGGCTGTGGAACTCGGTGAAAATCGCCGCCATTACTGCCGTGGGCATTGTCGCGCTCTCCACTACCTGCGCATACGCGTTCGCCCGTATGCGTTTTCCCGGCAAAGCGACGCTGCTGAAAGGGATGCTGATTTTCCAGATGTTCCCGGCGGTGTTATCGCTGGTGGCGCTGTATGCGTTGTTTGATCGTCTGGGACAGTACGTGCCGTTTATCGGCCTGAATACGCACGGTGGGGTGATCTTTGCTTATCTTGGCGGGATTGCACTGCATGTGTGGACGATTAAGGGCTATTTCGAAACTATCGACAGCTCGCTGGAAGAAGCCGCTGCGCTGGATGGCGCCACGCCGTGGCAGGCGTTTCGCCTGGTGCTGCTGCCGCTGTCGGTGCCGATCCTGGCGGTGGTCTTTATTCTGTCGTTTATCGCGGCCATCACCGAAGTTCCGGTGGCCTCGCTGCTGCTGCGCGATGTCAACAGCTACACGCTGGCGGTCGGCATGCAGCAATACCTCAACCCGCAAAACTATCTGTGGGGCGATTTTGCCGCTGCGGCGGTGCTCTCCGCCATTCCGATTACGCTGGTGTTCCTGCTGGCGCAGCGCTGGCTGGTCAACGGCCTGACCGCAGGCGGAGTAAAAGGTTAACTTTCATCGTTGTTATCACGCCCTAAGTATTTCGGGTTAGAGCAAGGCGGCGACTGCACGAAACCCCGGGAGCTTACTGAAGTAAGTGACTGGGGTGAGTAAAAGAAGCCAACACAGCTATCACCCGAAAGATGACGGGCGTTGCCACTGCACCCTCAACTTAACTTGTGAAGTCGTTGGCGGCCCGAAAGGCCGCCTTTTTTTATTCGCGCTTCAGCCGTTGGGAGTTACATAACCACAGAGTGATCACCAGTAGCAGGATCGCCGCAGAGTAGATCAGCACATCCATCGGCGACTGATGATCGACGATGATCAACCGCACGATCGCGGTGATGCCGATATAGATAAAGTAGCGCAGCGGGAAATGAAAACCGGACTGAAAGTACTTCACAATCAGTGCGATAAATTCAAAATAAAGGAAGTAGACCACCAGCCCTTCCACCAGCTCATACTTGCTGGTCTGTACCGGCGAAAACAGTACATCCGCCAGATGCAGCGTCTCTTTACCCAGAAAAACAATCAGGATCAGCCCCAGGCTCAGCAGACCCAGGTTCAGCACGGTCTGCAAAATAGTAGAAACAAACTCAGCGCGTGGACGAGTTAGCGACGTCATAACAGCACCTCATTTTATGTGGGGAATCTCCTGTATAACGTAAAAATGTGATCTGGATCTACATTATTTACTTATCTTTTGTGACAGCGCGTGGTGACATGTCTGGCTAGCCGTTTTCATGCAAGAGGAAAAAAGAGCATGCTTACAATGCGTAAAGCATCCGTGGACGACGCGGCGTTAATCAGCGAAATGGGGTTTGCCAGCTACATGCATCACTTTGCTCATCTGTGGCGCGAGCAGAGCGAATTACAGGATTTCCTCCGGCAAGAGTATGCCGTGCCGGTGCTGCAACAGAGCTTACAGGATGAAAAAAGTTGCTGGTTCATTGCCAGCGATCCCTCGCCGGTTGGCTTTGCCAAAGTCTCCTGGCATCGCGCTGTCGATGAACATGGCCCAGTGGGAACGCTGCTGCATAAACTCTATTTTCTGCCGGGCAAAACCGGCCTCGGCTACGGCGAAACGCTGCTGACGGAGATCGCGCGCGTGGCGAAAAGCCGTGGCGAAACCGCGCTCTGGCTGGAGGTACTTGATGCGAATCCCAATGCCCATCGCTTTTATCTCCGCCAGGGATTCACGCACCTGAAAGAGACCTTGTTTAGTACCCCTTCTCAGCAAAGTACACTGCACATTCTCTGTAAACCGCTCTAAAGGAGTCAGCATGCCTACCGCTACCGTGCGCCAGTCCGCCATCCGCAACGTGACCTGCGGCAAGAACGTGGTGATTTACGAACCCGCCAATCTGTATGACTGCATTCTCGGCGACAATGTGTTTGTCGGCCCGTTTGTGGAAATTCAGGGCCATACGCGAATTGGCCAGGGGAGCAAAATTGAGTCGCACAGCTTCATCTGCGAGTACGTGACTCTTGGCGAGCGTTGCTTTATCGGCCATGGCGTGATGTTCGCTAACGACATGTTCCGCGATGGCAAGCCCAATCCCGATCGCGAAAGCTGGGGACGCATTGTGATTGGCAATGATGTTTCTGTCGGTAGCGGCGCCACGATCCTGGCCGTCACCATTTGCGATGGTTGCGTTATCGGCGCGGGCAGCGTGGTAACGAAATCGTTGCACGAGAAAGGGGTCTATGCGGGAAATCCGGCGCGGTTACTGCGGCGACTGTGAAAAGCCCCCTCTCCGCCGGAGAGGGGGTGAAGGATTACTGGAAGTTGATCGTCTTATCGTTGGTCATATCATAAAGCTCAAACTTACGGCCCAGTTTCTGGCCGCCGTCACGCGTCAACGGCGTCCAGCCAACGGCTGCGCGGCTGCGGGTCGGGCCGGTCGTGAACAAATCCAACGGTACAGAGACATACACCCCTTTGGTGAACTCCCCTTCCCCGTACTGCGCCGCCGAAACGTTGGTCTTCGTGGCATACGCGCCAATGACCACGCCGCTATCAAAGTGTTTCGAGACATCCAGCGTAACGCCTTTATCCCCTGCCAGATACTGCCCGGCGCTCGCTTTAATCAGCACATCGTCGGCGAACCACGGCGTCCAGTACGCGGTGAAGTGGCCGGTTTTCACGCTGTAATCGGTGAACTTCATCATGTCCTGCGGGCTGCGCCAGTCGCGCTGTTTCACGTAGTTGCCATCAATACCGAACGCCCAGTGGCTGTCGACCGGACGCCACAGCACTTCCGCACCCGCGCCGCCAAACATGGTTTCAAGGTAACCGGCATACACCTGACCATAGAAATTATTCCCCAGGTAGTGCATGTAGTTCGCTTGCATGTTGTTGACGTAGTAGTCATTTTGCACATATTCACGCACGCGGGTACGCACGCGCGGCAATGCCGAATCGCTGGAGGTATAGCTGAATTTATCGTAGTTGTTAGCCACGTTGGCGAACAGACTGCCGGTGGTCAGTAAATGATCGGTCCACCACCAGTCGGCGGTTGCCATCACACCAACCTGATACATGTAGAAACTTTCCGGGCCGCCGAATGACTGGTTCAACACCGGATCGATATGGAAATCGAATGACGATTTATCGATATACCAGCCCTGCTCTGTGCTGTCCGGCACAATTGGCGTGACCCGTTTCTGCACCAGCTCTGTATCCTGCCCCAGCGGCTCCCCTTCCAGATGGCGCTTCAGGCTGGCGACATCCGTTTCGGTGGTGACGATCGGCATGTTAAGGCTATTTTCCGTCACGCGGATGGTGCGAATGCCATCCGGCAAGTCATTCATGATGATACGGTTTGCCCGCTCAATCCCTTCCTGGGTGTTACGGTATTTCACCTGCTGACCGGTCACATAGAGCGTATCGCCTTTCACCTGGATCTGCGGATCGGCAAAACCAGCGTTATATTTCAACAGAGTAAGCTGATTAGCCACCACCGAATGTTGCAGGATCGCGTCCTGCGGCTGCGGCTGATACTTCGGCCGCGGCGCATCGTTGTAAGCGGGACGTAAGTCGTTGAAATTATTGCGCAGGGTAAAACCAAACATCCAGGTGTTGCCGCGCTCATAGCTCAGGTTAATGTCGGCCCAGTCGGTAATGCGGTAGATCGCGCCAACGTTCACTTTGCTGCGCTGCGGCAGTTTCCCGGCATAATCCTGCTGATAGTTGTTACCTTCATACTCCAGTTTTAAACGCAGTGGGTTCCAGGGGGTCTGATATTCAACCCCACCAAACAGAGCCGTCGGGCCGCGAAACATCTGGCTGGTATCGGTGGAGCCCGCCTGTTTATAGCTGGTGTCGCGCGTACAGTATTTCTCGTCATAAGAGCAGAGCGGGTTTTTGATATTGCCGCTGGTGCCCAGATAACCCCAGCCAATACCGAGAGAGAAATCGAACGGCCCCCAGGCTTTGCTGGCAACCAGATATTCGCCGTCAAACAGCCCTGTCCCGCCGATATCCCGCGCGCCGAGGGAGACTTCCGGTAGCCAGTAGCCTTCCTGCCACAAACGCAGTTTCACATCGAAGGCTTTATCTTTGTAGGTCTGATTGCCGGAGAAGGCTTCCACCGAGCTATATTTGCGTGTGCGCACGTCGGTATAACGTAGCGTCGTTTCCAGCCACGGGAAAAGTTGTATCGAGCCAGAATAGAAACGGTACTGATTGTTATCGCGGTAGTTAAAACTCAATTCACCTTCGCGCGACATGCGTGCGGTTGGTGTTTGCAGCAATCCCACGCCGCCAAAGTCCGACTGGGATGGCCCCACCGGATCAGGATAAGATTCTGCGTGACAGGCTGCGCTAATTCCCAGCGCCAACAGGCTTATTACAAACGATTTTTTCATTATTATTCCGGTATCCGATGCGTCAGTGACTGAAGGATGTCGGCATTCAGTTCGTCATATTCGTTGCTCCACAACCCCGGAGCGAAGCCAACGAAAATCACGCTGCCGGGCATCGGCTCTACGTGGCGGCGGTTCCAATAAGCAACCGGCACTTTTTGTGTCTGACCGG
Organism: Kosakonia radicincitans DSM 16656; assembly: GCF_000280495.2. NCBI lineage: Bacteria > Pseudomonadati > Pseudomonadota > Gammaproteobacteria > Enterobacterales > Enterobacteriaceae > Kosakonia > Kosakonia radicincitans. The sequence goes on from NZ_CP018016.1 coordinate 5,463,511, forward strand.
TGGGGTAAATCACCCACGCATAGCTGCGTTCCGCGCCGCTGAGCAGGCTCATATCATCCAGGTAACTCACCACATCCCTGCCTGGTGTAAACGGTTTTTTCCCTGGGCTGCTAATCAGCCCTACCACGGTAATCGTGGCCGGTTGCGGCCCCACCCACAGCGAGTATTCACCCTCCAGCGGACGGTTCGCCAGCCGGTGCGTACGAACGTAATCCGGGTCAAGATTGACTATCTGCCTGCCGGTCACTTTCACCGCCTGCAACTGCTGGCGCAGTGAATTGATGGCAGCGGCAGTGTTACCGCTTTCGTCAGCAGCAAGCGTGCTCAGGCGCGTTAACAACACCTGATGCCGGGCCTGCTCCGCCTGCGTGGCGTGACGTTCACTGACCACGGCACCGGGCCACCAGCTATCCGCAAGCCGGGGTTGCCCGACCAGATCGCTCAAACGCGCAGCGTTGGATAACGTTTTCGGTTTGCTGTCGCCAGCGACGTAGACATTCACCGTCCCGGTGGCCAGCGCGAGCGGAGAAGCGAGGCTGGCTAATAACAGAAGAAAAGTGCGCATCGTCATTGTTTAGCCGCCTTAATCAGTGTGGTCTTCACCGGGAACCAGTCTGCGCCCAGATACTGCTCCGACTGCCTGATTACCCCGGCGTCATCCACCCAGAAGCGGTTGCGCCAGCTCTTTTCGTCTGTGGTGACATCCTCGTCGAGAATACGCACCGCGGTGACATCATTCGCCAGCTTGATGGTGTCGGTGCCGTTCCAGTGGAAGACAGAGCGTGCGGTGGCATAGCGCACCTGTTTGTGCTCCGTCCAGCCCATGGTGCGCGTCCAGCTTGCACCATCAATAATTTGATTCGGTTTTGCCAGCGGATCGGATGCCAGGTTATTCACTTCAATCAGGTTATCGCCGCTGAGTTGTGTTTTTACGATGCGGTAATGCTGCGTCACGATAGTCGCCTGATCCTGCGTTACCCATTTCTGCTGACCGTTTTCGTCGAAAGCGAGCACCACAAACAGTTGCGGGCCGTTGTTAAGCTGCATGTACTGGCTGGCATAGGGCATGTTGAGAATGTCTTCATCTGTCAGTTGCACGCCTGGCACGCCAAAAACGCTATCCCACAGTGAATTTCCCAGGCCTTTGATTTGGCCGGAACATGCCTGAAGCAGCAGGCAAATTAAAATAATACCAGGTCGCTTCACGACTCTTCTCCGAGAGGGGCGGAAATAACCACACCGAAGTGTGGTTATAGTTAATGTACCCGTGATTACTGAGTACTTGTGGTCGTGGTGGTCGTGGTTCCCGTGTTGGAGCCATCGCCGCCACCGGTTGCCGCCAGCGCGACACCCACCGCAGACCCTACGGTGCTGACGCTCGTCGCAGCAGAACTACCTGCCGAGACAGAGGTCGCTGCCGACCCTGCCGCTTCACCGATTTGCACCGGTGCAGCAAAAGCAGAAGTCGCCGCAAGCGCGGATATGGCAAAAATGCCATACAGGACTTTTTTCATATCAATTTCCCTTCATTGAATGAATGGAGATTTACCTGAAAAAACTCAGGCGATATCGAGTATACACAACTAAAGCAGATGAATTACGCAACGGGAAATAGCGGGGAATCTTTTAGGAGAATTGGCAAATAAGGTACACCTGAGAAAGTAATTACATAAAAATGTGATGTAATTCAAACAATTAAATAATGACGAAAGGTTGATACAATAAGGCTAGTCCTAAAATGTATAGTAATACCTGGAAGTAATGGCAGCTTTTTCAGATAAACCTGATCCCCGATATCTGCCGAAGAGAATCATCTCTGTCGCCATAATTTAGCAAAGGGGAAATATCAATATCAGAATCGCTTATATATTGTGGAAACCCGGAAACCAATATATATGCGCAGGGGATTAATATATTCGGCAGGCAAAAAAAGCGCCGCCGAAGCGACGCTTTGTCGATGGTTCGATTAGCCGCGCCAGGATTTGTAGCGGTTAATCAGACCGTTGGTTGAACTGTCATGGCTGGAGATGGCTTTATCATCGCCCAGCTCAGGCAGAATGCGGTTCGCCAGCTGTTTACCCAGCTCCACGCCCCACTGGTCAAAGGTGAAGATATTGAGGATAGCGCCCTGGGTGAAGATCTTGTGCTCGTAGAGCGCAATCAATGCACCGAGGCTAAACGGTGTGATTTCACGCAGCAGGATGGAGTTGGTCGGACGGTTGCCTTCAAACACTTTGAACGGCACAACGTGTTCCAGCGTGGCCGGATCTTTACCCTGATCACGATATTCCTGCTCAACCACTTCACGGGATTTGCCAAACGCCAGCGCTTCGGTCTGTGCGAAGAAGTTAGACAGCAGCTTCTGGTGATGATCGGAAAGCGCGTTGTGGGTGATGGCCGGCGCGATGAAATCACACGGCACCATTTTGGTTCCCTGGTGAATCAGCTGATAGAACGCGTGCTGACCGTTAGTTCCCGGCTCACCCCAGATAATCGGGCCGGTCTGGTAATCCACGGCGTTGCCGTTACGGTCAACATATTTACCGTTAGATTCCATGTTGCCCTGCTGGAAGTAGGCGGCAAAGCGGTGCATGTACTGGTCGTACGGCAGGATCGCTTCGGTTTCAGCACCGAAGAAGTTGTTGTACCAGATGCCGATCAGCGCCAGCAGCACCGGCAGGTTTTTCGACAGCTCAGTGGTGGAGAAGTGTTTGTCCATCGCGTGAGCGCCGGAGAGCAGCTCAACAAAGTTGTCGAAGCCCACGGAGAGGATGATCGACAGACCGATGGCAGACCACAGCGAGTAGCGGCCGCCCACCCAATCCCAGAATTCAAACATGTTCGCGGTGTCGATACCAAACTCACCAACCGCTTTGCCGTTGGTGGAGAGTGCGGCGAAGTGTTTCGCAACGTGTTTTTCGTCACCGGCGGTTTTCAGGAACCAGTCGCGCGCGCTGTGAGCGTTGGTCATGGTTTCCTGGGTAGTGAAGGTTTTAGAGGCCACGAGGAACAGCGTGGTTTCCGGGTTCACTTTTTTCAGCACTTCGGCGATATGCGTACCATCGACGTTAGAGACGAAATGCATGTTCAGGTGATTTTTGTAAGGGCGCAGTGCTTCGGTGACCATAAACGGACCGAGGTCGGAGCCGCCAATACCGATGTTCACCACGTCAGTGATCGGTTTGCCGGTATAGCCTTTCCATGCGCCTGAAATGATCGCTTCAGAGAAGGTTTTCATCTTCTCCAGCACAGCGTTCACTTCCGGCATCACATCTTTGCCATCAACCAGAATCGGGGTATTGCTACGGTTACGCAGCGCAACGTGCAGGACGGCGCGATCTTCGGTGCGGTTAATCTTTTCGCCGGAGAACATGGACTTAATGGCCGCTGTCAGCTCTGTCTCTTTGGCGAGCGCCAGCAGTTTATCCAGAGTCTCTTGCGTGATGCGGTTTTTGGAGAAATCCACCAGCATCAGATCATCGAAGGTTGCGGAAAACTTACTAAAACGGTCGCCGTCTTTCGCGAACAGATCCGCGATAGTGACGTCCTTCATGTCAGCGTAGTGTTTTTGTAATGCCTGCCAGGCAGAGGTCTGCGTTGGGTTGATGTTTTTCATAGCAATACTCTTCTGATTTGAGAATTGTGACTGCGGTCGATTGTAGCGCCTGCCGGGGAAAATTGTGATGGTTTTTGTGCCCGCCCCTCTGTTCTGCGGCTCAAGCACGGCGAAAATGGCCGATTATTCGCATAACATAAGTCATTTTACTGATTGCGAAAGCCGCATGAAAAATCCGCATAATCCCGGCGTTGACAGCGCCCCCGCTAACCCTTTATTTATAACCACACTTCTTGCGCGCGGGCGCAGAAGAAGCTTGCCGGATGGCGCTGCGTTTATCCGGCCTACAGAGTATGTAGGTCCGACACGCACACCGCCACCGGCCAGTTTTAAGTTACCCGAGCCAACGCCGCTTCAGTGCGAGAGACGACGATAATGTATTACCAATGCATTTCGTGTTGTGGCAAGGCGGCAACTGAGCGCATCCCCGGGAGCTTACATCGGTAAGTGACCGGGGTAAGTGAAGGCAGCCAACGCCGCCACAGCGCGGCAAGCGAAGGTAAGTATTACCAACGCATTTCGTGTTGTGGCAAGGCGGCAACTGAGCGCATCCCCGGGAGCTTACATCGGTAAGTGACCGGGGTAAGTGAAGGCAGCCAACACCGCCACAGCGCGGCAAGCGAAGGTAAGTATTACCAACGCATTTCGTGTTGTGGCAAGGCGGCAACTGAGCGCATCCCCGGGAGCTTACATCGGTAAGTGACCGGGGTAAGTGAAGGCAGCCAACACCGCCACAGCGCGGCAAGCGAAGGTAAGTATTACCAACGCATTTCGTGTTGTGGCAAGGCGGCAACTGAGCGCATCCCCGGGAGCTTACATCGGTAAGTGACCGGGGTAAGTGAAGGCAGCCAACACCGCCACGGCGCGAAAGGCGAAGGTAATAGCCAGAAGAGGCGCGTTGCCCAGGTACACGGTGTTCGAAGTGCCAGACTAAAGAAAACACCTGAGGGGGAGTAACGCCGAGATAACAAAGCGCCTGGCAGCGTTCGTTATCGGCTACAGAGGCTGAATCCTCTGGGTTGTCACCAGAAACGTTCGCAGTCGGGCGTTTCGCAAGGTGGAGCGCTTCTGGGGAAAACGTAGTTGTTTTGCTATCTGCGCCACCCCTGTTTTTCGCTCTTCCCTTGTGCCAAGGCTGAATATTGGATCCCCTGACACGAGGTTGTTATGACGAGTTTAGTTGTCGCCAAATTTGGTGGCACCAGTGTTGCCGATTACGATGCCATGAACCGCAGTGCGGACGTGGTGCTTGCCGATGCCAGCGTCCGTCTGGTTGTTCTCTCTGCCTCTGCGGGCGTGACCAATCTGCTGGTTGCCCTGTCTGAAGGGCTGGAAGCCAGCGAGCGCTTCGTAAAACTCGACGCTATCCGCAAAATTCAGTTCGATATCCTGGAACGTATGGCGAATCCTTCCGTGATTCGTGAAGAGATCGAACGCCTGCTGGAAAATATCACCACCCTGGCGGAAGCCGCCTCACTCGCGACCTCGACTGCCCTGACCGACGAACTGGTCAGCCACGGCGAATTAATGTCGACTCTGCTGTTTGTTGAAGTGCTGCGTGAACGTAACGTTCAGGCACAGTGGTTTGACGTGCGTAAAGTCATGCGTACCAGCGATCGCTTTGGCCGTGCCGAGCCGGATGTCGCAGCGCTGGCGGAGCTTTCCGCCCAGCAGCTCGCGCCGCGCCTCAGCGAAGGGTTAATCATTACCCAGGGCTTTATCGGTAGCGAAGCCAAAGGCCGTACTACCACGCTGGGCCGTGGCGGCAGCGACTATACGGCAGCCCTGCTGGGTGAAGCGCTGCACGCCTCGCGTGTGGATATCTGGACAGATGTTCCGGGCATCTACACCACCGATCCGCGCGTTGTTCCGGCAGCAAAACGCATTGATGAAATCGCCTTTGAAGAAGCGGCTGAGATGGCCACTTTTGGCGCGAAAGTGCTGCATCCGGCCACCCTGTTACCCGCCGTGCGCAGCGACATTCCGGTGTTTGTCGGCTCCAGCAAAGACCCAAAAGCAGGCGGTACGCTGGTATGCAACAAAACCACTAATCCACCGCTGTTCCGCGCGCTGGCGCTGCGCCGCAGACAAACGCTGCTGACGCTACACAGCCTGAATATGCTGCACTCCCGTGGCTTCCTGGCCGAAGTGTTCGGCATCCTCGCGCGACACAATATCTCTGTCGATCTGATCACCACCTCGGAAGTGAGCGTGGCGCTGACGCTGGATACCACCGGCTCAACGTCAACCGGCGATACGCTGCTGACCCAGTCGCTGCTGACCGAGCTGTCATCGCTGTGCCGCGTGGAAGTAGAAGAGAATCTGGCGCTGGTGGCGCTGATTGGCAATGAGCTGTCGAAAGCCTGCGGTGTGGGGAAAGAGGTGTTTGGCGTGCTCGACCCGTTCAACATCCGCATGATCTGCTACGGCGCGTCCAGCCATAACCTCTGCTTCCTGGTGCCTGGCGCCGAAGCCGAGCAGGTTGTACAGAAGCTGCATCATAATTTGTTTGAATAAAATTCCTTAGCACGATAAACAATAACTATGGCCGGGCACGAACCCGGCCTTTTTATAAAAAACACAACACAACAATCGCAAGGAATTCCTCACATGCTCGCAACACTGACGCGGCTGTTCCCGTTATGGGCGCTGCTGCTTTCCGTCCTCGCTTATTACTTCCCGCCCACGTTCATTGCCATCGGCCCGTGGGTGGCCACGCTGCTGATGCTGATTATGTTCGGCATGGGCGTGCACCTGAAACTCGATGATTTTAAACGCGTGCTCTCTCGCCCGGCGCCGGTCGCCGCAGGGATTTTCCTGCACTATCTGGTGATGCCGCTGGCGGCATGGCTGCTGGCGTTGCTCTTTAAAATGCCGCCGGATTTGTCCGCCGGAATGGTGCTGGTCGGCAGCGTCGCCAGCGGTACGGCGTCGAACGTGATGATCTATCTGGCAAAAGGCGACGTCGCGCTGTCTGTCACCATCTCTTCCGTCTCAACACTGGTCGGTGTGATCGCAACGCCGCTGCTGACGCGCCTGTACGTCGATGCTCATATCCAGGTGGATGTGATGGGTATGCTGCTCAGTATTTTGCAAATTGTGGTGATCCCAATAGCGCTGGGGTTGATTGTGCATCATCTGTTCCCGCGCGTGGTGAAAGCGGTCGAACCTTATCTGCCCGCCTTCTCAATGGTTTGTATTCTGGCGATCATCAGCGCGGTAGTGGCCGGTTCTGCGGCGTATATCGCCTCGGTTGGTCTGGTGGTGATTGTCGCGGTGATCCTGCACAACAGCATCGGTTTACTGGGCGGTTACTGGGGCGGACGCCTGTTCGGTTTTGATGAATCCACCTGCCGCACGCTGGCGATTGAAGTGGGCATGCAAAACTCCGGTCTGGCCGCCGCGCTGGGCAAAATCTACTTCTCCCCGCTCGCCGCGCTGCCTGGCGCGTTGTTCTCCGTCTGGCATAACCTTTCTGGCTCGCTACTGGCGGGTTACTGGTCCGGTAAACCCGTCGACGGGCGTAACGCGGATACGGTGAAAGAGGGTTAACAATTATGGAATGGCTGAGCCTCAGCCATTCCACTTAACCTGCCGTCTGGCTAACGGGCTCAATAAATACATCAGTTGAAACATTAAATCGCTCAGCCAGAGCCCGAATATGATCGACCGTCAGGTTACGTTCGCCATTGAGAATACGGCTCACCAGAGAACGCTGACCAATTTCATGGCCAAAGGAAGATTGATTTAATCCATACTGATCCATCAAAACGCGCAGGGCGGCGACACCTCGTGGCAGTGACGCCACGCGTGTATTAAATGCCACAAGTTCCGGATCATTATCCTCATAGCGTTCTATTTTCGCCGCAAGTAGTTCGACCAGTGGACTATCCGGAGCCTGCTCAAGCAATTGTTCAACCATCGCCAGCGCGTGTTCGTAGTCCTCTCTGCTGGGGCGATTCCCCAGAAAAGGGACCTGTTTCACCAGTTGATCGGCTGCCTTTATTGCATCATCAATCATTCTTTAGTCTCCCGGTAACGCTTCACCAGTTTGTCATACTCAGCATGCGTCACAATGTGCTTCACGAAAATTTTTCCCGCCCCGAAATCCGCAAAAAACAGCATTCTCAGATGATTGCCCGCGATATTGATAACCCACCATTTATCCCGGTATTTCATTCTGTCCAGGCTGGGGAACTCTTCTCTCAATTCATCAGGATTGCGGTAAGATGTACTTTTCAGCACCTTGTAAACAGCATCCAGCACAAGGGCATGGTTTGGAAAATCGTTGGCCGCACTATCAAACGGCCTCCTTGATATGACGTGCATTGATCCCTCACACGTTCCATTATGGAAACATCATAATCTCCAGTCTCATTGTTGACAAGATGGAAACATTTCTAATATGGGTCAATTCCCAAACTGACGAGTTTGGTTTAGCACGCTACCCTGCGAAATCAGAATGTCACCCGCGCTCTGACAAATATGCGAGGCGCTTTCCAGCGTTTATATACCATCAAACATGCTTTACCTGGCCGCATCGCGTACACTCGTTGCACTTCCCGAGGAGAGACCCCCATGGCCCTGACCAGACTGACGCAAAAAGAGATGACGGAGAGCGAACAACGGGAGCTAAAAACCCTGCTCGATCGCGCCCGTATCGCGCACGGACGCCCGCTCAGCAATTCTGAAGCGAATCATGTGAAAAAAGAGTACATCGATAAGCTGATGGAACAGCGTGAAGCGGAAGTGAAGAAAGCCCGCAAGGTTAAAAAACAGCGGGCTTATAAACCAGATGAGAGCACGACCTTTTCCTGGTCGGCGAATACTTCAACGCGCGGCAGACGCTAATCAGCGCCCTTTCTTCTTCCTGCCCGGCTGGGTAAAGCGTTTACCTGCCGGCTTGCCCCGATTTTTCTCTTCGGGCTTCGCGACATTGACGGCAGGTTTTCTCGCCGCCTGCGGTTTTGCTTTGGCTTTCGGCTTTGCTTCTGAGGATGAGTTCTCAATCAGTTTGAACAGCGCGATCAGTTCGTCGTCGGTTAAATCGCGCCACTCGCCCGGCGGCAGCCCGGTGAGGCTGACGTTCATAATACGCGTGCGCTCCAGCTTCGTGACTTCATAGCCGAAATGCTCGCACATGCGGCGGATCTGGCGGTTCAGCCCCTGCACCAGCGTGATGCGGAAGGTGAAAGGCGCTTCTTTCTTAACCTTGCATTTTTTGGTTACCGTACCGAGGATCGGCACGCCCGCGCCCATACCCCGAATAAACTCATCGGTCACCGGTTTGTTGACGGTTACCAGATACTCTTTTTCGTGGTCGTTACCTGCACGCAGGATTTTATTCACTAAGTCGCCGTGATTAGTGAGAAAAATCAGCCCCTGCGAATCTTTGTCCAGACGGCCAATGGGGAAGATGCGGCTGCTATGATTAACAAAATCAACAATATTGTCTTTTTCGCCGTCTTCAGTGGTACTGACAATGCCAACCGGTTTATTCAACGCGATAAATACCAGATCTTCTGCATTTCGCGGCTCGATAAGTTGACCGTTCACTTTGACAACGTCTCCGGCGACAACCTGATCGCCAATCCCGGCACGCTTGCCGTTGATAAAAACATTGCCCTGCTCGATATAACGATCGGCCTCACGACGCGAGCAAATCCCGCTTTCGCTGATATATTTGTTTAAACGTGTTGATTGGGTTGGCAGCATAAACTCTCCTGTAAAAGCGGAATATAACTGTCTTTAAGAGGAGAAAAAATGGATTTTTATCGTGCGTAAATTAATTTGTGCACTAACCCGATAAAACCCGGGGTTTAAGAGCCGTGCCTGGTGGCACGGCGGGATTAATAATCGTCGCGATCGTCATCTTCATCAGGTTGTTCCAGAACGCCGTAAGCCACCGAGCAGAACAGTGAGTTGAGTCGTTTCATGTCTCCCAGCAGGCCAAGGTGCAACGAACTGGTTTCAATGCTCTGAACGTTTTGCTGATGCAGTCGATCAACGTGCGCATGCGCGTAGCGCCGGTTCATAATACGGAAGCGGTGCTTGCTGCGCCGCAGTCGGCGGGCACTGGTGACATCGCTGGAGAAAAACACCGACATCGCCAGTTTCAGATTCCCCACCAGCCGTTCATGCAGCGCATCCAGCTCTTTCAGCCCTTCCCCTGAAAAAGCACGTCGTGCGGCTAACGATTTGTCGGCGATTTCGCTACCCATCCGCTCGACAATATCGGAAGCCTGCTCCAGGTTAAGCGACATCTCGATAATTTCCGCCCAGCGTTTTGACTCCTCTTCCGCCAGTTCCTCTTTCGGCATACGCGCCAGATAGAGCTTGATCGCGGTATAAAGTACGTTGACGTCATCCGCCAGCTTGCGCAGCTCTTTCTCCTGCCGCGGCTCGCCGTGCATCACTTTATGCAACCCTTCCAGCATCAGCTCCATCGCATCACCCATGCGCAGCGTTTCGCGCGCGGCATTCGCCAGCGCCAGCGTCGGCGTATCCAGCGCAGAGCTGTCGAGATGTTTGGGTTTCAGACGCGCATCCAGCTCCTGTTCATCGCTAATGATGCGTTTACAAAATTGCGCCATCGGCCCGGCAAACGGCACCATCGCCAGACAGCGGATCAGGTTGTAGAAAACGTGGAAGTAAATCACCAGTTCCGCTTCCGGCAGCGGCAGTTTTTGCATCGAACTGGCGAGCACATGGACAAACGGCAGAATAATCAGGCTGCCTACCAGCTTAAACAGCAGGCTGCCGAGCGCCACCCGGCGGGCTGCGGCATTCGCCGCACTGTTATTCAGCATCGCCAGCAAACCGGAACCAAGGTTAGCGCCAATCACCAGGCACAGCGCCACCGGAAACGAAATAATACTGGCGGCGGCCAGCGTTGCCGTCAGCAGTACGGCGGCCAGGCTTGAATAACTGATAATCGCAAAGACCGCGCCAATCAGCGCATCCAGCAGGATATCACCTGTCAGCGAGGCAAAAATCACCTGAACCCCACTTGCCTGGGTGATTGGCGTCACCGCCTGCACGATGAGTTCCAGCGCCAGCAGGATCAGCCCGAGGCCAATACTGACGCGACCCAGTTGTCCTTCACGGGTTTGTTTGCGGCCGAGGAAGAAAATCACGCCGATAAAGATCAGCAGCGGCGACAGCCAGGAGAGATCGAAGGTCAGCACGCGCGCCATCAGCGCGGTCCCGACATCGGCACCAAGCACAATCACCAGTGCCGGGGTCAGCGCCACTAAATCCTGCGCCACGAAGGATGTCACCAGCATGGTCGTCGCGTTGCTGCTCTGCACCAGCGCGGTCACGCCGATACCCGCGCAGAAGGCGAGCGGTTTTTTCTCCACGCTGCGGCTGAGCACCGTCCGTAAACGGGCGCCAAAGACGCGCATCACGCCGGTACGGACAATATGGGTACCCCATACCAGCAAGGCAACAGCAGATAACAGATGAAGCAAAGTCAGCACTGAGTGGGATCCTCCTTATTGTTATGCGTTGTCGGCTATCAGCGGATAGATAACCACAACATTATGGTTTAAGTATAAGGTGTTAAACCCAGGAATAGCGCAGAACACCGCTTAAGCATCCTGCGAGTTGTAAGGAAAAATGACGGTTTTGTGACAATGATGAAGGTTTAGCGCTTAACGGCTGGCGGCATCCATGCCCTGCGACTCATCATTTCGTTTAATCCACATAATAGAACCAATTTTGACCACCTCCGACAGGACAAACAGCAGGATGGCGATCCACGGAGAACGCACATCGGAGAAATGCATAATCAGCGGGATTAGCGCAATGGAGCATTTCAACGAAAATACCCGGCCAATTTCCTGCACGATTAAAAAGATATTATTGATGTCCTTTTTGGCTATCATCCACCAGCCAGAAAATGCTAATGAAACGATCAGCGCAATATTAATAAAGAACAGCAACTGGATCAGTCCACCGGTTAAACCACTTACACCTAATTGTGCGTAGTTAGAATAAAACCCGTGGATGTCGGAATAAAAAGGAATACTGCCACCCTGTATTGAAAAAAATAAATATCCGGCTAATGCCAGTACATCCATAATCCCCCAGAACAGGTATATCTTATTTTTTAAACTCATAATCTTCATCCCTTACCCCTGGAATCCATTGCCATGATTTACCCGATTGCGTCCAGGCATCATCACCTTCGAGATATTTTTGACTTATCGATCGCTTGTCGCCGTAGCGCCTGATTACCGAACGATTATAGAGGATTTCCCGGGTATCTGACGTCACGCTGTCCGGAATGGGCGTCCATAGCTGGATTTTATCCCGGGAGGTATTCATATAATCCTTGCCATCCGAGCCAAATACACGCCCCTGGTCGCCCATACTGGTCGCGCGGTTCAGTAACATCACCGCCGCATTTTTAACACCATGGAAGTCCGTCTCGCTGGTTTTCCAGTAGCCGGGGCCGTACTCCGCCGTCACCGGCACAAAGCTGCTGCGGGTTGGCGCAGGCGTGCCGTGAATCGCCACGCTGTCTTTAAAACCGTTCAGTATGGTCCTGATATAGACGGCATTAAACGACATCTCCTGTACGCAAAACAGCGCGCCGTTTTCCGCAATAAAAAACGGATAGTAGAAGCGATTGCGGGCACTGACATTTGGCCGCATCACCACCACCACGCCCCGGTCCACCAGACTATCAATATATTTTTCTTTTTGATGACCTAATGGATCGTGCGGTAAACCATATTTAAAACCGTGGTGTTTTTTAATGCTATAGCCATCGATACTTCCAAGGACATTATTAGGACTACTTTCGATGAAATATTCCTTTCTGATAATATTTTTCGCGATGTCCGGCGCAAGGATGTTTTCATAATCCTTCGGCAATAGATTTCTTTTTCTTATATCATAAATATCCATTTTATAATACCTAAGTTAAATTTATGACAAACGAATGAACTGCAAAAAAAGGAAGCAATCTTGCCTGTGAGCCAACGCCCATCATACGCATGAAGAGGAACAGTGGTCTAAGAAAATATCCACTTTTAAGAATGTTCTTAGTTTCAATTTGTATTATGTTTGCTTAGTGGAGATTTTATGAAAAGTGATGAAAAAAACGGGGCATTAAATAATGCCCCGTTGCTCTGCATTGTATTGCGGTTAGTCTGCGTCGTAACCTAAATTCGAGGACAACCAGCGCTCAACCTCTGACACGGACATACCTTTACGCCGCGCATAATCTTCCACCTGATCGCGCTGAATTTGCGCGACGGCGAAATACTTGCTGTCCGGATGGCTGAAATACCAGCCGGAAACCGAGGCGCCCGGCCACATGGCGTAAGATTCTGTCAGCTTCATACCGGTATGTTTTTCCACATCCAGTAACTGCCAGATGGTGCCTTTTTCGGTGTGCTCCGGGCACGCAGGGTAGCCCGGCGCGGGGCGAATCCCCTGGTAGTTCTCGCGGATCAGCTCTTCGTTGCTGAGGTTTTCGTTTGGCGCATAGCCCCAGTACACTTTACGTACCCGCTCATGCAGGTATTCGGCAAACGCCTCTGCAAGACGGTCAGCCACCGCTTTCACCATGATTTTGTTGTAATCATCGTGTGCAGCATCGTAAGCCTCCGCCAGCGCATCTTCTTCCAGCCCGCCGGTCACGGCAAAAGCGCCGATGTAGTCCGCTTTTCCGCTCTGTTTTGGCGCGACAAAATCGGCCAGACAGTAGTTGGCGAAACCGGTTTTTTCGGTCTGCTGACGCAGATGGCAACCGACCGTCAGCACCTGCGTGCGGGTTTCGTCACGGTAGATTTCGATGTCATCGCCGACGCGGTTTGCCGGAAACAGCCCAACCACACCGCGCGGATTAAGCCGTTTTTGCGCGCCCAGCATATCGAGCATCTCGTTCGCATCCTTAAACAGACGCTTCGCCTCTTCGCCCACCACTTCATCTTCCAGAATGCGCGGATACTTGCCCGCCAGCGACCAGGTCATAAAGAACGGCGTCCAGTCGATATAGTTGCGCAGCGTCTCGATGCTGGCCGTGACTTCCTGTACTCCAAGGCGATGCGCCACCGGCGGTGTGTAACTGGCCCAATCGAAAGCCAGATCGTTTTCCCGTGCGACCTGCAAGGTCACTGGCGGCGTGCGCGGTTTTTTGCGCGCGTGCTGAATGCGCACCGTTTCATACTCTTTGCGGGTACGGGCGACAAACGCATCGTGCTGCGTGTCCGACAGCAGCGACGACACGACGCCGACGGTACGCGAGGCGTTCTGCACATAGACCGTCGGCCCGCTGTAGTTCTGCTCGATTTTCACCGCCGTGTGCGCTTTCGAGGTAGTCGCGCCGCCAATCAGCAGCGGAATGGTAAACCCCTGGCGCTCCATCTCTTTAGCCACGTTGACCATCTCATCGAGCGACGGCGTAATCAGCCCGGAAAGGCCAATCAGGTCAGCATTCACTTCACGCGCAGTTTTCAGGATTTTGTCGGCTGGCACCATCACGCCGAGATCGATGATTTCGTAGTTATTGCACTGCAACACCACGCCCACGATGTTTTTGCCGATATCGTGTACATCGCCTTTCACGGTGGCGATCACCATCTTGCCGTTGCTTTTGCCCTGTTCTTTGCTGGCTTCGATATACGGCTCCAGGTAAGCAACCGCCTGTTTCATTACGCGGGCAGATTTCACGACCTGCGGCAGGAACATCTTACCTTCGCCGAACAGATCGCCGACCACGTTCATACCGTCCATCAGCGGCCCTTCGATCACCTCGATCGGGCGAGCGGCTTGCTGGCGGGCTTCTTCGGTGTCCTGCTCAATAAATTCGGTAATACCTTTCACCAGCGAATATTCGAGGCGCTTTTTCACATCCCAGCTACGCCATTCGGCCAGTTGCGCCTGCGCACCATCATCCGCGCCTTTACTGCCGCGATATTTCTCAGCCAGATCCAGCATGCGCTCCGTGGCATCATCACGACGGTTAAGAATCACATCCTCAACGCCATCGCGCAGTTCGGCGGGCAGATCGTCATAAATCGCCAACTGACCGGCGTTTACGATCCCCATGTCCATGCCGTTGCGAATAGCGTAATAAAGGAAGACGGCGTGAATCGCCTCACGCACCGGATCGTTACCGCGGAAGGAGAAGGAGACGTTCGACACGCCGCCGGAGATCAGCGCATGCGGCAGCTCGCGTTTGATATCCTCACAGGCGCCGATAAAGTCCTGCGCATAGTTGTTATGCTCTTCAATCCCGGTCGCCACCGCGAAGATATTCGGGTCGAAAATAATGTCTTCCGGCGGGAATCCTACCTCTTCGGTGAGAATTTTATAGGCACGGCGGCAAATCTCGATTTTGCGCGCGCGGGTATCCGCCTGGCCCACTTCATCAAAGGCCATCACCACCACCGCCGCACCGTAGCGGCGCACGCGTTTCGCATGATGGATAAACGGCTCAACCCCCTCTTTCATGGAGATGGAGTTAACAATGCCTTTGCCCTGGATACATTTCAGCCCTTTTTCAATTACCTCCCACTTCGAGGAGTCAATCATGATCGGTACACGGGCGATGTCCGGTTCACCGGCAATCAGATTGAGGAAACGCACCATCGCCGCTTCGGCGTCGAGCATCCCCTCATCCATGTTGATATCGATGATCTGCGCGCCGCTTTCCACCTGCTGGCGCGCCACGTCCAGCGCTTCGCTGTACTTCTCTTCTTTGATCAGGCGCTTGAATTTGGCGGAGCCGGTAACGTTAGTCCGTTCGCCGACGTTCACAAACAGGCTGTCGTCACCGATATTCAGCGGCTCAAGCCCGGAGAGACGGCAGGCCACCGGGATTTCCGGCAGTTTACGCGGCGGCAGCCCGGCAACAGCGTTGCTCATGGCAGCGATATGTTCCGGCGTGGTGCCGCAACAACCGCCGACGATATTCAGGAACCCGGCCTCCGCCCACTCGCGGATCTGCGTCGCCATGGTGGCGGCATCGAGGTCGTACTCGCCAAAGGCGTTCGGCAGACCGGCGTTCGGGTGCGCGGTAACGTAGCATTCGGCAATGCGCGACAGTTCCTGCACGTACTGGCGCAGCTCGTCTGGCCCCAGCGCGCAGTTAAGGCCGAAAGTGAGCGCATCGGCATGGCGCAGCGAATTGTAAAATGCCTCGGTCGTCTGGCCGGAGAGCGTACGCCCGGACGCATCGGTAATGGTGCCGGAAATCATGATCGGCAGCTCAATACCCAGCGCATCAAACTCTTCTTTAACGGCAAAGATCGCCGCTTTGGCGTTGAGCGTATCAAACACCGTTTCGATCAGGATCAGATCAGCACCGCCTTCCACCAGCGCTTTGGTTGATTCGCGGTAGGCCTCCACCAGCTGATCGAAGGAGATATTACGAAACGCCGGATCGTTGACATCCGGGGAAATGGAGGCGGTTCGGTTAGTCGGGCCAAGCACCCCGGCCACGTAACGCGGTTTTTCCGGCGTTTGCGCGGTCCATTTATCGGCGCAGGCGCGGGCCAGTTTCGCTGCGGCAAAGTTGATTTCCGCCGACAGGGACTCCATCTGGTAATCCGCCATCGCGATGGTCGTCGAGTTAAAGGTGTTGGTTTCGATGATATCCGCACCCGCCGCAAAATAGGCGTCATGGATAGCGGTTATCACGTCCGGCTTGCTGAGCACCAGCAAGTCATTGTTTCCTTTCAGATCGCAGGGCCAGTCGGCAAAGCGCTCACCGCGAAAATCCTGCTCACTCAGACGGTAGCTCTGGATCATGGTACCCATACCACCGTCCAGAACCAGAATGCGTTCATTTAACTGCTGTTGCAGTTGTTCAACTTTGCTGCTCACACGTGCTCCCGACAAGGCTCAATGAGGCCAAAAGGCCAGCAAAACATACTGGCACAAAGTGGCAGAACGGAAAAGCGGCAGCGGATTAACATGAGAGATGTTCAGCTTCACTCATCCGATCAGTCTGCCACGGAGTTACGTTATACTCAGGCAAAACGAAAATGATTTCCACGATACAGAAAAAGGAGCCAGCCGATGGTCGCTTCCGTTCCCGCAAAACGTGGCAGAAAAGCCACCGCGCCAGCCGCTCCGGCCGGCGGACAAGTCCAGTCATTGACCCGTGGCCTGAAACTGCTGGAATGGATCGCTGAATCCCACGGCAGCGTCGCGCTGACGGAGCTGGCGCAACAGGCCGGTTTGCCCAATTCCACCACCCATCGACTGCTTACTACCATGCAGCAACTGGGCTTTGTCCGTCAGGTTGGCGAACTGGGCCACTGGGCGGTCGGCGCGCATGCTTTTATTGTCGGCAGTAGCTTTCTGCAAAGCCGTAACCTGATGGCGATTGTGCATCCTATCCTGCGTAAACTGATGGAAGAATCCGGTGAGACGGTCAATCTTGCCGTGCTGGATAAAAGCGATCATCAGGCCATTATTATCGATCAGGTGCAGTGTACCCAGTTAATGCGGATGTCCGCACCCATTGGCGGCAAACTGCCGATGCACGCTTCCGGCGCAGGTAAAGCCTTTTTAGCACGGCTGGATGATGAGCAGGTCGGTAATCTGCTGCACCGCCAGGGTCTGCACGCTTATACTCACGCGACGCTGGTTTCGCCAGTGCATCTGAAAGAGGATCTCGCCCAGACGCGCAAGCGCGGCTACTCTTTTGACGATGAAGAACATGCGCTGGGTCTGCGCTGCGTTGCCACCTGTATTTATGATGAACACGGCGAGCCATTCGCGGCGATCTCTATCTCCGGGCCAATATCGCGGATGACTGACGACCGCGTGACCGAACTGGGCGCAATGGTCATTCGCGGCGCAAAAGAGGTAACGCTGGCCTACGGCGGAATGCGTTAATTACTTTCACTATTACGTCTTTATCCACCAAATAAACGCTGCAACTTATTTATCTCCCCTGCGACAAGAATCGTCTCAACTCACGGGGGAGATTATCTCCAGTCATAAAAGGGCTATCTCATTGTCGTCACACCAGCGCGATGGCACCGTGTCGGCACGTTTTTTCATGAGATTATGATGATGAAGAGTAAAGCCCGCATTCTGGCCTCTATCATTATGTGCCTGCCCTTTTCCGCAATGGCGCATGTGAAGTGGTTCGTTAATTATGGCGTTGAGCAAACGCCGCTATCGATGACATCATTGACCGGTGCGATGAGCTTCTGGTTATTACTGGCATTTTCAACGGCAGTGATATTTGCAACGTCGGTACTCGACAGAAAACTACCTTCGTTTATCGATTGTCACCGCTGCCAGCCATTTTTAAATCATGCGCATAATTACGTCCCGCAGATTGTTCGCTGGGGCGCGGCACTCTTTTTCCTGGTGCTGGGTGCGTTCTTCCCACAGGTTATTCTGACACCGGAACTGGTCGTTGCTAATCCGTGGCTTAGATACATTCATCTTATTATTGCGCTTACCGCATTTTCGAGAAAAACGAGCTTTTTCTCCGGCTTCTTAATTATTCTGCTCTATCTCTATGCCGTGCAGCTTTATGGTGCGAACCATATGCTGGACTATTTTATCTTCATTGGTATCGCAGTTTATTTAATTACCCAGAGCACCCTGAAACAGCAAGCGTACGGCAAGGAACTGGAATTTCTGCGTCTGATTCTTTGCTACTCATTCCTGTGGGGAGCGATTGAGAAATTCCTGCATCCTGGTTTGTATTACCAGTTGCTGACAACGCATAGCTATCTGGCCATGGGCCTGAACTGGGAGTTCTTTGTCCGCGCCTGTGGTTTCGTGGAATTATGTCTGATTTGGCATATCTTCAGCGGCAGACTGGCGGGTTACGCCTGTATCGGGCTGTTTGCCATCATCGTGGTGCTGGCCTTTATTCCATTTGGCATTACTGACTTTGTTGGCCATCTGGTGTTTATTTTCCCGCTGGTCGCGCTCTTACTGACGCCGCGCAAAACGCACCTGTTCCGCACCGCCACAGCGAGTACGCTCGCCTTTTTACTGACGCTCGCGATTTTACTGTTCTTTAGCTACACCGCTTATAACGTGCTGCAATTCAACCTGCACATCCACTAAGCGCTCAGCCCGCCTGCCGTAAGGCGCCAGTGCCGAAGCGTATGCTAAAGCGCTGGCGCTTACGGTAGGCATAGACATCTTCCACATGTCCCTGTCGGATGCGTTCCTGTAACCCTCGCCAGTAGTCGGCGCGCAATAAATCGGCGTGCATCTCCTCAAACAATGGGCCGATTTCTGGATCGGCGCACAGCCAGTGGCGAAACTCCTGCGGAAAAACATCGCCGGGCGCCACGCTGTACCAGGGTTCAGCGCTCAACTCATCTTCCGGGTAACGCGGCGGCGGAATATCGCGGAAATTCACCTCGGTCATATAGCAAATTTCATCGTAGTCATAGAACACGACGCGGCCATGACGGGTGACGCCAAAGTTCTTGAACAACATATCGCCGGGGAAAATATTAGCGGCGGCAAGCTGACGGATTGCGTTGCCGTACTCTTCCACCGCATCACGCAACTGCTGGCCTTTGACCTGCTCAAACCAGATGTTCAGCGGCACCATGCGCCGCTCAATGTAGAGATGGCTGATGGCGATACTGTCGCCGAGATCGGTAATTTTGCCCGGCGCCTGTTCCAGCAGTAACGCCATCAGCGCTGGTGAAATTTGCCTTTTTTCCAGCACGAAGTTTTCAAATTCCTGCGTATCGGCCATGCGCCCGACGCGATCGTGCTCTTTGACCAACTGGTAACAAGCGCGAACATGCGCCGCGCTCATCTCTTTTTGCGGAGGAAAGACGTCTTTGATCACTTTAAATACCCGGTCAAACCCCGGCAGCGTAAAGACCAGCATCACCATGCCGCGAATGCCCGGCGCTTCAATAAACTGCTCATTGCTGGCGCGGATGTAGTTCAGGTATTCGCGATAACTTTCGGTTTTGCCGTGCTTCTGGCAGCCAATCGCCATATACAGCTCGGCGGTGGTTTTGCCCGGCAGGATCTCCCGCAGCCACTCCACCGTCGCGGCGGGCAGCGGCGCATAAACCATAAAATAGGAGCGGGCAAAGCCAAACACGATGCTGGCTTCAGCAGGTGTGGTCAGACAGGTATCGACGAACAGCTCGCCTTCATCCGTGCGGTGGATCGGCAGTAAAAAGGGCAACGTTGCCTGCGGCGTAACGAGCTTGCCAACCAGCCAGGCTGCCTTATTGCGATAAAACAGTTCATTTGCCACTTGCAGATGCGATTTCGCCAGCACTTCGTGGCCGAAAGCCTCCTGCAAATGCGCTGTGATATAACCGATGTCGCGCGTTTTATCCTGCCACGGCAGACGCAGCGGTAAATCCGTCAGCACTTTACTGAGTAACGCCTCCCAGCCGCGTTCCGGCCAAAAATCTTTCGCCAGCGGGCGCGGGATGGTGCGAAAGCGGCGCTCCGGCTGCGAGCTAAAGATAAATAAGCGTTCCGGCGTTAATGAGCGATGATCAAACAGGCGGCAGTAGACCGAATTGAAAAAACTTTCGGCAATCTCAAAGCGAGGGTAATCCGGCAGCAGTCGGGTGTAATGCTCTTTAACCCGCAGCAGAAACGCCGCGTCGGGCCTTTGGCTGTCGGTGATGCAGCGTAACTGCTCCACCACCAGGCCAACATGATGGTCGTAAAGATGAATACGCTGCTTCATCGCCTGCTGCACAGCCTGCCAGTCCGCCTGTTCAAAACGCTGCTGGGCGCCGGATGTGACCTCCAGGAAGCGCCCATATTGCGCATCGAAGCCCTGCAGAATGGTTTGTGCAATCAGTAGTTCCAGGCCACGCGACATCTTTTGTCCTCATGTCGGGCAGAGAGTTGCCGAAGAGCGTTATCCGGCAGGCGAGGTGCCGCAAACCCGGCAGCTTTTGCCTGCCGGGTATCGACAATCAGAACTGCGCTTCTTCGGTCGAGCCTGTCAGCGCGGTCACCGATGAGGTCCCGCCCTGAATAATGGTGGTGACCCTGTCGAAGTAGCCCGTACCAACTTCCTGCTGATGAGAAACGAAGGTGTAACCCTCTTTGCCTGCGGCGAATTCCGGCTGCTGCACCTTCTCGACGTAGTGTTTCATCCCTTCGCCCTGCGCATAGGCATGCGCCAGGTCGAACATGTTGAACCACATGCTGTGAATACCGGCGAGGGTAATGAACTGGAATTTGTACCCCATGTCCGACAGCTCCTGCTGGAAGCGGGCGATGGTGTTGTCGTCGAGATTCTTTTTCCAGTTGAACGACGGCGAGCAGTTGTAAGCCAGCAGTTTGCCGGGGAATTTTGCATGGATCGCATCGGCAAACCGGCGCGCCAGCTTGAGGTCTGGCGTTGAGGTTTCGCACCACACCAAATCGGCATACGGTGCGTAAGCCAGCCCGCGGCTGATAGCCTGCTCAACCCCGGCATTTGTGCGGTAGAAACCTTCGCTGGTGCGCTCGCCGGTAATAAAGGCGCTGTCATAGGGATCGCAGTCGGAAGTGATCAGATCGGCTGCATCCGCATCGGTACGCGCCACCAACAGCGTTGGAACACCCAGCACATCCGCTGCCAGACGCGCAGCCACCAGTTTCTGCACCGCTTCCTGCGTCGGTACCAGTACTTTGCCACCCATATGGCCGCATTTTTTCACCGACGCTAGCTGATCTTCAAAGTGCACGGCAGCAGCACCGGCTTCAATCATCGATTTCATCAGTTCAAAAGCATTCAGCACGCCGCCAAAACCGGCTTCGGCATCTGCCACGATTGGCAGGAAATAGTCCACAAAACGCGGATCGCCCGGTTCAATACCGGAAGCCCACTGGATCTGATCGGCGCGGCGGAAGGTATTGTTAATCCGCTCGACCACCGATGGCACCGAGTTCGCCGGATAGAGCGATTGATCCGGATACATGCTGGATGCCAGGTTAGCATCTGCGGCGACTTGCCAGCCGGAGAGATAAATAGCCTCGATCCCCGCTTTCGCCTGTTGTAAGGCCTGGCCACCGGTCAGCGCGCCAAGGCTATTGATATAACCCTTTTTCGATTCGCCATGCAGCAGCCGCCACATTTTGGCCGCGCCCAGTTGCGCCAGCGTACATTCCGGGTTGACCGAACCGCGTAATTTCACCACCTCTTCCGCGCTGTATGGGCGGCGGATGCCTTCCCAGCGCGGTTGCGTCCACTCTTTTTGTAATTCTTCGATTTGTTGGGTACGGGTTTTCATATGCAGATGCTCCATAGGGTGTAGGGTGGGTGAATTAAGCCAGTAAGCGATAGCCGGGCAACGTCAGGAAGTCGATCAGCTCGTCAGAGGTGGTGATCTGCTCCATCAGGCGCGCGGCGTCGTCAAAACGACCGCTGCTGAATCGGTGCTCGCCCAGCTCGTCCTGAATAACCCGCATCTCTTCGGCCAGCATCTGGCGGAACAGCGTTTTGGTTACCGGTTTGCCGTTGCTGAGCGTCTTTTCGTGGTGGATCCACTGCCAGATAGAGGTGCGGGAGATTTCGGCGGTGGCGGCATCTTCCATCAGCCCGTAAATCGGCACACAGCCATTGCCGGAGATCCACGCTTCGATGTATTGCACCGCCACGCGAATATTGGCGCGCATTCCCTCTTCGGTGCGTTCGCCTTCACACGGCGCCAGCAGTTGCTCTGCGGTGATTGGAGCGTCGTCTTCACGGCTGACAAACAACTGGTTTTTATTATCGCCGAGGGCGGCGTTGAACACGTCCATCACCGTATCGCCAAGGCCCGGGTGAGCAATCCAGGTGCCGTCGTGGCCGTTACGCGCTTCGAGTTCTTTGTCGGCTTTCACTTTATTCAGCACCCAGTTGTTGCGTTCGGTATCTTTACTGGGAATAAACGCCGCCATGCCGCCCATCGCGAATGCGCCGCGACGATGACAGGTTTTGATCAACAGACGGGAATAGGCGCTGAGGAAAGGCTTATCCATGGTGACCACCTGGCGATCCGGCAAAACCCGATCCGGATAGTTTTTCAGGGTTTTGATATAGCTAAAGATGTAATCCCAGCGTCCGCAGTTCAGCCCGACAATATGGTCGCGCAGCGCGTGCAGGATTTCGTCCATCTGAAACACCGCAGGCAGCGTTTCAATCAGCAGCGTTGCTTTGATGGTGCCGCGCGGCAAATTGAACCGGTCTTCGGTATAACTGAATACCTCACTCCACCAGGCCGCTTCGTGCCAGGACTGGGTTTTCGGCAGATAAAAATAGGGGCCGCTGCCTTTGGCAAGCAGGTTTTTATGGTTATGGAAGAAGTAGAGCGCAAAGTCGAACAGACTGCCGGGGATCGCTTCACCACGCCAGGTCACATGTTTTTCTGGCAGATGTAAGCCGCGCACACGGCAAACCAGAACCGCTGGATTGGGCTTTAACTGATAAATCTTGCCAGCTTCATTGGTGTAGCTGATGGTGCCGTTGACCGCATCACGCAGGTTGATCTGCCCATCGATCACTTTGTCCCAGTTCGGCGCCAGCGAATCTTCAAAATCCGCCATGAAAACTTTGACGTTGGCATTCAGCGCATTGATGACCATTTTGCGCTCCACCGGCCCGGTGATTTCCACTCGGCGATCGAGCAGATCTTCCGGTATTCCGCGAATCGTCCAGTCGGATTCACGAATGGAAGCTGTTTCCGAAATAAACCCAGGCAACGTACCGGCATCAATTTGTTGCTGCTGGCGCTGACGCGCTGCCAGTAGCTGATTACGTTTTGGCGTAAAGCGCGTTACCAGCTCGCTCAGAAACTCCACCGCTGCCGGAGTAAGGATCTGCTTCTCCTGCTCGCCGTACGGCTGTGTAAAGGCCAGTTCATCGGTTGTTGTTGCCTGTTGTGTCATGGTGCGATTCCTCTTTTTTGCAGCAAAGACATTTCCCAATGCTGACGAAGATCGTTTGTGCAGTTTTCGTTCAGCAGGATCAATCCTGGCTAATAAATTTCCCAAAATCAAAAACAATTTCCATTTTTAAATTAAAAAGACAATAACTAACTGATAACAATGAAGTTATAGTTTTATTATGTTGAGAAGTGATTTTCGGAAACAAAAAAAGGCGCCCGAAGGCGCCTGGTATAAGGGGCTGAAACGCTTAATCCAGCGTCGGATTCATGTGACGCAGATCGTATGGCGTGATCTGGTAGACGTAGTAGTTGAGCCAGTTGATGAACAGCAGATTGCCGTGGCTGCGCCAGGAGGCCCGCGGTTTATTCTGCGGGTCATCTTTCGGGAAGTAGTTATGCGGCAGCTCAGGACTGAGGCCCGCTTCCACATCGCGAAAATATTCATTCGCCAGCGTGTTGGCGTCGTACTCCGGGTGGCCGGTCACGAAAGCAATGCGTTTATCTTTGCTGGCAAACAGGTAGGCATCGCCCTCTTCTGTTTCGGCCAGGATCTCCAGATCGGTGTAATCGCGGATCAGTGCCGCCGGGAAATCTGCATAGCGGGAGTGCGGAGCAAGGAATACATCGTCAAAACCGCGCGTCAACAGCGCATGGGGATGAAGGATGTGGTGTTCATAAACGCCGGAGAGCTTTTCACTGCGGGTCTGCTTGGGAATGCCATAAAGAATATTGAGGGCGGCCTGTACCGCCCAACAGACAAACAGCGTTGAGGTAACGTGATCTTTCGCCCACTCCAGTACCTGCTCGATCTGCGGCCAGTAGGCAACATCGTTAAACTCAACCAGGCCCAGTGGCGCGCCGGTAACAATCAGGCCATCGTAGTTTTCGTGGCAGATTTCATCAAAATTACAGTAAAAGGTATTCAGGTGCTCAGCTGGCGTATTACGCGACTCGCGGGAATCGATGCGCAGCAGGCGCACATCGACCTGTAGCGGTGAGTTCGACAGCAGACGCAGGAACTGGTTTTCCGTCTCAATCTTCTTTGGCATCAGGTTCAGGATCAACACCTTCAGAGGGCGGATCTCCTGAACTGTCGCGCGCGAAGTCGTCATCACAAAGACGTTCTCGTCACGCAAGAAATTGACGGCTGGCAGCTCGTCCTGCACCCGAATCGGCATAACTTATATCCTCACTGCATACGTTTAAACGTTTAGACATCCAGATAGCCGAAGATACCCAGGAATCAGCAAAATGTCGAGTCCGCAAGTGAAAGGTGAGAAAGTTTCACGTCACGGTCCGGCTATGAAATGATTTTAGATTTTTTGTCGTGCTGTGAAGGGGAATTTTTGGGCTGGCTCAGTACAGCCAGCACCTGCTGATCGCTCAGAGGAACCTGGCTGGCGATGACCTGTGGGGCATGGCATTTTCGCTGTGCGGCGACAAAAGTCAGTTCGAGGATCGCTCGCTCTTCGACCGGTGACAGTCCGCCTTCATTCATTTCCAGCGCATGAGCGAGGATTTTAAGGCGCCCTTTTCCAGGAATTAGTGCGTGCCAGAACGAACGGGGCGCAACCTGTTGGATCAGCGAGCGCAGCAGTTTCTCAGCGGCTAAGAAATCCGCAACCAGTATCCGCTGGTTACTGAAAGTTTGGCTGCCGGGAACCTGCTGCTGAGTATTGAGGTTGCGTACAACTATGCGATTTTTATAAAGCTGAACGTACAGCACGATCATAGCTATATCCTTTAGCAATTAAATTCTGCTGAAACAATAGCAAAAAAGCCCCGTGCCGGGGCACGGGGCTTCCTGTCTCTTCCGCCCGGACGCAAAAAGGCCATCCTTCCGGATGGCCTCTTCACTGGTTTGATGCCTGGCAGTTCCCTACTCTCGCATGGGGAGACCCCACACTACCATCGGCGCTACGGCGTTTCACTTCTGAGTTCGGCATGGGGTCAGGTGGGACCACCGCGCTAGTGCCGCCAGGCAAATTCTGTTCACCGCCATGCCTCAGCGGCACACCGGTTTAATCTGTATCTCGCTGAAAAAATTCTCTCTCACGCCAAAACATCTTCGGCGTTGTAAGGTTAAGCCTCACGGTTCATTAGTACCGGTTAGCTCAACGCATCGCTGCGCTTACACACCCGGCCTATCAACGTCGTCGTCTTCAACGTTCCTTCAGGACCCTTTAAGGGTCAGGGAGAACTCATCTCGGGGCAAGTTTCGTGCTTAGATGCTTTCAGCACTTATCTCTTCCGCATTTAGCTACCGGGCAGTGCCATTGGCATGACAACCCGAACACCAGTGATGCGTCCACTCCGGTCCTCTCGTACTAGGAGCAGCCCCCCTCAGTTCTCCAGCGCCCACGGCAGATAGGGACCGAACTGTCTCACGACGTTCTAAACCCAGCTCGCGTACCACTTTAAATGGCGAACAGCCATACCCTTGGGACCTACTTCAGCCCCAGGATGTGATGAGCCGACATCGAGGTGCCAAACACCGCCGTCGATATGAACTCTTGGGCGGTATCAGCCTGTTATCCCCGGAGTACCTTTTATCCGTTGAGCGATGGCCCTTCCATTCAGAACCACCGGATCACTATGACCTGCTTTCGCACCTGCTCGCGCCGTCACGCTCGCAGTCAAGCCAGCTTATGCCATTGCACTAACCTCCTGATGTCCGACCAGGATTAGCTGACCTTCGTGCTCCTCCGTTACGCTTTAGGAGGAGACCGCCCCAGTCAAACTACCCACCAGACACTGTCCGCAACCCGGTTTACGGGTCCACGTTAGAACATCAAACATTAAAGGGTGGTATTTCAAGGTTGGCTCCACGCAGACTGGCGTCCACGCTTCAAAGCCTCCCACCTATCCTACACATCAAGGCTCAATGTTCAGTGTCAAGCTATAGTAAAGGTTCACGGGGTCTTTCCGTCTTGCCGCGGGTACACTGCATCTTCACAGCGAGTTCAATTTCACTGAGTCTCGGGTGGAGACAGCCTGGCCATCATTACGCCATTCGTGCAGGTCGGAACTTACCCGACAAGGAATTTCGCTACCTTAGGACCGTTATAGTTACGGCCGCCGTTTACCGGGGCTTCGATCAAGAGCTTCTCCTTACGGATAACCCCATCAATTAACCTTCCGGCACCGGGCAGGCGTCACACCGTATACGTCCACTTTCGTGTTTGCACAGTGCTGTGTTTTTAATAAACAGTTGCAGCCAGCTGGTATCTTCGACTGATTTCAGCTCCACGAGCAGGTCGCTTCACCTACGCATCAGCGTGCCTTCTCCCGAAGTTACGGCACCATTTTGCCTAGTTCCTTCACCCGAGTTCTCTCAAGCGCCTTGGTATTCTCTACCTGACCACCTGTGTCGGTTTGGGGTACGATTTCGTGTTACCTGGAGCTTAGAGGCTTTTCCTGGAAGCAGGGCATTTGTTGCTTCAGCACCGTGGTGCCTCGTCATCACGCCTCAGTGTTAAAGCACTCCGGATTTGCCTGGAGCACACACCTTCACGCTTAAACCGGGACAACCGTCGCCCGGCCAACATAGCCTTCTCCGTCCCCCCTTCGCAGTAACACCAAGTACAGGAATATTAACCTGTTTCCCATCGACTACGCCTTTCGGCCTCGCCTTAGGGGTCGACTCACCCTGCCCCGATTAACGTTGGACAGGAACCCTTGGTCTTCCGGCGAGCGGGCTTTTCACCCGCTTTATCGTTACTTATGTCAGCATTCGCACTTCTGATACCTCCAGCAACCCTCACAGGCCACCTTCAACGGCTTACAGAACGCTCCCCTACCCAACAACGCATAAGCGTCGCTGCCGCAGCTTCGGTGCATGGTTTAGCCCCGTTACATCTTCCGCGCAGGCCGACTCGACCAGTGAGCTATTACGCTTTCTTTAAATGATGGCTGCTTCTAAGCCAACATCCTGGCTGTCTGGGCCTTCCCACATCGTTTCCCACTTAACCATGACTTTGGGACCTTAGCTGGCGGTCTGGGTTGTTTCCCTCTTCACGACGGACGTTAGCACCCGCCGTGTGTCTCCCGTGATAACATTCTCCGGTATTCGTAGTTTGCATCGGGTTGGTAAGCCGGGATGGCCCCCTAGCCGAAACAGTGCTCTACCCCCGGAGATGAATTCACGAGGCGCTACCTAAATAGCTTTCGGGGAGAACCAGCTATCTCCCGGTTTGATTGGCCTTTCACCCCCAGCCACAGGTCATCCGCTAATTTTTCAACATTAGTCGGTTCGGTCCTCCAGTTAGTGTTACCCAACCTTCAACCTGCCCATGGCTAGATCACCGGGTTTCGGGTCTATACCCTGCAACTTAACGCCCAGTTAAGACTCGGTTTCCCTTCGGCTCCCCTATACGGTTAACCTTGCTACAGAATATAAGTCGCTGACCCATTATACAAAAGGTACGCAGTCACACCCCGAAGGGTGCTCCCACTGCTTGTACGTACACGGTTTCAGGTTCTTTTTCACTCCCCTCGCCGGGGTTCTTTTCGCCTTTCCCTCACGGTACTGGTTCACTATCGGTCAGTCAGGAGTATTTAGCCTTGGAGGATGGTCCCCCCATATTCAGACAGGATACCACGTGTCCCGCCCTACTCATCGAGCTCACAGCCTGTGCGTTTTCGTGTACGGGGCTGTCACCCTGTATCGCGCGACTTTCCAGACGCTTCCACTAACACACAAGCTGATTCAGGCTCTGGGCTCCTCCCCGTTCGCTCGCCGCTACTGGGGGAATCTCGGTTGATTTCTTTTCCTCGGGGTACTTAGATGTTTCAGTTCCCCCGGTTCGCTTCACAGCACTATGGATTCATGCTGTGATGATGCACCGTAGTGCACCGGGTTTCCCCATTCGGACATCGCCGGGTCAAGGGTTCATATCACCTCGCCGGCGCTTTTCGCAGATTAGCACGTCCTTCATCGCCTCTGACTGCCAGGGCATCCACCGTGTACGCTTAGTCGCTTAACCTCACAACCCGAAGATGTTTCTTCCGATTCATCATCGCATTGCAAAAATTTGAGAGACTCACGAACAATTCGCATTGTTCAGTGTTTCAATTTTCAGCTTGATCCAGATTTTTAAAGAGCATATATCTCAAACATGACTCGTGAGTCAGTTTTGAGATACATCGGCAGGTGACTTTCACTCACAAACCAGCAAGTGGCGTCCCCTAGGGGATTCGAACCCCTGTTACCGCCGTGAAAGGGCGGTGTCCTGGGCCTCTAGACGAAGGGGACACATAGTCTGCTTCGCAAGACGCCTTGCTTTTTACTTTTCATCAGACAATCTGTGTGAGCACTTCAGGAGATGGTTCTTTAAGGTAAGGAGGTGATCCAACCGCAGGTTCCCCTACGGTTACCTTGTTACGACTTCACCCCAGTCATGAATCACAAAGTGGTAAGCGCCCTCCCGAAGGTTAAGCTACCTACTTCTTTTGCAACCCACTCCCATGGTGTGACGGGCGGTGTGTACAAGGCCCGGGAACGTATTCACCGTGACATTCTGATTCACGATTACTAGCGATTCCGACTTCATGGAGTCGAGTTGCAGACTCCAATCCGGACTACGACGCACTTTATGAGGTCCGCTTGCTCTCGCGAGGTCGCTTCTCTTTGTATGCGCCATTGTAGCACGTGTGTAGCCCTGGTCGTAAGGGCCATGATGACTTGACGTCATCCCCACCTTCCTCCAGTTTATCACTGGCAGTCTCCTTTGAGTTCCCGGCCTAACCGCTGGCAACAAAGGATAAGGGTTGCGCTCGTTGCGGGACTTAACCCAACATTTCACAACACGAGCTGACGACAGCCATGCAGCACCTGTCTCACAGTTCCCGAAGGCACCCCGGCATCTCTGCCAGGTTCTGTGGATGTCAAGACCAGGTAAGGTTCTTCGCGTTGCATCGAATTAAACCACATGCTCCACCGCTTGTGCGGGCCCCCGTCAATTCATTTGAGTTTTAACCTTGCGGCCGTACTCCCCAGGCGGTCGATTTAACGCGTTAGCTCCGGAAGCCACGCCTCAAGGGCACAACCTCCAAATCGACATCGTTTACGGCGTGGACTACCAGGGTATCTAATCCTGTTTGCTCCCCACGCTTTCGCACCTGAGCGTCAGTCTTCGTCCAGGAGGCCGCCTTCGCCACCGGTATTCCTCCAGATCTCTACGCATTTCACCGCTACACCTGGAATTCTACCTCCCTCTACGAGACTCCAGCCTGCCAGTTTCGAATGCAGTTCCCAGGTTGAGCCCGGGGATTTCACATCCGACTTGACAGACCGCCTGCGTGCGCTTTACGCCCAGTAATTCCGATTAACGCTTGCACCCTCCGTATTACCGCGGCTGCTGGCACGGAGTTAGCCGGTGCTTCTTCTGCGGGTAACGTCAATCGGCACGGTTATTAACCGTACCGCCTTCCTCCCCGCTGAAAGTGCTTTACAACCCGAAGGCCTTCTTCACACACGCGGCATGGCTGCATCAGGCTTGCGCCCATTGTGCAATATTCCCCACTGCTGCCTCCCGTAGGAGTCTGGACCGTGTCTCAGTTCCAGTGTGGCTGGTCATCCTCTCAGACCAGCTAGGGATCGTCGCCTAGGTGGGCCATTACCCCGCCTACTAGCTAATCCCATCTGGGCACATCTGATGGCAAGAGGCCCGAAGGTCCCCCTCTTTGG
Source organism: Kosakonia radicincitans DSM 16656 (assembly GCF_000280495.2). Lineage (NCBI taxonomy): Bacteria > Pseudomonadati > Pseudomonadota > Gammaproteobacteria > Enterobacterales > Enterobacteriaceae > Kosakonia > Kosakonia radicincitans. The sequence continues at coordinate 5,493,665 of NZ_CP018016.1, forward strand.
TCTTGCGACGTTATGCGGTATTAGCTACCGTTTCCAGTAGTTATCCCCCTCCATCAGGCAGTTTCCCAGACATTACTCACCCGTCCGCCACTCGTCACCCGAGAGCAAGCTCTCTGTGCTACCGTTCGACTTGCATGTGTTAGGCCTGCCGCCAGCGTTCAATCTGAGCCATGATCAAACTCTTCAATTTAAAGTTTGATGCTCATCGAATTAAACTTCGTAATGAATTACGTGTTCACCCGTGAGACTTGGTATTCATTTTTTGTCCGGAGACATCAAGAATCCATGTCACCTGAGTGCCCACACAGATTGTCTGATAAATTGTTAAAGAGCAGTTGCGACGCGGCTTTCAGCGCTTCGTCGCGAGGTGGCGTATATTACGCTTTCCTCTTTCAGAGTCAACCCTGAATTTCAGGATTTTTCTCTTCAACCGACCCGGCTATTTGTGTGAAGTGATTCACATCTGCCGTGTCGATGGAGGCGCATTATAGGGAGTTCTCCGCCCCCCGCAATAGAAAAATGACATAAAAATGACTGACTGCTGCATTCCACAGCAAAACACGGCTTTATACCCATTTACACACAGACTTATCCACAATCCGGCAAAAGGCTAAAAATTCGCGAGCGCTACGCAAACGTTTTCGTTACAATGCCCGCGCAAAAATCGTGAGCCTCACATGGGGCGTTAGCTAAGTTTTGGGATCGTTAAGGATCCCCAAATTCATCTAATACTCTCTGTTCAAGTCAAATCCAGGGGATTTACCATGCAACAACGTCGTCCAGTCCGCCGCGCACTGCTCAGTGTTTCTGACAAGGCCGGTATTGTCGAATTCGCACAGGCGCTCTCTCAGCGTGGCGTAGAACTGCTCTCTACTGGCGGAACCGCACGTCTGCTGGCAGATAAAGGTCTGCCGGTGACTGAAGTCTCCGACTACACCGGTTTCCCGGAAATGATGGATGGACGCGTAAAAACCCTGCACCCGAAAGTCCACGGCGGGATCCTCGGTCGTCGCGGCCAGGATGACGCGATCATGGCAGAGCACGCGATCGCGCCGATCGATATGGTGGTTGTTAACCTTTATCCGTTTGCCCAGACCGTCGCCCGCGAAGGTTGCTCGCTGGAAGATGCAGTAGAAAACATCGATATCGGCGGCCCGACGATGGTGCGCTCTGCGGCGAAGAACCATAAAGATGTTGCCATCGTAGTAAAAAGCAGCGACTACAGCGCCATCATTAATGAGATGGATGCGCACGAAGGATCGCTGACGCTCGAAACCCGTTTCGATCTGGCCATTAAAGCTTTTGAACACACTGCCGCTTACGACAGCATGATCGCCAACTACTTCGGTAGCCTGGTCCCGGCCTATCACGGCGAAAGTAAAGAGCCATCAGGCCGCTTCCCGCGCACCCTGAACCTGAACTTCATCAAGAAGCAGGATATGCGCTACGGTGAGAACAGCCACCAGCAGGCCGCCTTCTATATAGAAGAAGAAGTGAAAGAGGCTTCTGTGGCTACCGCCCAGCAGTTGCAGGGTAAAGCGCTTTCTTATAACAACATCGCCGATACTGATGCAGCGCTGGAATGTGTGAAAGAGTTCAGCGAGCCTGCCTGCGTTATCGTTAAGCATGCAAACCCTTGCGGCGTGGCTGTGAGCGACTCCATTCTTGCGGCTTACGATCGCGCCTACAAAACCGATCCGACCTCCGCATTCGGCGGCATTATCGCTTTTAACCGCGAGCTGGATGCCGCCACCGCGCAGGCGATCATCTCCCGCCAGTTTGTGGAAGTGATCATCGCGCCATCTGCTACAGAGGAAGCGCTGAAAATCACGGCAGCCAAACAGAATGTCCGCGTACTGGTCTGCGGCGAGTGGTCGCAACGCGTGCCGGGGCTCGACTTTAAACGCGTCAATGGCGGGTTGCTGGTTCAGGATCGCGATCTGGGCATGGTCAGCAACAACGAACTGCGTGTTGTCAGCAAGCGCCAACCGACGGAGCAAGAGCTGCGTGATGCGCTGTTCTGCTGGAAAGTAGCGAAATTCGTGAAATCCAACGCTATCGTTTATGCGAAAGAGAATATGACCATCGGCATTGGCGCTGGCCAGATGAGCCGCGTCTACTCGGCGAAGATCGCCGGGATCAAAGCTGGTGACGAAGGGCTGGAAGTGAAAGGTTCTGCGATGGCGTCTGACGCATTCTTCCCGTTCCGCGATGGTATTGATGCCGCTGCAGCTGTTGGCGTGACCTGCGTGATCCAACCGGGTGGTTCCATCCGCGATGACGAAGTGATTGCTGCTGCCGATGAACACGGCATCGCTATGATCTTTACCGATATGCGTCACTTCCGCCATTAATCCACGGAGCAGACAATGAAAGTATTAGTGATTGGTAACGGCGGGCGCGAACACGCGCTGGCCTGGAAAGCGGCGCAATCGCCGCTGGTCGATACCGTTTTTGTTGCACCGGGCAATGCCGGTACCGCGCTGGAACCGGCGCTGCAAAACGTAGCAATTGGCGTCACCGATATTCCGGCGCTGGTCAGCTTTGCGCAGAACGAGAAAATCGATCTGACCATTGTTGGCCCGGAAGCGCCGCTGGTCATTGGCGTAGTAGACGCCTTTCGCGCCGCTGGTCTGAAAATTTTTGGCCCAACGCAGGGCGCCGCGCAACTCGAGGGCTCGAAAGCCTTCACCAAAGACTTCCTGGCGCGCCACAAGATCCCGACGGCGGAATACCAGAACTTCACCGAGATTGAACCGGCGCTGGCGTATCTGCGTGAGAAAGGCGCGCCAATCGTCATTAAAGCGGACGGTCTGGCAGCGGGCAAAGGCGTGATTGTCGCCATGACGCTGGAAGAAGCCGAAGCGGCGGTGAACGATATGCTGGCGGGTAATGCTTTTGGCGACGCAGGCCACCGTATCGTTATTGAAGAGTTCCTCGACGGCGAAGAAGCCAGCTTTATCGTAATAGTCGATGGCGAACATGTTCTGCCGATGGCCACCAGCCAGGACCACAAACGCGTGGGTGATGGTGATACCGGGCCGAACACCGGCGGTATGGGTGCCTACTCGCCTGCGCCAGTCGTCACCGATGAAGTGCATCAACGAACGATGGAACGCATTATATGGCCGACCGTGCGCGGTATGGCGGCGGAAGGCAATGTTTATACCGGTTTCCTGTATGCCGGTCTGATGATCGACAAACAGGGCAATCCGAAAGTGATTGAGTTCAACTGCCGCTTTGGCGATCCGGAAACGCAACCGATCATGCTGCGCATGCAGTCAGACCTGGTTGAGCTGTGCCTGGCCGCCTGCGAAGGCAAGCTGGACGAGAAAACCTCTGAGTGGGATGAACGCGCGTCTCTGGGTGTGGTAATGGCTGCCGGTGGTTATCCGGGCGATTACAGCAAGGACGATGTGATCCACGGCCTGCCGCTGGAAGAAGTGCCGGACGGTAAAGTATTCCACGCGGGCACTAAACTCTCCAGCGACGACCAGGTGCTGACCAACGGCGGCCGCGTACTCTGTGTTACTGCGTTGGGTAACACCGTTGCCGAAGCACAGCAACGCGCCTATCAGTTGATGACCAATATTCACTGGAATGGCAGCTTCAGCCGCCGTGATATCGGCTACCGCGCGATCGCTCGCGAACAGGGCGAATAACGTTATTTTGCCCCAGGCCCGATAAGGCGTAGCCGCCATCGGGCCGTTCCCCAGGTGGCGCTATGCTTACCCGGCCTACTTAAACCTTCAGAAACTCTTCTCTGTCGGCTGCCAGCGACAAAAATCGCTATTCGCGACCAACAGCAACTGCGCCCCTTCCGGCGCTTCCAGCCATGCCACACTTACTGCCGCCGACGAGTGCGTCTGACGCTGCTCAATGCGGTTCAGCGCAAAGCTGTCGAGATCCGGCTTCACCGTCTTGCCTTCACAGGTCTGAACCGTGCGATTGGCCTGCCAGCGCCCCTGACGCAGCACCACACGCCCCTGACGCAGCGCATCGCTGGTCTGGCGGATCTGTTCAGCACGGTAACGATACAACGCAATCTGGTCGCTGGAGAGCTGCTGCTTCTGCCCATTGACCTCACGCTGCATAAAGCTCAGCTCACCGCGATCGTCAAAACGCACGCGTACATGCTCAGGCGGCTGGCTATAAATATTGAGTTCGACAAGGGTTAAGGTATCGCCTTGCCAGCGGTATTCGCTGAGGGAAGTGTTGCCGTGATGCCACGGACTAAAAGCGGAAAGCAGATGCGTCTCACCGCCGGAATCTTTACGCCAGATCCGCACCGCGCCCTGATCGTCCGCATAGCCGCTGGCGGTGAACGGGGGCAAGGAAGTATCGTGGCTACAGGCCGTCAGCAACAGTGCGCCAGCCAACGTCAATGAACGACGCCAGAATAACAAAAGGGGCGAAACCGCCCCTTCGATAAAACCGTTCACTGGCACGCTGTCTTACTTAACAGAGTCTTTCAGTGCTTTACCAGAAACAAATGCCGGCACGTTAGCGGCAGCGATTTTGATTTCTTTACCGGTCTGCGGGTTGCGGCCAGTACGCTCAGCGCGGTGGTTCACTTTGAAGGTACCGAAACCAACCAGTTGTACCGCATCACCTTCTTTCAGAGACTCAGTAATAGCAGCCAGGGTGGATTCCAGTGCAGCTTTTGCCTGCGCTTTAGACAGATCAGCCTTGTCTGCAATTACATCAATCAGTTGAGTCTTATTCATAAGTTATCCTTTCAATGTGTTTATCGCTTGCTAAGCATCGAGTGCGACGGAAATGCCTCAAAAGCACTCTCCTGCATACACGCACCGATAGCCACTTTTTTTCGCCCCCCAAATGTAGACCAGACGGGGGTAGGAAGGGAAGCCTTCCGGCGCGACAAAACTGGCCCTAAATCACGTTTTATTGCCTCATTGCTGCAAATTTATACCAATATTGCTGTCGCCGGCCTCACGCAGGTCTGCGCGTAGCCCTTTAATCAGTTCAATATCACGTTCTTCACAGGCCGCCAAAAGACGGAAGATTTCCCACTGAATATCCCATTCCTGCTCAACGGCGGGGTTCAGTCGCAGCTCTTCGTCGGTCATTTCACGACCCGCCTGGGTCATTTCCAGCATCGCAACGGTAGTGATCGACGTCTTGCTGACTTCAACCGCATGCTCCAGCGTTTCACCACTCAGGCGAGAATGAACCAGTTCGCTCAATGCTACGCAGGCATCAATCGCCGGGTAAACGCCGTACAGATCGTAATCATCGGCAGCCGGAATCGCCTCTTCCAGCTTCTCAAGCTGGCTGTCGAAGTTCACTTTCGCATCTTTAACGATCTGCGTTTCCCAAATCAGGTCGAGGATACGGCGATAAAGTTGCGCGTCGCCAAACTCCGTCTGCTGGCAGAACATGGCGTAATTGGGATACATGCGCTCGCACAGACACGCCATAAAGACAACGTGCTGCCAGCTTTCCAGCCGTTCCAGACGCAGGTGAATTGGGTTTTGTAACATGGTTGTTTCTCAATATCAGTAATGGCGGCAGTTTACCTGATATTGCGCTGGATTTCCTGCCAACGCGAAAACGCGGGCCGCCCGGACGCCACCGCATCCGCCCAGCGCGTCGGCTCCGGCAGCCGGTAACCCTTCATGCAACGCTGCACCCACGCCAAAGCGCTATCCTGACTGACACGATGCCCGGTGGTGATAAACAGCGGATTACAGCGCGCTTTACTGCGCCATACCCATGCCAGCTTCTCGCCTTTATCCAGCAGCGGCGCCAGTGCGCCAGGCTCATCGGCAAGCGGCTCAAACTTGCCGCACAGCCGTTTTTTCGCCACGCCAATGGTCGGTACATCCACCAGCAGCCCAAAGTGGCTGGCGACCCCCAGACGGCGCGGATGCGAAATGCCGTGCCCGTCAACAAACAGCAGATCCGGCTTTTGCGACAGTTGTTGCCACGCCGCCAGCAGCGCAGGGTATTCGCGAAAGGAGAGAAAGCCCGGAATATAGGGCATGGTGGTGGCGATGCGCGCCACCTGATATTCGACAAGCTCCAGCGATGGCCAGGCGAGAAGCACCATCGCCGCCCGCGTCACTTCGCCGCCTTGCTCAAACCCGACATCGGCACCGCCGATCAATCGGGGAGGATCCGTATCCAGGCGATCCTCATGGATCACCGAAGACGCCAGTTCAAGTTGTTGCGCGCGTAATGACGCGAGATCCATACCTCCTCCTTACTGATGTCAGGCGGCCGACAGACGGTGTACCGCCTCGACAAAGACTCCTGCATGTTCCGGTGCAACATCCTGATGAATGCCGTGACCGAGGTTAAACACGTGGCCTTCACCTTTGCCAAAGCCCGCCAGAATGGTAGCCACTTCCTCTTCGATACGCGCGGGCGGCGCATACAGCATGGAAGGGTCCATATTGCCTTGCAGAGCGACTTTATGGCCCACGCGACGACGCGCATCGGCGATATCGGTGGTCCAGTCCAGACCCAGCGCATCACAGCCGGTTTCCGCCATCGCTTCCAGCCACTGCCCACCGCCTTTGGTAAACAGTGTTACCGGCACGCGGCGCCCTTCGTTTTCACGCAGCAGGCCATCAACGATTTTATGCATGTAATAGAGCGAGAACTGCTGATAATCGCGCCCGGTCAGCACGCCGCCCCAGGTATCAAAAATCATCACAGATTGCGCGCCAGCGCGGATCTGCGCGTTCAGGTACAGCGTGACGCTCTGCGCCAGCTTATCGAGCAGTGCGTGCAGCGTATGCGGCTCGGCGTACATCATTTTTTTGATCACGGTAAACGCTTTGCTGCTGCCGCCTTCCACCATATAGGTCGCCAGCGTCCATGGGCTGCCGGAGAAGCCGATCAACGGCACTTCGCCTTTCAGTTCACGGCGAATAGTGCGCACCGCGTTCATCACGTAGCCCAGTTCGTTTTCCGGGTCCGGAATCGGCAGCTTATCCACATCCGCTTTGCTGGTGATGGGCGACGTGAAGCGCGGCCCTTCGCCAGCTTCAAAATAGAGGCCCAGCCCCATCGCGTCCGGTACGGTAAGAATGTCCGAGAAAAGGATCGCCGCATCAAGCTTGTAGCGGCGCAGCGGTTGAAGCGTCACTTCACAGGCCAGCTCAGCGTTTTTGCACAACGACATAAAGTCGCCTGCTTGCGCACGCGTTGCTTTGTACTCCGGCAAATAGCGGCCAGCCTGGCGCATCATCCATACTGGCGTCATGTCTACGGGCTGGCGCTGGAGCGCGCGCAGGTAACGATCGTTTTTCAGTTCGGTCATTGTCAGTTCCTTAAGCGTCAGACCGTTATTGTATCACGTCATTGATCGTCTGCCCGACACATCGCCACGGTGTCTTCGATCAGGCGACGCGCCACTGTGCCCGGCGGCGGCAGTAGCGGCAAGGCGTCATAGCGATACCAGCCCGCATCTAACAGCTCTTTCGGATCGATATGAATTTCACCGCTGTCATACTCCGCCATAAAGGCCGTCATCAGCGATTGCGGGAAGGGCCATGGCTGTGAGGTGACATAACGCAGGTTCTTCACCTTAATGCCGCTCTCTTCCATCACTTCACGTGCTACCGCCTGCTCCAGCGTTTCGCCAACTTCAACAAACCCGGCAAGCAAAGTGTAGATGCCATTGCGATGACGGGTATGTTGCGCGAGCAGGATGCTGTCGTCACGGCGAATCGCGACAATAATGCAGGGGGCAATTTGCGGATAATAACGTTCCCGACAGTGGTCGCAGAGCATCGCCCACTCGGTTTTGCTGGGGTGCATAGTGTGCCCGCAATAACCGCAAAACTGATGCGAGCGGTAAAACTCGGCCAGTTGCACGCCGCGCCCGGCTAACTGGAAAAGACCGACATCCTGATCGATCAGCAGTCGCACGGAGCCCATATCATGTCGACGATTCTGACGAACCATCCACACCGGTTCGCCCTGCCATTCCCCAATGTGAAGCGCGCTTTGGCCCACAAGTTCGAAATTTCCTGGCTTACCATGTGGTAATTCTCCACCGGGCAACCATAATTTTTGTTCATGGCTCACGATCCACCAGCCACGATCGGATGCTTCAATAATACGTACCATTGCACTACCTTAGCTTCACTGGCATGTTATTAACATTATTATTACATTTTTTCTGAACTTACATATTTGCGGAGCCATTTATGCTAAACCAGTTAGAAAGCCTGACAGAGCGCGTTGGAGGAAGTAACAAACTTGTCGACCACTGGCTACTTGTTCGTAAGCAACTTCTTGTTTCTTACTACAATCTGGTTGGCATTAAACCTGGCAAAGGATCGTACATGCAGCTCAATGAAAAAGCGCTGGACGATTTTTGTCACAACCTGGTGGAATACCTCTCCGCCGGCCATTTCAATATTTATGAACGTATCATCAGCGAAATGGAAGGCGCCAGCCCACTTTTAGCCGCCACGCAACTTTATCCACAACTTGAAGCCAACACCGTGGAGCTCATGAATTACTATGACTCCAGCCTGGAAAACGCCATCGATGACGACAACTGTCTGGAGTTCCAACAGGCGCTATCGGATATCGGCGAAGCGCTTGCCGCCCGCTTTATGCTGGAAGATAAGTTGATTGTGCTGGCCTATGATAACGACCTCAATGTGAGCGCCAACGACGAAAGTGGAATGGCGCGCCCCGCTTGAGTTCTTAAGCATTAACGCGTAGTTTAAAAAGCAGTCCCCCGTTTTCGGACGGGGTTTTTCTTGTCGGAGTGCCTATATTTCCACAAAATCATTCGCGATGCGTCGAGGCGGCAAGTTCGTGAACCCCCAGGAGCTTACATCAAGTAAGTGACTGGGGTGAGCGAACGCAGCCAACAAAGAGGCAGCGTGAAGGATGAAGGGGAAAAGGCTGAGACCGTTAATTCGGGATCCGCGGAACCTGATCGGGTTAAGACCTGCGAAGGGAACAAGAGTAATCCATTCACAACGACCACCCTCACGGGCGGTTTGCTGCCATTACTCCATCCGTCGTCTGACAAGCCATCTCATAATTATGGAATGAGCTATGTCTGCAAAAACTGTTACACGCCGTGAACAACGCGCCCAGGCGCAACACTTCATTGATACGCTGGAAGGCACCGCTTTCCCCAATTCGCAACGCATTTACATCACCGGTTCGCAGCCGGATATTCGCGTGCCCATGCGTGAAATCCAGCTTAGCCCGACGCTTATCGGCGGCACCAAAGCACAGCCGCAATATGAAGAAAACGAAGCCGTACCGGTGTATGACACCTCCGGCCCGTATGGCGATCCGGCTATCGCCATTAATGTGCAACAGGGGCTGGCAAAGCTGCGTGCGCCGTGGATAACCGCCCGTAACGACACTGAAACGCTCGATGAACGCAGCTCTGCGTACACCAAAGAGCGGCTGGCCGATGACGGCCTCGATGAGCTGCGTTTTGGCGGTTTGCTGACGCCGCAACGCGCCAAAGCGGGCCGCTGCGTGACGCAGTTGCACTATGCTCGCCAGGGGATCGTGACGCCGGAAATGGAATTTATCGCTATCCGTGAAAACATGGGCCGCGAGCGCATCCGCAGCGAAGTGCTGCGCAGGCAGCATCCGGGCGAAGGTTTTGGCGCACGCCTGCCGGAAAATATCACGCCGGAATTTGTCCGCGATGAAGTGGCGGCCGGTCGCGCCATTATTCCCGCCAATATTAACCACCCGGAGTCGGAACCGATGATTATCGGCCGCAACTTCCTGGTTAAAGTGAACGCCAATATCGGCAACTCGGCGGTAACCTCTTCCATCGAAGAAGAGGTGGAAAAACTGGTCTGGGCAACTCGCTGGGGCGCGGACACGGTGATGGATCTCTCCACCGGACGTTATATCCATGAAACCCGCGAATGGATCCTGCGTAACAGCCCGGTGCCGATCGGTACCGTGCCGATCTATCAGGCGCTGGAGAAGGTCAACGGGATCGCCGAAGATCTGAACTGGCAGGCGTTCCGCGACACACTGCTGGAGCAGGCGGAACAAGGGGTGGATTACTTCACCATTCACGCAGGTGTGCTGCTGCGTTACGTCCCGATGACCGCCCGCCGTCTGACCGGCATTGTTTCGCGCGGCGGTTCGATTATGGCGAAATGGTGCCTTTCCCATCATCAGGAGAACTTCCTTTACACCCACTTCCGCGAAATCTGCGAGATCTGCGCCGCTTACGACGTTGCATTGTCGCTGGGCGATGGTCTGCGTCCGGGTTCCATTCAGGACGCCAACGACGAAGCGCAATTCGCGGAGCTACACACGTTGGGCGAGCTAACCAAAATCGCCTGGGAGTACGACGTACAGGTGATGATTGAAGGTCCGGGGCATGTGCCGATGCAGATGATCCGCCGCAATATGACCGAAGAACTGAAGCACTGCCACGAAGCGCCGTTCTACACGCTTGGACCGCTCACCACTGATATCGCACCGGGTTACGACCACTTCACCTCCGGCATTGGCGCGGCGATGATTGGCTGGTTTGGCTGCGCGATGCTGTGTTATGTCACGCCAAAAGAGCATCTTGGCCTGCCGAACAAAGAGGATGTGAAACAGGGGCTTATTACATATAAGATCGCCGCCCACGCGGCTGACCTCGCCAAAGGCCATCCCGGCGCGCAGATCCGCGATAATGCCATGTCGAAAGCGCGCTTTGAGTTCCGCTGGGAAGACCAGTTTAATCTGGCGCTCGACCCCTTCACCGCCCGCGCGTATCACGATGAAACCCTGCCGCAGGAATCCGGCAAAGTCGCCCACTTCTGCTCGATGTGCGGGCCGAAATTCTGCTCAATGAAAATCTCCCAGGAAGTACGCGATTATGCCGCTTCCCAAGCTATTGAAGTTGGCATGGCAGACAAGTCGAACGACTTCCGCGCCCGCGGCGGCGAGATCTACCTGAAACGGGAGGAAGCCTGATGTACCAACCTGATTTCCCGCCGGTGCCTTTCCGTCTGGGGCTTTATCCGGTGGTCGATAGCATCGAGTGGGTAGCCCGCCTGCTGGATGCCGGAGTGCGCACCCTGCAATTACGCATCAAAGATAAACGTGATGACGAGGTCGAAGAGGATGTCATTGCCGCCATTGCGCTTGGCCGCCGCTACCACGCGCGCCTGTTTATCAATGACTATTGGCGGCTGGCGATCAAACACCAGGCTTACGGCGTTCATCTCGGCCAGGAAGATCTGGAAACCACGGATCTTAGCGCGATTCGCACGGCAGGTTTGCGTCTTGGCGTTTCGACCCATGACGATATGGAGATCGACGTGGCGCTGGCGGCGCGCCCGTCTTATATCGCGCTGGGCCATGTTTTCCCCACGCAAACCAAACAGATGCCTTCCGCGCCGCAGGGGCTGGAACAACTGGCGCGACATATTGCGCGGCTGGCCGATTACCCGACCGTAGCCATCGGTGGTATCAGTCTGGCGCGCGCACCAGAGGTACTGGCGACGGGCGTTGGCAGCATCGCCGTGGTCAGTGCAATCACCCAGGCCACTGACTGGCGGCTGGCTACCGATCAATTACTGGCGCTTGCGGGGGTGGGTGATGAATGATCGCGATTTTATGCGCTACAGCCGCCAGATCCTGCTGGAAGATATCGCTGTTGTCGGCCAGCAAAAGCTGCTCGCCAGCCGGGTGCTGATTGTTGGTCTCGGCGGTCTTGGCGCGCCCGCGGCAGTTTACCTTGCTGGCGCGGGTATCGGCACGCTGGCGCTGGCCGATGACGACGCGGTACACCTGAGTAACCTGCAACGGCAGATCCTGTTCACCACAGACGATATCAACCAACCGAAAGCGGGCGTCACCGCGCAACGCTTACACCAGCTTAATCCGGATATCGAACTGATTACTCTTGAGCAGCGGCTCAGTGGTGAAGCACTACAGCAGCAGGTTGCACAGGCTGATGTGGTGCTCGATTGCAGTGACAATATGGCCACTCGCCAGGCGATTAATGCCGCCTGCGTGGCGCAGGAAACACCGTTGATCAGCGCCAGTGCGGTTGGCTTTGGCGGACAGATGATGGTGCTGACGCCGCCCTGGCAACAGGGTTGTTATCGCTGCTTGTGGCCCGATGAAAGCGAACCGGAGCGCAACTGCCGTACGGCGGGCATTGTTGGCCCGGTGGTCGGCGTCATGGGTGCCATGCAGGCGCTGGAAGCCATCAAATTGTTAAGCGGCATCAGCACCACCAGCGGCGAGTTACGGCTATTTGATGCCCGAACCAATCTCTGGCGCACGCTGGCGCTGCATCGCGCCCAGGGATGCCCGGTATGCGGAGGGCGGCATGCAAATACGCTTCAATGATGAGCCGATGCAGTGCGCGTCCGGGCTTTCCGTTGCTGCGCTATTGCAGCACATCAATCAGCTAAAACCTGGTGCCGCGCTTGCGGTGAATCAACAGATCCTGCCGCGCGAGCGCTGGGATGAGCATCTTGTGCAGGACGGCGACGAAATCCTGCTTTTTCAGGTTATCGCAGGGGGTTGAGATGTTACGTATTGCAGATAAAACGTTTACCTCGCGGCTGTTTACCGGCACCGGTAAATTTTCCACGCCGCAACTGATGATCGACGCGATCCGCGCCTCCGGCAGTGAACTGGTCACGCTGGCCATGAAGCGCGTGGATCTTCGCAAACAAAGCGATGGCATCCTGCAACCGCTGCGCGATGCAGGTGTCACGTTGCTGCCGAACACATCCGGGGCGAAGAATGCTGAGGATGCCATTTTTGCCGCGCAGCTGGCGCGTGAAGCGCTGGGAACTCACTGGTTAAAGCTGGAAATCCACCCGGATGCCCGTTGGCTATTGCCAGATCCGATCGAAACCCTGCGCGCGGCAGAAAAGCTGGTGCAACAGGGTTTTGTAGTGCTGCCCTACTGCGGCGCCGATCCGGTGCTGTGCAAACGGCTGGAAGAAGTCGGCTGCGCGGCAGTCATGCCGCTGGGTGCGCCGATTGGTTCAAACCAGGGGCTGGAAACCCGCGCCATGCTGGAGATCATCATTGAGCAGGCGAATGTCCCGGTGGTGGTTGACGCCGGGATTGGTACGCCCAGCCATGCCACACAGGCGCTGGAGATGGGCGCAGATGCCGTGCTGGTGAATACCGCCATTGCCGTCGCCGACGATCCGGTCACCATGGCGCGCGCTTTTCGTCTGGCGGTAGAAGCCGGCACGCTGGCGCGTCAGGCCGTACCGGGTGCGCGCCAGCGTTTTGCGGCGGCCACCAGCCCGCTGACCGGTTTTCTGGAGGCCACCTTATGAGCACCTTTAGCGATTACTGGCGGCAACTCGACTGGGACGATATTGGTCTGCGCATTCACAGTAAAACCGCAGCCGATGTTGAACGCGCGCTGAATGCCCGGCAACCGACGCGCGACGATATGATGGCGCTGCTCTCCCCCGCTGCCAGCGGTTTTCTTGAAGCCATGGCGCAGCGTGCGCAGCGGCTGACCCGCCAGCGGTTTGGTAACACAGTCAGCTTTTATGTTCCGCTGTATTTGTCGAATCTCTGCGCCAATGACTGTACCTACTGCGGCTTTTCGATGAGTAACCATCTGAAGCGCAAGACACTGGATGAACAGGAGATTGCGCGTGAATGTGCAGCCTTGCGCGATCTGGGCTTTGAGCATCTGTTACTGGTAACCGGCGAGCATCAGGGCAAAGTGGGAATGGACTATTTTCGCCGCCATTTACCGGACATTCGCCGCCAGTTCGCCTCACTACAGATGGAAGTACAGCCGCTCTCAGAGGAGGAGTACGCCGAGCTGAAAACCCTTGGGCTGGATGGCGTAATGGTCTACCAGGAAACTTATCACGAAGCTCAATACGCCCGTCACCACCTGCGGGGCAAAAAGCAGGATTTCTTCTGGCGTCTGGAAACGCCGGACAGGCTTGGCCGCGCCGGGATCGACAAAATCGGCCTCGGCGCGCTGATGGGGCTTTCCGACAACTGGCGCATAGATTGCTATATGGTGGCGGAACACCTGCTATGGTTGCAACAGCACTACTGGCAAAGCCGCTTTTCCGTCTCTTTTCCGCGCCTGCGCCCCTGTGCTGGCGGCATTGAACCCGCGTCACTGATGGATGAGCGCCAGCTGGTGCAAACCATTTGCGCTTTCCGTCTGCTGGCGCCGGATGTGGAACTGTCGCTCTCAACGCGCGAATCGCCGCACTTCCGCGATCACGTGATCCCACTGGCCATCAACAATGTCAGCGCGTTTTCTAAAACGCAGCCAGGGGGTTATGCCGATGACCATCCGGAACTGGAGCAGTTTTCCCCGCACGACGGACGCCGCCCGCAAGAAGTTGCCGACGCATTAGTCGCAAGCGGGTTGCAACCCGTATGGAAAGACTGGGATAGCTGGCTGGGACGTTCGCCGCAAAAAAACAGCAATACGCTGATAACGGGTTAAAACCTTGCGGTGCGCCGCGTAAAAACAGGATCGGACTGTCGCACACAGGCAGCCGATCCTGCATGGTGTCTGTGTCAGCTTCACTGTCTGACCGGAGCGATCGCTTTACTCTCCCCTCATATCGCTCCGTTTTCCCTCCAACGGAATAAAAAACCATGCACATTGACATACATCACCCATTACAACTGTAGCGAACGATACTTAGCCATAGCAACATCTGCTGGCGATATAATTTTCCCTACAACGGACTGACAACATACCGTTCGGCTGCCTGCATCTTTCTTCCAGCCCCCTATACTTTATCTGCCACTTTTATGATGAATGCTCAAGGATATGAAAATTCATAGTCGACAACTCTCTTTCACCGCCCCCATTCTGGTGAGCTTTATCGGGATCTTCGCGGGATTTGTGATGATCGCCATCCTGGTTATCTTCAGTCAGCGCAAAGAGATGCTGGAACAATATCAGGACATTAACCGTAACTTCACCCATAACCTGGCTGTGAACCATGCCCAGTCGATCCTGCGGGAAAATGACTACATCCTTAATCGCGCCGCGCTATTTTTAGCGCAAGGCAATAATTTAGATGAAACCGTCAACGGCAATCGCGAGCAGGGTCTGCAATTAATGATGAAGCTGCTGGCGCTAATGCCGACGGTTTCTTCTATTTCGCTTGCGGATTCACAGGGAAGGTATCTGCGCGCTCCGCAGGTGATAGCAGGCAGCGTAAGCGATAGTTTCGATGCCAGCACACGCCCGTGGTTTATGCATCAGGCAGAGTCCAGCATGTTTAACCACTACACCGACACGTATACGGATTACTTCACTCATAACCCGACAGTGAGCCTCTATAAACCGGTGATTTCCCTTGACGGCAAGCTGAAGGGAACGCTGGCATTCCATCTCGATCTGGTTTCGATGAGTTTCACACTGCGTACGATGCAGGCACCGATGCAGGGGGAGTTTTTCGTGGTCGACCGTGAAGGCAAAGCGATGCTGCATCCGGATACCAGTTCGCTGTTTAAAGCATTTATCAGCCCGTTACTGCTGGCGGCAATGACCGGCGGAGAAGGCTCTGTTTACGATGAAAAAAGCGCAACCTGGTATTACTACTATGCCTTTACCAACCCGGACTGGCTTGCCATCTACAAGGTTCACGACAGCACGCTGAATAACCTTACCCGCCACGCGACCATGATCGTCGGCTGGGGTTTTGGTACGGCAGCCGTCGTGATTATTCTGTTCGGGCTTTACCTTCGTCATGCCTCAAGGACCGTACTAATCAATATCATCAATGCCATCAACACGGGCGATGTAAAACGGGCGCCGAAGCTGGAAGCTATGCTGAGCAAAGCGATCAAAAGTAACAAAGAGCGCGAACAATCATGGGTGCGCCAGGCCACTATTGATGCGTTGACCAACTGCAAAAACCGGCGCGCTTTTGATGCCGATATTGCCTCCCTGATGAACGATCACCAACCGTTTTCACTGGCACTGGTGGATATCGACAACTTCAAGTCCATCAACGATACGTGGGGTCATTTAAGTGGTGATATTGTCCTGCGCAATGTCGCGCGTGAAGGGCTGAAAGTGATGCAGCCGCATGGCATTTCGCTTTATCGCTACGGCGGAGAAGAGTTTGCAGTGATCTTCCCTGAGACGCATATTGAAAATTCACAGGATTACCTTGAAGAGTGGCGAAGCAACGTAGCAAATCGTGGCTGGCGTGAAGACGGCCTGATTGTTACCTTCAGCGCCGGGCTCGGCGAGTGGCACATGGAGTCGCTGGAGCAACTCGTCACCGGAGTTGATGAAGCGTTGTATCAAGCCAAGCAGCAGGGTAAGAACCGGATTCTACTGACGAATGCTAATTAGTGCGCGCATCGTTGCACCAATTGTAACCGGTTTCAGGTGAAGCAGGGTTTCTTTGTGATGCCATACACACAATCACGGTAAAGCGGTTGTTGATCTCAACTGCGCTGGATAATTATCAACTATCCCATCAACACGAGGCTGACTATGAAAAACATCGTTTTATGTTGTGCTGCGGGTATGTCCACCAGCATGCTGGTGCAGCGGATGAAAGATGCAGCGCAGAAGAAAGGGGTCGAAGTTTCTATCAAAGCGGTTCCCGTTGCGGAATTTAAGGACGAGATTGCAACGGCGGATATCGTGTTGCTGGGGCCACAAGTGAAATACGAGCAGGCAAAATTGCAGGCGCAGGCGGAGCCGCTGGGGAAAAAGGTGGCGGTTATCGACATGATGGATTACGGCATGATGAAAGGCGATGTCGTACTTGAAAAAGCCCTTAAGCTTCTGGAGTGAGCGCATGGAAGATTTAGAAACCATCATTATGGAACTGTTGGTTAACGCGGGCGCCGCGCGCAGCCAGGCGTTGACCGCACTGCAACAGGCACGTAAAGGCGATTTTGACGCGGCGGAACAGGCGATGGAAGAGTCGCGGGAATTCGTTAAAGCCGCGCACAAAATTCAGACTCAGTTAATCGGTCTGGATGAAGGGACAGGCAAACTGCCGGTCAATCTGATTACCGTCCATTCGCAGGATCATCTGATGAACGCGATGGTGATTCAGGATCTGGCAGGTGACATGATTGAGCTGTACCGTCGTCTGCCACTGCGTAATTGACGCGACAAATACCGCAAACACGGCCTGTATTGCAGGCATAAAAAAACCCGCCGAAGCGGGTTTTTTATTAGGCGTAACGATTACTCGTTGTCGGAACCACCCAGACCTGCGTTCAGCAGTTCTGCCAGGCTCGCAGTCGCATCTTCTGCAGTGACCTGTGGTGCTGCCGGCAGTTCGCCAGCGGCGCGACGGCGCATACGATCCTGGTGGTACGCATAACCGGTACCGGCCGGGATCAGACGACCCACGATGACGTTCTCTTTCAGACCGCGCAGTTCGTCGCGTTTGCCCGCAACGGCTGCTTCGGTAAGCACACGAGTTGTCTCCTGGAACGATGCCGCGGAGATGAAGGACTCGGTTGCCAGAGACGCTTTGGTGATACCCAGCAGATCGCGTGCATAGGTCGCAGCGATTTTGCCGTTCGCTTCCAGATCGCGGTTGGCGATCTTAACGCGAGAGTATTCAACCTGCTCACCTTCCAGGAAGTCGGAACTTCCTGCGTTAACGATGGTGGCTTTACGCAACATCTGACGAACGATAACTTCGATGTGCTTATCGTTGATCTTAACGCCCTGCAGACGGTAAACGTCCTGCACTTCGTTCACGATATAACGGGTTACCGCGTGAACGCCACGCAGACGCAGAATGTCGTGCGGCGCTTCCGGACCGTCGGAAACCACGTCACCACGTTCTACGCGTTCACCTTCAAACACGTTGAGCTGACGCCATTTCGGAATCATCTCTTCGTACGGATCGCTACCGTCAACCGGCGTGATCACCAGACGGCGTTTACCTTTGGTTTCTTTACCGAAGGAAATAATACCGCTGATTTCAGCCAGAATTGCCGGCTCTTTCGGACGACGTGCTTCGAACAGGTCCGCAACGCGCGGCAGACCACCGGTAATATCCTTGGTACCGCCGGATTCCTGCGGAATACGCGCCAGGGTGTCACCAGAGCTGATCTGTACGCCATCTTCGAGCTGAACGATCGCTTTACCCGGCAGGAAGTACTGCGCAGGCATGTCGGTACCCGGGATCAGAACGTCGTTGCCCTGCGCATCAACAATTTTCAGCGCCGGACGCAGGTCTTTACCACCAGTAGTACGTTCTGCAGAATCCAGAACCACCAGCGAGGAGAGACCGGTCAGTTCGTCGGTCTGACGGGTAATCGTCTGGCCATCGATCATGTCGGTGAAGCGAATGAAACCGCTCACTTCGGTGATAACCGGCATGGTGTGCGGATCCCAGTTTGCAACGGTTTCACCGCCAGCAACCTGCTCGCCATCACCCTTCGCCATTACCGCACCGTAAGGCACTTTATAGCTTTCTTTGGTACGACCGAATTCGTCGATCAGTTTCAGCTCAGTGTTACGGGAGGTGATAACCAGTTTGCCGCTGGAGTTAACAACCGTCTTCGCGTTGCTCAGGCGGATGCTACCTTTGTTTTTCACCTGGATACTGGATTCAGCAGCCGCACGAGATGCCGCACCACCGATGTGGAACGTACGCATCGTCAGCTGTGTACCCGGCTCACCGATGGACTGTGCCGCGATAACGCCGATAGCTTCACCTTTGTTGATGATGTGGCCACGCGCCAGGTCACGACCGTAGCAGTGCGCACATACACCAAAGTCGGTGTCACAGGATACAACGGAGCGTACTTTGACGCTGTCAACGGAGTTGACTTCCAGCAGGTCACACCACTGTTCGTTCAGCAGCGTGTTACGCGGAACCAGGATATCAGCAGTACCCGGCTTCAGAACGTCTTCCGCAGTCACACGACCCAGAACGCGATCGCGCAGCGGCTCTTTAACGTCGCCACCTTCGATAACCGGCGTCATGACGATCCCTTCGAGGGTGCCACAATCGTCTTCGGTGACCACCAGGTCCTGCGCCACATCAACCAGACGACGAGTCAGGTAACCGGAGTTCGCTGTTTTCAGTGCGGTATCCGCCAGACCTTTACGCGCACCGTGCGTGGAGATGAAGTACTGGAGTACGTTCAGACCTTCACGGAAGTTCGCGGTGATCGGCGTTTCGATGATGGAGCCATCCGGCTTCGCCATCAGACCACGCATACCAGCAAGCTGACGAATCTGGGCTGCAGAACCACGCGCACCGGAGTCGGCCATCATGTAGATGCTGTTAAAGGAAACCTGCTGCTCTTCCTGACCGTCACGGTTAATTACGGTTTCGGTTTGCAGGTTGTCCATCATCGCTTTGGATACGCGATCGTTCGCCGCAGCCCAAATATCGATAACTTTGTTGTAGCGTTCGCCAGCGGTTACCAGACCAGACTGGAACTGCTCCTGAATCTCAGCAACTTCGGCTTCCGCTTCGCTGATGATCTCGTGTTTTTTCGCCGGGATGACCATGTCATCAATACCAACGGATGCACCTGAACGCGCTGCATAAGCAAAGCCGGTGTACATCGTCTGGTCAGCAAAAATAACGGTCGGTTTCAGGCCCAGAATGCGGTAACAGGTGTTCAGCATTTTGGAGATCGCTTTCTTGCCCAGCGCCTGGTTGACGATGGAGAAAGGCAGACCTTTCGGTACGATCATCCACAAAATGGCGCGACCAACGGTCGTGTCTTTCAGGCTGGTTTTCGCAACGAATTCGCCGTTAGCATCTTTTTCATATTCGGTGATACGCACTTTAACGCGCGCATGCAGAGAGGCCAGGCCAGCGCGGTAAATACGCTCAGCTTCTTTCGGGCCAGTCAGCACCATGCCTTCGCCTTTGGCGTTAACACAGTCACGGGTCATGTAGTACAGACCCAGTACAACGTCCTGAGACGGAACGATGATAGGTTCGCCGTTCGCCGGAGACAGAATGTTGTTGGTAGACATCATCAGCGCACGCGCTTCCAACTGGGCTTCCAGCGTCAGCGGTACGTGAACAGCCATCTGGTCACCATCGAAGTCGGCGTTGTATGCCGCACAAACCAGCGGGTGCAACTGGATAGCTTTACCTTCGATCAGTACCGGCTCAAATGCCTGGATACCCAGACGGTGCAGAGTCGGCGCACGGTTCAGCAGTACCGGGTGTTCGCGGATAACTTCGTCCAGGATATCCCAAACGACAGCTTCTTCACGCTCAACCATTTTCTTCGCGGCTTTAATGGTGGTGGCGAGGCCACGCAGTTCCAGCTTGCCGTAGATGAACGGTTTGAACAGTTCCAGCGCCATTTTCTTCGGCAGACCGCACTGATGCAGACGCAGGTATGGACCTACGGTGATTACAGAACGACCGGAGTAGTCAACACGTTTACCGAGCAGGTTCTGACGGAAACGACCCTGTTTACCTTTGATCATATCGGCCAAAGATTTCAGCGGACGTTTGTTGGAACCGGTGATCGCACGACCGCGACGACCGTTATCCAGCAGGGCATCTACCGCTTCCTGCAGCATACGTTTTTCGTTGCGTACGATGATGTCCGGCGCCGCCAGATCCAGCAGACGTTTCAGACGGTTGTTACGGTTGATCACGCGACGGTACAGATCGTTCAGATCCGACGTAGCGAAACGACCACCATCCAGCGGAACCAGCGGACGCAGGTCCGGCGGCAGCACTGGCAGAACGGTCAGAATCATCCATTCCGGTTTGTTACCAGACTGTACGAAGGCTTCCAGCAGCTTGATACGCTTGGTCAGCTTCTTACGTTTGGTTTCGGAGTTAGTTTCGTTCAGTTCTTCGCGCAGCTGTTCGCACTCTTGCTCCAGATCCATGCTTTTCAGCAGAGCCTGAATAGCTTCGGCGCCCATTTTTGCGTCGAATTCGTCACCGAACTCTTCCAGCGCGTCCAGGTACTGTTCTTCGGTCAGGATCTGGTTGCGTTCCAGATTGGTCATACCGCCTTCGATAACCACATAGGATTCGAAGTACAGAACACGTTCGATATCGCGCAGCGGCATATCCAGCAGCAGGCCGATACGGGACGGCAGAGATTTCAGGAACCAGATGTGCGCAGTCGGAGACGCCAGCTCGATGTGGCCCATACGCTCACGGCGTACTTTAGTCTGGGTCACTTCAACGCCGCACTTCTCACAGATCACACCACGGTGTTTCAGGCGCTTGTACTTACCGCACAGGCACTCGTAGTCTTTTACCGGCCCAAAGATACGGGCGCAGAAAAGACCGTCACGCTCAGGCTTGAACGTACGGTAGTTAATGGTTTCCGGCTTTTTCACTTCACCGAAAGACCAGGAACGGATCATGTCTGGCGAAGCCAGAGCAATTTTGATCGCATCAAACTCTTCGGTTTTAGTTTGCGCTTTCAGAAACTTTAATAAGTCTTTCACGGATTGGCTCCCGTCGGAGTTAGCACATTCCGCTGCCGGGTATTACCCCGACAGCGGTGACCTGTTTGAGCGAGAATTACTCGTCTTCCAGTTCGATGTTGATACCCAGAGAACGGATCTCTTTCAACAGTACGTTGAAGGATTCCGGCATACCTGGTTCCATCTGATGGTTGCCGTCCACGATGTTTTTATACATCTTGGTACGACCGTTCACGTCATCAGACTTAACGGTAAGCATTTCTTGCAGGGTGTAAGCGGCACCATAAGCTTCCAGTGCCCATACTTCCATCTCACCGAAGCGCTGACCACCGAACTGTGCCTTACCACCCAGCGGCTGCTGAGTAACCAGGCTGTAAGAACCGGTGGAACGCGCATGCATCTTGTCATCAACCAGGTGGTTCAGTTTCAGCATGTACATGTAGCCGACGGTAACCTGGCGCTCGAATTGCTCACCGGTACGACCATCGAACAGAGTGATCTGACCGGAAGTCGGCAGGCCACCCAGCTGTAACAGTTCCTTAATTTCGGACTCTTTCGCACCGTCGAATACCGGCGTTGCGATCGGCATGCCTTTGCGCAGGTTTTCAGCCAGACGCAGAACTTCTTCATCACTGAAGGTATTCAGGTCAACTTTCTGACGAACGTCAGCGCCCAGATCGTATGCACGCTGGATGAATTCGCGCAGTTTCGCGACTTCCTGCTGCTGTTTCAGCATGGCGTTGATCTTGTCGCCGATACCTTTAGCAGCCATCCCCAGGTGGGTCTCGAGGATCTGACCGATGTTCATACGAGACGGTACGCCCAGCGGGTTCAGTACGATGTCTACCGGCGTGCCGTTTTCATCGTAAGGCATATCTTCGATCGGGTTGATCTTAGAAATAACACCTTTGTTACCGTGACGACCTGCCATCTTATCACCAGGCTGGATCTGACGTTTAACAGCCAGATAAACCTTAACAATCTTCAGCACGCCCGGTGCCAGATCGTCGCCCTGAGTGATTTTGCGGCGTTTCGCTTCAAGTTTTTTCTCGAACTCGTGTTTCAGTTCGTCGTACTGCTCAGCCAGTTGCTCCAGCTGATTTTGTTTCGCTTCGTCGGTCAGGCCGAGTTCCAGCCAGCGGTCGCGCGGCAGTTTGTCGAGCTTCTCAGCTTCAACGCCGCCGGAAACCAGCACGGTATGGATACGGCTGAACAGGCCAGCTTCGAGGATTTGCAGTTCTTCAGACAGATCTTTCTTCGCCTGCTTCAACTGCATCTCTTCGATTTCCAGCGCACGTTTGTCTTTTTCCACGCCATCGCGGGTAAAGACCTGAACGTCGATAACAGTACCGGAGACACCGTTCGGCACACGCAGAGAAGAGTCTTTAACGTCAGACGCTTTCTCACCGAAGATCGCGCGCAGCAGTTTCTCTTCTGGCGTCAGCTGAGTTTCGCCTTTCGGCGTTACTTTACCAACCAGAATGTCGCCGCCGGTCACTTCCGCACCGATGTAAACGATACCGGATTCATCCAGTTTGGAGAGCGCAGCTTCACCCACGTTCGGAATGTCAGCGGTGATCTCTTCCGGCCCCAGCTTGGTGTCACGGGACACACACGCCAGTTCCTGAATGTGGATCGTTGTAAAACGATCTTCCTGAACAACACGTTCGGAGACGAGGATGGAGTCTTCGAAGTTGTAACCGTTCCACGGCATGAACGCTACGCGCATGTTCTGGCCGAGTGCCAGTTCACCGAGGTCGGTGGACGGGCCGTCTGCCAGCACGTCGCCGCGCTCAATTGGCTCACCCAGATAAACACACGGCATCTGGTTGATGCAGGTGTTCTGGTTAGAACGGGTGTATTTGGTCAGGTTATAGATGTCGATACCTGCTTCACCCGGGTACATCTCGTCTTCGTTAACTTTGATAACGATACGGGAAGCATCCACGTACTGAACGGTACCGCCACGTTTCGCAACTGCGGTTACACCGGAGTCAACGGCAACAGCACGTTCCATACCGGTACCAACCAGCGGCTTATCAGCGCGCAGAGTCGGAACCGCCTGACGTTGCATGTTCGCACCCATCAATGCACGGTTGGCGTCATCGTGTTCCAGGAACGGGATCAGGGACGCACCGACGGAAACCACCTGCTGGGTAGAAACGTCCATGTAGTCAACCTGGTCTGCGCTGAAGAGGCTGGATTCGCCTTTGCTGCGGCAGGTCACCAGATCGTCTACAAAACGACCTTCTTCCGTCAGGTTGGTGTTCGCCTGAGCGATAACATAGTTACCTTCTTCAATTGCAGAAAGGTAATGGATCTCGTCAGTTACCACGCCGTCAGTCACTTTACGGTACGGCGTTTCGAGGAAGCCGTATTCGTTAGTCTGTGCATACACGGACAGGGAGTTGATCAGACCGATGTTCGGACCTTCAGGCGTTTCGATCGGACATACGCGACCGTAGTGGGTCGGGTGAACGTCTCGAACTTCGAAGCCTGCACGCTCACGGGTCAGACCGCCTGGGCCGAGTGCAGAGATACGACGTTTATGCGTAATCTCGGACAGCGGGTTGTTCTGGTCCATAAACTGAGACAGTTGGCTGGAACCGAAGAACTCTTTCACGGCTGCGGAGATCGGCTTGGCGTTGATCATATCCTGCGGCATCAGGGTATCCAGATCGCCCAGAGACAGACGCTCTTTCACCGCACGCTCTACACGCACCAGGCCAACACGGAACTGGTTTTCCGCCATTTCACCAACGGAACGGATACGACGGTTGCCGAGGTGGTCGATATCATCCACTTCACCAATACCGTTACGGATACCGATGAGCTTTTTCATCACTTCGATGATGTCTTCTTTGCTCAGGATACCGGAACCTTCGATGGTGTCGCGCAGCAGAGAACGGTTGAACTTCATACGACCAACCGCAGACAGATCGTAGCGGTCTTCAGAGAAGAACAGGTTCTCGAACAGGCTTTCAGCCGCTTCACGAGTCGGCGGTTCACCCGGACGCATCATACGGTAGATCTCTACCAGCGCGCTCAGTCGATCGTTGGTCGGGTCGACGCGTACAGTCTCAGAGATGTACGGACCGTGGTCCAGATCGTTGGTAAACAGCGTTTCGATACGTTTGTGGCCCGCCTGGCTCAGCTTGGCCAGCAGATCGAGCGACAGTTCCATGTTCGCCGGGCAGATCAGTTCGCCAGTGGATTCGTCGATGTAGTCTTTAGACGCCACTTTACCCGCGATGTACTCAACCGGAACTTCGATATGTTGAATCTCGTCTTTTTCCAGCTGACGGATATGGCGCGCGGTAATACGGCGGCCTTTCTCAACATACATTTTGCCGTTCGCTTCGATGTCGAAGGACGCAGTTTCGCCGCGCAGACGTTCCGGCACCAGTTCCATTTGCAGTTTGTTGTCGCGAATCTCAAAGACCACTTTTTCAAAGAACAGGTCAAGGATCTGCTCAGTGGTGTAGTTCAACGCGCGCAGGATAATGGTAGCCGGCAGCTTACGACGACGGTCGATACGAACGAACAGGTTATCTTTCGGATCGAATTCAAAGTCCAGCCAGGACCCACGGTAAGGAATAATACGTGCGTTATAAAGCACCTTACCAGGTGAGTGGGTTTTACCCTTATCGCTGTCAAAGAAGACACCTGGGCTACGGTGGAGCTGAGAAACGATAACACGCTCAGTACCGTTGATAACAAAGGTACCGTTGTCGGTCATGAGCGGAATTTCGCCCATGTAGACTTCTTGTTCTTTAATATCTTTAACAGTGCCTTCCGGCGCTTCGCGCTCGTAGATCACCAGACGCAGTTTTACGCGCAACGGAGCGGAGTAAGTTACGCCACGGATCTGACACTCTTTAACGTCAAAAACAGGTTCGCCAAGACGGTAGCTGACGTATTGCAGTTCCGAATTGCCGCTGTAGCTCTTAATCGGGAACACGGAGCGGAATGCCGCTTCCAGACCGTACTGCCCTTCAGGATCTTGCTCGATAAACTTCTGGAACGAGTCAAGCTGGATAGAAAGGAGATATGGAACATCCAGAACTTGTGGACGTTTACCAAAATCCTTACGAATACGTTTTTTCTCGGTATAGGAGTAAACCATAGGGTTCCTCAGCTCGCTGACAAGTCGACCCACTCTGCCCGTCGAAAGGACAGTTTATGCAACACTATTTTTTTGACCGGAAAGTGGAGCACTTTCCGCAATGCTTGTTGCTATCACGCTTAAATCATTTCATTGCGATTTACACAGAAGCGAGCTCCTGTCGCAGTATATTAAGTCGTCGATAGAAACAAGCATTGTAAAGGCTACTGGTAGTCAAACAGTGTGAAACGCTACCGGCACCTTCTACAGCGCAAAAAGGCTGGTGACCAAAAAGTCACCAGCCATCAGCCTGATTACTCAGGCTGCAACCGGAAGGGTTGGCTTATTTAACTTCAACTTCAGCGCCAGCTTCTTCCAGAGATTTTTTCAGAGCTTCAGCGTCATCTTTGCTCACGCCTTCTTTCAGAGCGGCCGGAGCAGATTCTACCAGGTCTTTAGCTTCTTTCAGACCCAGGCCAGTTGCGCCACGTACTGCTTTGATAACAGCAACTTTGTTAGCGCCAGCGGCTTTCAGAATAACGTCGAATTCAGTTTTCTCTTCAGCAGCTTCAGCAGCCGGGCCAGCAGCAACAGCTACAGCAGCAGCAGCAGAAACACCGAATTTTTCTTCCATTGCAGAAATCAGTTCTACAACGTCCATTACGGACATAGCGGCAACTGCTTCAATGATTTGATCTTTAGTGATAGACATTTAAATTGTTCCTGAATATCAGAATAAGTTTATACGTAAGCAAATGCTTTATAAAGAAAACTGCGATTAAGCAGCTTCTTTCGCATCGCGTACAGCAGCCAGAGTACGAACCAGTTTGCCAGCAGAGGCTTCTTTCATGGTTGCCATCAGGCGTGCAATTGCTTCTTCGTAGGTCGGCAGGGTTGCCAGGCGATCGATCTGGGACGCCGGGATCAACTCACCTTCAAAGGCAGCGGCTTTGACCTCAAATTTTGCATTCGCTTTCGCGAACTCTTTGAACAGACGAGCAGCAGCGCCCGGGTGTTCCATAGAGTATGCAATCAGGGTCGGACCAACAAACGCGTCTTTCAGGCACTCAAAAGAAGTACCTTCAACAGCACGGCGCAGCAGGGTGTTACGAACAACACGCATGTAAACGCCAGCTTCGCGACCTGCTTTACGCAGTTCGGTCATTTTATCTACGGTCACGCCACGGGAATCCGCAACAACCGCAGACAGCGCGCCTTTGGCTACTTCGCTGACTTCAGCAACAATCGCTTGTTTGTCTTGAAGATTTAAAGCCATTAGCTTTGCTCCTGGATGTTTGCCAGGGCTCATGCCCTGGAACTCACTTCACTCTTTTCAAAGAAAAGAGCGTCTTAATACGGTGAGCAGAAACAAGCCAAAGAGTACTTTAAAAATAATCTTTAGGTTCTGTCACCGTCTACGCAGGGAATTAAGCTTCTTACGAAACACCTGCGGTCTTCGACGGAGGCCTGGATAGGCCAGGCTCCAACGAACAAATCTTTTCTTGCTAACTTACGCTAGCAAATCGTGGGGGTAAGATTGTAGACAAATTCACCACCCACGTAAAGGCGAATCTTAGTTCGCTACTGCGCTCAGACCAGCCTGGTCTACCGCAACACCAGCACCCATGGTGGTGGAGATGCTAACTTTCTTGATGTACACGCCTTTCGCCTGAGTCGGTTTGGCTTTTTTCAGCGCAACCAGCAGAGCTTCCAGGTTTTCTTTCAGTTTGTCAGCGTCAAAGTTCACTTTACCGATGGTGGTGTGGATGATGCCGTTTTTGTCGTTACGGTAACGAATCTGACCGGCTTTAGCGTTTTTAACTGCTTCAGCAACGTTCGGAGTTACAGTACCAACTTTCGGGTTCGGCATCAGGCCACGCGGACCCAGAACCTGGCCCAGTTGACCAACAACGCGCATTGCATCCGGGGAAGCAATAACAACGTCAAAGTTCATTTCGCCTTTTTTGATCTGGTCAGCCAGATCTTCCATACCTACCAGCTCTGCGCCAGCCGTTTTAGCAGCTTCAGCGTTCGGGCCCTGGGTAAATACGGCAACGCGAACTGAACGGCCAGTACCGTGCGGCAGTACAGTCGCACCACGTACGTTCTGGTCAGATTTACGCGCGTCGATGCCGAGGTTAACGGCAACGTCTACGCTTTCTACGAATTTAGCAGTGGCCAGCTCTTTCAGCAGAGCAATGGCTTCGTTGATGTCGTACTGTTTAGTCGCATCAACCTTGTCACGGATCACGCGCATGCGCTTGGTCAGTTTAGCCATTTCTTAATCCTCCACTACCAGGCCCATGGAACGTGCAGTACCTTCGATTGAGCGAGTCATCGCTTCAATGTCAGCACCGGTCATGTCCGCGGCTTTAGTCTGAGCGATTTCCTGCAGCTGAGCGCGGGAGATTTTGCCCACTTTGTCTTTGTTCGGCTTGCCGGAACCAGACTTGATACCAGCTGCTTTCTTCAGCAGAACTGCTGCCGGAGGCGTTTTGGTAACGAAAGTGAAGGAACGGTCAGCGTAAACGGTAATAACTACCGGAATTGGCAGACCTTTTTCCAGGGATTCTGTTTTGGCGTTGAACGCTTTACAGAATTCCATGATGTTAACACCTTGCTGACCCAGAGCCGGACCGACTGGCGGGCTCGGGTTTGCCATGCCAGCTGCAACCTGCAGCTTGACGTAGGCCTGGACTTTCTTAGCCATTGAAATTTCCTCGTTTGGGTATAGCGCCCCTAAAGGCTCCCCATGTTAAAGATGTTTTACGTGCATATCGCCCGTAAAAACAAAAGGCGCGAAATTGTATGTCAATTTCGCGCCTTGTGCAACGTTTGATCGCCGAAGAATTAAGCTTTTTCTACCTGGCTGAAATCCAGTTCTACCGGAGTCGCACGACCAAAGATAGAAACGGAAACCTTCAGACGGGACTTCTCGTAGTCCACTTCTTCAACCACGCCGTTAAAGTCAGCGAACGGACCGTCGCTAACGCGAACCATTTCGCCTGGCTCAAACAGCGTTTTCGGACGCGGCTTATCACCGACCTGCTGGAGGCGGTTCATAATCGCATCGACTTCTTTATCGCTAATCGGCGCGGGACGATCGGACGTACCACCGATGAAGCCCATAACGCGCGGAACGCTGCGTACCAGGTGCCAACTGGCATCATTCATTACCATCTGGACAAGCACGTAGCCGGGGAAGAATTTACGTTCGCTTTTGCGACGTTGGCCGCCACGGATTTCAACCACTTCTTCGGTTGGAACCATAACTTCGCCAAACAACTCTTCCATGTTGTGTAATTTGATATGCTCACGCAGCGATGTTGCTACGCGGCCTTCAAAACCGGAAAACGCCTGAACGACGTACCAGCGCTTTTTAGGAGCTTCAGACATCTCAGAACCTCAGGCCAGTGATAAAGGAAACCAGGCGAACCAGAATACCATCCAGTCCCCACAGGATCAGTGACATGACTGCGGTTACCGCAGCCACGATCAATGTGGTGTGCAACGTTTCCTGACGAGTAGGCCAAATCACTTTACGTACTTCGGTTCTCGCTTCACGGGCAAATGCAACGGTCGCTTTACCCTTCGTCGTCAACAGCGCGACACCACCTGCTGCAGCAATCAGAATAACAACTGCCAGCGCGCGGAGTGGCAGCATCATGTCACGATAAAGATAGTTGCCAACGATAGCCACGAGCAGCAGTACAGCAACAACAACCCACTTCATCGCTTCCAGGCCGCGCCCGCTCCCTTGAGCTTCGGTATTCGCACTCATAAACCAACCTGTCACAAGAATTCAGACAAACATTTTTGCCCCGCATAAGCGAGGCAACCAAACCGAAATGCTCTGGCGAGATTCGGACTAACGCCCTCAACAGAGCCTGTCTCAGCAATGATTATGACAAAAAAAATCACTGATGAGCCAGGTTCTGGTTCGAAAGCGTACAAAAAGGGCATCAAATGATGCCCTCTTATTGCGCATTGCGTCAAATGTTATCAGCGATTAGCTGAGAACTTTTGCCACAACGCCCGCGCCAACGGTACGGCCGCCTTCACGGATTGCGAAACGCAGACCATCGTCCATCGCAATCGGGTGAATCAGGGTAACAACCATTTTGATGTTGTCGCCCGGCATTACCATCTCTACGCCTTCCGGCAGTTCGATGGTGCCAGTCACGTCAGTTGTACGGAAGTAGAACTGCGGACGGTAGCCTTTGAAGAACGGAGTGTGACGGCCGCCTTCATCTTTGGACAGGATATAAACTTCTGATTCGAATTTGGTGTGCGGCTTGATTGAACCCGGCTTAGCCAGTACCTGACCACGTTCGATTTCTTCACGTTTGATACCACGCAGCAGAACACCCACGTTCTCGCCCGCACGGCCTTCGTCCAGCAGTTTGCGGAACATTTCAACGCCAGTACAGGTCGATTTCGCGGTGTCTTTGATACCAACGATTTCAACTTCTTCACCCACTTTGATGATACCGCGTTCTACACGACCGGTAACAACGGTACCACGACCGGAGATGGAGAATACGTCTTCGATCGGCAGCAGGAACGGCTTGTCAATCGCACGCTCTGGTTCCGGAATGTAGGAATCCAGGAAGCCTGCCAGTTCGATGATTTTCGCTTCCCACTCTGCTTCGCCTTCCAGCGCTTTCAGAGCAGAACCACGAACGATCGGCGTGTCGTCGCCCGGGAAATCGTACTGAGACAGCAGTTCACGAACTTCCATCTCTACCAGTTCCAGCAGCTCTTCGTCATCAACCATGTCACATTTGTTCAGGAACACGATGATGTACGGAACGCCTACCTGACGACCCAGCAGGATGTGCTCACGGGTCTGCGGCATCGGACCGTCAGTCGCAGCAACAACCAGGATCGCGCCGTCCATCTGCGCAGCACCGGTGATCATGTTTTTAACATAGTCGGCGTGCCCCGGGCAGTCTACGTGCGCGTAGTGGCGGGTCGGGGTGTCATATTCAACGTGAGAAGTGTTGATGGTGATACCACGAGCTTTTTCTTCCGGCGCGTTATCGATCTGATCGAATGCGCGGGCAGAACCACCGTAGGTTTTTGCCAGAACGGTAGTGATTGCAGCAGTCAGGGTAGTTTTACCATGGTCAACGTGGCCGATAGTACCGACGTTAACGTGCGGTTTTGTACGTTCAAACTTTTCTTTAGACATCGATTGTCCCTCTAAGACACGGATAAATCGGTGATATCACCACATCAACCAGGCAACATGCCCGACTTGTTGAATGCTAAATAACAGAAGAAAAACCAGGGAGGAGAAATGAAGTGGTGCTGATACCCAGAGTCGAACTGGGGACCTCACCCTTACCAAGGGTGCGCTCTACCAACTGAGCCATATCAGCACATCGTGGAGCGGGCAGCGGGAATCGAACCCGCATCATCAGCTTGGAAGGCTGAGGTAATAGCCATTATACGATGCCCGCATCCTGAAACTCGGCTACCCAGTGCTTCTGTATTGTCGGGAGAAGATTTTCTCTCCCTAAGAGCTGATTCACTACTGACACCAACTCTGGTTACGTTTTAGCGTAACTGAAAATGGTGGTGGGGGAAGGATTCGAACCTTCGAAGTCTGTGACGGCAGATTTACAGTCTGCTCCCTTTGGCCGCTCGGGAACCCCACCGGACTTGATGGTGCCGACTACCGGAATCGAACTGGTGACCTACTGATTACAAGTCAGTTGCTCTACCTACTGAGCTAAGTCGGCATCAAGTAGCGCGCATTCTAGGGAGACAGAGGAGTTGATGCAACAAAAAAATTGCACAAAACGTTCTATCGCTCACATTTTGCACGACACCCCATATAAACGCTGTAATTTCATGCAAGGAAGTATAAAAAAACAGCACCATATTCCACGACTTTGCGCCGCTAAGCCTCCTTTAACCGCGACAACATCGGGCATCTCTTCGGTGCGACTGCGTTAACATGGTGCAAAAAACCGTCATCGCAGTGAATATCTCTGAAGACAGACCCAGATTGTGAGTTGGATCACTAATTGCATTGCTTTAGCCACCAACCCAATGGAGGTTTCACGATGAAAATTGTCTTGTTAAACGCAGCTACTTTGCCGGTCTACTGTCCGGAACTCGCCGAACTGCTGCTTGATGCACTTCATAGTGGTGCCTCTATCGGGTATCAACGCGCGATTAGCCAGCAGGAAGCAGAAAACGCCTTCTCACGATTACGCAACGAGCTGGAAACAGGTGAACGCCTGATCTGGATTGCACGCGATGAACAGGGCGTTGCCGGCAGCGTCAGCCTGCAACTCCCTACGCAACCTGAAGCACTGAACAGAGCCAACATAAAATTGTTGTTGGTACACCGCCGCGTGCGGCGCACCGGTATTGGGAAGAAGCTCCTGGCGGAGCTGGAGAAAACAGCCTGTATGCGTCAGCGCGGTCTACTGTGGCTGGAAACACCGTCAGGTTCTGCTGCAGAAGCGTTTTATCGTTCGCAAGGATATCGCTGCCTTGGGGAAATTCCCGATTATCTCTGTTCAGCGGATGGTTATTACCAACCAGCGGCCATTTACTTCAAACGTTTATTTGCGGTTAATCAGTTTGTTCGTTCTATTGCCAGCTGATGTGCAGAGCGTGATGCTTTCCCTGGAAAGCATCACGCAGACGCGATTTTTCATATTATTCCCTGTCATCTGGTGTTAACCTCCTGCCCATTGATCCCACTTATTTCAATAACGTCGAGCCATAGCATTACCTTAAGAGACTCTCTCTCTCACAACGTACCGGAAGCCTACGTGACGAGGGGTAATAGCAGGCAGATAAAGCTTATGAGTAAAAAAGAGCAAACGTTAATGACGCCTTACTTACAGTTTAATCGCAGCCAGTGGGCTGCTCTTCGTGATTCAGTTCCGATGACGCTTACTGAGGGCGAAATCGCACGATTAAAAGGCATTAATGAAGACCTTTCTTTGGAAGAAGTTGCAGAGATTTATCTCCCCCTTTCCCGTTTACTCAATTTCTATATCAGTTCGAACCTGCGCCGCCAGGCCGTACTTGAGCAATTCCTTGGGACGAATGGGCAACGCATTCCGTACATCATTAGCATTGCGGGCAGCGTAGCGGTAGGAAAAAGTACTACCGCCCGTGTGCTACAGGCATTATTGAGCCGCTGGCCAGAACATCGTCGTGTTGAACTCATTACGACTGATGGTTTTCTGCATCCCAATCAGGTACTGAAAGATCGTGGGCTAATGAAGAAAAAAGGCTTCCCGCAATCTTATGATATGCATCGCCTGGTGCAGTTTGTTTCGGATATTAAATCCGGGGTGCCGAATGTCACAGCGCCAGTTTATTCGCACCTTATATACGACGTGATCCCGGATGGGGATAAAACGGTTGCGCAGCCTGATATTTTAATTCTCGAAGGGTTGAATGTATTACAGAGCGGCATGGATTATCCTCATGACCCGCATCATGTATTTGTCTCCGATTTTGTCGACTTTTCTATTTATGTTGATGCGCCGGAAGATCTATTACAAACCTGGTATATCAACCGCTTCCTGAAGTTCCGCGAAGGCGCATTTACCAATCCTGACTCCTATTTCCACAATTATGCGAAATTATCCGAACAGGAAGCGATTGAGATCGCCTTGTCGCTGTGGAAAGAAATTAACGGCTTAAATCTTAAAGAAAATATTTTACCAACCCGTGAGCGGGCCAGCCTGATTATGACTAAAAGCGCAAACCATGCGGTTGAGCAAGTTCGTTTGCGTAAATAAATAAAGGGAGCGTCTCGCTCCCCTTGTTTATTCTGCACTGCGCAGTGAAATTTCTCCGCCGACCCAGGGTTTTATAACCCCATCCTGTTCAAGCAGTAGTGCTCCCTGCGCATCAATACCCCGGGAAATACCTATAATTTCTCTCTCACCGATAATCAGTTTTACCGGACGATTAATAAAATTATCCAGTTTTTCCCAGCGGGAAAGGAACGGAGCAAGCCCCTCTTGTTCAAAGCATTTCAGGGCGGTACGTAATTCAGTAACCAGACGTATGGCAAGCATGTTGCGATCGATGCGAACACCGGCTTCCTGCAGGTTAATCCAGCTCTGGCTAATATCTTCAGCCTGGGCTTTGCGCATCATCAGATTAACTCCAGCACCAACCACGATCTGCGCCGCATCGCCAGTTTTACCGGTTAATTCGACGAGGATGCCCGCCAGTTTACGATCCTGAAGATAGAGATCATTCGGCCATTTAACCCGCACCTGATCGGCACCTAAATCGCGTAAAACTTCCGCCATTACAATACCGATCACCAGACTTAACCCGATTGCCGCTGCTGGCCCTTGATCCAGACGCCAGTACATGGAGATATAGAGATTTGAACCGAACGGAGAGATCCATTTACGGCCACGGCGGCCACGGCCTGCCTGTTGATATTCTGCCACGCAGGCATCACCCGAATGCAGCTCATTAAGGCGATCCAGCAAATACTGATTTGTCGAATCAATCACCGGTAAAACGGCAATATTCCCCTGAGTAATACGTGAACGGATCAACGCTTCGTCCAGAAGCTGGATAGGCTCCGGTAAACTGTAACCCTTACCCGGAACGGTAAAGACTTCGATTCCCCAGTCACGAAGGGTCTGGACATGTTTATTGATTGCTGCGCGGCTCATTCCCAGGCGTTCGCCCAACTGTTCACCCGAATGGAATTCGCCATCTGCCAGAATAGAAATCAGCGTTAACGGAACGGTATTATCCTTCATGCAATCGTCTCCACGGCATTCACCTCACCGGCGCGGCCGATAAAACGCACTTCCGGCTCAAGCCAGACATTAAACTTCTCGCCTACGCGCTGGCGCACAAGGTGAGCGAGCTGCACCACATCATCGCTTGTAGCCGGCCCGGTATTTATCAGCACCAGTGCTTGTAAATGATGGATCGCTGCACCGCCAATAGCGACGCCTTTTAGCTGACATTGATCGATCAGCCAGCCAGCCGCCAGCTTTACGGAACCGTCAGCTTGCGGATAATGCGGAGCGTCAGGAAAGGCAGAGAGTAAGATGGCCGCCTGTTCTGCTGAGATCACCGGGTTTTTAAAGAAACTACCAGCATTCCCATTAACTTTTGGGTCCGGTAATTTGCTGGTACGCATACGACATACAGCGTCAAAAACATCTTTCGGTGTGACCGTCGCGGGATCAAGCCGGGTCAGATCACCGTAGGTCAGTACCGGCCGCCAGTTTTTTGCCAGACGCAAACCGACCGCCGTAATGGCATAACGATTCTGGTACTCATGTTTAAAGATGCTGTCGCGATAGCCGAAACGGCAGGCCTCTGCGGACAAACGCTTAGATTCACCACTGCTGAGTTCTACACAATCGACATAGTTGCAGACGCGCTGTAACTCGATTCCATATGCACCGATATTCTGAATCGGTGAACTCCCCGTGCAACCCGGGATAAGTGCCAGATTCTCAAGACCCGGTATTCCGCGTTCCAGAGTCAGTTGCACCAGGTGATGCCAATTTTCGCCCGCGCCGACGTGTAGATACCATGCATCGGCTTCTTCACGCACCTCAATACCCATAATACGGTTGATAATGACCGTTCCGGAAAAATCTTCCAGAAACAGCACGTTACTGCCTTCACCCAGAATCAGCACGGCCTGCTGGCTCTGTACCGCAGCCTGCCATGCATTGAGCAATTGCTGCGACGTTTCAGCGCAGACAATATGGTGGGCATTCCGATCAATACCAAAGGTATTCCATGGCTTAAGGGAGTGATTCATTAGCGATATCCTGATGCAAAAACACGGCTAAGTTTACCGTATCCAGGTGACGAGCGCTTGTGGTGTTTAAGGCGAGCATAAAGCAAAAAAGCCCCGTGCCGGGGCACGGGGCTTCCTGTCTCTTCCGCCCGGACGCAAAAAGGCCATCCTTCCGGATGGCCTCTTCACTGGTTTGATGCCTGGCAGTTCCCTACTCTCGCATGGGGAGACCCCACACTACCATCGGCGCTACGGCGTTTCACTTCTGAGTTCGGCATGGGGTCAGGTGGGACCACCGCGCTAGTGCCGCCAGGCAAATTCTGTTCACCGCCATGCCTCAGCGGCACACCGGTTTAATCTGTATCTCGCTGAAAAAATTCTCTCTCACGCCAAAACATCTTCGGCGTTGTAAGGTTAAGCCTCACGGTTCATTAGTACCGGTTAGCTCAACGCATCGCTGCGCTTACACACCCGGCCTATCAACGTCGTCGTCTTCAACGTTCCTTCAGGACCCTTTAAGGGTCAGGGAGAACTCATCTCGGGGCAAGTTTCGTGCTTAGATGCTTTCAGCACTTATCTCTTCCGCATTTAGCTACCGGGCAGTGCCATTGGCATGACAACCCGAACACCAGTGATGCGTCCACTCCGGTCCTCTCGTACTAGGAGCAGCCCCCCTCAGTTCTCCAGCGCCCACGGCAGATAGGGACCGAACTGTCTCACGACGTTCTAAACCCAGCTCGCGTACCACTTTAAATGGCGAACAGCCATACCCTTGGGACCTACTTCAGCCCCAGGATGTGATGAGCCGACATCGAGGTGCCAAACACCGCCGTCGATATGAACTCTTGGGCGGTATCAGCCTGTTATCCCCGGAGTACCTTTTATCCGTTGAGCGATGGCCCTTCCATTCAGAACCACCGGATCACTATGACCTGCTTTCGCACCTGCTCGCGCCGTCACGCTCGCAGTCAAGCCAGCTTATGCCATTGCACTAACCTCCTGATGTCCGACCAGGATTAGCTGACCTTCGTGCTCCTCCGTTACGCTTTAGGAGGAGACCGCCCCAGTCAAACTACCCACCAGACACTGTCCGCAACCCGGTTTACGGGTCCACGTTAGAACATCAAACATTAAAGGGTGGTATTTCAAGGTTGGCTCCACGCAGACTGGCGTCCACGCTTCAAAGCCTCCCACCTATCCTACACATCAAGGCTCAATGTTCAGTGTCAAGCTATAGTAAAGGTTCACGGGGTCTTTCCGTCTTGCCGCGGGTACACTGCATCTTCACAGCGAGTTCAATTTCACTGAGTCTCGGGTGGAGACAGCCTGGCCATCATTACGCCATTCGTGCAGGTCGGAACTTACCCGACAAGGAATTTCGCTACCTTAGGACCGTTATAGTTACGGCCGCCGTTTACCGGGGCTTCGATCAAGAGCTTCTCCTTACGGATAACCCCATCAATTAACCTTCCGGCACCGGGCAGGCGTCACACCGTATACGTCCACTTTCGTGTTTGCACAGTGCTGTGTTTTTAATAAACAGTTGCAGCCAGCTGGTATCTTCGACTGATTTCAGCTCCACGAGCAGGTCGCTTCACCTACGCATCAGCGTGCCTTCTCCCGAAGTTACGGCACCATTTTGCCTAGTTCCTTCACCCGAGTTCTCTCAAGCGCCTTGGTATTCTCTACCTGACCACCTGTGTCGGTTTGGGGTACGATTTCGTGTTACCTGGAGCTTAGAGGC
Organism: Kosakonia radicincitans DSM 16656; assembly: GCF_000280495.2. Classification (NCBI taxonomy): domain Bacteria; kingdom Pseudomonadati; phylum Pseudomonadota; class Gammaproteobacteria; order Enterobacterales; family Enterobacteriaceae; genus Kosakonia; species Kosakonia radicincitans. Next base: position 5,530,653 of record NZ_CP018016.1, read on the forward strand.
TTTTCCTGGAAGCAGGGCATTTGTTGCTTCAGCACCGTGGTGCCTCGTCATCACGCCTCAGTGTTAAAGCACTCCGGATTTGCCTGGAGCACACACCTTCACGCTTAAACCGGGACAACCGTCGCCCGGCCAACATAGCCTTCTCCGTCCCCCCTTCGCAGTAACACCAAGTACAGGAATATTAACCTGTTTCCCATCGACTACGCCTTTCGGCCTCGCCTTAGGGGTCGACTCACCCTGCCCCGATTAACGTTGGACAGGAACCCTTGGTCTTCCGGCGAGCGGGCTTTTCACCCGCTTTATCGTTACTTATGTCAGCATTCGCACTTCTGATACCTCCAGCAACCCTCACAGGCCACCTTCAACGGCTTACAGAACGCTCCCCTACCCAACAACGCATAAGCGTCGCTGCCGCAGCTTCGGTGCATGGTTTAGCCCCGTTACATCTTCCGCGCAGGCCGACTCGACCAGTGAGCTATTACGCTTTCTTTAAATGATGGCTGCTTCTAAGCCAACATCCTGGCTGTCTGGGCCTTCCCACATCGTTTCCCACTTAACCATGACTTTGGGACCTTAGCTGGCGGTCTGGGTTGTTTCCCTCTTCACGACGGACGTTAGCACCCGCCGTGTGTCTCCCGTGATAACATTCTCCGGTATTCGTAGTTTGCATCGGGTTGGTAAGCCGGGATGGCCCCCTAGCCGAAACAGTGCTCTACCCCCGGAGATGAATTCACGAGGCGCTACCTAAATAGCTTTCGGGGAGAACCAGCTATCTCCCGGTTTGATTGGCCTTTCACCCCCAGCCACAGGTCATCCGCTAATTTTTCAACATTAGTCGGTTCGGTCCTCCAGTTAGTGTTACCCAACCTTCAACCTGCCCATGGCTAGATCACCGGGTTTCGGGTCTATACCCTGCAACTTAACGCCCAGTTAAGACTCGGTTTCCCTTCGGCTCCCCTATACGGTTAACCTTGCTACAGAATATAAGTCGCTGACCCATTATACAAAAGGTACGCAGTCACACCCCGAAGGATGCTCCCACTGCTTGTACGTACACGGTTTCAGGTTCTTTTTCACTCCCCTCGCCGGGGTTCTTTTCGCCTTTCCCTCACGGTACTGGTTCACTATCGGTCAGTCAGGAGTATTTAGCCTTGGAGGATGGTCCCCCCATATTCAGACAGGATACCACGTGTCCCGCCCTACTCATCGAGCTCACAGCCTGTGCGTTTTCGTGTACGGGGCTGTCACCCTGTATCGCGCGACTTTCCAGACGCTTCCACTAACACACAAGCTGATTCAGGCTCTGGGCTCCTCCCCGTTCGCTCGCCGCTACTGGGGGAATCTCGGTTGATTTCTTTTCCTCGGGGTACTTAGATGTTTCAGTTCCCCCGGTTCGCTTCACAGCACTATGGATTCATGCTGTGATGATGCACCGTAGTGCACCGGGTTTCCCCATTCGGACATCGCCGGGTCAAGGGTTCATATCACCTCGCCGGCGCTTTTCGCAGATTAGCACGTCCTTCATCGCCTCTGACTGCCAGGGCATCCACCGTGTACGCTTAGTCGCTTAACCTCACAACCCGAAGATGTTTCTTCCGATTCATCATCGCATTGCAAAAATTTGAGAGACTCACGAACAATTCGCATTGTTCAGTGTTTCAATTTTCAGCTTGATCCAGATTTTTAAAGAGCATATATCTCAAACATGACTCGTGAGTCAGTTTTGAGATACATCGGCAGGTGACTTTCACTCACAAACCAGCAAGTGGCGTCCCCTAGGGGATTCGAACCCCTGTTACCGCCGTGAAAGGGCGGTGTCCTGGGCCTCTAGACGAAGGGGACACATAGTCTGCTTCGCAAGACGCCTTGCTTTTTACTTTTCATCAGACAATCTGTGTGAGCACTTCAGGAGATGGTTCTTTAAGGTAAGGAGGTGATCCAACCGCAGGTTCCCCTACGGTTACCTTGTTACGACTTCACCCCAGTCATGAATCACAAAGTGGTAAGCGCCCTCCCGAAGGTTAAGCTACCTACTTCTTTTGCAACCCACTCCCATGGTGTGACGGGCGGTGTGTACAAGGCCCGGGAACGTATTCACCGTGACATTCTGATTCACGATTACTAGCGATTCCGACTTCATGGAGTCGAGTTGCAGACTCCAATCCGGACTACGACGCACTTTATGAGGTCCGCTTGCTCTCGCGAGGTCGCTTCTCTTTGTATGCGCCATTGTAGCACGTGTGTAGCCCTGGTCGTAAGGGCCATGATGACTTGACGTCATCCCCACCTTCCTCCAGTTTATCACTGGCAGTCTCCTTTGAGTTCCCGGCCTAACCGCTGGCAACAAAGGATAAGGGTTGCGCTCGTTGCGGGACTTAACCCAACATTTCACAACACGAGCTGACGACAGCCATGCAGCACCTGTCTCACAGTTCCCGAAGGTACCCCGGCATCTCTGCCAGGTTCTGTGGATGTCAAGACCAGGTAAGGTTCTTCGCGTTGCATCGAATTAAACCACATGCTCCACCGCTTGTGCGGGCCCCCGTCAATTCATTTGAGTTTTAACCTTGCGGCCGTACTCCCCAGGCGGTCGATTTAACGCGTTAGCTCCGGAAGCCACGCCTCAAGGGCACAACCTCCAAATCGACATCGTTTACGGCGTGGACTACCAGGGTATCTAATCCTGTTTGCTCCCCACGCTTTCGCACCTGAGCGTCAGTCTTCGTCCAGGAGGCCGCCTTCGCCACCGGTATTCCTCCAGATCTCTACGCATTTCACCGCTACACCTGGAATTCTACCTCCCTCTACGAGACTCCAGCCTGCCAGTTTCGAATGCAGTTCCCAGGTTGAGCCCGGGGATTTCACATCCGACTTGACAGACCGCCTGCGTGCGCTTTACGCCCAGTAATTCCGATTAACGCTTGCACCCTCCGTATTACCGCGGCTGCTGGCACGGAGTTAGCCGGTGCTTCTTCTGCGGGTAACGTCAATCGGCACGGTTATTAACCGTACCGCCTTCCTCCCCGCTGAAAGTGCTTTACAACCCGAAGGCCTTCTTCACACACGCGGCATGGCTGCATCAGGCTTGCGCCCATTGTGCAATATTCCCCACTGCTGCCTCCCGTAGGAGTCTGGACCGTGTCTCAGTTCCAGTGTGGCTGGTCATCCTCTCAGACCAGCTAGGGATCGTCGCCTAGGTGGGCCATTACCCCGCCTACTAGCTAATCCCATCTGGGCACATCTGATGGCAAGAGGCCCGAAGGTCCCCCTCTTTGGTCTTGCGACGTTATGCGGTATTAGCTACCGTTTCCAGTAGTTATCCCCCTCCATCAGGCAGTTTCCCAGACATTACTCACCCGTCCGCCACTCGTCACCCGAGAGCAAGCTCTCTGTGCTACCGTTCGACTTGCATGTGTTAGGCCTGCCGCCAGCGTTCAATCTGAGCCATGATCAAACTCTTCAATTTAAAGTTTGATGCTCATCGAATTAAACTTCGTAATGAATTACGTGTTCACCCGTGAGACTTGGTATTCATTTTTTGTCCGGAGACATCAAGAATCCAGTCACCTGAGTGCCCACACAGATTGTCTGATAAATTGTTAAAGAGCAATGCCGCTGTGTTTTCGCTGCGGCGCGGGGTGTGCATATTACGCTTTCCCGCCGTGAAGTCAACTGATTATTTTCAGATTTCTTCACCTGACAGGCCGGTGTGTATGCCGTTGTGCCGTGTCAGTGGAGGCGCATTATAGGGAGATAATTCTGGCTGACAAGCATAAAATTCAAAAAAATTATCGTTCGCTCATTTTTCAGGCACAGCGCCCGTTAAACGCCCGCTTTGCTGTTTAACTGAGCTATTTCACGGGCAAAATTCGCCACTTGCTGCCAGTCGGTATAGACAACTTCTTTACGTCTATCCGTTTCGCCGCCCGTCATCTTCATAATCAGTTGGATCATCAGTCGGTCGTACCATCGATAGTGCGGGTAACGCAGCGCACCGGCAAATACGGCGCAGCGATCCGGCTGCCAGGGCGACGACAGCAAAAACTTACGCGTATAGCTGTTCGTTTGCGGCGAGCTTTTCTCCGGTTTGCGCGCAACCAGGTTGACGGAGAAGAAGGCCCCCGGCAGCTTGTTTAATTGTGAGAGGTGCTTTTTCACAAAATTGGCCAACGCCGGATGAAAGTGCCCATAGCGAATGGACGCACCAATGACCACCCGCTCATATTTACTCCAGTCAATCTCTTGTGTGCGGTTCAGGTTAACCACATCCGCACAGACGCCAAGATCGTTAAGCTCTGAAGCCAGATAAGAAGCAATCTCCCGCGTTTGCCCATCCCGGGTCGAGAAAAGAATTAATGTTTTCACGTCACACTCCATTATTCGCGCCAGAAGGTCGGGGTAAACAGTACCAGCAGCGTGAAGACCTCCAGACGACCAAACAGCATATTCGCGATGAGTACCCATTTGGCGACCGGATTCATGCTGGCAAAATTATCCGCTACCACGCCCAGCCCCGGCCCAAGGTTATTGAGCGTCGCAACCACAGAGGCAAATGCTGAAAAATCATCAACCCCCGTGGCGATGATCGCCAGCATGCTGACGATAAAGACCAGCGCATAAGCGGAGAAGAAGCCCCACACCGCTTCAAGAATACGTTCCGGCAATGCACGATTCCCCAACTTAATGCTGTACACCGCATTGGGATGCACCAGTCGTTTCAGTTCGCGGTTGCCCTGCTTAAACAGCAACAGTATGCGGATCACCTTCAGACCACCGCCCGTCGAACCGGCGCAGCCGCCGATAAAAGCGGAACAGAGCAACAATACCGGCAAGAAAAGCGGCCAGCGGGAGATACTGTCGGTCGTAAATCCGGCCGTAGTCGCCATCGAGACCACCTGGAAGAAAGCCTGGTTAATCGTCGTCAATGCCGAGCTGTAGATATTGTGGAACCACAACACCACGGTGCAGATGACCACCAGCGTCAGTTGTACGCCGATAAACATTCTGAATTCTGGATCGCGCCAGTAAACTTTCAGGCTACGCCCGCTCAGCAACGAGAAGTGCAAACCGTAGTTACACCCGGAAATCAGCAGGAAGATAGCAATGATGGTGTTGATAGTGGGGCTGTTGAAATAGCCAATGCTGGCATCATGCGTAGAGAAACCGCCAATCGCGATGGTGGCAAAACTATGCCCAATGGCGTCAAAAGCTGGCATTCCGGCAAACCATAGCGCCAGCGCGCATGCGACCGTAAGCAACACATAAATAAGCCATAGGGTTTTCGCCGTCTCTGCAATACGCGGGCGCATTTTGTTATCTTTCAGCGGCCCCGGCATCTCGGCGCGATAGAGCTGCATCCCACCCACGCCCAGAATTGGCAGGATGGCCACCGCCAGCACGATGATCCCCATCCCGCCGAACCATTGCAGCATCTGACGATAGAAAAGAATCGCGTGCGGCAGTGAATCCAGCCCAACCAGCGTGGTTGCCCCGGTCGTTGTCAGGCCGGAGAAGGATTCAAAAAAAGCATCCGTTACCGTCAGATTCGGGCTTTCGGAAAAGACGAACGGCAATGCCCCCACGCTCCCCAGCACCGTCCAGAACAGCACGACGATCAAAAAACCTTCTCGGGATTTCAACTCCCCTTTCTCGCGGCGGTTCGGCCACCAAAGAATGGAACCAATCACCAGTGCGACGAAGAAGGTTTGCGTGAATGCACGGCCCGCGCCATCACGGTAAATAAGGGCTACCAGTCCAGGTAAGATCATCGTTCCGGAAAAGAGGATGACCAGCAGTCCAACGATTCGGGTTATGGCGCGAAAATGCATCTCTGCCGCTTCCTTAGGTGTTCAGAAAATCAGGTGGGGATTATTCTTCAGTTTTTAACAATTGCAATGTGCCACGACTAAAATCAGCGAGCCTTGCCGAAAATGCGTCCAGTCTGCTGTGAGGAAGCGCCACCCGCAGATACACGGAAGCCTGATACTCGCTCGCAACAATTTTCCCCTCAAATTGCTCAAGCAACGTTTCGACTCCGCTCAACTGTGCGTAATCACACCACAAAGTATATTCGGTTAACGGCATTTTGCGGGTTGTCGCGAGTTGATTAAGCGCCTGCTGGACACCGCCGCCGTAGGCTTTCACCAGCCCGCCGGTTCCCAATAAAATACCGCCGTAATAACGCACTACCACTGCCGTAATTTCGCCGACACCGCTGCCCATCAACTGAGCCAGCATCGGCTTCCCTGCAGTACCCGCCGGTTCGCCATCGTCAGAAAAGCCCAACTGCTGCGAATCATCCGGCGGCCCGGCAACCCACGCCACACAATGGTGGCGGGCGTCCGGGTGCTCTGCACGAACAGTGTCGACAAACGCCTTCGCCGCCTCCACGCCGTCGGTATGCGCCAACAGCGTGATAAAACGGCTCTTTTTGATCTCCTCGCTAAAGGTGACCGGCGCAGCCGGTATCAGCCAGCTCTCCATTACGCCAGCTTCTGATCCCGCGTCATATTTTCAATGCTGTTCTCATGGATAACCACGTTATCTTCGATGCGGATACCGCCAAACGGTTTTAGCGCGTCAATTTTATGCCAGTTGAAGTGTTTGCTGAGCGGCCCCTCGCGCCACGATGAGAGCAGCGATTCAATAAAGTAGATGCCCGGCTCAATGGTCAACACCATACGCGGCTCCATCACACGTGTGCAGCGCAGGTAGGGGTATTTTGACGGTGCCGCCAGATGCGTACCGCTATCGTCCTGCATAAAGCCCGCGACATCATGCACCTGCAGCCCCAACGGATGGCCGATACCGTGCGGCATAAACGGCCCGGTGATGTCCTGCTCAACCATCGCTTCCTCACTGATATCGGTGATGATTTGATGGCGGCGCAGCAGCTTCGCGATACGCTGATGGAACTGAATATGGTATTCAACGTAGTTGACGCCCGCTTTCATGGTGGCGATCAGCGCCAGTTGTTCTTCATTGACGTCTTTCACCAACTGCGCATAATCGGTGTCGCTGTTCGCCGCCCAGGTACGCGTCAGGTCGGCGGCATAACCATTGTATTCCGCGCCAGCATCCAGCAAGAAGCTGCGCATCTCAGCCGGTGCGCGGTGATCAAGTTTGGTGTAATGCAGCACCGATGCATGCTCGTTCAGCGCCACAATATTGCTGTAAGGCACATCGGTATCACGATGGCCGGTCGCGGTCAGATAAGCCAGATTGATGTCGAACTCGCTCATTCCGGACTGAAAGGCTTCATGCGCAGCACGATGGCCCATTACCGCCGTTTTCTGCGCTTCACGCATGCAGGCCAGTTCATAATCGGTTTTGTAGGCGCGGTAGTAATGCAGGTAATCGATCACCCCTTTCGGGTTGATGTTGCTGGCGGCGATGTCGAGGCCCAAAGCACGTTCGGCAACCGGGCCAATATAGGCGATATTGCCGCGCGCCGCAGGCAACTGGCTGCCAATGCCGTCCGCTTTCGGCAGAGCAATCACCTCAACCTCTTCGGTCCAGAAGGAAGTCGGCAGCGGTTCAACGTTGTGCCAGTAATCCACCGGCAGGTAGAACCACAGCTTCGGTTTGTTCACGCCATCCACCAGCAGCCAGCAGTTCGGCACCTGCGTCACCGGCACCCAGGCTTTAAACTGCGGGTTCACTTTAAACGGATAGGGATGGTCATCAAGAAAGACGTTAAATAGCTCGCCAGAGTGAATAAGTAACGCGTCGAGCTTAAAGCGCGCCAGCACATCACGGGTGCGTTCCTGTAACGTAACAATATGATTTTTATAAAGCGCTGCCAGTGAGTCCATCGTTTTTCCTTCTGTTTATTGCGACCTCAAGTCTCCGCATCTTAGCACACCTGTCTGCCACTGGGTGATTTCCACCGAGCGTGATCCGACTAGCAATTTTTTAATCATTTATTTGCAATTTATTAACATAAAAACCACACTCCGCTTCATCTGGTACGACCAGATCATCGCTGGATTCAGGAGACTGACATGCTCTACAAAGGCAATAACCTGTACCTAAACTGGCTGGAAGATGGCATCGCGGAACTGGTATTCGATGCGCCCGGCTCAGTTAACAAGCTTGATACCGCCACCGTCGCCAGCCTTGGCGAAGCGCTGGCCGTACTGGAAAAGCAATCAGATTTAAAAGGGCTGCTGCTGCGTTCAGAGAAAGCGGCCTTTATTGTCGGGGCCGATATCACCGAATTCCTCTCCCTGTTCCTCGTGCCGGAAGAGCAGTTGAGCCAGTGGCTGCACTTTGCCAACAGCGTGTTTAACCGCCTGGAAGATTTGCCCGTCCCAACGATCTCCGCGGTGAATGGCTATGCGCTCGGTGGCGGCTGCGAATGCGTGCTGGCGACAGACTATCGCCTGGCGACGCCGGACCTGCGTATTGGCCTGCCGGAAACCAAACTTGGTATCATGCCAGGCTTTGGCGGTTCAGTACGCATGCCACGCCTGCTGGGTGCAGACAGCGCACTGGAAATCATCGCGGCCGGGAAAGATGTCGATGCCGAACAAGCGCTGAAAATCGGCCTGGTGGATGGCATTGTGAAGCCGGAAAAACTGCGTGAAGGTGCCATTGCCATTCTGCGACAGGCCATTAACGGCGATCTGGACTGGAAAGCAAAACGTCAGCCGAAGCTGGAGCCACTGAAGCTCAGCAAAATTGAAGCTGCCATGAGCTTTACTATTGCCAAAGGCATGGTGATGCAAACAGCCGGGAAGCACTATCCGGCACCGATCACGGCGGTCAAAACCATTGAAGCTGCGGCAAGATTTGGCCGCGACGAAGCGCTGAAGCTGGAAAACCAGAGCTTCGTTCCGCTCGCCCATACCAACGAGGCCCGTGCGCTGGTCGGGATTTTCCTGAACGACCAATATGTAAAAGGTCAGGCGAAGAAACTGACCAAAAATGTCGAAACGCCCAAACAAGCTGCGGTACTTGGCGCAGGCATTATGGGCGGCGGCATTGCTTACCAGTCAGCCTGGAAAGGCGTACCGGTATTAATGAAGGATATCAACGAGAAATCCCTTGCACTCGGCATTAATGAAGCAGGCAAGCTGCTGAACAAACAGCTCGAGCGCGGCAAAATCGATGGTCTAAAACTGGCCAGCGTGATTGCGACCATTCAGCCAACACTGGAGTATGCCGGTTTTGAACGCGCCGACGTGGTGGTCGAAGCGGTCGTGGAAAACCCGAAAGTGAAAAAAGCGGTGCTGGCGGAAACAGAGGACAAAGTCCGTCCGGATACCGTACTGGCATCAAATACCTCCACCATTCCCATCAGTGAACTCGCCAGCGTGCTGAAACGCCCGGAAAATTTCTGCGGCATGCACTTCTTCAACCCGGTACACCGTATGCCGCTGGTTGAAGTGATTCGCGGAGAGAAAACGTCCGATGAAACCATCGCCAAAGTAGTGGCCTGGGCGAGCAAAATGGGCAAAACGCCGATCGTGGTCAATGACTGCCCAGGTTTCTTCGTCAACCGCGTACTGTTCCCTTACTTTGCCGGGTTTAGCCAGTTGCTGCGCGACGGCGCGGATTTCCGCAAAGTCGACAAAGTGATGGAGAAGCAGTTCGGCTGGCCGATGGGCCCGGCGTATCTGCTGGATGTTGTGGGTATTGATACCGCACATCACGCCCAGGCGGTGATGGCGACCGGTTTCCCGCAGCGCATGCAGAAAGATTATCGCGATGCCATCGATGCGCTGTTTGACGCACACCGTTTCGGGCAGAAAAACGGGCTCGGTTTCTGGCGCTATAAAGAAGACAGCAAAGGCAAACCGAAGAAAGAAGAAGACAGCGCCGTTGACAGCATGCTGGCCGAAATCAGCAAAGGCAAACAGGATTTCAGCGATGAAGAGATTATCGCCCGCATGATGATCCCAATGGTCAATGAAGTGGTGCGTTGTCTGGAAGAAGGGATTATCGCCAGCCCTGCCGAAGCGGATATGGCGCTGGTATATGGTCTTGGCTTCCCGCCGTTCCACGGCGGCGCATTCCGCTGGCTGGATACGCTTGGCAGCGCAAAATACCTCGATATGGCACAGCACTATCAGCATCTCGGGCCGCTGTATGAAGTACCGGCCGGGCTGCGCGAAAAAGCGCGCCGCAACGAGCCTTATTACCCTGCGGTAGAACCTGCGCGCCCAGTGGGCGAGTTAAAAACGGCTTAAGGAGTCACAATGGAACAGGTTGTCATTGTCGATGCAATTCGCACACCGATGGGCCGTTCAAAAGGCGGCGCTTTCCGCAACGTGCGCGCGGAGGACCTCTCCGCCCATCTGATGCGTAGCCTGCTGGCACGTAACCCGGCGCTGGAAGCCAGCGCCATCGACGATATTTACTGGGGCTGCGTACAGCAGACGCTGGAGCAGGGTTTCAACATTGCCCGCAACGCCGCGCTGCTAGCGGAGATCCCTCATTCCGTCCCCGCCGTCACCGTCAACCGGCTGTGCGGCTCATCTATGCAGGCGCTGCATGATGCGGCGCGGATGATCATGACCGGCGATGCGCAAGTTTGTCTGGTGGGCGGCGTTGAGCATATGGGCCACGTGCCGATGAGCCACGGCGTCGATTTCCATCCTGGCATGAGCCGCAACGTCGCAAAAGCGGCGGGGATGATGGGGCTGACCGCCGAAATGCTGTCGCGCATGCACGGCATCAGCCGTGAAATGCAGGATGCATTCGGTGCACGCTCCCACGCCCGAGCCTGGCAGGCCACGCAATCGGGCGCGTTCAAAAACGAGATCATTCCCACCGGCGGCCACGATGCCGATGGTGTATTGAAGCAGTTTAACTATGACGAAGTGATCCGACCGGAAACCACCGTCGAAGCGCTGTCCACGCTGCGACCAGCTTTCGATCCGGTTAGCGGCACGGTTACCGCCGGAACATCATCCGCTCTGTCGGATGGCGCCTCCGCGATGCTGATCATGAGCGCCAGCCGCGCCCGCGAATTGGGCCTGACGCCGCGCGCACGCATCCGTTCAATGGCGGTAGTCGGCTGCGATCCGTCAATCATGGGTTACGGCCCGGTTCCGGCCTCGCAGCTGGCGCTGAAAAAAGCCGGACTGACCGCCAGCGATATCGATCTGTTTGAGATGAATGAAGCCTTTGCCGCACAGATCCTGCCGTGCATAAAAGATCTGGGGCTGATGGAGCAGATCGACGAGAAGATCAACCTGAACGGCGGTGCAATCGCTCTCGGCCATCCGCTGGGGTGTTCAGGTACACGTATTAGCACCACGCTGCTGAACCTGATGGAACGCAAAGATGCCCAGCTTGGCCTGGCGACGATGTGTATTGGTTTAGGTCAGGGGATCGCTACGGTGTTTGAACGCGTATAACGCTTTAAACGAATCTGTCTCAAAACCAAGCGTTCCAGAGCAAAGCGGCAACTGAGTGATTCCCCGGAAGCATAGATACACTATGTGACCGGGGTGAATAAAGGCAGCCAACGCAGCGACGGGACGCATGGCGAAGAGAGAATGTAGTTGCCGTTTTTCCCGCCTGTCAGGGGCGGGTTTTTTGATCAAATGAAAGCAAACGCATCGCCAAACAGGCGATCTTCACGCGCGCCGCGCTCATTGCAGAACAGGTCACGGGCAATCTTCGCCATCTCGAAACGACCTGCGATATAGATATCGTGTTCGGAGAGCGAACCAAAATCCTGCATCACCGCTGCCAGCACCGTGCCGGAGCGACCGCGCCAGCCCTCTTCCGGCTGCTCAACCACCGGTACCACACGCAGATTCGGGTGATCCACCGACAGGGCTTCCAGCTCGGCCAAATCGTACAGATGCTTCTCCTCACGCCCGCCCCAGTAAATACTCACTTCACGGTTCGGGTTTTGCGCGAGAGTGGTCAGCAGAATCGAGCGCGCATAAGAGAAGCCAGTACCGCCCGCGATCAGCACCATCGGGCGCTCCTCGTCATCACGCAGCCAGGCATCGCCATGCGGAATGTCGATAACAATTTCGCGGTCTTTCAGAATGCGGTCCATCACCGCCATGGCATAGAGATTCAGCTCTGACGCGCCAATATGCAGTTCAATATAATCATGCTGATCCGGCGTGGATGCCATTGAGAAAGGACGCTTGTCTCGCTCATCCATTACCACCATCAGATACTGACCAGCGCGAAACGAAAAAGCCGCCTCCGGCACTAAACGGACACGATATACGGTATCAGTGATGGCATCTACCGAGGTCACTTTACAGCTTAAGGTTGTCATGCGCTCTCTCTGTCGGGTCTATTTTCGTCATTCAATATGGCCAGTTCGTCCCAGATGGCGTCAATTCTCGCCGTCACCTGAGGATCTTTTTTGATTGGGCGTCCCCATTCACGCTGGGTTTCCCCCGGCCATTTATTGGTGGCATCCAGCCCCATTTTTGAGCCAAGACCGGAAACCGGCGAGGCAAAGTCCAGGTAATCAATCGGCGTGTTTTCCACCAGAACCGTATCCCGCGCGGGATCCATCCGGGTGGTGATCGCCCAAATCACATCATTCCAGTCGCGCGCGTTCACATCGTCATCGCACACGATCACAAACTTGGTGTACATAAACTGGCGCAGGAAAGACCAGACGCCCATCATGACGCGTTTTGCATGGCCCGCGTACTGTTTCTTCATTGTCACGACGGCCAGGCGATAGGAGCAACCTTCCGGCGGCAGATAGAAATCGACAATTTCCGGAAACTGCTTTTGCAGGATCGGCACGAACACTTCGTTTAACGCCACCCCCAGCACCGCCGGCTCATCGGGCGGACGACCGGTATAGGTGGAGTGATAAATCGCGTCTTCACGCCGGGTAATGTGCGTTACCGTAAACACCGGGAAGTTATCAACTTCATTATAGTAACCTGTATGGTCGCCATACGGCCCTTCAGGGGCCATTTCACCCGGCTCGATGTAGCCTTCCAGTACAATTTCCGCGCTGGCAGGCACTTCAAGATCGTTGGAAACGCACTTCACCACTTCAGTTTTTGTACCGCGCAATAGCCCGGCAAAAGCGTATTCAGAGAGCGTGTCCGGCACCGGCGTTACCGCGCCAAGAATGGTCGCTGGATCGGCGCCCAGCGCAACCGCCACCGGGAAACGTTCGCCGGGATGCGCAGCCTGCCACTCCTGGAAGTCCAACGCACCGCCACGGTGGGAGAGCCAGCGCATGATCAGCTTATTTTTACCGATCCGCTGCTGACGATAGATCCCCAGGTTCTGCCGCTCTTTGTGCGGTCCACGAGTCACCGTCAGCCCCCAGGTAATCAGCGGCGCGGCATCGTCCGGCCAGCACTGCATGATGGGAATGGTGGTCAGATCAACTTCATCGCCCTGCAGCACTTTTTGCTGACAGGGCGCGCCACGCAGACGTTTCGTCGGCATATTCAGTACTTGCTTAAACTGCGGCAGCTTATCGAAGAGATCGCGGAAACCTTTTGGCGGCTCAGGCTCTTTCAGGAACGCCAGCAGTTTACCCACTTCACGCAGCGCGCTGACATCCTCCCGCCCCATACCTAACGCGACGCGACGCGGCGTACCGAACAGATTACACAGCACCGGCATCGTATAACCTTTCGGATTCTCAAACAGCAACGCCGGGCCACCGGCACGCAGAGTGCGATCGGCTATTTCGGTCATTTCCAGATAAGGGTCAACCGGCAGCGTGATGCGCTTCAGTTCCCCTTGCTGCTCAAGCAATGTCAAAAAGTCGCGTAGGTCGTTGTATTTCATGCGGTGTATTATCGCCTCCAGATAAGCGCTTTATTATACGGTGTTCAATCTGAGGTTGCTGTATTTTTGTTAAATCGACGTGAAATTCAGCAGCGCCTGGCGTGAGCGTTATAATGAACTTAGCCATCGTGCTGCGGTTTTGATATTCTTTCGCCCGAACTTACGGAAAAGAGTCATTATGCAATCCTGGTATCTACTTTACTGCAAACGAGGCCAGCTCCAGCGCGCCCAGGAACATCTCGAACGCCAGGCGGTCAGTTGCCTGACGCCAATGATCGCCCTGGAAAAAATCGTACGCGGCAAACGCACAATCGTGAATGAACCGCTTTTTCCCAACTATTTGTTTGTAGAGTTTGATCCCGAGGTGATTCACACCACCACCATTAACGCCACGCGCGGCGTCAGCCACTTCGTGCGTTTTGGTATGCACCCGGCTCGCGTTCCCCCCTCGGTTATCCATCAGCTTTCGATCTATCAGCCGGAAGGCGTGACCGATCCCGAAACGCCCTTTCCAGGCGATGATGTGGTAATTACCGAAGGCGCACTTGAAGGGTTGCAGGCCATCTTTAAGGAGCCTGACGGCGAAACACGCTCGATGTTGCTGCTGCATATGCTGAATAAGCAGGTACTGCAAAGCGTCAAAAATACCGATTTCCGTAAGGCCTGAAGCGGCGTTAAAACGCGATGCCAAACAGACGCTGCACGTTTTTATCCGTCACCGTATCCAGCCACTGAACCTCTTCGCCACGCAGCGAGGCGACCGTGGCAAGAATATGTCCCAATAACGCCGGTTCATTACGCCGCGATGCGGGCTTCGGCACCAGATCGCGCGGCAGCAGGTAAGGCGCATCCGTTTCGATAAGCAGCCGCTCGGCTGGAATCAGTGGCACCACTTCGCGTAATTCCTGCCCACGACGTTCATCACACACCCAACCGGTAATCCCAAGATACATACCGCGATCGAGGCAATCTCTGGCCTCCTGCGCTGAGCCGGTAAAGCAATGCAACACGGCGCCTGGCAGCTTATTCAGCCACGGATCTAACAAAGCCAGAAAGCGCTCATGCGCATCGCGACAGTGCAGAAAAACAGGCATATTCAGTTCAGCGGCCAGCGCCAACTGGGCGCTAAAGGCGTATTCCTGTTCACGCGGCGTGGAGAAATTGCGATTGAAATCCAGCCCGCACTCTCCCACTGCCACCACTTCCGGCAATGATGCCAGAGCACGGATTGCCTGTGCGGTTTCCGCCGTCCAGCCGCTGCTGTCGTGAGGATGCACGCCCGCTGTTGACCAGCAGTGATGGTAGCGCTGTGCCTGTTGTTGTGCCTGCTGACTCTCATGCAGATTGGTACCGGTTATCAACATACCCTTGACGCCCGCCGCTTGCGCACGCGCGACCACCTCGCGCTGATCTCTGGAAAACTGCGAACTGGTCAGATTGACGCCGATATCAAACATGTTCTTCCCCATACAAAAACCGCCCTGACGGGCGGTTAGTTACTCTTCACTGGTTTCTGTGTCGTTCTCATCATCGCTAATACGGCGCTTGCCGACATAGAAGCGGGCGAAGAAGACGCCAATTTCAAACAGGCAGTACATCGGTATCGCCAGCAGCGTTTGCGAGAAGACATCCGGCGGCGTCAGAAGCATGCCAACGACAAATGCACCTACCAGCACATAAGGACGCTTTTGTCGCAGATCGGCAGGCGTGGTTACCCCCATCCAGCACAGCAGCACAATGGCTACCGGCACTTCAAACGAGACGCCAAAAGCCATAAACAGCGCCATGACGAAGCTGAGATAGCTGGCGATATCAGTAGAAACCTGCACCCCTTCCGGCGCGGTATGCGTCAGGAAGCCAAACGCCAGCGGAAACACCACAAAGTAGGCGAATGCCATGCCGATATAGAACAACAACGAGCTGGAGATCAGCAACGGCACGACCAGGCGGCGCTCATGCTTATACAACGCCGGAGCAACAAATGCCCATACCTGATACAGAACGACCGGCGCCGAGAGGATCAGCGACACCATAAAGGTCAGCTTGATCGGAGTAAAAAACGGTGAGGCAACATCCGTGGCGATCATTGTCGCCCCGACCGGCATCTGTTTGATGAGCGGCGCGGAAACGAGCTGATAAATATCATTCGCGAAGTAAACCAGCGCGAGGAAAATCACCATTACGGCGATAATGCAGTTCAGCAGACGCTTACGCAGCTCAATAAGATGTGCAATAAGCGGTTGGGTATCGTCTACAGCCATGTTCAGGATTTTTCACTTGAAGAAGGTGAGGAGTCGGAAACCGGAGCCGTGTCTTTTACCGCGGGGTTTACCGTCGGCGATTTTTTCTCTTCATCGGCTTCGGGAGCTTGCTGCGGCGCGCTGGCCTGATGCTCAGCGGTAGACGGCGTAACGCCTTCGCGCTGCGCTTCGCTCTCTTTCACCACCGGGTTATGGATGGTATTTGCTTCATCGCTCGCTTTTTCCGCATCGTGAACGCTGTATGAGCGCTTCATCGATTCCGCCGCCTGGCGCAGTTCGTCCATTGACTCTTTTAATTCCGGCGTCAGGTTTTCCAGACTCGCTTTCTCAACCTTTTTCAGGCTTTCCTGGAACTCCTGAAGCTTCAGCTCCTGCGTCAATTCATTCTGCACCGTTGTCGCCAGCGAGCGTAATGCGCGGACCCAGCCCACAATAGTACGCACTGCCACAGGCAGACGCTGCGGCCCCAGCACAACGAGGCCGATGATAAAAACGAGTAACAGTTCGCCAAAACCTATATCGAACACGAATTACACCTGCTCTTTGTCGTGACGTTTTTCGTCTTTTTTAGCGTCGTTGGATTTTGCATCGTCAGAGAGGGATTTCGCGGTGAAATCTGCATCTTGTGCCGATTTATCCTGCTTTTCCTCTTTATCATCATCGCTGATGGCTTTTTTAAAGCCTTTGATGGAAGCCCCAAGATCGGAACCAATCGAACCGAGTTTTTTCGTTCCGAACAGCAGCACGACGATAACGACAATAATCAACAACTGCCAAATGCTGATACCACCCATACATAATCCTCTGTAACAGATGATGTTAAAAACAGGCCTCAGTATACACATTATCCATTACGCTGCCTCTTTGTTGGCAGCTTCTGTGCTTCAGGCCCCCGATATGCACCAATGGCTTAGCGCGTCTTGTACCAACCTGCCAGCCAGACAACAACACCGCCAGCGACAACCCACAAGGGAGCAAGCCCCCAGTCGGGCCGATTGATCAACAGTAGCGTCCCACTAAGCAACAATGTTGCACCAATACCAAACAGATAACGGGATTGCCCCTGACGTACATGGTTAACCTGTAGTTCGCTGGCAATCTTATCAACGCTCTGCTGCAAATGTTTACCTTGCTGCAAACCGTTGTAGATCAGTTCAGGAAGCTCCGGCATTTTCTCTATCCAGAACGGTCCTTTCTCTTTTAACGCCCGGACCAGCGCAGGAATACCCACCTGATCTTTGATCCACGTTTCGAGAAAAGGTTTCGCCGTTTTCCACAAATCGAGTTGCGGATAGAGCTGACGACCGACACCTTCAATGTAGAGCAAGGTTTTTTGCAGCAGCACCAGTTGCGGCTGCACTTCCATATTGAAGCGACGAGCGGTGTTAAAGAGATTAAGCAGCACGTGGCCAAAGGAGATTTCCGCCAGCGGCTTCTCAAATATCGGCTCGCACACCGTACGAATGGCGAATTCAAACTCTTCGACATTGGTGTCCGGCGGCACCCAGCCGGAGTCGACATGCAGTTCCGCCACTTTGCGGTAATCGCGGTTGAAGAAGGCGATAAAGTTCTCCGCCAGGTAGCGTTTGTCCTCTTTGTTGAGCGAACCCACAATGCCGCAATCGATGCCGATATACTGGGGGTCTTCCGGATGATCGTAGCTGACAAAAATATTGCCAGGATGCATGTCGGCATGGAAAAAACTGTCGCGAAAAACCTGGGTGAAGAAGACCTGCACGCCACGCTCAGCCAGCAATTTCAGGTTGGTGCCGTTCTTTTCCAGCGCCACAACATCCGAGACCGGAATACCGTAAATGCGCTCCATTACCAGCATATTCTGGCTACAGTAGTCGGAGTAGATTTCCGGCACGTACAGCATCGGGCTGTTTTCGAAATTACGCCGTAACTGGATCGCGTTGGCGGCTTCACGCAACAAATCCAGCTCATCGATCAGCGTTTTTTCATATTCCCGCACGACTTCACGCGGACGTAAACGACGGCCGTCCGGCAGCAGGCGCGGAACCCACGCCGCCAGGCGGTAAATAAGCTTAAGATCGGCTTTGATCACCGGCAGAATATCCGGGCGGATCACCTTGATCACCACCTCTTTGCCACTCTCTTTCAGCCGCGCGGTATGAACCTGAGCAATCGATGCAGACGCCAGCGGTTCAATCTCGAAGTCGTCAAACCAGGTTTCAACAGGCAGATCGCCCATCGCTTTTTCGATCTGTTGTTTGGCAAGATGCCCGTCAAACGGCGCGACACGATCCTGTAGCATTGCCAGTTGATCGGCAATCAGCGGGGGGAAAAGATCGCGGCGGGTAGAGAGCATTTGACCGAATTTGATCCACACCGGTCCCAGTTCCTGCAACGCAAGACGCAGCCGTTCTCCAAGTGCTTTATCCTTGTGCCGGTTAGGCATCCAGAACAGCATCCTGCGCCAGATCCGCAGCGGCAGGGTGATACGCATTCTGGGAATGAGCTCATCAAGCCCGTAACTCAAGAAAGTCTGGATGATGAAATAGAGCCGCCGCAGTTCACCTGGCGTCATTTGCCCTCCAGTTTATCCAGGCGCTGAGCTAATGCTTCCGTCGCACGTTCCACGGCCGCCGTCTCTTCTGCAAACCAGGCCACTTCCAGAGCGCCCGGCGCGACGCGCCACTCTTCGGTTAACACTTCAGCGACGTAGCGTTGTTGGCGCTGAACGCCGTGGCGTAGTATGCGCGCGCCACCGCGCAGGAATTTACTGATCCCCTCGGCGGCAATATCGCCCGTCCAGGGAGCAAGCACCTCAGCGGGATCGAACTCAGCGAGATCGGCAAGCGCCACCAGGTTTTGCACGACCTGAATATCCCCCTGTACTTCCAGCTCGCCGCTGCGGATAAGCGCGGTCAGTTGCTGGCGATCGCGCAGTTTCGGCAACACCCTCAACTGGGTGATAACCGAACAGTCGGCCTCGCCTTCCCATTCGCTCAGGACATCGATCTGCTGTTCGCTGAACACCAGCACAAACGGCGAGGAAAACTCCTGCAAAACAACGCGTAAAACTTTGCCATACAGACGCTGACGCGCTGATATCAGCGCGCTTTCGCGGTAGAGAAAGGTATTCAACGCGCGTTCGATTCCGGCGGCCACCATCGGCTTAAAGGGCATACGCACTCCTGTCAGAATTTGTAGCCACGGTGCAGAGCAACAATACCGGCGGTCAGATTGTAGTAATCAACGTTTTCAAAACCCGCGTCCTGCATCATCGCTTTCAGGGTCTCCTGATCGGGATGCATACGAATGGATTCCGCCAGATAGCGGTAGCTGTCGGCATCGCTTGCCACCAGTTGGCCAATGCGCGGCAGAACATGAAAAGAGTACGCGTCGTACACTTTGCTTAGCGGCTCAATAATCGGTTTGGAAAACTCCAGCACCAGAAGACGCCCGCCCGGTTTCAACACGCGGAACATGGAGCGCAGCGCTTGCTCTTTTTCCGTTACGTTGCGCAAGCCGAAAGAGATGGTAATGCAGTCGAAGGTATTATCCGGGAACGGCAACGCTTCTGCGTTTGCCTGTACATACTCGACGTTACCGATAATGCCGATGTTGCGCAGCTTTTCGCGCCCCATTTTCAGCATTGAGTCGTTGATATCAGCCAGCACAACCTGCCCGGTTTCACCCACCAGACGCGAGAATTTAGCGGTCAGATCGCCAGTGCCGCCAGCCAGATCGAGAACTTTCTGCCCACGGCGTACGCCGCTGCAATCAATGGTAAAACGCTTCCATAAACGGTGAATGCCCATCGACATCAAATCGTTCATAACGTCATATTTTGACGCGACCGAATGGAAAACATGCGCCACCATGTCGGCTTTGTTTTCTTTGGCGACGGTCTGAAAACCAAAGTGTGTTGTCTCTTTTGAATCTTCCGCCATCTTAGTGCCTGCTATTTAAGAATTTGTTTGTGAAGTGTATCAGATTGGACGCAATTGCCCTACGATTCAACCGGCCGATGACGCCTTCTGGTCAGGTTCCTCATCCTGCGTTGCATCGTCTAACTGATTGTCTTCATTATATTCGTTTAACGCTTCCTGCCCTGCTCGCAGGCGAAACTCTTCATCCTGCGCCTGCGCTTCAGCCGTTAATTCTGGATTAATCTCACGCTTGATCTCAACGCCAAGGCCGCGAAATGCCTCCGCCTGTGCAAGCACGTTGCCGCGCCCGGCGGTGAGTTTTTTCATCGCCTGACGGTAATTATCCTGTGCTTTATCCAGGCTCTGGCCGATGGACGACATGTCATCAACGAACAGGCGCATTTTGTCATACAGTCGACTCGCCCTTTCTGCAATCTGCTGTGCGTTGCGACTTTGATGCTCATAGCGCCAAAGGTTGGCGATGGTGCGCAGCGCCACCAGCAGCGTGGTCGGGCTGACCAGCATAATGTTATTCTTCAGCGCTTCCGTTATCAGTTCGGGCTGTCTGTCGAGGGCAATCAGGAATGCCGGTTCCACCGGAATAAACATCAGAACGTAGTCGAGGCTACGCAGGCCGGGAAGCTGCTGATAATCTTTGCGCCCCAGCAGGCGAATATGATTACGTACCGAGGCAATATGCTCCTGCAATGCGCCTTCGCGGGTAAATTCATCCTCGGCGTTGAAGTAGCGCTCGTAGGCTACCAGCGTCATTTTGGCATCAATCACCACATCCTTGCCCTGCGGTAAGCGCACGATCACATCCGGCTGCATACGCGCGCGGCTGTCGTTTTCCAGGCTGACCTGGGTTTCATACTCGTACCCTTCGCGCAGACCGGAGGCTTCCAGCACGCGGGTCAGCACCACTTCGCCCCAGTTGCCCTGCGTTTTATTATCGCCTTTCAATGCGCGCGTCAGGTTGATGGCCTCCTGCGCCATCTGGGCGTTCAACTGTTGCAGATTGCGGATTTCATGCGCCAGCGTATGGCGTTCGCGCGCTTCCTGGCCAAAGCTCTCCTGCACCTGACGGCGAAAACCGTCGAGCTGCTCGCGCAGCGGCGTTAGCAGGCCGTTCAGGCTCTGGCGGTTCTGTTCATCCACCCGCCGGTTGCTCTGCTCAAAAATGCGGTTCGCAAGGTTTTCAAATTGTTCGCTGAGACGCTGCTCGCTACTGTGCATCTGGCGTAGCTTCTCTTCCGCATGCAACTGGGTGGATTCCAGACGGGTGGTGACTTCACGAAGATCGGCTTCCAGCGAGCTGTTAATATGTTGCAGGCTGCGCAGCTCGTTATTGAGCAGTTCGCACTCTTCACGCCAGTGTTCACTCTGAACTAACTGCTGGCGGGCGGCGCTCAGTTCACTAAACACATCACGTTGCTCGGCAAGCAATTCCGCCTGCTGCTGCGCTCCGCGCCAGCTTGCAGCCAGCCAGCCGACCAGTAATCCTGCCAGCGCCAGCGCTGCCATGACGATGATTGAAGTGTCCACCACGCCTCCTCCAGACCTTATCCGTACAAGCGGGAATTGTGCTGTATAAACGTCCAGTTGGGAAGGGCTTTTCCTGCGAGGCGCTACGCAGAAACGGAAAGGGATTTGTCAGGCCCGGTAAATGCAGCATTACCGGGCACCGGGAGAGAGGAATTACAGCAGGCGACGCGCGGCTTCCACCACGATTTTCACGGCGTGGCTTTCGGTCTGTTTCATCGTTTCTGCGTTCGGGATCTCCTGCTGGGTACGATTCACAATCACCCCAGCCACCATCCCGGCGCGCAGCCCCTGGCTTGAACACATGGTCAGCAGCGTCGCGGATTCCATTTCATAATTCATCACACCCATTGATTGCCACTCTTCCATTGAGCCTTTAAAGCTTTTCACCACACGCCCGGAGAATGTGTCATAACGCTCCTGGCCAGGGTAAAAGGTGTCGGAAGATGCCGTTACGCCAATGTGTTTGGTTGCGCCAATCGCATCCGCCGCTGCGACCAGCGCCGTGGTGCAGGCAAAGTCAGCTACCGCCGGGTATTCCATCGGCGCAAAATGCAGGCTGGCGCCATCAAGGCGCACGGAGGCGGTGGTAATCAGTACATCGCCAACATTGATATGCGGCTGAATCGCCCCGGTCGTGCCGACACGCAGAAAAGTGCGGATGCCAAGCTGCGCCAGTTCTTCTACGGCGATAGAGGTTGACGGACCGCCAATACCGGTGGAACACACAATAACTGGTTTGCCATCCAGTTCGGCACGCCAGCTGGTAAATTCGCGGTGAGATGCCAGCTGGACCGGCTTATCCATCAGCGCGGCGATCTTTTCCACACGCTCCGGATCGCCAGGGACGATCGCCAGCGTAGCCCCTTGTAAATCGTTTTTGGTGAGACCGAGATGAAAAACATCAGACCTGGACATAACAGACTCCTCTGTGGTTGGTTTTATCAGGAGAGGCAAAAAGCCACTTTACAGAAGGCGCCTGTCCGTTTTCGTGATTGACGTCACCATGAACGAAAATGTTTGCATATCATTTCCATAAATTAGTGATTCATATCACATTAACATGCTGTATCTCACTACGCAGCAGCAAAGATAGTCGATGAAACGGGGATTTGCGCGCGCGCCAGACCTTCCGTCTATAGTTATTGGAGCGCTAATAAAAGGGTATGGAGAATGCCATGACAACCAACAAACAGCCGGGCTTTGCACCTGCGGCTTCGCCTCACGCTTCCACCATCGTTCACACACCGGAGGACGCCCTAATCGCAGGCGAAACCTCCATTCCAACGCAGGGTGACAATATGCCTGCGTTTCATGCCCGCCCCAAAAATGCCGATGGCCCGTTGCCGATTGTCATTGTGGTACAGGAAATTTTCGGCGTACATGAACATATCCGCGATCTCTGCCGCCGCCTGGCGCTGGAAGGTTATCTCGCCATTGCGCCTGAACTCTACTTCCGCCAGGGCGATCCGAATGATTTCGCCGATATCCAGACGCTACTGAGCGGGCTGGTCAGCAAGGTGCCGGATGCCCAGGTGCTGGCCGATCTCGACCACGTCGCCAGTTGGGCGGCGCGCAATGGCGGCAATGCGCATCAGTTGTTGATCACCGGTTTTTGCTGGGGCGGCCGTATCGCCTGGCTGTATGCGGCGCATAACCCGCAGTTGAAAGCCGCGGTAGCCTGGTACGGTAAGCTGGTGGGAGAGAAATCTCTCAACTCGCCGCGCCACCCGGTAGATGTCGCAACCGATCTGACCGCGCCGGTACTGGGTTTATACGGTGCGCAGGATACCGGCATTCCGCTCGAAAGCGTGGAAACTATGCGCCAGGCGCTGCGGGCAGCCAATGCCACTGCCGAGATTGTGATTTACCCGGAAGCGGGCCATGCCTTTAATGCCGACTACCGCCCGAGTTATCATGAAGAGTCGGCAAAAGATGGCTGGCAACGCATGCTGACATGGTTTGCCCAGTACAGTAAAAAATAATATCCGTGCCGGGGAAATTCCCCGGCCAGCAATATTAAAAATAAAATGCTAATACGAGAATTTCAGGAATTTCTGACCGTATTAACACTGAATGAAGGGAAACTGATTTATATGAAATCTTCGTTTTTCATTAAGAAAAAGTTTGATGGGATCAAGAAAATTCCATTACCCTATCAGAAATAAGAAATTGCTCCCCCGAAAACACTCAACGATAGCATCTTTTAATAGCATGTATTTTAATGTCTTTTATAATTTCAGCATAAAAAAACACCAGCAAAAAAAATGATTTTACATTTTTGTGGCGACCAGACATTGAACCTGGCTGGTTTACCTGTTCTTCTCTTCCATGCAATACTTTAGATACACCTTATTACAGGCAAGCGCCTTTAATAAGATTATGCTTAGCGCATATTAAAAAAGGAATGACTCATATTTTTTGACGGTACTAAATAACTGCACAGACTAGCACCACAGAGTGGTGTTGGACATAACAAAACCCGGGCTAAGTTCCGTAAAAAATGATTTCTTCTGCGCAACTATTTATTAGCGTTTTTTCTTATATTTTCATACAGGGTAGTCACGTGAAAAAAAATATTTCAGCATTGTCACTTTTAGCCGTATCTATTTGCTTTTTCCCTGACATCGCCTCAGCCGCATCCTCCCATTCTGCAACGTCGACCCAAACGTTTTCAGTCCGGCTTGGCGCCTCTCGTTTGATTTATGATCCTGCGTCTAACGGTACAACCCTGACGGTAACCAATCCGCAGGATTACCCCATTCTGATTCAGTCTCAGGCGCTGGAGGAAAACAGGAAGAATAAAGCACCGTTTGTTGTAACGCCCCCGCTGATGCGCCTGGACGGACAGCAGTCCAGCCGATTACGTATTGTGCGCACCGGCGGTAATTTCAGGGCCGACCGTGAAACTTTACAGTGGTTATGTGTTAAGGGAATTCCCCCTAAAGCGGGAGACGAGTGGGCAAAAGAAAAGGCCGATAAAGTATCACTGAACGTTCAACTCACTATAAATAATTGCATCAAACTGCTCATTCGGCCAGGCGCGTTAAAAGGCCATCCTGACGATGCAGAAAATCGCCTGCAATGGCAACAGCACGGTAATAAGTTGACCGCAACGAATAACTCACCGTTTTACATTAATATCAGTACGCTAAAAATTAATGACATTACCGTACAGGATATCAAGTACGTTGCGCCCTTCTCTTCGCGTGATTTCACACTGCCTTCCGCGACAAGAAGTAAAAGGATTGAATGGAAGATCGTGAACGATTACGGCGGTGAAAGCCAGACCTGGCAAACCAACGCAGAATAACCATGTTATTTAATGCGACACGGCGTAGAAGCAAGCGCATTTATTATGCATATGAATATGTGAAATTAATATGCAGGTGCTAATTTATTGATACCACTCTTGCTCTATGACAACGATGCGCGTTTTTATCCTCTTTGATTTTGCGTTTATCGAAGGGCAGAAGATATATTTAGGGCCACATTACTGTTTATAAAACAATAATATTCAACGTTGTTTAACTCACATTTATATGACAGTAAAACAATATTATATTCTGCCATTATTCTCTTTTGGGATAGCTGCCTGCACATGTTCATCAGTGAATGCGGCGGCAGAAAGCTGGTCATTTGATCCCGCACTGTTAGGTGGCGAAGAAGGAAGAAACGTTGATATTTCGGTTTTTAACGAAGGAAGCCAGCTACCTGGAATTTACCCGGTAGACATTTTGCTAAATGGCGACGTGGTGGATTCCAGGGAGATGGTATTCCACCAGGCGCGTGATAAAAGTGGCAAGCGTTTTCTGAAAACCTGCCTGACTGAAGCACTGCTGACACAGTATGGCGTGAAAACAGAACAGTACCCTGGTCTGTTTGCCGCTCGCGCTTCAGAGAAAACAACCGATGACGAAACACAGCAATGTGCGGCGCTGACGGCTATTCCGCAGGCGACAGAAACATTCCAGTTTTATCGGCAGCAATTGTTGCTCAGTGTCCCGCAGGCAGCACTGCGCCCGAAGGTATCAGGTCTCGCGCCACAGGAACTCTGGGATGATGGCATTCCTGCCCTGCGGATGAATTACCGCATAAATACGGCCCGTTCGACGTCATCAGGCAGTGGATCCTCAACGAATAGCACCATATTTGCCCAGCTCGAACCGGGAGCGAATCTCGGTGCCTGGCGTTTGCGGAACCTGACAACCTGGCAGAAAGAGGGCCAATCGCCAGGAAAATGGCAGACAGCCTGGACCTATGCTGAACGCGGATTATATGGCCTGAAAAGCCGTCTGGCATTGGGGGATCGTTATACCCCGGCCGACATCTTTGACAGCATTCCATTTCGGGGAGTGATGCTTGGCTCCGATGAAGCAATGGTTCCCTATAACCAAAGAGAGTTCGCCCCTGTTATTCGGGGGATCGCGCATACGCAGGCCCGGATTGAAGTCAAACGTAGCAGTTATGTGATTTACAGCACCACCGTTGCACCAGGGCCGTTTGCGTTGACAGATCTTCCCTCCGCCGGTGACGGCGGCGACTTACAGGTGACAGTTTTTGAAAACGACGGGCACCAGCAAAGTTTTATTGTGCCCTCGACCACGCCAGCTATCGCGCTGCGTGAAGGTTACTTCAAATACAACCTGATGAGCGGTCGCTATCGCCCGTCAAATGGCGCGGTCAGCGATAGTTATGTTGCTCAGGCGTCACTGATGTATGGGCTGCCATGGGGCATAACGGCCTACGGTGGTTTACAGGGCGCAGCCCATTACAGCGCAGCATCGCTGGGGTTAGGGGTATCACTCAATAGGTTGGGCGCTATTTCGCTGGATGGTATTCAGGAACAGAGAAAGCCGCACAGAAAAGCGCATGCACAAGGCAGCGCCTGGCGCGTGCGCTACAGCAAAAACATTGAAGCGACGAATACTGGATTCACATTTTCCAGCTACCGCTACGCATCGTCGGGATTTCACGGATTGTCGGCAGTGCTGGACAGTGATCGGGCGCATGACGCTGGCGAATACCTGAATCAGAACAATTTGCGCCGTAAAACGCGCTCCAGCCTGACGCTCAGCCAGTCCCTGGGACAGTGGGGTTCAGTGAGCCTGACGGGGGCCAGGGAGAGCTACTGGCAACAGCGCGGGACGCGGGATGAGCTGATGGTCTCCTGGTCCACAAGTTTCCACGATGCCACATGCTCATTGAACTGGACGCAACGCCAGGAGCCGGTTTACCACAGCGGCGCGCAGCCAGCCGGGCGTAAAACGGATCGGGAAGTGAGTTTCTGGATTAGCCTGCCTCTGGATCGCTGGATGGGAAACCACACACGGGCCAGTTATCAGATGGTAAACGGGGATATACGCGGTGCGCAGCATGAGATGGGACTGAATGGCGACAGTTTTGATCGCCGTCTGAGTTGGGATGTACGTGAACGGATGACGCCAGGCAACCCGGCGACTGACCGAAACAGCAGCCTGGTTAATCTGACCTGGCGCGGCGCTTATGGTGAATTGAAAGGCGGCTATCGCTATAGCCCATCCTCCCGACAGATGAATGCGGG
The DNA here is from genome assembly GCF_000280495.2 of Kosakonia radicincitans DSM 16656. NCBI lineage: Bacteria > Pseudomonadati > Pseudomonadota > Gammaproteobacteria > Enterobacterales > Enterobacteriaceae > Kosakonia > Kosakonia radicincitans. Next base: position 5,557,667 of record NZ_CP018016.1, read on the forward strand.
CTTGGCTGGCGGCGTAGTGATTCATCGCCATGGGATCACGCTGGGCCAGCCGCTGGGAGAAACCGTGGCGCTGGTGGAAGCGCCGGGCGCAGCAGGCGTATCGGCAGGCGATATCCCCGGAGTGAAAACCGATTTTCGTGGATACACCACGCTGGACTATGTGATGCCCTATCAGGCGAATTTAGTGACGCTCGATCCCAATACCCTACCCGCTGATGTTGAAGTCCCGCAAACGGACACCCGGATAGTCCCCACAGCAGGTGCAGTCATCGCGGCGAAATTCTCAACCCGGACAGGTGCCCGTGCCGTCATCACGCTGACTCAGGCGAATAACCGTCTGGTGCCCTTTGGCGCGTTGGTCACGCTTGCGGGTAATGAGACCAATACCGGAGCAGGCATTACGGGTGATGGTGGAGAGGTTTACATGAGCGGGCTTCCACAAACGGGAAGACTTCTGGTCTCGCTGGGTCATGAACGCTCGTGCATAGCGGACTACCGTCTGCCTGAAGAAAAAAGCTCGGCGGGTATCTATGCCCTTAGCGCAATGTGCCATTCAGCATGAAGGTATCTGAAATGAAAAAGAAAATCGCACTCCCGTTACTGATAGCAACCGCGATCTGTTTACCCGCAGCAGAGGCGCAGGCAGCGGAAACCATACCAGAAGTCACGCTGAACATACGTCCGCCCCAGGACACCAAATTGCGTGATGGCACTGTTATCGGCCGCGGCCGGATGGTTTTTCAGGAGGCACATTCCGGGTATCTGGTCTGGCTGAATGCACAGAAGAGCACTTCGGCACCGGGGCGATATGTCCTGACGGGAAAGCGTGATTCTGCGCACCAATTGCGGATCCGGCTGGCAGGTGAAGGCTGGTCAGGGGAGAACAAGGATCGAGGCGGCATCGTCAGGAGCACTTCCGCGACGCGAGCCAGCTTTCAGATTGTCATCGACGGAAACCAGCAAGCCGTTGCCGATGAGTACGTCATTACGGCCAACGCGCTTGCCATCGTCCCCTGAACAATGAGCACAACGCATTACGCTGGCTTCAGGATCGGAAGCCTGCGCAACAGGTTGTCACCTGTAAAGGTGACGCCACCCACGTCCAGGTATGCGGCGCGGGATCAATTAACGATGATGAAACTAAAGGAATGATTTATGAAAAAGATAATGCTGACCACCTTACTGGCGCTGATGAGCAGCCAGAGTTTTGCCGCGCTGACATCCCACGGTAGCGCCACCACCAGCATGACCCTTAACGCACCAGCAATATGGAGCATCACCAAAGGCGTAGAAGCAGAAGGAATCCTTGGGGCTGGCAACACCTATACCGACGACAGCATTCTGAACCATGCCGCGACCATCATTATTAAAAACGAGTCGACGGCTGCGGGCACGTACTACATTCGCGGACAAGGGGACTCCCTTGAGACTGACGGCACAATTGTGTGGGTCAATGCCAGCGACAGTGCGCAAAAACACGTTGTATCAAATCTTACCACCACGCTCGACAGTACCTGGAGTGCTGCCGACACCGCCTTTAAATCGAACAACCCGCTGGGTGCAGGCGATGAGAAAACGTTCAGTTTTTATGGGCAGGCCGGCGATACATTTGAACCCGGCACTTATAACCTCTCGATCGAGTTGTTAACTGAAACGCCGTAACACCGCTGCGTGAGGTCACGCTGGCATAGAGGGTTAACTGCTCTACCCATTTTTACGGTTTTCCTGAATGAGAAGCCGCACCACAGCTTTTGTGTCTTTGTCGCATCCAAAGTTGTGTAATGACAATGAAATTAAAGGAATGATGATAATGAAAAAAGTAATGCTAACTACTTTACTGACCCTGATGAGCAACCAGAGTTTTGCGGCACTGACATCCCATGGAAGCGCGACCACCTCCATGACGCTGAATGCGCCAACATCATGGAGCATTACCAAAGGCATGGACGCTGAAGGAACGCTGGGGGCAGGCAATATCTATACTGGCGATTCTATTATGGATCATGCTGCGACCATCATTATTAAAAACGGATCGACCACCGCAGGCACTTATTACATCCGTGGGCAGGGGGATTCTCGCGGGAGTAATGGCGATATCGTATGGGTTAGCACCAGTAACAGCGCGGAGAAACACCTTGTGCCGAATCTGGGGGTCAATCTCGACAGTACCTGGAGCGCGGCGGACGATGCTTATAAATCCAATAACCCGCTGGCGGCTGGCGCGGAGCAAACATTCAGCTTTTATGGCCAGGATGGCGATGTGTTTGAACCCGGCGTCTACACCCTCTCTCTGGAGTTGTTAACCGAAACGCCGTAATACCTCAAAAAACGCCGCCGGGGAACATTCCGGCGGCGCATGGCTGTTTACTGCTGACGCAGGTTCTGCGCGGCTTTCACCATGTTAGCCAGCGCGGCGCGGGTTTCCGGCCAGCCGCGGGTTTTCAGACCGCAATCCGGGTTCACCCACAAACGCTGTGCCGGAATGCGCTGCGCCGCTTTTTGCAGCAGGGCTTCGATCCACTCCACGCTCGGCACGTTCGGCGAGTGAATGTCGTACACGCCCGGTCCGATTTCGTTCGGGTATTCGAACTCTTCGAACGACTCCAGCAGTTCCATATCCGAACGCGAGGTTTCGATGGTGATCACATCCGCATCCAGCGCGGCGATAGAATCCATGATGTCGTTGAACTCGCAATAACACATATGTGTGTGGATCTGCGTGTCATCTTTCGCCACCGCCGCATTAATACGGAACGCTTCCACACCCCACGCCAGATAAGCCTCCCAGTCGCTGCGGCGCAGCGGTAAACCTTCGCGCAGTGCTGGTTCGTCGATCTGGATGATGCCAATGCCAGCAGCTTCCAGATCGGCCACTTCATCACGCAGCGCCAGCGCGATCTGTTTGGCGATGGTTTCGCGGGTGACATCTTCGCGCGGGAAAGACCAGCAGAGGATGGTGACCGGACCGGTCAGCATGCCTTTGACCGGTTTGTCGGTCAGCGATTGTGCGTACTTCGCCCACTCGACGGTAATCGCTTCCGGGCGGCTCACATCGCCGATCACTACCGGCGGCTTCACGCAGCGAGAGCCGTAGCTCTGTACCCAGCCATTTTGCGTAAAGACGAAACCATCAAGGTGTTCACCGAAGTATTCCACCATGTCGTTACGTTCAGCTTCGCCGTGTACCAGCACATCCAGCCCCAAATGCTCCTGTTCAATAATCGCCTGTTTAATGTGTTCAGCGATGCCGGTGCGGTAATTGCCCGCATCTAAACGTCCCTGTTTAAAATCCAGACGCAAGCCGCGGATCTCGGTGGTTTGCGGGAACGAGCCGATAGTCGTGGTCGGCCACGCTGGCAGGTTGAAACGCACGCGCTGCGCTTGTGCACGCTCAGCGTACGGACGCGCGCGCTGGCTGTCCTGCGCGGTGATCGCCGCCAGACGTTTTGCCACCGCCGGGTTGTGCACGCGGGTAGAGTGGCGGCGCGCCTGGATCGGGGCGCTCCATTCATTCAGTTTTTCTGTGTTGCCGCTGTTCAGGGCATCACGTAATAGCGCCAGTTCTTCACATTTTTGCAGGGCGAAGGCGAACCAGCTTTTCACTTCGGCATCAAGACGTGTCTCAACACTCAGATCGATCGGGCTGTGCAGCAGCGAGCAGGAAGAGGCAACCCATAGCGGGCGTTTGCCGACCACATCCTTAATCTGCGCATATTTTTCACTCAGATCGGCGCGCCAGACGTTACGGCCATTCACCAGACCGGCAGAGAGCAGCCAGTCGGCAGGCAGACGCTGATGCAGCTGCGCAACGTTGTCTTTACCGTGTACCAGATCGACATGCAGACCCTGCACCGGCAACGCGGTAATGGTGTCCAGGTTCGGCGTGACGCCTTCGAAATAGGTGGTCAGCAACAGTTTTACTTTGCCGTTCAGGGCGTCATACGCCGGTTTGAAGGCGTCCAGCCACGCTTGCGGTAGTTCCAGCACCAGCGCCGGTTCGTCTATCTGCACCCACTCAATACCGCGTTTCGCCAGTTCGGCCAGCACTTGCTGGTAAACCGGCAAAATATCGTTCAGCAGGCTTAAGCGATCGAATTGTTCGCCTTTCACTTTGCCCAGCCACAGGTATGTGACCGGCCCAAGCAGTACGGGTTTCACCTTGTGGCCCAGCGCCAACGCTTCGTCCACTTCATCCAGCAGTTGCGTCCAGGTCAGTTTGAACTGCTGGCCTTTGCTGAATTCCGGCACCATGTAGTGGTAGTTGGTGTTAAACCATTTGGTCATCTCTGCCGCTGCCGCCGGTTCGCCGGTCGGTGCGCGACCGCGGCCGATGCGGAACAGGGTGTCGATATCGACAGAGCCGTCGTTGTTCTGATGACGAGCCGGCACATTGCCCAGCAGCAGGCTGGTGGTCAGAACATGGTCGTACCAGGCGAAATCACCGACCGGCAGCAGGTCGATCCCGGCCTGTTTTTGTTGATCCCAGTGACGGGCGCGCAGCTCGCTCCCTACCGCCAGCAGTTCTTCGCGAGAAGAATTCCCCGCCCAGTAACTTTCTTGCGCTTTTTTCAGCTCGCGACGCAGGCCGACGCGAGGAAAACCGAGGGTGTGGTTTTGTATTGTCATGTCTTCTTCCTTTAATTATTTGATTCTGAATGTAAAACTCTAAATAGTTCGGCTGGCAGGAAGGCGGCAACGTAGCGTGTCCCCAGGAGCTTACTGAAGTAAGTGACTGGGGCGCGCAAGGCAGTCAACGCACCTGCAAGTCGAAATATGACGAGTTTAGACGTCCAGATGTTTACACATCCATATTGTGAAGGTACTGTATAAACCTCAAGCGCAAATTGTTCATGCCGGGGTGAAGGACATTCATGATCGAAATTAAACACCTGAAAACGCTACAGGCGTTACGAAACAGCGGGTCGCTGGCTGCAGCAGCGGCAACGTTGCATCAGACGCAGTCGGCGCTTTCCCACCAGTTCAGCGATCTGGAACAACGCCTCGGCTTTCGTCTGTTTGTGCGTAAAAGTCAGCCGCTGCGTTTTACGCCGCAGGGCGAGATCCTGCTGCAACTGGCCAATCAGGTTCTGCCGCAAATCAGCCGCGCGCTGCAGGCTTGTAACGAGCCGCAGCAAGCCACGTTGCGCATCGCGATTGAGTGCCATAGCTGTATTCAATGGCTAACGCCTGCACTTGAGAACTTCCGCCAGAACTGGCCGCAGGTGGAGATGGATTTCAAATCCGGCGTAACCTTTGACCCGCAGCCTGCGCTACAACAGGGTGAGCTTGACCTGGTGATGACATCCGACATTCTGCCGCGCAGCGGCCTGCACTATTCACCGATGTTTGATTTTGAGGTACGGCTGGTGATGGCGCCGGATCATCCGCTGGCGGCAAAAGCGCGCATCACACCGGACGATCTTGCCAGCGAAACGCTGCTGATCTACCCGGTGCAGCGTAGCCGCCTTGATATCTGGCGTCATTTCCTGCAACCGGCGGGCATCAGCCCGGCGCTGAAAAGCGTTGATAACACGCTATTGTTGATTCAGATGGTTGCCGCCCGGATGGGGATCGCGGCGCTGCCGCACTGGGTGGTGGAGAGTTTTGAACGCCAGGGTCTGGTGGTGACCAAAACCCTGGGCGAAGGATTGTGGAGCCGGCTGTACGCGGCGGTGCGCGACGGCGAGCAGCGTCAGCCGGTTACGGAAGCGTTTATTCGCTCAGCGCGGAACCACGCGTGCGATCACCTGCCGTTTGTGCGGAGCGCGGAGCGACCCAACGGCGATGTACCCACAGCGAAGCCATTATCACCGAACCACCAATAATAAAGCTCGGCCAGTGCGGCTGTTCCTGCCAGATAGCGAGGTTGACCAGCAGCCCGGCGGGAACATGCACATTGTTCATAATGCCGAGCGTCCCGGCGTCAACCTGCGTTGCGCCGTAGTTCCACATAAAGTAACCCAGACCGGAAGCGACCACGCCCAGCCATACCAGCACGCCCCACTGCAAAGTGGTTGTCGGCAGCTTCTGCGGGTTACCCATCACAAACCATGCGGTGACAGCAACAACAAATGCCCCCAGATAGAACCACGCAAAGGCGTTATGCTGCGGCATGGGCCGCGTTTCCATCAGGAGTTTATAACCAACCATGCCAATGGCGAAGCTGATGTTCGCCAGCTGTACCAGAATCAAACCGATCCAGAAGTGATCGCTGACTTTGTCATAACGAATAATCGCCGCGCCAATCACCGCCAGCCCGGCGCTCAGGGCGTAGCTCCAGCGCAGCCCGCGCTTACTCAGCAGATCGTAAATCAGCGTAACGTACAGCGGCGTGAAGACAGTAAACAGCAGGAATTCAGAGACCGTCAGGTAGAGATACGCCTGAAAGCTGAACAGGTACATAATGCCAAGCTGCATCGCGCCCACCAGCATATACAGGCCAATGGTTTTCAGGTTGTGCCCGCGCGTGCGCAGGAACGGTAAAAACACCAGCGCCGCCAGCCCCACGCGCATCAGCACGGAGAAATAGCTGTCGACATGGCCAGCAAGGTATTCGCCTATCAGGCTAAAGGAAAAGGCCCACAGGATCGTGGTGATGATCAGTAACGCCACAATGAAGCTCTCTCAAAATAGTGAGGCTTCATTGTAGCGAACTCAATTGCGCAAAGTTTGAGTATTTGGTTGACGTCTGATTATTTAATAACCAGACATCAATCTTATTGCAGGAACAATTTACGCAGGTAATGTGGCACGGCGTTATCCGCATTGGTGCCAATCACTTCCAGCTCCGGATGCAGATCTTTCAGGCGCTGATGGGCGTTGCCCATAATGCAACCCTTACCGGCCATCGACAGCATTTCAGCATCGTTCATGCCATCGCCAAAGGCGATGCAATCCTTCAGACCATAGCCCAGCGCACCGGCAACGGCTTCCAGCGCATGCCCTTTCGATACGCCGCCCGCCATCACTTCCAGACAGGTTAGCGTTGAGAAGCTGACGTTGACACGGTCGCCCCAGCGCGCATTGATCGCCTGCTCCAGCGGCAGCAGTTTTTCATGGCTGTCGCAGGTGAAGAAGACTTTGCTGATGCCTTCCGGCTCCAGTAAGCCCGGCTCATACAGCGAATACTGGAACACCGCTTCTTTGAAAAAACGCATCTCGTCAGGGCGATGGCGGTTCATAAACCATTCGTCGTTACGGTAGACATTGGTAATGATATCTTTCTCGTTGTGCATCACACCGAACAGATCGCTGGCGATATCGCGATCCAGATTGTGGCTAAAGACCAGATTTCCATCGGTATCGTGCACGCGCGCGCCGTTGGAGGTGATCATATACGCCTTGATGCCGAGATTATCGCGGATTTGCCCGACATCGACATGGTGGCGACCGGTAGCAAAAACAAAATTGACGCCGTGGCCGGTCAGCAGTTTTAACGTTTCTTTCGCGAAAGGTGACAGTGTGTGGTCAGGGGAGAGCAACGTGCCATCTAAATCAGACGCAACAACCTGGTACATAGGAAAATTTTACCTCAATAAATAATTAGTTATGCCGGTCGAAGAATTCGACGATGGCGTTGAGCGCGACCGAGCGCATAGCGTCCTTTTCGAAAAGGATCTCATGGTACGCGCCGGGTATAACAAACGGTTTTCCCCCTTCACAAGGGTGGCCCGCCGCAGCGCGAATTTCGCAGAAGCGTTGTTGCATGCGGTTATCCACCACGTGCTCCTCTTCTGCCTGAATAATTAATGTTGGGGTGTCATCGTTTGCCGCCCCTGCCAGCGCGTGTTCTCCGGCCAGAATGCCTTCGCGCACCCAGTGCCACGTCGGCCCGCCCACACGCAGCGTCGGTTCGTCGGCATAAAAACGCAGATTGCGCCGGTAACGCTCGCGGCTGTGGGTCAGCACGTTAATCGCGAACGGCAATGCGCGCCAGCTTCCGGTGCCGATAGCGTAATTGTCGCGAAGACGCGGATAGCTTTCCGCCCAGTCAAGCAGCGGGCGTACCATCCACTCCGGCAGGCGAATGATAATGCCGAACATCGGCGCGCACAGGGCAATAGCATCACAGACATGCGGATAACGCTGTAAGAAGAGCGTGGCGATCGCGCCGCCCATCGAATGCGCCAGGATATAACGTTTACGCCAGGGTCCGTCGGCGACTTCCTGCTGCCAGAATGCCGCCAAATCATCAACATAATCGCTAAAGTTGACCACATGACCCCGGTGCGTATCCGCCAACATTCTCCCGGAACGCCCCTGCCCGCGGTGATCGATAATCAACACATCGTAACCGAGGTAGAACAGGTCATACGCCAGTTCGGCGTATTTGACATAACTTTCAATGCGGCCCGGACAAATCACAATCACCCGATCGTGGCGACGATCGCGAAAGCGGACAAAACTGACGGGTACATTATCGACACCGGTAAACACGGCTTCTTCACGCGAGCGCCAGAAATCCATCAGCGGCCCGGTGGTAAATGCCGCGAACGCTTTTTCTCTGGTTTCCCAGGCCGTTTTTTGCCGAAACATCGGAATTTCGCCCCTGTTAGCCATGTAAAATCGTTTTTTTGTGACCAATAGCAAAATCCACTGACAATAGCGTATTGTGGCATAAAAACAGACAACCAGGAATTTCTCATGACCTTCGAATGGTGGTTCGCCTACCTGCTGACTTCAATCATTTTAAGTCTCTCGCCCGGTTCCGGTGCGATTAACACCATGACCACGTCCATTGGCTACGGCTATCGCGGCGCAGCGGCTTCTATTGCCGGATTGCAGACCGGGCTTGGCATTCATATCGTGCTGGTCGGTGTCGGGCTGGGTACGCTGTTTTCTCGTTCCGTGCTGGCGTTTGAAGTGCTGAAATGGGCGGGCGCAGCCTACCTGATTTGGCTGGGTATTCAGCAGTGGCGCGCCGCAGGCGCTATCGATCTCAATACGCTGGCGAAAACCCAGTCGCGCGGTCGGCTGTTTAAGCGGGCGGTATTCGTTAATCTGACCAACCCGAAAAGCATCGTTTTTCTTGCCGCCCTATTCCCGCAATTTATCGTGCCGCATCAGCCGCAGGTGATGCAGTATGTGGTGCTGGGGGTAACAACGATCGTCGTCGACATCATTGTCATGATTGGTTACGCGACGCTGGCGCAGCGCATTGCTGGCTGGATCAAAGGCCCGCACCAGATGAAGGCGCTGAATAAGGTATTTGGTTCGCTGTTCGTGCTGGTCGGCGCGTTGCTGGCTTCTGCCCGCCACGCCTGAGGCAGGTGCCCGGTGGCGCTGCGCTTACCGGGCCTGGAAAATCCGCAGGCCGGATGACGAAGCGCCAACCGGCAGATGAATTAACGGGAAATAATCAGATGGATGCCGAAGCCAGCAAACAGCGCGCCGGCAAAACCGTCAATCCATTTTGCCAGACGCTGATAACCGCGACGCATTGCCGGCAGTGCGAACAGGCTGGCGACGACGGTAAACCAGGCCAGCGTTTCCAGCGCAATCAGCACGAAAATACCCCAGCGCGCGCTGGTGCCGACGCCATCGCCGACAAACAGTGAAAACACCGAGCCGAAGTAGATAATGGCTTTCGGGTTCGCCAGATTGGTCAGTAACCCTTTCAGAAAGCTGCGACCGCTGCTGGTTGCCAGCTCTACTTTCGGCGCATCAGCCGGTTTCTGATCTTTCTTCAGCGCGCCGCGCAGCATCTGGTAGCCCATCCAGCACAGATAAAGACCACCGCCGACCATAATAATGCTGTGCAACCACGCCATTTTTTCGAGGATCAAGTTCAGGCCGAGCAGCGCCACGCCAGCCCACACCATTACGCCACAAGTGATGCCGAACACGCCCATCATCGCCTCTTTGCGCGAGCGGCTAACGGCGGTTTGCGAAACGAAGAAGAAATCCGGGCCGGGGCTCATCAGGGCAACGATATGCACCAGCGCCACGGTAAGAAATAACATCAACATAGAGAACCTGCGGGAAGATAATTCAGTGAGTAACTATCCTGGCACTTTTCGGCCGCTAAAACTACTCTTCGTCGCCATCGACATGTGCGCGGATAAGCGCCATAAATTCCTGGCCGAAACGCTCAAGTTTGCGCGTTCCCACGCCGTTTACGCTGAGCATTTCCCCCGGCGAAAGCGGCATCTGTTCGGCCATCTCAATCAGCGTTGCATCGTTAAACACCACATAAGGCGGGATATTCTCTTCGTCGGCAATCGCTTTTCGCAATTTACGCAGCTTGGCGAACAGCTTGCGATCGTAATTGCCAACGGCGGCTTTCTGCATCACTTTTGGCTTCAGCGCTACCATTCGCGGCACCGCCAGCATCAGCGGTACTTCACCACGTAGCAGCGGACGCGCCGCTTCCGTTAACTGAAGCGCAGAATGCTGGGCAATATTCTGGGTGGCAAATCCCATATGGATAAGCTGGCGGATCACGCTCACCCAGTGTTCATGGCTCTGCTCGCGGCCAATGCCGTACACCGGCAATTTGTCGTGACCGAATTCGCGGATGCGCTGATTGTTTGCACCGCGCAGCACTTCCACTACATAACCCATACCGAAACGCTGATTGACGCGATAGATGGCCGACAACGCTTTTTGCGCGTCCTGCAAACCATCGTACTGGCGCGGCGGATCGAGGCAAATGTCGCAATTGCCGCAGGGCTCCTGCCGCCCTTCGCCGAAATAGTTGAGCAGCACCAGACGACGGCAGGTTTGCGCTTCAGCAAATGCGCCCATCGCATTGAGCTTGTGCCGCTCAATATCCTGCAATGGCCCTGCCGGTTTCTCCTCCAGACAACGGCGCAGCCACGCCATATCCGCCGGATCGTAAAACAGCATCGCTTCCGCAGGCAGACCGTCACGCCCGGCGCGGCCCGTCTCCTGATAATAGGATTCGATATTGCGCGGGATGTCGAAATGCACCACGAAACGTACGTTCGGCTTGTTGATGCCCATGCCAAACGCCACGGTTGCCACCACGATTTGTAAATCGTCGCGCTGGAACTGCTCCTGCACCCGCGCGCGTAGCTCGTTATCCAGCCCGGCATGATAAGCCGCCGCGCTGAACCCACGGCTTTGCAGGCGCGCGGCGGTGTCTTCCACCTTGGCACGGCTGTTGCAGTAAATAATGCCGGATTTACCGCGCTGCTCCTGTACGTAACGCAGCAACTGATCGAGCGGTTTAAATTTTTCCATCAGCATATAGCGGATGTTTGGACGGTCGAAGCTGCTGACCTGGATCAGCGGATCGTTTAAGCCCAGCAGGCGTTCGATATCGCGGCGCGTGGTGTCATCAGCCGTCGCAGTCAGCGCCATAAAAGGCACGGACGGCAGCATCTGGCGCAAGTGGCCAAGTGCGGCGTATTCCGGGCGGAAATCGTGACCCCACTGGGAAATACAGTGCGCTTCGTCAACGGCCAGCAGCACCGGATTCCACTGGCGCAACTGGTCAAGGAAGTTGTCGAGCATCAGGCGCTCGGGCGCGATATAAAGCAGACGGATCTGGCCGTTGCGACAGCCGTTGATCACGTCAAACTGCTGCTCACGGCTTTGGGTAGAGTTCAGGCACGCCGCCGCAACGCCGTTGGCAAGTAGCTGGTCGACCTGATCTTTCATCAGTGAGATCAACGGCGAAACCACCACCGTCAGCCCCTGCAGCACCAGCGCCGGAATTTGATAGCACAGAGATTTTCCGCCGCCGGTCGGCATCACCACCAGGCAGTCGCGGCCGCTCAGTACGGTGTCGATAATATCCTGCTGGCCCGGGCGGAATTGCTGGTAGCCGAAGGTCTCTTGCAAGACCTGTTTAGCCAGCGATTCCTGATTCAATACTTCCGCCTGCGCCACAATGACCCCATTTGCCTGAAATAAAAACAGGCGCTATTTTCAGCGCCTGCGCCAGAAACTGCAATGCTTAAAACAGATCGTTAAGCATCACGCCCACACCAATACGGGTTTGATTGAAATTATAGTCAATCAATGATTCGCCGTAGCCGCTGTAAACCTGGGTGTAGAACCGGACGTGTCGGGTTATCGGATAGCTGATGCCGATTTCCGCACCGCCGTAGCCGGTATTCCAGTTGTACTGCCCTTTGGCGCTGAGGATTGCCTCGCCCAGTTGATAACCAATCTCCAACTGGTAATAGCCCATGTATTTGGTGATGTCCGGATTATCGTCGGTGGAACCCACCACATACCAGGGCTTCACTTGAACCATCCAGTTGCCGTTTTGCGCCATCAGGCGGGTGTAGATGCGGTTCCAGCTACGTGATGTCGGGTCGGAACGGCCGTTTGAATCGTGGTTAAAACCCATCTCCACATCGCGCAACGTCCAGCCAGCAAACTCATAATCGGTGGCGAAACCGAGGAAAAGCTGCGGTTCGTAGTTGGTTTCACGGAACGGTGATGACTCAGCGCTATTGGAGAGCTGCCACCAGGACTTCTGCGTATAGGAAGCACCAAAAACAGAATTGGGCCCCAGAATCCCGCGCCACAGCGGAAACGCCAGGCTGAGCTGAAACTTCACTTCGTCCTTACGCGCATTATCAGACCAGTTATAGGAGCGAATCGCTTCCTTGTTCATATCGCTGGTATCGGTATAGATCACGTAGTTGGTTTCATAAGGATAAAGCGTGAAAGGATTATCGTGCTCCTGCAATAAATTGGCGATGATGCTACCGCGCACGGCGGGGGCATCATGAACTTCCTTTACCGTAGCTTCCTGTGCGTATGCCATAAAAGGCAGTGCAAGCACTGCGAAAAACCAACCCAGAGAGGTCCGCATCGGTTTTATGCTCCCGAATCATATTGTTGAATTGAAGAAGTTCCCCGCAAGTATTCTACATATTTATTGAGTCACTGCTCAGGTATCGGTTCTTAAACTGGAAATCAACAAATAACAGGCATAAAATCAACATTCCATTAACACATCGGATCAGATTGCTATGTCAGCCGTTCTCACAGCCGATCAAACCCTTAAGCTGGTGGGCGAGATTTTTGTCTATCACATGCCGTTTAACCGTGCATTAGGTCTTGAGCTGGAACGTTATGAAAAAGAGTATGCAGAGTTGAAATTTACTAATCAGCCAATGATGGTGGGCAACTGGGCGCAAAGCATTTTACATGGCGGTGTAATCGCCTCCGCGCTGGATGTCGCCGCTGGTCTGGTTTGCGTGGGCAGCACGTTAACCCGCCATGACACTATCAGCGAAGAGGAGCTGCGCCAGCGTTTGTCGCGCATGGGCACCATTGATTTACGCGTCGATTATCTGCGGCCTGGGCGCGGCACGCGCTTCACCGCCAGCAGTAGTTTGCTGCGCGCGGGCAATAAAGTTGCCGTCGCCCGCGTAGAACTGCATAACGAGGATCAACTGCATATCGCCAGCGCGACGGCCACCTATATGGTGGGGTGAGGCGGTTGTGAAAATCGGGTAACATACGGTTACTTTTCAGCAAAGAGTTTTCCCGATGGATGCAAAACAGACGCGGCTGGGCGTGTTACTCGCTCTGGCCGCTTATTTCATTTGGGGGGTTGCCCCGGCCTATTTCAAAGTGATTTGGTACGTACCGGCTGACGAAATTCTCACTCACCGCGTCATCTGGTCCTTCTTCTTCATGCTGGCGTTGATCAGCGTCAGCCGTCAGTGGGGCAGTGTAAAAGCGCTGCTGCAAACGCCGAAAAAAATCCTGCTGCTGGCCGTCTCGGCCATACTGGTTGGCGGCAACTGGTTGCTGTTTATCTGGGCGGTAAACCACAACCATATGCTGGAAGCCAGCCTGGGTTACTTTATTAACCCACTGGTGAATATCCTGCTGGGGATGCTGTTTTTGGGCGAGCGTTTCCGTCGTATGCAGTGGCTGGCGGTACTGCTGGCCGCCGTCGGCGTGCTGGTGCAACTGTGGACGTTTGGCTCGCTGCCGATCATTGCGCTTGGTCTGGCATTTAGTTTTGCTTTTTACGGCCTGCTGCGCAAAAAAATCGCTGTCGATGCGCAAACCGGCATGCTGGTAGAAACGCTGTGGTTACTGCCGGTTGCAGCAGTGTGGCTATTTGGCATCACCGATAGCCCGACCAGCCATATGGGACAAAACAGCCTGTCGCTGAACCTGTTGTTGATGGCCGCCGGTGTGGTTACGACGATTCCTCTGCTCTGCTTTACCGGCGCGGCAATGCGTTTGCGTTTATCGACGCTGGGGTTTTTCCAGTATATCGGCCCGACGCTGATGTTCCTGCTGGCGGTTGCTTTCTATGGCGAGCACCCGGGGCCGGATAAGATGGTGACCTTTGGTTTTATCTGGCTGGCGCTGGCGATTTTTATTATGGATGCGGTATACACCCAGCGCGGTTTACGCAAAAACGAGTGATGAAGAGTTTGTGCGGCCTCTTTACCGCATGCTGAAGCGGCGCACGCACTCCAGTGAAAATGAAAAAGGGCGGCAACGCCGCCCGTTATCTTACAGCCAGTTGCGGCGCTTGAAGTAGAGATACGGCGCCAGCCCGGCGAGGATCATAAAGACAATCGCGCCAGGGTAGCCGAAGCTCCAGTGCAGCTCGGGCATAAATTCAAAGTTCATCCCGTAGCTGGATGCCACCAGCGTCGGCGGCAGGAACACCACGGAAACGACCGAGAAGATCTTGATGATGCGGTTCTGCTCGATATTGATGAAACCCATCGCCGCCTGCATCAGGAAGTTCACCTTCTGGAACAGGGATTCATTGTGCGGCAGCAGAGATTCGATATCGCGCAGGATCTCACGCGCCTGCTCCAGCTGACCGGCCGGTAAACGCGCCTTGCGCACCAGGAAGTTCAGCGCGCGCTGAGTATCCATCAGACACAGGCGCACCTTCCAGCCGATATCTTCCTGCTCCGCCAGCGTTGAAAGCGCGTCGTCATATTCATCGCCCTGCTGGCCTTCCATAATGACGCGGCTCAGCTTTTCCAGGTCGCTGTAGATGTTTTCGATCTCATCCGCCAGTTGTTCGATTTTGGTTTCGAACAGATCCAATAGCAGTTCATAGGCGTTGCCATCAACCATCTCCTGGCTGCGGGCGCGCATACGATAGAGGCGAAACGCGGGTAATTCGCGCTCACGCAGCGTGAACAGGCGACCTTCGCGAATGGTGAATGCCACCGTTGAGTTACCGGCGTGATCTTCAGCGTCTTCAAAAAAGAAGAAGGAGTGGATGTGCAGCCCGTCTTCGTCCTCGAAAAAACGCGCGGAGGCTTCGATGTCTTCCAGTTCAGGTCGGGTGGCCAGGTTCTGACCCAATTCCGTTTGCACACGGGTTCGTTCGTCTTCGTCCGGCTCGACCAAATCAACCCAAACCGAGCTGGCGAGGTGTTTGATTTCGTCAGCCTCAAGACGGGTTAAACGATTGTTTTCCAGTTGAAATGCGCTCAGCATGGCCGGGACTCCCAATGCAAAAAATATCGGACAGTTCGGTGGGCACACAAGAAACGAATTGGGTTTCAGACCATTAAACAGCCTGACTCAGCGCGACGGGAAACATACAGGTCGCTGACAACCTCTGAGGCTATCAGCATGAGAAAATAGCCTTAGGAGTTGTTCCTGCGGAACAGGAGATTGAGCCAGTATCTACTGGGTGTGTCCAAGGCGAATGTCCTCTTAGCGTGATCGTGCGCGCATGTTACGCCAGCACTCAGAAGGCGTCAACACGCAACGAAACGCTAAAGAGCAATATTTGCCCTTTAGCGTATAAGGCTAGCAGATTATTACAAAATAATGATATTTTTCTGAACGTTAGACGGTTTCCAGCTTCGCATAAGCGGCCACCAGCCATTTAATACCCTGCCCCTGGAAAGCCACCTGCAAACGGCTGTGTTCACCGCTGCCTTCCATGTTCACTACCGTACCTTCGCCAAACTTCGCATGGCGCACGCGCTGGCCAAGTTTATAGCCGGTGTCGCTCTGCGCGGCTGGCGTTCCCATGCGCTGATGACTAACCGGGCGGCTGATGCTGGCGCGTAAACGCACCTCTTCCACACACTCTTCCGGCAGCTCGCCGATAAAGCGTGAAGGGCGGTGATAAACCTCTTTTCCGTACAGACGACGCGTTTCAGCGTAGGTTAGGGTCAGTTTCTGCATCGCTCGCGTCACGCCGACATACGCCAGCCGGCGCTCCTCTTCCAGACGACCGCCCTCATCCAGCGACATCTGGCTCGGGAACATGCCCTCTTCCATGCCAACGATAAAGACCTGCGGGAATTCCAGACCTTTTGCCGAGTGCAGCGTCATAAGCTGCACCGCATCCTGCCAGGTGTCCGCCTGCCCTTCACCCGCCTCCAGCGCGGCGTGAGAGAGAAACGCCTGCAACGGCATTAAATCTTCATCTTCTTCGTTGTAGCTGAACTGCCGCGTGGCGGTGACCAGCTCCTCTAAGTTCTCAATACGCGTCTGGCCTTTCTCGCCCTTCTCCTGCTCGTACATCATGCGCAGACCAGAGTCGTTCACCACCCGGTCGGTTTGTACATGCAGCGGCATATCGGCCGTTTCCTGCGCCAGCGCGTCAATCAGTTCGAGGAAGCGTTGCAGGGCGCTTGCAGCACGGCCCGCCAGTGCTTTTTCCTGTAACAGCTCGCGCGTCGCCTGCCACAGCGTCAACTGACGATCGCGTGACGTCTGGCGCACAACATCCAGCGTGCGATCGCCAATGCCGCGCGTCGGCGTATTCACTACGCGCTCAAACGCGGCATCATCATTGCGGTTGGCGATCAAACGCAGATAGGAGAGCGCATCTTTGATCTCCTGACGTTCGAAGAATCGCATACCACCATAAATGCGGTACGGCATACTGGCCTGCAACAGCGCCTCTTCCAGCACGCGCGACTGGGCGTTGCTGCGATAGAGAATGGCGCACTGCGTCAGTTGCCCACCGTTGTCCTGCCAGGCTTTGATACGGTTTACGACAAAGCGCGCTTCGTCCAGCTCGTTGAACGCGCAATAGAGTGAAATCGGCTCGCCATCGACGCCGTCGGTCCACAGATTTTTCCCCAGCCGCCCGTTGTTGTTTTCAATCAGGGCGTTAGCGGCGCTAAGGATATTACTGGTGGAGCGGTAGTTCTGCTCCAGGCGAATGGTCTGCGCGCCGGGGAAATCTTTCAGGAAGCGCTGGATGTTTTCCACTTGCGCGCCGCGCCAGCCGTAAATGGACTGATCATCGTCGCCGACGATCATCACCTTGCCGGTGTCGCCCGCCAGCAGGCGGATCCATGCGTACTGAATGTTGTTAGTATCCTGAAATTCGTCCACCAGGATATTGGTAAAGCGTTCACGATAGTGCTGCAAAATATGCGGCTTGTTCAGCCACAGCTCATGGGCGCGCAGCAGCAGCTCGGCAAAATCCACCAACCCGGCGCGATCGCAAGCTTCCTGGTAGGCCTGATAAACTTTCTGCCAGGTCTGCTCAACCGGGTTACCGAAACTCTGGATATGATGCGGACGAATGCCCTCATCTTTCTGGCCGTTGATGTACCACATTGCCTGACGCGGCGGCCACTGCTTCTCATCCAGATTCATCGCTTTGATCAGGCGTTTCAGCAACCGGAGCTGATCTTCACTGTCGAGGATCTGGAAATCCTGCGGCAAATTGGCGTCCATATGGTGCGCACGCAACAAGCGGTGCGCCAGGCCGTGGAACGTGCCCACCCACATTCCGCCCTGTGAGGTGCTCATCAACTGACCGATACGGTGACGCATTTCCGCCGCCGCTTTATTGGTAAAAGTGACCGCCATGATCGAGTACGGCGAGCAGTTCTCCACGGTCATCAGCCAGGCGATACGGTGTACCAGCACGCGCGTCTTACCGCTCCCCGCCCCGGCCAGCACCAGCATATTGCTGCGCTCTGCGGCTACGGCGTCGCGCTGTTTGTCATTGAGGCTGTCGAGCAGATAAGAAACGTCCATAGGTACCGTCGTGTCGTCGTCAGGAATTGAACGAAGCGCCCGATGGCGCTTCGCTTACCGGGCCTACGTTACCGTAGAGCGGATAAGCGTAGCGCCATCCGCCAAAAACCCTGGTATTTTATACAGAACTATTGGTGATTATATCAGCGTCGTGAGGGATGCCAACCGCGAAATTTCCATATGCGGTAACAAACGGCTGTCGGTTGCCTGTAGCAGATCGGTGCCTTCCGGTTTGATCCAGCATGCCTGCATGCCGCAACGGATCGCGCCCGCAACATCCGTGGTCAAATCGTCGCCAACATGCAGAATATCCTCTACCGCCACACCAAGGCGATCTGCGGCCAGATGGTACATGTCGCTGAACGGTTTTGAACGCCCGTCCGGCCCGGCGCGCAGCACGAATTCAAAGTAATCGCCCAGCCCGAACAGTTCCGGCTGCGCGTTACCGTTGGTGATCGCCACCAGCGGCCACTTCGTTGCCAGCCTCTTCAGCGTGTCGTGGGTTTCCTGTGGCACATCAATGCGGCTGCGCCATTTGGCAAAGTTAACCATTGAGGCCTGTGCGCCCACAGCGGCTTCCTCGACTGTCAGCCCGGCGTTCAGCATCGCCTGTTCAACAGCGCGTCGCCGCCATTCAGTAACGTCGTGATAAATCTCCGGCTCGGTTTCCCGCAGCGACTGGCGCAAACGCTTGAATTCTTCATTTTCCAGGCCGTTCAGCGCCGGATGATAGCGTTGCACAAACGCCAGCGCTTCCTGTTCGGTACGCTGGATCACCAGCCGGTTGTCGTAAAGAGTATCGTCCAGGTCAAAAGTGATCGCGGAGATCTGACCCAATGGGCGGTAAAAACGCATTATTTCCCCCGTTTGGCGCGCGGGTGCGCGGCGTCGTACACCGATGCAAGATGTTGAAAATCGAGATGGGTATAGATTTGTGTCGTTGAAAGATTAGCGTGACCGAGCAGTTCCTGCACCCCGCGCAGATCGCCGCTCGATTCAAGCATATGTGTGGCGAATGAGTGCCGCAGTTTATGCGGATTCACGTGACTGTTAAGCCCCTGGCGGATGCCCCACTCGGCAAAACGTTTTTGCACATTACGCGCCGAAATTCGTTTCCCCAGCTTCGATAAAAACAGTGCATCCTCTTCCGCGCCAAACAGCCCACGCAGATCGAGCCAGTGCTCGATCCAGGTCACCGCACTGCGACCAATAGGTAAGCGTCGCTCTTTGCTGCCCTTGCCCATTACCCACACTTCGCCGCTTTCCAGATCCAGATGTTTGATATCCAGATTGACCAGCTCCGAAAGACGCAGACCGGCGCCGTACATCACTTCCAGCATGGCCCGATCGCGCACGGCCAGCGGATCGTTAAGATCGATATCCAGCAGCCGGTTCACATCATCAACGTCAATATTCTTCGGCAAATGCCGCGGCGCTTTCGGTGCCGAAATGCCCTTCGCCGGGTTTGCCGGTAGCTCGCCCTGGCTGACCATCCAGTCAAAGAAACTGCGCAGCGCCGAAAGCCGCAGCGCCAGGCTTGCCGGGCCGAGCCCTTTCCGTCGGCTGCGAACGGCAATTGCGCGCACCATTGCAGCATCACATTGTTGCCAGCTTTTCAGGCCGGTTTCACCGGTCAAAGCAATGATGGCATCAAGCTGACGCTGATAATTAAGCAGCGTAATGGGGCTGAGCTGACGTTCAACGCCAAGGTAGCGCAAGAATTTGCTGACGGCTGGTAACAGCGGCGAATCGCTCATACGCGCTCGATCCAGCGTTCCAGAAGATCCGGCAGCATCTGCGCTATCTCATCTAAAAGCTGGGTGCCCTGACCTTGCTGGTAATGGTGAACATCACGACTGCTGAACAGCACCACGCCAAGGGAACCGTCCGGCCCCATTAATGACATGGCCACGGAGCCGATTGCTTTCGCTTCCGGCAACAGCAGCAGCAACTCCGGCCCGTTTAATGAGCCAAGATAGTGATGCTGCTGGCCTAAGCGTTGAATGCGCAACGATTCAAAGGCCTGGCGGGAGAGCGCAAGATGGGTGTAGCGGGAAGGCGCGCCCAGACGCCAGCGATCGGGAAACAGGCGGATAGTCGCGCCTGCCAGCCCCAGATCGCGCGCCCAGCGATGAAAACGGTTAAGCATCTCTTCGAGGCTGTTGGCGGATGCCAGCCGACTTTGCAGACGCAGCAGACGATAGAATAACCCTTCGTTTGCGCTCGCCTGCTCCATCAGCAAGGTCATGTTCTCTTCCAGCACATTGATGTGATTGCGCGAGCGCGCCATGTGCCATTCGACGAGAGAAACCGTACCGCGCACCGGGTGCGGCACGCGCATTTGCTCTACCAGCCGCGCATTGCGGATAAAGAATTCAGGATGGTGCAGCAGATATTCCGCCACCGCCTGGTCATCCAGTTCGGCCAACGGCTCCTGCTGCTCTTCTCCTATATGCTTCATAGATGAATAAACCCGTCATAGACATGTGCCGCCGGGCCAGTCATAAACAACGGTTGACCCGGTCCTTTCCACGCGATATCAAGCCGACCGCCCGGTAATTCAACGCGAACATTTTCGGCCAGTAAATCCTGCTGAATGCCGACCGCGACAGCCGCACAAGCGCCGCTGCCACAGGCCTGGGTTTCACCTGCACCACGTTCAAAGACGCGCAGACGAATGTGATCCCGTGAGACGACCTGCATAAAACCGATATTGGCGCGCTCAGGAAAGCGCTCATGGCTCTCCATCACCGGCCCCAGCGTTTCTACCGGCGCGGTGTCCACGTCATCAACCTGAATCACGCAGTGCGGATTACCCATCGAAACAACGCCGCACAGTATGGTTTGCTCCGCCGCCCGCATAATATAGGTCTTTTCCGCTTTGTTGGCGCGGAACGGCACCTGCGACGGTTCGAAGTTTGGCTCGCCCATATTGACGCGTACCAGTTCGTCTTCCGTTACGCTCAATACCATACGACCGTTCGCCGTACTGACGCGGATATCACGTTTATTGGTTAACCCTTTCAGGCGAACAAAGCGGGCGAAACAGCGCGCGCCGTTACCACACTGCGACACTTCACTGCCATCAGCATTGAAAATACGGTAGTGAAAATCGAGTTCGGGATCGTAGGGAGGCTCAACCACCAGCAGTTGATCAAACCCAACGCCAAGGTGACGATCCGCCAGACGACGGATCAGCTCCGGTGAGAAAAAGACATTCTGCGTTACCGCGTCGACGACCATAAAATCGTTGCCAAGGCCATGCATTTTTGAGAACTGCATCATCTACTCCAGTTGCGCGGATACAGAACGGTAGCGTCAGTAATTCACCTGGCTCGGAGAGCCGTCATCACCACGATCGTTGCTATCCGGAGTGCTCGGCTGGATCGTGCTGGTTTGCGTTTTGGTTGGCGGCGGCGCGTTTTTATCCGCAGGAGGAAAATAGAGCGGCCCCTTCAGACCACAACCCGTCAGGCTGAACAGAGTCAGCAGTACGGCCATCGCGCGAAACACATCTTTCATTATGAGTTGCCTGTAAGTTCGTTCTTTCTGCTTTCTATCATCGCAGGAGAAGACACAAAAGCAAGAGTTTGCTGGTTTAGGGCATCGGGAAATGTTTCGCGTTATACTGCTGCCATCATAAAAAACAGGAAAGCAGAATGAACGACAGTGAATTTCATCGCCTCGCCGACAGCCTGTGGCTCACCATCGAAGAACGCCTTGATGACTGGGATGGCGACAGCGACATCGACTGCGAAATCAACGGCGGCGTCTTAACCATTAGCTTTGAAAACGGCAGCAAAATCATCATCAACCGTCAGGAACCGCTACACCAGGTGTGGCTGGCGACCAAACAGGGCGGCTACCATTTCGATCTCAAGGGTGACGACTGGGTTTGCGATCGCAGCGGCGAAACCTTCTGGGATCTGCTGGAACAGGCCGCCACGCAGCAAGCGGGCGAAACGGTGACTTTTCGTTAATATTACGCGCCGGATAAGGTGTTAATGATTTATCCGGCACGTATTACGAGAAATATTGCTGCAACAGCGGCGCGTCGTTGTCCTGATTCGCCGGTGTTGCGGTGCTGATCGCCTGATTGCGGAACGGGATCACCTGCGCACGCCCTTCCGTATTCACAATCTGATAGAACTGCGGCAAGTTGAAGTTAATAAAGCTGGAACCGTAGGTGAAGCGGTCATGCGATGACGAGTAGAAACGGCTTACATCCCGCACCAGCTCCTCTTTGCTGCCTTCACAGTGATGATAGACTTCAGCGCGGTTGCTCTCATCCAGAATATAGATGTTAAAGCCTTCTTCACCGGTCTCTTCAAAGAAGAACTGAATAATCCCTTCGCTGGCAAAACCATCCACCACCGCCGGTAATTCGACGTGATTGGTTTCAACCTGCACGGAAAGGCCATGCAGTTTGTTATGCGAAATCGCACCATAAAACTCGATCGCGTTTTCCAGCTTCTGTACCGACACATTCAGGCGTTCAAAGAACAGCCCCCAGGTCTGACCCGCCACGCGCAGCGCTTTAAAGCGACCGGTTTCCTGACGCGTACTGGAAAGACGCAGCTCAATACACTCAGAAACCAGTTGCTGGACGCGGGTTCGAATCAGGCCGCGCAGATGCTGGCTGTAGCAGAACACTTCAACGCTGTCCGGCGGCGCCGCATCCTGATGCATTTTGCCGAGAATCGTTTTCAGCGCTTCGATCATCGCCTGCTCGCCGTTGAAATGCAGCGTACGCACCTCATTCCACGAATTACGGTAGAGCAGATCCACGCTTCCGACGAGGCAGTTTTGCTGCTCGCCGAAGCTGAAGACATCAAGCTTACGGAAGTCGAAATGCACCACCTGGTTACGAAACGCCGCAGTCGGGTCGTACTCCAGGTTGACGATAATCGCCAGATGACGGATTTCGCACGGGCTATAGAGTGCTTTCGGGGTCGGCGCAGGCAGGCGCAGCGGGAAGTGATGCGATACATCCGCCACCATCTCCTGCAGCTTCGCCAGATCGACCACATCATTGCCTTTAATAAACAGATGCGTGCGCGAGGTCAGCAACCCGTTAAACCAAGCCCAGGCCACCAGCTTATTCAGATAGCGGTTATATTCCAGCGGCTGATGGCTGACGATGGAGTCCATGTTTGGCGCGCGATTGTACAGATACCAGCCAGTGCGGTTGGCGCGGCCTGGCGGAACATGAATAAAGGTTAAATTGGGTTCGGAGAGATCCGGTGAAATCTGCGGGTTCACCAGCGTTACTTTGCCCGGCAACGCCTCAAAGGCGGCATACAGTTTACGGGTCAACACCCCGATATCCTGCGGGCTGGCGGAAACGCTCAGATTATTACGGCGAGCGAAACGGATCAGATTGCGATAGCTCTGCATCATCGCATCGAGCAGCTCATTGTGCGCTTCGCGTACCTGATCGATTTTCCAGTTGGCGCGATTGTCCAGCATGGCCACGCGTGCATCGTCCCAGCCCCACTCTTTTACCAACTGCGCGATCACTTCACGACGCCAGCCGACACAAGCGCGTTCACGGCTGAGCTTTTCGCACACTTTTAAGTAGAAACATCGACGCGCCAGATCGAGACGGGTGGTGTCTTCGATAGCAACCAGATATTGCGTCACGCGTTCCAGCATCATGCAGTAGTGATCAAGACCGAAGGAGACGATCTCGCCATCATGCAGACGCTGTTTAATATCTTTCGCCAGCAGGCGCGTGTTGGGATATTCCCAGGAATAAGCTTCCAGAAGCAGGGTCTTCAACACTGCTTTGTATGGGGAATCGATACTTTTATAGAGCTGCCAAAGGCTGGCGCCGAAGTACTCTTCCGCCGAAAGGGAACTTAAGCCGCCGAGATCCAGCCACTCATTTGGTGTCAGCACGCCCTGCGCATAAAGCGTCATTACGTAGTCGTCGTAATGCTCTTCTTCATCGCCCGGCACCATATTCCAAAGAATACGTTTCCCGGCAAGACGCACGGCGGTGCGGTAAAATTCGTCAAGCAACAGTATATGCTGCGTCGAGCCACAATCCTCGCCGCCGAGACTGCCACTTTCGTTATGGCGGAAACGGTTTTCATCAATCAGGAAGAAGCTCACTTCCACGCCCAGCGACGCGGCCCAGCTTTCCAGCAGGCTGCATTTTCGCTGCAACAGTTGCCGCTCTTCGTTATCAAGCCAGGATTGATGACATACCCAGATGTCCAGATCCGAAGAGCAGCTTTGCCCAACGGATGACGTGCTACCCATAGAGTAAACGCCGGTGATCGGTAATTCGCCTTTTGGCGACTCCTGCGGCGGCAAACCACGGTGCAGTTCGAGTTCGTTCAGATAGTGAAGTTGGTTTTCATCAGGCGTGTAAAGGCAAATGCCCTGCGGAACGTTACCCTCAAGGTAACCCGGCATCAGCGGATGATGGTAGTGCAGTAATGTCGGCAGCAGACTGTAGACCTGCTGAAAAGCAGGCCCCATGGCAGCAAGCGCGCGTTCCACACGCAGTTGATTGATGGCATCCAGTCTCTGTTTCAGAGTCTCAATATAGAGGTACAAGACATATCGCCTGATGTTTACAGAAAATCCAAAGTCGCCGTTGCCATTTTTCGCCCTTATCTTTATAGGGGTACAGACGAAAAAATGGTCTAAAACGTGATCAATTTAACACCTTGCTCATTGACCGTAAAGAAAGATGCGCTACAAACCAGTGTAGCATCAAACACACTTTGTAAATTCTTAATTACGGCCCGCGCTGCGCCTGTATTGCGGGATGAAGCCTTCACTTCCCCCGGCAATCCACCGCGAACACTGACACCCTAATGCAACAATGTTAGGATGGTCAGCGGACGATAATGACGGTAACAAGCATGTTAGACAATGTTTTAAGAATTGCCACACGGCAAAGCCCACTTGCGCTCTGGCAAGCACAATACGTTAAGGAACGCCTTGAAGCGAGCCACCCGGGGCTGACTGTAGAACTGGTGCCGATGGTCACCCGCGGCGATGTGATCCTTGATACGCCACTGGCGAAAGTGGGTGGCAAAGGGTTGTTTGTGAAAGAACTTGAGCTGGCACTGCTTGAAAACCGCGCCGATATCGCTGTGCATTCAATGAAAGATGTGCCGGTGGATTTCCCCGAAGGGCTTGGCCTGGTGACCATTTGCGAGCGCGACGATCCGCGCGATGCGTTTGTGTCGAACCGTTATGCCTCGCTGGACGAACTGCCACGCGGTAGCATTGTGGGCACTTCCAGTTTACGCCGTCAGTGCCAGTTGGCGGAACGACGGCCGGATCTGGTGATCCGTTCCCTGCGCGGAAACGTCGGTACCCGCCTGAGCAAGCTGGATAACGGTGAATATGACGCCATTATCCTCGCTGTTGCAGGCCTTAATCGCCTCGGTCTGGCTTCACGCGTACGCATGGCGCTGCCGCCAGAAACCTCGCTACCGGCAGTCGGTCAGGGCGCGGTCGGCGTGGAATGCCGCCTCGATGACACGCGCACGCGCACGCTGCTCGAACCGCTGAATCACCAGGACACTGCCGTGCGCGTTAAAGCCGAGCGGGCGATGAATACCCGTCTTGAAGGTGGATGCCAGGTGCCAATTGGCAGCTATGCTGAACTGATCAACGGCGAGATCTGGCTGCGCGGGCTGGTAGGTTCGCCAGACGGTTCAATCCAGGTACGCGGTGAACGCCGCGGCAAACCGGAAGATGCGGAACAACTGGGGATCTCGCTGGCGGAAGAGCTACTGGAGAATGGCGCCCGCGCCATTCTGGATGAGGTTTATAACGGAGACGCACCTGCATGAGCATTCTGGTCACTCGCCCATCTCCAGCCGGAGAAGAATTAGTCAGCCGGTTGCGCACACTTGGGCTGGTGGCCTGGAGCTTTCCGTTAATCGAATTTACGCCAGGCCGCGAGCTCGCTTCATTACCCGCGCGGCTTGCTGCTCTAACCGCAGACGATATGGTTTTTGCCCTGTCGCAGCATGCGGTGACATTTGCTCACGCCCATTTACAGCAGCTTGGTTTGCGCTTTCCTCCTCAGACTCACTATTTCGCTATCGGCCGCACTACGGCGCTGGCGTTGCATACCGTCAGCGGCATTGAGGTGCGCTATCCGCACGATCGGGAAATCAGTGAAGTGTTGCTACAATTACCTGAATTACAAAGTGTTCAGGGTAAGCATGCGCTAATCTTACGGGGTAATGGTGGGCGCGAAGTGCTGGCGGAAACGCTGGCGGCGCGCGGTGCTGAAGTTGAATTTTGCGAATGTTATCAACGCTGTGCAATATTTTATGACGGTGCTGAAGAAGCGATGCGCTGGCATACGCGTGGCGTGACGACACTGGTGATCACCAGCGGCGAAATGATGCAGCAACTGTTTTCACTTATTCCCCCCTGGTATCGGGAAAACTGGCTACTTCGCTGCCGCCTGGTTGTGGCGAGCGAGCGTCTGGCGCACCTCGCCCGGGAACTGGGCTGGCAGGACATTCGGGTCGCTGACAATGCCGACAACGATGCGCTGCTTCGCGCATTACAATAACTCTCATAATGGGAAGCCATAATGACGGAACAAGAAAACTCCTCCGCCGTGGTCGAAGAGACCAAAGCGGCTGACGGCGCAACGCCGCCGCCGGAGAAAGCAGAGAAGAATAGACGCGCTAACAGGACCAGCCTTGCGCTCAGCGCGATCGCCATCGCCATTGCGCTGGCGTCGGGTGCCGGGCTTTATGGCTGGGTAAAACAGCAAGTGGCGACACTGCATAGCAATAATGGCGAGATCGCCAACCAGGTTATCGCCTTACAGCAATCGCAGGATAAGCAGCGCGCAGAGCTGGAAGGCGTGATTAAACAACAGGCAGACCAGCTTGATGCCGCCAAACGTCAGAATGATGTACTGGCGAAGCAGCTTGATGAAGTGCAGCAGAAAGTGGCGACCATCTCCGGTTCTGATGCTAAAACCTGGCAACTGGCGCAGGCTGATTTCCTGGTGAAACTGGCGGGCCGCAAGCTGTGGAGCGATCAGGATGTCACCACCGCTGCCGCGCTGTTGAAGAGCGCCGACGCCAGCCTGGCAGATATGAACGATCCAAGCCTGATTACCGCGCGTCGCGCCATCACTGACGATATCGGCAGTCTGTCGGCCATCACGCAGGTGGATTACGACGGCATTATCCTCAATCTGAACCAGCTTTCGAATCAAATCGATAATCTGCGTCTTGCGGATAATAACGATGATGATTCACCGATGGACGACGACAGCAGCGAGCTCTCCGGCTCGATCAGCGAATGGCGCGTCAATCTGCAAAAAAGCTGGCAGAACTTTATGGACAGCTTTATCACTATCCGCCGTCGCGATGAAACGGCAGTACCGCTGCTCGCGCCGAATCAGGATATCTATTTGCGTGAAAACATCCGTTCACGTTTGCTCGTCGCCGCGCAAGCCGTTCCGCGTCATCAGGAAGAGACCTACAAGCAGGCGCTGGATAATGTTTCTACCTGGGTACGCGCGTACTACGACACCGACGATGCGGCCACCAAATCCTTCCTTGAGGAAGTAGATAAGCTGAGCCAGCAGACGATCGCCATGAATTTACCGGAATCCCTGCAAAGCCAGCCGATCCTGGAAAAATTAATGCAAACCCGCGTACGCAATCTTCTGGCGCAGCCTGCCGTGACGTCTGAACAGGCGCCGGCCAATGCGGCCGCAGCGCAGGGAGAATAAGCATGCTGAAAGTATTATTGCTCTTTGCGCTGTTGATCGCCGGGATCGTACTCGGCCCTATGCTTGCCGGGCATCAGGGTTACGTGCTGATCCAGACCGATAATTATAACATTGAAACCAGCGTCACCGGTTTAGTGATCATTCTGGTA
Source organism: Kosakonia radicincitans DSM 16656 (assembly GCF_000280495.2). NCBI lineage: Bacteria > Pseudomonadati > Pseudomonadota > Gammaproteobacteria > Enterobacterales > Enterobacteriaceae > Kosakonia > Kosakonia radicincitans. The sequence continues at coordinate 5,585,489 of NZ_CP018016.1, forward strand.
CTGGCGTTGGTGGTGATCTTTGCCCTCGAATGGGTGCTGCGTCGCATTTTCCGCACTGGCGCGCATACCCGTGGCTGGTTTGTGGGCCGCAAGCGTCGTCGCGCGCGCAAGCAGACGGAGCAAGCGCTGCTCAAGCTGGCGGAAGGCGACTATCAGCAAGTTGAAAAGTTGATGTCGAAAAATGCCGATCACGCCGAGCAGCCCGTGGTTAATTACCTGCTGGCGGCCGAAGCGGCGCAGCAACGCGGTGATGAAGCCCGCGCCAACCAGCATCTGGAGCGCGCAGCAGAGCTGGCGGAAAACGATCCCATCCCGGTGGAAATCACCCGAGTACGTCTGCAACTGGCGCGCAACGAAAATCATGCAGCTCGTCATGGCGTGGATAAATTGCTGGAGATCACCCCGCGTCATCCGGAAGTGCTGCGCCTGGCTGAACAGGCCTATATTCGCACCGGCGCATGGACTTCTCTGCTGGATATCATCCCTTCGATGGCGAAAGCCGATGTCGGCGACGATGATCATCGCGATGTTCTGCAACAGCAGGCATGGATTGGCATGATGGATCAGGCGCGTGCGGATCAGGGCAGCGAAGGTCTGAAAAGCTGGTGGAAAAACCAGAGCCGTAAAACCCGTCAGCAGGTAACGCTACAGGTGGCTATCGCCGAGCACTTGATCGAGTGTGACGATCACGATACTGCACAGGAAATTATTCTTGATGGCCTGAAACGTCAGTATGACGATCGTCTGGTGATGGTGATCCCGCGGCTGAAAACCAATAATCCGGAGCAGATTGAAAAAGTTCTGCGCCAGCAGATTAAAGCGCAGGGCGATCGCCCATTGCTGTGGAGTACGCTGGGCCAGTCGCTGCTGAAACATGGTGAATGGCAGGAAGCAAGCCTGGCCTTCCGCGCAGCGCTGAAACAGCGCCCGGATGCGTTCGATTACGCCTGGCTGGCAGATTGTCTCGATCGCATGCATCAGCCGGAAGAGGCCGCGCTCATGCGCCGTGATGGTCTGCTGCTAACGCTGCAAAATAACCCTCCGGCCTGACGGCCAGCCAAAAAAAACGCCTGCCGGAAAGCTCAGGCAGGCGTTAAAACAGGTCTTTGACAACTAATGGGTGCTTCACTCAACGTTATGTCCATGGTGTTTGATGAGGCCGAAGCGACATCTGTCAGTGGACGATAAGCACCGTAAACGGCTCTGCATCATTCCTGAGTTTATGAAGCCAGAAGGCGAGCATAAGAGATGGAATGAGCATCTACATGAATATTATTGCACGTATCATGCCAGGCTTGCACTCTCAAATGGAACACAGTGCAAACTTTTAATAACCCAATAAATTCAACCCTCTCAGGACATCCTGCCACCCTCTTCACCGCGATCGTCGTCACAATTTGTCGCCGCAGAACGACATTTACCGGGTGAATTATATTATTTATTTGAATTCAATAGATTAGATGTCTCCCGCAGGCGACAGTGTGGAAAGAGGTTGTCGTCGATAAACAACAGGCAGAAAAAGCGGGAATTAAAGGAACGCAGAAAACAAAAAACCCCGCTTTCGCGGGGTTCAAAATTGGTCGGCGAGAGAGGATTCGAACCTCCGACCCACTGGTCCCAAACCAGTTGCGCTACCAAGCTGCGCTACTCGCCGTTTTTACTGCTTTTTGAATTTTTTGTTCAATTTAAGTTGTGGTGCGAGGGGGGGGACTTGAACCCCCACGTCCGTAAGGACACTAACACCTGAAGCTAGCGCGTCTACCAATTCCGCCACCTTCGCATTCCACGAAACTTGTACTGCTAAATAATGGGGTGGCTAATGGGACTCGAACCCACGACAACTGGAATCACAATCCAGGGCTCTACCAACTGAGCTATAGCCACCACTGTAAATCTTTTCACGCGGTATCATGACGAATCACGAACCACCGCAGCTCAAGCGCCGGGTTTAAATGGCGCGCCCGACAGGATTCGAACCTGAGACCTCTGCCTCCGGAGGGCAGCGCTCTATCCAGCTGAGCTACGGGCGCGTAGCGCCGTTGCGGGGGTGGATAGTACGGACTTCGGGCGCGGCTGTCTAGTGCTTTTTTTAAGAAAATGCGCGTTTGGTTATGCTTTGCGCATTTTGCCTCTTATTCACCCACCTGCTGTGTAACCGCGTGTCGATTGAGGCCAAATACCTTATATGCCAGGGTTACTGCGGCAAGGAAGATAATGCCGACAAACAGCGACATACGAGTATCGTCATTGAACCCCATACCGATCAACACGCACACCAGGAACGCCATCGTCAGCCAGTTCGCCCACGGGAACAGCATCGAGCGGAACGGATGCGTGGCAATCGCCGCTTTGTGCGCTTTACGGAAACGCATCTGGCTAATCAGAATCACGAACCACGGCACCATTCCCGGCAATACGCTGGCGCTATAGACATAAACAAACACGCGCTGCGGGTTAGGAATAATGTAGTTCAGGCACGAACCGATCAGCAGAATAATAATAGAAATGGTCACACCCGCTGCCGGAACGCCGCTTTTTGACACTTTCGCTACCGCAGACGGTAACTGGCGGTTCTTCGCCAGCGCGTAAAGCATACGACCGCAACTGTACATGCCGCTGTTACAACCCGAGAGCGCAGCCGTCAGCACCACAAAGTTGATGATACCTGCCGCTGCGGTAATACCGATTTTGGCAAACGTCAGCACAAACGGGCTGCCGTTGGTGCCGATTTCATTCCACGGGAAGATGGTGACGATAACAAAGATGGCACCCACATAGAAAATCAGGATACGCCACAGCACTTTGCTGACCGCGCTACGCAGCGTTACCTGCGGGTTTTTGGCTTCACCGGCAGTAATACCGATAAGCTCAACGCCCTGGTAAGAGGCGACCACGATACAGAGCGCGGTTAAGAAGCCTTTCCAGCCACCGGCAAAGAAACCGCCATGTTCTGTCAGATTGCCAAAGCCAATCGAATGACCGCCGTTGCCAAAACCGAAGAAGATCACGCCCAGGCCAACAATAATCATCACGATGATGGTGGTGACTTTAATCATGGCAAACCAGAATTCAATTTCACCATAAAGACGCACGGCCGCAAGGTTGGCCAGCGCCACCAGCGCTACCGCAATCAGCGCGGGGATCCATTGAGCAAGCTCGGGGAACCAGAACTGGACATAAACGCCAATGGCAGTAATTTCCGAGATCCCTACGGCCATCCACATAAACCAGTAGGACCAGGCCGTCAGGTAGCCGAAGAAGGGGCTCATATAACGATGCGCGTAGACGGCAAAGGAACCGGCTACCGGCTCAAGAAACAGCATCTCGCCCATTGAGCGCATGATAAAAAAGACGAAAAGACCGGCGATGATATACGCCAGCAATACCGATGGGCCCGCCCACTTCAGCGTACTGGCGGCCCCCATAAACAGCCCCACGCCAATGGTGCCGCCCAGGGCGATTAATTCGATGTGACGAGACTCCAGACCGCGCTGAAGCTCCGGTTTATTTTCAACCATAAATCCTCTGTTGTGTTTGCTTCTTTCTTACCCGCTCCGCGGGCTATTGTTATGAGTTTTTCCTCAGCTCATAACAGGCCATGCTGCACCGGCCCGGAAATGGCTGGCGCAAAAACGCCGTGGCACTGCAAATGAGTGAGCGAATGGTTTCTTAAATTGCGGGAAATGGCAAACGATGTATAAGAAAAATCGACCCGATGCACAATAAAACAGCAGCCGGAAGGAAAGCGGCAGCGTGAAACGCTGCCTGATGAGGTCAGAATTTTCCGCTGTAGTGCCAGCGTAAATAACGCAGTAAACGGAGCTGGCGTTTGAGCCGCGTAGGCTGCGAAAGCAACCGGTAGAGCCACTCCAGCCCCAGTTGCTGCCAAATCTTCGGCGCGCGCTTTACATGTCCGGTAAAGACGTCATACGTCCCGCCAACGCCCATAAACAAGGCATCGGCGTAAACAGCGCGGCAGTCACGCATAAAAATCTCCTGCCGTGGCGATCCCATCGCAACGGTGACAATTTTCGCTCCGCTGTCCCTGATACGCGCAAACAGCGCCTCACGCTGATCCGCCGTAAAATAACCATCCTGGCTACCCACGATATTGACCTGCCACTGCGCGCGCAGTTTCTGCTCGGTTTGCGCCAGCACCTCCGGTTTTCCCCCCACCAGAAATACAGGCGTACCTGACTGCCCGGCACGCATCATCAAATGTTCCCAGAGATCGGCACCGGCAACGCGTGAGACCTGCGCCTGCGGAAATTTCTTGCGCAGAGAGCGAACCACGCTAATACCATCAGCATATTTAAACTCTGCCGCCTCGATCAGCGCACGCACCACGGGATCGTCTTCCACAGTCAGCAGTTTTTCGGCGTTCATCGCCACCAGCGTACCGCGTTTGATTTCGCCGTCAGCATAGAGGTAATCCAGCGCGTGCTGCATATCGCGCCAGCCGATGAGTTTCAGACCGCGCAGGTCATACAGCGGCGCAGCCGTCTTGTCCGTCATGTTATTCCTTTTTACACCTGGGAAAGGGGGTTCACTGCGCGCGCACTGCGATTACGTATCAGGCCAGCGCTGTCGAACAACCAGTACAGCAGTTTCGCCACCAGCACGCAGAAACCGAAAACGACGAGGAAGAACACCACGCGGGAAGCGAAAGCATCCAGTCCCTCACGCGCCAGCACGATCATATTGAAGATAGCGCCAAAGCAGAAACTGTGCAGGATCGCCGCTTTATAGCGGTTTGTTTCCCGATTGCCAAGTTTATACACCCAGTCAAACCACTTAATGATAAGACCCACCACCACCGCACCGAACGGAATAAACCAGACACCGCCCATCACCACCAGCGATCCAATCAGCGTCGGAGAGATAGCCAGCCCTGAGTGGTTATTCAGCACTTCCCAGGTAAAATAATTCGCCGAGTTCAACACAATACTCGGGCGGCCATGCCACAGCCAGGAAGGGATGAAAACGTAGAAATCGCGCACAATCGGCGCCAGTCCCTGAAAATCGATCTTGTCGTAGTTTTGCAGTAGCAAAGACAGATTTTCCCAGGGAGAAAAGGTATCGCGCGTCAGATACAAGAAGGTATAAAAGGCTTCATCACCGCTGACATTAAGCCCGTAGCGCTTCAGCGCCAGCCAGAACATCCCGACAATCCCCAGCACGCCCGCCGCTGCCAGCATCCACAGCGAAATCCAGCCGCGAATAATGCCGATAAACAAGAAGATAGCAAAAGCGATAATAATATTGGCGCGTGTGCCGCCGACGATCATGTACGTCAACAAACCAAATGCGACGGTGCTGACGAGGAAAAACAGCCATGCCTGCGCGCTCTGCCGCAGGAAATAGACCACCAGCATGGCCGGAATAAAGAAATAAAAGAAGCGTTTCAATGCAACACCGGAAACTTCGCTGGAGAAGATCTGGCTATAGGATTGCAGACGGAACAGCAAAAACCCGTTGTGCATGAAGAAGATGCCCACGCTGACCAGCGCGATAACCATCAGCATGATCCACGTCAGATGCGCCTCGACCCGATTAATGGTAAACAGCGGGCGGCGCGATACCTGCTCGCTTTTCGCCCGCAATCGGGTTTTGTACGTCACATAATAAATCGCGTAGAAACAGGCCGCGGCCAGCAGCGACTGCATCATCACGCCCGGCGGCGCGACGCCGACATTGAAGCGGAACACCAGGAGGCTGGTGAGCGGGAACCCAAAGAAAAACGTCAACAAAAAGAGTAGTGAAAAGAAGACGTTAAAATTAAACCGTACCCGGCGGAACTCAAACCAGGTTAGCGTGGCGATAAACAGCGTTGCCACCAGCCAGAGGATCAACAGACCGCAAAACTCAAGTGGACTCATCCGGCGATCCCCGCAGCATTGCGCAGCGCCTTATGCCAGAGCGCAATATAGTTTGGACTGAAGAAGGTGATGGCGTTTTTATCCACCGCGATCAATTGCCGCCGGGCTTCGCGAATCACCGTCTCATTCAACGCATCACCGGTAAACAGCACCGGAATATCTTCGGCCACCATATCGCGCCAGAACGGGTTTTCCCGGTTAAGCACGCACGGCACCCCGGCCTGAATCAGCAAACAGAGCGTACCGATCCCCTGCTGGCGGGCAAAAATAAAATAGCCCAAATCACACTGCCCGAGTAGCGACAGATAGTCGTCAAAGGCCATTTTTTCACGCAGAATGCGCAGGTTTTCGGCGCTGAATAATGCCAGACCGGCACGATTTACCGCATCGATATAGCTGTCATTATTGGCCGGGTAGCCCATCGGCACAATGATATTCACCGTATCGCCGAACTGGCGGTGGATAGCCTCCAGCGCGGCAATATGTTCATTACTCGGATCGCCGGAGTTACCCACCAGAATCGTCAGCTTACCTTCCCGCTGCAACTCATGTGCCATGGTATTCAGCGCTGGATCCATACGCGTCGGGAAATAGAGCAACTCCCCGCGCACCGTGGGATTACGTTTCCCGTACCACGACAGATCGCCGCGGGTGGCAAAAACGCAGCCTACGCGGTGCTGCGCCAGCCTGCGCAGCGGATAAAAAAGACGGAATTTGAGGCTGTGCGAGACTTCGTACAGATCGGCGCCCCAGACATGCCAGTAAAATTGCTCGCGTTTGATAGCGCCGCGCAATAGCGCCAGCCACAGGCTTAAATTGAACTGGCCGTGGAAGAAAAAACGCTGTTGCCTATCCGCTTTTGCACGCGCAACGACGGCTTTCGCCAGCGCCTTTTTGTCCGCATAAAAGTGCAGCGTCAGCGCCGGGTATTCCGCACCTATTTCCGTGTCGCTGCTGGCAATCATAAACTCGCGGGCATGCGCGCCCGACGCAGCAAGATGATCGTTAAAGAAGCGTAATACGGTCTGGTTATGGTGTGGGATATCCGATCCCAGTACGTGAATCAGTGCAGTCATGCTTTCTTTCGCCAAATCAAAAACGCGCCACAACAGAGGGCGAAATAAATAATGTAAGTTGCCATATAGGCCTGTGCCGCACCGGCAGCACCGTGCGCGGGAATAAGCCAGCGCGAGAACAGCGTGAGCAGAGTGAACTGGCTAATTTCCGCCAGAATGTAGAAGCGTAGCGACGCTTTGGCAATCACCAGATAACCAAAGACGTAAGCGCCCACTTTCAGTACATCCCCGACCAGTTGCCAGGCAAAGAGATCGCGCATGGCGGTAAACTTGTCGGAAAACAGCAGCCAGATCGCCACATCACGCAACAGCCACACCGTCAGGCTCACCGCCGCCACCGCTGGCAACGCGAAGCGCAGCGATTTCACGATTTCGCGCGAAATCTCCTGTTTTGTCGCCAGCCTCGATAAAGTAGGTAGCAAATAGACACTAAACGAAGCGGTAATAAACTGAAGATAAGCATCGGAAATACTGCTCACCCCTTGCCAGATCCCCACATCTTCCCAGCTATAATGCGCCGCCAGCAGGTTTCGCATCATCACATAGGCCAGCGGCAACGTTACCGATGTAATCAGCGCCATCAGGGTAAATTTGCTGAGCTGACCGGCTAAACCGTTGTCCCAGCGCGGCGCGAAGTACGCCAGCGGCACCGAACCGCGTCGAATCAGCAGCAACACAGCCGGGATTAGCACCAGCGCCGGAACCAGCGCCATTCCCAGCAGCGCGCCCTGGTAACCGCCAAGCCGGAAACAGAGATACCAGGCCAGCACGCCAACCACGCTGCCGATAATCAGCGACAGCGCATTGCTGGCGGCATCGCGAAAGCCTTTCATCACCGCCAGCAGCAAGTTCGCCCATGCAATACCGAACTGCACCAGCGCCACCAGCCGCACCAGCCCCTGAAAATCAGGATGGCCAAATAAGCCCTGGCTGACAGGCGCAGCGGCAAGCAAAAAAACGAGCGCCAGCAGCGTTGAGAAGCCCAGCACCATAGCTGACGATGTGCCAACAACCGCACGCAACCGCGCCGGATCATCGTGATACTGGGCGACGAATTTAGTCACGCCATTGAAGATCCCGGCGCCAGCCAGCACACCCAACACGGTAATCAACTGGCGGAAGTTACCAGCCTGCCCGACACCTGACGGCCCGAAAGCCACCGCCAAAAGTTTGACCACCAGCAAGCCCGCGCCAATTTTGACCAGCGTGCTTGTCGCAGTCCATACCGATGCTTTTGCCAGCGACATGTCAGCGGAAATAGCTCAGAAGGGTGCTGATAACCGTGCGCTGGTTAACCGGCGCCAGATTGTAAAACAGCGGCAGGCGAAGCAAACGCTCACTTTCCACCGTGGTGTAGCGATCTTCGCCGTGGAATTCGCCAAATTTTTCCCCGGCAGGCGACGCATGCAGCGGAATGTAATGGAACACCGCCAGGATCTCCGCCTCTTTCAGAAAAGCGATCAGCGCACGGCGATCGGCTTCATCACGCAGCTTGATGTAGAACATGTGCGCATTGTGGCCGCAATCTGCCGGAATGGTCGGCAACGTAATGCGCCCGGCGCGCGCCAGCGGTAGCAGCGCGTCATAGTAGGTTTGCCACAGCGCCAGGCGCTGCTGATTAATGCGATCTGCCGCTTCCAGCTGCGCCCAGAGATAAGCTGCCTGCAAATCCGCCATCAGGTAACTGGAGCCGATATCCCGCCAGGTGTACTTATCCACCTGTCCACGGAAAAACTGGCTGCGATTGGTGCCTTTCTCGCGGATAATTTCCGCCCGCTCCACCAGCGCGCGATCGTTAATCAACGTCGCGCCGCCTTCGCCGCCAGCGGTGTAGTTTTTTGTTTCATGGAAGCTGAAGCAGCCAATATGGCCGATAGTGCCAAGCGCACGTCCCTTGTAGGTGGACATCACACCCTGAGCTGCATCTTCGACCACAAACAGGTTATGCCGTTTGGCGATATCCATGATGGTATCCATCTCGCAGGCTACGCCCGCGTAATGCACCGGTACAATCGCCCGGGTTTTATCGGTAATGGCCGCTTCAATGCAGGTTTCATCGATATTCATCGTATCCGGGCGAATATCAACAAAGACGATTTTTGCCCCGCGCAGTACAAAAGCATTGGCAGTGGAAACAAAGGTATAGCTCGGCATGATCACTTCATCACCGGGCTGAATGTCCAGTAGCAGCGCGGCCATTTCCAGCGACGCGGTACAGGAGGGCGTCAGCAGTACTTTCGCGCTATGAAAATGCTGCTCCATCCACTGCTGGCAGCGACGGGTAAAACCGCCATCGCCGCACAATTTACCGCTACCCATCGCCGACTGCATGTAGTCGATTTCCGTGCCTACTACCGGTGGTGCATTGAAGGGGATCATAGAGTCACCTGTATAACCACAAAGCGGTGCTTTCAACGTTCGCGCCGCTCTGAATATATCGTTTAAGTGCCGCGGTATTCCCAAGCTGGGTCGCGACACGCACAAGAGTCAGTTGCCGCTGTCGCGCCCAGTGACACGCAGCCTGCATTAATTTTTCTCCGACGCCGCGCCCGGCCAGCAGGCCGATACGCGCCTCCTGCCCGTTAAGCTGACGCAGAGAAACAAAGCCCGCAATTTCGCCATTTTCACCGCGAAACAGCAGACATTGATGGTCAAATACGCCTTTTACTGCGTTTTCTATCCACTGCGCATAAAAGCGCCCGCTTGCATCAGGCGCATACCAGGGCGCACGAAAACGGCTCTGCACGAAGATCCCGGCTGCCAGACGGCGTAATTCAGGAATATCGTCGGAGGTGGCCACGTCGGCAGCGGGATCAACGCCCTGCGGCGATACCGTCAGCGAAAAGTCGATCTCGCCCTCTACCAGTTGAAAGCCAAGCGCTTGCAGGGCGTCCAGTTGTGCGGTTTGCGACGCCGCCAGCTTTACCTGCACGCGTTCCCAGGCGCTAAAATCCGTCACGCTCAGCGCAGGAGCCGCAGGTTGCAGGCGGACAATCGCACTGCGCACACCAAAAAAGGCGCTTTCCCAGGCCAGCTCTTCTAACGTTCCGTGAATTGCCATTTCGTCTCCTTTACGCCTTAGCGCCAGACGCCTTTGGTATCCACGATGTAGCGTTGCGTGATGCGGCTACTCTCTACCGCTTTAAATTCGTTGTGATCGACCAGCAGCACCAGCACATCGGCCTGCGCCAGCGCATCCGCGGTATTCACCAGCGACGCAAGGCTGCTCAGCACTGCCGGAAGTTGATGGATATTCGGCTCGACAACCAGCGTTTCCCCGCTGTGCCACTGCGCAATATCACCGGCAATTTCCATCGCCGGACTTTCGCGCAGATCGTCAATATTCGGTTTAAACGCCAGCCCGAAGCAGGCGATTTTTATCTCGCTGGCGAGTTTACCGCTGGCTGTCAGGCAATCGGCAACGGTGGCTTTAACCTGGTTCAGTACCCAGTGAGGTTTATAATCGTTCACCTCGCGCGCCGTACGGATAAGCCGCGCCTGCTGCGGGTTCTGCGCCACGATAAACCAGGGATCGACAGCAATGCAGTGCCCGCCAACGCCCGGCCCCGGTTGCAAAATGTTTACGCGTGGATGACGATTCGCCAGACGAATCAGCTCCCAGACATTGATCCCCTGTTCGGCGCAGATCAACGACAGTTCGTTAGCGAAGGCGATGTTCACATCGCGGAAACTGTTTTCGGTGAGTTTGCACATCTCAGCGGTGCGGGAGTTGGTCACCACACACTCGCCCTCAAGGAAAATCTTGTACAGCTCGCTGGCGCGCGCCGAGCAGACCGGCGTCATACCACCGATCACGCGGTCGTTCTTGATCAGCTCTACCATCACCTGCCCCGGCAGCACACGCTCCGGGCAGTAAGCGATGTTCACATCGGCTGTCTCTCCCGCCTGTTGCGGGAAAGTGAGATCCGGTCGCGCTGCGGCGAGCCAGTCAGCCATCTGCTCTGTTGCGCCGACGGGCGAAGTGGATTCGAGGATCACCAGCGCGCCTTTCGTCAGCACCGGCGCAATGGATTTGGCCGCCGCTTCGACATACGTCATATCGGGTTCGTGCTCGCCTTTAAACGGCGTCGGCACGGCAATCAGGTAAGCATCAGCCGCCACTGGCGTCGTGCTGGCCCGCAGATAACCGCCATCCACCGCCGCTTTAACCACGCTACTCAACTCTGGCTCGACAATATGGATTTCACCACGGTTAATGGTGTCCACAGCGTGCGAGTTGATGTCGATTCCCACGACCTGTTTGTGCCGGGAGGCAAAAGCGGCAGCGGTAGGCAGGCCAATGTAACCGAGGCCGATCACGGAAATGGTTGTAAAGCTCATAGTGTTATCCGATTGTTTTTAAGTGCGTGCAAAATGCGCCCACAGGCCTGTCCATCGCCATAGGGGTTGTGCGCATGGCTCATCGCTTGCCAGGCATCGTTATCGCGGAGCAGGCGCGTGACCTCTTCCACAATGCGCTGGCGATTCGTGCCGACCAGCTTTACCGTTCCCGCTTCGATGGCTTCCGGACGCTCGGTCGTATCCCGCATCACCAGCACCGGTTTACCTAATGAAGGCGCTTCTTCCTGAATACCGCCGGAATCGGTGAGGATTAGCCAGGCGCGATTCATCAACCACAAAAACGGCAGGTAATCCTGCGGCTCAATCAGGCTCACGTTTTCAACATGGCCCAGAATTCGGTTTACCGGCTCGCTGACGTTGGGGTTCAGGTGTACCGGGTAGACAATCTGCACATCATCATGTTGCGCGGCGATATCCGCCAGCGCATGGCAAATCTGTTCAAACCCACGACCAAAACTCTCGCGGCGATGCCCGGTGACAAGAATCAGCTTTTTGTTGTCATCAAGGAACGGATAGCGCACCGCCAGCTCTTCATAGCGGCCGGAAGTATTCATTACGCTGTCGCGCACCCAGAACAGGGCGTCAATCACGGTATTGCCCGTCACAAAAATATGGTTGTCGGCAACGTTCTCGCGCAGCAAATTACGGCGAGAATTTTCTGTCGGCGCAAAATGATACATTGCCAGGTGGCCCGTCAGGGTACGGTTGGCTTCTTCGGGCCAGGGCGAAGAGAGATCGCCAGTGCGCAGCCCGGCTTCCACATGACCAACAGGAATACGTTGGTAAAAAGCAGCAAGGCTCGCTGCAATGGTGGTTGTCGTATCGCCGTGCACCAGCACAACATCCGGGCGGAACGATTCAAGAATTGGTTTCAGCCCCTCAAGAATACCGCAGGTGATTTCCGTCAGCCCCTGTCCGGGGCGCATGATATTCAGGTCATAATCCGGAACAATCGAGAAAAGGCTCAACACCTGATCCAACATTTCCCTATGCTGCGCAGTGACGCAAACTTTCGCCTCAAAGTCAGGATCTTTTGCCAACGCATGTACCAGCGGAGCCATTTTGATAGCTTCTGGTCGTGTGCCGAATACGGTGAGTACTTTCACAACGATTCTCTTTGTTTTAGAGGATGAAGGCCCCGTGCCTTCATCTCAGGCGTCGCTTAATGTATACGGCGACGTGTTAATGCCACCCCGGCGCCGACTAACACCCCAACGATACCCCAGATGATCATCAGGAAAACACGGCGCGGGCTGTCGCGTTTCACCGGTTCCTCCGGTGTACGCAAGTAACGATAAGTCTGGAAACGCGGATCCAGCGTAGGCCCGACGTTAAGTGTATTCAGCATCGCCCGGTTTTGATCATAGTCCAGATCGAACTGAGGCCCCACAGCCTGTAAGTTCTCAAGGCGCGCCTGCAACATCGGGCGGCCTAACATAAACAGTTCCGAATCGGGTAACTCGTCGGGTGGAACCTCGGTTTCATTACGCGAAATATTATGCTGCTCGGCCACCTTCAGCGCCTGCTCAACATTATGCAGGCGACGGTTGTAGATCGCTTTCGCCACCTCTTCCTGGCGTTTAACCTGGGCTTTCATCTGGATGGTACGCGCGGCCCATGCCCCTTTCAGCTCATCGTTTAAATGGCTGGCGGCACGCTGACTGGCAAAAGCCACATACTGGCGCAACAAATTGTTCGCATCCGGCGCGGTTTCAGCAATCAGCTTAACGCTATCATTCAGATTGCGGGCCGCATCGCCCGGCGTGTACTGGATATTGTTGATTAACTCATCCAGCGTTGCAGCATCAGCTTTACTGTTCCCGACCAGACGCTGCTTGTAGTAGTCCGTCTGCAACCAAAAATCACGGCGCGTGTCCCATGAAGCCAGTTGCACAACAAACTCTTTATAGGATTCATCCATTACCGAAGGTTGTTCGACAGGCGCCAGATTCGCCTTCACATCCAGATTACGTAAAAACTGTTGCTGGGAGTAAAATCCGCCAAGCATGTTAACCGTAGGGCTATCCGTAATGGCCGTCGCACTCCATTCCTGCCGCGCAAAGAAAGTCCAGGCCAGCGCAATCAATGCAAACAGCAGCGCCATCCCCCCAATCCACAGTTTTCCTGCCCACAAAGTACGAAACAGTCCTCGAATATCCAGCTCATTTTCCGTACCCGCTGAAGGTGTTCCCGACAATGGTTGAGTCATCGCTTTCCCGGATTTACTTGGTTAGTGTTGATTTAGACGCGCTGTGACGGCGCATTCTGCGTTTAACTCGTTTCATTAAGCGCGCGACTTTCCAGGCGCGTTTGATGCAGTAACCGTATAAGAAGAATGCCAGCAAAAACAATGCCAACATTACCCATTCAGGAATAAAATGAAGGTACTCCGTCACGACGCCAATGCTGGCGAGTATTGCCGCAGCGAGCGTGATGAGCACAAATGCCTGACGGGAACTGAAACCCGCCCGCATGATGAGGTGGTGAATATGCTGACGATCGGGTGAGAACGGACTCATACCTTTACGCAGACGTCGGTAGGTAATCGCCACCATATCCATTAAGGGGATAGCAATAATCCATAACGCCGTCACCGGGCTTATCGGGTGGGTCTTACCCTGAGTCGTTTCCAGTAAAATCCAGATGATAGTGAAACCAATCAGCGTGCTGCCGGCATCGCCCATAAACACTTTATAACGCCGCCCCAGCAGCCCAAGGTTGAGCAGAATATAGGGCAGAATTGCCGCGATCATGGCAAAGCACCACAGCGCCAGGCTGGTCTGGCCATCAAACCATAAAATAATACCAATCGCCGCAAACGAAACGCAGGAAAGGCCGCCGAGCAGGCCATCAATGCCGTCTACCATATTAAATGCGTTAATTGCCGCCCAGACAGCAAACAGCGTAAGCAGATAGCCAAACGGCCCCAGCACCATCTCCCACGATCCAAAGATGTAGCCGAGGCTGCTAAGGTAGAGATTACCGGCCCACATCATTACAACAGCAATCACCGTCTGAATAGCTGCGCGAGTTTTGACGCTGATATCGAAACGATCGTCCAGCGCCCCGACAAACGCCAGCACGCCTGCGCAGGCAAGATAAAGACCAACGTGGGGAATGTAGTAGTCTGTGATGCTGAAAGTGAAGCAAATCCCGGCGTAAACTGAAATACCACCAACCAATGGGATTAGTCCCTGGTGTCGTTTTCGGGAGTTAGGTTTGTCTACCAGGCCAACGTGCTTCGCCATTTTTCGGGCGAAGAACAGGAAAACCGTTGTAAACAAGAAAATACCGAATAATTCAGTAATCGCAGTGGATAAACTCACAATGCATGCTCTCAGCAAATGTTGATCCTGGCAGTATAACGACGTTGCTACACTCCATAAAAGGAGAATGCAGGTCAATCACAGGCGTTATTGTTTGCTTTTCAGCCAAATGGAAGGTTTTGACCTTCGAAACGCCATCCAGCCGTCGCCAGTGTTGGACAATACCTGTCCTGGTGCATATAGCGTATAGCCCAGAAATGAAAAACGCCACGTAAAAACGTGGCGTTTCTGAGGTTTATTTGTATTAAGAGCGCTTCATCATGTCGAAGAATTCATCATTTGTCTTCGTCATCGCCAGCTTGTTGATGAGGAACTCCATTGCATCAATCTCACCCATTGGATGGATGATTTTGCGCAGGATCCACATCTTCTGCAGCTCTTCCTGAGTGGTGAGCAGCTCTTCTTTACGCGTACCGGAACGGTTGTAATCAATCGCCGGGAAGACGCGTTTTTCTGCGATCTTACGGGAGAGATGCAGCTCCATGTTACCGGTGCCTTTAAACTCTTCGTAAATCACTTCATCCATCTTCGAACCGGTATCGATCAACGCAGTCGCGATAATGGTCAGGCTGCCGCCCTCTTCCACGTTACGCGCAGCACCGAAGAAACGCTTCGGACGATGCAGGGCGTTAGCATCCACACCACCCGTCAACACTTTACCGGAAGCCGGAACAACGGTGTTGTAAGCACGCGCCAGGCGGGTGATGGAATCCAGCAGAATGATAACGTCTTTCTTATGCTCAACCAGACGTTTGGCTTTTTCGATAACCATTTCAGCAACCTGCACGTGGCGGGAAGCCGGTTCATCGAAGGTAGAAGCAACCACTTCACCTTTTACCAGACGCTGCATTTCCGTCACTTCTTCCGGACGTTCGTCAATCAGCAGCACCATCAGTACGCAATCCGGATGGTTATACGCAATGCTCTGCGCGATGTTCTGCAGCAGCATGGTTTTACCCGCTTTCGGCGGCGCAACAATCAGACCACGCTGACCGCGACCGATAGGCGATGCCAGATCCAGTACGCGAGCGGTTAAGTCTTCGGTCGAACCATTACCACGCTCCATACGCAGACGAGAGTTTGCGTGCAGCGGCGTTAAGTTTTCGAACAGAATCTTATTACGCGCGTTTTCCGGCTTATCGAAATTCACCTCGTTAACTTTCAGCAGTGCGAAGTAACGTTCACCTTCTTTAGGTGGGCGAATCTTACCTGAAATGGTGTCACCGGTGCGGAGGTTGAAACGGCGGATTTGGCTGGGGGATACGTAGATGTCGTCAGGGCCGGCGAGGTAGGAGCTGTCTGCGGAACGGAGGAAACCAAATCCATCCTGCAGAATCTCCAGCACACCGTCGCCAAAGATATCTTCGCCACTCTTCGCGTGCTGCTTCAGGATGGCGAAAATGATGTCCTGTTTGCGCATACGGGCCAGGTTTTCCAGCCCCATATTTTCGCCGAGAGTGATCAGCTCAGAAACCGGCGTATTCTTTAATTCGGTAAGATTCATAATGGTGTGGGTTCTTAAACTCGGGGTAAATCTCGAACTTAATGTTGTGAATGGTATGGCAGGGTCATCCATGCCTGTTAACGGCCATCAACTCATATCTGATCGGTGCCTGGTCACAAGAAAGTACGCAGAACTGAAACGATAAGACGGAATGAGTGATAAGCCCGGAATCTGTTTACTTCCGTCGCGGCGATATTGCTCTGCGGGAAGTATCGGGTAATGCAAGGTTCAAACAACTAAAGGTATGTTCAAAACGAAGTCAAAACTAAATTAGCACGGCAGAAGCCGGGCGTCCAGCGATCCTAAAAAATTAGGACGACTGGCACGCCGGCAGAACCTGATACTACGCCAGGTTGGCGTCCAGGAACTCTTTCAGTTGGCCTTTAGACAAGGCACCCACTTTGGTCGCAGCCACTTCGCCGTGTTTAAACAGCAGCAGGGTTGGGATACCACGAATACCGTACTTCGGCGCAGTGCCTGGGTTCTGGTCGATATTCAGTTTCGCAATGGTCAGTTTGCCTTCGTACTCATTAGCGACTTCATCCAGAATCGGGGCGATCATTTTGCACGGTCCACACCACTCTGCCCAGAAATCAACGAGAACAAGCCCGTCCGCTTTGAGTACATCCGTGTCAAAACTATCGTCAGTCAGGTGAATAATTTTATCGCTCATATATAACTCCACAGGAATAAGCCTGGTGTGTTGGTGTAGCATAAAACAACAACGTATTGATGCCACAATAACCAACTAAAGGTTGACTTTATTTCACCGGATACGCTTTCGTAAAGCAATAGTAAGCTGATATTCTACCACACTATGAGCAAAACACATTTAACTGAACAGAAGTTTTCCGACTTCGCCCTGCACCCAAAGGTGATCGAAGCCCTTGAAAATAAAGGGTTTCATAATTGCACGCCTATACAGGCTCTGGCTCTTCCGCTGACGCTGGCGGGCCGTGACGTTGCAGGTCAGGCGCAAACCGGTACCGGTAAAACGATGGCGTTCTTAACGTCAACGTTTCATTATCTCCTCTCTCACCCGGCAATCGAAGACCGTAAAGTGAACCAGCCGCGCGCAATTATTATGGCGCCGACGCGTGAACTCGCGGTACAAATTCATGCCGATGCAGAACCGCTTGCGCAGTCAACAGGTCTGAAACTGGGTCTGGCTTACGGCGGTGATGGTTACGACAAACAGCTAAAAGTGCTGGAAAGCGGCGTCGATATTCTGATCGGCACAACCGGTCGTATGATCGATTACACCAAACAGAACCATATTAACCTGGCCGCAGTTCAGGTCGTGGTGCTGGACGAAGCCGATCGTATGTACGATCTGGGCTTTATTAAAGATATCCGTTGGCTATTCCGCCGCATGCCGGCAGCCACACAGCGTCTGAACATGCTGTTCTCCGCCACACTCTCTTATCGGGTACGTGAACTCGCATTCGAGCAGATGAACAACGCAGAATACGTCGAAGTGGAACCGGAACAGAAAACCGGCCACCGCATTAAAGAAGAGCTTTTCTATCCTTCTAATGAAGAGAAAATGCGTCTGCTGCAAACGTTGATTGAAGAAGAGTGGCCGGATCGCGCCATTATTTTCGCCAACACCAAACATCGCTGTGAAGATATCTGGGGCCATCTGGCTGCCGATGGTCATCGTGTTGGTCTGCTGACTGGCGACGTAGCGCAGAAAAAACGCCTGCGTATTCTTGATGAATTCACCCGCGGCGATCTCGATATTCTGGTCGCTACGGACGTTGCGGCGCGCGGTCTGCATATCCCAGCCGTTACCCACGTCTTTAACTACGATCTGCCGGACGACTGCGAAGACTACGTGCACCGCATCGGCCGTACGGGTCGTGCGGGCGCCAGCGGCAACTCTATCAGCCTTGCTTGTGAAGAGTACGCGCTGAACCTGCCCGCAATTGAAACGTATATCGGGCACTCAATTCCGGTGAGCAAATACAATCCGGATGCGCTGCTCAGCGAATTACCGCCGCCGAAACGCCTGACGCGTTCGCGCTCAGGTAACGGTCCGCGCCGCAGTGGTGGTGCGCCACGTAATCGCCGTCGTTCAGGTTAAAAAAATATGCTTGGTTCCGCCTCGCTCTATGCCGCCATTGATCTTGGCTCCAACAGTTTTCATATGCTGGTTGTGCGCGAGGTGGCGGGAAGCATTCAGACGCTTTCCCGCATCAAACGCAAGGTTCGCCTCGCGGCGGGCCTGAGCAGTGAAAACCAGCTTTCCCAGGAAGCGATGGAACGCGGCTGGCAATGCCTGCGTTTGTTTTCAGAGCGTCTTCAGGATATTCCCGCACAGCAAATCCGCGTTGTGGCGACAGCCACGCTCCGCCTGGCGGTTAACGCCCAGGAATTCCTCAACAAAGCGCAAGTCATCCTCGGTTGCCCGGTGCAGGTCATCAGCGGCGAAGAGGAAGCGCGTCTGATTTATCAGGGTGTTGCGCATACTACCGGCGGTGCGGATCAGCGTCTGGTGGTGGATATCGGCGGTGCCAGCACCGAGCTGGTGACCGGTACCGGCGCGCAAACCACTTCGCTGTTTAGTCTGTCGATGGGCTGCGTCACCTGGCTTGAGCGTTTTTTTACCGATCGCAATCTCGGACAGGAAAATTTCGACGCCGCAGAGCATGCTGCGCGTGAAGTGCTGCGCCCGGTCGCCGATGAGCTTCGTCGGCATGGCTGGAAAGTGTGCGTTGGCGCATCCGGCACCGTGCAAGCCCTGCAAGAAATCATGATGGCGCAGGGTATGGATGAGCGCATTACTCTCGCCAAACTTCAGCAGCTTAAGCAGCGCGCTATTCAGTGCGGGCGGCTTGAAGAACTGGAGATCGAAGGTCTGACGCTGGAGCGTGCGCTGGTCTTTCCTAGTGGGCTGGCGATTCTGATCGCTATCTTTACCGAGATGAATATTGCCAGCATGACGCTGGCTGGCGGCGCGCTGCGTGAAGGTCTGGTCTATGGCATGCTGCATCTGGCGGTTGATCAGGATATTCGCAGCCGTACGCTGCGCAACATTCAGCGCCGTTTTATTATCGATACCGATCAGGCCCGTCGCGTGACTGCGCTGGCAAAACGCTTTGCGTTGAGTGTAGAAAAAGAGTGGGAACTTGACGCCTACAGCATCGAAATACTGCAAGTTGCCTGCGAACTGCATGAAATTGGTCTGAGTATTGAGTTTAAACAGGCACCGCTGCATGCAGCATGGCTGGTACGCAATCTCGATCTGCCGGGCTTTACGCCAGCGCAGAAAAAACTGCTCGCCACGCTGCTGCTGAATCAGACCAACGCTGTCGATCTCTCTTCACTGCACCAGCAAAACGCCGTCCCGCCGCGCGTTGCGGAACATCTCTGCCGCCTGCTGCGCCTGGCAATTATTTTTGCCAGCCGCCGTCGCGACGATTTGTTGCCGGAAATTATCGTCAGCGCGCAAGGAGAAAAACTGACGCTGTCGTTGCCGCAGGGTTGGCTGAAAAGTCACCCGTTGGGCGCGGAGTTAATCGAGCAGGAAAGCCAGTGGCAAAGCTACGTCCACTGGCCGCTGGAAATCCAGTAAGCGTGAAGCCCGGTATCCGCCGGGCTTTTTACTTCTCTTTCGCCTTCGCCAGCATGGCGCGAATATTTGCCACGTTGGCCTGCCCTTTGTGCATCCGCTCTTCAGCGCTCACCACTTTGCGCTCCTGCTCCCAGATCAGGTCATCCTGTGGTAATTCCAGCAGGAAACGGCTCGGCTCCGGCCGCACCAGTTCGCCATACTGACGGCGCTCCTTACAGAGGGTGAAAATCAGCTCCTTCTGCGCCCGGGTGATGCCCACATAAGCAAGGCGGCGCTCTTCATCGACGTTATCCTCATCGATGCTGCTCTGATGCGGCAGTAATCCCTCTTCCATACCGACCAGGAAGACATACGGAAATTCCAGCCCTTTGGAGGCATGCAATGTCATTAGCTGCACCTGGTCAGATTCGTCATCGCTCTCACCGCGCTCCATCATATCGCGCAGGGTAAAACGCGTGACCACCTCCGCCAATGTCATCGGCTCATCCAGTTCGCTGCCTTCCAGCATTTCCGTCATCCAGCCAAACAGCGTGTTGACGTTTTTCATCCGCATTTCGGCGGCTTTCGGGCTGGGCGAGGTTTCAAACAACCAGGATTCATAGTCAATGCCGTGGATCAAATCGCGCACCGCAGCAATCGGCTCACGCTCGGACAACTGTTGCACGTCGCCCAGCCACTGCGTAAAGCGCGTCAATGATTCATAGCCACGTCCAGTGAGCGTCTGATTCAGGCCAACATCAAAGCTGGCGGCAAACAGGCTTTTATTACGCAGCATCGCCCACTCACCCAGCTTTTGCAGGGTAGCGGAGCCAATCTCGCGCTTCGGCGTATTCACAATCCGCAAAAATGCGCTGTCGTCTTCCGTATTGGTCAGCACGCGCAAGTAAGCCAGCAGGTCTTTGATTTCCGGACGCGAGAAAAACGACGTACCGCCAGAGATTTTGTACGGGATGCGGTTCTGCATCAGGAATTTTTCAAACACCCGCGACTGATGGTTACCACGATAGAGAATTGCATAATCTTTGTACTGGGTTTTGTTGACGAAGTGATGGGCGATCAGCTCCCCGGTAACACGTTCGGCTTCATGTTCTTCGTGATTCGCGCTAAGGATCTTCAGCTCCGGCCCGTAACCCAACTCTGAAAAAAGACGCTTTTCAAATACGTGCGGGTTGTTGGCGATCAGGATGTTTGCCGCTTTCAGAATACGCCCGGATGAGCGATAGTTTTGCTCCAGTTTAACTACCTGCAACGCCGGAAAATCCTGACTCAGCAGCACCAGGTTTTGCGGACGCGCGCCGCGCCAGGAGTAGATCGACTGATCGTCATCACCCACCACCGTAAAGCGCGCGCGCTGCCCCACCAGCAATTTCACCAGTTCGTACTGGCTGGTATTGGTGTCCTGATATTCATCCACCAGCAGATAGCGAATCTTGTTCTGCCAGCGTTCGCGCACCTCTTCATTGCGCTGTAATAACAGTGTCGGCAGCAAAATCAAATCGTCGAAATCGAGCACATTGCACGATTTCATATGGCTATCGTACAGGCCATAGCAGTGAGCAAAAATACGATCGCGCTCGCCCTTTGCCTGTGCGGCAGCCTGCGGCGGCGTCAGTAGATCGTTTTTCCAGTTCGAGATCGTGGAGATCAACTGCTGCAATACCGCTTTGTCATCGTCGATCAGCCCTTCGGTCAGCTCTTTCAGCAGCGCAACCTGATCTGTGTCATCAAACAGTGAAAAGTTGGATTTCATCCCCAATGCGGCGAATTCACGCTTAATGATCGTTAGCCCCAGCGTGTGAAAGGTGGAGATCATCAAGCCGCGCGCCTCTTTGCGCCCCAGCGTCTGCGCCACACGCTCTTTCATTTCGCGCGCTGCTTTGTTGGTAAAAGTCACCGCCGCGATATGTTTTGCCTGATAGCCACAGCCGCGGATCAGATGAGCGATTTTGTTGGTGATCACGCGTGTTTTACCGGATCCCGCGCCAGCAAGCACCAGGCAGGGTCCGGTGACGAATTCGACGGCTTGTTGTTGTCCGGGGTTCAAACGCATAAAAAGATCACTCAATGGAAAACGGGAGGGAGAAAACGTACACCACGTCATTCAGACTACATCAAGGCAGCAAAGCTAAATCCTCAGGAGTTTACAGAAGTAAGTTACCAGGTGAGCAGACGCAGCCAAAAGAGATCGAAGTGTATAACAGCGTGGTAGTATAGCCAGCGTAAACTCTCACACTCAAGGCACGATCATGGCAAAAACCGCAGCAGCACTCCATATACTTGTTAAAGAAGAGAAACTGGCACAGGATCTTCTGGAACAGATCAAAAACGGCGGCGATTTCGAGAAACTGGCGAAGAAACACTCTATCTGCCCGTCAGGTAAAAAAGGCGGTCACTTAGGC
Source organism: Kosakonia radicincitans DSM 16656 (assembly GCF_000280495.2). Taxonomy (NCBI): domain Bacteria; kingdom Pseudomonadati; phylum Pseudomonadota; class Gammaproteobacteria; order Enterobacterales; family Enterobacteriaceae; genus Kosakonia; species Kosakonia radicincitans. The sequence goes on from NZ_CP018016.1 coordinate 5,607,612, forward strand.
GAATTCCGTCAGGGCCAGATGGTACCGGCGTTCGACAAAGTGGTGTTCTCCTGCCCGGTGCTGGAACCAACCGGCCCGCTGCATACGCAGTTCGGTTATCACATCATTAAAGTGCTGTACCGCAACTAATAAAAAGCCCGGTGGCGCTAACGCTTACCGGGCTTATGCTCGTTACTGCTTTACATTCCCTATAGATTCCGGCTTGCGGGACAGTACATCCCCGGAAGTATAGAAAACTATATAACCGGGGTGTACGAACGCCGCCAACGCATCCGCAGGTCGAAAGACGACGGGGAATTAACCCGCTACCGCGATACGTTTCATATCCGTCATGTAGCCACGCAGTTTCTGGCCCACTTTCTCAATCGCATGGTTGCGAATCGCTTCGTTCACATCACGCAGCTGCGCGTTATCAACCGCGCCTTCCGCAATCGCTTTGCCCAGATCGCCAGTTTGCAGCGTGGTCATAAACTCTTTCAGCAGCGGCACGCAGGCATAAGAGAACAGGTAGTTACCGTACTCAGCGGTATCGGAGATCACGACGTTCATCTCATACAGGCGTTTACGCGCGATGGTGTTAGCGATCAGCGGCAGTTCGTGCAGAGACTCATAGTACGCAGACTCTTCGATAATGCCGGAAGCTACCATGGTTTCGAACGCCAGCTCAACGCCCGCTTTCACCATCGCAATCATCAGTACGCCCTTGTCGAAGTACTCTTGCTCGCTGATTTTGCCTTCAAACTGCGGTGCAGTTTCGAACGCGGTTTTACCGGTCTCTTCACGCCAGGTCAGCAGTTTTTTATCGTCGTTGGCCCAGTCAGCCATCATGCCGGAAGAGAATTCGCCGGAGATGATGTCATCCATGTGTTTCTGGAACAGCGGCGCCATGATGCCTTTCAGTTGTTCTGACAGGGCGTAAGCACGCAGTTTCGCCGGGTTAGACAGACGATCCATCATCAGCGTGATACCGCCCTGTTTCAGGGCTTCGGTCACGGTTTCCCAGCCAAACTGGATCAGTTTTTCGGCATAAGCCGGGTCAGTACCTTCAGCCACCAGCTTGTCGAAGCACAGCAGAGAACCGGCCTGTAACATACCGCAGAGAATGGTCTGTTCGCCCATCAGGTCAGATTTCACTTCCGCTACGAAAGAGGATTCCAGAACGCCTGCGCGATGGCCACCGGTCGCCGCAGCCCACGCTTTGGCAATCGCCATGCCTTCACCTTTCGGATCGTTTTCCGGGTGAACAGCGATAAGCGTTGGTACGCCAAAACCGCGTTTGTACTCTTCGCGCACTTCGGTACCCGGACATTTCGGCGCGACCATCACGACAGTGATGTCTTTACGGATCTGCTCGCCCACTTCCACGATGTTGAAACCGTGAGAGTAGCCCAGCGCAGCGCCATCTTTCATCAGCGGCTGTACGGAACGCACAACGTCAGAGTGCTGTTTGTCCGGCGTCAGGTTAACCACCAGATCTGCCTGCGGGATCAGCTCTTCGTAGGTACCTACTTTAAAACCGTTTTCGGTCGCTTTACGCCAGGAGGCGCGTTTTTCCGCGATGGCTTCTTTACGCAGAGCGTAAGAGATATCCAGACCGGAGTCGCGCATGTTCAGGCCCTGGTTCAGCCCCTGAGCGCCGCAGCCGACAATGACCACTTTTTTACCCTGAAGGTAGCTTGCGCCATCGGCAAATTCTTCACGCGCCATAAAGCGACATTTGCCCAGCTGCGCCAGCTGCTGGCGCAGGTTCAGTGTATTAAAGTAGTTAGCCATGGTAAGACCTCATGATGTTGTGTTGTCGTGCTTATTGTTCAGTTCGCTGATTCGCGAGATTGAACCCACTATATGACAGGAAATGCGTTGCTTAAATTGATATATTAACAATGTCACATTGCAATTTTTGCAATGTAAATTTGTGGAGCCTGTCTCATGGATTTACGCGATCTGAAAACCTTCCTGCATCTGGCGGAAAGCCGCCATTTTGGCCGCAGCGCGCGCGCTATGCATGTCAGTCCCTCCACGCTTTCACGCCAGATCCAGCGGCTGGAAGAAGACCTTGGGCAGCCACTGTTTGTGCGTGATAACCGTACCGTCACGCTGACCGATGCGGGAGAAGAGTTACGCACCTTTGCTCAACAAACGTTATTACAGTATCAGCAACTCCGCCACTCGATAGACCAGCAAGGCCCATCGCTCTCCGGCGAACTGCACCTGTTCTGTTCGGTCACTGCAGCCTACAGCCATTTACCGCCAATCCTCGACCGCTTCCGTGCGGAGCATCCGTCGGTGGAGATCAAACTCACCACCGGCGATGCTGCCGATGCCATGGAAAAAGTGGTTACCGGTGAAGCGGATCTGGCGATTGCCGGCAAGCCGGAAACGCTCCCCGGCGCGGTGGCGTTTTCAATGCTGGAGAATCTGGCAGTGGTTCTGATTGCGCCGGCGCTGCCATGTCCGGTGCGTAACCAGGTATCACAAACCGAGCCTGACTGGTCAACAGTGCCATTTATCATGGCCGATCAGGGGCCGGTGCGTCGGCGCATTGAGCTGTGGTTCCGCCGCCATAAAATCAGCAATCCCGCCATTTACGCGACCGTTGGCGGACACGAAGCCATGGTCTCCATGGTCGCGCTGGGATGCGGCGTGGCGCTGATCCCGGAAGTGGTGCTGGAGAACAGCCCGGAGCCGGTACGTAATCGTGTGATGATCCTCGAACGTAGCGATGAAAAAACGCCGTTCGAGCTTGGCGTGTGCGTACAAAAAAAGCGGCTCTATGAGCCGCTTATCGATGCATTCTGGAAAATTCTGCCGAACAACTAACCCGCCAGGAAGAAACGGAATGCCGGGTTATGCGTTTCGTCGTGGCAGTCATAACCCAGTTCATTGAGCCGGGTTTCGAAATCCGGCTCGTGATCGCCCAGTTCAAACGCCGCCAGCACGCGGCCATAATCCGTGCCATGGCTGCGATAGTGGAACAGCGAAATATTCCAGTGCGTGCCGAGCGTATGCAGGAATTTCAGCAGCGCGCCCGGTGATTCCGGGAACTCGAAGCTGTATAAACGCTCCTGCAACGGTTTCGACGGTCGTCCGCCAACCATATAGCGCACGTGCAGCTTCGCCATCTCATCGTCGGAGAGATCCACCACGCTGTAACCACCGTCATTCAGCAATGACAGGATCTCCTGGCGCTCTTCCAGACCGCGACTCAAACGCACGCCGACAAAAATGCACGCGTTTTTCGCATCGGCGAAACGGTAGTTAAATTCGGTAACAGAACGCCCGCCCAACAACTGGCAGAACTTCAGGAAGCTGCCCTTCTCTTCCGGAATGGTCACCGCCAGCAGCGCTTCGCGTTGCTCGCCCAGCTCACAACGTTCAGAAACATAGCGTAAGCCGTGGAAATTGACGTTTGCGCCGGAGAGCACATGCGCCAGCCGCTCACCGTGAATGTTGTGTTTGGCGATATATTTCTTCATCCCCGCCAGCGCCAGCGCGCCGGATGGTTCCGCGACCGCCCGCACATCTTCGAACAGATCTTTCATCGCCGCGCAAATCGCATCGCTATCGACGGTAATGATATCGTCGAGGTACTCCTGGCACAGACGGAAGGTTTCGTCGCCGATACGTTTAACCGCAACGCCTTCGGCAAACAATCCAACGCGGGGCAAATCGACCGGATGCCCGGCGTCCAGCGCTGCTTTCAGGCAAGCGGAATCTTCCGCTTCGACAGCAATCACTTTGATTTGCGGCATCAGTTGCTTAACCAGCACCGCGACACCCGCTGCGAGGCCGCCGCCGCCGACCGGTACAAAGATCCGGTCGATATGCGCATCCTGCTGTAACAACTCCAGCGCCAGCGTTCCCTGTCCGGCAATCACCATTGGATGATCGAACGGCGGGACAAACGTGAACCCTTGCTGCTGCGACAGCTCAATGGCTTTGGCTTTCGCTTCATCGAAATTGGCGCCGTGCAGCAACACTTCTCCGCCAAAACCGCGTACCGCATCGACTTTGATATCGGCTGTCGCCACTGGCATCACGATCAGCGATTTGATGCCGAGGCGCGTGGAAGACATCGCCACGCCCTGCGCGTGATTGCCTGCGGATGCCGTGATTACACCATGGGATTTCTGCTCGGCGGTTAACCCGGCGATCATCGCGTAAGCACCGCGCAGTTTGAAGCTGTGCACCGGCTGGCGATCTTCGCGTTTTACCAGAATGACGTTATCCAGACGCGAAGAGAGCTTGTCCATTTTTTGCAGCGGCGTCACCTGCGCCACTTCATAAACCGGCGCGCGCAGCACTGCCCTCAAATATTCCGCCCCTTCGGGGGCGGCGGAGAGGGGTTGGGATTCGGCCATCATTAACCCCCAAGTTTGGATTTATCGCGCACCGCACCCTTGTCTGCACTGGTTGCAAGACTGGCGTAAGCACGCAGCGCGAAGGAGACCTGACGTTCGCGATCCACCGGCGTCCAGGCTTTATCGCCGCGGGCTTCCTGTGCTTCACGGCGCGCCGCCAACTGCTGATCGCTGACCTGCAGTTGAATACCACGGTTCGGGATATCGATAGCGATGATATCGCCATCTTCAATCAACCCGATGTTGCCGCCGCTGGCCGCTTCCGGGGAAACGTGACCGATAGAAAGGCCGGATGTCCCGCCAGAGAAACGCCCGTCGGTGATCAGCGCACAGGCTTTACCCAGCCCCATCGACTTCAGGAAGCTGGTCGGATACAGCATCTCCTGCATGCCCGGCCCGCCTTTCGGCCCTTCATAGCGGATTACCACAACATCGCCGGCCACCACTTTACCACCGAGAATAGCCTCAACCGCTGCATCCTGGCTTTCATATACTTTTGCCGGACCGGTGAATTTCAGGTTGCTGTCATCCACACCTGCGGTTTTCACGATGCAGCCGTTTTCGGCAAAGTTGCCGTACAGTACGGCCAGACCACCATCTTTGCTGTATGCATGCTCCAGGGAGCGAATACAACCTGCGGCGCGATCGTCATCCAGCGTGTCCCAGCGGCAATCCTGTGAGAAAGCCTGGGTGGTACGAATACCTGCCGGGCCAGCGCGGAACATCGTTTTCACCGCTTCGTCTTTGGTCAGCATGACATCGTACTGCTCAAGCGTTTGTGGCAGCGTCAGACCGAGCACGTTTTTCACGTCACGGTTTAACAGACCTGCGCGATCCAATTCACCCAGAATACCCAGCACGCCACCTGCACGGTGGACATCTTCCATATGGTATTTCTGCGTACTCGGCGCGACTTTACACAGTTGCGGAACTTTGCGGGAAAGCTGATCGATGTCACTCATGGTGAAATCAATTTCGGCTTCCTGCGCCGCCGCCAGCAGGTGCAGAACGGTATTGGTCGAACCGCCCATTGCGATGTCCAGCGTCATGGCGTTTTCGAACGCCGCTTTGCTGGCGATAGCGCGCGGCAGCGCCGAAGCATCGTCCTGCTCGTAATAACGTTTAGTCAGCTCAACAATGCGTTTGCCGGCATTGATAAACAACTCTTTGCGATCGGCATGGGTAGCCAGCAACGAACCGTTGCCCGGCTGCGACAGGCCCAGCGCTTCGGTCAGGCAGTTCATCGAGTTGGCGGTGAACATGCCGGAACAGGAGCCGCAGGTCGGGCATGCGGAACGTTCCACCTGTTCGCTCTGGTCATCAGAGACTTTCGGGTCTGCACCCTGAATCATCGCATCAACCAGATCCAGCTTGATGATCTGGTTGGAGAGTTTGGTCTTCCCGGCTTCCATCGGGCCGCCGGAGACGAAAATCACCGGAATATTGAGGCGCAGGGAAGCCATCAACATCCCCGGGGTGATTTTGTCGCAGTTGGAAATACACACCATCGCATCTGCGCAGTGGGCATTTACCATATATTCAACAGAATCAGCAATCAGCTCGCGGGAGGGCAGTGAATACAGCATGCCGCCGTGGCCCATGGCGATACCGTCATCGACGGCAATGGTGTTGAACTCTTTCGCCACGCCGCCTGCGGCTTCGATTTGCTCTGCAACCAGCTTACCAAGATCGCGCAGATGAACGTGCCCGGGCACGAACTGGGTAAACGAGTTTACGACAGCAATAATCGGCTTGCCGAAATCGGCGTCGGTCATCCCGGTTGCGCGCCACAGCGCGCGGGCACCCGCCATATTGCGCCCGTGAGTGGTGGTGGCGGAACGGTACTTAGGCATGCTCTTTTACTCCCGTCTGTCTTGTAGATGGGGTGGTGCGTGCCATCCCATATTTATTTGATATACCCTAACTCATTCTGGTTGCAGGAAGGCGACAAGCGAGAATCCCCAGCGGCCTACATAAGTAAGTGACTGGGGTGAACGCGTGCGGCCAACACACCTACAACCTGAAGTATGACGGGTATTTATTGGTTAACCTGATCCAACCAGCCCCACTTATCTTCCGTTTCACCGGTAAAGAGGCCAAAGAATGCTTGCTGAATACGTTTGGTGACCGGACCGCAACGACCTTCACCAACCTGAATACCATCAACACTACGAACCGGAGTGATCTCAGCAGCGGTACCAGACATGAACACTTCATCCGCCAGGTACAGCGATTCGCGGGACAGTACCTGCTCGCGAACTTCAATATTCAGCTCTTTCGCCAGCTTGATGATGGCATCACGGGTGATCCCCGGCAGTGCAGAAGAGGTGAACGGCGGAGTGAACAGGATGCCGTCTTTCACTTCAAACAGGTTTTCGCCCGCACCTTCAGAGATATAACCGTTCACATCCAGCGCGATACCTTCCTGATAGCCGTGACGGCGCGCTTCGCTACCAACCAGCAGAGAGGAGAGGTAGTTACCGCCGGCTTTCGCGGCTGTCGGGATGGTATTCGGCGCAACACGGTTCCACGAAGAAACCATCGCATCGATCCCTTGATCCAGCGCTTCTGCGCCCAGGTAAGCGCCCCACGGGAACGCAGCGATAATCACGTCAGTGCTGTAGCCCGCAGGCGGGTTCACGCCCATACCAACATCGCCAACAAAGATCAGCGGACGGATATACGCGCTGGTCAGGTTGTTTTTGCGGATCACTTCGCGGCAGGCTTCCATCAGTTCATCAATGCTTTGAGAAACCGGGAAACGGTAGATTTTGGCGGAATCATGCAGACGCTGCATATGTTCACGATGGCGGAAGACTACCGGGCCTTTGTGCGAGTCGTAGCAACGGATGCCTTCAAAGACGGAGGTGCCGTAGTGCAGAGCGTGGGACATCACGTGAACTTTCGCGTCTTCCCAACGAACCATCTCGCCATTGAACCAAATGTAGTCTGCTTTTTTCGTCGTCATTGTTCTTCCTTTTGCGCTTACGCGCGGATTTGTTGTGATTGTGATGATGTGGCGCGCTGCCGGATATCAACCCGGGCAACGTCGACAAGTTTGCTCAGTTGGCTAAACAGTAATTCGACAGGCCGCGGGCTGGCAACGGTCAATTCAATATTTATGTTCTGCGCATCGCTGGCGGTTTCCATATTCATCGCGCATACCTGAAAACCCCGGTGGCGCACCACGCGCAACACGCGCTCTAACGTTTCCGGATTGAAGCGAGCCTCAACGGCGACTTGATGTTGCATCATGATAATTTCTCCAGCATTTGTGAGTTACTGGCGCCGGGCGGCACCAATGGCCAGACATTCTCAAGTTCGTCGATTGAGACATGAAGCAGGTATGGCCCTGAGCTCGAAAGCATGGTGTCGAGTGCCGCTTCAACCTGGTCTTTACGGGTGATACGCTGGCCCGGGATGCCAAAGGCGCTGGCCAGCGTGAGGAAATCGGGGTTATCAGTCAGGGTAGTTTCGCTATAACGCTCGTTAAAGAACAACTGCTGCCATTGTCGAACCATTCCTAAACGCTGGTTGTCCAGCAATACCATCTTCAGCGGTAACTGTTTGCGTTTTACGGTGCCCAGTTCCTGCACATTCATCATGAAGGAACCGTCACCGGAGATACAGATCACCGTATCCTCCGGGCGGGCGACCTGCGCGCCAACGGCAGCGGGCAGACCAAACCCCATCGTGCCTAAGCCGCTGGAGGTAATGAAATTTTCCGGACGATCAAATTCAAGGTGTTGCGCAGCCCACATCTGGTGCTGCCCGACATCGGTCGTCACCACGCTGTTCGCTGGTTTGCGTTCGGAGAGTTGCTTTAACAGCAGCGGCGCATAAATCGCCTCGCCGGGATGGTCATAACGCCAGGCGTGCTCGCGGCGTAAGTCTGCGGCGTATTGTCGCCACGCATCAATGGAGAGCGCCTGTTGCAACGCCGGGAGCAACGCATTCAAATCACCCTGCAACGCGACATGCGCCTGACGCAGCTTACTCATCTCCGCCGGATCGATATCCATATGAATCACTTTTGCATACGGCGCAAAGGTATTCAGCTTGCCGGTCACGCGATCATCGAACCGTGCGCCAACAGCAACCAGCAAATCGCACTCCTGAACCGCAAAGTTAGCCGCTTTAGTACCGTGCATCCCCAGCATACCGAGGTAATAGGCATACTCTGGCGCCACTGCGCCCAGGCCTTTCAGGGTACAAACTACCGGCATCTGTGTTGCAGCCAGGAACTCACGCAGAGCGGGAACTGCCTGTGCCATGCCAACGCCGCCGCCAACATACAGCATCGGTTTTTTAGCCTGCGCGAACATTTGGCGGGCCTGGTCAACTTGATCCTGCGGGAAGGAGAGTACGTCATCAACGGTGGCGAAATAGGGCTCAAGATCGCCACTCGCCAGTTGGATGTCTTTCGGAATATCAACCAAAACCGGGCCAGGGCGGCCAGAACTGGCGACATGGAAGGCTTCAGCCATTACGCGCGGCAGCTCTTCCAGGGATTCAACCAGGAAGCTGTGTTTGGTGCAGGCCAGCGACAAGCCCAACACATCCACTTCCTGAAAAGCGTCAGTGCCCATCAGCGGAGCCGCAACCTGGCCCGTAATCGCCACCACCGGAACTGAATCTAACAACGCATCGGCAAGGCCAGTAATCAGATTGGTAGCGCCCGGACCGGATGTCGCAATGCATACGCCTGTCTTACCCGTTGCGCGGGCATAGCCAATAGCGGCCATCGCAGCGCCCTGCTCGTGCCGGCACAGTAGGTGTTCCACGCCGCCGTCATACAATGCATCGTAAACCGGCATGATTGCGCCACCCGGATAGCCAAAAACCGTATCCACTTTCTGTGCCCGCAACGCATGTACTACCCACTGTGCCCCATTCATAGTCAGTTCCCCGCCGTATATCGGGAGAAACAGAATTTTGTACTACAACTCATTCGCTGCTCCTCGTTTATATTTTTAAGTCATAAAAAAACCCCCGGACCTTTCGGTGCGGGGGTCTTAGTTCGTTAAGGCTTGTTTTTTAAGCCTTTCCTCGTCCAAGTGCAGCCCCGCACGGTGGGATAATAATCACCACCACGCTAATCACGACCAGGCTAATCACTCGTAGAAGGGCTTTCATGTTTGTTCGTTCTTGCTTCATGTTCGAAGGAATGCCTAAAGAGGTAACACAGATTTCAGACAAGACACAAGAAAAATTTATGACCACTTTAGTGCCCTCGCTCACAAGAAAGCAAAAACTCATTGTTTTATATAACAAAAATAGCGCGTGAAAATATTTCACTGGTTTCCCAACGAAATCAATAGTGCGAGCGCTCTTCCAGCGCGATGAAAACAGTGTGAACTTGCAGCAAATTACCGGGAACTTACGCGTAAATGCTCGATATCGATAATGAAAGGTAAAATCAACGAACAGATAATAGCCATGGTAAGGAGGAACCATGGCATTGTCAGTCATTTATACCCGAGCGGCTCTTGGCGTTACTGCGCCATTGGTGACGGTCGAAGTGCATATCAGCAATGGACTTCCAGGGCTGACTATTGTCGGATTACCAGAGACCACCGTCAAAGAGGCACGGGATCGGGTACGCAGCGCGATCATCAATAGTGGTTATGATTTCCCGGCAAAGCGGATCACAATCAATCTCGCACCGGCCGATCTCCCAAAAGAAGGGGGACGATACGATTTACCCATTGCTATTGCGCTTCTGGCAGCCTCAGAGCAACTAACAGCACCGATGCTGAGTGACTACGAGTTCGTTGGTGAACTTGCCCTTACAGGCGCATTGCGTGGGGTCTCCGGCGCTATCTCTTGTGTCATGGAAGCAGTGAAAGCCAGCCGTCGCATCATTATTGCTCAGGAAAATGAAGCGGAGGCCAGCCTCGCTGAAACAGAAGATTGCCGCGTAGCCGCCCATTTGCAGGAGGTATGCGCTTTTCTGGAAGGAAAACACGCTCTCTTACCTCCATCCCCCTTTGAAGGTGTCCAGGAGTGGCACAGTGAGGATCTGAGCGATGTAATTGGACAACAACAAGGCAAACGCGCTTTAGAAATCACTGCGGCAGGAGGGCATAATTTATTGTTGATAGGGCCGCCAGGAACCGGAAAAACCATGTTGGCCAGTAGACTGGGGGGATTATTGCCGCCACTTAATAATCAGGAAGCACTGGAAAGCGCCGCAGTGATGAGTGTATTCAACAGTAATAGCCTCATTCGCCACTGGCGACGACGGCCATTCAGAACGCCTCATCACAGCGCTTCCCTGGCGGCGATGGTCGGGGGCGGTTCATTACCAGGACCCGGTGAGATTTCGCTGGCGCACAACGGTGTACTGTTTCTGGATGAACTACCTGAGTTTGAGCGACGTGTACTGGATGCCCTGCGCGAACCGCTGGAGTCAGGCCAGATTCACATTTCACGGACAAGAGCAAAAATCACTTATCCTGCGCGCTTTCAGTTGATTGCGGCCATGAATCCCAGCCCAACCGGGCACTATCAGGGTAATCATAATCGCAGCACGCCTGAACAGACACTGCGGTATCTGGGGAGGTTATCAGGCCCTTTTCTCGACCGGTTTGATCTCTCGCTGGAAATACCGCTACCTGCTCCCGGTTTAATGAGCCAGCCCCAGCAGAAAGGGGAATGCAGTGAGGCCGTACGGTCACGCGTTATTCAGGCTCATGCTCGTCAGCATCAACGGCAGAAGAAGCTCAATGCCCGGCTGGAAAGCAGCGAAACAAAACAGTTCTGCTTGCTTGCAAAAGAGGATGGCGAGTGGCTGGAGGAGACGTTAACACGGCTGGGTTTCTCCATACGGGCCTGGCAACGTCTGCTGAAGGTAGCAAGAACTATTGCTGATCTGGAACAACAGGATGAGATCCAACGAACGCACCTGCAAGAAGCACTAAGTTATCGCGCAATCGACAGGTTACTCATTCATCTGCAAAATATGCTGACGTAAAAAAGGGGCCTTAGGCCCCTTTCTCTTAATCGTCAGACTCGGTGTAATCTTCCGTGCCTTCCATCTGAGGTTTTCCACCCGATAAGGTGTGAAAACGCTTCGGTCGCTTAATACGAGCCATATACTTGAGCCAGACACGTTCTGCTTCCGTGTTGGGTTCACGTTCTCCACGGCAGACTGCGACAAACTGCGTTTCTTCTTCGGTCACTGGTTCACGTTTCCCAAGCTCCAGCTCGTTAAACGCATAACCGTGACGCTCAAGCAGTTGAGCCTCTTTGATGGTGAAATCACCGTGGCGCGAGAACCCGCGTGGATAATTTTTATTGTCGAAAAAACGATTCGTCGTCGTAAAGCTTTCCGCCATCCTGCACGCTCCTAATTCTTTGGCCGAGCTATTTATGGCGCGGAGTATTAGTTACGCTTGACAGAGTGTAAAACAAAACATTTAAATCATTACGACAAATATTTTTGTGGAGAAAACCGTGGATACGGAATTACTAAAAACTTTCCTGGAAGTAAGCAGGACTCGTCACTTCGGCCGGGCGGCTGAATCACTCTATCTGACACAGTCCGCAGTGAGTTTTCGTATTCGCCAGCTGGAGAACCAGCTTGGGGTTAATCTCTTTACTCGTCACCGTAATAATATCCGTCTTACAGCGGCTGGAGAGAAGCTTCTGCCTTATGCAGAGACGCTTATGAGTACGTGGCAGGCTGCGCGGAAAGAGGTTGCACATACTTCACGGCATCACCAATTTTCTATCGGTGCCAGCGCGTCATTATGGGAATGTATGCTCAGCGACTGGCTGAGCAGACTCTATGAGCTGCAGGGAAATCTGCAATTCGAAGCACGCATTGCACAACGTCAGTCATTAGTTAAACAGCTACATGAGCGGCAACTGGATCTGCTGATCACTACCGAAACACCGAAGATGGATGAATTCAGCAGTCAACTATTGGGGCATTTTACGCTCGCGCTCTATTCTGCTGAGCCAGGTAAAAATAAAGCGGAACTGAATTACTTGCGACTGGAGTGGGGGGCAGATTTTCAGCAGCATGAAGCAGAGTTGATCGCCAGTGACGATGTACCCACATTAACGACCAGTTCTGCGGAAGTCGCGCATCAACAGTTGCCACAGTTAAATGGTTGTACCTGGCTACCGGTGTTGTGGGCAGAACAAAAAGAAGGATTACATCTTGTAGCGGATACCGCGACCCTTTCTCGTCCGCTTTATGCTATTTGGCTGCAGAACAGTGACAAACAGAACCAGATCAAAGATCTTTTAAAGATCAAAGTGATTGATTGAAATATGAGGCAAGGATGCCAGTCTGGCATCTTCTGTATGAAAGGCACGAAAAAAAAGCAAAAAAAATCCTTAGCAAACGCTAAGGATTGTTTCTGGCAGGGGCGGAGGGACTCGAACCCCCAACACCCGGTTTTGGAGACCGGTGCTCTACCAATTGAACTACGCCCCTAATTAGGGTGGCGGAACGGACGGGACTCGAACCCGCGACCCCCTGCGTGACAGGCAGGTATTCTAACCGACTGAACTACCGCTCCACCGAATTTCTTTACAACCACCGGTTTGTTGCCCCGGTCTGACCTGCTTAATTTGATGCCTGGCAGTTCCCTACTCTCGCATGGGGAGACCCCACACTACCATCGGCGCTACGGCGTTTCACTTCTGAGTTCGGCATGGGGTCAGGTGGGACCACCGCGCTAGTGCCGCCAGGCAAATTCTGTTCACCGCCATGCCTCAGCGGCACACCGGTTTAATCTGTATCTCGCTGAAAAAATTCTCTCTCACGCCAAAACATCTTCGGCGTTGTAAGGTTAAGCCTCACGGTTCATTAGTACCGGTTAGCTCAACGCATCGCTGCGCTTACACACCCGGCCTATCAACGTCGTCGTCTTCAACGTTCCTTCAGGACCCTTTAAGGGTCAGGGAGAACTCATCTCGGGGCAAGTTTCGTGCTTAGATGCTTTCAGCACTTATCTCTTCCGCATTTAGCTACCGGGCAGTGCCATTGGCATGACAACCCGAACACCAGTGATGCGTCCACTCCGGTCCTCTCGTACTAGGAGCAGCCCCCCTCAGTTCTCCAGCGCCCACGGCAGATAGGGACCGAACTGTCTCACGACGTTCTAAACCCAGCTCGCGTACCACTTTAAATGGCGAACAGCCATACCCTTGGGACCTACTTCAGCCCCAGGATGTGATGAGCCGACATCGAGGTGCCAAACACCGCCGTCGATATGAACTCTTGGGCGGTATCAGCCTGTTATCCCCGGAGTACCTTTTATCCGTTGAGCGATGGCCCTTCCATTCAGAACCACCGGATCACTATGACCTGCTTTCGCACCTGCTCGCGCCGTCACGCTCGCAGTCAAGCCAGCTTATGCCATTGCACTAACCTCCTGATGTCCGACCAGGATTAGCTGACCTTCGTGCTCCTCCGTTACGCTTTAGGAGGAGACCGCCCCAGTCAAACTACCCACCAGACACTGTCCGCAACCCGGTTTACGGGTCCACGTTAGAACATCAAACATTAAAGGGTGGTATTTCAAGGTTGGCTCCACGCAGACTGGCGTCCACGCTTCAAAGCCTCCCACCTATCCTACACATCAAGGCTCAATGTTCAGTGTCAAGCTATAGTAAAGGTTCACGGGGTCTTTCCGTCTTGCCGCGGGTACACTGCATCTTCACAGCGAGTTCAATTTCACTGAGTCTCGGGTGGAGACAGCCTGGCCATCATTACGCCATTCGTGCAGGTCGGAACTTACCCGACAAGGAATTTCGCTACCTTAGGACCGTTATAGTTACGGCCGCCGTTTACCGGGGCTTCGATCAAGAGCTTCTCCTTACGGATAACCCCATCAATTAACCTTCCGGCACCGGGCAGGCGTCACACCGTATACGTCCACTTTCGTGTTTGCACAGTGCTGTGTTTTTAATAAACAGTTGCAGCCAGCTGGTATCTTCGACTGATTTCAGCTCCACGAGCAGGTCGCTTCACCTACGCATCAGCGTGCCTTCTCCCGAAGTTACGGCACCATTTTGCCTAGTTCCTTCACCCGAGTTCTCTCAAGCGCCTTGGTATTCTCTACCTGACCACCTGTGTCGGTTTGGGGTACGATTTCGTGTTACCTGGAGCTTAGAGGCTTTTCCTGGAAGCAGGGCATTTGTTGCTTCAGCACCGTGGTGCCTCGTCATCACGCCTCAGTGTTAAAGCACTCCGGATTTGCCTGGAGCACACACCTTCACGCTTAAACCGGGACAACCGTCGCCCGGCCAACATAGCCTTCTCCGTCCCCCCTTCGCAGTAACACCAAGTACAGGAATATTAACCTGTTTCCCATCGACTACGCCTTTCGGCCTCGCCTTAGGGGTCGACTCACCCTGCCCCGATTAACGTTGGACAGGAACCCTTGGTCTTCCGGCGAGCGGGCTTTTCACCCGCTTTATCGTTACTTATGTCAGCATTCGCACTTCTGATACCTCCAGCAGCCCTCACAGGCCACCTTCAACGGCTTACAGAACGCTCCCCTACCCAACAACGCATAAGCGTCGCTGCCGCAGCTTCGGTGCATGGTTTAGCCCCGTTACATCTTCCGCGCAGGCCGACTCGACCAGTGAGCTATTACGCTTTCTTTAAATGATGGCTGCTTCTAAGCCAACATCCTGGCTGTCTGGGCCTTCCCACATCGTTTCCCACTTAACCATGACTTTGGGACCTTAGCTGGCGGTCTGGGTTGTTTCCCTCTTCACGACGGACGTTAGCACCCGCCGTGTGTCTCCCGTGATAACATTCTCCGGTATTCGTAGTTTGCATCGGGTTGGTAAGCCGGGATGGCCCCCTAGCCGAAACAGTGCTCTACCCCCGGAGATGAATTCACGAGGCGCTACCTAAATAGCTTTCGGGGAGAACCAGCTATCTCCCGGTTTGATTGGCCTTTCACCCCCAGCCACAGGTCATCCGCTAATTTTTCAACATTAGTCGGTTCGGTCCTCCAGTTAGTGTTACCCAACCTTCAACCTGCCCATGGCTAGATCACCGGGTTTCGGGTCTATACCCTGCAACTTAACGCCCAGTTAAGACTCGGTTTCCCTTCGGCTCCCCTATACGGTTAACCTTGCTACAGAATATAAGTCGCTGACCCATTATACAAAAGGTACGCAGTCACACCCCGAAGGATGCTCCCACTGCTTGTACGTACACGGTTTCAGGTTCTTTTTCACTCCCCTCGCCGGGGTTCTTTTCGCCTTTCCCTCACGGTACTGGTTCACTATCGGTCAGTCAGGAGTATTTAGCCTTGGAGGATGGTCCCCCCATATTCAGACAGGATACCACGTGTCCCGCCCTACTCATCGAGCTCACAGCCTGTGCGTTTTCGTGTACGGGGCTGTCACCCTGTATCGCGCGACTTTCCAGACGCTTCCACTAACACACAAGCTGATTCAGGCTCTGGGCTCCTCCCCGTTCGCTCGCCGCTACTGGGGGAATCTCGGTTGATTTCTTTTCCTCGGGGTACTTAGATGTTTCAGTTCCCCCGGTTCGCTTCACAGCACTATGGATTCATGCTGTGATGATGCACCGTAGTGCACCGGGTTTCCCCATTCGGACATCGCCGGGTCAAGGGTTCATATCACCTCGCCGGCGCTTTTCGCAGATTAGCACGTCCTTCATCGCCTCTGACTGCCAGGGCATCCACCGTGTACGCTTAGTCGCTTAACCTCACAACCCGAAGATGTTTCTTCCGATTCATCATCGCATTGCAAAAATTTGAGAGACTCACGAACAACTTGCGTTGTTCAGTGTTTCAATTTTCAGCTTGATCCAGATTTTTAAAGAGCAAAACTTCGCAGCACACACAGAATGTGTACTCTGAAGTTTTTTTGTTTGTGCAGTAATGATGGTGGAGCTATGCGGGATCGAACCGCAGACCTCCTGCGTGCAAAGCAGGCGCTCTCCCAGCTGAGCTATAGCCCCATCGTAGTTAAAACCTCATCAAATTTGCTTTCGCAAATTTGGTAGGCCTGAGTGGACTTGAACCACCGACCTCACCCTTATCAGGGGTGCGCTCTAACCACCTGAGCTACAAGCCTGCAGAGATTTTCTTACTGCTGTTTTTTCATCAGACAATCTGTGTGAGCACTTCAGGAGATGGTTCTTTAAGGTAAGGAGGTGATCCAACCGCAGGTTCCCCTACGGTTACCTTGTTACGACTTCACCCCAGTCATGAATCACAAAGTGGTAAGCGCCCTCCCGAAGGTTAAGCTACCTACTTCTTTTGCAACCCACTCCCATGGTGTGACGGGCGGTGTGTACAAGGCCCGGGAACGTATTCACCGTGACATTCTGATTCACGATTACTAGCGATTCCGACTTCATGGAGTCGAGTTGCAGACTCCAATCCGGACTACGACGCACTTTATGAGGTCCGCTTGCTCTCGCGAGGTCGCTTCTCTTTGTATGCGCCATTGTAGCACGTGTGTAGCCCTGGTCGTAAGGGCCATGATGACTTGACGTCATCCCCACCTTCCTCCAGTTTATCACTGGCAGTCTCCTTTGAGTTCCCGGCCTAACCGCTGGCAACAAAGGATAAGGGTTGCGCTCGTTGCGGGACTTAACCCAACATTTCACAACACGAGCTGACGACAGCCATGCAGCACCTGTCTCACAGTTCCCGAAGGCACCCCGGCATCTCTGCCAGGTTCTGTGGATGTCAAGACCAGGTAAGGTTCTTCGCGTTGCATCGAATTAAACCACATGCTCCACCGCTTGTGCGGGCCCCCGTCAATTCATTTGAGTTTTAACCTTGCGGCCGTACTCCCCAGGCGGTCGATTTAACGCGTTAGCTCCGGAAGCCACGCCTCAAGGGCACAACCTCCAAATCGACATCGTTTACGGCGTGGACTACCAGGGTATCTAATCCTGTTTGCTCCCCACGCTTTCGCACCTGAGCGTCAGTCTTCGTCCAGGAGGCCGCCTTCGCCACCGGTATTCCTCCAGATCTCTACGCATTTCACCGCTACACCTGGAATTCTACCTCCCTCTACGAGACTCCAGCCTGCCAGTTTCGAATGCAGTTCCCAGGTTGAGCCCGGGGATTTCACATCCGACTTGACAGACCGCCTGCGTGCGCTTTACGCCCAGTAATTCCGATTAACGCTTGCACCCTCCGTATTACCGCGGCTGCTGGCACGGAGTTAGCCGGTGCTTCTTCTGCGGGTAACGTCAATCAGCACGGTTATTAACCGTGCCGCCTTCCTCCCCGCTGAAAGTGCTTTACAACCCGAAGGCCTTCTTCACACACGCGGCATGGCTGCATCAGGCTTGCGCCCATTGTGCAATATTCCCCACTGCTGCCTCCCGTAGGAGTCTGGACCGTGTCTCAGTTCCAGTGTGGCTGGTCATCCTCTCAGACCAGCTAGGGATCGTCGCCTAGGTGGGCCATTACCCCGCCTACTAGCTAATCCCATCTGGGCACATCTGATGGCAAGAGGCCCGAAGGTCCCCCTCTTTGGTCTTGCGACGTTATGCGGTATTAGCTACCGTTTCCAGTAGTTATCCCCCTCCATCAGGCAGTTTCCCAGACATTACTCACCCGTCCGCCACTCGTCACCCGAGAGCAAGCTCTCTGTGCTACCGTTCGACTTGCATGTGTTAGGCCTGCCGCCAGCGTTCAATCTGAGCCATGATCAAACTCTTCAATTTAAAGTTTGATGCTCATCGAATTAAACTTCGTAATGAATTACGTGTTCACCCGTGAGACTTGGTATTCATTTTTTGTCCGGAGACATCAAGAATCCAGTCACCTGAGTGCCCACACAGATTGTCTGATAAATTGTTAAAGAGCAGTGCCGCTGTGTTTTCGCTGCGGCGCGGGGTGTGCATATTACGCTTTCCCGCCGTGAAGTCAACTGATTATTTTCAGATTTCTTCACCTGACAGGCCGGTGTGTATGCCGTTGTGCCGTGTCAGTGGAGGCGCATTATAGGGAGATAATTCCGGCTGACAACCCCTAATTTAAAAAAAGTTTTCAACCGTCTCTTTTTTGTTCAAAGACGCCCTAAAGTGCCAGTTTTTCGAGCGTTTTAAAGCCATAGCGCTGCAAAACGGGCAATAACTGCGCAGTTTCAGGCGTTAGCGCCATACAGTACGCAATATTATCGCCAGCGGATTTTGCATCCGGCGCTTCATGCTCCAGCAACCAGGCGGTACGCCGCGCAATAGCTGCACCGGAATCCACCAGCCGGGTGCCCTCTGGCAGCACCTGCAACAGTTCATCCTGCAGCAGCGGAAAGTGTGTACAACCCAGGACTACGGTATCCGGAGGCTCTTTCATGCGTAACCAGGGACGCAAGATCTGACGTAGCTCTTCAAGCGGCACTTCCTTACCGTGCAGTTTCGCTTCAGCCAGAACAACCAGCTCCGCCGATCCCAGCATCTCAATACGACACTCATTCGCAAAACGCGAAATCAGTTCATGCGTATAAGGACGTTTCACTGTACCGCGCGTTGCCAGTAGACCCACAATCCCGTTTGCCGTTAAGCGTGCAGCCGGTTTGATGGCGGGGACAACGCCAACAACAGGAAAGGTGAATTTGTCACGTAACGCGGGAAGAGAGACGGTGCTTGCGGTATTACAGGCGATAACAGCCAGTGAGAGGGGGTATTGCGCCTGAACAGCGGTAACAATCTCGACAACACGTTCAACGATAAACTCTTCGCTTTTCTCACCGTAGGGGAAAGCGACATTGTCGAAAGCGTAGATGTAATGGAGATTCGGCAGGAGATGCCGAATCTCATCATAGACGGATAACCCACCGACGCCGGAGTCAAACACCAGGACGGTGGGACGCGCGTCAGAAGGTGTAGCTGCCAGACAAGGTGTATTCCCGTCCTGCAGTTTGGTAGCCATAAGCTGTCTCGTACTCTTTATCGAACAAGTTAGCTATTTTACCACGAACTGTAAGGTGAGATGTCACTGGATATGAGGCAGATAGATCAACCGTACTATAACTCGGCAAAACACGTTGCTCAGGGTTATAAGTTGACGTGCGATTGTCATAGCGTTTACCGAAGTATTCCCACGCCAGATCCATATCTACATTGAAAATGGACCAGTCGAGCTGGTACTTGGCCTGGCGTTTTGAGCGGCGCGGCAGCACTTCGTTCGTTTCGTCATCACGCGGATCGATGTACTGCAAGGTTACACGATGCGAGAAGATGCCGGTATCGACGCTTCCTGTCCACTCAACGCCTTTAATGGTTGCAGCGTTAATGTTGTAGTAAGCCGTATCGCTATAGGTGATCAGATTATCGATCTCATAACGGTACGCGGACAAACGCCAGTCAACCGGGCCGGTTAATCCTTCCACACCCGCTTCCCACTGTTTTGACTCTTCCGGTTTCAGATCCGGATTGGAAGCAATGCCAAAGCGCTTCGCGCCGTACTGCTGGCCAAGTGAAGGTGCCAGGAAACTCGTGCCGTAGGAGAGCGTCAGGCGGTAGTTTTCCACAAACTCCCAGCCAGCAGCCGTTTGCCAGGTACCGTGCCAGCCGAACGCATCATCTTTATCTTCGCGCCCGGAAGCCTCCAGCGTAACATCGCCAAACTGCTGCATCCCGTTCAGGTAGAGGCCGGTATTATCGCGATCGTAGCTGTCGCTTGTGCTTTGATTAGATGAAACCAGACGTTCCTGCTTCCAGTCGACACCTGCGCCCAGCGAGCCTTTACCCACCGCAATATTGTTACCCCACTGAATGTAACGCTGCTCCATATCATCCAGCGTAGTGCCATCGTTATAACGGCCATAGATGCTGCTGTAGTTGTAGTCTTTGCTTTTTTGATAGCTGGCCAGCAGCTGCGATGAGTAGATCCCCTGGTTGAAATTCAGCCCGGTATCCCAGCCCTGAACATACAACTGGCGCTCATCGGCGCTGTAATCTGGCGAATACGGCTCGCTGCCCAGATCGTAATCCACATTATTACTGAAGTTGTAGCCACGGAAGAAACCATCAAAATGGTCATCGAACTTATGCTGTAAGCTGCCCCAGAACGTTTTATTGCGGTAGCCATCACGATCTTCATCATGATCCCATGTCGAATCCGGCTGCACGTTGAATCCGCGCGTACTGGTATAAGAACCTGCCGCGGTCACCATCGTATCGCCAAAACGCTGGCGCCAAGTGCCGTCATAGGTTTGATAACCTTTCGAGCCCATGCTGGCGTTGACCTGGGATTTCTCGCTATCCGTCATCGTAATGACGTTGACCACGCCGCCAATCGCGCCGGAGCCATAAACTGCAGAGCGCGGCCCGCGAATATACTCAACGCGCTGCACCAACGAGAGCGGGATTTGATTGAGTTCGGGATCGTTCGAAATCCCTGAACGCGCCACCGGTACGCCATCAATCAGCAGTAGCAGATGTTTTGCTTCCGTACCGCGAACATAAACGGACGCCGTTTGCCCCAGCCCACCGTTTTGCGCGATATCCACGCCCGGTAAACGGCGTAGCACATCAATGAGTGAACGGGATTGCCAGCGATCGATATCCTCGCGCGTGACCACCTCGGTCGGCGCCAGCACGGTTTTAGCCGATTGTTGAAAACGATTTGCTGTCACCACCAAATTGTCTGAGCTGCTATCCTGCGCCCAGCCGGAAAATGCCGTGACGGAGAGCGCCGTCAGCAGCGAAGCTTTTTTAATCATTGTGAGAGCATCCACAAAATAAAAAGGATGCCGCAGGTTCCATCAATAGCACGCGATGATGTTACCAGATGCGACGTATTCCGGCAGGTCTTCGGGCTTGGAGGTACAACAAGACAGGACTTCCCACCACTGGCAGTGTCTGCTGTCTCACCTTAATCCTTACCGCTGCGCGTCAGCCCCAGATTTACACTGGGTTCCCTTTTAACTCACAGGACCGGAACACGGATGCTACATTCGGTTACATATGGATGTCCAGACTGCTAAGTGAGTATTTCAAAAACATCCAGCACTGGACATCCGGTGAGCAATCCCTACAATCGCCGCGTTATTCTTAATCTCTCAGGAAGCATCATGACCCCCGAACACCTGCCGACAGAACAATACGAAGCTCAACTGGCCGAAAAAGTCGTGCGTCTGCAATCGCTGATGACGCCATTTTCCGCGCCGCTTCCGGAGGTGTTCCGCTCGCCGGTCAGCCATTACCGCATGCGCGCCGAGTTCCGGATTTGGCATGACGGGGACGATCTCTACCACATCATCTTCGATCAGCAGACAAAATCGCGTATCCGCGTCGACAGCTTCCCGGCGGCCAGCGAACTGATTAACGTGTTAATGAAGGTGATGATTGATGCCGTGCGCGGCAACCACACGCTGCGCCACAAACTGTTTCAGATTGACTACCTGAGCACCATGAGCAATCAGGCGATTGTGACGCTGCTGTATCACAAAAAGCTGGATAACGAGTGGCATGAAGCCGCCACCCAGTTGCGTGATGCGCTGCGGGCGCAAAACCTGAATGTGCAACTGATTGGCCGCGCCACAAAAACCAAAATCGAGCTCGATCAGGATTATGTCGATGAACGCCTGCCGGTCGGTGGCAGAGAAATGATCTACCGCCAGGTGGAAAACAGTTTTACCCAGCCTAACGCGGCAATGAATATTCAGATGCTGGAATGGGCGCAGGATGTCACCCGCGACGCCAGCGGCGATTTGCTTGAACTGTATTGCGGTAACGGCAATTTCTCACTGGCGCTGGCGCGCAATTTCAACCGCGTGCTGGCCACAGAAATCGCCAAGCCTTCTGTCGCCGCCGCGCAATACAACATCGCCGCCAACCATATTGATAATGTACAAATCATTCGTATGTCTGCGGAGGAGTTCACTCAGGCGATGAACGGCGTACGCGCCTTTAACCGTTTGCAGGGGATCGATCTGAAAAGCTACCAGTGCGAAACGATCTTCGTCGATCCGCCGCGCAGCGGGCTGGATGCGGAAACCGAAAAAATGGTGCAGGCCTATCCGCGCATTCTGTACATCTCCTGCAACCCAGAAACGTTGTGCAAAAACCTCGAAACATTAAGCCAGACGCATTACGTTTCGCGTCTGGCATTGTTTGATCAGTTCCCTTACACGCACCACATGGAGTGCGGCGTTCTGTTGACCAGAAAGTAAAATCTCTCATCCCTCTCCCATAAAGGAGAGGGAAAAATCACTCCGATGCTTCGTGTTTGCGGCTACGACTGCGCAGGCGGAAACCAATCCAGAAGACCAGCACCACCGACAGCACGGCCGGCAGGAAGTTGGAGCCGATCACCGGGTATTCAGCGCGAACGACCGTACTGTACAGCAGCACACCGAGAATAAAGCAGGCGGCGGCAAGGCCCGGAAGGCCAACTGGCATGGTGCGATTCTGGTAACGCTGATGCAGGCAATAGACCGTCAGCACCAGCGAGATAACCGGAAACAGAGAAAAGGGAACCACGGAACTGAACACAGCGGAAAATGCGCCGTTAATCGATAAGCCAGCAACCAGCGCCAGCAGCAACGTACCTTTATCTTGACCTGACTGTTTCATTACTCATCCTTTGCTTCACTCGTCGGTTGATGCGCCAGTTTTTCCTGCTCGCGGCGATACCAGTAATAGGCGCCTTTTGAAATCATCCGCAATTGCAGTACCAGTCGCTCTTCTAACTGCCGGCGTTGTTCAGCGCTCACATCCAGCGCCTCTGCGCCAGCGTTGAAAACGATCGTCACCATCGCCTCGGCTTGCGCCTCGGTAAAGGCGCGCGGCATATGGTTTTCGAGTTCGAGATAGTCAGCAAGTTCCGCGATAAAGTGCTGAATTTCGCGCGCGACCGCCGCGCGGAAAGCGGCTGACGTCCCGGAACGCTCACGCAGCAGTAGCTGAAATGCGTTGGGATTGTTGCCAATAAATTCCATAAAGGTGGAAACCGAGGTGCGGATTACGCTGCCGCCTTTGGCAATACGCTGGCGCGCCTGGCGCATCAACTGGCGCAGCATCAACCCGCTTTCGTCCACCATGGTCAGGCCGAGCTCATCAACATCACGAAAATGCCGGTAAAAAGACGTCGGTGCGATACCCGCCTCGCGGGCAACTTCCCGCAGGCTCAGGCTGGCAAAACTTCGCTCGGCGCTCAGTTGGCTAAATGCCGCTTCCACCAGCGAACGCCGGGTTCTCTCTTTTTGTTGCGCTCTTACACCCATCACTATGTTTGAATCCTTCCTGGGGCTTTCTGGCAATATACCAGAGAAAAATCCGATCTGATCGTACTGGATTGTGACCGATTATTTACACGGCGTTTCTTCTTTTTTGCATGAAAAAAGCACAACGATAATTGGGATATCGTGGCTTTAATGTTAGTATTCTGTTGTTTTTATGTATAAGAACAGGTAAGCCTTACCATGCCACATTCCTACGATTATGATGCAATTGTAATAGGCTCCGGCCCAGGCGGCGAAGGCGCAGCTATGGGTCTGGTTAAACAAGGAGCACGGGTCGCGGTTGTTGAGCGTTACCATAACGTCGGCGGCGGCTGTACGCACTGGGGAACCATCCCCTCGAAAGCGTTGCGCCATGCCGTTAGCCGCATTATCGAATTCAACCAAAACCCTCTCTACAGCGACCATAGCCGCCTCCTCCGCTCCTCTTTTGCTGATATTCTGAACCACGCAGAGAGCGTGATTAATCAGCAAACCCGCATGCGTCAGGGCTTTTATGAGCGTAACCGTTGCGAAATTCTTGAAGGCAACGCCCACTTTATTGATGACCACACGCTGGCGCTGGAGTGCCACGACGGCACGGTAGAAACGATCACCGCAGAGAAGTTTGTTATCGCCTGCGGCTCGCGCCCCTACCATCCGGCCGATGTGGATTTTACCCATCCGCGTGTCTACGACAGCGATTCAATCCTCGATATGCACCATGAACCCCGCCATGTCATTATCTATGGTGCCGGGGTGATCGGCTGCGAATATGCATCGATCTTCCGGGGAATGAACGTCAAAGTCGACCTGATTAACACTCGCGATCGTCTGCTGGCGTTTCTCGATCAGGAGATGTCGGATTCGCTCTCGTACCACTTCTGGAACAGCGGTGTCGTTATCCGTCACAACGAAGAGTATGAGCGTATCGAACCGCTGGAAGACGGCGTTATCATGCACCTCAAATCGGGCAAGAAACTGAAAGCCGATTGTCTGCTCTATGCTAACGGCCGTACCGGTAATACCGACAGCCTGCAGCTGAGTAACATTGGTCTGGAAGCCGATGGTCGCGGGCAGCTGAAGGTCAACAGCATGTACCAGACCGCGCTGCCGCACGTTTATGCGGTGGGCGATGTGATTGGCTACCCAAGCCTGGCGTCAGCGGCTTACGATCAAGGGCGTATCGCCGCGCAGGCGATGATTAAAGGCGAAGCGACAGCGCACCTGATTGAAGATATCCCGACCGGCATCTACACCATTCCGGAAATCAGTTCTGTCGGCAAAACCGAGCAACAGCTGACCGCAATGAAAGTGCCGTACGAAGTGGGTCGCGCGCAGTTTAAACACCTGGCGCGGGCGCAAATTGTCGGCATGAATGTCGGAACCCTGAAGATCTTGTTCCACCGCGAAACGAAAGAAATTTTGGGGATCCACTGCTTTGGCGAGCGCGCGGCCGAAATTATTCATATCGGCCAGGCGATTATGGAGCAGAAAGGTGGCGGTAACACGATCGAGTACTTCGTTAACACCACCTTCAACTACCCGACAATGGCGGAAGCCTATCGGGTTGCCGCGCTAAACGGTTTAAACCGCCTGTTTTAACGTGTTATCGAAATGGCCATCCATTGCACCGCGGATGGCCTCTGCCAGCTGCTCATAGCGGCTGCGCAGCGGTGACCCCGGGCGATAAACCAGGCCGACAGTACGTTTCGGTTCCGGCTTAATGCACGGCAGGTAAACCACGCCATCACGTTTACGCTCACGCGGCACAGCCAGCGCGGGCAGCAATGTGATGCCACTCCCTGCCGCCACCATATTGCGCAGCGTTTCCAGGCTGGTAGCGCGGAAGTGCGTATCTTCGTCTGCCCCGGCTTCAAAGCAGAAACCCATCGCCTGATCGCGCAGGCAGTGGCCATCTTCCAGCATCAGCAGCTTTTCACCCGCCAAATCGGCCATCGGCACGCAGTCGCGATTCGCCCACGGATGATCTTCATAAATCGCCAGCAGCATCGGTTCGTCAAACAGCGGCACTTCAATAAAGGCTTCGCTCTCTTTCACCAGCGCCAGAATCGCGCAGTCGAGCTTGCCGCTGTCCAGTTGCGCCAGCAACTGATGCGTCTGCGCTTCATGCAGATACATTTCCAGTTTCGGGAACGTTTGATGCAGAAGTGGAATAATATGCGGCAACAGATAAGGCCCAACGGTTGGGATCAAGCCGATATGCAGCGGGCCGGACATGGTTTCCCCCTGCTGGCTTGCCATTTCCTTCAGCACTTTGACCTCGCGCAACACCGTGCGCGCCTGATCCACCAGCAACAAACCCGCCTGGGTGAACAGCACTTTGCGGCTGGTACGTTCCAGCAGCATCACGCCCAGTTCATCTTCCAGCTTACGAATCTGCCCGCTCAGCGTTGGCTGGCTGACGTGGCAGGAATCGGCTGCCCGGCGAAAATGGCGGTGTTCGGCTAACGCCACCAGGTATTCAAGATCACGAATATTCATTATTCATCCTCCGTCGCCACGATAGTTCATGGCGATAGATAGCATAGCAACGAACGATTATCCCTATCAAGCATTCTGTTGAATAATACGCAACAGAAGCGAAGCGGAGTCTCACTTACCCTGTGATGAGACGATTAACCCTTTGTTTCTCTCTGAACAACTAAAGCCAACGTGAACGTTTAGCGGACCTGAGTGTCCGCTTTTTTTTTGCGTAAAAAAGCCCGGCGACGAGCCAGGCCCGGTATTGCGTTTTCTTGCCGGTTACACCAGACGCGCTTTCGCATCGGCGATAGCCTGCGCCACCTGAACCGGCGATACGCCGCCTTTCGCCGCACGTTTATCCAGGCAGGATTGCAGCGACAGCACAGGATAAACATCGTCGCCAATCACCGTACTGAATTTTTGCAGATCGGCAAGCGTCAGCGCTTCCAGCGGCTTCGCCTGGCGAATCGCTTCCACCACGGCTTCACCAACAATATGGTGCGCTTCACGGAACGGCACGCCTTTAGCGACAAGGTAATCGGCCAGTTCGGTGGCGTTTGCATAACCCTGCTGCGCCGCTTCCTGGCAGCGCGGACGTTTCACCTGAATACCGTCCAGCACCAGCGCCGCCATATGCAGGCAGTCGAGCCAGGTATCAAGCGCATCGAACAACCCTTCTTTATCTTCCTGCATATCTTTGTTGTAGGCCAGCGGCAGCCCTTTCAGCGTCATCATCATGCCGGTCAGCGCGCCCTGCACGCGGCCGCATTTACCACGGATCAGCTCCAGCGCATCCGGGTTTTTCTTTTGCGGCATCAGTGAAGAACCGGATGTCACCCGATCAGACAGCTCAACAAAACCCGCTTCGCCAGAGTTGAAGAAGATCAGATCTTCGGCAAAACGCGATAAATGCACCATGCCGATAGAAGCATCAGAGAGCAGTTCCAGCACGTGATCGCGATCGGAGACGCTATCCAGGCTGTTGCGGGTTGCCGAGGCAAAACCCAGCCAGCCAGCCAGTTGCTCGCGATCGATTTCATAAGCCGTACCCGCCAGTGCGCCGCAACCAAGCGGGCTGACATCGAGGCGTTTCAGCGAATCCTGCAGACGGCTCTCATCACGCGCCAGCATCTCAACGTAGGCCAACGCCCAGTGGGCAAATGTCACCGGCTGCGCACGTTGCAGGTGCGTATAACCTGGCATTACAGCATCCTGATTATTCTCTGCAGTTACCACCAACACGCTCTGCAACTGACGGTTCGCCAGTAGCAATTCGCTGATGGTGTCTTTACACCACAATTTCAGATCGGTGGCGACCTGGTCATTACGGCTACGCCCGGTATGCAGTTTTTTACCCAGTTGGCCGACTTTATCGATCAGCTTGCCTTCTACCCAACTGTGAATATCTTCCGCATCGCTTTGCAGGATCTGCTGCGGATCGGCCTGCACTTCCTGCAACAGATTGTTCAGCGCCTCTTCCAGTTGCTGTTGCTCTGCCTGCGTCAGTACGCCAACCGTCACCAGCGCTTTAGACCAGGCCACAGAGCCAACGATATCCTGCTCTGCCAGGCGATAGTCAAAGCGCAAAGAGTCGTTGAACTGTTTGAACCGTTGATCCGCTGCCTGAGTAAAACGCCCGCCCCAAAGTGCCATAATATGCTTCCTTAATTTCTTGAATTTCATTGCCGGATAGCGCTGCGCTTATCCGGCCTGGAGGTTCAGTTCACGCAGGCCCGATAAGGCGTAGCCGCCATCGGGCACATACATTGGTTACGCCAGAATACGCGTGCCGATCGGCGTACCGTTAAACAGTGCCGGTAACTGCTCAGCATGACGCCAGGAGGCGATATCAACCGGGCGACCCAGCGTGCGCGCCGCATCCAGCGCAGCATTCACTTTAACGATCATGCCATCGGTAATAATGCCCTGCGCGATCAGTTGCTCGGCTTTGGCTGCTGTCATTTCCGCAATACGCTGACCTTTACCGTCGAGAATACCGCTCACGTCAGAGAGCAGGATCAGATCCGCGCCGAGCGTTGCCGCCAGCGCAGTCGCCGCCTGATCCGCGTTGACATTCATCAGCGCGCCTTCGTCGGTCACGCCAATAGAGCTAATCACCGGCAGAAAACCACCTTCCAGCAGTGCATTAATCAGTTTCGGCGAGCCGGGCTGCGCCAGACCAACATGGCCCAGTTCCTCATCCAACTGGGTTACCTTGACGCTGTCGCCATCGCCGAGGAACAGGCCAACGGAAGCGATATGGTGTTTCTTCGCCCACGCCAGCAACGTTTTGTTGGCGGTAC
The DNA here is from genome assembly GCF_000280495.2 of Kosakonia radicincitans DSM 16656. Taxonomy (NCBI): domain Bacteria; kingdom Pseudomonadati; phylum Pseudomonadota; class Gammaproteobacteria; order Enterobacterales; family Enterobacteriaceae; genus Kosakonia; species Kosakonia radicincitans. The sequence goes on from NZ_CP018016.1 coordinate 5,635,957, forward strand.
CCGCCAGCGCGCCGGTGATGATGTCGATTTGATCGGCAGGCGTCACGCGCAGGCCGTTTTTCTTCTTCACCGGCAGGTTAAGTTGTTTCATTAACTCATCCACTACGCAACCGCCGCCGTGGACAATGACTAACGGGCGCTGATGAGATTCACGATATTGCACCAGCGCCGTAAACAGACGCTCCAGCGCTTCTTCACTGTCCAGCAGTACACCACCGAGCTTAATAATTAATGGATTCATCATCACGCCTGTCTTAAATAAGTGACTGGGTTTCAGCATAGCCGAAACGAATATTTGCACACTGCATCGCCTGTGCCGCCGCGCCTTTCAGCAGGTTATCTTCCGTGGCGACCACAATCAGATGCTCGCCCTGAACGGCGAAACCAATATCGCAGAACGGCAGACCGACCACGTTTTTCAGCGCCGGAACGCCTTTGTCATACAGACGTACCAGCGGCTTGTTACCGTAAACCTGTTTGAACAGATCGGCGATCTGTGCCTGCGTAACGCCAGGCTTCAGGCGGCAGGTGATAGTTTCCAGAATGCCGCGCGGGAAGCTCGCCAGATGCGGCGTGAAAATCACGTCCGTGCCAAGATGTGTGGCAATTTCCGGCTGATGGCGGTGGTTAAAAATGCCGTAAGGTTGCAGGCTCACTTCGCAGAAGCTATTGGAGAGCGCCGCTTTACGCCCGGCACCGCTCACGCCGCTGGTCGCGTTGATCACCGGCCACTGGTTCAGATCGAGCAGACCGGCATCGATCAACGGTTTCAGCGAGAGCTGCGCTGCCGTCGGGTAGCAACCCGGTACGGCAATTAATTGCGCTTCTTTCAGTTTATCGTGGTTCCACTCCGCCAGCCCGTAAACCGCCTGCGCGAGTAAATCGGCGTGCTGATGGGTGAAGCCATAGAATTTTTCGTAGAACGCGGGATCGTTAACGCGGAACGCGCCAGAGAGATCGAACACCACACAGCCTGCAGCCAGGCAAACCGGTGCCAGGTCGTGGCTCACTTCATGTGCCGTCGCCAGGAAAACGACGTCCACGCCATCAAGAAACTCAGTGATGTCGGACATCGGCTGCAACGGGAGATCGACAATGCCTTTCAACTGCGGATGTAAATCGGAGATACACTTTCCTGCATCATTACTTTGCGCAGAAACCGTCAAAGCGGTTATGTTCATATGAGGATGGCGATTTACATAGGTCACTAGCTCTGCGCCGGCGTAACCGCTGGCGCCCACAATTAATGTGTTCAACATTGGGGCGGTTTACCTTCTTACGTCATGTGTGCCAGGGAAAGACTCAGCATCCCTCCCACGTTGCTGAGCAAGTCGCCTTTTGGGTTCCCTTACGCTCAGCATTAATGTATTTTTATTCACATTTAGTGCATGAATATTGATACTATCACGAACTCAGGTATGTCAACAATGAAAATGAATTTGCCGCCATTTATCGAGATTTACCGCGCCCTGATTGCCACTCCATCAATCAGCGCAACGGAAGAAGCGCTGGATCAGAGCAATGCGTCTTTAATCAATCTGCTGGCAGGATGGTTTGGCGATCTCGGTTTCACTGTTGAAGTGCAGCCGGTGCCAGGCACGCGCAATAAATTCAATATGCTCGCCAGTGCCGGAACGGGCGCGGGCGGCCTGCTGCTGACCGGCCACACCGATACCGTGCCGTTTGATGACGGGCGCTGGACGCGCGATCCCTTCACGCTGACCGAACATGACAACAAACTCTACGGCCTCGGCACCGCCGACATGAAAGGCTTTTTTGCCTTCATTCTTGATGCGCTGCGTGACGTCGATGTGACAAAGCTGAGCAAGCCGCTCTACATTCTCGCCACCGCCGATGAAGAGACCAGCATGGCGGGCGCGCGTTATTTTTCCGAAAATACGCAGCTGCGTCCGGATTGCGCCATCATCGGCGAGCCAACCTCCCTGCAACCGGTGCGCGCGCATAAAGGCCATATCTCCAACGCGATTCGTATCCTCGGACAGTCCGGCCACTCCAGCGATCCGGCGCGCGGCGTCAACGCTATCGAACTGATGCACGATGCCATTGGCCATATTCTGCAACTGCGTGACAACCTGAAAGAGCGTTATCACTATGCGGCGTTCACCGTACCGTACCCGACGCTGAACCTGGGGCATATTCATGGTGGTGATGCGGCGAACCGTATTTGCGCCTGTTGCGAACTGCATATGGATATTCGCCCGCTTCCGGGCATGACGCTGAACGATCTGAATGGGTTGCTGAATGAGGCGCTGGAGCCGGTCAGTTCCCGCTGGCCGGGCCGTCTGACCATTTCTGAACTGCATCCGCCCATTCCGGGCTACGAATGCCCGCCGGATCACCAACTGGTGAGCGTGGTGGAAAAACTGCTCGGCGTTGAAACCGAAGTGGTGAATTACTGTACCGAAGCGCCCTTTATTCAGACGCTGTGTCCAACGCTGGTGCTCGGTCCGGGCTCAATTAATCAGGCTCATCAGCCGGATGAATATCTGGAAACTCGCTTTATTAAGCCAACGCGCGAACTTATTACCCAGGTTGTCCATCATTTCTGCTGGCACTGATCGTCCTTTCCCCCGCCAATAACCCCTCTACGGAAGGGGTTTTTAGGCGCGCGAAAGGGTGACAAATGTCACAATCTCATAAGCATTTCTTATTTGGCAGAAAGCGAATTAAATTTCGTAAATTGACGCCATTTATTCGTTTGCTGAAGCGATTTCGCAGCAATTGACGTAGTGGGTTTTACGTGGCTTTATAAAAGGCGGTGTCTTATATCTGCGCGACGGCAGATATAACAAAATAAAATGAGATGGGGTGTCTGGGGTAACATGAACGAACAATATTCCGCTTTGCGTAGTAATGTCAGTATGCTCGGCAAACTGCTGGGAGATACCATCAAGGATGCTCTCGGCGAGAATATTCTCGACCGGGTAGAAACAATCCGTAAGCTGTCCAAATCTTCTCGCGCCGGTAATGAAGCCAGCCGTCAGGAACTGCTCACCACCTTGCAGAATCTGTCTAATGACGAACTGCTGCCAGTGGCGCGCGCTTTCAGCCAGTTCCTGAATCTTGCGAACACCGCTGAGCAGTACCACAGCATTTCTGCCAAAGGCGAAGCGGCCAGCAACCCGGAAGTGATTGCCCGCACTATCAAAAAGCTGAAAGACCAACCCAATCTCAACGAAGCCACCATCATTAAAGCTGTTGAATCGCTGTCGCTGGAACTGGTGCTGACCGCCCACCCAACCGAGATCACCCGCCGTACGCTGATCCACAAAATGGTGGAAGTGAACAACTGCCTGAAACAACTGGATAACAGCGATATCGCCGACTACGAACGCCACCAGTTAATGCGCCGTCTGCGCCAGTTGATTGCTCAGTCCTGGCATACCGACGAAATCCGCCGCAATCGCCCAAGCCCGGTTGATGAGGCCAAATGGGGTTTCGCGGTCGTGGAAAACAGCCTGTGGGAAGGCGTGCCGAATTACCTGCGCGAACTGAACGAACAGCTGGAAGAGCACCTCAATTACAAGCTGCCGGTTGATTTTGTACCGGTGCGCTTTACCTCGTGGATGGGCGGCGACCGCGATGGCAACCCGAACGTCACCGCCGACATCACTCGCCATGTGCTGCTGCTCAGCCGCTGGAAAGCGACCGATCTGTTCCTGAAAGATATTCAGTTGCTGATCTCCGAGCTGTCGATGGTCGAATGCACCGATGAACTGCGTGGGCTGGCAGGCGCAGAAGGCGCACGCGAGCCGTACCGTTATCTGATGAAAAAATTGCGTTCCGACCTGATGGCGACTCAGGCCTGGCTGGAAGCGCGTCTGAAGGGACAAAAACTGCCGAAGCCTGCCGGTTTGCTGACGCAAAATGAGCAACTGTGGGAGCCGCTATACGCCTGTTATAAATCGCTGCAAGCCTGCGGTATGAGCATTATCGCCAATGGTGAGCTGCTCGATACATTACGCCGCGTGAAGAGTTTCGGCGTGCCGCTGGTGCGCATCGATATTCGTCAGGAGAGTACCCGACATACCGAAGCGCTGGGCGAACTGACCCGCTATCTCGGCATCGGCGATTACGAAAGCTGGTCGGAAGCGGACAAACAGGCATTCCTGATCCGCGAACTGAATTCCAAACGTCCGCTGCTGCCGCGCCAGTGGGAGCCAAGCGACGAGACCCGCGAAGTGCTGGACACCTGCCGGGTGATCGCCGAAGCGCCGCGCGGTTCCATCGCCGCCTATGTGATCTCCATGGCCAAAACGCCGTCCGATGTGCTGGCCGTTCATCTGCTGCTGAAAGAAGCCGGTATCGGCTTTGCCCTGCCAGTTGCGCCGCTGTTTGAAACGCTGGATGACCTCAACAATGCCGACGACGTAATGACCCAGTTGCTGAATATCGACTGGTATCGCGGCTTTATCCAGGGCAAACAGATGGTGATGATTGGCTATTCCGACTCGGCGAAAGACGCGGGCGTAATGGCCGCAAGCTGGGCGCAATACCAGGCTCAGGATGCGCTGATCAAAACCTGTGAGAAAGCCGGCATCGAACTGACGCTGTTCCACGGCCGCGGCGGCTCTATCGGTCGCGGTGGCGCGCCAGCGCATGCGGCGCTGCTCTCTCAACCGCCAGGTAGCCTGAAAGGCGGTCTGCGCGTGACCGAACAGGGCGAAATGATCCGCTTTAAATACGGTCTGCCGGAAGTCACTATCAGCAGCCTGTCGCTTTATACCAGCGCCATTATGGAAGCGAACCTGCTGCCGCCGCCGGAACCTAAACCACAGTGGCGCCACATTATGGACGCACTGTCAGAGAGCTCCTGTGAGATGTACCGTGGCTACGTGCGCGAAAACAAAGATTTCGTTCCCTATTTCCGTTCGGCAACACCGGAGCAGGAACTGGGTAAACTGCCGCTCGGCTCACGTCCGGCGAAACGCCGTCCGACCGGCGGCGTCGAGTCGCTGCGTGCTATTCCGTGGATCTTCGCCTGGACGCAGAACCGCCTGATGCTTCCGGCCTGGCTGGGCGCAGGCGCGGCGTTACAGAAAGTAGTGGAAGATGGTAAACAGAGCGAACTGGAAGCAATGTGCCGCGACTGGCCATTCTTCTCAACCCGCCTTGGCATGCTGGAGATGGTCTTCTCCAAAGCCGACCTGTGGCTGGCGGAATACTACGATCAGCGTCTGGTAAAACCGGAACTGTGGGGGCTGGGCAGCGAGTTGCGTAAACTGCTGCAGGCGGATATCAATGTGGTACTGGCAATTGCCAACGACTCCCACCTGATGGCCGATCTGCCGTGGATCGCCGAATCCATCCAGTTACGTAACATCTACACTGACCCGCTGAACGTCTTGCAGGCCGAGCTGCTGCACCGTTCGCGTCTGGCCGAAGAAGCCGGTGAAACGCCGGACGAGCGAGTAGAACAAGCGTTGATGGTGACCATTGCGGGTGTTGCAGCAGGCATGCGTAACACGGGCTAATTTTCTCCCCGCATCGCAAAAGGCCACACTTGCTGTGGCCTTTTTTTATGTCGCCAGCTAAGGTTGTTCCTTCGCCTGTCACGGAAGGGAAAGCATGAGCCACGACGTCAGCCATCTCATCTCCCGCCTGATCAACGGCCCGCTGCCGCTGCGTCAGGTCTGTTTTGCCGGAGTCACCGGTAGTGCGCCTGCGCTGGCCTGTCAGGTCGATTTTCCACGTCTGGAAATTGTGCTGGAAGGGTCGCTCATGGATGTCGGGATCGCCGGGGAAGCACCGTTGATGACGCAACATGACGTTCTGTATATTCCGGCTGGCGGCTGGAACTGGCAGCAATGGCAGGCGCCGGCCAGCACCTTAAGCGTACTGTTCGGCAAGCAGCAACTGAGCTTTACCGTGAATCAGTGGAATGGCGAAACCCTGCAAAACCTGGCGAAACAGCATGTCGCACGCCGCGGTCCGCGCGTGGGTTCGTTCCTGCTGCAGACACTGCATGAAATGCAAATGCAGCCGCGCGAACAGCAAACCGCACGGCTGATTGTCACCAGCCTGCTCAGCCACTGCCACGATCTGCTCGGTAGCCATATCCAGACCGCTTCCCGCAGCGAAGCACTGTTCGAAGCCATTCGCAGCTATATCGACGAACATTACGCCAAGCCGCTCACGCGCGAATCGGTGGCGCAGGCGTTTTACATCTCGCCCAATTATCTTTCGCACCTGTTCCAGAAAACCGGCAGTCTCGGTTTTAACGAATACCTCAATCACACCCGGCTGGAGCATGCCAAAACGCTGCTCAAGGGCTACGACTTAAAAATCAAAGAAGTCGCGCACACCTGCGGTTTTGTAGACAGTAACTACTTCTGCCGCCTGTTCCGTAAAAATACCGAACGTTCCCCCTCCGAATACCGCCAGCAGTACCACAGCCATCTCAGCGAAAAACAGGATTGAGCCTGCAACACTGGATTTTTATACGTTAAAAATCGCATCCCGCTGCGCAGAAAAGGCCTGACACCCCGCGTTTCATCGTGATACAGCGCAACTTGTGAGCCAAATCTCAATTCGCCGTGGAGCTTACATTTGTCCAGTGTTTGGCAGATTTGTTATATGGCGACCGCGTGGCAAGCGCTCGTATGCTGAGGTCAGAAACGTTATACGAGGAAGCACGATGGAACTCTATCTGGACACCGCCAACGTGGCGGAAGTTGAACGCCTGGCGCGAATTTATCCGCTCGCGGGTGTCACCACCAACCCCAGCATTATTGCCGCCGGGAAAACGCCGATATGGGATGTGTTGCCGCGTCTGCAAAACGCCATCGGCCCGGACGGAACGCTGTTTGCGCAGGTGATGAGCCGCGACGCGGAGGGCATGGTGTCTGAAGCCAGACGCTTCAACAGCGCCTTTCCCGGCATTGTGGTAAAAATCCCGGTCACAGCGGAAGGCCTTGCCGCCATCAAACAGTTGAAAAAAGAGAATATCGTCACCCTCGGCACCGCTGTCTACAGCGCCGCGCAGGGCTTACTCGCTGCCCTTGCCGGAGCAAAATATGTTGCGCCTTATGTCAACCGTGTTGATGCCCAGGGCGGCGATGGCATTCGCATGGTGCAGGAATTGCAAACGCTGCTGAAACTCCACGCGCCGCAAAGCAAAGTGCTGGCCGCCAGCTTCAAAACGCCGCGTCAGGCACTCAACTGCCTGCTCGCCGGATGTGAAGCAATCACGCTGCCATTAGATGTAGCGCAACAAATGCTCAATACGCCCGCAGTAGAGTCAGCAATAGAGAAGTTTGAGCAGGACTGGAAAACGGCTTTTGGCAACCTCAACCTGTAAGGAGGCAATATATGGATCGCATCATCCAGTCGCCAGGTAAGTACATCCAGGGTGCAGACGTCATCACCCGTCTCGGCGACTATCTCAAACCGCTGGCCGATCGCTGGCTGGTCGTGGGCGATAAATTTGTGCTTGGTTTTGCCCAGGAAACGCTGCAAAAAAGTCTGGCGGATGCCGGGCTGGCCTGTGAAGTTGTGCCATTCGGCGGCGAGTGTTCACAAAATGAAATTGACCGGCTGCGCGGCGTTGCGGAAAACGCTCACTGTGGCGCAGTGCTCGGTATTGGCGGCGGGAAAACACTGGATACCGCCAAAGCACTGGCGCACTTCATGCACGTTCCGGTGGCAATTGCGCCGACAATCGCTTCCACCGACGCGCCGTGCAGCGCGCTTTCGGTTATCTACACTGACAACGGTGAATTCGATCGCTATCTGTTACTTCCCAACAACCCGAACCGCGTGATTGTCGATACCAAAATCGTTGCCGGCGCACCGGCGCGGCTGCTGGCTGCGGGGATCGGCGATGCGCTCTCCACCTGGTTTGAAGCCCGCGCCTGCTCACGCAGCGGCGCAAAAACCATGGCCGGCGGGCAAAGCACACAATCTGCGCTGGCGCTGGCCGAGCTATGCTACAACACGCTGCTGGAAGAGGGTGAAAAAGCCATGCTCGCGGCTGAACAGCATGTGGTAACGCCTGCGCTGGAGCGCGTGGTGGAAGCGAATACCTATCTGAGCGGCGTTGGCTTCGAGAGCGGCGGTCTGGCGGCTGCGCATGCCATCCACAACGGTTTAACCGCCCTTGCCGACGCGCACCACTACTATCATGGTGAGAAAGTGGCGTTCGGTACGTTGACGCAACTGGTGCTGGAAAACGCGCCGCTGGATGAGATCGAAACGGTTGCAGCGCTGTGCCACAACGTTGGTTTGCCGATCACGCTGGCGCAACTGGATATCAAAACGGATATTCCGGCGAAGATGCGCATCGTTGCCGAAGCAGCCTGTGCGGAAGGTGAAACCATCCACAACATGCCAGGCGGCGCAACGCCGGATCAGGTCTATGCCGCACTGCTGGTCGCTGACCAGTACGGACAGCGTTTCCTGGAAGAGTGGGAATAAGCGTTAACATACCCGGTAGAGCGAATATCCACCGGGCCTGTAAAGCAAAAGCCCGGAACGGTTGTTCCGGGCTTTTTATTTCAGGTTAGACGCCGGGGCGAACGCCCAGCGTGTGGCAAATCGCGTAGCTCATTTCCGCGCGGTTCAGCGTGTAGAAGTGGAAATCCTTCACCCCTTCGCGGCTCAAAATCTTCACCATATCCATCGCGATATTTGCTCCCACCAGCTTGCGGGTCTCGGCGTCATCATCCAGACCGTCGAACATTTGCGACATCCACGCCGGAATACGTACGTTGGTCATATCAGCGAATTTTTTCGCCTGCTTGAAGTTGGAAACCGGCAGAATACCCGGAACGATCTCCACATCAATGCCGGTCGCCGCGCAGCGATCGCGAAAGCGCAGGTAGCTTTCCACATCAAAAAAGAACTGGGTGATTGCACGGCTGGCGCCGGCATCCACTTTGCGCTTCAGGTTGAGCAGATCCGCCTGCGCGCTCTTCGCTTCCGGGTGTACTTCCGGGTAGGCGGCAACAGAGATATCGAAATCGGCAACCTCTTTTAACAGCGTCACCAGATCGGCGGCATACATATCCGGCTTACCGCCGCCCGGCGGTAAATCCCCGCGCAGCGCCACGATATGGCGGATACCGTTATTCCAGTAATCCTGCGCGATCGCGCGCAGTTCATCGCGGGTGGCGTCAATGCAGGTCAGATGCGGTACGGCTTCCAGGCCGGTGCGCTCTTTGATGCCTTTGATTATGCTGTGAGTACGGTCGCGCTCGCCGGAGTTCGCGCCGTAAGTCACTGAAACGAATTTTGGCTTCAGGCTGCTCAGGCGATCGATGGAGTTCCATAAGGTTTGTTCCATTTCACTGGTGCGCGGCGGGAAAAATTCAAAGGAAACATTAATCTGGCCATGTACTTCCGCCAGGCTTTGATTCAGGGCTTCCCGCTGGTTGGCGTGAAAAAAGCTCATACCTTACCTCATCAATCGCATGTCATTGTCTGTTGTTTGTGAACTTCTATACGTTTAGACGTCCAGATGTAAAAATGACGGAATTTGCACAGGCCGTCAACCGGAAAATCATTATTCTGAGTGAGGAATGTTCAGCGAAGATGAAAAAAGTTCATGATGCGGGATGTAATGCCCTCTCCCCGCCGGGGAGAGGGTGAAGAGAAGATTAAAGCAATTGCGCCAGACGGTTGATATCTGACTGGATAGCGCCAGCGGTGACATCACGCCCTGCGCCCGGCCCGCGAATGACCAGCGGATTATCGCGATACCAGCGGCTTTCAATGGCGAAGACGTTATCACCCGGCAGAACCGCCGCCAGCGGATGCTCCGGACGGACCGCTTCCACGCCTACACGTGCTTTGCCGTTCGCATCGAAACGCGCAACATAACGCAGCACAAGGCCCATTTCACTGGCGGCTTCCAGCCGCTGTACCATCTGTTCATTCAGTTCGTCGCCGTTTTCGAAGAAGTGATCCACCGAACCTTCTTCACAATGCGGTGGCACCAGCGATTCCACGCGAACCTGCTCAGGTTCGATGTCATAACCGGCTTCACGGGCGAGGATCACCAGCTTGCGCATCACATCTTTACCGGCGAGATCGACACGCGGATCCGGCTCAGTCAGCCCCTGCTGCCACGCCTGATCGACCAGGTCGGTAAACGGCACAGTACCGTCGAATTGCAGGAACAACCAGGAGAGGGTGCCGGAGAAGATACCGCTGATCGCCAGAATCGCATCGCCGCTATCGCGCAGATCGCGCACCGTATGGTTAACCGGCAATCCGGCGCCGACGGTAGCGTTGTACAGCCAGTGACGACCCGTCTTTTCAAACGCATCGTGGATCTGGCGATAATTATTGGTCGTGCTCGCCCCGGCCAGTTTGTTGGCGCTGATCACATGAAAACCGTGGCTGGCGAAATCCAGATACTGCCCGGCCAGTTGCTCGCTGGCGGTCACATCCAGTACGACCAGGTCGTCATACGGGTGAGCGCGCATCCACAGGAACAGCGACTCTTCATCCTGCTCGACGGCTTCATCATTGAAGAAAGCCAGCGCACGGCTGGCATCCAGCCCATCGTAATTCAGCAGGCTACGGCGGCTATCCACCACGCCGGCCAGCACAAATTCAAACCCGGTACGCGCCGAAAGCGCGCTCTGCTCGCGGGAGAACAACTCCAGCCAGCGGGAGCCGATATTTCCCTTGCCGAACAGCATCAGACCGATTCGTTTTTCCGCGCGGAACAGCGACTGGTGCAGCCCCTGAATCAGGCTCTCGGTCGGGCCAACGCGCAGTACAGCGACCAGGCTGATACCTTCGTCGGACTGCCAGATAAACTCAACCGGCTGGCCTTTCAGTTGCTGCCAGAAACGGTGGCTGTGCAACGGGTTACGGCATACACCAGCACCGACCATCGCCACCAACGCCAGCCCCTGACGCAGGCGTAATTCACCCGGCAGACCGGCTTCATCCAGCAGTTTAAAGACGCTGTCGACCACTTCCGAGGTGTAGCAGAGTTGCAGCAGATTACGGTCGGCATGAGCGCCCACCGCCAGCGGACGCGCCTGCGCGCGTTTGAGGAGCAGATCGATCTCTTTTTGCGCCAGTTTAAAATCCTGCCCGGCCGGAACGATAAACTCAATCAAACAGACATCATCGTGACTGGTCACGATGCGCGCGCCAGTGCCGGATGCCAGTACGCGTTCAATCCGCGTAGAGCCTTGATCGGGGTTATAGCTACAGCGCAATTGCAGATCGATATTGCTGCCGGAGACCGGTTGCAGCGTGCGGGCATGCAGTACCGGAGCGGCAAGACGCGCCAGTTCGCTGGCTTCATCGAGACGCAGCAGCGGCAGCAGACAGGCATCTTTCACTTTGCGCGGGTCGGCGCTATAGACACCGGCCACGTCGCTCCAGATGGTGACGCGGGAAACATCGCCCAGCGCGCCAATCTGCGTTGCTGAATAGTCAGAGCCGTTACGCCCCAGCAGCACCGTTTCACCCGCCTCATTACGGCTGATAAAACCGGTGACAACAATGCGTTTGCCTGGATGTTGCGCCAGCTTTTGCTGCAAAAGGGGATAAGACGCCCCTTCGTTCACCTGCGGCTGCGCCGAACGCTCGGCACGCAGAAAATCGCGGGCATCCAGCCAGGCCGCATCAAGGCCTTGCTGATTAAGTACGGCGGCCATCAAGCGCGCCGACCAGATTTCACCGTGGCCGACCACTTCCGCGTAAACCGCGTCGGTAATGCCGCCGTCGAGTAGCGCCGCCAGGTGTTCCAGATCGTGGATAAATTCGCTGGTCAGTCCATCGGCCACATCGGCGGGCAACAGCCCGCCAATCAAGTCACTTTGATAACGACGCAGGGATTGCTGAACCTGATGCGCAGAGAGCCTGTCAGTCTGGCTTAATTTCAGCCAGTTGATCAGCTGATTGGTGGTGCTGCCTGCGGCGGAGACAACCATCATGTCGCCCGGTTGTGAATACTCCGCCATGATCCCTGCAACGCGGAGGTAACACTTCACATCCGCCAGACTACTGCCACCAAATTTGTGCAGCTGACGAGCCTTCGTCCCTGCCTGCGCAATCACACTCATGTTTACCCCTCAGCTGCGACCCGGAAGCCATTTTCCAGATCGGCAATTAAATCTTCACTATCTTCAATACCGGTCGAGATACGCAACAACGTTTCCGAGATCCCGGCAGCGGCGCGCGCTTCCGGTGCCATACCTGCGTGCGTCATGGTGGCGGCGTGGGAGATTAAACTTTCTACCCCACCTAATGATTCCGCCAGAGTAAACAGTGACAAACCGCTCAGGAAACGACGCAACGTTTGCTCGCCGCCATCCAGTTCAAAACTTAACATCGCGCCAAAGCCTTTTTGTTGACGCGCAGCAATCTCATGCCCCTGATTATCCGGCAGAGACGGGTGGTAAAGCTTTTTCACCAGCGGCTGAGTTTGCAGGAAATCGACAATCGCCTGTGCGTTACGCTGCGCCACTTCCATACGCGGCGACAACGTGCGCAGCCCGCGCAACAGCAAATAGCTGTCGAAGGCGCTACCGGTGACGCCAATATTATTCGCCCACCATGCCAGTTCGGTGACAGTCTCCGCGTCTTTTGCAATCACCACACCCGCCACCACATCGGAATGACCGTTGAGGTATTTTGTGCAGGAGTGCAGTACCAAATCGGCACCCAGCGCCAGCGGATTTTGCAACGCCGGGCTTAAGAAGGTGTTATCAACGACGCTAACTGCGCCCGCTTCACGCGCCAGTTGGCAGATTTTCGCAATATCCACGACGCGCAACAATGGGTTGCTTGGACTTTCTACCAGCACCAGTTTCGGTTTTTCCGCCAGCGCCGCTTTCAGTGCCTGTTCATCGCCCTGATCGACGAATTTCACCCGATAGCAACCGCGTTTCGCCAGACTGTCGAACAGGCGATAGCTGCCGCCGTAGCAATCATGCGGTGCAACCAGCAGATCGCCAGGCTTGAGGAAAACCGTGGTCACCAGATGAATCGCCGACATGCCGGTATTGGTCAACACCGCGCCAGCGCCCCCTTCCAGCTCCGCCAGCGCGCGCTGTACCACATCGCGCGTGGGGTTACCGCGACGCGAGTAGTCATGCGCGCGGGGTTCATTAAAACCGGTGAAATTATAGGTACTGGAGAGGTGAATTGGCGGGACAACGCAGCCATACTGCTCGTCATCGTTCAATCCGCTACGCACTGCAATGGTGGCCTGTTTACGCGTCATGGTGAAGGCTTCCTGGCTTAATGGATGAAAAATCTGACCACAGAGTAAACATTGAATAGATAGACGTCAATACATCTGGACATCTAAACTTCTTTGCGTATAGATTGAGCAAACGCGCAATAGCCGTTAAAATTATATGCTTTAGTGTGGGCGCGCAGAGCGATACACCGTGTCACTGTGATGACTCTACGGTAAACTACGCGGGATTACGGCCTGGGCTCGCCCGGGTTTAGACTAATGACTGAGAGGATTAAAGGTATCTCATGGCTGAATGGAGCGGCGAATATATCAGCCCATACGCTGAGCACGGCAAGAAGAGTGAGCAAGTAAAGAAAATTACGGTTTCCATTCCTCTTAAGGTGTTAAAAATCCTCACCGATGAACGTACCCGTCGTCAGGTGAACAACCTGCGTCACGCCACCAACAGCGAGCTGCTGTGCGAGGCATTCCTGCACGCGTTCACCGGTCAGCCTCTGCCGAACGATGAAGATCTGCGCAAAGAGCGCAGTGATGAAATCCCGGAAGAGGCAAAAGTGATTATGCGTGAACTGGGCATCGACCCGGATACATGGGAATACTGATTCAAAGTAAAAGACCACCTTCTTAGAAGGTGGCTTTTGAGAATGCCCCCTGTAAGGGGGGCTATTGTCACTTCCCGCTTACTACTCTAGCAATTCCATTTGCTGTTCATGTATTTGTTCCGTTTTCTCCTGATGCCTCACATATCGTCTGATAATTTCCTCGTTCACACCGACAGTATCTACAAAGTAGCCACGTGACCAAAAGTGGTTGCCCCATAGCTTCTTTCTTATGTGTGGGAAACGATTGTAGAGTCTGATTGCGCTGCGACCTTTCAGATGCCCCATTAGAGTTGATATCGAGATTTTCGGCGGGACTATTACGACCAGATGTACATGATCTGGCTGAACATTTAGCTCCAGAACCTCACAATCCTTTATTCCGCAGAGAATGTAGATTGTCCTGTAAAGTTCCTTGCCCAACTTATCTTTCAGGATCCTGAAACGGTACTTAGGCGTCCAGACTATGTGATATTTACAACGCCAATATACATGTGATGAACTCCTGTAAAGCCCCATGTCGGTTTGTCTCCTTTTACTTGTGGTGAGTAAGCAGAGATATTCCGGCATGGGCATTCTTCAGGCTATAGCCTTACAGGATCAATCACCACCTCCCCAGGAGGTGGTTTAAGGGTGACAACAAAAGGGCGGAAGATATCTTCCGCCCTTTTTGCTTATGTCAGCTGCCCAATCAGAAGCGCGTCACTTCCGGGTGCACTTCTGCGAGAGAAAGCAGGTAAGACATAAATACATTTTTCATTGCCGTCAGCATCTCACGCCTCTTTTTTGCTCTGTTCACAGGACTGGAATGGCGAAAAGAATATGTGCGCTTTTTAATCAGAGCAATATTTTCGTGATTCATTTCACAAAAATATCCCCCTCCGGCAAACGGCAGAGACAAAAAAAGCGCCTCGCGGCGCTTTTTTCTTTGGCAACTTATTTGCTGCCCGGGATGCTGAAGCGTTTGTTGAAACGCTCAACACGACCACCGGTATCAACAACACGTTGTTTACCAGTAAAGAACGGGTGGCATTTGCCGCACACGTCCAGGTTCAGGTCGTGGCCCACGGTGGAGTGGGTTTTGATCACATTACCGCAAGAACAGGTTGCAGTAATCGCAACGTAATTCGGGTGAATACCTTTTTTCATGGGAAACCTCAGTTTAAGGCCGCGTCGCTCTTCCAGCCCTAACGCCAGACACCACGCGAGTTAAATAATAAGTGTATCTTTGGCGCGCTAAATCCGCACTAAAGGCGGCGAATCATACAGAAATTAACCAGCACATGCAAACTGATCCGCTCGTCCGTAGCAACAATGTGTATACTAACCCGCCAGTTTTCAAGTCAGGAAGATGAGATGCCCGTCGCCCACGTTGCGCTGTCTGTACCCTTGCCCCGCACCTTTGATTATCTGTTGCCGGACGACATGATCGCCCGCGCAGGTTGTCGCGTGCGCGTGCCGTTCGGTACTCAGCAACGCGTTGGCATTGTGGTGGCGGTCAGCGATAAAAGCGAGCTGCCGCTTACCGAGCTGAAGCAGGTAGAAGAAGTGCTCGACAGCGAGCCCGCGTTTTCACCCGCCGTCTGGCGTCTGTTGTTATGGGCAGTTGACTATTACCATCATCCGATTGGCGATGTGCTGTTCAACGCCCTTCCCGTTCTGTTACGCCAGACAAAAACTGCCAGCGCAGAGTTTCAGGGCTACTGGTTCGCCACTGAGCAGGGCCAGGCGACGGACATTAATCGCGTAAAGTCGGCAAAGCAGCAGCAGGCCCTTTCAGCTCTGCGTAAAGGTAAAATCTGGCAGCACCAGTTGGCAGCGCTGGATCTGAAAAGCGTCACTCTGCAGGCGCTGCGCGCCAAAGGGCTGGCGGAGATGAGCAGCGAAACGCCGACGTTCAGCGACTGGCGCAGACAGTTCTCCGTCAGCGGCGACAGGCTGCGGCTGAACACAGAGCAGGCCACTGCCGTCGGCGCGATTCACAGCGCGGCCGATCAATTCTCTGCCTGGCTGCTGGCAGGCGTCACGGGTTCCGGTAAGACCGAAGTCTATTTAAGCGTACTGGAAAATGTGCTGGCGCAGGGGAAACAGGCACTGGTGATGGTGCCGGAGATTGGCCTGACGCCGCAAACCATCGCCCGTTTTCGCGAGCGCTTTAACGCGCCGGTCGAAGTGCTGCATTCAGGCCTGAACGACAGTGAACGTCTTACCACATGGCAAAAAGCGAAAAACGGCGAGGCGGCAATTGTTATCGGCACGCGCTCATCGCTGTTCACACCGTTTAAAAACCTCGGCGTGATCGTTATCGATGAAGAGCACGACAGCTCCTATAAACAGCAGGAAGGCTGGCGCTATCACGCGCGGGATCTGGCGGTCTATCGCGCCCATAGCGAACAGATCCCCATCATTCTCGGCTCGGCGACTCCCGCGCTGGAGACCTTATATAATGTGCGGGCGCGAAAATACCGGCTGCTGCGCCTGACGCGCCGCGCCGGTAGCGCGCGCCCGGCAACGCAACATGTGCTGGATATGAAAGGCCAGCAGTTGCAGGCCGGATTAGCGCCCGCGCTCATCAACCGCATGCGCCAGCATTTGCAGGCAGGCAACCAGGTAATTCTGTTTCTTAACCGCCGGGGGTTCGCTCCGGCACTGCTGTGCCATGACTGCGGCTGGATAGCAGAGTGCCCGCGTTGCGATCACTACTACACCTTTCACCAGGCGCAGCAGCATTTGCGCTGCCACCATTGCGATAGCCAGCGCCCGGTACCGCGCCAGTGCCCCTCCTGCGGTTCCACGCACCTGCTGCCCGTCGGTTTAGGAACTGAGCAACTGGAACAGGCGCTTGCGCCGCTGTTCCCTGGCGTGCCGGTGTCGCGCATTGACCGCGATACCACCAGCCGCAAAGGCGCGCTGGAGCAGCACCTGGCGGAAGTTCATCGCGGCGGCGCGCGGCTCCTGATTGGCACGCAGATGCTGGCGAAAGGCCATCACTTTCCGGATGTGACGTTGGTTGCCTTGCTGGATGTCGATGGCGCACTCTTTTCTGCGGATTTCCGTGCGGCGGAACGGTTCGCTCAGCTCTATACCCAAGTGTCGGGCCGCGCCGGGCGCGCCGGAAAGCAGGGCGAAGTGGTGCTGCAAACCCACCATCCTGAGCATCCTTTGCTGCAAACTTTGCTGCATAAAGGTTATGACACCTTTGCAGAACAGGCGCTGGCCGAACGGCAAACGCTGCAACTGCCGCCGTGGACCAGCCACGTGTTGATCCGCGCAGAAGATCAGAACAATCAGTTCGCTCCGCTGTTCCTGCAACAGTTGAAAAACTTACTGCAAGCCAGCCCGCTGGCGGATAATCAATTGTGGATCCTCGGCCCGGTTCCGGCGCTGGCAGCGAAGCGCGCCGGACGCTATCGCTGGCAGATCCTGCTGCAACACCCTTCCCGCATTCGCTTACAACATATTGTCAGCGGCGCGCTGGCATTGATTAACACGCTGCCCGATGCACGGCGGGTTAAATGGGTGCTGGATGTCGATCCCATTGAGAGTTGAGGTTGCGATCGGCGGCATAAAATTCAACTTTCATCACACTTTTCATGAAAATTCTGTAACCGCTGCGCCTAACTATCTGATAAAAATGTGACTACGCTTGCGCCGTGCATGCGAGGAGAACAAGTTGAAACCCAAAAATCAGGTTGCAGCAGCGACCATGAAAGATGTTGCCATGAAAGCAAAGGTTTCTACGGCAACCGTATCCCGTGCATTAATGAATCCGGAAAAAGTGTCGCAGACGACCCGTAATCGGGTTGAGCAAGCCGCCATGGAAGTGGGTTATTTACCCCAGTCGATGGGACGTAACGTCAAGCGAAACGAATCCCGCACTTTGTTGGTGATTGTGCCGGATATCTGCGATCCCTTTTTCAGCGAAATCATTCGCGGTATCGAAGTTACCGCAGCCGAACACGGCTATCTGGTACTGATTGGCGACTGCGCCCACCAGAATCAGCAAGAAAAAACCTTTATCGATCTGATCATTACCAAGCAAATCGACGGCATGCTGCTGTTAGGTTCACGCCTGCCGTTCGACGCCAGTATTGAAGAGCAGCGCAATTTGCCGCCGATGGTCATGGCGAATGAATTTGCTCCTGAGCTGGAGCTGCCTACCGTACACATTGATAACCTGACCGCCGCTTTTAACGCCGTCAATTATCTACAGGAACAGGGGCACCATCTGATTGGCTGTATTGCCGGGCCGGAAGAGATGCCATTGTGCCACTACCGCTTGCAGGGTTATGTGCAGGCGCTGCGCCGCTCAGGAACGACTGTCGATCCGCACTATATTGCACGCGGTGATTTTACCTTTGAAGCCGGAGCGCACGCGCTGGAACAGCTACTGGCGTTGCCCAAGCCGCCAACGGCGGTGTTCTGCCATAGCGACGTTATGGCGCTGGGTGCGCTGTCGCTCGCCAAACGCCGGGGGCTGAAAGTACCGGACGACTTATCGATTATCGGTTTTGATAACATTTCACTGGCAGAGTACTCTGACCCGCCGCTAACCACCGTTGCGCAGCCGCGCTACGAAATTGGCCGGGAATCGATGCTGCTCCTGCTGGAACAACTGCAAGGTCATAACGTCAATAGCGGATCGCGCTTGCTGGATTGCGAATTGATCCTGCGCGGCAGTACCCGGGCGATTACGTAAATACCTGGCTTTAAGACACCCCCTTCTGGTCAAAAGCCCGTCGCTTAAGTAACATGGCGGGCTGATAAACGATATAAATACAGCGAAACGATAGTGGCACAACGAGATTATGTACGCCGCGGCCAGCCGGCTCCTGCGCGGCGAAAAGCGAGCAACTCAAGGAAAAAGCAACGCAGCAGGTCTGCGGTCTCTCCAGCCATGGTCGCCATCGCGGCCGCCGTGCTGGTCGCCTTTATCGGTGGTCTGTACTTTATTACGCACCACAAAAAAGAAGAATCCGAAGCGCTGCAAAATCAAAAGGTCACCGGTAACGGCCTGCCGCCGAAGCCGGAAGAGCGCTGGCGCTACATTAAAGAGCTGGAAAGCCGTCAGCCAGGCGTGCTTGCGCCTACTGAACCTTCTGCAGGCGGCGAAGTGAAAAACCCGGATCAGCTGACAGATGAACAGCGCCAGCTGTTAGCGCAGATGCAGGCGGATATGCGCCAGCAGCCGACGCAGCTTAATGAAGTGCCGTGGAACGAACAGACGCCGGAACAACGTCAGCAAACGTTGCAGCGCCAGCGCCAGGCTCAGCAGCAGCAGCAGCCGCAGTGGACGCAAACGCAGCCGGTACAGCAGCCGCGTACGCAGACGCGTGTAGTGGAACAACCGGTACAACAACAACCGGCTCGGACAACGGCCACTGCGCCGCGTCAAACACAGACGCAAACGCAGCAGCAGCCGAAAGCCGCCGCAACATCGCAGCCGTATCAGGATCTGTTGCAAACGCCGCCGCATACCACCGCAGCACAGCCGAAAGCGCAGCAAGCTGCGCCGATAACACGTGAGGCGGAAGCGCCGAAAACGCAAACGGCGGAGAAAAAAGATGACCGCCGCTGGATGATCCAGTGCGGTTCGTTTAAAGGCCAGGAGCAGGCAGAAACCGTTCGCGCCCAGCTGGCGTTCGAAGGGTTTGATTCACGTATCACCAGCAACAACGGCTGGAACCGCGTGGTACTTGGCCCGGTGAAAGGCAAAGAGAATGCTGATTCCACAATTAGCCGTCTGAAAATGGCGGGTCATACAAACTGTATCCGTCTCGCCTCCGGGGGTTGAAACCCCCGAAATCCCCCCCATCTATAATTGCATTCTGCCCCGTACGCTGTGCGGGGCGCTGTATTCTGCATTTGTAACCAAGGGGTCTGCTCGTGACAACAATCGTAAGCGTACGCCGTAACGGCCATGTCGTTATTGCCGGTGATGGCCAGGCCACACTGGGTAATACCGTAATGAAGGGCAACGTGAAAAAAGTCCGCCGCCTGTATAACGACAAAGTTATCGCAGGTTTTGCCGGTGGTACGGCCGATGCCTTCACTTTGTTCGAACTCTTCGAACGCAAACTGGAAATGCACCAGGGCCATCTGGTGAAAGCGGCTGTCGAGCTGGCAAAGGACTGGCGCACCGATCGCATGCTGCGCAAGCTGGAAGCGCTGCTGGCGGTGGCAGATGAGAACGCGTCGCTGATCATCACCGGTAATGGTGATGTGGTTCAGCCGGAAAATGACCTGATCGCTATCGGTTCCGGTGGGCCATACGCCCAGGCCGCAGCCCGTGCGTTACTGGAAAATACCGAGCTTGGCGCGCGTGAAATCGCTGAGAAGGCGTTGGATATTGCAGGCGATATCTGCATTTACACCAACCACTTCCATACCATCGAAGAATTACCCTCTAAAGCGTAAGGATCTCCCATGTCTGAAATGACCCCACGCGAAATTGTCAGCGAACTGGACAAACATATTATCGGCCAGGACGCGGCTAAGCGTTCTGTGGCAATCGCCTTGCGTAACCGCTGGCGCCGTATGCAGCTTGATGAAGAGCTGCGTCACGAAGTGACACCAAAAAATATTCTGATGATCGGCCCGACCGGCGTCGGTAAAACCGAAATTGCGCGTCGTCTGGCGAAACTGGCTAACGCGCCGTTTATCAAAGTTGAAGCGACCAAGTTCACCGAAGTGGGCTATGTCGGGAAAGAAGTGGATTCTATCATCCGCGATCTGACCGATTCCGCAGTGAAAATGGTACGTATCCAGTCGATCGAGAAAAACCGCTACCGCGCCGAAGAGTTGGCCGAAGAGCGTATTCTCGACGTACTGATCCCACCGGCGAAAAACAACTGGGGACAACCGGAGCAATCCGCTGAACCTTCAGCTGCGCGCCAATCCTTCCGCAAAAAACTGCGCGAAGGCCAGCTCGACGATAAAGAGATTGAAATCGATCTCGCTGCTGCACCGATGGGCGTAGAGATCATGGCGCCTCCGGGCATGGAAGAGATGACCAATCAGTTGCAGTCCATGTTCCAGAACCTGGGCGGGCAGAAGCAGAAACCGCGTAAGCTGAAAATTAAAGACGCGATGAAGCTGCTGATTGAAGAAGAAGCCGCGAAGCTGGTCAACCCGGAAGAGTTGAAACAGGACGCTATCGAAGCCGTTGAGCAGCACGGGATCGTGTTTATCGACGAAATCGACAAAATCTGTAAGCGCGGCAATACCTCCGGGCCGGACGTTTCCCGCGAAGGTGTACAGCGCGACCTGCTGCCGCTGGTGGAAGGCTGCACCGTCTCAACCAAGCACGGCATGGTGAAAACCGATCACATTCTGTTTATCGCCTCCGGCGCGTTCCAGGTTGCCAGCCCGTCGGATCTGATCCCGGAATTGCAGGGCCGTCTGCCGATTCGCGTTGAATTGAAGGCGTTAACGACGGAAGATTTCGAGCGCATTCTGACCGAGCCAAACGCGTCTGTGACGGTACAGTACAAAGCACTGATGGCGACCGAAGGCGTGAATATCGAATTTACTGACGACGGCATCAAACGCATTGCGCAGGCTGCCTGGCAGGTGAACGAAACCACGGAAAACATCGGCGCCCGCCGTTTGCATACCGTGCTGGAACGCCTGATGGAAGACATCTCCTACGACGCCAGCGATCTGGGCGGTAAGACCATTATCATCGATGCCGACTATGTAAGTAAGCACCTTGATGCTTTAGTGGCAGATGAAGATCTGAGCCGTTTTATCCTATAATCCCGTTCACAACGTTTTCATCACATTCGATGGGGGCTTATGCCCCCATTTTTGTTGGCGTAATTTATGAACGAAACGCAATCTCTGAGCCTTACTCAGGCCTGGCTGGAAAGCCTGCGACCTAAAACATTACCGCTGGCATTCGCGGCCATTGTCGTGGGCACCGTGCTGGCGTGGTGGCAGGGTTATTTTGATCCGCTGGTCGCCGTGCTCGCATTGATCACCGCTGGCCTGCTACAAATCCTCTCCAACCTTGCCAATGATTACGGCGATGCAGTGAAGGGCAGCGATAAACCGGATCGCATTGGGCCGCTGCGCGGTATGCAGAAAGGTGCTATTTCGCTTGCGCAAATGAAGCGAGCGCTGATTATCGTGATTGTGCTGAGCTGCATTTCCGGGCTGTTGCTGGTGACGGCTGCAACCCAGACGCTGGCAGATTTTATCGGTTTCCTCGTGCTCGGCGGCCTGTCGATCATTGCGGCGATTACCTACACCATTGGTAAGCGCCCGTATGGCTATCTCGGCCTTGGCGATATCTCAGTGCTGATTTTCTTTGGTTGGCTGAGCGTGATGGGAAGCTGGTATCTACAAACGCATATGCTGATCCCGGCGGTTATCCTGCCCGCCACGGCCTGCGGCCTGCTGGCGACTGCTGTATTGAATATCAATAACTTGCGTGATATCGACAGTGACCGCGAGAACGGCAAAAACACGCTGGTGGTGCGTTTAGGGCCAATCAACGCCCGCCGTTATCACGCCAGCTTGCTGATCGGCGCGCTGCTGTGCCTGGCGCTGTTCAACCTGCTGTCATTGCATAGCCTGTGGGGATGGTTATTTCTCCTTGCAGCACCGCTACTTATCAAACAAGCGCGCTTTGTGTTGCGCGAACGCGATCCGCGCGCTATGCCGCCAATGCTTGAACGTACGGTAAAAGGCGCATTGCTTACTAACTTATTGTTTGTTATTGGAATAATTTTCAGCCAGACACACCTTTAACTGATTAATGTCAATTAACAATTGATGATTTTGCCAACAGTGCGGGATGCGCGATATACTAACGTTTCTCGCATCAACTGAACGTTAATCCTATGAAATACGATACTTCTGAGCTTTGTGACATCTACCAGGAAGAGATCAACGTTGTAGAGCCGCTATTCTCTAATTTTGGCGGTCGGTCGTCTTTTGGCGGACAAATCATCACGGTGAAATGTTTCGAGGATAACGGGTTGCTGTACGATCTGCTCGAACAAAATGGCCGTGGTCGCGTCCTGCTGGTCGACGGCGGCGGTTCTATGCGTCGCGCGTTAATCGACGCCGATCTCGCACGCACTGCGGTGCAAAACGAGTGGGAAGGCATTGTGGTTTATGGTGCTGTGCGCCAGGTTGACGATCTGGAAGAGCTGGATATCGGCATCCAGGCGATTGCCGCTATTCCGGTTGGCGCAGCAGGTGAAGGCATTGGTGAAAGCGACGTGCGCGTCAATTTCGGCGGCGTCACCTTCTTCTCTGGCGACCATCTGTATGCCGACAATACCGGCATTATCCTTTCCGAAGATCCCCTCGATATCGAGTAAAAAAAGGGCGCCATCAGGCGCCCTTCTTCTTTTGCGTCAGACAACGCTTCGCTTATCCGATCCGAACGATTTCATGTTGTAGCAAGGCGGCAAGCAAATGAATTCCCGGCAGCACAGATAGCCTGACCGGAGTGAATGCGCGCAGCCAACACCGTGAAAGATAAAGCGTAATCAGACTTCTTCCATGCGGCCCAGCAGCGCCTGCAAACGCTCCTGCCAGCCATGCTGCTGCTCTTTCAGCTGGTTGTTTTCGCGCTCCAGCTCTTCGCGACTATGCTGTGCAGCCTGAACGTCCTGCGCCAGACTATTGTTCTTTTCTTTCAGCTCTTCGATTTCCATCTGCAACAGCGTGATGGTATCAATCGCCTGCTGCACTTTCGCTTCCAGTTTCTCGAATACTTCTAATGACATTGTCATACCTCTCCTGAGTTGCAAGGCGTTGATAGGTAAATCTTCGTCCCTAATACCGGCGACGCCTTAATAAAAATGAGCGCATTTCGCTTGCCTCCGATTGTATGAATCACGCCAGCCCCTGTCCAGCGCGGAGCCGCGCTGTTTGCGCTTTGCAACACTTTTCGTCCTCATCCTGGTGCAACAGCGGTGCCCGTCTCTAAATTGTTAAGAGTGAAGTTACAAAAATGATTCAGCTCACATTTCGATATGATACAAAAACACCCCAATTCGCGCGAAAACGCTCATTTTATTGACGCAGTACACACATTTTAATTTCGATATTTCTCGTTTTTGCTCGTTAACGATAAATTAACACTATGTCTACACGACATCATGGGAGACGTTGGCCCCATGCTAACAATAACCATTACTCTTTAGCAGGATCCGATTATGAGTCAGACATCAACCTTAAAAGGCCAGTGCATCGCCGAGTTTCTCGGAACCGGGTTGTTGATTTTTTTCGGTGTCGGGTGTGTCGCAGCGCTGAAAGTGGCAGGTGCCACCTTCGGCCAGTGGGAAATCAGCATCATCTGGGGTCTTGGCGTGGCTATGGCCATCTACCTGACTGCAGGGGTTTCCGGCGCGCATCTTAACCCCGCGGTAACGATCGCACTATGGCTCTTCGCCAGTTTTGACGGGCGCAAAGTAACTCCCTTCATCATTTCGCAGTTTGCCGGCGCGTTTTGCGCAGCGGCGCTTGTTTACGGGCTTTACTACAATCTTTTCCTCGACTTCGAACATACGCACAATATGGTGCGCGGCAGCGTCGAAAGTCTTGATTTAGCGGGTATCTTTTCAACCTACCCTAACCCGCACATCAACTTTGTGCAGGCTTTCGCAGTTGAAATGGTCATTACCGCTGTTCTGATGGGCGTCATCATGGCGCTGGGTGATGATGGCAATGGTGTTCCACGCGGGCCGCTGGCCCCCCTGCTGATTGGTCTGCTGATTGCGGTTATCGGCGCGTCAATGGGGCCACTGACCGGCTTTGCCATGAACCCGGCGCGTGATATTGGCCCGAAAACCTTCGCCTGGCTCGCAGGCTGGGGCGACGTCGCCTTTACCGGCGGCAAAGATATTCCCTACTTCCTCGTACCGCTGTTCGGGCCGATCGTAGGCGCGGCGCTCGGTGCGTTCGGTTATCGTAAACTGATTGGCCGCCATCTGCCGTCAGGAACCAGTGAGGCGGCGGAAGAAAAAGGCACTGCCTCAACGACTCAACAAAAAGCTTCGCTGTAATGTGACTACGGGACTCTAACCATGACTGACAAAAAATATATCGTTGCGCTCGACCAGGGTACTACCAGTTCCCGCGCGGTTGTGATGGATCACGACGCCAACATCATCAGCGTTTCACAGCGCGAATTTGAACAAATTTACCCGAAGCCAGGCTGGGTTGAGCATGATCCCATGGAAATCTGGGCATCGCAAAGCTCCACGCTGGTCGAAGTGTTAGCGAAGGCAGACATCAACTCCGACGAAATCGCCGCCATCGGTATTACCAACCAGCGTGAAACGGCCATCGTCTGGGAACGCGAAACCGGCAAACCGATCTACAACGCGATTGTCTGGCAGTGCCGTCGTACCGCCGAGATTTGCGAGCAGCTCAAACGCGATGGCATGGAAGAGTACGTGCGCAACACCACCGGCCTTGTGATTGACCCGTACTTCTCCGGCACCAAAGTGAAGTGGATCCTCGATCACGTTGAAGGCTCCCGTGAACGTGCGAAGCGCGGCGAACTGCTGTTCGGCACCGTGGATACCTGGCTTATCTGGAAAATGACGCAGGGCCGCGTTCACGTGACCGATTACACTAACGCCTCGCGTACCATGCTGTTCAACATCCACGCGCTGGACTGGGACGACAAAATGCTGGATGCGCTGGATATCCCGCGCGCCATGCTGCCGGAAGTGCGCAAATCCTCCGAAGTGTACGGTCAGACCAACATTGGTGGTAAAGGCGGTACGCGTATTCCTATCGCCGGGATCGCCGGTGACCAGCAGGCCGCGCTGTTTGGTCAGCTGTGCGTGAAAGAAGGGATGGCGAAAAATACCTACGGCACCGGCTGTTTTATGCTGATGAACACCGGCGAGAAAGCGGTGAAATCCGAGCACGGTCTGCTGACCACCATCGGCTGCGGCCCGAAAGGCGAAGTGAACTACGCGCTGGAAGGCGCAGTGTTCATGGCGGGGGCTTCCATCCAGTGGCTGCGTGATGAAATGAAGCTGATCAGCGATGCATTCGACTCTGAATATTTCGCTACCAAAGTAAAAGACACCAACGGCGTATATGTGGTTCCCGCTTTTACCGGCCTCGGCGCGCCATACTGGGACCCGTACGCACGCGGCGCAATCTTCGGCCTGACACGTGGTGTGAACGCTAACCACATCATTCGCGCCACGCTGGAATCGATCGCCTACCAGACGCGCGACGTTCTGGAAGCGATGCAGGCAGACTCCGGTATTCGTTTACACGCGCTGCGTGTGGATGGCGGCGCGGTGGCCAACAACTTCCTGATGCAGTTCCAGTCCGACATTCTGGGCACCCGCGTAGAACGCCCGGAAGTGCGTGAAGTGACGGCGCTGGGCGCGGCCTACCTTGCTGGTCTGGCGGTCGGTTTCTGGCAGAATCTTGATGAATTGCAGGAAAAAGCGGTCATCGAACGCGAATTCCGCCCTGGCATCGAAACCACCGAGCGCAACTACCGTTACAGCGGCTGGAAAAAAGCCGTTAAACGCGCGCTGGCGTGGGAAGAACACGACGAGTAATCCTGCCACCTCTCCCCTCCCCCGTTTGGGGGAGGGGATCAATCCTCTCCCCCTCTCCCTGTGGTAAACTTTGTGCAATTTCTTTCACTACAGAGTGTGTTATGAGACGAGAACTTGCCATCGAATTCTCCCGCGTTACCGAGGCTGCGGCGCTGGCTGGCTACAAGTGGCTGGGACGTGGCGATAAAAACACGGCGGACGGCGCAGCGGTAAACGCTATGCGCATCATGCTCAACAATGTCGACATTGACGGTACCATCGTCATTGGCGAAGGGGAGATCGATGAAGCGCCGATGCTGTTTATCGGTGAGAAAGTCGGCACAGGAAAAGGCGACGCCGTGGATATCGCGGTCGATCCTATTGAAGGCACCCGCATGACAGCGATGGGCCAGGCAAATGCGCTGGCGGTACTGGCTGTCGGCGATAAGGGTTGCTTCCTGAATGCGCCGGATATGTACATGGAAAAACTGATTGTCGGCCCAGGCGCTAAAGGCGCTATCGACCTCAATCTGCCGCTGGCGGATAACCTGCGCAATGTCGCTGACGCGCTGAACAAACCCCTGACTGAATTGACGGTCACCATCCTTGCCAAACCGCGCCATGACGCAACGATTGCAGAGATGCAAAAGCTCGGCGTGCGCGTTTTTGCCATTCCCGACGGCGATGTCGCGGCGTCCATTCTTACCTGTATGCCGGATAGCGAAGTCGATGTGCTGTACGGTATCGGCGGCGCGCCGGAAGGTGTGGTTTCCGCAGCGGTGATACGCGCGCTTGATGGTGACATGCAGGGACGTCTGCTGGCGCGCCATCAGGTGAAAGGCGACAGCGAAGAGAACCGCCGCATCGGCGAACAGGAGCTGAAACGCTGCCGTGGCATGGGCATTCAGGCGGGCAACGTGCTGCGTCTGGACGATATGGCGCGTAGCGATAATGTGATTTTTGCGGCAACCGGCATCACCAAAGGCGATCTGCTGGATGGCATTACCCGCAAAGGTAATATCGCCACCACGGAAACGCTGCTGATCCGCGGGAAATCGCGCACGATTCGCCGCATTCAGTCCATCCACTACCTCGATCGTAAAGATCCGGATGTGCAACGCCACATCCTGTAAGGCTATTTGTTCAATTGAGCTTTCCGGCCCGCACGGGCTGGAAATCTCCCTCCACAGGCACGAAGATAAGGCAACGCAACTGAACAGGAGATAACCATGGCGGAATGGGTAACAGGAAAAGTCACTAAGGTGCAGTTCTGGACCGATGCGCTATTTAGCCTCACCGTGCATGCCCCCGTTAACCCCTTCACTGCCGGGCAGTTCGCCAAACTTGGTCTGGAAATTGACGGCGAGCGCGTTCAGCGCGCTTACTCTTACGTCAATGCGCCGGGTAACCCCGACCTCGAGTTCTATCTTGTCACCGTACCGGAAGGCAAACTCAGCCCGCGCCTGGCAGCCCTGCAACCGGGAGACGAAGTGCAAATTGTCAGCGAAGCCGCCGGTTTCTTTGTGCTTGAGGAAGTACCGGATTGCGAAACGCTATGGATGCTGGCCACCGGCACCGCTATTGGGCCATATCTGTCGATTTTGCAGGAAGGCAAGGATCTGCAACGCTTTAAAAATCTGGTGCTGGTGCACGCCGTGCGCTATGCCGCGGATCTCAGCTACTTGCCGCTGATGCTGGAACTGCAACAGCGTTATGAAGGGAAACTGCGTATTCAGACGGTAGTCAGCCGGGAGACGATTTCCGGCTCACTGACCGGACGCGTACCGGCGTTGATTGAAAGTGGTGCGCTGGAAGAAGCCGTCGGGCTGCCGATGAACACCGAAACCAGCCATGTGATGCTGTGTGGCAACCCGCAAATGGTACGCGATACCACACAACTCCTTAAAGATTCCCGGCAAATGACCAAGCACCTGCGCCGCCGACCGGGGCATATCACCGCGGAACACTACTGGTAATCAGCGATACTTCACTTCCAGCGTCTCTTTGCCATATTTGTTTTCTCCCTGGGTGCCGACAAACGCGCCCAGGTCGATCAGCATCATGACAATAATCACCACCGGAATCAGACGTCCCACCGCCCATTCCAGCGTACCGTTCAGCACTTCCCAGTGGCCGGAAAGCAACATCCACGCCAGTACCATCAGCAATCCCCACGCGCCATGACGGCCGCGATCGTGCAAACGTTTCACCATTACGCAGGCAGTCGGCCAGATGAGGCACACCAGAATAAACGCGGCCATCTGGAAATCGAGCATTCCACTGTTTGCCAGCGCAAACAGCACTGTCATGCTCACTACCCAGAGGATGATCCAGACCCAAAAGTCGCGTCGACCAATGCGCCCTTTAAACGAAAACAACCACTGCTGTATGCCCATGTAAGGTTCCTTATTATCGTAATGCTGCGTAGTTTACCCTGGCAGCGGGAGTTTTTGACAAGCCAGCCCGATATCGTTTTAATCGTGAGCACACTTTAGAGAGGGCGATGTAATGAAAGCATGGCGTTACCCGATTTGGCTGCTCTTCTCAGCGCTGATCTTCGGCTCCCCGGTGTGGGCGGAAGAGACGCCTGCCACAGCAACCGCGCCCTACCTGCTGCCGGGCGCGCCAACATTCGACCAGTCGATCAGTCAGTTTCGGGAAAAATTTAATACCGACAACCCGACGCTTCCGCTGAACGAGTTCCGCGCTGTTGATGGCCGTAACGATCAGGCGAACCTGACGCGCGCCGCAACAAAAATAAACGACAATCTTTATGCATCGACAGCGCTGGAGCGCGGTACGCTGAAAATCAAGTCGATGCAAATCACCTGGCTGCCGGTACAGGGTCC
The DNA here is from genome assembly GCF_000280495.2 of Kosakonia radicincitans DSM 16656. Lineage (NCBI taxonomy): Bacteria > Pseudomonadati > Pseudomonadota > Gammaproteobacteria > Enterobacterales > Enterobacteriaceae > Kosakonia > Kosakonia radicincitans. The sequence continues at coordinate 5,665,130 of NZ_CP018016.1, forward strand.
AGAGCAAAAGGCGGCGAAAGCGAAAGCCCAGGAGTATATGGCAGCGATAATTCGCGCGTTTTCGCCGACGATGACTACCGCGCAAAGCGGGCAAAAGCTGCAAAAGTTGCTGAATAACGGCAAAAACAAACAGTACTACGCGGAAACAGAAGGCGCAGTACGTTATGTGGTGGCAGATAACGGCGAAAAGGGGCTGACCTTCGCTGTTGAACCGATTAAGCTGACGCTATCTGAATCGCTTGAAGATAACAATAAATGACAAAAAGCAAAGCCTTTCAGGGGATGAATCTCTATACTGTTTCACAGACCATGCTGCCCTGAAGGGCGGCCATATTCCTTAATTCGCCAAGCGCGTGGAGAGTAAAAATGCGACATCCTTTAGTGATGGGTAACTGGAAACTGAACGGCAGCCGCCACATGGTAAACGAACTGGTTGCAAACCTGCGTACCGAGCTGGCTGGCGTAACGGGCTGTGCGGTCGCGATTGCGCCGCCGGAAATGTACCTGGATCTGGCTAAACATGCTGCTGACGGTAGCCACATCATCCTGGGCGCGCAGAACGTCGACGTTAACCTGTCCGGCGCTTTCACCGGTGAAACCTCTGCCGAAATGCTGAAAGATATCGGCGCAAAATACATCATCATCGGCCACTCTGAGCGTCGTACTTACCACGCAGAATCCGATGAATTCATCGCCAAAAAATTCGCCGTACTGAAAGCGCAGGGCCTGATCCCGGTACTGTGCATCGGTGAAACCGAAGCAGAAAACGAAGCGGGTAAAACCGAAGAAGTCTGCGCACGCCAGATCGACGCTGTGTTGAAAACCCAGGGCGCGAGCGCGTTCGAAGGCGCAGTGATTGCCTACGAACCGGTTTGGGCGATCGGTACCGGCAAATCCGCAACTCCGGCGCAGGCGCAGGCTGTACACAAATTTATCCGTGACCACATTGCTAAAGCAGACGCGAAAGTGGCTGAGCAAGTGATCATTCAGTACGGCGGTTCCGTGAATGCAGGCAACGCCGCAGAGCTGTTCACCCAGCCGGACATCGACGGTGCGCTGGTTGGCGGCGCGTCCCTGAAAGCTGACGCTTTCGCCGTGATCGTCAAAGCAGCAGAAGCCGCAAAACAGGCGTAATGCTGTTGCATGGCGGGTGGCGCTTGCGCTTACCCGCCCTACGCAAAGCCAGGCCCGGTATGCGCTAACGCCACCGGGCTTTTTTACACCTATCCTCTCCTGCAGAAATAAGCGCATCGCTATCCGGCAATGTCAGACCGTTACAGTTTCCCCAGCACGCTAAACCACGCGTAATCCAGCGGTAACAATATCAGATACGTCACCACTGCCAGCGCCAGACAGAACAGCATTCCCGCGCGTGCCGGCACTTTCCCCAGCGCCATAGCTACCACAATCGGCGACGCCTGATACGGCAACAGCGGCGTGGAGTAGCCCAGCACCTGAATCATAATGACCGACAACAGCGGGAATCCGGTCGCGTCAGAAAAACTCTGCGCCAGCGTGGTAAACAGCGCCGGAACACCGTTGGCGGTCATAATGAAATTGAGTGCCGTGGTGATGCCCGTCAGCGCAAGAAAACTGGTGAACGGGTTAGCTGGATCGAGTGGCATCACCCTCAGCAACGCTTCCCCGACCGCACTGCCGATACCGGTTTGCGTCACCGTGATCGCTAAACCCAAAATCCCGGCAACGTAAATACAGGTGCGGATATTCACCCCGGTAGAAAATTCGTCGCCATTGATAAAGCCGATGCGCGGCAGCAAGGTGACACAGGCCGCCGCCAGCCCGGTCCACGCAGGACCAATACCGTGCCAGCTCTCCGTCACCCACATCGTCAGCACCACCGCCAGCAGCCACGCCAGCCGTTTCTCCTCCCGGCTCATCGGCGCAGAAATGGCCTCTTCACGCGGCGCCTGCGGCTGCCCCGGAAACAGCCAGCAGATCAGGCTAATCAGAATAACGCCTTTCAGAATGCCGAGTACCGGCGTGTGCAACAGCAAATAGGGAAGATAGTTGAGATGGATGCCATAAGAGCCTTCCGCCGCACCGCTCATCACCAGATTGGGAACGTTGGCGGGCAGTATAGTGGCCGAAAGCTGGAACGTGCCGAAACCGACGGCCAGCGCCAGCCCGTACCATGAACGTGTACCTTCCTGAATGCCCGATCGCGCCGCCATCGCTGCAACGATCGGCATCAGCAGCGCAATGCGTCCCATATTCGACGGCATAACAAAAGCCAGCGCATAGCTCAACAGCACGACGCTGGCGACCATTTGCAGCCATGATGTTGTCAGCCTCGATGACAACGCGCGGGCGGCTCTGTCCGCCAGACCGGTTTTACGGATCGCCACGCCCAGCACAAAGCCGCTGAACACCAGCCAGAATGCCGAAGAAGCAAACCCACCGAAGACCACCTCCGGCGGCGCGATTTTCGCCACCATCGCTGCGGTAAAGAACAGCAGTGCAGTAATAAACTCCGGTAACAGCGAGGTCGCCCACAGCACAATGGTGATGCCGACAATTAACGAGGGAAGGAACAGAGGGTGAGTAAGCCAGAGCGACATGCCTGTCTCCTGTAGATTTTTTCAGCAAGTCTACGGCGACAGGCAGGTTGAGTAAACGCGAATTATAGTGGGGTTATTTGAGGATATCGCATTGATGATCCTGAATTTCCTCCGCAGAAGCGCGATTAAGCGCCAGCAGATTACGCTCGGTTGCCAGCAGCACAAATGAGCCGTCCGCCTGTTGCACCATCGCCAGCGCAAAACGCCCCATATGCGCTTTTGCTTCCGGGATTTCTTCCGCCAGCATCAGGAACGGGCTACGCTGCACCAGTTCTGCTTCCGTCACGCGTCGGGCCAAATATTGATGGCCAAGCAAACCGCCCGGGAATTCCAGCCACTGGCTGCTAATACGCGCGGCATTATCATTTAACTGCCGACGTACATCGGGGCGCAGACAAGAGATGTGAATGTGAAAGTGGTTTTGTGTACGCCCCATGCGGGAGTTGATGGTCAGAGAGATGGCATTATCCGGCACTTCGCTGCCGCGCAGTTTGCTCATCACATCGCGGGATTGCCACGCCTGCCAGAAAAAGTTTGGCGTTGTCGCTTGCAGCAGCAGCGGGCTTTCCGTGCCGTTGATGCGATAAGTCGGCATCAACAGAAATTGCAGCGGCCCATTGCGATCTTTCATCAGCACGTAACCACTTTTCAGGTTCACCTGCGTACAGGGAGCGGGCGAATTATGTTCGCGGGCATTTGGCAGGCATTGCCCGATAACGATCTGCCGCAACGCGTCCGGATTGCCGCGACCTTTAAACCAGTATGCAGTTCCCGCGCCCGCCAGAACAACCAGCACTAACAGGGCAATGATAAGACGACGTACGGTTTTCATATTTCCGCTTCCTTTGCTGAAAGAACCGGAATGATAGCGCAAAACAGCAGTGAAGTCGGAAATCCTGGATTTTACGCAGGTGTAAAAACAACATCGCCCTCAAAAGAGGGCGATGTCTGGAGGATTAGCGTTTGCTGATTTGGTCGAACGTACCGCCGTTAGAGAAGTGCTCTTTTTGCGCTTTGGTCCAGCCGCCAAACTCATCATCAATGGTGAAGAGTTTCAGTTTCGGGAACTCACTCGCGTATTTCGCGGCAATTTGCGGATCGCGCGGACGGTAGAAGTTCTTCGCGACGATCTCCTGACCTTCCGGCGAGTAGAGATATTTCAGGTAGGCTTCAGCCACTTTCTCGGTGCCTTTTTTCTCGGCAACTTTATCAACGACAGAAACCGTTGGCTCAGCGAGGATCGATTCGCTCGGCGTCACGATTTCAAACTTGTCTTTGCCCAGTTCGTTGGTTGCCAGCAGCGCTTCGTTTTCCCACGCAATCAGCACATCACCAATGCCGCGTTCAACAAAGGTACTGGTTGCGCCGCGCGCGCCGGAATCCAGCACTTCAACGTTTTTATACAGCGCCTTCACGAACTCCTGCGCTTTTGCCTGATCGCCATTGTTATGGTGCAGAGCGTAGCCCCAGGCTGCCAGATAGTTCCAGCGTGCGCCGCCGGAGCTTTTCGGGTTCGGCGTAATAACGGAAATGCCCGGTTTTACCAGATCGTTCCAGTCATGAATCTGTTTCGGGTTGCCTTTGCGTACCAGGAAGACGATGGTTGAGGTGTAAGGCGCGGAGTTGTCCGGCAGGCGTTTGATCCAGTTTTTATCAATACGACCACGTTCAGCGATAGCGTCAACGTCATAAGCCAGCGCCAGCGTCACAACATCGGCATCAATGCCGTTAATTACCGAGGTCGCCTGTTTGCCAGAGCCGCCGTGAGATTGACGGATCACAACATTATCGCCGGTCTCTTGTTTCCAGTGCGCGCTAAACGCTTTGTTGTACTGTTCGTACAGCTCACGCGTTGGATCGTAAGACACGTTTAATAACTGGATGTCCTTAGCCAGAACGCTGGTGGAAGCCAGCAGTAAAGTAATTCCCACGCCCCATTTATTCATCGCCCACTCTCTTTGGTTGTGTATTTTGATGAGACCAGCGTGCCAGAAAGATAATCAATGATTAAAGAATAAAAAAAGATTGGCTATAACTATGCGGAATAAACAGACATAAAAAAATGCCCTCATATTCGAGGGCATTTTCATGCGATCAGAAGAGTTTCTTCGCGCAGTCCAGCCAGTCGCCTTTGAACGGGCGCTTCATGTTCTCGATAGCGTCGATAATGTCGTGGTGAACCATTTTTTCGTTCTGGATACCGACGCAGCGACCGCCAAAGCCCTGCAGCAGCAGTTCAATAGCGTAAGAACCCATACGGGATGCCAGGATACGGTCGTAAGGCACCGGAGAGCCGCCACGCTGAATATGGCCGAGAACGGTCGCACGCGTTTCACGCTGTGTTTCGCTTTCGATATATTTTGCCAGCTCGTCAATGTCGCAGATGTGCTCAGTGATCGCCACAATCGCATGTTTTTTACCTTTGGCGATACCGGCTTTGATTTCTGCAACCAGATCTTCACGGTTGAATTCTACTTCCGGCAGAACGATAAACTCACAGCCGCCGGCAATTGCCGCAGCCAGAGTCAGGTCGCCGCAGTAACGGCCCATCACTTCCACGATGGAGATACGCTGGTGGGAAGAAGAGGTATCACGCAGGCGGTCAATCGCTTCAACGACGGTTTGCAGCGCGGTGAAATAACCGATGGTGTAGTCCGTTCCCGCAACGTCGTTATCGATGGTGCCCGGCAGACCAATGCACGGGAAACCCATTTCAGTCAGGCGTTTGGCGCCCATATAAGAACCGTCACCACCGATAACAACCAGGGCATCGATGCCGCGTTTTTTCATGTTCTCAATAGCCACGGCACGGATATGCTCTTCGCGGAATTCCGGGAAGCGGGCAGAGCCGAGGAATGTACCGCCGCGGTTGATCATATCCGATACGCTGTAGCGGTCGAGTTGGATCATGCGGTCTTCGTACAGGCCGAGGTAACCATCATAGATACCTGCAACTTCCAGACCTTCTGTTAATGCGGCACGGACGACCCCGCGGATCGCGGCATTCATGCCTGGCGCATCACCGCCACTTGTCAACACACCGATTTTTTTAATCATGACTACCTCTGAACTAGGAATGCAAAATAAATTCTGTGGCCCGAAGCGACTCCCCACGGGAGCGAACAACTATGCTGCAAATAGTATATCAATCACTGCTTGCTGAATTGATTCAGGTCAGCCCAAATGGCGGTAATTTATACACAAAAAACGGGTCTGGCTCACTTTTTTACAATGGAATACGAATGCACTGTTGTGCTTAACGTCCCTGAGGTACGACAGAGCAGGGATCCTGGTGAATAATTACATCCGATCCCGGAAAACGTTGCAGAATGGCCTGCTCTACCTGCTCAGCCACGAGATGCGCCTGAACCAACGGCAGGTTATCGTCCATTTCTAAATGTATTTGAATAAAGCGGGTCGGCCCTGACTGCCGCGTGCGAAGATCGTGCGCGCCGCTAACGCCTGGCCAGGCAGTGACGATATCCACAATCTCCCGGCGCTCTTCGTCGGGTAACGCTCTGTCCAGCAACGCCTGAACCGCTTCATAACCCATGCGTAACGCGCTATACAGAATATAGCTGCCAATCCCCAGTGCAAACAGCGCATCCGCCCGGTGCCAGCCGTACCAGGACAGACCAAGCGCGATGAGAATTGCACCGTTCATCATAACATCAGACTGATAATGAAGCATATCCGCCCGCACCGCCTGGCTGTGGGTTTTACGTACCACCCAACGCTGAAAAGTGACTAATATCACAGTACTGAATAACGCGATTAGCGTCACGATAATACCAATCCCGGCAGCACGAAGCGGCTCGGGGTTAGCCAGATGCTGAATACCGGTCAAAAACAGAAACAGCGCCGAACCGGAAATAAACATACTTTGCGCCAGCGCGGCCAACGACTCCGCTTTACCATGCCCGAAAGTATGTTCTTCATCAGCGGGCTGCAACGAGTAACGCACCACTAACAGGTTGGTCAGCGATGCCGCGATATCCACCAGAGAATCCACCAATGCCGCCAGAATACTTACCGACCCGGTGAACCACCATGCAAAAATTTTAATTAACAGTAGTGACGATGCCATGACGGTCGCCGCGACTGCTGCCCGGGTAATCAGCCGCCCATAGGATTGATTCATAAACGCTCCTGCTTTGTCCTGCGGGAATTATAACGGATGGCATCGGTGGGAATAGTACGATTAAGCGTAAGATTGTTTGATAGTGAAGTGCATTGCAGGACGAATAGTGTTGCTTATCAGGGATTGATTGCCTGGCCACTACAGACAATCAATCCCAGGTCGTTTTATTCTGTTACATTCTCAAACAATGAAACGGAATAAACCCATGAAGGTACACTGTTTATCAAGTTAACGTAACCACTATAGTCGCTATACAGTGGGTCCTGGCAACCGTGTTGCTGTGTATAATTAACGGAGAACATCCCTGAATTTATAAAATATTTATCCGCAAGAGCAGCAACGCAAAAATAGGGTTTTTTATTAGCATCCTGCACAAATTTTGCAACGGCATTCTGATCGCTGGATTTCACAAAAACAGGGACATCACCAAACTCTAATGGAGTAATATGAAGTTTAAAAGTAAAATCCGCATCCTTGTCACCAGTAGTAGAGAACAAATTATGTGGGATCACATTATGCTCATAAAAATATTTATTAAGTGCTGGCTTATGATCACCATAGACAACAATCACTGCATCCTTATCTATCGCCTGTACCTGTCGAGCAAAATCCGTTAAACGAGAGATAGATTCGGCCACTTCATATTTATAAACTGTTTCACCAGAATCATTGAGATATGGGAACGGACCGTGAGTACCCATGGTAATGAGATTCATAAAAATGGGTTGCCCCTGCTTCTCACGTAGCGCTTTTAATGCCGAGCGATAAAGTACGATATCATCTGTTTGCCACTGCCAGGGCTTCTTATTTTTTGCAATTTCGACTGGCACATCACCCATTTGTGTTATATCGACAAATTGATCAAAACCAAATTTACGATAGACATCACCTCTTCGCCAAAATGACCGATTATTATTATGAGCCGCAAAGGCATAGTAATTCTTGCGTTTTAAGGCGCTAGCAAAAGACTCGGCGTTATCCTTAAAAATATCAACATACTCCTGGTAGATGATACCAGAAAGATGCTGAGTTGTGCTTGGCAACCCGGTAAGCATTTCAAATTCTATGTTAGCCGTGCCTGCACCATAATGAGGAGATGTTGCCCGCATGGCCGTAAATCCATTATCCATAAGGGGCTGATAAAGCTCCTTAAAATTATTATCGTCATACCAACAAGATTCACACAAAACAAATATTACTGTCTTATTCCTGGGCTCACTTTTAGCATATGTAGCACGCAGGGAAAGGTACTCTTTTATTTCATCTTGTTTTAATTCAGGAACCGAACGACGAAGACTTGTCTGAATTAAATGCATGGGTAACCCGTGGCGCTTTACGTTACCAGGCCAATCCCACGAGAAATAATTAATATCATATTTTTCGGTGAGTCTGTTTGCATTTTCCTTTACCCAACCCGGCAGAGTATCTATTGCATTGGAATAAGGTGAAAAAGCCATAGGTGTGGTTAACGCCAAAAATAAAATAACAGCCAGCTTATTGGATTTATGAATCCTGAATTTCTTGTCCAAAAATAATAAGAGCAACCCGGCAAGAATTGCGCCGACACAAAGCATTATGTTGTCAGCGGAAAGATATTTTGAGGCCAGGGAAACATTGGATCCCGCAACAATATCATTAAAGGATAGAGGTTCATCAGTAAGAGATATTTTCGTCATGCTAATAAACGAAATAATTGCCGAAACCAAGGCTATTACATAAAGAGAAAAAAGAACCCTAAAATTAATCAATCGAAGGATAAGATAAACAAAAATAACTGGTGCAGACATCCAGTACATTCTAATTATCTCATGTCGATTTATGCCATATGGGCTATCGCCGATGATATCCAGGACCATTCTCAAAAAATAAATAACAACTGCAACGCATAACGTCTCTACTATCAACCCCTTAATAAAGCTGACGCTATATTTTTTTAAATTAATATTTCTCAATTTCTCGATCATTTACCCAAATCCACCAATAGAGTTTTATGTATCTCATCATCCACAAATCACCTTGATAATATATCAAAAAAATGTGGAGAAAAATGGAGTTATGAGTTTTCACGCGTTTAATGAGGATAAAAAGGAAATTTTAGATAAAAAAGCTCCCGCCACTCATCGTAAAAAGCTTTTCCTGGGCGCTATCCTCAGGACTTAGCAGATAAGCAAAGGGCAAAAAAAACCCCCACATCATGTGGGGGAAGACAGGGATGGTGTTTTAAAGCCACCTCTATCAACATGAAATAAAAGGATTTATTTCATGCAGTGTCCACACTGCGACCACATTGACACAAAACACGCCCTGTAATCGCAGGGCGTTTTTCACATCCACAAATTTTGTTGCCCTGAAATCGTCGGATGTGGTCTGACTGGCTGCACTTCGCCGGGCTTCACAATATACCGCTGCACTGACTCCAGCGTTACAAACGTCGCACTACAGTTAACGTTTTGGCATTGGTGATAACGTTCCTTGGTGGTATCGGTCATGTAACGACTGGTACGCGCATGGGCGGCATGTTGGCATAACGGGCAATGGAACATAATGAGCACCTCGACGGTTTAAGCGATGTCGAAATTTTACGACAAAAACCCTTAAATAACAAAAAGTTAAATTAATGATGTCACTCGTCATTTTCTGATTCGTACTCAACCTCAGCAAGCTTTATTTCGAGCTCTACGCCCGTCGTGAAGCCATTATTATTGAGGCTATGAGTCACCCTACTAATCAACCACGCCTGCTCATCTATGACGCTCTTAAACCCCGATACTTTTACCGGCGTTTCCGGGTAGAGATCGGCGCGCCCGACGGCCAGACTTATCGAGAACTCAGCTACACCGCGTTGTAGCTTGTCCCATTTCGCCTGCGCCGCCCGCATGGCCTGGGCTTTTGTGGCATACACCGTTGTAAGCGAAAATACGTTATCCGCCTCACCGGCCAGATATTCACCCTCGCGGGCTTCCGGTATTCTGACTTCCTTCTTTTTCGCTTTGGCTTTCGGGTGCTGTAGCGCGCGTAAATGCTGTTCTCTGGGCTTGCGCTTCACCTTCACCTTTTTCGGTTTCGGGTCTTTGGTATGAAGCCACTGAGCCGTAACGCCGGTATAAGCGCCCCGGTCGGCAATCGCAAACTGATGCCGGTCGCCATCGCGGCGGGTGATCGTCACCTGCGGGATGGGCTTGCCGCTGGCGGTTGTGGCATTCCCGGCTCTGAGAAACAGCAGTTTCCCCGCCTTGACCGACACCTCGCCGCCGTTCCGGTCAGCCAGCCGAGTAAGAAATTTAGCGTCGGATTCCTGCGTCTGGTCGATATGCGGGATATGAATCCCGGCCAGCGCCGGGGTGACACTCGCCGTCAGCTTGTTACGTGCGGCGATCGCCGCCACGATATCGCCGAGGGTTTTGTCGTGCCAGGACTCTTCACGCCGGGAATTCAGCGTACCGCGAAAATCAGCGCTGCGGGCGCGGATGGTCACGGTATCAGGCGCGCCCCGGTGCTCAACCTCATCAACGGTAAAACTGCCCTTGCCGACCAGCGCGGAATCTTTCCAGCCGAGGAACAGGGTCAGCACCGCACCGCGCACCGGCAACTGCACAAGGCCGTCGCTGTCATCGAGCTCAATATCGAGCTGGTCAGCCTCAAAGCCCCGGTTATCCGTCATCGTGAGGTCTATCAGCCGGTTGCTGATGTTGCCGGTGATATCCTTACTGTCCAGTTTCAGCATAAACGCGGGGGTGAGTGAGCTCCCCGCCTGGCTGTAGAGTATTTCTGACATCATAACCCCGGCGTTGTGATTAATCTGGTGGCGGCCTCTTTTGCTTTCCCGGCCAGCATGTCAGCCTGCTGACTCAGGTCGCCATATACCGCTGCGAGCGACTCATCCACGCGCGTTAACGCCAGCGTAAAATCAATCTTCCGGGGTGAGCCGTCGGAAAAAAACTCCGCGCCGGTTTCGTTAATGCTGTTGATGACATACATGCCGTAAATCTGGCCGGTTCCGGCAATCAGCGGCCATGCCTTACCCTGTTCGGCCATCTGCCTGAGCGCGGTCAGTGTCAGCGTCCCGCCGGTAATTTCCGGGTAAAGCGTGCCATTGAGCGTGATTTTTTCCTCCCCGACGCCGAGAAACTGGAAAGCATCGCGCTTACCTACGCGGCTGTTTGACGGCCAGCGATATTCCGCGTCGCGCTGCATGCCCTGAAACGGCAGTGTCTGGCGCATAAAGACGAAGAAACCTAAAGCAAGCATCATCTCTGAATGTCTCCCTTATCCGTCGTGGCGCATGCTGGAACGTTCGCGGGCGCGTTTCTCACGGTCGGCCTTTTCAACGGCATCCTGCAACTGCCGCCCGAGTTCGCCGCCCGGTGCGCCGCCGTTCTGCATCGTGATGTTGTAATGGCTTTGCCGGTTATCGACATAGGATTTACCGCCGGGGGCAACGGCGGGCTGATATCCCTGATAACCGCCATAGGTACTGGTTGCCGGGATATAGGTGCCGTTCTGCGCCGCCGCGCCAGCTTTTACGGCTTTCTGGTCAAGATCGCTGGATTCTTTATTGATGAGGCCGAGTTTATCGAGCACCCAGTCTATTCCCTGTTTCAGTTTGTTAAACGCGGTAAGCGGCATCAGCAGTGCATCTGCCAGTGCCTGTCCAAACAGGACGCCGGTATCTTTGCAGGCGTTAAGCGTGTCCTGCGTGGATTTAACCGGCTCAATCAGTTTTTTGAACCAGTCCCATACCGCCTTTAATTTCTCGCCAAGCCAGTCAAAAACGGGCTTAAGCGGCGAAAACAGTTCCCCGACCGGCGCAAATGCGGCAGTCAGACCTTCAACAACCCCGCTGAAAAAGGCGCTGATGGGCTCCCAGTATTTACGGATGAGCAGCGCACCGGCGACAATTGCCACGCCGATCGCCACAATCGGCCATGTCAGCGCGCCGAGCACCGTCATAATTGCCCCGCCCACCACACTGAAGACCGTCCCGAGCACACCGGCAATCGCTATGATGGCATTTATCCCGGTGATGACCGGCCATGCCACCAGACCGATAGCGCCGACAAGCCCCACCACGCCGACAGCCACCGCCGCAATCACGCCCAGCGTCTGCGCCAGCCCTTTGTTTTTCTGTATCCAGCCATCAAGCCTGAGCACGTAACCTGTAGCGGTCTGCACCAGTTTTCGGAGCGAGGATTCCTGCTGGTCAAACAGGTCAGTACCGACCGCCTCATAAGCCGACTGGAACTCTTTAAAGTCGCCGCCGAGGTTGTCCTGCATGACGTTGACCAGTTCCTCCGTTTTCCCGTCCGAGGCTTTAAACGCAGCGGTCAGCGCATCCAGTTTCCCGCCCGAGGCGGCGGCCATTAACACCGCCGCTGATGAACTGGCTTCTTCACCGAATATCGTTTTCAGGTATTCGGCGCGCTGGCCGGTGCCGAGTTTGTTTTTCTCAAAACTGGCCTGCATTTCTTTCAGGATGGTGAAGATGGGCCGGGTGTTACCTTTTTTATCTGCCGTGGTGATGCCAAGCTCTTTAATCGCCCGGTACGCCTCGCCGGTCGGTGCCTGTAAGCGCGTTATCACCGCGCGGCTCCCCGTACCGGCCATCGAGCCGGTGATTTTCGCATCATGTAACGCGCCCACCATGGCGGCGGCCTGCTCGATACTCACCCCGGCATTTTTTGCCACCGGCGCGGCATAGGTCAGCGCATCACTCAGGCCGTCAAAGTCAGCGGCGGTTTTGTTCATCGTCATGGAGAGAACATCACCGATGTGTGCGACCTTATCGTTTGAAAGCTGAAACGCGGATTTCATCCCCATCAACAGACCGGCGTTTTCCTCCATCGTGCGCCGGTTAGCCAGCGCCATATTCAGGGTCACCGGCGTGACAGCCTGAATCGCTGCCGCATCACCGCCCCCTTTCGCAATGATGATTTGCGCACCGGCGGCATCATCCGCCGAGGCGGCCGTGTTGTCGCCAAGCTGGCGCGCCTGTCTGCGCAGCGCGGTCATTTCCACCGAGTCTTTACCCACGCCGAGCACCGCCTGAAGCTCCGAGTTCTTTTGCGCAAAGTCATAGCCCGGTTTCAGCAGTGCCGCCCCGGCAAGCGTTGCCGTGGTTGCCATTCCCGCCCCTGCCGCGCCCACCGCAGCGGCGTTACCGGCGAGCGCCTTCCCGGCCTGATAGCGCTGTTTTACCCGGCTGAGTTTCTCCTGTTGCGCACTGACGCGCGCCAGCGCCTCACGCTGCCGGTTGAGCTGTGAGGTGGTTTCACTGATGGTGGTTTTAAGTTTTCGCTCGTCAGCGGCCAGCGTGCGGGTGTTTATCCCGGCAAGGCTGAGCTCCTGGCGCTGACGCTGCACGGATTCACGCAGGCTGTTGTGTTTAAGCTGGAGCGCGGCGGCGCTTTTGCGTGCCGTCTCCATTGCCTGCGCCTGCGCGCGGGTCGGCTGTTCAGTGTTTTTAAACTGAAGCGCCAGCGCGGCGGCTTCATCTCTGGCTTTTTTCAGCGCCTGCTCAGTGACCGCAAGTTGTGCGCGGGTTTTACGAAAGCCGTCAATCTTCGACGCCTGCCCGTTGAGCTCACGCAATGCGGTTTGTGTTGTGCGCATCCCTCCGGCCAGCTCCTTACTGGCCTTGTCGATGGATTTTAACGGGCGGGTCGCCTGGTCAACAGCTTTGAGTAATACCTGTAATTTCACGCTACTCATTCGTGTTTCCGCTTCGCTGGATGGCTTTTTCTCGCCATGTAATGAGTTCTGTCAGGCTCAGGGGAAAGAGCTCTGAGGGCGGCCAGTGGAAAATCACCGCGATATCCGCCATCAGGTCATCAACAGAGAGTGTGTCGGGGAAATTTACTGCACCGAATTCGGCGACAAAAAACCGATCACCTTACCCGCCAGGGCAACGAGGTCAGGCAGCTCAAGCGCGGCGACTTCCTGCTCGGTGAGCGAGGGGGCGCTCATGCGCGGCAGCACTTTTATCAGGGCGTCAACTTCGGAGTTTGCCACCGCCGCAAGGCTGACGCCGCGCAGCGTCCCGGCGTTCGGTTTAATCAGGGTGATGGCGTCGATAATCTGCTCGCCGCGCTTAACAGGATTTTCCAGGGTGATCACGTTGTCGTTATTCATGGTGTTCTCTTTTTAATCAGGTTTTCGGGTTAACCGGCCAGCGCACTGGCCGGGGTGAAAATTACAGGCCGATATTGCGGCGGTGCTGCTCCAGCCGGTCGGTGCCGTTGACCTTCTCCACCATGTTGAGGGTGTCGATTTCAACCAGCTCTTTGCCGTCCATCGTCAGTTTGAAATAGGTACAGACGACCGAAATTTTCGCTTCGGTGTCTTCGCCGGGTTTGTTCTCGCCGGTGTCGATTTCCTTCTGACGGCCACGCATCACCACTTCAACGGCGACCGTTTCGCCGGTGTCGTCACGCTGGTAGGAACCGGCAAAACGCACCGGCACGGCATCGACGCCGGTCGCGCCGTACAGCTCCCAGATAACCGAATCCGGGAAACCGCCGAGCGACCATTCCATTGACAGGGCATCATCATCGAGGCCGAGATCAACCGGCGCGACGCCGTTCATACCTGCCCCGCGATAGTTTTCGAGCTTGCGTGTCAGCTTCGGCAGGGTGATCGACTTCGCGATACCCTGATAGCTGTAGCCATTCAGAAACACATTCATGTATTTCAGTTTTCGCGGCATTGCCATTTATCAGGCTCCTTAATTGCTGTTAACCGAGGAAACCAGCGTCGCCAGATATTTATCGGTGATGCGCTGGCGCAGGGTCAGATTTTCCAGTGGGGGAACCGGCGTATAGTCATAATCGATATACAGTTTCCCGGCTTTCAGGGTCTCGGCGTCGTTGGCGTCCTCGTCAAACCAGCAGGTCGCATCGACGATGTAGCCGTTACTTTTCAGCTCGCGGAATTTCGCGTTAATGCCGTCCACGATGTCGCGGATCAGCGTCGCGGTGATCGGCTTGTCGACCGCCCACATGTGCGCCTCGGCCATTGTGTCGGCGATAACCTGCGCCGTGCGGGTGTAGTTCTCAAACAGGAAAAGCGGATCGTCGGAGCAGGTACGGTTGCCCCAGAAGCGGAAGCCATCTTTGCGAATCAGCGTGGTCACGCCCGCCTCGTTGAGCAGGTCGGCATCGGTGCCCGGCTCCTGCAAATCCCAGAACACTGACGCGCTGATGCCGGTCACGCCGTTGACGCCGACGTTAGACAGGGTTTTATGCCAGCCGACAGACTGGTCGATGTATGCACGCAGACCGAGGGCGCGGGCGGTGGCGTAAGCCGTGGCGGTCGCATTTTTCACGGTGTCCCAGGCGAGAAAATCCGGCCAGATAACCATTAATTCACGCTGGCTGAAGTTGTCGCGGTATCTGATGGCATCAGAGAGGGTTTTACAGCCCCACGCGCTGACATAGCCGAACGCGCGCAGCTTCTGGCAAACGGGCGCAAGCGCGGTGGCGACTTCCAGGGTGTCGAATCCCGGCACACCGAGGATGCGGGGTTTTACGCCGGTCACAGCTTCGGCGGTCAGCAGTGCTTTCAGGCCGGTGTATTTGCCGTTCTCGTCCGTGGTGCCGATGATGCTGGAAATGGTCTGCGCGAGCGCCTCTTCTTCATCGTCGCCGGTTCCCTCCGCCACGCGCACGACGACGGTCACCGGTTTTGACTGGTCGGCGATGGCCTGGAGTGACGCGGCCAGCGTGCCTTTTTTACCGGCTTTGGCGATGGCGCTTTGTACGCTGGTGATCAGCACCGGCTCATTGAGAGGGAAAGTGGCCGCGTCGGCATCGCTGGCGGTACAGACCATGCCGACGATTGCCGTTGAGACCGTGGAAATGACGCGCGTGCCGTCGTTAATTTCGACGACCTGCACACCATGATGATAATCACTCATCCGTTTAACTCCGTGGGGTTGGGGTGAGTGTTATTTTCCAGGCTGTGCGGGCGCGGGGCTATTTATCAGGGATGGTTGCGGTGCAGTACAACACTAAACAAAAAAGGCGGGTAAATGCCACAGGTTGATTGACCTGCGCCCAAAGAATTAATGCAGTGCGGACTTAGTAATTTCCGCTCCTAGCACGACGCTGCCGGTCACGCTGTGACTGTACATCAGACATCGACAGGCAGCTTTGCGCGAGGAGCAGACATTCGCTCTATTTTTTATTTTATCGCATTACCAATAGCCGCATACCCTTGGTTGAATTCTTTGGTATATCGTTCTTTTAGTCAGACTTTACTGTTTTGAATCGAAAATTTGTGCAATCTTTTTCACTCATGTACTAGTTAGATGGTTTTAAGGTGGATTTTTCTTTAATTGAGGATGTCAGAAACCGTATCGATCAGATTGACAGTGAACTGGTTAAAATGATCGCGCAACGCAGCCAGAGTGTTAAAGCAGCAGCTTTCAAAAGTGGCCATTCAGCCGTGCGTGCTCCAGACCGCGTTCAGCAGGTAATCGACAAGGTAAGTAAACAGGCGACTGAAGCAGGACTTCCCACAGTAATTATCGAAAAGGTCTATCGGACGATGATCGATGCGTTTATCAATTATGAACTCAGGCAACACGACCAACTGCGACAGGAGAAATGCTGACATCGTGCGTCAACATTCCATTGAGCTCCTCCCCATAACTGTAGCGGGTGTCGAGGCGGTAAACGCCAACAGCGACATCTCATTCGGGCGGCATACTCACGACCAGTATGGCATTGGTTTGATGGACAGCGGCGGGCAAAAATCCCTGAGTGGGCGCGGATATGTCGAATCGAACGCGGGTGATGTTATCACTGTTAACCCGGGGGAAGTTCACGACGGTACCCCGCTCGATGGCCCGCGAGCCTGGCGGATGCTTTATTTTGATACTGAGATTATAAATCAATGCTTTATCGATATTTCCGATGGTAAATATGCCAGCGGCGAATTTGCCCTGCCTGTATCGACGAATGCCGGTATGGCAAAAAGTTTTAACCAGTTATATCAAGTCATTACTAGTGGTAATGGCGATGTAGAAAAGCTTGCTGCGGATGAAGCGTTATTAGTCCTGACCAAAGCGTTGGCCCAAATGCCCCGGACTCAGGTGAAAATGCCCATCGAAGGGGTGTTATACGCGAAGGAAAAAATGGATGACGCGCCGGGGAGTGCCACATCTCTTACTGAGCTGGCGGCGATTGCCGGACTCGGGCAGTTTACATTTTTACGCGCTTTTGCACATTACAGTGGAATGACCCCGCATGCCTATCTTTTGCAGCGACGCCTGTCCCTGGTTCGAAAGCTTATCAGGGGCGGAATGAACCTTGCTGATGCAGCCATTGCGGGTGGATTTGCGGATCAAAGCCACATGACCCGTCTGTTTGGTCGCAGCTATGGCTATACGCCGGGCCTCTATGCGCAACAGATTTCAAAAATATAGCTGTCAGTGCCGCTGCAATTTTATTCAAGACAGAGAAAACCTCTTAATCGAATACTGAAACGGTTATTTCAGCTGCCGATGAGGGGTAAAATTTTGATGCTCTATAACGATTTTCTGGTGACATCTCTGCTGATTGTTATGTCACCCGGTACTGGTGCCATCATCACGCTTTCTGCCGGCCTCAGGCAGGGAAAACGTAGCGCAATAATTGCTGCTGCCGGATGCACTCTCGGAGTTTTGCCTCATATGCTGGCTGCAGTTACAGGCCTTGCCGCCCTGCTACATGCCAGTCCGTTACTGTTTTCCATTGTGAAGTATACCGGTGTTGCTTACCTGCTGTTTATGGCGTGGCAAACGCTACGGGACAAGACACTTTTAACCGCTGATGGTCTCAGGCAGGAGTTATCTCCTGGCACCTTGATAATACGGGCGGTAGTTGCCAATCTTCTTAATCCCAAACTTTCGCTATTTTTCCTGGCATTCCTTCCGCAGTTTATCGCCTCCGGTGATGTACATCCCACACAGAGTATGTTGATTCTTTCAGCTATTTTTGCTGCCATGACTTTTGCGGTATTTTCTCTGTATGGTGCTTTTGCTTCGTCTGTTAGTCATTATGTATTAGGAAATCCCAGGGTGATGACCGGCATTCGTTGGGGCGTGGCACTGGCCTTTACTGCAGTTGGGATTCGCCTGGCGATGGCTGTGCAATAATAAAGACTTGTGTTAGATAACGCCTGAAAGGGAGGATTTAACGTCCGCTTCACGCCCTGAGACATTCGACAAGCTTTCTACGGCATTAGTAAGGGCGATTTTCGCGCTTCCAGTGCCAGCAAATATTTCGCTTCGTCATAACGGGTTCTGGTCTTCCAGCAGCGGTAAATAATCCTTATCCATTTGAATGCCAGAGCCCGGATTGCAGACTGGTGAGATTTTCCTTTTTCTCGCATCCCCTGATAATACAACTTGGCCCAGTATGATGAGTTAACCGTCTTGGCAGCCCATTCGATAAAGGTTTGCCTGACGAACTTGGCACACTGCCATCTCCAGTGAACCCAGGATTTTTGACCGCTTCGCTCGGTTACTGGCGCGATGCCAACATAGTTTTGAATTTCTTCGGCGCTGTTAAAGCGGTCGCGGTTATCACCGAGTGCGGCAAGCATACGCGGTCCCATACACGGCCCCATGCCTGGAAGTGATTTGAACAGTTCAGCATCTGGCAATGGGTCAAATAGCGTTTCAATGCGTTCGTCATAGGTTTTGATGATTTCACTCACGACTTTAATTTGTGTCGCCAGTGCTGTTGCCATCAAAGCATTAGCTTCTATAACACTCGGGTCTGCAGTCAATGGGATCGCGTTATTAATACTTGCAACACGTTGCTCGGTGAGGGCTGTTGCGCGGCCACCTTTGGCATTCAGAAAGTGGCGAACGGTGTCGCGTCTGGCTCGTTTCAGTTTTTGCAGACTGGGCCACCGTATAATCAGTTCACACAACAGCAAACTACCCCGATGTGAGAACCATTCAAGGGGTTGAGGATAATACTGCTTAAGCGTGTTAATGAGCCGATTAACAAAGCGGCGTTTGTCTTCTACCAGCAGTCTACGCTGCTCCACTAGTTGTAGAAGTAAACGGATATCAGCATTGTCGGGTTCGATGGCTTTTATCTTTTGGGGATAGCGAAGCATCAGATCTAACGCTAACTCGGCATCCTGCGGATCATCCTTCGCACCACTTGGCCAGAAGGTCTGCCGATAGCGGGCCAATGATAACGCGTGTACAGGAAAGACAGTAACAAAGGGGTACTTCTGGAGAGCATACACTACCGGGCCTTTCTTGAGTTCAAGGGCGATAGCGATCCTGCCTTTGACCTTCTGGTGCAACTCATTGAGCCAGGTATCAAGCGCTTCCGGGGTATGTTTAATCACATGGAATGTGCGCTCACCGTTTTTAAACTGAACGCAGACATCGTGCTTTCTATCCGCCCAGTCCAGACCAACATGAGCAGCAAACTGATCTATAGCAGTCATCACCAACTCCTTTTAACCGGGGATTGGTATGCATTCCACGCTCTTCGAAAGAAATATAGCCAGCAGTTTATCTGCATGCCCTGAGTATTCGTTAGCGAACGTGGAGCACTTACTGGCTCGAAAGCAAAGCGGCAATCATCAAATCACATGATTCTGGCACAATATTCGTAACCAGTAAGCGCATACCCTGAATCACTTAAAAGTGTAACCCTCAGGGTTCGAATGACTATATCTGGCACAAAGCTGCCCGTCTGGCACAGGCTAATCTCTGTGCTATGACAATACCGGATCAAGTCTAAACTAATACCAATCACCAGATGCCTGAAAGCCTTAAACATACCCGGAGATTTCCGGCCAGGTGATATCCGGGCGCTACTCAGGTCAGCGGCTTCAGGCGCGTCAATGTAATCAAGCCAGCCGTTGAGGGTGGTCAGTAATTATACCGGTATCTTCCGGCGTATTAGCTGGCCGTCGCCTCAGACAGCGCAGGCCACTCAATATCGGGGGCTGAGGAGGTATCAATACGCATCAACATAACCCGGTATTTTTTCCATTCAGCGAGTGCAGCGGTCTCTTCGTCCGTGGCGATTCCGGCATCAACAGCATCCTGCAGCCAGGTTATCTCCGAGTCTGCCGCCGCGCGCAATTCCGCTTTTTTCATGTCTGCCTGGCTGACCAATTGCTCCTGTGATGGCAATGGCAAATCGTTCCAGGCGGGCATGTTCTCCGCGCCCGCGCCGCGCTCTTTTCCCTGCGGCGGCATCCCCATAAACACACTGGCAACACTGTCATCAATGTCGGTGATATCGGAAGGTAATGAGCCGCTCGCTTCATATTGTTCCTGCAGGGCGACGGCATAGAAAGCGTTCGTTGATGCGCTCCAGTAATACTGATTCATTGTTAGTACCCCACCGCGATAACAAATGCGCCGATACTCCCGGCAGGAGTTACCGACACATAGGACTGGAAAGAAGTTTTCGAGAGATTGTTAATGCCAAAAATGCCTGCGGCAGACGGAACCGGGCCATTATGCGTGGCCACTACGGAAATCGCGCCATTAGGAAAAGCAAAGGGAAAGTTGACCACTTTTGAGGCTGCGGAAGCATCAGCCATAGTGGCAACAAAAAACTGGACAATGAAGCCGCCCGGAAGCCTGAACCAGTTACTGCCGGAAGTGAAAGAACTCATATCGGGGATCTGGTTAGCACCCGCCCCAACATCACGAAATGCAGCCGTTTTCAGTGTATTGATGAAATTAGCAACAAACGCAGTAGTGGCAATCTGGGCCGAATTTGTACCAGCAGCGGCTGTCGGCGCGGTTGGCGTTCCGGTCAGCGCCGGGCTTGCCAGAGGAGCTGCGGTAAGCAAATCGAGCATCTGCGCCGGGGTGCTTTTTGACAGAAAGAGCAGAGATAAGTTTGTCAGCGCGCAGGCCTCCATGCTTTTCGGGCCATTGAACACCGGGAACTGCATATTTAATGCTTTCAGGTTTGAAAATGCTGTCAGCATCGCATCCTGCGGTTGCTTTCCTGACAGGGCGTTTGTCATGGTAGTGACAAAGTTCGGATCGTTACCCAGCGCCGCGGCCAGCTCATTTAGCGTATCCAGTCCGGCCGGGGCAGATGCCACTAATGCGGCGATGGCCGCTTTAACAAATGCCGTGGTCGCCAGTTGTGTATCGTTAGACGCCTGCGCGGCGGTTGGCGCTTTCGGTGTGCCGGTGAAAACCGGGCTGGCGATCGGTGCATACTGCGTGTGCGGGTTGCTGGCCGCGATATGCTGTTTCAGCAGATTGTCGGCATACGCTTTCACCTCAATGACGGCATTATCAACATATTGCCGTGTCGCCAGCACGACCGACGGGTCGATTTTCAGCGTCACGGCGGCGGTTGAGGACACAATCAGCACCATGCGGATGGTCTGGGTGCGCCCGCTCCCCTCCTGCAACTGCGGCTTATAGGTCTCCGGGCAGTTGGCGACGGCAATCAGTACGCCGTTATCGTCATAAAGCCCGATTTCACGTATCCAGAAACCGCCCTCGTTTTCGGGTATAACCTGCTCGGCGATAATCTGGCTGGCGTTGTTCGCGTCAACGCTCAGCATATTCAGCGGCGCAATACGTTTCTGGTTAACCAGCTTCGTTTGCGTCGCGTCCGGTGTTGGCAGCGTGCCGTTGCCGTCCCCCACGGCCATTTGCGTGATGTTGAGCTTTGTCCCCAGCGCGGTGGCGTTTGCCAGCAGTGCCGCGCCCTGGCTGGTCAGAATGGCAAAGAATTTCGCGGTCATGCGATTACTCTCATGTTGTCGATAAAATGAATGGCCGAGGCCGGGAAGTATTCCCCGCCGCCGGTAATGTCTTCGGGCAGATACGGATAAACGACCAGGTCGTCACCGGCATAGCTTCCCGCCTCGACATAACACTCGCCCGGTGTGCTCAGGCTGATGGCGAGGCCGGTCAGATGGCGGCTGGCGGGTTTAGCGTCATTGATGAGCCTTTCCAGCTCCTGATACATCTCATCGGTGATACCACCATCCAGCACCCCCACCACCAGGCGAAACGTGCCTGGCTCCTCGTTGAGCTCCCACCACTCGCGTACCTCGATAAGAAAACCGAGCGGCTCCACCACGCGGCGTAATGCGCTGATGGTGCCCTTGTGCTGATGGACGAAAAACGCGGAGGCAATCACCCGGCGTTTTGTGGCTTCCGGCCAGTCAGCATCCCACCGGTCAACAGACAGCGCCCACGCCAGATAGGGCAGCAGGTCAGCCGGGCAGGTCTGCGGGTTCCATAACGTGCGCAGCGGAACCGGGACGCGGATAATCTCCGCCGCTGCCTGCGCGGCGGCGACTTCCAGCGGCGACGAACCGACGGGTAACAGCCGGTCACTATTCATCGTTCCCCCCGCTGGCGATGCTGTATCCGGTGCAGAAAGAGGCCTGATGTTTGCCGAGCACGATGTCGCCCTGCGGGGCGCTCAGCTCCACGCGCTGGACACCTTCAACATGGAGCGCGGCATAAATCGCAGACTGACGGACATCACGACCAAGCCGGTGCTGGGCGGTGATATAGGCTTTGAGTTTCTCTTCGGCTGCGGCGCGGATGGGCTCCGCTTCGGGGCCAGGGTAAAAATACAGGGTGGCGGCCACCTCATACGGCACAATTTCAGCCGCCTGCACCGTCACACGGTCACCCACCGGGCGAACGTCCTCAGCGTTGAGCGCCTTTTCCACCACAGCGAGCAGGTCATCGCCCGCCGTGCCGTCACCCTCGCGGGCAAGCACGGTGATGGTCACGCAGGCCGGTGTCGGGCTCTCGACAGAAATATCCGCGACACGCCCGTCGGCGCTGCGTCCGTGGTATTCATAGGCACCGACCGGCCCGGCCACGCTCAGCCCCTCAAACGCCTGTTGCGCGCGCAGGCGTAAATCGGCATCGGACTCCATCACCGCCGCCACCGGCGGGATGGCGGTATCGTCTGCCGGGGTGATGGTCAGCCGTGTGGTGTTGTTATTCGCGGCAATAACATCGAGGTCAGCCCCGGCAGCGCTTGCCAGCGTCACCGCGCGGGCGGCCTCATTCACCCGCTGGCGCCAGATAACCTCCCTGTAGGCGTTCTCCTCAAGGAACCTGGTCAGCGGTTCGGATTCCAGCGCCAGCGTGCGGGCAACGGCGTCCTGCTCATCGGCAGGGAACAGCGAAACCAGTGTCGCCTTGCGCTCAGCGAGGATGTTCTCGTAATCGAGCTCCTCAACCACATCCGGGGCGGGTAACTCGCTCAGGTCAACAATCGGCATGGGTTCAACTCACAGGAATGGTTAATGAAAGGGTTTCACCGGTGCTGACGAGCTGGCCGGTCACATTGACGGTCATCCGGCCTTCGCTTTGCTCCGTGGTGATTTCACTCAGCGTGATGCGCGGCTCCCACTTCAGCAGCGCCATATAACAGGCCACGCGGATTTGCAGCGTGAGCGCCGGTGTCTGCGGCTGGTCAATCAGCGTGGAGAGCAACGAGCCATATTCCCGGCGCATCACGCGGGAGCCGACCGGCGTTCGCAGAATATCGCCCATGCTCTGACTGACGTGCTGTGAATCGGTAAGCGCGCGGCCATTTACACGGCTCATGCCAATATAGTTCACTGTCACAGGGGTGCTCCTGTTGTGCCGCCGCTGTCGCCAGGGTGCTGATGGGTGTGCAGTACTTTGCCGTTGGACGACAACGCGCCGCCGCTGTGCTCGATATCGCCGCGCATGGTGCCGCCTTTCTGCACTTCCAGCGAGCCGGTGATGAGCTTACTGGTGCAGACCACCTCCGGCGTGTCGAGTGTGATGCGCGAAGAGGCTTTGACCACAACCACCGGCACGGTGGCGGTAAGGGATTCCGATGCGGTAACGTCGGCGGTTTTGATGCCGCTGACGGTCAGCGCGCTGGTCGCCGGTTCGTATTCGATGACCGCGCCATCCGGGAAAGCAATATGCAGGGCATCAGCCGAGGCCGACGGCGCAGGATGGTCATCGGAGAAAATACCGGGCAGCACAAAGGCGGTATCGAGCTCGCCACCCACGGCCAGAATTAACACCTGCTCACCGATGGAGGGAGCCCACCATGCGCGCGAACGCCCGGCGCGCTGCGTCAGCCACTGGAGCCAGTCGGTGATGTTGCCGCCGGTCTGCACGCGGCAGCGCCCCGCGTCTAAGTCAGTTTCGACAATGACACCGGTGCGAATCATGTTGCGCAGCGTGCGCGCGAGGTCATTTAAATTTGCGAGTGTATTCATAAAGAAATGATGCCGCCGGGTTTATCCGGCGACAATGTGGGGCGGTTATGTCAGAAATGGCACAGCTATAAATCGGTGAGATGGTCGATGACAAGACTTTCAATAAATTGCGTATCGTCAGAAGAAAAGCCCAACAACGGACGCGCCGAATACTGTACTGGCTCCCGGTTGCGTGCTGGCCGGTCTTTGAGTCCGAGTTGATGCACACGCGCGATGCGCTGCACTTTGCCGGTAAACTCCACCACAGCCGCGCTGTCATCGCCGCTGGCTTTCATATAGCGGTTAGTACGCAGTTTTGCGAACATTTCCCGCTTAATCCGGCCTTTCTTTGCGCGCAGCGGCTGGGGCTTTCGCTTTGCATACGGCGAGCCGTCCGGGGCTTTTTGAGTCCTGATTCGCTGTTGCTGACGCTGGCGCAGCTTCTTCGCAATATCGACCGTAAGACGCCGACGGCCAGCGGGGGACAGCGCCGCCAGCAGCCCGGCAAGCTCACTCTCAAACGGTTTAAATTCAGTCATCCCATTTGCTCACCAGTTCGCCATTGATGTACAACTCCACCGGGCGCGCGACCGGCTCCGGCGGGGGCGGTTCCGGGATGCGCCGGACGTGAAGCGCTGAGCCGACCTCGTTAACCAGCGTCCGCTCGGTCAGGGCAAGGCTGATACTGATATCAAAACTGCTGTCATTGTTCAGATCGGCCTCGAAGGTGAAGCCTTTCGCCTGGCCTGTAGCGGTTTCCATAATATCGGGCTGGTTCTCACGCAGCCACGCCAGCACCGGCACAAGCAACAAATCCGCGTCGTCGGTAAAGTCCGTCACCACCACATTGAGCGTGTAACGCTTTTCGAATGACAGCGAGGCGGCGAGCGTGGCGACAAGATTGCCGCTGTCCACAAACAGCCGCAGCATCTCAGGGTTGGTTTTCAGCACCGGCACGGCATCAGCCAGGGCTTTTCTCAGGCTTTCGGGCTTCAGCATCTAAATCATCCTGGCATTGTTTGACGGTTTCCACCTGGAGCGCACAGCTTTCTAACGCGCGCTCAAGGTTGCGGATATCGGCACTCAAATCACCGTTGGTGTGCGGATCGCTGCCCGGCATCGGGCAAAGGCTGACTTTCGGGCAACCGTTGTAAACAGTCACCGGCGCTGGCGCAGGCGGCGCGCTTGTGCAACCGGCGCACAGCATCAGGCAGATCAGCGCTGTACCAGCGGCGAAAGGCGTCATTTTCATTGAGTAACCTCGTTATGGTTTGTTCCCGCCGGGCTTCCCGCTCACCGGCGGCGTTCAGCTTCTGACGCAAATCCACCTGCGCCCGTTCGTTTTTATCCGCCTGGTCGCGGGCAACAATGAGCTGGTTTTTCAGCATGCCGATCGTCAGCTTTTGCTCGCCTGCGACTCGGTTCGCCTTTTCCAGCGACCGGGTAAGATTGCCGTTTTCATGGCGCAGCCACAGCAGCCCGGCCAGCGCCAGCGCACCGGCAAGCAGCATCACAATGAGTCTGGACACAAACCCGCCTCCTCAATGCGCTGACGGTAAGAGGAACGCACACCCCGTAATACCAGCACGCAAATTACATAAATCAGCGCCGTAAACACCCAGCCAGCCGCAACCAGACAGGAAAACGCGCCTGCAATAATTACCAGCGACCAGCAATGTCGCAGTGGTGAATGCTTTCGGCAAAAGACAGTGCGGAAAATTTCCATTTTCTTATCGCTCAGGGGGATCGCCTTTTCCTGTCCCTGTAACCAGTCGTCATACACGGCAGCACCGGCGAGGCTGACAGCGATACAGAGCAGACAATAAAAAATTGCCCACACCGCGACAAAATTAACGGCAACACTTTGCGGGCAGGTCAGTCCCCTTAGCACCAGAAGCGCCAGAAGGACATCGAAAATCAGTGGAATCAGGTGCTTTTTCATTGAGTTACCCCTTTCATGCAATATGCCAGCTCCCGCGCGCGGCGGTTCTCCAGCCCTTTATTTTTGATTCCGTTGATGTAGACCCAGCGAGGCAGTTGATCACAGGCCTGTTGCCACTTTTTCTGGTTCAGGAAATAGACCAGCGTCGATTGACAGGCCGCACCGGTGCCAACGTTAAAGGCGAAACTGACCACGGCATCGTAAACGGCGTGCGGCATCGCAACCGGCGCGCAGACCGCAAGACGACGCTCAACCGTCAGCACGTCGGAAATCAGATTTTGCGCCGCCTCCCGTTCGGTGATGTCGCGTTTCGGCGCGACCCCGGCAGTGTGGCCGATGCCTGATGTCCATACCCCCGCGCTGCACTGGTAGGGGCGCAGACGGCACCCCTCAAGGTCTGCCAGCAGGGCGAGACCCTGTTGCGAGGTATGGAGTAAACGAAAATCAGGCACCAGTGCCGCCAGCGCCAGCACGGCGGCCACACTGCAACGTTTAACGATTGATGACATTGCTCATTGCCTCCCCGGAAAGACGGCTCTGCTCAAGCTGGAGTGCCAGGAGGGCGTAGCTTTTGCGCCGGTAATACCAGTTAACGCCGACCGTCAGCACCACGCCCAGCGCACCAAAGTACGCGGCGAAATCCTGCGGCGTCATCGCCCCGAAAAAGGTCAGCGCGACGCTAATCCAGTAGGCCAGCGACGAGGTGATTTTCTCCATGCTCAGTCCCATAAATTCACCGTTTCGGCAGCGGGTGCGGTGTCAGTGTCCGGCAGCTCAATCGCCGTGCCATAGGGCAGCACCGCGCCGAGTTCGGCCAGCCCCGGATTAGCGGCGAGCACCGTTTCGACCACGCCCTCAGTGCGCCCGTAATAGCGGTTACAAATCACATCCAGCGTGTCGCCCTGATGCGCATAAACCTTCATCAGATTTGCCCCACGATGCAGCGCGGTTTGTCCTGAATACGGGCGACCGACCAGCGCATGTCGCGCCACAGGTCATCAATCGTGGTGTCGATGCTGTCCGCTTTTTTGTCGCCTTTCGCGCTGGCATCCACCCCGCGATAGCGCTCATAAAGCGTGGCGGCTGTCATCGCACACACCGCGCTCAGATAGTGAAAAATACGCATGCTCTCGCCGTCGATGTCATCCGCCGGCACATCAGCGAGGCGCGCAAAACCGGCTTTCATCTGGCTTTCGCGCCAGTCGAAAAGCTCCGCGTTGGTTTCGGCTATCCCGGCCTTGATGGCATGACGCAGCCGCACCGGGGCGATGGTCTGCTCAAGGCGCATCAGCTCGCGCACGCGCTTCGGCTCGATATCAGGAAAGAAAAAGGTGTTTTTGATCACCGGCTCGTCACTGACAGGCGGCGGGATAACCACTGTGCGGCGCTCCGGTTGTTCGTTATTTTTTTCAATAATCAGTGTCGTCATGACTGCCTCTGAAAAGGGTGGGCGGTGGACGCCGGTCGCAGATAAGGTGAACCACCCTCATTGACCGGCGTGCCGCCCTGGCGCGGGGCGCATTCGGTTAACCGGCAGCTTTACGGGGGCGACCCCGCCCGCGTTTCGCCGGTGTGGCTGTTTTTTTCTGTTGTGAGGTTTTCGCGGGTGTCTTTGGCGCAGGCTTCGCGACAACAGGCTTCGGATTCAGTTCGCGGGTAAGGCGCTCAATGTCCTTGCGTACCCCCGCGTTACGGTCGAGCAGGATCGCGCGCTGGAGATGCGTCATGGCGTCAGCAGGCTGACCGGCATCGCGCAGCGTCAGGCCAGCGACCTTATGCAGCCGGGCGCGTACCTCGTCGGGCATGTCGGCTTTAGCGGTCATGCTGATGACGTCGAGAAGGATTGCAGCACTGACCGGCTCACCGGCATCGCGGGCGCGCAGGGCAGCAAGTGCCACCTCTTCGGCCAGCATGTAAGGCACGGTGCGCGCATGGTTCTCCGGCATCGACAGGTTGTAGCGCAGGGCATAGCGGGCAATTTCCAGCGCGCCGGGAATATCACCGGCATCGAGACGCCACAGCATGACCGTCATTAAAATGGCATCCTGCGCGCCGGTGCCGTTCTCCAGCACGCCCGTCACCCACGGCAGATAAAACGGCAGCAGCTCGCGCTTTTTGTCGGCTTTACGCTCTTTCGAGTGGATGTCTTTCAGCGTCCGGCGGTCTGCGGCCAGCTTAACGAGCATCTGCTCATAAGCGGTGGCATGGCGCAGCGGGGCGTTATCCCGCTGCGCGGCCAGCATGGCCGAGACCCGCATCGCGTGACGCTGTGCGGGGCTCGCCATCGGTTACGCTCCTTCGCCAGGGTTGGAGGTTTCCGACCCGCCAGCAGGGGCGGCGTTATCAGCCATCATGGTTTTCATGGCGTCTACGATTGCCGCTGCAAACACGGTGGCGCTGGTTCCTTCCGGGGTTTCCTCTTCTTCCGGTTCAAGGATCTCGATGTTTTCAATCAGGCATCCGGCTTCGTAGTCTTCAATCACAAAGTCAACTTTCACCTGCTCGTAGTTTTCCACCTGGTCGAGCTTCGGATTCTCGATGATGTGGCGGCGGTGACCGTCCTCGTAGAGATAAACCGAGAGGTTATCCAGCGTGGTGATCAGAATGCTGTTGGCCGGGAAGAACGGCGCGCGCACTGCCTGTAACTGGCCGATGGTTTTCTGGCTGATAATCAGCTCCCCGGCCAGTTGCTCGGTGTTCGGCTGGAATTTGTTGATCATCGGGAAATATTTGTCGGTCAGGATGCGACGCCCGCACACGACCACCATTTCCGGGTTTTCGCGGTGGATTTCGGCAATCAGCGTCTCATGCGCATCCATTACCAGCGCGTCGAGGTTTTTGTAATGCCCTTTTTTACCAACTTTGATGGTCGTGGAAATAACCGCGCCGGTGTCGTCAACGACCTTATTCATGACGCGCTCCGGCGCGTCGTTGCGGTACTTCTGCAACCAGCCGACGGCAACATCCTGTAACAGCGGGTTTCTCTGGCGGTCTGAGGTTGCCGCACGGCTTACGCCGTTAAAGCCAATGGTGATGTAGTCCAGCGCCTGGCGCTTGACGATCGCGTCGCGGATGCGGGTCTGGAAGTCCTGAAAACGCGCCCACAAATCAAGCTTGTTGTACTTCATGTGAAAATCGAAGTTCACCGGCTGACAGAAATAGCGGTAAGCGTCCATTTTCGAAAAATCGGCTGTCTTGCGCTCCACGCCGTTCGCGGTGTCGGCAGTGCTGGCAATGGTGCCGTTGACGTCGATGCCGATTTTCTCCTCGGTCAGCTCGCCAACCACCACCATGTTGATTTTTTGCAGGAACGAAGAGGATTGCTGAATCTTGTCAAACAGCGTTTGCGTTACCGACGGCTCAACGCTGAATTTCTTGCTCAGGTCTTCCACGCCGACGCCGTTCAGCTCCGCAAGGCGGGTCAGCCAGGCATTAAATTTAAAGCGGGTTTCTTTACGCATTGTGTTGTTTGTCCTGTGATGAAAAAGGGAGTTCGCTTAGCAGTCGGTCAGCGCAGCGGTGGCACCGTCACCGCCGGTGCTCAGTTTCCGGCGCGGCTGCGTGTTACCCGGCGTTTTGTCCAGAGTGGCGGTGATCGCGCTGAATTGCTCCGAGGTGCGGGCAGCCTCAGCGGTCACGTTTTGCCTGAGCGTGGCGAGCTCAGTTTCCAGCGAGGCGAAACGCGTTTCGGCGCTGTCGTGGCTGGTCTGGACACGTTCAGCAATGGTGGTCACGGCTTCGTGCACGTCATTAAAACGGGCGTCGTCGGAAGACTGGCGGCGGCTGAAAATGGCTTTCACCGAGTCGGTCAGCTTGTTCAGCAGGGTTTCGGGCGCGTCCTCAAATTCCAGCTCGGCCAGGGTGGCAACAGAGAACAGATTTTCCGGGCTGGCCTTGAAGCGCTGGAGCGGGTTGTGTTTTGCGGTGCGGCAGAATTCCAGATATTCGGTGCCGAGGCTCGCCGGGTCATCAGTGACGGCGAGGCCAACCAGATAGCATTTGCCGCTGTTGGCGAAATTCGGCTGAATTTCCATTGAGGTATAAACTTTCTGGCCTTTCGCCACCATATCGACCAGCGTGTCGAGTGGGGCAATTTTGCCGAACAGTGCCAGCTTGCCGTTAAGTGCGGAATCGTCTTCGATTTTCTCCGCTTTCAGCTCCACCACATCCCCGTAACGGGCGAAAGCGCCGTCAGGCAGCAGGCCGCGCAGGTGTTCAAGGTTGATGCGGCAGCCGTAAACACGCGGGTCGAATGAATCGGCCATTTCCTGAATATCAGCCGCACTGATAATGCGCCCGTCGCAGGTGTCGCCCTCGACGCCGATACGAAAGAATTTTGAGACTTTTTTTGCCATCGTCAGCAGTCCTGATTGTGTGTGAAGGAGTCACGTTGATTTCAGGGGCTAGTTTCCCGGCTCGTCCGCTGGTTCGCCATCAGTCACGGATGGCTTGCCCCCTGCACATCAGTACCTTAGCGAATCGCTGACCGCGCTTAAGTAGCCTTGCCCTGTATCCATCACGGCGAGGCATGCATGACCATCACCACCGACACCACACTCTTAAATGACCCGCGACGACAGGCGGCGCTGTTGTACTGGCAGGGCTTTTCCGTGCCACAAATCGCGGAGATGTTGCAGACCAGACGCCCGACGGTGCAGAGCTGGAAACAGCGCGACGGATGGGACGAGACCGCCCCGTTAGACCGGGTGGGAAATACCTTAGAAGCACGGTTAATCCAGCTTTACGCCAAACCGGAGCTGACCGCGCACGACTTCAAGGTCGCTGACTTTCTGGCGCGTCAGATGGAGCGCTTCGCGCGTATTAACCGCTACGGGCAGACCGGCAACGAGGCCGATCTCAATCCGAACGTGGCGAACCGCAACAAAGGCGATCGCAAAAAGCCGAAAAAGAATTTTTTCAGCGAGGAGGCGGTCGAAAAACTGGAGGAGATTTTCTTTGACCAGTCTTTCGCCTATCAGCTCGGCTGGCATAAAGCGGGGCTTGAACACCGCATCCGGCACATTCTCAAATCCCGCCAGATTGGCGCGACGTTTTATTTCGCCCGCGAGGCGCTGTTACGCGCCCTGAAAACCGGCCATAACCAGATATTTTTATCCGCCTCAAAAACGCAGGCGCATGTGTTCCGTAAATACATCATCGCGTTTGCCAGGCTGGTAGATGTTGACCTTACCGGCGATCCGATTGTCATCGGCAACAACGGCGCGGAATTGCTGTTTCTCGGCACCAACTCCAACACCGCGCAGAGCCACAACGGCGACCTGTATGTCGATGAAATTTTCTGGATACCCAACTTCCAGCGGCTGCGCAAAGTGGCGTCGGGCATGGCCTCGCAAAAACACCTGCGCACGACCTATTTTTCGACGCCCTCCTCGCTGGGGCATGGCGCATATCCGTTCTGGTCAGGCGAGCTGTTTAACCGGGGGCGCGCCAGCGCCAGCGAACGGGTTGATATTGATATCAGCCATGCGGCATTAGCGCGCGGCGTGGCCTGCGCAGACGGGCAGTGGCGGCAGATTGTCACCATTGAGGACGCGCTCGCCGGGGGCTGTACCCTGTTTGACCTGGATGCACTGCGCCAGGAGAACAGCGCAGATGACTTCCGCAACCTGTTTATGTGTGAGTTTGTCGATGACAAGGCGTCGGTGTTCCCGTTCGAGGAGCTGCAGCGCTGCATGGTTGACAGCATGGAGGAGTGGGAGGATTACGCGCCGTTCGCCGACCGGCCATTTGGTCATCGCGTGGTGTGGATTGGTTACGACCCGTCGCACCGTGGTGACAGTGCCGGTTGCGTGGTGATCGCGCCGCCGCTGGTTGCCGGGGGTAAATTCCGCATTCTGGAGCGCCATCAGTGGAAAGGAATGGATTTTGCGACACAGGCCGAGTCTATCCGCGAGCTCACGCAAAAATACAACGTGGAATACATCGGGATTGATGCGACCGGGCTCGGTCAGGGCGTGTTTCAGCTTGTGCGCTCCTTCTACCCGGCAGCGCGTGACATTCGCTACACCCCGGAAATGAAAACCGCAATGGTGCTGAAAGCCAAAGACACCATCACGCGCGGTTGCCTCGAATACGACGTGAGCGCAACCGACATCACACAGTCGTTTATGTCCATCCGCAAAACCATGACCAGCAGCGGGCGCAGCGCCACCTATGAGGCCAGCCGCACCGAAGAAGCCAGCCACGCGGATCTCGCCTGGGCCACCATGCACGTACTGATTAACGAACCGCTGACCGCCGCGAGCGGCCAGTCCTCATCCTCAATTCTGGAGTTTTATTAATGGCAAAACGCAACAGGCGCCAGCGTACCCCGACACCGCGCCAGCATACCGCCGCACCCGCGCAGAGTATGGAAGCATTTACCTTCGGCGAGCCGGTGCCGGTACTGGATAAGCGCGACATTCTCGATTATGTCGAATGTGTCCATAACGGCCAGTGGTACGAGCCGCCGGTGAGTTTTTCCGGGCTGGCGAAAAGCATGCGCGCCGCCGTTCACCACAGCTCGCCGGTTTACGTCAAACGTAATATTCTGGTATCGACCTACATCCCGCACCCGCTGTTATCCCGGCAGGATTTCAGCCGCTTTGCGCTCGATTATATGGTGTTCGGCAACGCCTTTATTGAGCAGCGCCGCAGCTACACCGACAAGCCGGTTAAATATGAAACCTCACCGGCCAAATACACCCGGCGCGGCGTGGAGGAGGATACCTACTGGTATATTCAGAACTACACGAAGCCGCATCAGTTTGCGCCCGGCTCGGTATTCCACCTGCTGGAGCCCGACATCAACCAGGAGCTTTACGGGATGCCGGAATACCTGAGCGCGCTTAATTCGGCCTGGCTGAATGAGTCGGCGACGCTGTTTCGCCGCAAGTATTACCAGAACGGCGCGCACGCGGGTTACATCATGTATGTGACCGATGCGGCACAAAGCAGCACCGATGTTGAGGCGCTGCGAAAGGCGATGCGGGACTCGAAAGGGCTCGGCAACTTTAAAAACCTGTTTTTCTACGCGCCGAACGGAAAAGCCGACGGCATTAAAATTGTGCCGCTGAGTGAGGTTGCCACCAAAGACGATTTTTTCAATATCAAGAAAGTCAGCGCGGGCGACCTGCTGGATGCGCACCGCATTCCGTTCCAGTTGATGGGCGGCAAACCGGAGAATGCGGGCTCGATCGGCGACGTTGAGAAGGTGGCAAAAGTGTTTGTGCGTAACGAGCTGATGCCGCTGCAAACCCGTTTCCTTGAGCTCAACGAATGGGCGGGAGAGGAGATTATCCGGTTCCAGAAATACAGTCTCGACACCGACGACGCGTAACCCACCACAGCCGCCGCAGGGCGGCTTTTTCATGCCCCTCGCCAGAGCCCGCCAGAGCCCCCACACGACACGCTGCCGCCTCGCTTCCCCGTCACACGCCCTCGCGCCCTGCGCGCGGCAGGGGCGCACTCAGTCGCTGGAAAATAAATAAATTACCGGCCTCAGCGCGCAGTGCTTTCCCCGCCTCGCCTGCCCGCTTCATGGGTCGGTTTTAATGCAATTGCATCGGGTCAACGGATCCTTGCCAGCACTGGCATCGGAAAGGATCAAAAAAATCACATTCCGCGTGCAAAGTAATGCGCCTGATGCATGCGAGGGTATGGAATGAAGTGGAAGCGAGATTATTAGGTCTTGATTAACTGCGGGATCGGGATAAGCGCCGGTAAATTTTTGTTGTTAAGAAAATGGTAAGCACACCGAGCAATGCAGACGTCAAACCAAGAAAAATCAGCACCGAAAAAATATGACTAAAGAGCCCCCCGAGGCTTGTGAAATCGCTCAGCCGTGCGAACTGCTCAGGCGTCAGTACACGTATCACTATTTCCGGAATAGTTAGAAAGAAAATAATCACGACAAAAATACTAATTGCCGTTTTCCCATGTTTTTTCATAACCTTCCTTGCCTCGTCCGTGCAGGGGGATCGATTATCAACTGACTGTTTCAATCATGCTTAACCTGAGTTAAAGCACAATAAACTTTACCAGCGACATACACGCCAATAATTCCGATAAAGATGGATGACAGACCAATGAAAATCATCGCCGAGACGAATGGACTGAATAAACCACCCAAACTTGTAAAATCGCTAAGTCTGGCAAGCACGTCATTCGGAACCTTCCTTAAGATTATCTCGGGAATTATTAGAAAAGAAATAATTGCCGCTATAACATAAATAAGGATTTTTCGACTTTTTTTCATTCTCAACCTTGCCCCTGTGAGCGACCATGATCAATCATTAAACATTAATGTTACAGCAAGGCAAATGGAAATGGCAGAAAACTATCTAAAATTGAAAGCGCAGTCAGATAGAAGGATGGCGATTGCTTTAACTAAAGCGTTAAGGGAGATCTATACCAGTCATATCGAGACCGTCCAAAACGTTAAACTTGGCAGTCAGCGGCTTATTAACTATGGCTCCTGCTTAGTGCCTGACGAATACTACGGAAGCACGTGCCATGAGCAATGGAGTGAAGATAAGCGTTTGTATTTGTCTTTGTTGGAAATATACAAAAGAAATGATGTCGTTCTTGATATGGTTCAACTCTATTTCCAAAAAACCTTTAAGCGTCTCGGAGATGAGAAAAGCAATACGCTGGTGTCTTATATAAAGCAAAAAATCGGAGAGAAAGCATACGAAGCAGCTAACCGTTCGAGCAAACTGGCTATTTCACTGACAATCGCTAAATTGATTGTAAGTAGCGCTGATTTTCAGGAATCATATGTTAAAAAAGTAAATGAAATGTCCACTTGGTTTGTGAAAGTGACGGCATTCTATGCTAAAGCTCAGATAGCCGCACTAGCAGCAAACAAACTGAAATTTCAGGATGCCGCATACTACCAAATACTTTATCGTGAAAAGCTAGAAATGCTATACTTTCTTATAGAGCCTCAAATGTCTAAAGTGATATATCAAGTAGAATCAGGCGGAAATAATGAGGAAATTATTGGTGACGCTTTATATGAAATGTTGAAAAGATGAAGAAATTACTATTATTTCTGTGGGGAGCCCACTCACACCTAGTGCCCATCGCACTTATTCTTGCGGGGGCATTTTTGTTTATTCAATTTATTCCAGACTATTCAGGGATACTTACTTTTTTATGGTTTGTTATTGTTTCTTATTTTTACATTAAATATAATCGCTGGTACTGATAGCCCTATAAAAGGGCTATCGCCTGTTTATTTTTATAGCCATTAATACAATGACAGTGACCTGCTCCCTGTTGATTAATTCACCAGGATGTTAGTAATGTCTTCATCCGCAACGCGAGGGTATCCCCATGCTATGGCTATATTAATTATGATTCATGCCAAAGCATATAAATCCGAATGATAGATCGTTTTTTGCTCTCAAAGAAAAAACACCAAATACTAACAAGTCGACCAATTATCCAGATGCAAGGCTATAAGAAATCAATAACAAACTCATTCTCTTGATATACTCTGCCCAGCATAATTTCTTGAGCAGTATCATGTCTTGCGATAACACTTAAGCGGGCATTATTGTGCCCTAACAAAGTTCTCGCTCTATGCATTCCTATTCCACTGCCAGCCCGATTACTCATCTTAGCCATAACCCCAGAATAACCTTCAATAAAAATCTTTTCAACTTCATCAGGACTAATAGCCAGGCTTATCATTTTAAAAGCAATTGAAAGCTTCTTAGTATCGGTTTTCTTATTGAATGTAATATTTAGCTTTGAATCAGGTTTAATATATTTAACAGAATTCTCTATAAGGTGGTAAATTGCAACCTGAAAAGTTTCATAATCAATATGTACTGTATCATTAGATTCAGATACCTCGACCCGAATTCCTTTATCCGTAAACTCAGGGAAGAATACGTATACAACATTCATCAGCACTCTATGTATACTGTGATTCCTCAATGCAATTTTCGGATGTTCGCTAAGAAGAGCATTATACACATCTATTTCAGCTTTCATTTTAAGAGTGTTCTTTGCAATATTTACTAATGATACAGAGGCATCATATGGGTCATCGGCAACTTGCTCCATGATTCTCTTTCTCCAACCAGGCCGTTTGTCCTGCATAACTTCCTGTGGGATAATTGAATAAACTTCCTGGATAATATGTCCATTAAGAGTAACTAGGTTGTGAATCAACCGATTCACATGTTGCTTAGCCTCTTCTTTAGCTTTACGATACACATCCTGCAATGAAATTATGCCATCAAGCAATACTTCCGCTTTAGCTCGTGCAACCCTTGAACTTTTGACTATTGCCTCGTTCGCCGAAATTAATGTAACTACGCCATGCTGGCTTTTTATTCTCACACCTCTATAGTTAACTTTTTTGTATGAAAATTTTACAGAATCCGCGGCAAAAGAATTGAAAGCATCTAGAAGTTCTTCGTCTATATTGCTGCTTAATAAACTCCCATCAGCCAATTCCAGCTTGTAATAAAAAGACATTGCACCCTCCATTAAGCAAAACTTTCAACAATTGTCTGGAATTGGTAAGGATCTGCATCCTTGGGCAAAAAGTCATCTACCTCCCTAAGTGCCTTATGAAATCTATCGCCAGTTTGCTCTGCTGAATAAATCACTATTTTCTTTTCAGGGTATTTTGTTTTTAAGGCCAAGGCCAAACCAAGTCCCTCTTCGTTCGGTGTAATCTCAAGTCCCACACCCTGTATATCAACAAAGATTATCTTTGCCTCTCTGATCTCAATCTGGTCAATACTATCAGCATCTTTAATTAATTTTGTATGAATCCAACCCGCTTTTTGTAGGATCTTCACAACCTTAAATTTTACTTCATCATCGATAAAAAGTATTTTTGTGTTACTTTTTTTATATTCTAAGGTCAGTTTATCACCTGGCATCGCCTCATCCTTTTTCGGAGTATCTGTAGAGCCATTATAGATATTCAGGCTGACATGTTGTTCATTCTGATTGTTTGGCGTAGGTGGCACAACAGGAGCAGCGTTACTGGAAAATAATTTCTTCCACAACACACTACCAAGCCACCCAATAAAAGTAACACCCACACCACCAAATGCCCAGTTTAAAATTGGATGAGAAGACGGGTCGAAATCCATGATAACCTCAAAAAAATTAAGAATTTTCTAATATAGACAAAACTAAATTATTGATCAATGGCTCGCCGTTACGGCTGGTCTCCTTTAGTTGAAAGACAGAAACTATCCCCAAGAGATAAGGTCTTCAGCACCGACAGCAAACTTCAGTGATGGTGGGCGTTTGTATGGTCGACGCATAGAGAAGTATTAAACCTGTCGAAACATATACATCAGAAGCACTATCATCACACACAACCAATTGATTTTATTTATTTTATAAAAAGCATTTTCTTGCTGATGAAAAATCAGTTATTCAATTATGGATTTGATGTAAATCCCAGCCACTCATTAGCAACCGGATATATGAATTTTTGCCCGTCATATGCCACAGTCGCCCCACGCGCCAACGCCTCAAGCTCCCAGCGTGTCGGTGTGATGCCATACTGCGCAAGGTCAAAGCGGATGCGTGGTATTTGCGCGCGTTCGGATTTTGTTAGCCTGCCTGATGGGGCGACATCATATGTTTTTAATGGCTCACTGCTTCTTTGCTGGCGATTTTGCTGCCGCACGTCGTGTTTTAGTGCGCCTCTGAGCGCCGTCACGACCTCCCGGTCATCCCATTCAATAATCCCGGCATCGACGAGATTTAACACCGCTGCGGCATGCTCAGACGGTGTGGGGGTCATAACCAGATCGCCACCGCCGGTGAGCTTTCCACAGTTATTGACAGGACTCCGAGGCGCGGCGATGCCGCTTTTTAAAGCCAAAGGCTCAACGGCCAAAAGCTTTGGAACAATGCGCCATTCCGATGATCGGGTGACGTGGACATGACGCGCGCCGAGATGTGGCGCGTAAATTCCTACAACCCGTTCAATATCTTCCTCGTATGCGTTGACCTCATCAGTCACGTTGCGGGCTACGCGCACAGTCTGACTATCTCGCGGGATATTTGCCCCACCCTGTGCGGCGATATATAAATCAAAATCACCACTATCCGCAGCGGCGCGAACCGCTTCGACACGCTCATCAAATTCATCAGCAACGCTAACGCCGCGAGGTAATTTTCTCAGCTCGCGATACGCGCCCATTGTCGGCAGGCCAATCGGTTTAAATTGAGGAATACGCCATGTAGACGCCCAGGCTGTCACAGCGGCAGCCGTGTCTTTTAACGGCTTACCGGTATCATGATCGAGCTCACCATCAAGCGCATAACCATCGATATTTTTAGCAATGTATTTCGCGATGTAGCCCGCTGCGCCTCCTTTGTTCAGGTGTTTAGCCTGAAAGCGATTACGTTCTGCCCCACGTTCGTCACCATCCTCTTTGAGAGCGTAGCGGCGCATAATTTCGGTAATTTCTTTGCGTTGTTCTTGTTTGCAAAACAGCATCATATGCCAGTGCGGCGTGCCATCATGATGCGGTTCGACGACGCGCATACCGTAAACCTGCAAATCGTTATCTTTGAAAGCAGTGCGCATCAGGCTCCATATACGGCATAGGTAGCGCTGCCCATCTTTCGGGGTAAAAGCCTCATCATTCCAGCCGTGATTAAGCTGTACAGTCTTATCTTTACCCTTACCGATCTGACGCGTCGGGTGATATTTCGACGGAGCGGTCAATGTAATAAACATCCCGACATCGCCTTCGCCAGCGGCGTAACGCTCAATTCCGGCAATAGTATTCATCAGCTCCATGCGTCGTATCTCAGGGTTAGAAATACTCCCCATGACTTTGCTAATGAGATCGATACGCTCGCCCGTCACCTTATTTTCCAGATCACAGGATTTGAGGTATTCAAGGTTAGCCAGGCGGCGTGTATGTACATCGCGGATTGCGTTTTTGCTGGCGTACGGCGAACGGTCTTTATTAACCTCACCGGCAGCAATTAAAAGAGCTTCATGCCAGCGCATACGTTGCGCTTTGAGTTGGTTAATCCACCATTCATCGTTAATCAGCCGAGACACAGCGGAAAAAGCCTGGCGGATTGTCATCTGACCTTTGCGGTACTTCTTCCAAAAAAGCGGGGAGATATTGAAAGCACGAGCTGCCCCGGCAACATGACCATAAAGATGCGCCTGCGCCTCATCGGTAAAAAGTGATTCTTTACCACCGTGCGCCTCCGCCCATGCATCGCTTAACTCCTCGTACATTACGAAGAAAAGCGAGGCAATACGCGCCGCGAATTTTTTCAGCTCCTTATCGTTCATTCCCGGCAAGCGCGCATAAGTTTCGCTTTCCGCCAGAAATAGTAGTGACGCCTGAGTGTTCATCTCGTTGCGCTGGTTTACTCGCTCGATGCGCGGCCATAAACGGCGTAAAAATGTCGATTTGAGAAAATAGAATCCGTGAACCGGGCTTTTGTTGCGCCTGATGTATTCATAGCGCGATATGAAAAGGGAGCGTAAAAAATAAGGCAGGCGGTCAATCCTGGATAAAACGCCTTGCACCTGACGCAACTCGTCACGTGTAAGGGGTCTATCGCGCCCAATAGCATCACGCGGCGCGTTCCATGAGTAAGCACCGGCAAACTCTTTAGTGGTGCCTTTTGCGAATGGTGGTGGCGGTGTAGGGGCGTAACGCCCCCGAACTTCAACGCCCATTTGAACCAAAAGCCGCTAAACATTGCTGACTGAGGCGCTCAACCTGCGTACTTAGTGCCTCAAACGAGCTGGCGTCACCAGTCAAGAGATCGTGATGCACCAAGCCGGAAACGAGCTGGTTTAATTTGGGGTAATAGCCGACAACATCGAGCCACTCATTACCGGCATTCTTACCTGTTTCAGCGGTCTTTTTTTCCTGCAAAATAAATTGAAAGCGATCACTGGTAACGACATAACGCTCGCCAATATCGATACGAATGCTCATGCGCGCCCCCGATAGTGTTTTGCTTTCGCCTCATGTGCTGACTGACAGTAAACACAGCGAGTAGCAGATGGATAAGCTGCACGGCGGTCAGCAGGAATCGGAGCGTCACATTCTTCACAAACCAACGCCGCAGCGCCGCAGTGTTTTACCCGCGCAGCGTTGACCTGGCGAGCCAGTGACTCGGACTGCCGTTCTTGAATGTGATCCATATAATCTGGCATTGATTTGGTTCCTCTATCTGTTCAGTTTTTTAAACTCACTGGCGCAATAACCAGTTAGCTCGATGGTTAATTTCGATAATTCATCAACGGTGGTGATTTGCTTATGAAAAATGGCGCGTTTCACAAGCAAACTGACCACATCCGTCAGGAGGTTTAATTCACTCGAATAAATAGCGATAATTGACTCTGTCATCGCTCCGGTTTTTTTATCGCGCTTAAGATCGGCAAGCGATAATTCACCGTTTTTCATAACCGCAATCTTTAGCCAGTTATTAAGTAATACGGAGTGCATCAGAGACATTAAAGAGACTCTCCGCGAGAAAGGCCGATATTATGAAACTTGATAGATTCCTGACTGAGTAACTCAACAATCTCAACGCGCGATAACTCAGCGCCAGCTATATGACGGATTAAGCCGTCAAGGTGAGAGGAAAAGCGCGTAGCCGCATCGGCCTGTGCTTCGGCTCTGGCCTGCTGCAACATTAATGAAAATTTACCGCACTGCTTTCCTGTTACTGTATGCATGACTTTCTCCAGACAAAAAGAAGCCCCGCACAATTAAGTGCGTTAAAATTTACCGTTAATTATTTAATGCAGATATTGCTCGGGTTTTACCGAGGTTAAAATTGTTGGCGCATGTTCAAATAAATTAAATAGCTCACGCAATGCGCGAAACAAGGCATCACGCCAATAACAGGAATCTTCATTAATACGCCAGTAAGGTTGATTAAATTCTTCCTCTGTTAATCCCGCATGCATAAACAATGTGCGACGCTGACTAATGGTTAATCGGCCAATATATTTAACCAGGCTAATCCCGACCTGACGGAATTTTGAAAATGCAGAGCGTAATTCATCAATAGCAGTTATCAGACGCTCACGATCAACATCGTTCATTTCTTCAAAACGCATCGTAGCGTGACGCTGTTTTAACTGAGCGTGGAAGCAGACTGTTAAGCGCTCACGCTCCATCATCTGATTATAAAAATCACAAGAATCCTGCCAGCGAGGTGCGGCCAGATATTTGCTGACCAGACTGCGCAAACCGGCAGGCTGTGCGGACACGATACCGAGCGTCATTACAGGCATTTCCAGAACCTCCACGATTTCAGGAAAGCAAAAATAGCGCTTAAAGCACTCGTTTTTTTAGTGCGAATGATGATGCCCTTTCGCCCTCTGCCGTGGGTTATAGTGGAATCTATCGCCCCTGAGCTTTCATTACGCAATAACTGAGCTATGCAACGTGGTTCGTTCATAATCAAAGCCCCATCCAAAGCAGCCACGCGTCACGCTGTTCTACTGGCCTGTTGTAGAACGCCTCA
This sequence comes from Kosakonia radicincitans DSM 16656, assembly GCF_000280495.2. NCBI lineage: Bacteria > Pseudomonadati > Pseudomonadota > Gammaproteobacteria > Enterobacterales > Enterobacteriaceae > Kosakonia > Kosakonia radicincitans. The sequence continues at coordinate 5,706,507 of NZ_CP018016.1, forward strand.
CGTACAGCGCGATTAAACTCCGGGATGAAAACCCACTTTTCACCGGCGCGAGCATTCGGTTTACTCGGATCGCGCAGCTCGATAACCGGCAGCTTGTTAGCCTTCACCATTTCTGCAACAGCCGTTTTAGGTTTGCCTAATAACTCCGCAAATTTCTCGGTATGTACCGCATCCAGCGGATACTGGATCACATAATCATTAGCTTCCATCTGTGCTACCCTCTCTTGATCCAACCCTCCCAAAACCGTTTAGAGCCGTTTTGGCGGTTGGTTTTTTACGCCCCGAAAGGTTTCCCTATGGATACCTTTCGGAGGGAATATAGTCTCCAAAGGGAAACCATGTCAATGACTATGGGACAAAAACTAAAAGCCATAAGAAAGGCTGAAGGTTTAACTCAGAAAAAATTCTGTGAAATTAGCGGAATAGCGCTCAGCACATTGAAGAACTACGAGGGGGAATACAAAACACCAGGCTTGCAGGTGCTGCTACAAGTAACAAACACACCTCAGTTTCAGAAATACACTTTATGGTTAATGACTGACAAAACTGCCCCGCAAGCTGGTCAAATAGCACCGGCTATCGCACACAATGGGCAAGAGTCAGCAACCTCGAACCCCTCAGAGAAACAGACTGGCTAACTATTTATAAACATTACATTTTCACTATCTGTTTTCAGGACAGTGAAAATTGCGCCGGAGGGCTTTCTTATGGCAATTAAGAAGCTCGATGATGGTCGCTATGAAGTGGACATAAGGCCGCGCGGGCGCGAAGGACGTCGCATTCGCCGGAAGTTTGAAAGAAAAGCTGAAGCTATCGCATTTGAGCGCTACACGCTTGCGAACGCTTCCCAAAAGGAATGGGCAGCCCAACGGACTGACAGACGCACTCTAACCGAGCTGTTAGAGGCATGGTGGCAATACCACGGGCAGAACCACGAACACGGAAAAAAAGAGCGAGGGCATTTGCTCAAAACTATCGATGGGCTGGGAGATCTGCCAGTCAGCAGGTTAAGCAAGAAATGCCTGATGGATTACCGCTCATTGCGTTTACGGGAAGGTATCAGCGCCGCAACGATAAATCGTGACATGTACCGGCTATCGGGCATGTTTACTAAGCTGATCCAGTTAGAGGAATTTGCCGGGCAACATCCCATTCATGGTTTGCCTCCACTGGCAGAAGCTAACCCGGAAATGACGTTTCTGGACAAGTCAGAAATTGAAAGGCTGTTAGGAGTATTGGCCGGAGATGCTTTGCTCGTTGCTCTCCTCTGCCTTAGCACTGGCGGAAGATGGACAGAGGTAGCCACTCTAAAACCGGCGCAGATAGCCAGTTGCAGGGTTACCTTTTTAAAAACTAAAAACGGCAAAAAGCGAACCGTGCCTATCTCAGCACAGCTTGAAAAGAAAGTGAAAGAGGAAGCCAGCGGGAAGCTGTTCAAAGTTGATTATGAAAAATTTTGCGGGGTCTTACGCAACGTGAAACCTGACATTCCACCCAATCAGGCAACACATATTTTGCGCCACACTTTCGCAAGCCATTTCATGATGAACGGGGGAAATATTATTGCCCTGCAACAGATTCTCGGGCATGCAAGCATTCAGCAGACAATGGCCTATGCGCACCTTGCTCCTGACTACCTGCAAAATGCTGTCGCATTGAATCCTCTTAACGGAGGAGTGACGGTATAAATGATCTCTCTGAGTGTCCACATTGTGTCCACACTCAGAGGGTTTTGAAACCGTTCCATACCGTTACAGCTTTTTCTAAGTTGCTGTTTTATTTAGAATGATGCGTAAGTAATTGATAAAAAAAACCCCCACATCATGTGGGGGAAGACAGGGATGGTGTCTATGGCAAGGAAAAACAGGGTTTGTTACCTGGTACTACTGCTACTTAACTCGGTCACCGGTGAACTTTGCTGCATTTGCGCTACGCTGCGTAACTGGTTCATCCGTTGTTGATGTTTCTGGTTCAAAACCGCTTGCTGCTCCGGCGTGAGCAGGTTGTACATCTGGTTGCGCACTCTGGCCATTTCAACCTGACGAGCTACCTGTTCCTGCGCCATTTTTTCTGCCTGAGCGCGCACAGCGTTTTCATCAAATTTTTCTGCGATGACAAGGCGATGCATTGTCTCCATTTCGCTAACATTAACAGGAGGCTGATCGTGCCGTGCCTGTCGCATGAGATCCCGCATCTGTTGACGCTGGTGTTCCGTTAAATTAATACCGTCGAACATATGGCTCTGAACACTGCGCTGCGTGAATCCCTCAGTCGGGTGCCAGTTATCGCCTGTTTCAACATCAGCAGCACGACTAACCGTGCTTAACGCCAGCGTTGAGGCCATGACGGCAGCGGTAACGATGCGCATCATTTGCTCCAGTAACCTTTTCATCTCTCGATTCAACGATAATCAGTCTACGATTCAGGCTGCAAACATGCGTCAGGGGGTGTAAAACAACGTAAAGTCATGGATTAGCGACTCTTGATGACGTAATTTCTGCCTCGGAGGTAGTTAAACAATGAATAAAATCCTTTTAGTAGATGATGACCGAGAGCTTACTTCCTTGTTAAAGGAGCTACTCGACATGGAAGGTTTTAACGTGCTCGTTGCCCATGACGGAGAGCAGGCGCTCGACCTCCTCGACGACAGCATCGACTTGCTTTTACTTGATGTCATGATGCCGAAGAAAAACGGCATTGACACACTTAAAGAGCTACGCCAGACACACCAGACACCGGTAATTATGTTAACTGCGCGCGGCAGCGAGCTCGATCGCGTCCTTGGCCTTGAGCTGGGCGCGGATGACTATCTGCCGAAACCCTTTAACGATCGTGAACTGGTCGCACGTATTCGTGCGATCCTGCGCCGTTCCCACTGGAGCGAGCAACAACAAAGCAGCGACAACGGTTCACCCACGCTGGAAGTGGATGCCCTGAGCCTCAATCCGGGCCGCCAGGAAGCCAGTTTTGATGGGCAATCACTGGAACTTACAGGCACTGAATTCACCCTGCTCTATCTGCTGGCTCAGCATTTAGGCCAGGTGGTTTCACGTGAACATCTGAGCCAGGAAGTGCTGGGTAAACGCCTGACGCCATTCGATCGCGCCATCGACATGCACATCTCCAACCTGCGCCGCAAATTGCCGGATCGCAAAGATGGGCATCCGTGGTTTAAAACCCTGCGTGGTCGCGGTTATCTGATGGTATCCGCTTCATGATAGGAAGTTTGACCGCCCGCATCTTTGCCATTTTCTGGTTAACGCTGGCGCTGGTGCTGATGCTGGTGCTGATGGTGCCGAAGCTGGATTCCCGTCAAATGACGGAGCTTCTGGACAGCGAACAGCGCCAGGGCGTGATGATTGAACAGCATGTTGAAGCGGAGCTGGCAAATGACCCGCCGAACGACCTGATGTGGTGGCGCAGGCTGTTTCGCGCTATCGACAAATGGGCGCCGCCGGGTCAACGCCTGCTGCTGGTCACCAGCGAAGGGCGCGTCATTGGCGCCGAACGCAACGAAATGCAGATTATCCGCAACTTTATAGGCCAGGCGGATAACTCAGACCATCCGCAGAAGAAAAAGTATGGCCGGGTTGAGATGGTAGGGCCGTTCTCCGTTCGCGACGGAGAAGATAACTATCAGCTCTATCTCATCCGTCCTGCCAGCAACTCACAATCTGACTTTATCAATTTGCTGTTTGACCGCCCGTTACTGCTGCTGATCGTCACCATGCTTATCAGTTCGCCGCTGCTGCTGTGGCTGGCGTGGAGCCTGGCGAAACCCGCGCGTAAATTGAAAAATGCGGCGGATGAGGTTGCACAGGGCAACCTGCGACAGCACCCGGAGCTGGAAGCCGGGCCGCAGGAATTCCTTGCCGCCGGGGCCAGTTTTAACCAGATGGTGACCGCGCTGGAACGCATGATGACCGCCCAGCAGCGCCTGCTGTCCGACATCTCCCATGAGTTGCGTACGCCGCTGACGCGTTTACAGCTTGGTACTGCGCTGCTGCGTCGTCGCAGCGGTGAAAGTAAAGAACTGGAACGTATCGAAACGGAAGCTCAGCGGCTGGACAGCATGATCAACGATCTGCTGGTGATGTCGCGCAATCAGCAGAAAAATGCGCTGGTCAGTGAAACCGTGAAAGCCAATCAGATGTGGAATGAAGTGCTGGATAACGCCGCCTTCGAAGCTGAGCAGATGGGCAAATCGTTCACGGTGAATTTCCCGCCAGGTCCGTGGCCGCTGTACGGTAACCCCAGCGCGCTGGAAAGCGCGGTGGAGAATATCGTGCGTAACGCGCTGCGCTATTCGCACAGTAAAATCGAAGTAAGCTTTGCGGTGGATAAAGACGGCATCACCATTAACGTGGACGATGACGGCCCTGGCGTCAGTCCGGAAGATCGGGAACAGATTTTCCGCCCGTTCTACCGCACCGACGAAGCGCGCGATCGTGAATCCGGCGGCACGGGCCTCGGGCTGGCGATTGTCGAAACGGCTATTCAGCAGCATCGCGGCTGGGTGAAAGCGGACGACAGCCCGCTTGGCGGGTTACGCTTAACGCTCTGGCTACCGCTGTACAAACGCGCCTGATAAACGCCCTCTCATCGCAGAGGGCGTTTTTTTATTTTCCCCACAGTCGGCGTGATTGATCCTCAATCTTGCCGTGAGTGCGTCGATTCTGCATAGTGCGCGTCCAGCTTGCCGACAGCCCCGCTGCCGAAAGCAGACGGTGATATTGTTCATCATCAAACGGCTGAAACCACGCAATCGCCGCCGCGTCATACACGCTGACATCGCTGACCCGGGAGAGCAGTTCAAGCGGCGCTTCTGCCGATACTTTCCCCGCAGCAACCACGCGATAAAGCCAGCCGACGCGGCCGCTGGCCTGCATCTGCGCGGAGATGTCGCCAATGCCGAAATGGAAGTTAAGTTTGAAGCAGGGCGAGCGCGGTTGCGTCACCTGAATCAGCGTATCGCCCCAGCGAAAAATATCGCCGATAAACACGTTCTGCTCGGTCAGCCCTTCCGTTGAGAGATTCTCGCCAAACGCTGGCGCGCAAAACAGCGCGGCCTGCTCCGGGAACATCTGCGCCCAGTGAGCATAGTGTTCACGAGGATAGTGGCACAACGCGCGATCGGTGCCGCCGTGGTAACTTTTTTCCGCCTGCTCGTCACCCGCGATGCCCAATTCCGTGAGGATTAGCTCGCCTTCCACCTGCAATTTAGCAATCGCGCTTGGCCGACTGCCGTCATAATCCCTTATTTTTCCAGTAAAAACGTCTACCTGATATTGCATGTTCCCTCCGGCCGCTCGTCGTCATCACGCTATTACATCACATTTGTTTGCTGACCTAACCTGCAAAAATGCGACATTCATGCCGATCCGCACCGGTCGGGCGTGCTATCACTTAACACAGTATTTGAAACGCAATTTCATTAATCAAGGAGGTTACAACGTGATCCGCGAAACATCTTTCTCCGGTGTCTGGTGCCCTTCCATCACGCCAATGAACAACGAAGGGAAACCTGACCTTAGCGCGCTGAGCCAGCATATCGCCCGGCTGGCAGCGGCGAAAATCGATGTGGTCTTGCTGATGGGCAGTATCGGCGAGTTTGCCTCCTTCTCGCTGGAAGAGCGGCTACTGTTGATTCGTGAAGCGCGTGGCATGTCGCCGATAACCATGGTGGCCAACGTCTCTTCAACCTGCTTTAACGACATTCTGTGGATGGCTGATGAAGCCTGGCGTACCGGCTATGACGCGGTCATGGTGCTGCCGCCTTACTATTACGGACAAACGCAAAATCAATTGTTGAGCTACTTCCGCGCCCTGGGCAAAGCGATAAGCGGCAAATGGTTCGCCTATAACTTTCCGGCGCGTACCGGCTGCGATCTGACGCCGGAGCTGGTCGCCACGCTGGCCGCCGAATTCCCGGATTTTGCTGGCATCAAAGAGACTGTCGATTGCCAGTCGCATACCCGTAATATGATTCAGGCCACCGCACAAGTGCGTGAGGATTTTGCCGTGCTGTGCGGCTACGACGAGTACTTTATCCCCACTCTGCTGGCAGGCGGCGCGGGCGTTATTTCCGGGTTGAATAATGTGATGCCAGAACTGTTTGTCCAGGCGCGGGAGGCGTGGCGACAGGGCGATTTGCCGACGTTGCATGCAACCCAGCAGGAAATTGGCAAATTTATGGCGATCTACGCGATTGGCGACGACTTCGTTACCACCATCAAAACAGTGGTTTCACGCAAGTTTGGCTACTGCACGCCCGTATCACGTAACTTTGGCGGCACGCTGAATGAAGCGCAGTGCCAAATTATCGATCGGGTATTTGGAATTCAATAATTGCCGGATAGCGCTACGCTTATCGGGCCTGCAAAACGAACATGCCCGGTAAGCATTTCGCCACCGGGCAAACCGTTATTTCACCGCATTACGCATCACCACTTCCGCCTCTGCCGTTTTCACCTTGCGCGACCAGACGGACGTTAAAATCGGCACCAGAATTGACGTGACAATCACCGAGGTCGCCACCAGCGCAGTTGCGGCTGGCGCCATCGGTTTAAAGTCCGGCACCATTTCGGCGATCAGCACCGGCGTTGCCACTGCCGCGCCCGCAGAACTGGAGGCCGCCAGCCCTGCTGTACCATCACCGCCGCCAATCAGTTTATCGGCGATAATCAGCGGAATACCGGTAATCACAATCACCGCCACCCCCAGCAAAATCCCCAACAAGCCGGTCTGCGCAATCACGCTTAAATCAATCGTGTTACCCAGTGCGAAAGCAAAGAACGGAATCAGGGTTTGCACCGCTTTGCTGAAAAACTCCCGTAATTCCGGGTCCAGATTCCCCAGCGCGAACCCGACCAGGAACGGCAGCACCGCACCAACAAACACGTGCGGCTCGAACGAGGCAATTCCCGCCGTGCCGAGGATAATCATCGTCATCAGCGGGCCGGATTCCAGCGACATCAACACGAACGCACCGGCTTCCTCTTTGGTGCCGTACTGCTGCATGATTGACGCATACAGCCCGCCGTTAGTCATATCCATCGATGCTACCAGCGCCAGCGTCGATAACCCGGCGAAAAAACCCGCCTCCACACCGTGTTCAGGAATCAGCCGTGAGGCCACGGCCGCCACCACCCAGGCAACCGCAATTTTGGTCACCACCAGCGTGCCGGACTTACGCAACACCGTGCCGGTGGCGCTCAGTTTGATGGAAGCGCCCATACAGAAAAACCACACCGCCAGAATCGGCACCGTGCCAGTAATCATGCCGTTAGTGAACGAGCCAAAGTACTTTCCCGCGCCGGGCGCAAAAGTATGGCAGAGAGCGCCGATGAACAAAGGAACCAGCATCATCCCGCCAGGGATTTTTTCGATTGCACGCTTGATTTGCATATCTTCACCTGTCAAAAAACGTCCGATTTTTTGAGCGCCGACCCGCTATGTTTGCGGGACAACAGCAGCGCGGATGAAGAGAGGGTAGACCGGGTTTCGCGGAAGAAAAGTGATCAGACAATCATAACAAAACAATATTTCATTATTTTTAGATCATCGTTCCTGTTAGTTTTTATCTGAAGAAAGGATATAAAAAACCCCCGCAGACTAAGCCTGCCGGGGGTTCTGGCTCACGCTAACGCGCGGGGGAAAGCAAACTTATTTTTTCGCAGCGAAACGAGCCGCTGCTTCGTCCCAGTTCACCACGTTCCAGAACTCTTTGATGTAGTCCGGGCGGCGGTTCTGGAATTTCAGGTAGTAAGCGTGTTCCCACACGTCCAGACCCAGGATCGGGAAACCGGACGCGCCAGAGATCGCTTCACCCATCAGCGGGGAATCCTGGTTAGCAGTAGAAACCACAGCCAGTTTGTCGCCTTTCAGCACCAGCCAAGCCCAACCGGAACCAAAACGCGTGGCGGCTGCTTTTTCGAATTCAGCTTTGAAGTTGTCTACGGAACCGAAATCACGCTCGATAGCCGCTTTCAGATCGCCCTGCAGGGTGGTGCCTTTTTTCAGGCCTTTCCAGAACAGGCTGTGGTTAGCGTGACCGCCTGCGTTGTTACGCAGAACGGTTTTTTTGTCTGCCGGCAGTTGATCCAGCTTGGTGATCAGTTCTTCAGCTGACAGGCTGGCGAACTCCGGCAGGCTTTCCAGCGCGGCATTCGCGTTATTTACGTAAGTCTGGTGATGTTTAGTGTGATGGATTTCCATCGTCTGCTTGTCGAAATGAGGCTCAAGGGCATCATACGCGTACGGCAGAGCGGGCAGTGTATAGCTCATTTTCATCTCCATTATTGTCTGGCGGCATATATGTTAATGCCGCGTAAGCAGTCGGATCATTATAGTTAATTAAATGATATTGAAAATGTTTATCAATGCCGTAGTTTTAATAAGGTTATAACTTTTGGTTATGTTATTGAAATTGTGAAGCTGCTCACCTCCATCACGCGCTCATTGCCAGTTCGCCATCTATCGCGGCAAACGCCTCAAGGTTAATCTCCTGACTGATTTTTACACTCCTCAGGTCGGCTGCTCGTATTCCGACGATAAAAACAAAGAGGATGAGAAAATGAGTAACGCGATTACGATGGGTATTCTTTGGCATTTGATAGGTGCGGCCAGTGCAGCCTGTTTCTATGCCCCGTTCAAGAAGGTTAAAAATTGGTCCTGGGAGACCATGTGGTCAATCGGCGGCATCGTCTCCTGGTTGATTCTCCCCTGGACCATCAGCGCGCTGTTACTGCCTGATTTTTGGGCCTATTACAGCTCGTTCAGCGCTTCCACCCTGCTACCGGTCTTTCTCTTCGGCGCAATGTGGGGCATCGGTAACATCAACTACGGCCTCACCATGCGCTACCTCGGCATGTCGATGGGCATTGGCATCGCTATCGGCATTACGCTGATTGTCGGTACGCTTATGACGCCAATTATCAACGGTAATTTTGACGTTCTGATCAACACCGATGGCGGTCGAATGACGCTGCTTGGCGTGCTGGTTGCACTTATAGGCGTCGGGATTGTGACCCGCGCAGGCCAGCTGAAAGAGCGCAAAATGGGCATTAAAGCCGAAGAGTTCAACCTGAAAAAGGGGCTGACGCTGGCGGTGATGTGCGGCGTATTCTCCGCCGGAATGTCCTTTGCCATGAACGCCGCCAAACCGATGCACGAAGCCGCTGCGGCGCTGGGCATCGATCCGCTCTACACCGCCTTGCCAAGTTATGTGGTGATCATGGGCGGCGGCGCGCTGATTAACCTCGGCTTCTGCTTCATTCGGCTGGCAAAACTGAAAAACTTGTCGATAAAAGCCGACTTCTCGCTGGCAAAACCGCTGATCATCAGCAATATTCTGCTTTCGGCGCTGGGCGGTTTGATGTGGTATCTGCAATTCTTCTTCTACGCCTGGGGCCATGCCCGCATTCCGGCGCAGTACGACTACATCAGTTGGATGCTACACATGAGCTTCTACGTGCTGTGCGGCGGCATTGTCGGGCTGATCCTGAAAGAGTGGAAGAACGCGGGTCGCCAGCCGGTGAGCGTGCTGAGCCTTGGTTGCGTGGTGATCATTGTTGCCGCCAATATCGTCGGCCTCGGCATGGCGAACTAATCAGGCAGCAACCCGGCTACGATGACGCCACTGACCTGGCGTCATCCCCACTTCGCGGCTAAACACCACCGAAAAATAGTTACTGTCCTCAAACCCGCACTGCATGGCGATTTCGCCGATCATCTGCTCGGAATGCTGAAGCAAATACTGCGCATGGCAGATGCGCAACTGGCGCAGATAGTGGTTGATGGTCATCCCGGTCTGGGTGCGGAATTGCTGGCGCAGCGCGCGCTCGCTGCACTGCTCCTGCTCGCAAAACTGCTCCAGCGCAAAGCTGCGATTCAGGCTGCCGGAGAGCGCGGTAATCAGCTTATCGAGCAGCGTCTCACTGTGCGTCGCCGCCAGGTTATCGGCAGCAAAACGGTGGCGTTTGAGCGTCATCACCAGTTGGGCAAACAGCGTTTCTGCCATGATATTGGCCAGCGGATCGGCTTTGGCGCTCTCATGCTCCAGTTGCGCAATCACCTGCCGTGCCTGCGCCATACCGGTGCTGCCAAGCCGCCAGTGCGGCGTTCTTGTCGTGCCGTTAAGTCCGGGAATATGCGCCGCCCAGTCGAGGTTAAGCGTCAATCGATCCGGGCAGTAGATGATATTTTGCAACACCAGATCGTTAACTGAAGCGTAAGAGTGGCAATCTTCGGCGCGGATATAAAACAGGTCGCCGCGCGTAATGCGGTAAGGACGGTCATTCAGCACATGCAGGCCGTTGCCGCGCCACACCATCACCAGTTCGCAAAATTCATGGGTGTGTTCAGCAAAGACATTTTGCGGATAGCGATCGGCCACCGCTACCGCTTGTCCGGCACGGGGAAAGAAATCCGCTTTGCGAAGAATCAGTTGGCCTGCCACACACTCACCTCTGCCTTGAACAACCTGAAATTATTAGCGGATCTTCGGCGACAAATCGGTGACAGCCTTCGCGTTACTGAAGCTGCGTATCGCGCCCCTGGCGGATATCGCGGGGCGACCAGTTGAATTCCCGGCGAAACAGGGTTGAGAAGTGATTGCTGTCGCCAAATCCGCAACGGAAAGCGATATCGGTGACGCTCTCGTCGCTGTGGCGCAACATGTGCCGCGCTTTGGTCAGCCTTAACCGGTTGAGATAGCGCTGCGGCGTCAGGCCCGTTGAATGCTTCAACTGGCGATGCAGCGTGCGCAAAGAGAGCGTGAACTGGTCGGCCAGCGTTTCCCAACAGACATCCTCGGCGAAGTGATCTTCCAGCCACAACATCAGTTGATTGAGGCGGGCATCGCTGCTGACAGCGCCCTCCTGCTGGCTCCCTTTACGCAGCATCACCAGCAGTTGCATAAACAGGATCTCGCGGTTCGCAATACCGTGGGTATCCATTTCGGGATCCATTTTTTCCATCTGCCCGATGATCTCCCGTACCTGCGCCAGCGTCTGCTGGCTCACCCGCCAGTGCGATGGATAGTGACCATCCTGCTCCTGCGGCAGTAACTGGTTCAAACCGGCAAGAAACTGGAAAGCCTCCGGCGAACGGTACAGCACATTGGTCAGGCACAGGTTATCGGTATGCTCATATAAGTGCCGATCATGGTCGCGGACAAAACAGACGGTGCCGCCGCTGATAGTGAAAGGCTGACCATTAAAAACGTGGATCCCGGTGCCGTGTTCAACGATCACAATTTCATGAAAATCATGATGATGCTCAGGGAAAGCCGCCTGCGGAAGCCGGGGTTCAATGGCAACAGGTGATTGACCTGCCGGGAAAAAATCCACGCTATGAAGTACGGTCATGATTGCCCCAATAATGAGAAACTTTCTCAAAATAGTAATTAAGGGTTATCAACCTCACCTTAAATTTTCGACAGCTTTTCGCGCATAGCCTGCCGTTTTTTCAAGAAACGACCGGAAAGATCGGGAAATGTGGCAACGGTCACAATGGCTTAAATCCCCGTCATTACTGGAAACTGTGAACTTTCTCACGTTCACCTTTGCTTTCTTGCCAGCGGCAATTGGCGGCTGTCAGTAGCAAGAAGGTACGCCTTACCCCTCTTTTTTAGACTGTCTGCAATGACTCTAAGAAGGACCCAATCATGACTTTTCGCCACTGTGTCGCAGTTGATTTAGGCGCCTCAAGCGGACGCGTCATGCTGGCGCGTTATGACAGCCAGCAGCGCATCCTTTCGCTTCGCGAAATCCACCGTTTTAGTAACTGTCTGCAAAAAGTGGACGGCTTTGATTGCTGGGATATCGACAGCCTGGAAAGCGAAATTCGCCTCGGCCTACTGAAGGTTTGCGAAGAAGGCATTCAGCCCGACAGCATCGGCATCGATACCTGGGGCGTCGATTACATTCTGATTAACCGCGACGGCCAGCGCGTCGGTCTGCCGATTGCTTACCGCGACGATCGCACCGATGGCGTGATGCAGCGTGCGATGCAGAATCCCGGCAAAGCCGATATTTATCGCCGCAGCGGCATCCAGTTTTTACCCTTCAACACGCTGTATCAGTTACGCGCGCTGACGGAACAACAGCCGGAGCTGATTGACCAGGTCGCGCATGCGCTGCTGATCCCTGATTACTTTAGCTACCGTCTGACCGGCCAATTGAACTGGGAATACACCAATGCCACCACCACGCAACTGGTCAATATCAACACCGATAACTGGGACGATACGCTGCTGGCGTGGGCGGGCGTTCCGGCCAGTTGGTTTGGCACGGCCACACATCCCGGCAATGTGATTGGTCACTGGATCTGCCCGCAGGGCAACGCGATTCCGGTGGTCGCCGTCGCCAGCCACGATACCGCCAGCGCGGTGATCGCCTCGCCGCTGGCGGATAAAGACGCAGCCTATTTGTCCTCCGGTACCTGGTCGTTAATGGGTTTTGAGAGCAAAACCCCTTACACCAGTGATGATGCGCTGGCGGCAAATATCACCAATGAAGGCGGCGCGGAAGGGCGCTACCGCGTGCTGAAAAACATTATGGGGTTGTGGCTGCTGCAACGGGTGCTGAGAGAACAACAGATAAGCGATCTGCCCGCGCTGATTGCCGTCACCGAACAGCTTGCGCCCTGCCGCTTTGTTATCAACCCAAACGACGATCGTTTTATTAACCCGCAGAACATGAGCGCCGAGCTTCAGGCCGCCTGCCGGGAAGCGGGCCAGCCTGTGCCGCAAAACGCTGCCGAACTGGCGCGCTGCATCTTCGACAGTCTCGCCCTGCTGTATGCCGACATCCTTGCCGAGCTAGCCTTTCTGCGCGGTAAGCCCTTCAGCCGCCTGCATATCGTCGGAGGCGGTTGCCAGAACCAGCTACTGAATCAGCTCTGCGCCGATGCCTGCGGGCTGCCGGTGGTGGCCGGTCCGGTGGAAGCCTCCACGCTCGGCAACATCGGCATTCAGCTTATGACGCTGGATGAACTGAGCAACGTCGATGATTTCCGTCAGGTGGTGGCGAGCAACCACAACCTGATCACTTTTACCCCTAATCCTGACCATGAAATCGCCCGTTACGTCGCGCGCTTTCAGCAAAAACGACAGACAAAGGAGCTTTGCGCATGACCACTCAACTTGAACACGCCTGGGAAATTGCCAAACAGCGCTTCGCCGCTGTGGGGATTGATGCCGAGGAGGCGCTGCGCCAGCTCGATCGCCTGCCGGTTTCCATGCACTGCTGGCAGGGCGATGACGTCGCCGGTTTCGAAAACCCGCAAGGCAGCCTGACGGGCGGCATTCAGGCCACCGGCAACTATCCGGGCAAAGCGCGCAATGCCAGCGAACTGCGCACCGATCTGGAGCAGGCGCTGAGCCTGATCCCCGGCCCGAAACGCCTTAACCTGCACGCCATTTACCTCGAAGCCGACGGCCCGGTTGGTCGCGATGAGATCAAACCGGAACACTTCACGAATTGGGTACAGTGGGCGAAAGCGAACAAACTGGGGCTGGATTTTAACCCTTCCTGCTTCTCGCACCCGCTAAGCGCCGACGGTTTTACCCTCTCCCACGCTGACGATGAGATCCGCCAGTTCTGGATTGACCACGTCAAAGCCAGCCGCCGCGTGTCGGCCTGGTTCGGCGAACAACTCGGCACACCGTCGGTAATGAATATCTGGATCCCGGACGGCATGAAAGATGTCACCGTTGACCGCCTGGCGCCGCGCCAGCGCCTGCTCAATGCGCTGGACGAAGCGCTCAGCGAAAAACTCAACCCGGCGCACCATATCGACGCCGTCGAAAGCAAGCTGTTCGGTATTGGCGCAGAGAGCTACACCGTTGGCTCCAACGAGTTTTACATGGGCTATGCCACCAGCCGCCAGACCGCGCTGTGCCTCGATGCAGGTCACTTCCACCCGACAGAGGTGATCTCCGACAAAATCTCCGCCGCCATGCTTTATGTGCCGCGCCTGCTGCTGCACGTCAGCCGTCCGGTGCGCTGGGACAGCGATCACGTAGTGCTGCTGGATGACGAAACCCAGGCCATCGCCAGCGAGATCGTGCGCCACCAGTTGTTTGACCGCGTGCACATCGGTCTCGACTTCTTCGACGCCTCGATCAACCGCATCGCCGCGTGGGTCATCGGCACCCGCAACATGAAAAAAGCCCTGCTGCGCGCGCTGCTGGAGCCAGTTGAAACGCTGCGCAAACTGGAAGCCGACGGCGATTACACCGCCCGCCTGGCGCTGCTGGAAGAGCAGAAATCCCTACCATGGCAGGCCGTATGGGAGATGTATTGCCAGCGCCATGACACGCCAGCCAGCAGCCAGTGGCTGGACAGCGTGCGGGCATATGAAAAAGAGATTTTGAGTACACGTCGTTAACCGGAAGCCAGGGTGCGGGCCGGATAAGCGCAGCGCCATCCGGCAAGCAACGTTATTAAGAAAAAATGCCGGATGGCGAGGCCATCGCAGCTTATCCGGCCTACGTGAGACCCGAGAGATGTCGGGCATTAAACAGGACAGAAAGACTATGCAGACCATTATTAATTCCTGGTTCGTCCAGGGAATGATCAAAGCCACCTCCGATGCCTGGCTGAAGGGCTGGGACGAACGTAACGGCGGCAACCTGACGCTGCGCCTGGATGATGCGGATATCGCGCCGTATGAAGCCGATTTTCACCAGAAACCGCGCTATATCGCGCTCAGCCAGCCGATGCCGCTGCTGGCGAACACGCCGTTTATCGTCACCGGCTCCGGCAAATTCTTCCGCAACGTGCAGCTCGATCCGGCCGCGAACTTAGGCGTGGTGAAAGTGGACAGCGATGGCGCGGGCTACCACATTCTGTGGGGATTGACGTCTGAAGCGGTACCGACCTCGGAACTGCCCGCTCACTTCCTGTCTCACTGCCAGCGCATCCAGCTCACCGGCGGAAAAGATCGCGTGATCATGCACTGCCACGCCACCAACCTGATAGCGCTCACTTATGTGCTGGAAAACACGTCCGATCTGATGACCCGCAAACTGTGGGAAGGCAGCACCGAATGCCTGGTGGTGTTCCCGGATGGCGTCGGTATTCTGCCGTGGATGGTGCCCGGCACCGATGAAATCGGCCAGGCGACCGCCGAAGAAATGCAGAAACATTCGCTGGTGCTGTGGCCATTCCACGGCGTTTTCGGCAGCGGCCCGACGCTCGACGAAACCTTTGGCCTGATTGACACCGCCGAGAAGTCGGCGGAGGTGCTGGTGAAAATCTATTCCATGGGCGGAATGAAGCAAACCATTAGTCAGCAAGAACTGATTGCGCTGGGCAAACGCTTTGGCGTTACTCCGCTGCAATCGGCACTGGATTTGTACAAATAACAACATCGCGCCCCGCACAAAGACGGGGCGAACTCTGTCACCTGCAAAACAACTCTTCCCTGAAGATTTCGCGGTGCGCTGCAACGCGAAAGACGACGGGAATCTAACTCGTGGAGTAAAAGCAATGAAAACAAAAGCTAGCTTGATCCTCACCGTGGCCCTCATGGCGTTGTCCGGTTCCGCTGTCGCTGAAGTAAAAATCGCCCTCGTGGCGAAATCTTTAGGCAATGGCTTTTTTGAAGCAGCAAACACCGGCGCGCAGGAGGCGGCCAAAGAGTTAGGCGATGTCAAAGTGATCTATACCGGCCCGACCACCACCACGGCTGAAGCGCAGATCGAAGTGCTGAATGGCTTGATCGCCCAGGGGGTGGATGCGATCGCCATTTCAGCCAATGATCCGGACGCCGTGGTGCCAGTGCTGAAAAAAGCGATGCAGCGCGGCATCAAAGTGGTTTCATGGGATTCCGGCGTGGCGAAAGCGGGCTGCCAGATCCACCTGAATCCTTCCAATAATGCGCTGATCGGCGAAACCAATGTCAAACTCGCCGCCGATGCGCTGAAAGCGCTGAATGTGGATAAAGGCGACGTTGCCATCCTCAGCGCCACACCGACCTCCACTAACCAGAACATCTGGATTGCGGAGATGAAAAAAGTGCTGCCGAAATACCCGTCCGTCAATCTGGTGACCGTCGCCTATGGCGATGACTTATCGGATAAAAGTTACCGCGAAGCGGTCGGTTTGCTGAAGTCATACCCCGATCTGAAAGTGATCGTATCGCCGTCGTCAGTCGGCATTGTCGCCGCGGCGCAGGCGGTAAAAGACCAGGGCAAGATCGGCAAAGTGTATGTCACTGGTCTGGGCCTGCCGTCTGAAATGGCAGGTGCGATTAAATCCGGCGCCAGCAAAAGTTTCGCCATCTGGAACCCGATCGATCTCGGTTATGCCGCCACATATCTGGCGGATGATTTAGTGAAAGGCACGGCGACCAAAGAGGAGGCCAGCATGGGCAAACTGGGCAAAGTGAAGCTCGATGCTGACGGCAGCGGCGCGATGGCTGAGCCGTTTGTCTACGATGCCAGCAACATTGATAAGTTCTCGAAGATTTTCTGATCCCTTACCTGCCCTTTCCCGGCGGGAGAGGGCAAAAACTGGAGAACGATCATGACGGCATCCACCCCTCTGCTGTCGCTTAAGGGCATCACCAAGGTTTTCCCCGGTGTGCGTGCTCTTGAGAATGTGCAGCTTGATCTCTGGCCCGGCAAAGTCACCGCGTTGATCGGTGAAAACGGCGCAGGGAAATCGACGCTGGTCAAAGTGATGACCGGCATTTATCAACCGGACGAAGGTAAAATCCTCTATAAAGCGATCCCTATTGCGCTGCCGACGCCGGAATCCGCCCATAAAGTGGGGATCACCGCTATCCATCAGGAGACGGTTCTGTTTGATGAGCTGTCGGTGACCGAGAACATTTTTGTCGGCCAGTATCTTTATAAAGGACTGCTGAAAAAACTCGACTGGCCCGCCATGCACCAGCAGGCGCGGGATATTCTTGCCCGGCTGGAAGTGCAAATCGATCCGCGCGCCACGCTGAAAACCCTGAGCATCGCCCAGCGCCATATGGTGGCGATTGCCCGCGCACTCTCTTTTGACGCGCAGGTAGTGATTCTGGATGAGCCCACGGCCGCGCTTTCGCAGCATGAGATCCTGGAGTTTTACCAAATCGTCGAACGCCTGAAACAGGAAGGTAAAGCGATCCTGTTTATCTCGCACAAGTTCGATGAAATCTTTGAACTGGCCGATCACTACACCATTTTGCGCGACGGCGTTTATGTTGATTCCGGCGCGATAAAGGCGATCACCGAAGAGCGCATGGTGGCGATGATGGTTGGCCGCACCCTCAATCAGAGCTGGCCGAAAGTGGCCTGCGAACTGGGCGAAACGGTGCTGGAAGTGCGCGATCTGTGTCATCCCACCGAGTTTGCCCATATCAACTTTTCCCTGCGAAAAGGCGAGATCCTCGGCTTTTACGGCCTGGTTGGCGCCGGGCGCACCGAACTGATGCAGGCGCTTTCCGGCGTTTCACGCCCCTCGTCCGGCGAGATCATCCTCAACGGCAAATCCGTGCAGTTCCGCCAGCCAGCGGATGCCATTCAGGCCGGTATTGTCTGCGTGCCGGAAGAGCGGCAAAAGCAGGGGGCGATTATCGAGCTGTCGATTGCGCAGAACATCAGCCTGCCGCAGCTTAGCAAGCTGAACCGCAACGGCGTACTGAATGAGGCGAAAGAGTGGGCGCTGGCCGATGAGTACGCGCGACGTTTGCAGGTGAAAGCCTTTAGCTGGAGACAGGCAGTAGAAACGCTCTCCGGCGGCAATCAGCAAAAAGTGGTGATCGGTAAATGGCTCGCCACGCATCCGGAGGTGATCATCCTCGACGAACCGACCAAAGGAATCGATATCGGCTCAAAAGCGGCGGTGCACCAGTTTATGTCGGAACTGGTGGCGCACGGGCTGGCAGTGATTATGGTCTCTTCCGAGTTGCCGGAAGTGATGGGCATGGCCGATCGGGTGATTGTGATGCATGAAGGACTGATGGTGGCGCAGTACAACGCAGGCGACGCCACGGCGGAAACCATTGTCAGCGCGGCCAGCGGCGCCGGGAAGGAGGCAGCATAATGTGGCAACAACTGCTTAAACACCGCGAAGCGCTGCTCGGCGGCGTGATTGTACTGCTGGTACTGAGTATCGGCAGCCGTGTTCCTTCGTTTATCAGCCCCGGCAATCTGGTAGAGATGTTCAACGATACCGCCATTCTGATCATTCTTGCGCTCGGGCAGATGATGGTGCTGCTGACCAAAGGCATCGATCTGTCGATGGCGGCAAACCTCGCGCTGACCGGCATGATTGTCGCACTGATCAACTTCCATCACCCGGCCGTTCCGATCTGGTCGTTGTTGCTGCTGGCCACGCTGCTTGGTCTGCTGATGGGCATGATCAACGGCCTGCTGGTGTGGAGACTGGGAATTCCGGCCATTGTGGTAACGCTCGGCACCATGAGCATCTACCGCGGCATTATCTTCTTACTTTCCGGCGGCGGCTGGGTGAATTCCAATCAGATGGGTGCGGATTTTCTCGGCCTGCCGCGCGCGTCGGTGCTGGGTTTACCGGTGCTGAGCTGGTGCGCTGTCGCCGCGCTACTGCTGGTGGGATATTTCCTGCGTTACAGCCGTACCGGGCGGGCGCTCTACACCGCAGGCGGCAACGCGACGGCAGCGTATTACACCGGAATCAACGCTGGCAAGATGCAGTTTGTCAGTTTCTGCCTCTCCGGCGCGCTGGCGGGCTTTTGCGGCTATTTGTGGATCTCGCGCTTTGCCGTGGCGTATGTCGATGTGGCTAACGGTTTTGAGCTGCAGGTGGTGGCAGCCTGTGTGATTGGCGGCATCAGCACCATGGGCGGCACCGGGCGCGTGCTCGGCTGTCTGTTCGGCGCATTATTCCTCGGGGTGATCAATAACGCGCTGCCGGTCATCGGTATTTCTCCCTTCTGGCAGATGGCTATCTCCGGCACGGTGATTGTCATTGCGGTTCTGCTGAATGAACGCGCCAACAAGCGCAAAGGCCGCTTGATCCTGCGTGATGCGGCGCTGGCACGACAAAAACAGGCGGTGAAATCATGAGCAAAATATTGACCTCCGATGCCGTGAAAAACGCACCAGCCACCTCACCTTTCCTCCAGCGCCTGCTGTGCTGGGAAGGTTTTTTGCTGGCCGTGACCCTGGCGGTATTTGTGGCGAATGCCATCGCGTCACCCTACTTCCTCAATATCTGGAACCTCTCTGACGCGACGTTCAACTTTACCGAAAAAGCGATCATCGTTCTGCCAATGGCAATGCTGATCATCGCCCGCGAGATCGATTTATCCGTCGCCGCCAACATGGCGCTTAGCTCCACGGTAATGGGGTTTTGCGCGCAGGCAGGAATGGATACGCCGCTGCTGGTCGCGGTGGGCCTTGGCGTCGGGCTGCTGTGCGGATTGTTCAACGGCATTCTCGTCACCCGTTTCAATCTGTCATCGATAGTGATCACCATCGGCACCATGAGCCTCTTTCGCGGCATCACTTACATTCTGCTTGGCGATCAGGCGCTGAACCGCTGGCCAGAGAGCTTCGCATGGTTTGGCCAGGGCTACGTCTGGGGCGCTCTGTCATTTGAGTTTGCCCTGTTTATGGTGCTGGCCGCCGCGTTTGCGTTCCTGCTCCACAAAACCAACTTTGGCCGCCGCACCTACGCGATAGGCAACAACCCGACCGGCGCGTGGTATTCCGGCATCAATGTGAAGCGTCACAACCTAATCCTCTTTGCCCTAGTCGGATTGATGGCGGGGCTGGCGTCGGTACTGCTGACATCACGCCTTGGCAGCACGCGTCCGACGCTGGCGCTCGGCTGGGAGCTTTCCGTGGTAACGATGGCCGTGCTGGGGGGCGTCAATATCCTCGGCGGCTCCGGCAGTATGGTCGGCGTCATCATCGCCGCCTTCCTGATGGGGCTGGTGACCTTTGGCCTGAGCCTGCTCAATGTACCGGGCATTGTGATGTCGATTATCGTCGGCGCGATGCTGATTGTGGTGATTTCGCTGCCGATCATTACCCGCCGCGTGATGCAGCGCAGGCGTATGTAATTGCCGGATGGCGGCTGACAAAACCGCGCCGCAGATAAATGCAGGCCCGGTAAGGCAACAAGAATTCCCCCGGCGACATGGAGTATTGCCGCCGGAAAAATCACAGCAAATTAAGGAGAGTCACGATGAGCTTTATGTTAGCCCTACCCAAAATCAGCCTGCATGGCGCAGGCGCAATCGGCGATATGGTCAATCTGGTGGCGAACAAACAGTGGGGTAAAGCGCTGATTGTCACCGATGGACAACTGGTAAAACTGGGCCTGCTGGACAGTCTGTTTACTGCGCTGAAAGCGCACAACATGGCGTACCACCTGTTTGATGACGTGTTCCCGAACCCGACGGAAGAACTGGTGCAAAAAGGGTATGCCGCATACCAGCACACCGCCTGTGATTACATCATCGCTTTCGGCGGCGGCAGCCCGATCGACACCGCCAAAGCGGTGAAAATCCTTACCGCCAACCCGGGGCCGTCCACTGCGTATTCTGGCGTTGGCAAAGTGAAAAACCCCGGCGTGCCGCTGGTCGCGATCAATACCACGGCCGGTACCGCAGCGGAAATGACCAGTAACGCCGTGATCATCGACTCGGCGCGACAAGTCAAAGAGGTGATTATCGACCCCAATATTATCCCCGACATCGCCGTGGACGACGCCAGCGTAATGCTGGAAATCCCCGCATCGGTAACCGCCGCCACCGGGATGGATGCGCTAACGCACGCGGTAGAAGCCTATGTTTCTGTCGGCGCGCATCCATTAACCGACGCCAACGCGCTGGAAGCGATTCGCCTGATCAACCTGTGGCTGCCGAAAGCGGTGGACGACGGGCATAACCTCGAAGCGCGTGAGCAGATGGCTTACGGCCAGTATCTTGCCGGGATGGCCTTTAACAGCGCCGGTCTTGGCCTGGTGCATGCGCTGGCGCATCAACCGGGGGCGACCCACAACCTGCCGCACGGCGTGTGCAACGCTATTCTGCTGCCGATCATCGAAAACTTTAACCGCCCGAATGCCGTTTCCCGTTTTGCCCGCGTTGCGCAGGCGATGGGCGTTGATACCAAAGGGATGAGCGATGAAGCCGCCAGTATGGAGGCGATCAACGCTATTCGCCGCCTCAGCGTACGCGTGGGCATTCCTTCCGGTTTTAGCAAACTGGGCGTGACCAAAGCGGATATCGAAGGCTGGCTGGATAAAGCGCTGGCCGATCCCTGCGCCCCGTGCAACCCGCGTACCGCCAGCCGCGATGAAGTCCGCGAGCTGTATCTGGAGGCGTTATGATCCGTAAAGCCTTTGTGATGCAGGTCAATCCTGAGGCCCATGAAGAGTATGAACGTCGCCATAATCCCATCTGGCCGGAGCTGGAAGCGGCGCTGAAAGAGGGTGGCGCGCACCATTACGCGATTTATCTCGATAAAGCGCGCCATCTGCTGTTCGCCACCGTGGAAATTGAGTCTGAAGAGCGCTGGAATGCGGTCGCCAGCACCGAAGTTTGCCAGCGCTGGTGGAAATATATGCGCGACGTAATGCCCGCCAACCCGGATAACAGCCCGGTCAGCGCGGAGCTGAAAGAAGTGTTTTACCTGGCCTGAGCCCTGTTCCCCCTCTCTGTCACGGAGAGGGGATCACTGAAGCGGGAACTCCCTGGCCGTCACGTGGCCGAGATCGTCTATCAGTTCAGCTTTTACGCGCAGCGGTAAATTTCTCGCCAGGTTTGCCGCTTCAACGAAATAACGCTTTTCGCTGAAGGGCGAAACCATCATGTCCGGCAGCTGCCCGGCGGCATAAGTTTTGTCACCAGCGAGTAGCGAAATACCGGCAAATGAGACATGCCACGGCGAAGTGTTATGGCACACGATCTCAATATCTTTGCCGCTTTTTTCCCGATGAAAGCTGATTTTTTCCGCAATGTTATCGGGATCGCCAATTTTTTTCGGCCGCCAGAAGATTTTCATCTGCGTATTCATGGTCAGTACCACGCTCTGCGCCTGCGGCGAAATCGTGGAGGATTTGGGCGGGATCTCATACAGATTCAGCCAGAAAACGGATTCGCGATCCTCGGGCAATGCCTGCTGGTTATAGATCAGCCGTAGCCCCTGCATCGCCTGCGGTTCTAATTTGAACAGCGCCGGAACTGCAACAAATGGCGTTTTAATGCGATCGGGCATCGCCACGCTCGTGTTGCCGTTATCCACCCAGCTTTGCGCCATTACTGGCCAGCTATTGGTGTTCACCAGCATCAGACTCTGTTGCGTCTGCCCCTCTTTAAAAATCACCCGCGTTGAGGATGCGATGAGTCCGGCATGAGAGCAAAATGCGGCTGCCCACAGCGCCGCTAACACCATCGTTTTAACATGCTTTCTCATTGGACTTTCACCACAACATAAGCACTGGCATCCACTTTGCCCGGAGTGACCGTCTGGCCCGGAAGACGTGTCAGGAACGCATTGAAATGGACAATATATTCACTCAGTCCCGATGCGCCGCCATTGGAGATTTGTGTCGCTCCATCCCGCACAGAGTACCAGCCGCTGCTATTACCGAAGCGGCAGTCGCTTAGCGAACACCAGTACCAGCCGAGCAGATTGCGTGGTACGCCATCGCTGGCGTTCGCTATCTGGATACCGACACCCGTGGCAATGCCTGGGTAGCCATAGCGATCGGACAACAAATGACTTACACCGCCCAATGGATTCACCAGATTCAGCAGCTCGGCCATCGTGTAACTGTAATATGAGGTTTGAAATGCCAGCGCCGTCATACCCTGAGACGTCCCGCTTTGCGCCGCCCCCTCGCAGAGAATATTGACGTTGAAATTCGCCTGCGCCTTTTGCCCATTGTTCAAATCCGCGACGGAAATCGTTGGAAACAGCACGACAGGCGTGGTGCTTTTTGCCACACAGGTTGGCGTCGATACCAGTATTGAGCCAGGTGTGGTAGCCGAGCCCATGGTTAGCGCCATCCAGTTATCCAGATACCAGCCGGTGTAATCCAGGGAAGCATCCCCGCTATCACAGTAAGCATCCGGGCTGCCGGGCGAGCAAAAAGAGACGTAACCATTAGGCTGGTTACAACTATAGAGACCCGAACTGAGCTGCGTTGAACGGCCACAATAGTCCGTAGGAGCCTGCCCTCTGGACGTGGTGGTACTCACACGAATCAGATCGGCGCGAATGGGGCTAAAATCTTTAACGCGAATATAAATTTGCTTGCCATCCGGCGAAACCGCGTAATTTTTCATCGGGATACGCTGATAATTACGGGTAAATACCGTGCCCGAATTCATGTGCGTCAGACGTATCGCCACATGGCTAAATAGCGTGCCGTAGTAGTTGGGATAACCATCGGCAGCGCCCAAATCAAAAAAGCCCCCGTTACGGTCATCGCCATTGGTGGCAATGATTTCGAAGATATTATTTTTATCCGCAATATCGCAGACCCACAGAACACTGTCCGGGCCTTTGTAACGCGGGTTACTCGCGAATGACACAATGCTTGAGCCAAGCGGCGAACCGATGGGATGGATCGCCAGGCTGGAGACGTTAACCGTTCCCAGCGATAAGCCAAGGCCAAAGGCATCTTCCTCGGTGCGGACGAAATCCGGCCCTTTATTACACACTGCGCCTGCGGACAGGCTCGCGATTAAAAGGACGTTAAGTAAAATAGCGCGCAGTAAATTCATAAACAGCTCCGTCAATTAACGACAAGGCAGATCCATCAAAAGCAGCGGTTTTCGGGGCGATGTGGCATGCCACGTAAGCTGGCAGCTTTCCTTAGCGCCTTCACCCCAGCGCAGCCGCAGCTCCCCTTTTTTCTCGCTGGAACGCAGGTAGATCTGGTTAGCCTGCCCCACCATGCCGATATAGTTGTCATAGCCGTCATACACTGAGGTGCCCATCGGGATCGGCTCATTCGCCTGACGTTGTGCCGTGATCAACATCGCCTGGCCATTCAGGGTGTTAAAACGCACCCGAACCGTCGCGCCAGCATAGGGCGCAATGCGCTGCTGCGAGGTTTGCAGCTCGGCGTCATCGTTCATATTGCGGGGATCGAGGCCAATGCTATTGAACTGGTACGCGCCGAGCGTTGGCGCAATGGCGTAGCCAAATGCATCAATGCGTGCGCCCTGGCCGCCGATCACTTCAGCGCCGCTTGCGCCAGGCGCATCGATCAGGGCAAAACTGTCTCCTACCCAGTGTCCAAGCGTGATGCCGCCTTTATGCGCAACCGCCGACCCCTGTAGTGAAGCTGAGGCCTGCCAGTAATTTTTTGACGATGACCAGGAGAGTCCGGCATTGGCAAAAGAGAAATTTTGCTGCAAACCACCGCCCCACACCGACTGCTCTCCTTTGTCATCGGTAGAGTAATTCAGGCTGTAGTTCAGTGGATTTTTGTCGCCATACATACCGCTCAGCGTGGATTGATAACCGCCATCTGAATCGCTGCGGTGTGCGCTGGTCGAAAGAACAGGTGAGAGCGGCTGAGTTCCAAGCGGTACAGAGACCGAAAGCGACCACAGGGTTTGTATCTGGTCACGCAATGCAATCGTGTGTTCGTTACCGCTATCCTGCCAGGTATTGCTGGCGCTGGCGGGCGCAACGTTATAAGTACGCGCCACGCCAAGATTCAACGCGATGCCATAATCGAAGGTTTTATTCCAGTTGAACTGAAGTTGCTTATCGCGCTTTTTGTTATCGCGATAATCCTGCGTTGAGGCGGAGAGGTTAATGTTGCCGTAATCGCCTAATGTCTGGCCCGCCGAGATCTCAAGGCGATTGCGCTGTTTCCAGCTATGCGATTGCCACTGGGCACCATGTTTATAGGCCTCACGAGCCCCTAACGCGTCATACAATTCAGAGTATCCGGCCGTTGAATAGCGATAGCCTGCGAGCGTAAATGACGTTCCAGATTGCGGAATAAATTTGCTGTAGTTCGCCCGTAACGTCCAGCCGCTTCGGGTTCCTTCATCCGCCAGAGAGGCGCGGGAAAACAGGCTGGTCAAACCAAATGCGCCTGCGGAGGTAGTGTATACGCCTCCCAGCGAATAGCTCATATAGTCGGTTGCCAGCTGGTTGCCGAGGCTCAAAGTAAACGCATTCGTTAACCCTTGCCGCCAGACCACTTCGCTGAACACGTCCTTATCGCCGACATCCCGCGCCTGAGCCAGCGTGAAAACGTAATCTGAGGAGCCTGGTCGCATGGATTCAGACAACGCGGAAAAAGGCACCGTAAAGGTATTAACGCTGCCATCGGCCTCATTGACGACAACGGTCAGGTCACCGGCGAAATTTGTCGGATAGAGATCGTCAATAATGAACGGGCCTGCCGCAACTGTCGTTTCATACAGCGTGGCTTTACCCTGCAAGATAGTGACGTTAGCGTTAGTGTTAGCAATACCCCGCACAACGGGTGCATAGCCCCGGCGCGAATTGGGCAGCATACGCGTATCCGATGAAAGCTGGAGCCCGCGAAAACTCATCCCGGAGAAAAATTGTCCGTTCGTAAAGCCTTCACCCACCATTAATTCGCTGCGCAGCGGGTAAATGGCGCGCTGAAGATAACGACGGTTCGTATTCCAGCGGCTGCCTTCTTCGTTGCTGTAGCTCAGGCTTGACTGCTGGCGGTAGCGCCACAGCCCAAGGTTAAAACCACCATTGAAATTCAGCCAGCTGGAATCCATGCTCTCTGCGCCGCCCTGGCGCGACGTCACATGATATTGGTTGGCGATATAGTTCAGAAAGAGCATGCTTTCCCCGGCATCCAGGCTTGCTTCGCTGACGCTGCCGCGGGGAACGGATTTCAACAATGCCTGCGGCACACTAAAATCCATACGCAATTGTGCAAGATCATCTTTGATGATGACGCCCTTCATCACCTCATCATCATTCCAGTAGCAGGATGATTTCATCTCTGGCGTTAAGGCCTTCAGACCTAACGTTGTTAATAATTCAGATGGCAGGCAGGGGCTAATATTCTCTCCCCGGCGGGAATACTCTATTTCACTGTGCGTGATAAACTTACCGTTAAGATAAATATCCAGCGAGTGACGTCCTGGCGTTATCATTTCGCCTTTATTTAAACGATGCAGATCCTCAACCGATAACCCGCTGCCTCTTAATAATGAGGCATCAAAATAGAACCCCTCATCTTCCGCCGACGCTGAAAAAGACAAAACAGAAATCAGCCCCATAAAAATACGAAAGCAGGTTGAATGCAGATGCATTATAGTCACCAGAGTTGAGCAATATATTTATATCATCAAGCAGAAGTTTTACCGAACCAATGAATAGGTCTTGCTAAATACGCCGCCGTAATCATTTATTGCATTAATTGTTAATTTATCACCTGTGCCTTTCGGCAATACCCATTGAGCAGAAGAATATGGCGCAATCATTCCCGTCGACTTAACCGCTATATTTTTCTTTCCATTGTCTATAAAAGCACTAACAACGGATATATGCCACGGGCTGGTATTTTTAATATCAATCTTTTGAGCATGCAGGCTGACATTCAACTCATCGAGTGATTTATTTGCATCACCAACGAGACCGGCAGGCCGGTAAAATATTTTCATCCGGCTTTTTACCAGCATGGTTAAAGAATTTTTACCCTGTGCAGCGGCACTTTTTGCGGGGTATTGCAGGAAATTCAACCAGAAGAGAGATTCTCTGTCCTGTGGCAGCGCTATTCCCGTAAATTTCAGCCGCAGGCTATGCTGCGCGTGCGGATTAACGCGGAAAATAGAGGGCATTGCGATAAAAGGTGCGTCTGCCGTTGCTGCTGTTGAATTTGGATTATTTTTGTCAGTCCACACTTGCACTAAAAAAGGGGTGTCGCCAGCATTAGTGAAATCAAGAGATTTTTCTTTAATATCTGCTTCGTAAATAATACGAGTTCCGAGCATCGTCACGCTGGCAGAAGCATTGCCAATAACTGAAGAGAACAGGAAGACAGAGAAAAAAGCAGAGAATAATTTATGTTTTGACATGCTCATTTTAACTCCATAAAAAGCGCTGCATGAAGCAGCGCCTTAGAGGGTGTTACATGTAAGTTACGGCAAACTGCACCTGCGCTTCTACAGTACCCGCCGTAGATACACCGGTTGCAAAATAACGCGCAGTCAGGTCGTAGGTTGCGCTGGTATTCGCGCCACCAACAGACTGGGAGGCGGTCTGGGCTTTATTCCCCACAAAATCCAGTGCGGTAGTGCCTTCCATTAATTGGATCGCAACATTTGATGCCGGAGAAGTTGTCGCGGTATTTTTCAAATTCATACCATCAACATCATTAGCAACAAAAAGAACGCTTGCGTTAGAGGTTTGCGCTCCACAACCAGACAGCATTACAGTGAATGGAGTTTCACCGGTAGTATCACCTGCATTAGCCAATTGCGCTTTTGCAGCGGTCGGCAGAAGAATAACCGGAGCAGAGCTGCTACCATTTACAGTAATATTACAGGTTTGTTCACTTACTTCACCCATAAAACGCACAGTATTATTTGACATTGCAGCAAAAGAAGCAGTACTTACACCAAAAGCAAAAATAGCGGTTGCCGCACAAATAGCTTTCATACGATTCATAAAAAACCTTAATTCAAAATTGACATTCCATATCAAGATGATTTACCAGGCGGTAAACGTCTTAAATCCGAAAACAAAAATACACCTGCAACCATATGCTGTAAATGCAGATAAAAAAGCAAAATTAAAACAATAATTGAATTAGCATCCACTCAGAAAATAAAACAAGAAATATTATTCACATCAATAACAATTTAAAAACAAAAACATCATTACAACAAAGAGTTAAAGTGGTAAGAGGTGTATGCGCATCCGCATAAAAACAAAAATATAGAATAAAATATTAGGAATACATCTATATTAAAAGACGTTGTCACGCGCCCACAAAAACATGCCAGAAATAGATTATTAAGAACAGGAAGGATTGGTAGCATTAATGCGTACATCTCCTTCCCTATATAAGAAATCCTTTAGGATCAGAATATATAATTAACTCTGCTCTGCCACTAAAATAGCCTGTGTATCAGGTTCCAGCGCTTTAAAAATATGCTCCTGATCCGCCGGGTAGCAGATGTAATCCCCTTCACCTAACTCCTCTGGCGCTTCGGTTAGCCCCACCAGCGCGCGCCCCTGCGTCACGATAATATGCTCGACAGAACCCTGCGGATGAGGATGCGAAATACGGTCCGCGCCCGGCTGCGTCAGCAGCAGGTAGATATCGCGCCGCGCGCCTGGCGGGCAGGCAGCCAGTAAAATCGCCTGATAATTAGCCTGTTCAGCAATCACTTTGGTGCCTTCACCGCGGCGAATCACCTGTGTTTTCGGGCTTTGCGGTTCCAGCAGGCGGGCAAAGGGGATATCCAGCGCCACGCACAACGCCCACAAGGTTTCCAGGCTGGGATTGCCATTCCCGGCTTCCAGTTGAGACAGCGTGGATTTGGCGATCCCGGCGCGGCGGGCAATTTCTGCCAGCGAAAGGCCGGTTCGCTGACGCTCGCGCACCAGACTTTTGGCTATGATGCTAATTGGTTGTGTCATACACGACCCCAAACGTTCATTTAATCGAACGAATCGTTCTTATTGAAAAACGATTCAGATGTGTTCATTATAATGGATAAACGTTCGATATGGCTAAAATGAGATGTTTACACAACACTTCGCATCGCTAAAAGGCGATACCATCAAAGCAATATTCCTTGTTTGCCTGGCGGTCGGCGTCGTCGGCGTCTCCTACGGATCGCTGGCCATGGCGTACGGCTTTCCCTTGTGGGTACCGCTTGCGCTCTCCACGCTGGTACTGGCGGGTGCCAGCGAGTTTATGTTCATCGGCATTGTTGCCAGCGGTGGTAATCCACTGGCAGCCGCCATTGCTGGCTTACTGGTTAATGCCCGACACATACCTTTTGGCGTCACGGTGCGTGAACTGGTCGGTCAGCGGGCGGCGGGTTTTCTCGGCTGCCACATTATGAATGACGAAAGCGTGGTGTTCGGTTTGTCGCAGCCTACGCCGGAACAGCGTAAAGCCGCTTACTGGTTGTGCGGATTGGGCGTCGCGCTGCTGTGGCCTGCGGGTGTGCTGGTTGGCGCGGCGGTCGGTACGCTGTTACCGGCACCGGAAACCATCGGGCTCGACGCAGTATTCCCGGCGATCCTGCTGGCGCTGGTGTTACCGGCGCTGAAAAAACGCACCACGCTGATCCGCGCTTCCAGCGGTGCGCTGTTATCACTGGCAACCGTTCCCTTCGCCCCGGTTGGCTTACCGGTTCTGCTCTCTTTACTGGGTTTACTGACGAGGAAGAAATAATGGTCAGCGTTTCCTTAATTATCGGCGGCATCGCGGTTCTTTCCGTTGGCACTTATTTGATGCGCTTCGGCGGCGCAAAACTCGGCAGCAGGCTGGCGCTCTCAGAGCACTCACAGGCACTACTTTCCGACGCAGCAACGACGTTGTTATTCGCGGTCGCGCTGGCTGCCATGCTCTACGAAGGGGATCATTTTGCCGGAATGGCACGTGTGCTGGGCGTGGTGTTTGCCCTTTTCCTGGCCTGGCGAAAGATGCCGCTCATTGTGGTGATCATCTCGGCGGCCGTGGTGACGGCGCTGTTGCGCCTGGCGGGAATGCATTAAAAAAAAAGCGCCCGCAGGCGCTCTTTCGACAATATTGCAATTTATTTGGTCAGTTCGGCAGTCATATGAACCTGGTTGCCGTTGTACGCTTCGGTGATGTGGTAAGAAGAAGCGCCTGCCTGCTGAGCCTGAGCGGCGATTTGTGCTTCTGCACCGCTGAGAGTGGTGTCAGTTACGCTTACAGACTGGGCAGCGAAAGAACCGAAAGAAGCAGACAGAGCGATAACAGCGACAAAAGTTTTGATGCTTTTCATGATATAAACCCTTACGTTAATTTGTTGGAGTGAGGCACCGTGCCTCGATGAAATAAATACTAGACCTGTTCACTCACAACAAAAAGCGGAAGGATTTGTTCTCATCATTCAAAATTACTGATTAACAATTAACCGCTGTGGATGGGTATAGATCGTCGCCCTGCCCGGCTTACAAAAACCGACCAGCGTCAGGTTGCAGCGTTCCGCCACTTCCACGGCCAGCGTTGTCGCCGCCGATACCGCAAACAGAATTTCTACGCCGCACATCGCCGATTTTTGCACCATTTCATAGCTGGCGCGGCTGGACACCAGCACCGCTCCTTGCTCCCACGCTTCACCTTCACGCGCGCGATGACCAAGCAGCTTATCCAGCGCTACATGACGTCCGACATCTTCATGGCCGCCCGTCAGTTCGCCGGATGGCAACATCCACGCGGCAGCATGCGTACAACCGGTTAACTGCCCGACCGGCTGAAAATCGGTTAAATGCGCCAGTGCGTTATCCAGTAACGCCAAATCAAAGCGCTGCGTGAACGGCAGCGGCGCTATCGGCTTGCCGATATCGTTGAGCTGCTCCACACCGCACACGCCACAGCCGGTTCGCCCGGCCAGCGCGCGCCGCCGCTCTTTTAACCCCATAAAACGGCGGCTGGAGAGTTCGATTTGCACTTCGAGACCGTTACATGAAGGCACCACATCCATGCCGTAAATTTCCGCCGGGTTTTCGATAATCCCTTCGGATAAGGAGAAGCCAATCGCGAACCATTCGAGATCTTTTGGCGAGGCCATCATCACCACATGGGAGATGCCGTTGTAGACCAGCGCGACAGGAACTTCTTCCGCCAGCATATCCGGCTGCGTCTGCTGTAAATCGGCGCGTTTCCACAGGGAAACCTCGCGGGCCCCCGTGACGGATGTTGCATTTTCGTGCTTTTTAGGGTGCAAATCGTTCACTTTGTCTTAACCGTTATCAAACAAGCGTACCAACAATATGGTATTCTTCGCGTATATCCCTTGGGGAAAAGAGGGAATAGCAGCGATTCTGAGGACTTACGACAGAATTGACCTACCTATATTGTAGTAATCTTCGTTGCTAATCCCCCCAGGATGAGGGATTACCAGCAATTCTGAACCTTTGCGAAAACCACCGCAAAGAAAAAACGATAAGAGTAATGTCGAACCAGGAGCAAACCATGCAGGTCAGCAGAAGGCAGTTCTTTAAGATCTGCGCTGGCGGTATGGCAGGAACAACGGCTGCGGCATTGGGCTTTGCCCCCAATATCGCACTTGCGGAAACACGGCAGTATAAGCTGCTGCGCACCCGTGAAACCCGTAATACCTGCACATATTGTTCCGTCGGCTGTGGGCTGTTGATGTACAGCCTCGGCGACGGTGCCAAGAACGCCAAAGCGTCAATCTTTCATATCGAGGGTGACCCGGATCATCCGGTAAACCGTGGCGCGTTGTGCCCGAAAGGCGCAGGTCTGGTGGATTTCATCCACTCGGAAAGCCGCCTGAAATACCCGGAATACCGTGCGCCAGGCTCTGATAAATGGCAGCGCATCACGTGGGATGATGCGTTTGACCGCATCGCGAAGCTGATTAAAGCCGACCGCGACGCCAATTTTATCGCGCAAAATGCCGCAGGCACCACCGTCAACCGCTGGCTGAGCACCGGGATGCTGTGCGCATCCGCGTCCAGCAATGAAACTGGCTATTTAACGCAAAAATTCACCCGCGCACTCGGCATGTTAGCCGTCGACAACCAGGCGCGTGTCTGACACGGACCAACGGTAGCAAGTCTTGCTCCAACATTTGGTCGCGGTGCGATGACCAACCACTGGGTCGACATGAAGAACGCCAACCTTATCATTGTGATGGGTGGGAACGCGGCTGAAGCACATCCGGTGGGATTCCGCTGGGCGATGGAAGCCAAGATCCATAATGGCGCGAAGCTGATTGTTATCGATCCGCGCTTTACGCGTACCGCCTCTGTTGCGGATTTCTATACGCCGATTCGTTCCGGTACTGACATTGCCTTCCTGTCAGGCGTGTTGCTGTACCTGATGACCAACGAAAAATATAACCGCGAATATACCGAAGCCTATACCAACGCCAGCCTGATCGTGCGGGAAGATTATGGTTTCGAAGATGGCCTGTTTACCGGCTATGACGCGGATAAACGTAAATACGACAAAACCAGCTGGAACTACGAACTGGATGAGAAAGGTTTCGCCAAACGCGATACCACGCTCACCCATCCGCGCTGCGTATGGAACCTGCTGAAACAGCACGTTTCTCGCTATACGCCGGACGTGGTTGAAAACATCTGCGGGACGCCAAAAGCGGATTTCCTGAAGGTGTGCGAATACATCGCCGAAACCAGTGTGCATGATAAAACGGCCTCGTTCCTCTATGCGCTGGGCTGGACGCAGCACTCTGTCGGTGCGCAAAACATTCGCACCATGGCGATGATCCAGCTGCTGCTGGGGAACATGGGGATGGCTGGTGGCGGCGTAAACGCCCTGCGCGGTCACTCCAACATTCAGGGACTGACGGACCTTGGTTTGCTGTCACAAAGCCTGCCGGGCTATATGACGCTGCCGAGTGAGAAACAGTCCGATCTCCAGACCTATCTTGCCACTAACACGCCGAAACCGCTGCTTGAAGGCCAGGTAAACTACTGGGGTAACTACCCGAAATTCTTCGTTTCGATGATGAAAGCCTTCTTTGGCGACAAAGCCACGGCGGAAAATAGCTGGGGCTTTGACTGGTTGCCGAAGTGGGACAAAGGTTACGACGTTCTGCAGTACTTCGACATGATGTACAAAGGCCAGGTAAACGGCTATCTGTGCCAGGGCTTTAACCCGGTGGCCTCGTTCCCGAACAAGAACAAGGTTGTGGCATCGCTGTCGAAACTGAAATTCCTGGTGACCATCGATCCGCTGAACACCGAAACCTCGACTTTCTGGCAAAACCACGGCGAGTCGAACGATGTCGATCCGGTGAAAATCCAGACCGAAGTGTTCCGTCTGCCTTCAACCTGCTTCGCCGAAGAGAACGGCTCGATCGTGAACTCCGGCCGCTGGCTGCAATGGCACTGGAAAGGCGCTGACGGCCCGGGTGAAGCTGTGACCGATGGCGAGATCCTCGCCGGTATCTTTACGCGCCTGCGTAAGATGTATGCCGAAGAGGGTGGCGCGTGCCCGGAACCGGTGCTGAATATGACCTGGAACTACTCCACCCCGCATGAACCGGCATCGGAAGAAGTGGCGATGGAGAGCAACGGTAAAGCACTGGCAGACATTATCGATCCGGCGACGGGCGCGGTAATCGTCAAAAAAGGCCAGCAGCTTAGCTCGTTTGCTCAACTGCGCGATGACGGCACTACCTCCAGCGGTTGCTGGATCTTCGCCGGTAGCTGGACGCCGGATGGCAACCAGATGGCACGTCGCGATAACGCCGATCCGTCAGGCCTTGGCAATACGCTGGGCTGGGCGTGGGCATGGCCGCTTAACCGCCGCATTCTTTACAACCGTGCTTCTGCCGATCCGCAGGGTAAACCGTGGGATCCGAAGCGTCAGTTGCTGAAGTGGGACGGCGCGAAGTGGGGCGGCGTGGATATTCCGGACTACAGCGCTGCCGCGCCAGGCAGCGATGTCGGGCCGTTTATCATGCAGCCGGAAGGGATGGGTCGCCTGTTTGCTATTGATAAGATGGCGGAAGGGCCGTTCCCGGAACACTACGAGCCGTTTGAAACGCCGCTGGGCACGAACCCGCTGCACCCGAACGTCGTATCCAACCCGGCAGCCCGCGTCTTTAAAGACGATATGGAAGCCATGGGTAAAGCGGATAAATTCCCTTATGTCGGCACCACTTACCGTCTGACCGAGCACTTCCACTACTGGACCAAGCACGCGCTGCTTAACGCTATCGCGCAGCCAGAACAGTTTGTGGAGATCGGTGAGAAGCTGGCGGGCAAGCTGGGCATCGTTCAGGGTGATACGGTTCGTGTCTCCTCCAACCGTGGCTATATCAAAGCCAAAGCGGTGGTGACCAAGCGTATCCGCACGCTGAAAGTGAACGGCAAAGATGTCGATACCATCGGTATTCCTATTCACTGGGGTTACGAAGGTGTGGCGAAGAAAGGTTTTATCGCCAATACGTTAACGCCGTTCGTTGGCGATGCGAACACCCAAACGCCGGAGTTCAAGGCGTTCCTGGTGAATGTGGAAAAGGTGTAACGGAGACGACTTATGGCTTATCAATCGCAAGACATCATCCGTCGTTCCGCAACTAACGGCTTCACGCCCGCGCCACAGGCGCGGGATCACCAGCAGGAAGTGGCGAAACTTATCGACGTCACCACCTGTATTGGCTGTAAAGCCTGTCAGGTGGCCTGTTCCGAGTGGAACGACATCCGTGATGAAGTGGGGCATAACGTCGGGGTGTATGACAACCCGGCGGATCTGACCGCGAAATCCTGGACGGTTATGCGCTTCTCGGAAGTGGAGCAGAACGACAAACTGGAGTGGCTGATCCGTAAAGATGGCTGCATGCACTGCGCCGATCCTGGTTGTCTGAAAGCATGTCCGTCAGAAGGAGCTATCATTCAGTATGCCAACGGCATTGTCGACTTCCAGTCTGAGCAGTGCATCGGCTGCGGTTACTGCATCGCGGGCTGCCCGTTCGATGTGCCGCGTCTGAACCCGGAAGACAACCGCGTCTACAAATGTACGCTGTGCGTTGACCGTGTCACCGTGGGCCAGGAACCGGCATGCGTGAAAACCTGCCCGACCGGCGCTATCCACTTTGGCTCCAAAGAGGATATGAAAACCCTCGCTGGCGAACGCGTCGCGGAGCTGAAAACCCGCGGTTACGATAACGCCGGGCTGTACGATCCGGCGGGCGTTGGCGGAACACATGTAATGTACGTGCTGCATCACGCCGACAAGCCGAATCTGTATCACGACCTGCCGGAAAACCCGCAGATCAGTGCAACCGTGAAGTTCTGGAAAGGCATCTGGAAACCGCTTGCGGCGGTCGGCTTTGCAGCGACCTTCGCGGCCAGCATCTTCCACTATGTCGGTGTCGGTCCGAACCGTGCAGAAGAGGAAGACGATAACCTGCATGAAGAGAAAGACGAGGTGCGCAAATGAAAAAACGTGACACCATCGTGCGCTACACGGCACCGGAGCGCATTAACCACTGGGTCACCGCCTTCTGCTTCGTGCTGGCGGCGGTGAGCGGGCTGGGGTTTTTCTTCCCCTCCTTCAACTGGTTAATGGGGATTCTCGGTACGCCGCAGCTGGCGCGCATTCTCCATCCGTTCGTCGGTGTGGTGATGTTTGCGTCGTTTATCATCATGTTTTTCCGCTACTGGCACCATAACCTCATCACCAGGGATGATATCTTTTGGGCGAAGAATATTCGTAAGATTGTCGTCAATGAGGAAGTGGGCGACACCGGGCGATATAACTTCGGTCAGAAATGCGTGTTCTGGGCGGCGATTATTTTCCTGGTGTTGCTACTGGTAAGCGGCGTGGTTATCTGGCGCCCTTACTTCGCGCCAGCGTTCCCTATTCCGCTAATCCGATTAGCGCTGATGGTGCATTCATTTGCCGCAGTCGCGTTAATTGTGGTTATTATGGTGCATATTTACGCCGCCCTGTGGGTTAAAGGCACCATAACCGCAATGGTGGAAGGCTGGGTCACCAGCTCGTGGGCGAAGAAACATCACCCGCGCTGGTACCGGGAAGTTCGCAAGACAACGGAAAAATCGACTGAATGAGTATTCGCATAATCCCGCAAGATGAGCTGGAGAAGAGCGATAAACGCACGGCGGAAGTTATTCCGCCGTTATTATTCCCCAGACTGAAAAATCTCTACAACCGCCGCGCAGAGCGTCTGCGCGAACTTGCAGAGAGTAACCCGCTGGGTGATTACCTGCGTTTTGCTGCGCTTATCGCCCATGCCCAGGAAGTGGTGCTTTACGACCACCCCTTGCAAATCGACCTGACAGCGCGCATTAAAGAAGCCGCTGAACAGGGTAAACCGCCGCTCGATATTCACGTGCTGCCGCGTGATACACACTGGCACAAACTGCTGCATTCGCTCATCGCCGAGCTGAAGCCGGAGATGAGCGGCCCGGCGCTGGCGGTCATTGAGAACCTGGAAAAGGCCTCCGCGCAGGAACTGGAAGCAATGGCCAGCGCGCTGTTTGCTGCTGACTTCGCCGCTGTGAGCAGCGATAAATCGCCGTTTATCTGGGCCGCGCTGTCGCTCTACTGGGCGCAAATGGCCAGCCTGATCCCAGGAAAAGCCCGTGCTGAATATGGTGAACAGCGCCAGTTCTGCCCGGTTTGCGGCGCCATGCCGGTTTCCAGCGTGGTACATATCGGCACAACGCAGGGGCTGCGTTACCTGCACTGCAATCTGTGCGAAACCGAATGGCACGTGGTGCGCGTCAAATGTAGCAACTGCGAGCAGACCCGCGATCTGCACTACTGGTCGCTGGATAATGAGCAGGCAGCCATTAAAGCCGAAAGTTGCGGCGACTGCGGCACTTACCTGAAGATCCTGTACCAGGAAAAAGACCCGAACGTCGAACCGGTGGCCGATGACTTAGCTTCGCTGGTGCTTGATGCCCGCATGGAGCAGGAAGGTTTCGCCCGTAGCTCCATCAACCCGTTCCTCTTCCCGGGCGAAGGGGAATAATCCTGACAGGTCGCGGTAAGCTGTGCTTACCCGGCCTGCCATTGTTTCCATATCAGTCTTGCTATTCTGTTCCTGCCCAATTTAGCCCTCCTCACCGAAATCTGTCGCAACGTTAATGATTTCAGTACATTTTGCAGCACACCATACCGCCACTTTCGGCAAAAACAAGCGGGTTCAAAAGTTATAAACCGGCTTTACGAGCAGCCTTCCAAATTTGTGCTTTCCACAAAATCAGCCGTTCCCATTTCATAAAAACCAGGCTATAAAACTGGATATTTATACAGATATAGGTGAGCGGAATGGCACTGGAAAAAGGCATTGCCGGGTTGGTGAGCGACTTTATCGCCGCCGGGCGCCCCTCGGCGCGCGCCAGAAGTATTGATGAACGGCGCGCGGGTTATATCGCCAGCGCGTCGCTTGCCAGGGAAACAGAAACCCGCGTTCGGGTTGAAGACGTCACACTTGAAGGCGTGACGCTGCGCGTGTTCTCGCCGCTGGAGGCCAACGGTAAACTGCCTGCGCTGATCTATTACCACGGCGGCTGCTTTATCAGCGGCGGGTTTGCCACTCATGATAAACAGTTGCGTCAGTTAGCGTGGTACAGCGGCTGTCGGGTGATTGCCGTGCAGTATCGGCTGGCGCCGGAACATCGCTGGCCTGCTGCGCACGATGATGCGCTACAGGGTGCAGAGGTGATATGGAAAAATGCCGAACGTCTCAACGTTGATCCGCAACGAATTACGCTAGCGGGCGACAGCGCAGGCGGCCATCTGGCGCTGGTCACAGCGCTACGATTGAAGGCAGCGGCAGTCTGGCAACCCGCGCAACTGGTGTTGATCTACCCAATGCTGGATGCCACGGCCTACTTCGACAGCTATACCTTTAACGGTTCTGATTACGTCATAACCCGTGATGCGCTGCTGTCAGGCTACGAAATGTATCTTGGCGATACAGACCGCCTGCTGTCGGATGTCAGCCCGCTGTGGCGCGATGATTTCGCAGGTCTGCCTCCGGTACACATTATTACGGCAGAGTTCGATCCGCTGTGCGATGAAGGGGAAGCGTTATACCAGCATATGACGGACCAGGGCGTAACCTGTACCTGTTCCCGCTACCTCGGCGTTATTCACGGCTTCTTCCAGCTTGCCGGTATCAGCCAGAGCGCCCGTGATGCCATACAAGACGTGGCCGCACGCGTGGCCAGAGCATAAAACCCAAAGGAGAGCCGATGTCTGTCGTAAGCCCCGTAGAACAGCAGTTCGCCGCGTACAATGACCATGATATTGAAGCGTTCGTCGCATGCTTTAGTGAAGATTTCACCGCCTACCGTTTGCCCTCCACAGCGCCATCGCTGCAAGGGCGGGAAGCCTTACGCGAGTTCTATGCCGGGCACCGTTTTAATAACCCGGCGCTCCGCGCAGAGCTGCTCTCGCGTACGGTGATGGGCAATAAGGTGTTCGATCACGAAAAAATCTACGGCATTGGCGAATCGGTCATCGAAAATATGGCGGTTTATGAAGTGCAGGATGGGCGCATCACCACCGCGTGGTTTTTCTTTGCGCAGTGAAGAGCAGCAATAAGGCTGCGCGCCTGCGTCAACAAGCGCGCGGTCGGTTACTCTTCTTCGTTGCCGCCCTCTTCATAAGGGCCAAAAGGTTTCGCGGGCAGTACGATGTAAATCCCTTCGAAAATCGCACCCTGCTTGCCCTCGCCAAACAGCTCAACCTGAAGCTGCACGCGCGCTTTACGCCCGCGCGCCAGGCGATCGAGATCGCCGCTTAACGAACCGAGATCGGCAATCGCGCTGGGTTTGCCCGTAATTGGCGTGCTGTATCGAATGTGTGCATCGGCCAGAATAATGGTGCCGCCAAGATGTCGTTCGCGCAGCATCAGCCAGATCAACCCCCAGCCAGTCAACGTCGCCAGCGAAAAAAGGCTGCCGGCAAACAGCGTATGGTGCGGGTTCTGGTTGCCGGTCTCCGGCATGGTAGTGATAAATTTCTGCCCGGTGTACTGCTGAATACGCACGCCCATCTTTTCGCTCAGCGGAATATGCTCGTACCAGGCTTGTTGCAGCTGTCCGCACCAGTCGCCGCGATGCAGAATATCGTCCAGCGTGGCCACGGGTTTGATCATCAAAAAATGGCGCACCGGCGTGGTTTGCGGCGCGGTGATCTCCCCTTCATTGATAAACCCGAGCTTGGCAAAAAACTCTACGGCATCTTCGCGGGCGCTACAGGTCACCCGCTTCACCCCTTCCTGACGGGCAACGGATTCCAGCGTCATCGCCATCAACGTGCCCAGCCCTTTATCCTGCACAGAAGGGTGCACGGCCATAAAACGAATTGAGGCTTCATTGTCGGCGTTGATATACAGCCTGCCGACCGCCACCATATTGCCCTCTTCATCAACCACCATCTGGTGATGCGCCATTGCATCCCATGCATCGCGTTCGGAACCTTTTGGCTGATGCAGGGGTTTGCGCAGCATTTCCCAGCGGAACTGGTAATAACGCTCTAACTCTTCTTCAGTCTGCGGTACGCGGAGGTGATACATAGCGGTGTTCTCTCTTGTGGCTCTGGGCCACGCCGCAAGCTGGCTCATATCTGCAACCAGAATGTGACAGGACCATCGTTGACCAGCGAAACCTGCATATCGGCAGCGAATCGCCCGGTTTGCGTTTCCATCTGCTGGCTGCGGCAACGTTCGACAAAGTAGTTATACAGCGCTTCCGCTTTATCCGGCGCGGCGCCTCTGGAAAACCCAGGACGCATTCCGCGTTCAGTGTCCGCCGCCAGCGTAAATTGCGACACCACCAGCACGCTCCCACCTGCCTGCTGGACGTTAAGATTCATTTTTCCTTCAGCGTCGCTAAAAATGCGATACCCCAGCACTCGCTCGCACAGGCGGTTCGCTTTTTGTTCATCGTCTTCCCTTTCGACCCCTAACAACACTAAAAGTCCCGGACCAATTTCGCCCGTCACCTCGCCCGCCACGCTAACGCTTGCGCGGGAAACACGTTGGATTAATGCAATCATGGTTGGTCTGCTTCTTCTTGCTGTGCGGCTATTTTGAGTTTTCGGTATTCACCGAGAGTGACAGTTATTTCTGCACCTAGCAAGACGATACACCAGGTCCAGTAGACCCAGAGGAACAAAATCGGGATGACAGCCAGCACGCCATAAATAAGCTGGTAGGAAGGGAACATGGTGATATAGAGGCCAAACACTTTCTTGCCCAACTCGAACAACAGTGCCGCGACAAAGGCGCCGATAATGGCGTCGCGGTTAGGCACCCGCGTCGTGGGTACAATGCTGTAAAGCAGCCAGAAAGAGAGCCAGGATAAAATCAGCGGGAAAATCCGCAGCACATCATCAATCACGCTGTTCAGTTCACTGGCCCAGCGCAGTGACAGCAAATAGGAACTAATGGCAAGGCTGGCACCTGCCAGTAGTGGCCCAAGCGTGAGGATCATCCAGTACACCGCAAATGAGTAAACATGCGGGCGAACCCGCGTGCTGCGCCAGATAGTGTTCAGCGCCGTATCAATGGAGTACATCAACAGCAGTGATGTGACGATCAGCCCGCACGCACCGACAGCGGTCATTTTGGTGGAGTTCGCCACAAACTGCTCAATATAGTTCTGAATGACATCGCCGGTTGCCGGAATAAAATTGGCAAACACAAAATGACGTAGCTGAATGCTGATTTCAGAAAACATTGGAAATGCAGCAAACAGCGCGAATATCACGGCGATCAGCGGCACCAGCGAGAGCAACGAGACGTAAGCGAGATTCCCCGCCAGCGTCGTCATATGATCTTCATCGATGCGCTGCCAGAGTAGTTTTAACCATGACCACAATACGCGCGCGCGATGTCTGGCATGCTGCCGAACGTTTTTTAGCATAACTGCTTCGCGAAATAATCGGGGATCGTCGTTTTGCCCGTTACCAGAATACTGGTGATACCCAGTTGCTCTGCGCCAGCGATATTGTCAGCATTGTCATCGAAAAAGATGGCATCGTCGGCAGAAAAGCCTTCAAGTGATAATACTTGCTGATAAATGCGCGCTTCGGGCTTACGCATCCCCATTTCCTGGGAAAGATAGATATGATCGGCAGCAGCCTGGATTTCGGGATACTGCTCCGGCCAGTAAGTGGTATGCAGGCGGTTGGTATTCGACAGAACCACCACGCGATGCCCCTGCGCGCGCAACTTGTGCATGATGTCGATAACATCGCTACGCAGAGCGACAAACACCGCCTGCCAGCCGGTAGAAAATTGCTCGTAGCTCAGCGGCATTTCCATCTCTTCACACAGCGCTTTGGCAAAATCCTCGTCGCTGATCTCTCCGCGCTCATGCTGATGAAAAGCCTCGCCCATGGTGAAACTCTGTTTCAAATTCGCCAGCGGCACACGGCTGAAATCACTCCAGGCACCCAGCACCCGATTAAAGTCGATATCGACAATCACATTACCTAAATCAAAGATATAGAGCATTTCTCTCTCCTTGCCAGCCGTGGAGAGTTAACTGTAGCGGTAAAGTGTGAAATTGAATAGTTTACCGTCTCACATGCGGGCATAAAAAAAGCCGCTGAATATCAGCGGCTTTTTCACGGAAAAGAGGAGAAATTACTCTTCTTTTGCACCGCGCATTGCGCGTTTACGATCGTTTTCCGTCAGGTGACGTTTACGAATACGGATAGACAGCGGGGTCACTTCTACCAGTTCGTCGTCATCGATAAACTCCAGAGCCTGCTCCAGGGTCATCTTAACCGGCGGAACCAGAACCGTTGCTTCGTCCGTACCGGACGCACGCATGTTGGTCAGTTTCTTACCGGTCAGGCAGTTTACCGTCAGGTCGTTAGAACGGCTATGAATACCGATGATCTGGCCTTCATAAACTTCCGCACCGTGACCAAGGAACAACTTACCGCGATCCTGCAAACCGAACAGCGCGAACGCTACCGCTTTACCCTGACCGTTGGAGATCAGTACGCCGTTGTTACGCTGACCAACTTCACCCGGACGAACATCGTCATAGTGGCTGAAGGTGGAGTACAGCAGACCGGTACCGGAAGTCATGGTCATGAACTCAGAGCGGAAGCCGATCAGGCCACGGCTTGGGATCACGTAGTCAAGACGTACGCGACCTTTGCCATCCGGATTCATGTTTTTCAGGTCGCCTTTACGCTCGCCCAGCGCCTGCATGACAGAACCCTGGTGCTGCTCTTCAACGTCCAGCGTCACGTTTTCAAACGGTTCCTGACGGCGGCCGTCGATTTCACGGAAGATAACCTTCGGACGGGAAACCGCCATCTCGAAACCTTCACGACGCATGTTCTCGATCAGAACAGACAGGTGCAGCTCACCACGACCGGAAACGCGGAATGCATCAGCGTCTTCGGTTTCTTCAACGCGCAGCGCAACGTTATGCACCAGCTCTTTGTTCAGGCGGTCAAGGATCTGACGTGAAGTCACGTACTTACCTTCTTTACCACAGAACGGAGAGGTGTTGACGTTGAAGAACATAGTTACGGTCGGCTCATCAACAGACAGCGCCGGCAGCGCTTCCACATTCTGCGGGTCGCAGATGGTGTCGGAGATGTTCAGTTCGCCCAGACCGGTGATCGCGATGATATCGCCAGCTTCAGCGATTTCGCTGTCGATACGTTCCAGACCCAGATGGGTCAGTACCTTACCGACTTTACCGTTGCGGGTTTTGCCTTCGCTATCAATGATAGTAACCTGCTGATTCGGCTTCACTTTACCGCGTTTGATACGACCAATACCGATAACACCAACGTAGTTGTTGTAGTCGAGCTGGGAGATCTGCATTTGCAGGGTCCCGTCGAGATCAACGTTCGGTGCCGGTACATGGTCAACAATCGCCTGATACAGCGGGGTCATGTCTTCAGCCATGTCTTCATGGTCCATACCCGCGATACCGTTCAACGCAGAAGCGTAAACGATCGGGAAGTCCAGCTGTTCGTCGGTCGCGTCGAGGTTAACGAACAGATCGAAGACCTGATCAACAACCCAGTCCGGACGCGCGCCAGGACGGTCAACTTTGTTGATTACCACAATCGGCTTGAGGCCATGGGCAAATGCTTTTTTGGTCACGAAGCGCGTTTGCGGCATCGGGCCGTCAAACGCATCAACCACCAGCAGCACGGAATCGACCATGGACATCACACGCTCAACTTCGCCACCGAAGTCGGCGTGCCCAGGGGTATCAACGATGTTGATACGGTAATCATTCCATTTGATAGCGGTGTTTTTCGCGAGGATGGTAATCCCACGCTCTTTCTCCAAATCGTTGGAGTCCATCACACGCTCTTGAGTTTCAGCACGTTCGTCGAACGTACCGGATTGCTGCAGCAGCTTGTCAACCAGGGTTGTTTTACCATGGTCAACGTGAGCAATGATGGCGATGTTACGCAGATTTTCGATCACAACTTTGCCTCAGGCATTAGAAATAGCGCGTTATTGTACACGTATTAATCGAAGGACAAAACAGGATCACAAACATCCTCCGCAAACAAGTATTGCAGAGTTGCTTTGTGATCGCTTTCACGGAGCGTTAAAAGGGCCGCCAACAAAAAATTGCACCAATACGGTGCTTAATGTTCACACGAAAGCACTATATTGGTGCAACTTAACCATCATGGTGCAGCCCTTTTGCACTATACCGGGCATAATAACGCCTTTTGAGGGGCATTTAAAAGTTGGCATAGATTTCGCTTTATCTATTTTACGGCAACTACGCCAGGTTTCACGCAGTATTTGAAGACCTCGTTACCACGACGACAATGACAAATCCGGGAGAGTTTAAGTATGTCCGCTGAACACGTTTTGACGATGCTGAATGAGCACGAAGTGAAGTTTGTTGATCTGCGCTTCACCGATACCAAAGGTAAAGAACAGCACGTCACTATCCCAGCCCATCAGGTTAATGCTGACTTCTTTGAAGAAGGCAAAATGTTTGATGGTTCTTCGATTGGTGGCTGGAAAGGCATCAACGAATCAGACATGGTGCTGATGCCGGACGCGACTACCGCTGTCATTGACCCGTTCTACGAAGAAACAACGCTGATCATCCGTTGCGATATCCTCGAACCAGGCACCATGCAGGGTTACGACCGCGACCCGCGTTCCATCGCAAAACGCGCTGAAGAGTACCTGCGTTCTACCGGTCTGGCAGACACCGTTCTGTTTGGGCCTGAGCCGGAATTCTTCCTGTTCGACGACGTTCGTTTCGGCAGCTCCATTTCCGGTTCCAGCGTTGCTATCGATGATATCGAAGGCGCATGGAACACCTCCACCAAATACGAAGGTGGTAACAAAGGTCACCGTCCGGCTGTTAAAGGCGGTTACTTCCCGGTTCCGCCGGTTGATTCATCACAGGATTTGCGTTCCACCATGTGTCTGGTGATGGAAGAAATGGGCCTGGTTGTTGAAGCT
Source organism: Kosakonia radicincitans DSM 16656 (assembly GCF_000280495.2). Lineage (NCBI taxonomy): Bacteria > Pseudomonadati > Pseudomonadota > Gammaproteobacteria > Enterobacterales > Enterobacteriaceae > Kosakonia > Kosakonia radicincitans. The sequence continues at coordinate 5,750,634 of NZ_CP018016.1, forward strand.
CACCACCACGAAGTGGCAACGGCTGGTCAGAACGAAGTGGCTACCCGCTTCAACACCATGACCAAAAAAGCGGACGAAATTCAGATCTACAAATATGTGGTACATAACGTTGCTCACCGCTTCGGTAAAACCGCGACCTTTATGCCGAAACCAATGTTCGGTGATAACGGTTCCGGTATGCACTGCCACATGTCCCTGTCCAAGAACGGCACTAACCTGTTCTCTGGCGACAAATACGCAGGCCTGTCTGAAATGGCGCTGTACTACATCGGCGGCGTAATCAAACACGCTAAAGCTATCAACGCCCTGTCTAACCCGACCACCAACTCCTACAAACGTCTGGTCCCGGGTTATGAAGCGCCGGTAATGCTGGCTTACTCTGCCCGTAACCGTTCTGCTTCTATCCGTATTCCGGTCGTTGCCTCTCCGAAAGCACGTCGTATCGAAGTGCGCTTCCCGGATCCGGCGGCTAACCCGTACCTGTGCTTCGCAGCACTGATGATGGCCGGTCTGGATGGTATTAAAAACAAAATCCACCCGGGCGAAGCAATGGACAAAAACCTGTATGACCTGCCGCCGGAAGAAGCGAAAGAGATCCCGCAGGTTGCAGGCTCTCTGGAAGAAGCGCTCAACGCGCTGGATGCTGACCGCGAGTTCCTGACAGCCGGTGGCGTGTTCACCGACGACGCTATCGATGCTTACATCGCGCTGCGTCTGGAAGAGAACGACCGCGTTCGCATGACGCCGCACCCGGTAGAGTTCGAACTGTACTACAGCGTTTAATCGTATTACTGAAGATCCAACGGATTTCGCGTTGCAGCAAGGCGGCAACCGAATGAATCCCGATGAGCTTAGTCTACTAAGTGATTCGGGTGAATGAGGGCAGCCAACACCGCTGTAACGTGAAAGACGTTAGGATATTTTGTTGCCGTGGAACTTTTAGCCCATCCCTGGATGGGCTTTTTTCTCCACCAACACTCTGTTCTGACGCATTTTTTACCTATAAAAAGCTATACTGCACTAAATTAGTGCATATCTCCGGGAGACTGCTAAATGGCAAGTGGCGCGCTGCCCGATGCTGGGCAGATCCTCAATTCTTTGATCAACAGTATCTTACTGGTTGATGACGAACTGGCGGTGCATTACGCCAACCCTGCGGCACAGCAATTGCTGGCGCAGAGTTCGCGTAAATTATTCGGCACACCGCTGCCTGAACTGCTGAGCTACTTTTCACTGAATATCGATTTGATGCGTGAAAGTTTGCATGCAGGTCAGGGTTTTACCGATAACGAAGTGACTCTTGTGATCGATGGTCGCTCACATATTTTGTCGCTGACGGCGCAACGTTTACCGGACGGTTTAGTCCTGCTGGAAATGGCGCCAATGGATAATCAGCGACGTCTGAGCCAGGAACAATTGCAGCACGCCCAACAGGTGGCTGCGCGTGATCTGGTGCGTGGACTGGCGCATGAAATCAAGAACCCGCTTGGCGGGTTACGCGGTGCGGCGCAACTGCTTAGCAAAGCGCTGCCCGATCCGGCGCTAATGGAATACACCAAAGTCATTATTGAGCAGGCCGACCGTCTGCGAAATCTGGTGGATCGTCTGTTAGGGCCGCAGCAGCCGGGAATGCATGTTACCGAAAGCATTCACAAAGTTGCCGAACGCGTGGTGAAACTGGTGTCGATGGAACTGCCGGACAACGTAACGCTGGTTCGCGATTACGATCCAAGTTTACCGGAGTTGGCCCACGATCCAGACCAAATTGAACAGGTTTTACTGAATATCGTCCGCAACGCTCTGCAGGCGCTGGGGCCGGAAGGGGGCGAAATTATTCTGCGTACCCGTACCGCCTTCCAGTTAACGCTGCACGGAATTCGCTATCGCCTCGCGGCGAGAATAGATGTGGAAGATAACGGCCCAGGTATTCCGTCGCATCTCCAGGATACGCTGTTCTATCCCATGGTGAGCGGGCGTGAGGGCGGCACCGGGCTGGGATTATCTATCGCACGCAGTTTGATTGATCAACATTCTGGCAAAATTGAATTCACCAGTTGGCCAGGTCATACCGAATTCTCGGTATTTCTGCCTATTCGGAAGTAGAGGTGTTTATGCAACGAGGGATAGTCTGGATCGTTGATGACGATAGCTCCATCCGTTGGGTGCTGGAACGCGCGCTCAGCGGGGCAGGCTTGAGTTGTACAACGTTTGAAAGTGCCAATGAAGTGCTTGATGCGCTCACCACCAAAACCCCGGATGTACTGCTTTCGGATATTCGTATGCCAGGGATGGATGGACTTGCACTGTTAAAACAGATCAAACAGCGCCATCCAATGCTCCCGGTCATCATTATGACCGCGCATTCCGATCTGGATGCGGCGGTAAGTGCTTATCAGCAAGGGGCTTTTGATTACCTGCCCAAACCTTTTGATATCGATGAAGCCGTCGCGCTGGTTGAACGCGCGATTAGCCATTATCAGGAACAGCAGCAGCCGCGCAATATACAGGCCAGCGGCCCGACCACCGATATTATCGGCGAAGCGCCGGCGATGCAGGATGTGTTTCGCATTATCGGTCGCCTGTCGCGCTCGTCGATTAGCGTCCTGATTAACGGCGAATCAGGGACCGGTAAAGAACTGGTGGCGCATGCGCTGCATCGCCATAGCCCGCGAGTGAAAGCGCCGTTTATCGCCCTGAATATGGCGGCAATTCCCAAAGATCTGATTGAATCAGAACTGTTTGGCCATGAGAAAGGTGCCTTTACCGGTGCGAACACGATCCGCCAGGGGCGTTTTGAACAGGCCGATGGCGGGACGCTGTTTCTCGACGAGATCGGCGACATGCCGCTGGATGTGCAAACCCGTTTGTTGCGCGTGCTGGCCGATGGTCAGTTCTATCGTGTCGGCGGCTACGCGCCGGTAAAGGTTGATGTGCGCATTATTGCGGCGACGCACCAGAATCTGGAGCTGCGCGTTCAGGAAGGCAAATTCCGTGAGGACTTGTTCCACCGGTTGAACGTTATTCGCGTCCACTTGCCGCCGCTGCGCGAACGCCGGGAAGACATTCCTCGCCTTGCGCGTCATTTTTTGCAGGTAGCGGCACGTGAACTGGGAGTGGAAGCCAAGCAGTTGCATCCGGAAACCGAAGCGGCGCTCACGCGTCTGGCCTGGCCGGGTAACGTACGCCAGCTTGAGAACACCTGTCGCTGGTTAACGGTGATGGCTGCGGGGCAGGAAGTGCTGATCCAGGACCTGCCCAGTGAACTGTTTGAAACCACGGTGCCGGACAGCCCGTCGCAGAGTTTGCCTGACAGTTGGGCAACGCTGCTGGCGCAGTGGGCCGATCGGGCATTGCGTTCCGGACATCAAAACCTGCTTTCTGAAGCGCAACCGGAGATGGAACGGACATTGCTGACCACCGCGCTGCGCCATACTCAGGGGCATAAACAGGAAGCGGCGCGCTTGCTTGGCTGGGGGCGTAATACTCTGACACGCAAGTTGAAAGAGCTGGGAATGGAGTAACGAGCGGGTGAAATGTAAATTATGAATCTCAGCCGCAAATTGACGCTATTTTGCGCTTTACTGTTTATCGCAGTGAAGTATGATCTTGCCCGTTCACGGGGGAGTTCATGATGCTGGAATCAATTATCAGTGTGGTCAGTGCGGGCGTCGAAGCTGGCGCATCAGCAAGCCACACACCGCAAACGGCTATCGCGGCTGTTCTTTGCGCCGCGCTGGTTGGGCTGTTTAGCTAGTTTTGCTTGCCGCCGCCGCAAGGCGCTATGCGTTTCAGGCCAGTGGTTTTTGCCCTGGCCTGATAACGCTTTCACTTAAATTACCCTTGAGAACTGCTGCATACGCGCTTTCTGGCGCAAATACGCATCAAAGCACATACAGATATTGCGGATCAGCAAACGCCCTTTCGGCGTGACCTGTATCCCCTGCTCATTCATCTCCACCAGCCCATCGTTCACCAGCGGCGCTAACAGGCGTAAGTCTTCAGCAAAATAGTCGCGGAAATTAAGATCCCAGACGCGTTCCGTTGTACTGAAATCCAGCCGGAAATTACAAATCAGGCCTTTAATCACATCGCGGCGAATACAGTCGTCGCGGGTAAGCGCAATACCGCGCCACAACGCGTCGCCACGTTCGTCAACCTGCTGGTAGTAGAGCTTCAGCTCTTTCTGGTTTTGCGCATAGCTGTCGCCGATCATGCTGATGGCGGAAACACCCAGCCCCAGCAAATCGCTGTCGCCTTGCGTGGTGTATCCCTGGAAGTTACGGTGCAAAACGCCGTCGCGCTGGGCAATCGCCAGCTCATCATCCGGGCGGGCGAAGTGATCCATACCGATAAACTGATAACCGGAGCCGGTCAGCGAAACGATGGTTTGTTGCAAAATATCGAGCTTCTGCTGCGCCGAAGGCAGATCGGCGTCTTTGATTTTGCGTTGCGCGGCAAACAGCGTCGGCAGATGCGCATAGTTGAAGACGCTCAGGCGATCCGGGCTAAGCTCTGCAACACGTTGTAGCGTAAAGGCGAAGCTTTCCGGCGTCTGTTTTGGCAACCCATAAATCAGATCGATATTGGTTGAGGTAAAACCAATCTCGCGGGCGTGGTTGAGCAGCGCAAAGATAAACTCTTCGTCCTGCTCGCGGTTGACCAGCCTTTGCACCTCTTTGTTGAAATCCTGCACGCCCATACTCAGGCGGTTAAAGCCTTCCGCACGCAAATGGTCAAGCACGTCGAGTTCAATTTCACGAGGATCGACCTCAATAGAGATCTCTGCGTCGGTATTGAAATCAAAATGACTGCGCAGCAGCCCCATCAGGCGGCTGATTTGCGTTTTGTTGAGGTACGTTGGCGTACCGCCGCCCCAATGCAACTGGCTGACGTGGCGACCGCGAAACAGCGGCGCGCGATGGGCGATCTCCTGTTCCAGCGCATCGAGATATTGATCGGCCTTATGCTGCTGGCGGGTAACGATTTTATTGCAGCCGCAGAAGTAGCAAAGCTTGTGGCAAAACGGAATATGCACATACAGCGACAGCGGACGCTCAGGATAACGTGCAACCGCCTGGCGGAAATCCTCTTCACCGTAAGCGTCTGAAAACTCCAGCGCGGTGGGATAGGACGTGTAGCGCGGCCCGGAATAGTTATATTTCTGGATCAGGGCCAGATCCCAGTCGATAATTTGCTCTGACATTGCTTACTCCTTCCGATGACGCCGCTGGCGGTTCCGGCGGCCCGGCCTGACCTCGTTGCGGGTCATAAGCCGGTTGCGCAGCCAGACTCTGCGCTGCGACAACCGCTGTAGTTTAACGAATAACCACACCAGATAACATATAACCGGAAGGGTTATAAGCAGGACGGGAAAGCCCATAGAAAAGGATCAGTTGCCGCCTTTCAGCAGGCGCATCATATCTTCCCGGCCTTCCTCTTCTTCTTCGTCTTCATCATCATCGTAAGAAAGGCCCAGTTTCTGCATCAACTCATCGATGCGGTCCAGTTTGGCGTTAACCCACGCTTGATCGTCAGCGCTCAGGGTTTCACCCTCTTCAAGACGTTCCAGTAGCGCATCCAGGCGCTCATCCGTTTCCAGCATCTCCAACTCAGCCTGCGGTGAAAGCATAGGTTTCTCGCTCTTAGGTTTGTGCTGCTTGTTGACCGGTGTGTCGGTGACACCCAGCGGGATCGGTTTTTTGCTGCCAACGCGCGGGTCTTTCTGCAACTTGCCTTTACCGGTGCCAGAAGACTCACCGCCACCGTTCGCACGGCTGCCAGAGACATTACCGCGATGCTTTTTCTCGCGCTTACGATCGCGGCCTTCCTGATTCAATTCTTCACGGGTTTTACGGCGCACTTTGCTGCGCGGATTGGAGGACGGTTTTTTCATAATGGTCGTCTTAAGTCGTTTTCTTCAGTATAGAATTGCGGCGGAATCTAGCAGAAAGCAAGCAAAGAAAAAAGGCGACAGTGTAAACCGTCGCCTTTTTTCTTGACCTTCAACCCGTAGCGGGCTTTACGTTCCCTGTTTGCTGTCAACGTACCCTGTTTGTCCCTTAGCTAAGAACGTTCCCTGTTGAGGTCCCTTCCTTGCAAACATCTCCTGACGTTATCCTGTGGTCTTCGCCTCCTGGCGCTCCCGACCCCTCGATCCTTGAGTCTTCCTTCCCTTTCAGGCCTCCTGCCTTGTGAAGGTTACTTTACCCTTCTGAGCTAAACAGACAAGCATTAACAGGGTTAAAACGCCAGTTTCAGACTATTCTTCAAACATAAGTTATTGATTAAAATATTCTTATCCATTTATCAACCTGAAATTTCTCTGAAAGTTCGCATAGCTGGAAGAGCCAATATCTTACAAATGGCGCGGTAATGGCTTACGGCTGCCAGACAGGTTTCTGGCGAGAAAAACAGCCTTTTGTTCCGGTTCAGGTATAATCGCCGCATGCTTTGATGATGGAGACGACCGTTTTGACAAACCTGAATTACCAAAAGACGCATTTTGTCACCAGTGCGCCTGATATTCGCCACTTGCCTGCCGATACCGGCGTTGAAGTGGCTTTTGCCGGCCGTTCCAATGCAGGTAAATCGAGCGCGCTAAACACATTAACTCAACAGAAAAACCTGGCGCGCACCTCAAAAACCCCCGGACGTACGCAGCTGATTAACCTGTTTGAAGTTGCCGAGGGCAAGCGCCTCGTCGATTTGCCGGGTTACGGCTACGCCGAAGTGCCGGAAGAGATGAAACTCAAATGGCAACGTGCATTGGGTGAATATCTGGAAAAACGCCAGTGTTTGCAGGGACTGGTGGTGCTGATGGACATTCGCCATCCGTTAAAAGACCTCGATCAACAGATGATCTCATGGGCAGTAGAGAGCAACTTGCAGGTTCTCGTGCTGCTGACCAAAGCGGACAAACTGGCCAGCGGCGCGCGTAAAACGCAGCTTAATATGGTACGGGAAGCAGTGCTGGCTTTTAACGGTGAAGTACAGGTAGAAGCATTCTCTTCACTGAAAAAACAGGGCGTGGATAAACTGCGTGAAAAGCTGGACGGCTGGTTCAGTTCTCTGCCGCCGGTTGAAGAAACCGACGCATAAACCCCAGGTGCGGCGTCCGCCGCGCTTTTTCTTTCGCGCAATAAAAAACGCCCCAGTCATTACTGACTGGGGCGGCTAAATATTCAGCCAAATCCGATTACGTGAAGTAAAAGGTCTGAAAGATAGAACATCTTACCTCTGTACCCTACGCAAATAACTCTACTCCCTTTTTGGATCCTGACAAAGCATTTTTTGTAATTTCTTTTCACTTTTTACATATGGAATTCTAATGATTGTCACAAAACTGTCGGCGATATGTTGCTTACTTACAGAAAAAGTCCCTTATTCACCGAACGCTTAGTGCGCTTGATCCCAGTTTTGCCCGCTCCCCACTTCTACCAGCAAAGGCACATCAAGCGTGGTGCTACTTTCCATCAGTTCATGGATCTTTTTCGACACTGCATCAACATCATCTTTATGCGCTTCGAACACCAGTTCATCGTGTACCTGCATGATCATACGCACACGAGGTTTTTCGCTTTGCAGCCAGCCATCAACGGCGATCATTGCCCGTTTGATGATATCGGCCGCCGTACCCTGCATCGGGGCGTTGATTGCTGCACGCTCCGCTCCTGCGCGTCGGGCAGCATTGCTGGATTTGATGTCCGGCAGATAGAGGCGACGACCATCCAGTGTTTCCACATAACCGCGATCTTTCGCCTGCGCCCGTGTGCGCTCCATATACTCCAGCACACCAGGATAACGCTCAAAGTAAAGATCCATGTACTTCTGCGACTCTTTACGCGGAATATTAAGTTGTCGGGACAAACCAAAGGCGCTCATTCCGTAGATCAAACCAAAGTTGATCGCTTTCGCGCTGCGACGCTGTTCATTGCTTACGCTTTCCAGCGGCAAGCCGAAGACTTCGGCAGCGGTCGCCCGGTGAATATCTTTACCTTCAGCAAAGGCTGACAGCAGGCCTTTATCGCGCGATAAATGCGCCATAATTCGCAGTTCGATTTGCGAGTAGTCTGCCGAGACAATCACATAATCTTTCGGCGCAATAAACGCCTGGCGAATACGTCGCCCTTCATCATTACGTACCGGAATGTTTTGCAGGTTTGGATCGGTAGATGATAAACGCCCGGTTGCCGTCACCGCCTGATGATACGAGGTGTGTACGCGCCCGGTTTTTGGATTAATCATCAGCGGCAGTTTGTCGGTGTAGGTTGACTTGAGTTTGGCCAACCCACGGTATTCCAGAATGACTTTCGGCAACGGGTAATCCAGCGCCAGCTCTTCCAGTACCTCTTCTGACGTTGAAGGCGCGCCGCCCGGCGTTTTCTTCAGCGGTTTAATCCCCTGTTTTTCAAACAGAATAGTTTGCAGCTGCTTGGTTGATGAGAGGTTAAATGGCTCACCTGCAATGTCGTGCGCTTTTTTCTCCAACTCAGCCAGACGCAATGTCAGCTCTTCGGAGTGCTTATGTAACACAGCAGGATCAATATTGACGCCGTTACGTTCAATGCGCGAGAGCACAGGAACCAGCGGCATTTCGATATTCTGGAATACATTCAGCGGCCCGGCATTTTTTTGCAACTCCGGCCACATCTTCAGATGCAATTGCAGCGTGACATCAGCATCTTCCGCCGCGTAGCGCCCCGCCTGCTCCAGATCGATTTGGTTAAAAGTGAGCTGGTTTTTACCCTTGCCGGCAATCTCTTCGAAGGTGATGGTTTTATGCTGCAGCCAGCGTTCAGACAGGCTGTCCATATCGTGGCGACCGACAACGCTATCCAGCGTATAGGATTCGAGCATGGTGTCGAACGCGATCCCGCGCAGCTCAATGCCGTAGTTTTCCAGCACACCGCGATCGTATTTCAGGTTTTGCCCTACCTTGCGGGCATTCTCATCTTCCAGCAGCGGTTTGAGCAGCTCTAACACACGATCGCGGGCGATTTGGTCAGGTGCATCAAGGTAATCATGCGCGACCGGCACATAAGCGGCGACGCCGGGTTCAATCGCAAAGGAGAGGCCAACCAGATTAGCACTGATATTATCGAGGCTGTCCGTTTCAGTATCAAAGGCAAACAGCGGCGCGCTCTTCAGTTTCGCGATCCATTGTTGCAACGTCTCTTCGTCAAGAATAGTGACGTACTGTTCCGCAGAGAGTGTGGCAGCTGGCATATCAGCTTCCGCTTCCACCACAATGGTTTCCTGCGGTTTCGCTGTGGGTTTTGCGCCTCTCGCCTGCAACCATTTACCGGCTTCGACGTCGGTTATCCAGCGTTTGAATTCATATTGCTTAAACAACCCAAGCAGTTCCTGAGCCGCAGGCTGCTGCACTTCCAGTTGCTCACACGTCAGTTCCAGTTCGACATCGGTTTTGATGGTCGCCAGTTGATAAGAGAGGTACGCCACCTCTTTATTCTGCTCCAGCTTCGCGGCCATGGTTTTCGCACCACGGAAAGTCAATCCGGCAATTTTATCTGATTCAGCATACAGCGTATCCAGACCACCCAGCCCCTGTAGCAGCGCCTGCGCGGTTTTCTCACCCACACCAGGAACGCCCGGAATGTTATCGGAGGAGTCACCCATCAGCGCCAGGAAATCGATGATCAGTTCAGGTGGTACACCATATTTGGTGACAACCTCATCCGGACCAAGAATGGTGTTGGTCATAGTATTGATCAACGTGATACCCGGCGTTACCAGTTGCGCCATATCTTTATCACCGGTACTGATCAACACCGGACGCCCCATTTTCTCGGCTTCTCGCGCCAGCGTGCCGATCACATCATCCGCTTCCACGCCAGAAACCGCCAATAGCGGCAGGCCCATCGCTTTAACCATGGCGTGCAGCGGTTCTATTTGCGCACGCAGATCGTCTGGCATCGGAGGACGATGGGATTTGTAATGCTCAAACAGCTCATCACGGAAGGTTTTTCCCTTCGCATCAAATACCACGGCGGCATGAGTCGGCTGATATTGCAGGATCAGGCTACGCAGCATATTCAGCACGCCGTACATGGCACCGGTGGGCTCTCCGGCGCTGTTGGTCAGCGGCGGGAACGCATGATATGCGCGATAGAGGTAAGACGAGCCGTCAACAAGGATAAGTGGGTTTTCTGGGATCTGAACCATGATGTCCGTGCCTGTTTATCAATTTATAGCTAAAGGATGCCACAGACAGGGAGAAAACATGAGTTTTTCACGGTATTTGCCGGAAAAGATTTCGCGATCGTCGGGATCGCTCGCACAATAAACCTGTGGATAAGTTTGTGAATAGTTTCTGTTCGGCTGGATTTTTGTGCCCTTCTGTCGATCGTAAAAAAACACAATTACTTTATATTTAATAAGTTACACAAAGACAAAAGATCATTATTGCCTTTTGATGGCAATTTACTCTATGTGGATATAAGAAAAGTCAATTGGCATTCTCTATTCCAGAGGCACCAGGTATTACCAGCAAGGTTTAAGCATTCCCGCATTGGGTTTTCTGGTAAAATCAGCGCCTTACTCTTCTTTATTGTGTGGCTTTAGCAGCTAACTTTCTGAATACTTTAACTATGTCGAGATTGCTTGCAGTATTCACTCTGTTTATGAGTGTCCTGCTTACCATACTGGTTACTATTTTTTGCTCCGTGCCAATTATTGTCGCCGGCTTACTCAAGCTGCTGCTTCCAGTGCCGGTATTGTGGAGAGCGATCTCAGCCTTCTGTAATTTCATGATGTATTGCTGGTGTGTAGGCCTCTCATGGCTGCTGCATCTCAATCCGCATTTAAAATGGGATGTTGAAGGGCTGGAAGGGCTGAATAAAAAGAACTGGTATTTGCTGATCTGCAATCACCATAGCTGGGCAGATATCGTGGTGTTATGCGTGCTGTTCCGCAAACATATCCCGATGAATAAATATTTCCTTAAGCAACAACTCGCCTGGGTACCCTTTATCGGGCTTGCCTGCTGGGCGCTGGATATGCCATTTATGCGCCGCTACTCCAGAAGCTATCTGCTCCGTCACCCGGAACGCCGCGGCAAAGATGTGGAAACCACACGGCGCTCGTGTGAGAAGTTTCGCCATCATCCCACAACGATTGTGAATTTCGTGGAAGGCTCGCGCTTTACCGAGGAAAAACGTCGCCAGACACGTTCCCCCTTCAAAAATCTTTTGCCACCAAAAGCGGCCGGTATTGCCATGGCGCTGAACGTGCTGGGAGAACAGTTTGATAAGCTGCTGGATGTTACTTTGTGCTACCCGGAAAATGATAAGACGCCTTTCTTTGATATGCTCAGCGGCAAGCTGACACGCATTGTCGTACGAATTAATTTGCTGCCGGTGAATGAAGAACTGCATGGCGATTACGTCAACGACAAGAATTTTAAACGCGGTTTTCAGCAATGGCTGAATAAATTATGGTCCGACAAAGATGAACATATAGACGCGATAAAAGCGCAATATAAAAACGCCGGTCATTGACCGGCGCTATTTTTTACTTCTTCTCTACCAGATATTTTACAGTATCTGCGTAGTCTTTCACGAAAGCATCCAGACTGCTGCCGTCCATGCCCTGCTGGTTAACCTGGTATTTGCCGTTAACAAACATGGCCGGAACGCCCTGCAATTGAAGGTCAGCAGCCGCTTTTTCCTGCTGAGCAACCAGTGATTTCACCACGAAGCTGTTCCACGCCGCATCATACTCTTCGCCTTTTACGCCAGCGCTGATGAAGACATCGCGGATATCAGCAACGGACTGAACAGTCTGCGTTTTTTGTACCGCTTCAAACATCGGGGAAGTAATTTTATCTTCCACACCAAGCGCCATTGCAACCGCCCAGGCCTGGGTCATTTCTTTACCCAATGGCCCCAGAAATTCAACATGGTACTTGGTCATTTTGGTGCCCTGCGGCAGCTTTTCTTTCACAGCGCTGGCAACATGCCACACCTGTTCAAAGTCATAGCAATGCGGGCAATAGAACGAAAAGAACTCAAGGACCTGCGGCTCCCCTGCCACCGGCTTATCAAGCGTAATAAACTGCTTACCATCAGTAGGTTGAGCAGCTACGGCGCTAAAAGCCAGAATCATTCCTGCCAGCGCCAAAAAGATCTTCTTCATGGTTAATTCTCTCCATTTAATACATTGGTGTTAATGCTAAAGGTGGTTCTTGCAGAACATTCACCTGATCCAGAAAAATCGAAGTTTGCCTGCGCCAGTGATCTTCACTGCGCAGCCATGGAAAGTTTTTCGGAAACGCCGGATCGTCCCAGCGACGAATAAGCCACGCCAGATAGTACACCTGACGCATGGCGCGAAGAGGCTCAATCAGGCCAAGCTCGGCACGATTAAATTCACAAAACTCTTCATATGCTTCGACGATCATCTCCAGTTGCATACGCTGCTCGGCTTTATCGCCATGTAGCAGCATCCATAGATCCTGTACCGCAGGACCATTACGCGCATCGTCTAAGTCAACAAACATCGGTCCGTCACGCCAGAGAATATTTCCGGCATGACAGTCTCCGTGCAGACGCAGGAGATTGAAACGGCTGTGCCACTGATCCATAACAGCATCAATAAGCTTATCAACAGCGCTCAAAAATGCCTCTTTCAGCGACGCAGGAATAAGCGTGGTGGTTTCAAATAACTGGCGGGGTTCAATTAAATACTCTTTAACACCAATATCCGGGCGATGAGTAAAACGTTTTTTGCTGCCGGTTTGATGCAGTCGCCCGAGATAGCGGCCAACCCATTCCATTTGATCCAGATTGTCGGCTTCGAATTGCCGACCGCCAACGCTTGGGAAGACAGCAAAATAGAAATCCTGATAAGTAAGTAGGGTCTGGTGATTAAAGGCAAGCGGTGCGGCGACCGGTACATCATCGCGCTGAAGATCCAGGGCAAACTCGTGCTCTTCAAGGATCTGCACGGCCGACCAGCGTTCAGGACGGTAAAATTTCACCACATAACGACGGCGATCTTCGTCCTGAAATTGATAAACGCGGTTTTCGTAGCTATTTAGCGCAGTAAGGCCAGAATCCACACGGATCCCCTGCGCAAATAGCGCATCCATGATGGTGTCGGGGTGTAGTGTCTGGAAAGTAAAAGCGTTACGGGTCATCCTGGCATCCGAAAATTCGACGAATAATTCAGGATACCATTTCGCGGCGCGTTCAGTGGCGCCGCTTACAAGCTTTTACTCTTTAATTACGCCACGTGCGCGCAGCAGAGCGGTTTTAAAATCCTCTTCATAATCCTTCTGAATACCAGGGATGACGGCATCTTTCGCTGAGTCACGCATTTTCAGATGATAGATCAGGATGTCATCACTTAAATCGACCAGTTCACCCTCATAACCTGACTCTTGCGCCAGTTTCTGCAAGAATTGCATTAAGTTTAACTCGGGTTCTTTTTGCCACGCAGGCTGGAGAAGTTCGATAACTTCGTTCAGGCGTTTACATTTCATGTTCTTGCTCCTTACTCTTGGTACAGACACGTTAGCAGGGTCAAACCCACAATAAAAGAGGCGATACTGGTGGCAGTAAGTGATACGGTAACTGGCGTAATTCTGGCGGGAGGGAAAGCCTCACGTATGGGAGGAAATGATAAGGGATTATTGCAACTTAATGGCCAACCACTTTGGGAGCATGTAGCGCAAAAACTGAAGCCACAGGTGACAGATATGGTTATTAGCGCTAATCGAAACCTCGATATCTATCGTGCCAGTGGCCTGCCAGTGCTGACCGATACGCTACGTGATTATCCCGGGCCGCTGGCAGGAATTCTATCAGTGATACAGCAACATTCTGGGCTATGGTTCCTTTTCTGTCCCTGCGATACCCCTCATATACCGGCAGATCTTGCCATACGGTTACAGAGAAACCGTCAGCAGGCTTTGGCTGTCTGGGTCCACGATGGCGAGCGGGATCATCCAACTATCGCGCTAATTCATCGCGATATCATGCCCTCTTTACAGGAATATCTGGCACGCGGTGAACGCAGGGTAATGGTATTCCTGCGCGAGGCTGGCGGCCATGCGGTGGATTTTAGCGATGTTAAAGACGCTTTCGCTAATGTGAATACCCCGGAAGACCTGGCTCATTGGCAGGAGTAACTATGATCCCACTACTGGCTATTGCCGCATGGAGCGGTACAGGAAAGACCACGCTACTCAAAAAGTTAATTCCAGAGCTTTGTGCTCATGGTATCCGTCCCGGCTTAATAAAACATACCCACCACGATATGGATGTCGATAAACCGGGTAAAGATAGCTATGAGCTACGCAAGGCGGGAGCAGCACAGACTTTGGTCGCCAGTTCGCAGCGTTGGGCGCTGATGACAGAAACACCAGATGAAACCAGTCTGGATCTGGCGTATCTTGCTGGTCGAATGGATGCAACGAAACTGGATTTAGTTCTGGTCGAAGGTTTTAAACATGAGTCCGTGGCAAAAATTATGCTCTGGCGACAGGACAGCGGGCATAATCTGCAAGAGCTTATACTGGATGAGCATGTCATCGCGGTAGCCAGCGATGTAGCACTGGAACTTGATGTACCGGTGCTGGATATAAATGATATTGCTCAGATTGCTGGCTTTATTCTTCATTGGTTACGCGCATAGAGCGTGTGACCTTTTATTTTATCTGAACGCAAAGAGGCCATCCTTCCGGATGGCCTCTTCACTGGTTTGATGCCTGGCAGTTCCCTACTCTCGCATGGGGAGACCCCACACTACCATCGGCGCTACGGCGTTTCACTTCTGAGTTCGGCATGGGGTCAGGTGGGACCACCGCGCTAGTGCCGCCAGGCAAATTCTGTTCACCGCCATGCCTCAGCGGCACACCGGTTTAATCTGTATCTCGCTGAAAAAATTCTCTCTCACGCCAAAACATCTTCGGCGTTGTAAGGTTAAGCCTCACGGTTCATTAGTACCGGTTAGCTCAACGCATCGCTGCGCTTACACACCCGGCCTATCAACGTCGTCGTCTTCAACGTTCCTTCAGGACCCTTTAAGGGTCAGGGAGAACTCATCTCGGGGCAAGTTTCGTGCTTAGATGCTTTCAGCACTTATCTCTTCCGCATTTAGCTACCGGGCAGTGCCATTGGCATGACAACCCGAACACCAGTGATGCGTCCACTCCGGTCCTCTCGTACTAGGAGCAGCCCCCCTCAGTTCTCCAGCGCCCACGGCAGATAGGGACCGAACTGTCTCACGACGTTCTAAACCCAGCTCGCGTACCACTTTAAATGGCGAACAGCCATACCCTTGGGACCTACTTCAGCCCCAGGATGTGATGAGCCGACATCGAGGTGCCAAACACCGCCGTCGATATGAACTCTTGGGCGGTATCAGCCTGTTATCCCCGGAGTACCTTTTATCCGTTGAGCGATGGCCCTTCCATTCAGAACCACCGGATCACTATGACCTGCTTTCGCACCTGCTCGCGCCGTCACGCTCGCAGTCAAGCCAGCTTATGCCATTGCACTAACCTCCTGATGTCCGACCAGGATTAGCTGACCTTCGTGCTCCTCCGTTACGCTTTAGGAGGAGACCGCCCCAGTCAAACTACCCACCAGACACTGTCCGCAACCCGGTTTACGGGTCCACGTTAGAACATCAAACATTAAAGGGTGGTATTTCAAGGTTGGCTCCACGCAGACTGGCGTCCACGCTTCAAAGCCTCCCACCTATCCTACACATCAAGGCTCAATGTTCAGTGTCAAGCTATAGTAAAGGTTCACGGGGTCTTTCCGTCTTGCCGCGGGTACACTGCATCTTCACAGCGAGTTCAATTTCACTGAGTCTCGGGTGGAGACAGCCTGGCCATCATTACGCCATTCGTGCAGGTCGGAACTTACCCGACAAGGAATTTCGCTACCTTAGGACCGTTATAGTTACGGCCGCCGTTTACCGGGGCTTCGATCAAGAGCTTCTCCTTACGGATAACCCCATCAATTAACCTTCCGGCACCGGGCAGGCGTCACACCGTATACGTCCACTTTCGTGTTTGCACAGTGCTGTGTTTTTAATAAACAGTTGCAGCCAGCTGGTATCTTCGACTGATTTCAGCTCCACGAGCAGGTCGCTTCACCTACGCATCAGCGTGCCTTCTCCCGAAGTTACGGCACCATTTTGCCTAGTTCCTTCACCCGAGTTCTCTCAAGCGCCTTGGTATTCTCTACCTGACCACCTGTGTCGGTTTGGGGTACGATTTCGTGTTACCTGGAGCTTAGAGGCTTTTCCTGGAAGCAGGGCATTTGTTGCTTCAGCACCGTGGTGCCTCGTCATCACGCCTCAGTGTTAAAGCACTCCGGATTTGCCTGGAGCACACACCTTCACGCTTAAACCGGGACAACCGTCGCCCGGCCAACATAGCCTTCTCCGTCCCCCCTTCGCAGTAACACCAAGTACAGGAATATTAACCTGTTTCCCATCGACTACGCCTTTCGGCCTCGCCTTAGGGGTCGACTCACCCTGCCCCGATTAACGTTGGACAGGAACCCTTGGTCTTCCGGCGAGCGGGCTTTTCACCCGCTTTATCGTTACTTATGTCAGCATTCGCACTTCTGATACCTCCAGCAGCCCTCACAGGCCACCTTCAACGGCTTACAGAACGCTCCCCTACCCAACAACGCATAAGCGTCGCTGCCGCAGCTTCGGTGCATGGTTTAGCCCCGTTACATCTTCCGCGCAGGCCGACTCGACCAGTGAGCTATTACGCTTTCTTTAAATGATGGCTGCTTCTAAGCCAACATCCTGGCTGTCTGGGCCTTCCCACATCGTTTCCCACTTAACCATGACTTTGGGACCTTAGCTGGCGGTCTGGGTTGTTTCCCTCTTCACGACGGACGTTAGCACCCGCCGTGTGTCTCCCGTGATAACATTCTCCGGTATTCGTAGTTTGCATCGGGTTGGTAAGCCGGGATGGCCCCCTAGCCGAAACAGTGCTCTACCCCCGGAGATGAATTCACGAGGCGCTACCTAAATAGCTTTCGGGGAGAACCAGCTATCTCCCGGTTTGATTGGCCTTTCACCCCCAGCCACAGGTCATCCGCTAATTTTTCAACATTAGTCGGTTCGGTCCTCCAGTTAGTGTTACCCAACCTTCAACCTGCCCATGGCTAGATCACCGGGTTTCGGGTCTATACCCTGCAACTTAACGCCCAGTTAAGACTCGGTTTCCCTTCGGCTCCCCTATACGGTTAACCTTGCTACAGAATATAAGTCGCTGACCCATTATACAAAAGGTACGCAGTCACACCCCGAAGGATGCTCCCACTGCTTGTACGTACACGGTTTCAGGTTCTTTTTCACTCCCCTCGCCGGGGTTCTTTTCGCCTTTCCCTCACGGTACTGGTTCACTATCGGTCAGTCAGGAGTATTTAGCCTTGGAGGATGGTCCCCCCATATTCAGACAGGATACCACGTGTCCCGCCCTACTCATCGAGCTCACAGCCTGTGCGTTTTCGTGTACGGGGCTGTCACCCTGTATCGCGCGACTTTCCAGACGCTTCCACTAACACACAAGCTGATTCAGGCTCTGGGCTCCTCCCCGTTCGCTCGCCGCTACTGGGGGAATCTCGGTTGATTTCTTTTCCTCGGGGTACTTAGATGTTTCAGTTCCCCCGGTTCGCTTCACAGCACTATGGATTCATGCTGTGATGATGCACCGTAGTGCACCGGGTTTCCCCATTCGGACATCGCCGGGTCAAGGGTTCATATCACCTCGCCGGCGCTTTTCGCAGATTAGCACGTCCTTCATCGCCTCTGACTGCCAGGGCATCCACCGTGTACGCTTAGTCGCTTAACCTCACAACCCGAAGATGTTTCTTCCGATTCATCATCGCATTGCAAAAATTTGAGAGACTCACGAACAACTTGCGTTGTTCAGTGTTTCAATTTTCAGCTTGATCCAGATTTTTAAAGAGCAAAACTTCGCAGCACACACAGAATGTGTACTCTGAAGTTTTTTTGTTTGTGCAGTAATGATGGTGGAGCTATGCGGGATCGAACCGCAGACCTCCTGCGTGCAAAGCAGGCGCTCTCCCAGCTGAGCTATAGCCCCATCGTAGTTAAAACCTCATCAAATTTGCTTTCGCAAATTTGGTAGGCCTGAGTGGACTTGAACCACCGACCTCACCCTTATCAGGGGTGCGCTCTAACCACCTGAGCTACAAGCCTGCAGAGATTTTCTTACTGCTGTTTTTTCATCAGACAATCTGTGTGAGCACTTCAGGAGATGGTTCTTTAAGGTAAGGAGGTGATCCAACCGCAGGTTCCCCTACGGTTACCTTGTTACGACTTCACCCCAGTCATGAATCACAAAGTGGTAAGCGCCCTCCCGAAGGTTAAGCTACCTACTTCTTTTGCAACCCACTCCCATGGTGTGACGGGCGGTGTGTACAAGGCCCGGGAACGTATTCACCGTGACATTCTGATTCACGATTACTAGCGATTCCGACTTCATGGAGTCGAGTTGCAGACTCCAATCCGGACTACGACGCACTTTATGAGGTCCGCTTGCTCTCGCGAGGTCGCTTCTCTTTGTATGCGCCATTGTAGCACGTGTGTAGCCCTGGTCGTAAGGGCCATGATGACTTGACGTCATCCCCACCTTCCTCCAGTTTATCACTGGCAGTCTCCTTTGAGTTCCCGGCCTAACCGCTGGCAACAAAGGATAAGGGTTGCGCTCGTTGCGGGACTTAACCCAACATTTCACAACACGAGCTGACGACAGCCATGCAGCACCTGTCTCACAGTTCCCGAAGGCACCCCGGCATCTCTGCCAGGTTCTGTGGATGTCAAGACCAGGTAAGGTTCTTCGCGTTGCATCGAATTAAACCACATGCTCCACCGCTTGTGCGGGCCCCCGTCAATTCATTTGAGTTTTAACCTTGCGGCCGTACTCCCCAGGCGGTCGATTTAACGCGTTAGCTCCGGAAGCCACGCCTCAAGGGCACAACCTCCAAATCGACATCGTTTACGGCGTGGACTACCAGGGTATCTAATCCTGTTTGCTCCCCACGCTTTCGCACCTGAGCGTCAGTCTTCGTCCAGGAGGCCGCCTTCGCCACCGGTATTCCTCCAGATCTCTACGCATTTCACCGCTACACCTGGAATTCTACCTCCCTCTACGAGACTCCAGCCTGCCAGTTTCGAATGCAGTTCCCAGGTTGAGCCCGGGGATTTCACATCCGACTTGACAGACCGCCTGCGTGCGCTTTACGCCCAGTAATTCCGATTAACGCTTGCACCCTCCGTATTACCGCGGCTGCTGGCACGGAGTTAGCCGGTGCTTCTTCTGCGGGTAACGTCAATCGGCACGGTTATTAACCGTACCGCCTTCCTCCCCGCTGAAAGTGCTTTACAACCCGAAGGCCTTCTTCACACACGCGGCATGGCTGCATCAGGCTTGCGCCCATTGTGCAATATTCCCCACTGCTGCCTCCCGTAGGAGTCTGGACCGTGTCTCAGTTCCAGTGTGGCTGGTCATCCTCTCAGACCAGCTAGGGATCGTCGCCTAGGTGGGCCATTACCCCGCCTACTAGCTAATCCCATCTGGGCACATCTGATGGCAAGAGGCCCGAAGGTCCCCCTCTTTGGTCTTGCGACGTTATGCGGTATTAGCTACCGTTTCCAGTAGTTATCCCCCTCCATCAGGCAGTTTCCCAGACATTACTCACCCGTCCGCCACTCGTCACCCGAGAGCAAGCTCTCTGTGCTACCGTTCGACTTGCATGTGTTAGGCCTGCCGCCAGCGTTCAATCTGAGCCATGATCAAACTCTTCAATTTAAAGTTTGATGCTCATCGAATTAAACTTCGTAATGAATTACGTGTTCACCCGTGAGACTTGGTATTCATTTTTTGTCCGGAGACATCAAGAATCCAGTCACCTGAGTGCCCACACAGATTGTCTGATAAATTGTTAAAGAGCAGTGCCGCTGTGTTTTCGCTGCGGCGCGGGGTGTGCATATTACGCTTTCCCGCCGTGAAGTCAACTGATTATTTTCAGATTTCTTCACCTGACAGGCCGGTGTGTATGCCGTTGTGCCGTGTCAGTGGAGGCGCATTATAGGGAGATAATTCCGGCTGACAACCCCTAATTTAAAAAAAGTTTTCAACCGTGTCTTTTTTCAACAAAACGCGGCAAAAAGAGGCATGAATAACTGATTTTGCTGTTTTTGCCACCACTGACAGATATCGAATGGCATACTAGCGAGTGATACAAAGAAAAAAGGAAGTGAGAAATGCCTTTAAACGCACAGCAACTTGCCGCGCAGAAAAACATCTCTTGGGTGTTAGCAGAGAAACTGGCGCAACAGATCCTGAAAGGTGAATATGCTCCGGGCTCGATTTTACCGGGTGAGATGGAACTGGGTGAGAAGTTTGGCGTCAGCCGCACCGCAGTCAGGGAAGCGGTAAAGACATTAACCGCAAAGGGGATGGTCTTGCCTCGCCCGCGTATTGGCACCCGGGTAATGCCCCGCGACAACTGGAACTTCCTTGATAAAGAATTGTTGTTCTGGTGGATGCACGAGGATAACTTCAAGGAAATCATTCAGCACTTCCTTATTATGCGCAGCAGCCTTGAACCTCAGGCTTGCCTGCTCGCAGCAACACTCGCCAGCGCAGAACAAAAAGCGTATCTCAATACCCTAATGGAAGAGATGGTTAGCCTGAAAAAGGACTTTAACCGCGAACGCTGGATTGAAGTGGATACGGCCTGGCACGAACACATTTACGCGATGAGTGATAACCCCTTCCTTATTTCTTTCTCTTCACTCTTTCACTCGATTTACCACACCTACTTTACCTCTATAACTCAAAACGAAGTGATCAAACTCGACCTTCACCAGGCGATAGTGGACGCCATTCAGGAAAGCGACGGCGAAAGCGCATTCCGGGCGAGCCAGTTATTACTGAATACGCCTAATTAACGGGAATTGGTATGACAGAGAAGAAAGCGCGCAGTATGGCCGGCCTGCCATGGATCGCAGCAATGGCTTTTTTTATGCAGGCACTGGATGCCACCATTCTTAACACCGCCCTACCCGCAATAGCACAGAGCCTTGGCCGCTCCCCGCTGGCGATGCAATCCACCATCATTAGTTACACGCTGACCGTGGCCATGCTGATCCCGATGAGCGGTTGGCTGGCAGACCGTTTTGGCACTCGTCGGGTATTTATGCTGGCGGTAAGCCTGTTTACCCTCGGCTCACTGGCGTGCGCGCTCTCCAACTCACTGTCAATGCTGGTTGTGTTTCGTGTCATTCAGGGGATTGGCGGTGCGATGATGATGCCGGTGGCCCGTCTGGCATTACTACGCGCGTATCCGCGCAGTGAACTGCTGCCGGTCCTGAACTTTGTCACCATGCCCGGGCTTGTCGGGCCGATTCTTGGCCCGGTATTGGGCGGCGTGCTGGTCACCTGGGCAAGCTGGCACTGGATCTTCTTGATTAATATTCCGATTGGTATCGCTGGCCTGTTTTATGCGCGGAAATATATGCCGAACTTCACCACGCCACGGCGAAGTTTCGATATGGGGGGCTTTTTCCTTTTTGGTTTGAGCCTTGTACTGTTTTCCAGCGGCATGGAGTTATTTGGAGAGAAGCTGGTCGCCAGCTGGATTGCTTTCGCGATTATCCTCAGCGGTCTCGGTTTGCTTTGGGCTTACGTTCGCCATGCGCGTCGCCACCCAGCTCCACTGATATCACTCAATCTGTTTAACACCCGCACCTTTTCCGTCGGCATCGCCGGGAACATTGCTTCCCGCCTGGGGACGGGTTGCGTACCGTTTTTGATGCCGCTGATGTTGCAGGTCGGTTTTGGGTATCCCGCGCTGATTGCTGGTTGCATGATGGCGCCAACCGCGCTGGGCTCTATTCTGGCAAAATCCACGGTCACACAGATATTGCGCTGGTTCGGTTATCGCAAGACGCTGGTTGGTATTACGCTGTTTATTGGTTTGATGATTGCCCAGTTCGCGCTGCAAACGCCGGCGATGGCAGTATGGATGCTGGTGCTGCCGCTGTTCATCCTGGGGATGGCAATGTCCACCCAGTTTACCTCGATGAATACCATTACTCTGGCGGACTTAACCGATGAAAATGCCAGCAGCGGCAACAGCGTCCTGGCAGTCACGCAACAGTTATCGATAAGTCTGGGGGTCGCGGTCAGCGCTGCGGTGCTGCGTTTCTATGAAGGGTTCGATAGCATTAATACCGTGGAGCAGTTCCACTACACCTTTATTACCATGGGCGCTATCACGCTGCTCTCCGCGCTGGTCTTTATGCTGCTGAAAGCGAAAGATGGCCGCAACCTGATCAAAGAGCGCCACAAAAAATCAGGCTGAACCGCGCTCTATCAGAATCGGCGTGAGCTGCAACCGCTGTTGCTGCAAACCCGGTTCAGCAATACGGTGGATAAGCACGTCAATTGCCAGCTCACCCAGTTCATCTTTTGGTTGATGGATAGTGGTGAGCGGTGGAGTCATATAGCGCGCCAGTTCAATATCGTCGTAACCGACAATCGCCATATCTTGCGGGATCTTCAACCCGGCCTGATACAAAGCCTGGTATGCGCCAACAGCCATCGCATCGTTGCCGATAAAAACCGCCTGCGGGCGTTCGTTCATCGCCAGTAATGCCTGCATGGCATCAAAACCGCCGCCGAATTCAAAGTCGCTCTCGATTTCATCGCCTTCACGGATGGTTAACCCGGCGCGCGTCATCGCTTCGCGATACCCCTCCAGACGCAAACGCGCAGGCGTTTTATCCAGTGGCCCGGTGATACAGGCTATACGCGTGAATCCTTTATTGATCAGGTACTGCGTTGCCATATCGCCACCCAGCAAAGAGTTATCCTGAATCAGATCGCTATCACCGTTAAACGGCGCCCAGTCCATCATCACGGTCGGTATGGAAGGATAGCGCTGCATGATCTCTTGCGAAGGTTGATGGGTCTCGGTGCACAGCAGCAGCAACCCGTCGACGCGCTTCTGCATCAGCGTTTCCAGATTACTGTTCATCCGCTGTTCATCGCCTTCGGTATTGCACAACACCAGGCTGTAACCGCGCTCAAAACAGCTACGCTCCACGCCGCGCACCAGCTCGGAATAAAAGGGGTTAGTACTGGCGGTTATCAGCATGCCGATGGTGCGGGTCTGATTGATTTTCAGGCTCCGCGCCAGCGCAGAAGGGGCATAGTTCAGCGTTTTGATCGCTGCTTCCACCTTCTCCCGAACAGCATCACTGACAAAGCGATCTTTGTTAATAACGTGGGATACCGTTGAGGTGGAAACGCCCGCCACGCGGGCAACATCCTTCATGGTGGCCAAGTTTCACCCCTGCTGAGAGAGAAAATCATCAATCTCTTTGCGCCACGGAACAGAAGGTTGCGCGCCTTTACGCGTGACAGCAATCGCCGCTGCCGCATGAGCAAAACGGATCGCTTCATCCAGCGTTTTATCTTCCAGCAATGCCGTCAACAGCGCGCCGTTAAAGGTATCGCCAGCGGCAATGGTATCAATGGCTTTCACTTTAAAGCCGGGGACGCGTTTACCTTCGCCATTAACACTTGCCCATACGCCACGGCTGCCAAGGGTAATAATTACCGTCTTGATCCCTTTGGCATGCAACGCCTGCGCGGCACGCGCGGCGTCTTCATCACTGTCAACGCGAATACCAGTCAGTTTTTCCGCTTCGGTTTCATTTGGTGTGATGATGTCCACCAGCGCCAGCAGTTCATCGGAAAGTTCCCGCGCCGGAGCCGGGTTAAGCGCAACGGTTGTGTGGTTCTGCTGCGCGATGCGCGCGGCAGCCAGTACGCTTTCTACCGGCGACTCCAGTTGCATCAGCAATGCCGATGCGTTCGCAATCAGCGCGTGCTGCGCTTCTACGCGTTCAATCGAGAGCGCCGCATTCGCTCCCGCATGAATACCGATGACATTCTCACCTTCGCCATTAACAAAAATCAGCGCCACACCGGTGGATTCCCCCGCAACAACGCTTACTGGCGCGACATCAATATGATCGCTTTCCAGCTGCTTACGAACACGAACGCCCGTGTCGTCATCGCCCGTGCAGGCAATAAAAGCGATATCAGCGCCGCTACGCCCGGCGGCAACCGCCTGGTTTGCGCCTTTACCACCGAAAGCCACCTGATACTGGCTGCCAGTGACGGTTTCGCCCGGCGTCGGGAAAGATTCAAGGTTAAGAATGTGATCGGCATTGATACTACCAAGGACGACGAGTTTGCCTGCGGTTTTCATGATGAGCTTGTCCATAAAGTGCGCCACCGTTCCCGGTGGCGCGTGCCATGCTTTTCTTTATTTTTACGTTGTCCCCAGGCGGCAGGTTCAAGCCTACCGACTGAACTGCTTATTACTGCTTGATGACCAGTTTCAGGTCAACCGGGTTTTTCGCGTAGACTTTTTCGCCTTTCAGCACTTTGTCTGCGGTATCAACACCTTTCGCGCCAATTTGCTCCGGCAACTGAGCAATCGTTGCTGCCAGTTTACCGTCATTTACAGCTTTAATACCGTCTGGCGTACCGTCAAAACCCACCACCATCACGTCGGTTTTACCGGCAGTTTGCAGTGCACGCAGCGCGCCCAGCGCCATTTCATCGTTCTGGGCAAAGACTGCCTGAACATCCGGGTGAGCCGTCAGCAGGTTCTGCATAACGTTCAGGCCTTTAGTACGATCAAAGTCTGCCGGCTGGCTGGCCAGCACGTTAAATTTATGAGCAGCAACGGCCTGCTGGAAACCTTCGCCACGTTCACGTGCAGCGGAAGTCCCGGCAATACCCGCCAGTTCGATAACTTTCGCACCTTCACCCGCTTTTTTAGCGATGTAGTCGCCAGCAATTTTGCCGCCGAGCACGTTGTCAGACGCAATGTGGCTTACCACTTCACCGCTGCTTGCTACGCGGTCGAGGGTAATTACCGGGATTTTTGCCTGGTTAGCCATTTTGATCGCGTTACCAACAGCATCGGAGTCTGTCGGGTTAATCAGCAGCAGTTTGGTACCGCGAACGGTCAGATCCTGCACGTTGGCCAGCTCTTTGGCCGGGTTGTTCTGCGAATCCAGGACAACCAGGTCATACCCCAGTTTATCCGCCTCTTTCTGTGCTCCATCCTTCAGGGAGACGAAGAACGGGTTGTTCAGCGTGGAAATCACCAGAGCAATAGAGTCTTTCGCCATCGCGTTTGCGCTAATGGTGGCGCTCAGTGCAACAGCAGAAACCAGAGTGGCCAGTTTTTTCATGTTCATATTCACGAGTCCTGTTGTGTAGGTAATTACTGCTTTTTGTTGTCTACCAGCACCGCGAGCAGAATCACCACTGCTTTAACGATCATCTGGTAATAGGAGGAAACGCTCAACAAATTCAATCCATTATTGAGGAAGCCCAGAATCAATGCGCCGATCAACGTCCCAACAATGCGACCTTTACCGCCAGCCAGACTGGTTCCGCCCAATACCACCGCAGCAATAGCATCCAGTTCATAACCGGCCCCAGCAGTAGGCTGTGCAGAAGAGAGACGCGCCACTTCAATAATGCCCGCCAGTGAAGCCAGCAGGCCGCACAGCGAGTAGACGATAATTTTCACTTTATCGACGGAGATGCCGGACAAGCGCGTCGCCGCTTCGTTACCGCCCAAAGCATAGATATAGCGACCCAGGCGAGTTTGATGCAATAAATACCAGGCGGCGATAAAGACCACAGCCATCAGCCACACTGGCGTCGGGATCCCGAGCGGACGGCCAATACCAAACCAGCCAAAAATATCTGCGTTAGCGGTAAATCCGGTATTGATTGGGCTGCCATTGGTATAAACCAGCGTTACGCCGCGCAGCAGCAACATCATTACCAACGTAGCGATAAACGCCTGCACGCGGCCTTTCGCGACAATCGCCCCGGTAACGGCGCCGATAGCCGCCCCCAGCGCCAGCGCGCCAGCAACGGCCACCAGCGCATTCACTTCCACGCCAATCATCGATGCCGCAACCGCGCCGGTGAGCGCCAGCAGGGAACCGACGGACAGATCAATTCCCGAGGTCAGGATAACCAGCGTCATCCCCACCGCCATAATGGCGTTTACCGAGGTTTGTTGCAGGATATTCAGCAGGTTATTGACGGTAAAAAAGTTCGGACTCATGGTCGAAACAATCGCAATCAACACCAGCAAAGCAATTAACGATTTTTGTTCCATTAGCCATGCTTTGCTGAAATAACGGCGACCAGAAACAGCCTGGGTAGTCATCTTTTTTACTCCTGATTCACACGATTAAGCTTGCCCACAGCGGCAGCCATCAACACTTCCTGAGTGGCCTGCTCGCGCGTGAATTCACCGCCGAGATGCCCTTCATGCATCACCATAATGCGATCGCTCATTCCCAGCACTTCCGGCATTTCAGAGGAGACCAGGATGATGCTCAGCCCGTCTGCCTTGAACTGGTTAATAAGCTGATAAATCTCTTTTTTCGCCCCAACATCGACGCCACGCGTCGGTTCGTCGAGGATCAGCACTTTTGGCCGCGTCATCAGACCACGGGCAATCGCCACTTTTTGCTGATTACCGCCGGAGAGCAAACCAATCGCCTGTTCCATCGATGGCGTTTTCACATTGAACAGACGGATAAAATCATTCACCGCCTGCTGTTCATCTTTATGCTTCAGCGAACCGCCCGCACGGCTGAAGTAACGCAGTGCCGTCAGCGACATATTCTCTTTCACCGACATGCCGAGCACTAAGCCGTCGCGCTTACGGTCTTCTGAAATATAGACGATGCCGTTCGCCAGCCCGTCCTGCGGAGAGCGGGTGATCACTTCATGGCCGTCGAGTGTCACATAACCGCTGGTGCGCGGCAGTGCGCCATACAGCACTTTCATCAGTTCGGTGCGGCCAGCGCCCATCAACCCGGCGACGCCAAGGATCTCGCCTTTGCGCAGGGTGAAACTGACGTTTTCCACGCCGGGACCACACAGATTATTGACAGTAAGGCGCACTTCGCCCGGCGCTTGATCCAGACGCGGGTATTGGTCTTCCAGCTTGCGGCCAACCATCATTTCGATCAGCGTATCTTCGGTGAGCGTCGCCACTTCACGCTCGGCGATAAACTGCCCGTCACGGAAAACCGTCACATCATCGCAAATCTCGAAGATCTCTTTCAGACGATGGGAGATATAGACAATGCCGCGCCCCTGCGATTTCAACTCGCGGATCACGCGGAACAGCGATTCAGTTTCGGTGTCCGTCAGGGCATCGGTGGGTTCATCCATAATGATGACCTGTGATTCGTAGCTCATCACTTTGGCGATTTCGACCATTTGCTGATCGCCAATGGAGAGTTCGCCTACAAGCCGATCGCTCTTAAAGCGCAGATTCAGTTTGGCCAGCAGCTTGTCGGCTTCAGCAAACATCTTTTTCCAGTCGATTTTGCCGAAACGATTGACGAACTCACGTCCGAGAAAAATGTTCTCAGCAATGGTGAGCTGCGGGATCAGGTTCAATTCCTGGTGGATGATGCCGATACCGGCTTCCTGCGATGATTTTGGGCCGTTAAAGGTGGTCTCTTTTCCCAGCCACAGCAGCGAACCAGCGTCACGGGTATAGATGCCCGTAAGCACTTTCATCATCGTGGATTTACCGGCACCATTTTCGCCCACCAGCGCCATCACACGGCCAGGATAGACATTCAGCGCCGCGCCGGAAAGCGCTTTAACGCCGGGGAATGCTTTATCGATCCCCTTGAGTTGCAGTAACGCGTCCATGATGGCCTCAGAAAGTGACGCCAGCACAGAGAATGATATTCGCAAACGGGGAACACTCCCCGCTGCGAATCACCGCATGACTGTCCGCGGTGTGTTTTTTAAACTGCTCGTGCGTAACGTACCGCACTTCTATGGTGTTTCCCTGGTGTTGTTGCAGTTGCTCAAGAGACTTAAGCAACGTTTCGTGGAGCTGCGGATTATGTTCTTTGATTTCCAGCGCCAGGATAGCGGATTCAACCTGCATTTCGGTTGTCACCACATCCAGCACCTGCATAAAGGACGGTACGCCCTGCGTTAGCGCCATATCGATTCGTTGCGTATTACGCGGCACCGGCAACCCGGCATCACATACCACCAGCGTATCGGTATGACCAAGACGAGAGATAACTGACGAAATGTCAGTGTTCAATACACGACCTTTTTTCATTTTTTATGCTCCACTAGCGAAACGTTTCGCTGAACGCAGTGTAGTACAAAGAATAATCTTATAACTATGTCTCAGTTACAGAAGTGTGATCGATATCGAAACGTTTCGCGTCTGAATGTGATGAAAAAAACAGCTTGATTATCTTAAATGAAATTAACAGGCATAAATAACAAAAACCCCTCATAATTAGGGGTTTTATAAACGCTAAATTTCAACCTGTGTTCCCAGCTCGATAACCCGGTTTGGCGGGATTTCAAACTGGTCCGGCGCGCGCAACGCGTTGCGCTGTAATACCAGGTAGAGCTTACCGCGCAGCCGCAAATACCATGGTCGTTTACCGAGAATCAACGACTCATGCGACATAAAGAAGGAGGTTTCCATCATCCGGCAATTGAGCCCCTCCAGACCACAGCGGTGGAACACCTCTTCAACGTTCGGCGTTTCGCGCCAGCCGTAACTTGCCACCACGCGCCAGAAAGTTGGCGACAACTGTTCAATTTGCACCCGACGCACATTGTGGACGTAAGGTGCATCTTCAGTACGCAGCGTCAGCAGAATCACGCGTTCATGCAACACCTTGTTGTGCTTCAGGTTATGCATCATGGCAAACGGAATGACATTCAGCGCGCGGGACATGTACACCGCCGTACCCGGTACACGAACCGGCGGCGATTTCTCCAGCGACGCAATCATCGCCTCCAGAGAGTTGCCGTGTTCGTGCATACGGCGCAGCAGGCGGAACCGTTCGCTTTTCCAGGTAGTCATCACCAGGAACATCACCATGCCGAGCGTTAACGGCAACCAGCCGCCGGAGACGATTTTATCGAGGTTCGCCGAGAACAGCGGCACATCAATACTCAGGAATAAAATCAGAATCAGCCCCACCAGCACTTTATTCCAGTGCCAGTTTTTGCGTGCCACGGTCGTGGAAAGAATTGAGGTCAGCACCATCGTCCCGGTAACGGCAATACCGTAAGCCGCCGCCAGATTGCTGGAGTGCTCGAAGCTGACAATCACCAGCACCACCGCAAAATAGAGCAGCCAGTTAATGAAAGGGATATAGATCTGCCCGGATTCCATCTCCGAGGTATGAATAATACGCATCGGCGCCAGATAACCCAGACGCACGGCCTGGCGAGTCAGGGAGAAGACGCCTGAAATAACCGCCTGCGACGCAATGACCGTCGCCAGCGTGGCGATAATCAACATCGGGATCAACGCCCACTCCGGTGCCAGCAGGAAGAAGGGGTTCTTAATCGCTTCCGGCGTTTTCAGCAATAATGCGCCCTGGCCAAAGTAATTCAGCGCCAGCGACGGCAGCACCACAATAAACCACGCCACGCGGATCGGCAGCTTACCGAAGTGTCCCATATCCGCATACAGCGCCTCGACACCGGTGATCGACAGCACCACGGCGCCAAGCGCAACAAAAGAGACCGTCTTGTACTCAAGGAAGAAATTCACCGCCCAAAGCGGATTCAGCGCCTGCAACACTTCAGGGTTTTCGATAATACCGCGCGCGCCGAGTACGGCCAGAATCAAAAACCACGCCAGCATGATCGGTGCAAACAGTTTCCCCACCAATCCGGTACCGTGCTTCTGAATCATAAACAGCAGGGTTAAAACGATAATCGACAGCGGCACAATCCAGCTATCGAGCGAAGGCGCGACAATCTCCAGCCCCTCTATCGCCGACATCACCGAGATCGCGGGAGTAATAACCACCTCACCATAGAAGAAGCTACCGCCAATCAATCCCATGATCACCAGCATCGAAGTCATTCTGGCCGAAGTGTTGCGACCGGCCAGCGACATCAGCGTCAGAATACCGCCTTCACCGGCGTTATCCGCGCGCATGACGAATGTCAGATACTTAATGGAGACCACAAAAACCAGTAGCCAGAAGATCAGTGACAAAAAGCCGAAGACGGCATCGCGCTCAACACCGAAACCAAACTGACCAGACAAACATTCACGAAGTGTATAAAGTGGGCTGGTGCCGATATCACCGTAGACAACCCCAATTGCCGCGAGAGTGACAGCGGGTAACGATTGTTTATTATCAGTGCTCATAGACTAATCTTTTGTTTGAATGACAAATGTGTGCTTAGTCCCTTGGCCCACAAAAAGCGCACAGTATGCACGATTATTTGCAAAATCGTACCCCTAAATGCGGCCACATTAATCTGGCGCAATGAAAATAAAGCCGTTCTTCAGTCTATTACAAGCCCTTTCGGAAACGTCTATACTCGCTTTTGCAAGCCGGATAACACGGCGAAAGGACGCAAATCTATTATGGCTCACTCACATTTATTAGCAGAAAGAATTTCCCGCTTAAGCAGCGCGCTGGAAAAAGGACTCTTTGAGCGTAGCCACGCTATCCGGTTGTGCCTGCTGGCTGCGTTGAGCGGCGAGAGCGTATTTCTTCTTGGCCCGCCAGGCATTGCGAAAAGCCTGATCGCACGTCGCCTGAAATTCGCCTTTAAACATGCCCGCGCCTTTGAATACCTGATGACGCGCTTCTCCACGCCGGAAGAGGTTTTTGGTCCGCTCTCCATTCAGGCGTTAAAAGATGAAGGGCGCTATGAGCGCTTAACTGACGGTTATCTTCCGGAAGCAGAAATCGTGTTTCTGGATGAGATCTGGAAAGCCGGCCCGGCGATCCTCAACACCCTGCTCACCGCCATTAACGAACGTCGCTTCCGTAACGGCGCGAGCGAAGAGAAGATCCCGATGCGTTTGCTGGTGGCCGCCTCGAACGAACTGCCGGAAGCCGACAGCAGCCTCGAAGCGCTGTATGATCGCATGTTAATCCGCCTGTGGCTCGATAAAGTGCAGGAGAAGGGGAATTTCCGCTCCATGCTGGTCAGCCAGCAGGACGAAAACGAAAACCCGGTACCCGCCGAACTGCAAATCACCGACGAGGAATATCAGCGTTGGCAACAGGATATTGGGCTGGTCAAACTGCCCGATCCGGTATTTGAGCTGATCTATACGCTACGCCAGCAGCTCGATGCCTTACCGAATGCGCCGTATGTTTCCGATCGCCGCTGGAAAAAAGCTATCCGCTTATTACAGTCCAGCGCCTTTTTCAGCGGGCGCGATGCGGTTGCCCCCATTGATTTGATCCTGCTGAAAGATTGTCTGTGGCACGATGCCGAAAGCCTGCGTTTGTTGCAGCAGCAACTGGATATTTTGATGACCGGGCACGCATGGCAGCAACAATCGATGCTGACACAGCTCACCAGTATCAATCAGCGTCATATGCAGCTTCAGCAGCAACAAAGCGACAAAACCGCGCTGAAAGTCAGCCGCCAGGGCGGTATGTTCAGCCGCCGTCCGCACTATGATTTACCCGAAGGTCTGAACGAACCGCTGTTAACGCTACTGTTACAGCAGCCGCTAAAATTGCACGATTTACAGGTAATTCACGTCACTATTGAGCGCAATGCGCTGGAGCAGTGGCTGGCGAAAGGCGGTGAAATCCGCGGCAAGCTTAACGGTATCGGTTTTGCGCAACCTTTAAATCTTGAAGTTGATACCTCGCTTCATCTGGTGATCCGCGATGTCAGTTTGCAGGGATCGCGTCTTGCGCTGCCTGGCGCCACTACCGAAAACGTCCCGGAAGAGATAGCCCAACAACTGGAAGCGCTGGATAACACCTGGCACCAGCAGCACACCCGTTTTAGCGAGCAGCAAAAATGCCTGTTCGTCTCTGGCGACTGGTTGGGTCGCATTGAAGCCAGTCTGCAGGACGTCCGCGCACAGATCCAACAGGCGCGTCAATGCTAACGCTGGAAACACTGAATGTGATGCTTACCATCAGCGAAGAGACGCTGGTAGAAGAGCTTATCGTTCTGCTGCTGGCTTCTCCGCAACTGGCGCTGTTTTTTGAAAAATTCCCGCGCTTAAAACATGCGATCACGGAAGATATTCCCCGCTGGCGCGAAGCGCTAAAAAAGCATCTGAAAGAGACCGCTGTGCCGCCGGAACTGGCGGAAGAAGTGCTGAGTTACCAGCAAAGCCAGCTACTCTCAACATCGCAATTTATCGTCCAGTTACCGCAGATCCTGGCATTACTGGAAAAGTTGCATTCGCCTTTTGCCGCCCAGGCACGGCAAATGGTAACGGATAACCCGCAGTTCACACCCGCTTTGCATACCCTCTTTTTGCAGCGCTGGCGTCTGAGCCTTGTCGTGCAAACCACCACCTTTAATCAGCAATTGCTGGAAGAGGAACGCGAGCAGTTGTTGAGTGAGGTGCAGGAGCGCATGACGCTGAGCGGGCAGTTGGAGCCGGTACTGGTCGAAAATGAGAACGCCGCCGGACGCTTGTGGGATATGAGCGCCGGTCAGCTTAAACGCGGCGACTACCAGTTGATCATCAAATATGGCGATTTTCTGAAAGAGCAGCCGGAGCTTCAGCAACTGGCGGAGCAGCTTGGCCGCTCGCGGGAGGCGAAATCAGTGCCGCGTAAAGATGCACCGATGGAAACGTTCCGCATGCTGGTGCGTGAACCGGCAACCGTACCGGAACAGGTCGATGGTTTGCATCAGAGCGATGATATTTTGCGCCTGTTGCCGCCGGAGCTGGCAACGCTCGGCATTACAGAACTGGAATATGAGTTTTACCGGCGGCTGGTGGAAAAGCAGCTGCTCACCTACCGTCTGCACGGCGATGCCTGGCGGGAAAAAGTTACCGAACGCCCGGTGATCCATCAGGATTTTGATGAGCAACCGCGCGGGCCGTTTATCGTCTGCGTTGATACTTCCGGTTCAATGGGCGGGTTTAATGAGCAGTGCGCGAAAGCATTCTGCCTGGCGCTGATGCGCGTGGCGCTGGCGGACAAACGGCGCTGCTTTATTATGCTGTTTTCCAGCGAAGTTGTGCGTTATGAACTGACCAGCGCGCAAGGGCTTGAGCAGGCGATCCGCTTTCTGAGCCAGCGCTTTCGTGGCGGAACCGATCTGGCAAGCTGTTTTCGGGCGATCATTGAACGGATGCAGGGCGGCGAATGGTTTGATGCCGACGCCGTGGTGATCTCGGATTTTATCGCCCAGCGCCTGCCGGACGATATCATTAGCAAAGTGAAAGAGTTGCAGAACGTTCACCAGCACCGCTTCCACGCGGTGGCTATGTCGGTACATGGTAAGCCCGGCATCATGCGTATTTTCGATCACATCTGGCGTTTTGATACCGGGATGCGCAGCCGTCTGCTGCGACGCTGGCGGCGTTAGAGCAGGCCGGAAACCTGCCCGCGAACCATTGCGGGCCACACACCGCACTGTACCTGGCCGATATGCGACAGTTGCAGCAGCAGCATCGTCAGACGCGACTGACCAATACCGCCGCCGATGGTTTGCGGCATCTCACCGCGCAGAAGCGCCTGGTGCCACTCCAGTTGCAACCGATCTTCGTCACCGGTGATCCGCAACTGACGTTTCAATGCCTCCGCATCTACGCGGATCCCCATCGAAGAGAGTTCCAGCGCATCTTCCAGCACCGGGTTCCACACCAGAATATCGCCGTTCAGGCCGCTAAAACCGGCCTCAGCAGGCGTGCTCCAGTCATAATAATCCGGAGCGCGCACATCGTGGCGCTTGCCATCGCTGAGTTTGCCGCCAATCCCCATCAGGAACACAGCGCCCAGTTCTTTCGCAATCGCTTTTTCCCGCCCTTTAGCATCCAGTTCCGGGAAGCGGCTGAGCAGCGTTTCGCTGTGCACAAAATGGATCTGTTCCGGCAGAAACGGTACAAGCCCAAAGGTTTCGCTGACGGCGGCTTCAGTCGCTTTGATCCCGGCCCAGATCGCTTCAACAGTGGATTTCAGCGTTGTAACATGGCGCTCGCCATCGCCCAGCACCCGCTCCCAGTCCCACTGATCAACATAAACGGAGTGAATAGCCGAAAGGCGGTCTTCATCCGGACGCAGGGCTTTCATGTGGGTGTACAAGCCTTCCCCGGCGCTGAAATCATGCTGGCCCAGCGTCTGTCGTTTCCATTTCGCCAGCGAATGCACCACCTCAAAACGGGCATCCGGCAGCGTTTTCACATTAACCTGCACCGCTTTTTCACATCCTGACAGGTTATCCTGCGTGCCATCACCGACGCGGCTGAGAATCGGCGCCTGAACTTCAATCAGGCCCAATTTCTCTTCCAGTTGGCGGGAGAAAAAAGATTTCACGAAGGCGATTTGGCGTTGTCTGGCGATGTAAGCGGTTTTCATTATGTTACTCCTGTCTTCTGTTGCTGATAATTAAGCAACAAAATGCCGCCTCAACTCAATAATCCATAATTAAAAAGGCCAGTACGGTTTTAAATCGATAAAATAAGCGGGTAAAATAGAAAGAATCTCTATCTTTCATAAGAAAACCCTATGGAAAATTATCAGATCGATAATCTGGACCGCGGCATCCTCGACGCTTTAATGGCCAATGCGCGCACCGCTTATGCCGAACTGGCCAAACAATTTGGCGTCAGCCCCGGTACCATTCATGTGCGTGTAGAAAAGATGAAGCAAGCCGGGATCATCACCGGCGCGCGTATCGATGTCAGCCCGAAGCAACTGGGTTACGATGTCTGCTGCTTTATTGGCATCATTTTGAAGAGCGCAAAAGATTACCCTTCAGCGCTGGCGAAACTGGAAAGTCTGGAAGAAGTGACCGAAGCCTATTACACCACCGGCCACTACAGCATCTTTATAAAAGTAATGTGTCGATCCATCGATGCCCTGCAGCAGGTACTTATCAACAAGATCCAAACAATTGATGAAATTCAGTCCACGGAAACATTGATCTCCCTGCAAAACCCTATCATGCGTACGATCCGCCCTTAACAGGGCGTTTTTCTCCTTCCTTAATACCCATATTGTCCACAGGTAGATCCCAGGCCTTTCACAGCGTACAATACGCCTCACTTTGTCGCCGGATGGCGAATAAACGGAGCGGGGTTTTCATGGCGGATATTACTCTTATTAGCGGCAGCACCCTCGGCGGTGCGGAATATGTGGCGGAACACCTGGCTGAAAAGCTGGAAGATGCCGGTTATAGCACCGAGACGCTGCACGGCCCGCTATTAGAGGATCTTTCTCCGCAGGGCATCTGGCTGGTTATCAGTTCCACCCATGGTGCCGGCGATCTGCCTGAGAACCTGCAGCCGTTTTTAGACGATCTACAGGAACAGAAGCCGGATCTCGCGCAGGTGCGCTTTGGCGCGATCGGCATCGGCAGTCGCGAATATGACACCTTCTGCCAGGCAATCGAGAAGATTGAGGACGCGTTGAAGGCAAATGGCGCGAAACAGATCGGTGAAACACTGAAGATCAACATTCTTGAACACGATATTCCGGAGGATCCAGCAGAAGAATGGCTGGGATCCTGGAAAAATTTACTCAAGAACGATTAAAGATCGCGCGATCAGTTGTGGATAACTGTGCTTAAAAGGCCTTATTAACCGGTAGTTATCCCATGAACAACTCTTGTTTAGTTTTCAGCCTGTGTATAAACAGGCATTCTGATCCCAGCTTATACGGTTCAGGATCACCGATCATTCACAGCTAATGATCCTCTCTAATAAATTGATCTTACAGCGATGATCCGGGTTATCCACAAGACATCGCGATCCTAATAAGAGATCACAATAGAACAGATCTCTCTATATAAAAGATCTTCTTTTTAATACCCGGGATCCGGATCTTTCTCACTGGGCTAAAGTTGAGTAGAATCCACGGCCCGGGCTTCAATCCAATTTCTAACCGCTTAGGCGAGGCATACCACCATGTTTTATCCGGATCCTTTTGACGTCATTATCATTGGCGGGGGTCATGCAGGTACTGAGGCCGCGATGGCTGCAGCACGTATGGGTCAACAGACTCTGCTTTTGACACACAATATCGACACGCTGGGGCAGATGAGCTGCAACCCGGCGATCGGCGGTATTGGGAAAGGACACCTGGTAAAAGAAGTGGATGCGCTCGGCGGGCTGATGGCGAAAGCGATCGACCAGGCGGGCATTCAGTTTAGGATACTAAACGCAAGCAAAGGCCCGGCGGTGCGCGCCACTCGTGCGCAGGCAGACCGTGTGCTTTACCGTCAGGCGGTACGCACCGCTCTGGAAAACCAGCCGAACCTGATGATCTTCCAGCAGGCGGTTGAAGATCTGATCGTGGAAAACGATCGCGTTGTTGGCGCAGTTACCCAGATGGGGCTGAAATTCCGCGCTAAAGCTGTGGTACTGACGGTCGGGACATTCCTTGACGGTAAAATCCACATCGGCCTTGATAACTACAGCGGTGGCCGCGCTGGCGATCCGCCGTCTATTCCGCTCTCGCGTCGCCTGCGTGAACTGCCGTTGCGTGTCAGCCGCCTGAAAACCGGTACGCCGCCGCGGATTGACGCCCGTACCATCGACTTCAGCGTTCTGGCGCAGCAGCACGGGGATAACCCGATGCCGGTATTCTCGTTTATGGGTAATGCCGCGCAGCATCCGCGTCAGGTACCGTGCTATGTCACGCACACCAATGAAAAAACCCATGACGTGATCCGTAATAACCTCGATCGTAGCCCGATGTACGCTGGCGTGATCGAAGGGATCGGCCCGCGTTACTGCCCGTCGATCGAAGACAAAGTGATGCGCTTTGCCGATCGCAACCAGCATCAGATCTTCCTGGAGCCGGAAGGGCTGACCTCCAACGAAATTTATCCGAACGGTATCTCCACCAGCTTGCCGTTCGATGTGCAGATGCAAATCGTCCGTTCCATGCAGGGGATGGAAAACGCGAAGATCGTACGCCCTGGCTATGCCATTGAGTACGATTTCTTTGACCCGCGTGATTTGAAGCCGACGCTGGAAAGCAAATACATCCATGGCCTGTTCTTTGCCGGCCAGATTAACGGTACCACTGGTTACGAAGAAGCTGCTGCGCAAGGGCTGCTGGCCGGTCTGAACGCCGGGCGCTTCTCTGCTGAAAAAGAGGGCTGGGCGCCGCGTCGCGACCAGGCTTACCTCGGTGTGCTGGTGGACGATCTCTGCACGCTCGGCACCAAAGAACCGTACCGCATGTTCACCTCCCGCGCGGAATATCGTCTGATGCTGCGTGAAGATAACGCCGACCTGCGTCTGACCGAAGCTGGTCGAGAGCTGGGTCTGGTGGACGATGAACGCTGGGCGCGCTTTAACGAGAAGCTGGAAACGATTGAACGTGAACGCCAGCGTCTGAAATCGCAGTGGGTTTCACCATCATCGGAACATGCTCCGGCGGTGAATGCGCACCTGACTGCGCCATTATCGCGTGAAGCCAGCGGTGAAGATCTGCTGCGTCGCCCGGAAATGACTTATGAACAACTGGTACAGTTGACACCGTTCGCGCCGGGTCTTGATGACCAGCAGGCGGCTGAACAGGTTGAAATCCAGGTGAAATACGAAGGTTACATTGCACGCCAGCAGGATGAGATCGAAAAACAACAGCGCAATGAAAACACTTTGTTGCCGGCATCGCTGGATTACCGTCAGGTGAATGGCCTGTCCAACGAAGTGATCGCCAAACTTAACGATCACAAACCTTCCTCGATCGGTCAGGCATCCCGTATCTCAGGCATCACGCCAGCGGCTATTTCCATTTTGCTGGTATGGCTGAAAAAACAAGGTATGCTGCGCCGCAGCGCTTAATAGTATTGCCCGGCAGTGCTTGCCGGGCCGATTGAACTTTTAGGACGGGCCGCATCGCGCTGCCCGCCGCTTAGTATCTCAACAGGTATTCACTGTGCTCAATAAACTCTCTCGTCTGCTGGATGAAGCAGGCATTTCGTTGTCGGTTGAACAGCAGAAACAGCTGGTGGCCTATGTCGAACTGCTGCACAAATGGAACAAGGCCTATAACCTGACCTCTGTGCGCGATCCGAACGAGATGCTCATCCGCCATATTCTCGACAGCATTGTCGTTGCGCCGTACCTGCAAGGGACACGTTTTATCGATGTTGGTACAGGGCCTGGTTTGCCGGGGATCCCGCTTTCAATCGTCCGTCCTGAATCCCATTTCACACTGCTCGACAGCCTGGGGAAACGCGTTCGTTTCTTACGCCAGGTGCAGCATGAGCTGAAATTGAGCAACGTTGAGCCGGTTCAGAGCCGCGTTGAAGATTTCCCGGGCGAACCGCCCTTTGACGGTGTGATTAGCCGCGCCTTTGCCTCGCTGAATGATATGGTGAACTGGTGTCACCATTTGCCGGGTGAAGAGGGGCGTTTCTACGCGCTTAAAGGTCTGGTGCCGGAAGATGAGATCGCGCTGTTACCTGCGGAGTTAGCCGTTGAAGCTATTGTTAAACTGAATGTTCCGCACCTGGAAGGCGAACGTCATCTGGTGATCGTTAAGCCAAATAAAGTTTAATTTTTATCAAAAAATGTATCTTTCGTGCTGTTGCTTAGATGTTAAAAAACGAAGGAAAAAAGGGCGATACGTTCAGTTACATTTCACCGTCTTGTTACCAGGATTTTTCTGACATTTAACGTCCAGAATTTGATTCATGGAAATAATAGTCAACAGCGAAAATATCAGCCCGCTAAAAGTCGGCAGGTAGAATGAAATACGGATGTAAAATAATTATTATAAATGTCAATGGAAGGTTTTCGATGTATAGGCAGGTGTTTTAAAAAGAGTTGTGATAAATCGTCTTGAATATCATAAAGTTGAAAAGTGGTAATTTCTTTGCGTGATTAACCCTGCAGACGCATAAATGTTTAATTTGTGACCGAGTGCACGCTTTGTTGTTGGGTTTTTGGTGTTATTCGCACTTTTGCCCGACAGTTCACAGTTTCCTCAAAAGTTTAAAAATAGCGCTCGGGAAAAATATTTAAACATTTATTCACCTTTTTGCTACTTATTGTTTGAAATCACGGGGCCGCACCGTATAATTTGACCGCTTTTTGATGCTTGACTCCGGACCATAAAGAACGTTTTATACGACACGCGGCATACCTCAAAGGGAGCAGGAGTTAAGAAACGTCATGTCTGTGTCGCTTTATAGTCGAAACGTTGCTCGCAAGCTTCTGCTTATTCAGTTTCTGGCGGTAATGGCAAGTGGATTGCTGTTTAGCCTCAAAGACCCCTTCTGGGGCATTTCCGCCGTGTGCGGAGGTATGGCAGTCTTACTGCCGAATATGTTTTTTATGATTTTTGCCTGGCGTCATCAGGCGCATACACCTGCTAAAGGCCGCGTGGCCTGGACCTTCGCCTTCGGTGAAGCGCTCAAGGTGTTGGTAACATTCTTGTTACTGGTGGTGGCGCTGGGGGTTTTTAAGGTGGCTTTTTTGCCGCTGATAGTCACGTGGGTTTCGGTGCTGGTTGTTCAGATACTGGCACCCGCTGTAATTAACAACAAAGGGTAAGAGGCATCATGTCTGCAGGAGAAATCTCTACACCACAGGAGTACATAGGTCACCATCTGAATAACCTTCAGATTGATCTTCGTACCTTCTCGATGGTGGATCCGCATAACCCCCCGGCCACCTTCTGGACGCTGAATATCGACTCCATGTTTTTCTCGGTGGTACTGGGTCTGTTGTTCCTGGTGATGTTCCGTAGCGTAGCGAAAAAAGCCACCAGCGGTGTCCCAGGGAAATTCCAGACGGCGATTGAGCTGGTGATTGGTTTTGTTCATGGTAGCGTTAAAGACATGTACCACGGCAAAAGCAAGCTTATCGCGCCACTGGCCCTGACGATTTTCGTTTGGGTATTCCTGATGAACCTGATGGATTTGCTGCCTATCGACCTGCTCCCGTACATCGCTGAACATGTACTGGGTCTGCCTGCGCTGCGCGTGGTGCCGTCTGCTGACGTCAACATCACCCTGTCTATGGCGTTGGGCGTATTTATCCTGATTCTGTTCTACAGCATCAAAATGAAGGGTATTGGCGGTTTCGCTAAAGAGCTGACTCTCCAGCCGTTCAACCATCCGGTATTTATTCCGGTAAACCTTATCCTTGAGGGCGTGAGCCTGCTGTCCAAACCGGTTTCTCTCGGTCTGCGACTGTTCGGCAACATGTACGCGGGTGAGTTGATTTTCATTCTGATCGCAGGTCTTCTGCCGTGGTGGTCACAGTGGATTCTGAATGTGCCATGGGCCATTTTCCACATCCTGATTATTACGCTGCAAGCCTTTATCTTCATGGTTCTGACGATTGTCTATCTGTCGATGGCATCTGAAGAGCATTGATTTTTAACAACACTACTACGTTTTAACTGAAACAAACTGGAGACTGTCATGGAAAACCTGAATATGGATCTGCTGTACTTGGCTGCCGCTGTGATGATGGGTCTGGCGGCAATCGGTGCTGCGATCGGTATCGGCATCCTCGGGGGTAAATTCCTGGAAGGCGCAGCGCGTCAACCGGATCTGATTCCTCTGCTGCGTACTCA
The DNA here is from genome assembly GCF_000280495.2 of Kosakonia radicincitans DSM 16656. Taxonomy (NCBI): domain Bacteria; kingdom Pseudomonadati; phylum Pseudomonadota; class Gammaproteobacteria; order Enterobacterales; family Enterobacteriaceae; genus Kosakonia; species Kosakonia radicincitans. The sequence goes on from NZ_CP018016.1 coordinate 5,791,284, forward strand.
GTTCTTTATCGTAATGGGTCTGGTGGATGCTATCCCGATGATCGCTGTAGGTCTGGGTCTGTACGTGATGTTTGCTGTCGCGTAGTAAGGGTTGCTTTACAAGCAATTGTTTAGAACGTTAACCAGATAAGAGGCATTGTGCTGTGAATCTAAACGCAACAATCCTCGGCCAGGCCATCGCGTTTGTCCTGTTCGTTCTGTTCTGCATGAAGTATGTATGGCCGCCGTTAATGGCTGCCATCGAAAAACGTCAGAAAGAAATTGCTGACGGTCTTGCTTCCGCAGAACGAGCTAAAAAGGATTTGGATCTTGCACAGGCCAATGCGACCGACCAGCTGAAAAAAGCGAAAGCTGAAGCTCAGGTTATCATTGAACAGGCGAACAAACGCCGTGCTCAGATCCTGGATGAAGCGAAAGCAGAAGCCGAGCAGGAACGTAACAAAATCGTCGCGCAAGCGCAGGCTGAAATCGATGCCGAGCGTAAACGTGCGCGCGAAGAGCTGCGTAAACAGGTGGCTCTGCTGGCAGTAGCCGGCGCCGAGAAGATCATCGAACGTTCCGTGGATGAAGCTGCTAACAGCGACATCGTGAATAAACTGGTCGCTGAACTGTAAGGAGGAGGGGCTGATGTCTGAATTTGTAACGGTAGCTCGCCCCTACGCCAAAGCAGCTTTTGACTTTGCCGTCGAAAACCAGAGCGTTGACCGCTGGCAGGATATGCTGGCGTTCGCTGCCGAGGTGACGAAAAATGAACACATGGCCGAGCTTCTCTCTGGTGCTTTAGCGCCGGAAACGCTCGCTAAGTCGTTTATCGCAGTCTGTGGGGAGCAACTTGACGACAAAGGTCAGAACCTGATTCGGGTGATGGCTGAAAACGGTCGTATCAAGGTGCTTCCTGATGTTCTTGAGCAGTTTATTCAATTGCGTGCAGCCAGCGAGGCTATTGCAGAAGTCGATGTGACTTCTGCAACTGCACTGAGTGAAGAACAGCTTTCGAAAATCAGCGCCGCGATGGAAAAACGTCTGTCACGCAAAGTGAAGCTGAATTGCAATATCGATAAGTCTGTAATGGCAGGCGTAATCATCCGTGCGGGTGATATGGTCATTGATGGCAGCGTTCGCGGCCGTCTTGAGCGCCTTGCAGACGTCTTGCAGTCTTAAGGGGACTGGAGCATGCAACTGAATTCCACCGAAATCAGCGAACTGATCAAGCAGCGCATTGCTCAGTTCAGTGTTGTGAGTGAAGCTCACAACGAAGGTACTATTGTTTCTGTAAGCGACGGTGTTATCCGTATCCACGGCCTGGCCGATTGTATGCAGGGTGAAATGATCTCCCTGCCGGGTAACCGTTACGCTATCGCACTGAACCTGGAGCGCGACTCCGTGGGTGCAGTTGTGATGGGTCCGTATGCTGACCTCGCCGAAGGCATGAAGGTTAAGTGTACTGGCCGTATTCTCGAAGTTCCGGTTGGCCGTGGCCTGCTGGGTCGCGTGGTGAACACCCTGGGTGCGCCAATCGACGGTAAAGGTCCGGTTGATAATGACGGCTTCGCTGCCGTAGAAGCTATCGCACCGGGCGTTATCGATCGTCAATCCGTTGATCAGCCGGTACAGACCGGTTATAAATCCGTTGACGCCATGATCCCAATCGGTCGTGGTCAGCGTGAATTGATCATCGGCGACCGTCAGACCGGTAAAACTGCGCTGGCAATCGATGCCATCATCAACCAGCGTGATTCCGGCATTAAATGTATCTACGTTGCTATCGGCCAGAAAGCATCCACCATCTCTAACGTGGTGCGTAAGCTGGAAGAGCACGGCGCGCTGTCTAACACCATCGTTGTTGTGGCAACCGCGTCTGAATCCGCAGCACTGCAATACCTGGCTCCGTATGCCGGTTGCGCAATGGGCGAATATTTCCGCGATCGCGGCGAAGATGCGCTGATCATTTATGATGACCTGTCTAAACAGGCAGTCGCATACCGTCAGATCTCCCTGCTGCTCCGTCGTCCGCCTGGACGTGAAGCATTCCCGGGCGACGTATTCTACCTCCACTCCCGTCTGCTGGAACGTGCTGCGCGTGTTAACGTGGAATACGTTGAAAGCTTCACTAAAGGTGAAGTGAAAGGTAAAACCGGTTCTCTGACCGCGTTGCCGATTATCGAAACGCAAGCTGGTGACGTTTCCGCGTTCGTTCCGACTAACGTAATTTCTATTACCGATGGTCAGATCTTCCTGGAATCCAACCTGTTTAACGCCGGTATTCGTCCTGCGGTAAACCCGGGTATTTCCGTATCCCGTGTAGGTGGTGCAGCGCAGACCAAGATCATGAAAAAACTGTCCGGTGGTATTCGTACCGCTCTGGCACAGTATCGTGAGCTGGCAGCGTTCTCTCAGTTTGCTTCCGACCTTGACGATGCAACTCGTAAACAGCTCGACCACGGTCAGAAAGTGACCGAGTTGCTGAAACAGAAACAGTATGCGCCGATGTCTGTCGCGCAGCAGGCTCTGGTTCTGTTCGCGGCTGAACGCGGTTACCTGGCGGATGTTGAACTGGCGAAAATCGGTAGCTTTGAAGCCGCTCTGCTGGCTTACGTTGACCGTGACCACGCTCCGCTGATGCAAGAGATCAACCAGACCGGTGGCTATAACGACGAGATCGAAGGCAAGCTGAAAGGCATCCTCGACTCCTTTAAAGCAACCCAGTCCTGGTAACGTCTGGCGGCTTGCCTTAGGGCAGGCCGCAAGGCATTGAGGAGAAGCTCATGGCCGGCGCAAAAGAGATACGTAGTAAGATCGCAAGCGTCCAGAACACGCAAAAGATCACTAAAGCGATGGAGATGGTCGCCGCTTCCAAAATGCGTAAATCGCAGGACAGAATGGCGGCCAGCCGTCCTTATGCAGATACCATGCGCAAAGTGATTGGTCACCTTGCTCACGGTAATCTGGAATATAAGCACCCTTACCTGGAAGAACGCGACGTTAAACGCGTGGGCTACCTGGTGGTGTCGACCGACCGTGGTCTGTGCGGCGGCTTGAACATTAACCTGTTCAAAAAGCTGCTGGCGGATATGAAAGCATGGTCCGATAAAGGCGTTCAGAGCGAACTCGCAATGATCGGCTCCAAGGGCGTAGCGTTCTTTAATTCCGTCGGTGCGAACGTTGTCGCGCAGGTGACAGGTATGGGGGATAACCCTTCCCTGTCCGAACTGATTGGACCGGTAAAAGTGATGTTGCAGGCCTATGACGAAGGCCGTCTGGACAAGCTTTATATTGTCAGCAACAAATTTATCAACACCATGTCTCAGGTGCCAACCATCACCCAACTGCTGCCGCTGCCGGCTTCAGAGGATGAAGGCTTGAAGCATAAAGCCTGGGATTATCTGTATGAACCAGACCCGAAAGCGCTGCTGGATACCCTGCTGCGTCGTTACGTCGAGTCTCAGGTTTATCAGGGTGTTGTGGAAAACCTGGCCAGCGAGCAGGCCGCACGTATGGTGGCGATGAAAGCCGCAACCGATAATGGTGGCAGCCTGATTAAAGAGCTGCAGTTGGTATACAACAAGGCTCGTCAGGCCAGCATTACTCAGGAACTCACCGAGATCGTCGGTGGTGCATCCGCGGTATAACCAGGTTAATTCGTAGAGGATTCAAGATGGCTACTGGAAAAATTGTCCAGGTAATCGGCGCCGTGGTTGACGTCGAATTCCCTCAGGATGCCGTACCGCGTGTGTACGATGCTCTTGAGGTGCAAAATGGTAATGAGCGTCTGGTGCTGGAAGTTCAGCAGCAGCTCGGCGGCGGTATCGTACGTACCATCGCAATGGGTTCCTCCGACGGTCTGCGTCGCGGTCTGGAAGTTAAAGACCTCGAGCACCCGATCGAAGTCCCGGTAGGTAAAGCAACACTGGGTCGTATCATGAACGTACTGGGTGAACCAGTAGACATGAAAGGCGACATCGGTGAGGAAGAGCGTTGGGCTATCCACCGCGCAGCACCGACCTATGAAGAGTTGTCAAACTCTCAGGAACTGCTGGAAACCGGTATCAAAGTTATCGACCTGATGTGTCCGTTTGCTAAGGGCGGTAAAGTTGGTCTGTTCGGTGGTGCGGGTGTAGGTAAAACCGTAAACATGATGGAGTTGATCCGTAACATCGCGATCGAGCACTCCGGTTACTCTGTGTTTGCGGGCGTGGGTGAACGTACTCGTGAGGGTAACGACTTCTACCACGAAATGACCGACTCCAACGTTATCGACAAAGTATCCCTGGTGTATGGCCAGATGAACGAGCCGCCGGGAAACCGTCTGCGCGTTGCGCTGACCGGTCTGACCATGGCAGAGAAATTCCGTGACGAAGGTCGTGACGTTCTGCTGTTCGTCGACAACATTTACCGTTATACCCTCGCCGGTACTGAAGTATCCGCACTGCTGGGCCGTATGCCTTCAGCTGTAGGTTACCAGCCGACGCTGGCAGAAGAGATGGGCGTGCTGCAGGAGCGTATTACCTCCACCAAAACCGGCTCCATCACCTCTGTTCAGGCGGTATACGTACCTGCGGATGACTTGACTGACCCGTCTCCGGCAACCACCTTTGCGCACCTTGACGCAACCGTGGTACTGAGCCGTCAGATCGCGTCTCTGGGTATCTACCCGGCCGTTGACCCGCTGGATTCCACCAGCCGTCAGTTGGATCCGCTGGTTGTTGGCCAGGAACACTATGATGTTGCGCGTGGCGTTCAGTCTCTGCTGCAACGTTATCAGGAACTGAAAGACATCATCGCCATCCTGGGTATGGATGAACTGTCTGAAGACGACAAACTGGTGGTAGCTCGCGCGCGTAAGATCCAGCGCTTCCTGTCCCAGCCGTTCTTCGTAGCGGAAGTATTCACCGGTTCTCCGGGTAAATACGTTTCCCTGAAAGACACCATCCGTGGCTTTAAAGGCATCATGGAAGGCGAATACGATCACCTGCCGGAGCAGGCGTTCTACATGGTCGGTTCCATCGACGAAGTCGTGGAAAAAGCCAAAAAACTTTAACGCCTTAATCGGAGGGTGATATGGCAATGACTTACCACCTGGACGTCGTCAGCGCAGAGTTACAAATGTTCTCTGGTCTGGTCGAAAAAATCCAGGTAACGGGTAGCGAAGGTGAACTGGGGATTTACCCGGGTCACGCGCCGCTGCTCACCGCCATTAAGCCTGGTATGATCCGCATCGTGAAACAGCACGGTCATGAAGAGTTTATCTATCTGTCCGGCGGCATTCTTGAAGTGCAGCCTGGCACAGTGACCGTTCTGGCTGATACTGCTATTCGTGGTCAGGATCTCGACGAAGCGCGAGCCCTGGAATCGAAACGCAAAGCAGAAGAGCACATTAAAGCTTCTCACGGTGACGTGGATTACGCTCAGGCGTCTGCGGAACTGGCGAAAGCTATCGCGAAACTGCGTGTTATCGAGTTGACCAAAAAAGCGATGTAACACCGGCTTGAACCTAAAAGGCCAGTCTGATTTCCAGGCTGGCTTTTTTTATGGCTGCGTTTCAGAAAAATCAGAACTGAAAATGCGTTTTATTATTTTGTGATGTGAGTCACAAAAATGTTGATCGGTTAAAAAATGAGGGGTAGACTTCTTTTTGTGATGTAAATCACAAAAAAACACTCTCACTTATCAGGACGCCATCATGAAACTGATCAATAAAATCATCGCTCTTTTCAGCAACATGAACATCTCTTTCGGTACGTTCAACCACTAATGTGCTGATACGCTGAGTGGCGCCGCGCTTACCGTTGTGTGATAAGCGAAGCGCCATCTGGCATCACTGGCTGAGTTGCACCAGATACGGTTTACTATCCAGTTCTTTTTGCGCCAGATTTACGCTTTTACCGCCGACGATAAAGTAGTTCGTCGCATCCACATTCCCCACCACTGAATCATCATATTTCCCCGGCTTACTGCGCACAGATATGTTGCCGCTAAACACGCCTTGCGTTGACGCATCGCCATACGGGGCCGGACGAAAGATGAAATTAAAGCGTTGGTTATCGACAGCAATATTGTTTTCAACCCGCAGTTTCCCCGGATTGAAGTTATCGGTAAAACCATCCAGATGATTACCTATCGCCTTACTGTTACGAACCTGATGCGCGACCGGTTGCCCTTCGCCCCCCAGTTTGAAACCGTTACTGGTATTGTTGCTGGCAATAGAATCCTCGATCACCACAACGCCATTTGCGCCATCCTCGATTTTGTTAAACAGGTCAAAACCATCATCAATATTGTCATGTGAATAGCAGCGTTTCAGGTGATTGCCTTCGCCAACGCGCATCTTCACGGCAAAACCATCAGCGTTAATTTTCCCCGGATCTTCATTACCCCAGGATTCCGAATCGACAACGAGGTTGTTGCTCGCCCACAGGGCGCGGCCCACTTTTTCCGGCGATGAAATCTGAATACCGGTATCGTCATTACGCCAGGCGACCACTTTTTCGATGACGTTATGGCTGCCCTGAATACGCAAGCTTTTCTCGGTCACTTCTATACCTTTAATGTGCCAGTAGCTGGCGTCAATCAGCAAGCCGTGGATCACGGCTTTTCCATCCGCTTGCAGGATTTTCTGTTTATCGCGCACTCCACTGGCGGAAAGAGGGATCTCCGTTTGTGCATAATCCCCGGCCTGCAACACAATTTTGCCGCCTGGCGGCAGTAAGCGAATCGCGCTGGTCAGATCCAGAGGGGATGCAGCCGTACCTTTACCTTCGCTTTTACCCTGGGGGGCGACATACAACGTTGCTGCTGTCGGGCCGGCAATTTTCTCTACCTTAATCTGCTGGCTGACAGGCGTATTGTCGCTGGCGCTGGTGGGCATAAATGTCACTGCAAACGTGGCATTGCCACTCAGTGTGGCGGGCAGGGTATACATTTCCCCCGCTTTAACCGGTTTTTCATTACCGATCACCACTTCGTCCTGCCGGGTACTGAACAGGCCATCATAATTGGCTCGTGCCTGTAATGTGTATTTGTCGCTGCTGCTTTGCGCAGGAGAGGCAATTTGCACCACGACTGGTAGCGGTTTAGCCTGCCAGGGTTTTGTCACAGCGGTATGCGCCGTTGAAGTGGTCAACGAAGCATCGCTGATGGTGATTTTGGCATTACGCGAGGCAAAGAAACCGACGTAATAATGATCCTTATCCTGTATGGAGATAAGATCTGCGCGCGGTACGCTGCGGCTAACCCATTGGTCGCTGCCTTGCGGCGCCCAGGCCGTGATAAAACCGTCGTTGGTGCGCTCCAGTTTCAGGCGAAAGGTCGGCGTCTGGCGCAGATCAATCTCTTCCTGATAGCTCTGTTTCACTATTGCCGCACCAGCATTACCCCAGGGCTGCGTGATCCCTTCACGGGAGATCGCCTGCATCTTCACGCGAAAATTGTCTTTTTTATCCTGCGTCATGATGGCATTCATCACCATATTCGACGCCGCAGGAAACTCCTCATAACCTTCTTTAAGCGGCTGCTGACGCGGATTGCCAATCACGTCACGCACCAGCAATCCGGCACCCTCCTGTGCCGCGGGTTTCGCGCCGTTTTCCGGGCCGAACTGCTCAACGGTCACGGTGGCCTGTAAAACGAAGTTTTCACTGCCAGGCAAAGTGGTATAAAAGAACGTCAGGCCGTCATGAGCGTTGGCGATTTTACCGCCTCGGCTTTCGAGGGTAACGGGCCTGGAGAGATCGGCACTGTCCGTTACGGAGAGTTTTTTGCCGTCAATGGTGACATCATTCACGCCAATCTTTTCCTGCAGAACATTCGATGAAAAGTTCACGTCGGTCGATTGGCCAAAAGCGATTGCTTTCCAGACTGTTGCTGATGATGGAAAAGCGATAAGCGAGCTGCAAACCGTTAAAGCCAGAGGTATTTTATAATTCATTTTATTCTCCTGATTGATTATTGCCCGCCATTATCTTCAAGATGAAACGCTGTTTCTTTTTTATGCGTCACAATCTCCAATGATCAAAACGACGTTTTGTTTTTGCACGATCTTTATTCAGGATGAAAAAAAACAGCTAACCCATTGTATGAATTAGCGGCAAACAGAAATGGAGATATTTTTTAGCGGCAAACCTGGTTGCTTTGTCGGTAAAATAGCCCGCAAAAGCGCAGTAACTGTGGATGTTGGGCGTTTCACCAGCATTCCATTTCATGCTACAAAATATGTAGAATTTTCAATATGAAAGAGGTTAACTTCTTTCTCCAATGACAGTCAGGACGCGTATGTTGAATACAAAAATGAGTGTGGTGATCCTTGCCGCAGGTAAAGGCACACGCATGTACTCCGATATTCCCAAAGTGCTGCATACCCTTGCAGGGAAAGCGATGGTTCAGCATGTCATTGATACTGCTAATCTTCTCGGCGCCGATAATGTTCATCTGGTTTATGGCCACGGTGGCGATTTGCTCAAACAACATCTCGCTGATATCAAGCTTAACTGGGTCCTGCAGGCAGAACAGTTGGGCACCGGCCATGCGATGCAGCAGGCTGCGCCGTTCTTTGCAGACGATGAAGATATTTTGATGCTCTACAGCGATGTGCCGCTGATCTCGCTGGAGACGTTGCAGCGTCTGCGCGATGCGAAACCGCAGGGCGGCATCGGTCTGTTAACGGTGGTGCTCGACGACCCGACGGGTTACGGGCGTATCACGCGTGAAAACGGCGCGGTGACAGGCATTGTTGAACAGAAAGATGCCACTGAAGAACAGCGTAAGATCACGGAGATCAACACCGGCATTCTGATTGCCAACGGCGGCGATCTGAAACGCTGGTTGAGCAAACTGACTAACAATAATGCGCAGGGTGAATATTACATCACGGATATCATCAGCCTTGCCTGGCATGAAGGCCGTGAGATTACTGCCGTGCATCCGCAGCGCCTGAGCGAAGTAGAAGGTGTGAATAACCGACTTCAGCTATCCCGGCTGGAGCGTGCGTATCAGGCTGAACAGGCTGAAAAGCTGCTGCTGGCTGGTGTTATGCTGCGCGATCCTGCGCGCTTCGACCTGCGCGGTACGCTGGAGCACGGGCGGGATGTTGAGATCGATGCTAACGTCATCATTGAAGGCAACGTAAAACTGGGCGATCGTGTGAAGATTGGCGCAGGTTGCGTGCTGAAAAACAGCGACATCGGCGACGACTGCGAAATCAGCCCCTACAGCGTGGTGGAAGATGCGCGTCTCGAAGCTGATTGCACTATCGGGCCATTTGCGCGTTTGCGTCCTGGCGCTGAACTGCTTGCCGGTGCGCACGTGGGCAACTTCGTGGAAATGAAAAAAGCGCGTCTGGGCAAAGGCTCGAAAGCGGGCCATCTGACTTACCTGGGCGATGCGGAAATCGGCGACAACGTGAATGTTGGCGCGGGTGTTATCACCTGTAATTACGATGGTGCAAACAAGCACAAAACCATTATTGGCGATGATGTGTTTGTTGGTTCCGATACACAGCTGGTGGCGCCGGTTACGGTTGCCAAAGGTGCGACTATCGCCGCCGGAACTACAGTAACGCGCAATGTTGCGGAAAATGAACTGGTTATCAGCCGTGTACCGCAAATCAATAAACAAGGCTGGATACGTCCGGTTAAGAAGAAGTAGCCCGGATAAGCGCAGCGCCATCCGGCAATGTATTCATAATGAATTTAGGGTGAGGGGAAAGATAATTCCTCCGCCCGGCAGGCAGTACCTATAAAAATAACCCCACTCTCTACAAGGCTCGGGGCGATACAGGTTGACCGACAACAAAAGGCATAACGCCTAAATCGGAATCGAAAAATATGTGTGGAATTGTTGGCGCAGTCGCGCAACGTGATGTTGCAGAAATCCTTCTCGAGGGATTACGTCGTCTGGAATACCGTGGCTATGACTCTGCTGGTCTGGCCGTTGTAGATGCAGAAGGTCATATGACCCGTCTGCGTCGTCTTGGTAAAGTCCAGATGCTGGCCCAGGCCGCAGAAGAGCATCCGCTGCATGGTGGAACTGGTATTGCTCACACCCGTTGGGCAACACACGGTGAACCGTCAGAAGGTAACGCGCATCCGCATGTTTCTGATCATATTGCGGTTGTACATAACGGTATTATTGAAAACTACGAGCCGCTGCGGGAAGTGTTAAAAGAGCGTGGCTATGTATTTGTTTCGGAAACGGATACCGAGGTTATCGCACATCTCGTTCACTGGGAGCTTGAGCAGGGCGGCACGCTGCGTGAAGCGGTTATGCGCGCTATCCCGCAATTACGTGGCGCTTATGGCACAGTGATTATGGATACCCGTGACAGCGGTACTCTGCTGGCGGCACGCTCTGGCAGCCCGCTGGTTATCGGTCTTGGCATGGGGGAAAACTTTATTGCCTCCGATCAGCTGGCGTTACTGCCGGTAACGCGTCGCTTTATCTTCCTTGAAGAGGGCGATATTGCGGAAGTGACTCGCCGCAGCGTGACCGTGTTTGATAAATCCGGCGCGCAGGTAAAACGGCCTGATATCGAATCCAGCCTGCAATATGACGCGGGCGATAAAGGTATCTACCGTCACTACATGCAAAAAGAGATCTACGAACAGCCGAACGCGATTAAAAATACGCTGACCGGCCGTATCAACCACGGTGAAGTGGATCTGAGCGAACTGGGTCCGAATGCCAACGCGCTATTATCGCAAGTTGAGCATATTCAGATCGTTGCCTGTGGCACCTCTTACAACTCCGGTATGGTTTCCCGTTACTGGTTTGAGGCGCTGGCTGGTGTGCCGTGTGATGTGGAAATCGCCTCGGAATTCCGTTACCGCAAATCTGCTGTGCGTCATAACAGCCTGATGATCACCCTGTCGCAATCCGGTGAAACGGCGGATACGCTGGCGGCGCTGCGCTTGTCCAAAGAGCTGGGTTATCTGGGGTCGCTGGCGATTTGTAACGTGCCGGGCTCCTCGCTGGTGCGTGAATCCGATCTGGCGATGATGACTAAAGCCGGTACTGAAATCGGTGTTGCCTCCACGAAAGCGTTCACCACTCAGCTTACCGTTCTGCTGATGCTGGTGGCGAAACTGAGCCGCCTGAAAGGGCTGGATGCGTCCATTGAGCACGATATCGTTCACGGTTTGCAGGCATTGCCGAGCCGTATTGAACAGATGCTGTCGCAGGATAAACGCATCGAAGCGCTGGCCGAAGATTTCTCCGACAAACACCATGCGTTGTTCCTGGGGCGTGGCGATCAGTATCCGATCGCGCTGGAAGGCGCGCTGAAACTGAAAGAGATCTCCTACATTCACGCCGAAGCCTATGCGGCAGGTGAGCTGAAGCATGGCCCGCTGGCGCTGATTGATGCGGATATGCCGGTGATTGTCGTTGCGCCTAACAACGAACTGCTGGAAAAACTGAAATCCAACATCGAAGAAGTGCGTGCCCGTGGCGGCGTACTGTATGTGTTCGCCGATCAGGATGCGGGTTTCACCAGCAACGACAATATGCACATTATTGATATGCCGCACGTCGAAGAGGTGATTGCACCGATTTTCTATACCGTGCCGCTGCAATTGCTGGCTTATCACGTTGCGCTGATAAAAGGCACCGATGTTGACCAGCCGCGTAACCTGGCGAAATCAGTAACGGTAGAGTAAACATTTACTGCCATAAAATGCGAAAGAGGTTGCCGGCGGGCAACCTCTTTTTTTTACTTTATTTTGTGAATTCTCATTCGTTTCAACTACTTTTTTATTGTCACAAAAATAAAATATGACTGAAATATTACTGTGATGTTTTTTATTAAGAGTTTGATTTTTATCTTTTTTATATCATGCGATAACGATATTTTTCCGCTGTCATCAAACAGTAACAATGATTGCATATAACTGTCATCAAAGTGTCCTATTTTGCTCGTCGTAGCCACTAAACAACGATTTACGATCCTTGCAGGAGACATTATGAACGTTATGCGTACCACTGTCGCAACTGTTGTCGCCGCGACCTTTTCTCTGAGTGCTTTTGCTGTTAATGCAGCAGCCAGCCTGACTGGTGCGGGTGCAACTTTCCCGGCGCCGGTGTATGCCAAGTGGGCTGATACTTACCAGAAAGAAACAGGTAACAAGATCAACTACCAGGGTATTGGTTCTTCTGGTGGCGTAAAACAAATTACTGCTAAAACTGTGGATTTCGGTGCATCCGATGCCCCTCTGGCTGACGATAAACTGGCTCAGGAAGGCCTGTTCCAGTTTCCGACCGTAATCGGCGGTATCGTGCTGGCTATCAACGTCCCGGGTATAAAATCCGGTGAGCTGGTGCTGGACGGTAAAACCCTGGGTGACATCTACCTGGGTAATATCAAAAAATGGGATGACGCAGCGATCGCTAAACTCAACCCAGGCCTGAAACTGCCTTCGCAGAACATCGCCGTAGTTCGCCGTGCTGACGGTTCCGGTACGTCATTCGTCTTCACCAACTACCTGGCAAAAGTGAACGAAGAGTGGAAATCGAAAGTCGGTTCTGGCTCTACCGTTAACTGGCCGACCGGTCTGGGCGGTAAAGGCAACGACGGAATCGCGGCATTCGTTCAGCGTCTTCCGGGTTCAATCGGTTATGTTGAATATGCTTACGCTAAGCAGAACAACCTGACCTACACCAAGCTGCTGTCTGCGGATGGTAAGGCTGTAAGCCCGACTGAGCAGAGCTTCTCCAATGCGGCTAAAAATATCGACTGGAGCAAATCCTTCGCGCAGGATCTGACCAACCAGAAAGGTGCTGACGTATGGCCGATCACCTCAACTACCTTTATCCTGGTACACAAAGAGCAGGCTAAGCCGGAGCAAGGTGCTGAAGTCCTGAAATTCTTTGACTGGGCCTATAAAAAAGGCGGCAAACAGGCTAACGACCTTGATTACGCAACCCTGCCGGATAGCGTAGTTGAACAAGTTCGTGCTGCATGGAAAACCAATGTGAAAGACAGCAGCGGTAAAGCACTGTACTAACAGCTGGTTTTTTTAGAACATGGCGGATGGCGCTTACACCATCCGCCTTACAGATCCTCTGTAGGCCTGGCCGCGTAAGCATCACCGGGCAAATTCGTAAGACGTTAAACTGAAGAGTAATTTATGGCTGCAACCAAGCCGGCATTTAATCCTCCGGGTAAAAAAGGTGACATGATTTTCAGCGCGCTGGTAAGACTGGCTGCGCTGATTGTGCTATTGCTGTTGAGTGGCATCATCGTGTCGCTGATTTTCTCCTCATGGCCAAGCATTCAGAAGTTTGGTTTTTCATTCCTGTGGACCAAAGAGTGGGATGCACCCAATGATATTTACGGTGCGCTGGTGCCCATTTACGGGACAATTGTTACCTCTGTCATCGCCTTGCTGATCGCCGTTCCGGTGAGTTTCGGCATTGCGCTGTTTCTGACGGAACTGTCGCCGAACTGGCTGAAGCGTCCACTGGGTATCGCCATTGAATTACTGGCTGCGATTCCAAGTATTGTGTACGGCATGTGGGGGCTGTTCATTTTTGCTCCGCTGTTCGCGACTTACTTTCAGGAACCGGTGGGCAACGTGCTTTCTAACATCCCGTTTGTTGGCGCACTGTTCTCTGGCCCGGCATTTGGTATTGGGATCCTGGCGGCCGGGGTTATTCTCGCCATTATGATTATTCCTTACATTGCGGCGGTAATGCGCGATGTATTCGAACAAACGCCGGTGATGATGAAAGAGTCGGCCTACGGCATTGGCTGCACCACCTGGGAAGTTATCTGGCGCATTGTGCTGCCATTTACCAAAAACGGGGTGATTGGCGGCGTGATGTTGGGTCTGGGGCGCGCACTGGGTGAAACCATGGCGGTGACCTTTATCATCGGTAACACCTACCAACTCGACAGCGCTTCGTTGTTTATGCCGGGTAACAGTATCACCTCTGCGCTGGCGAACGAATTTGCCGAAGCGGAGTCCGGCCTGCATGTTGCGGCATTGATGGAGTTGGGGCTGATTCTGTTTGTGATCACCTTTATCGTACTGGCTATATCTAAGTTTATGATCATGCGCCTGGCGAAAAATGAGGGGGCTCGCTGATGGCTACGCTCGAAATGCAAAGCATCACAAAGCTGGCTGAATCGCGCCGTAAAATGCAGGCTAAGCGCCGTCTGAAAAACCGCATTGCTCTGACATTATCAATGGCGACCATGGCGTTCGGTCTTTTCTGGCTGGTCTGGATCCTGTTGTCTACCGTAACGCGCGGCTTTGACGGTATGTCGCTGGCGCTGTTTACTGAAATGACGCCTCCACCAAATACGGCAGGAGGTGGTCTGGCGAACGCCCTGGCGGGTAGCGGCCTGCTTATCCTGTGGTCGACCATTGTCGGTACGCCGCTCGGCATCATGGCGGGGATTTACCTGGCGGAGTATGGCCGTAAATCGCTACTGGCCGAAGTTATCCGTTTTATCAACGACATTCTGCTTTCCGCGCCATCAATTGTGGTTGGCCTGTTCGTCTACACCATTGTCGTCGCACAGATGCAGCACTTCTCCGGCTGGGCGGGCGTGATTGCGCTGGCGCTGTTGCAGGTGCCAATTGTCATCCGCACCACGGAAAACATGCTGAAACTGGTGCCGGACAGCCTGCGCGAAGCGGCTTATGCGCTGGGTACACCGAAGTGGAAGATGATTGCTTCCATTACGCTGAAAGCGTCTGTTTCCGGGATTATGACCGGGGTGCTGCTGGCCGTGGCGCGTATCGCCGGGGAAACGGCACCACTGCTGTTTACCGCGCTCTCTAACCAGTTCTGGAGCACCGATATGATGCAGCCTATCGCTAACCTGCCGGTGACCATTTTCAAATTCGCCATGAGCCCGTTTGCCGAATGGCAGCAACTGGCCTGGGCCGGGGTGCTGATTATCACGCTCTGCGTACTGCTGCTGAATATTCTGGCGCGCGTCATTTTCGCGAAGAGTAAACACGGTTAATTTTTGCGACGCGGCGAAAGCGGCGTCGAGTTGAGGAAAGAGATAAATGAGTATGGTTGATACGACGCCGGGCAAAATTCAGGTTCGTGATTTGAACTTCTATTACGGCAAATTCCATGCACTGAAAAACATCAGCCTGGATATTGCCAAAAATCAGGTAACGGCGTTTATCGGGCCGTCAGGCTGCGGTAAATCCACGCTGCTGCGTACTTTTAACAAAATGTTTGAGCTCTACCCTGAGCAGCGAGCCGAAGGCGAGATCCTGCTGGATGGCGACAACATTCTTACCAATACGCAGGATATCGCGCTGCTGCGCGCGAAAGTGGGGATGGTATTCCAGAAACCAACGCCGTTCCCGATGTCGATTTACGACAACATCGCCTTTGGCGTGCGCCTGTTTGAAAAGCTGTCGCGTCCGGATATGGACGAGCGTGTACAGTGGGCTTTGACCAAGGCCGCATTATGGAACGAAACCAAGGATAAACTGCACCAGAGCGGATACTCTCTCTCCGGTGGTCAGCAGCAACGTCTGTGCATCGCCCGTGGTATCGCGATTCGCCCGGAAGTGCTGTTGCTCGATGAACCCTGTTCAGCCCTTGACCCGATCTCTACCGGTCGTATCGAAGAACTGATCACGGAACTGAAGCAGGATTACACCGTGGTTATTGTGACGCACAACATGCAGCAGGCTGCACGTTGTTCCGATCACACGGCGTTTATGTATCTCGGTGAGTTGATTGAGTTCAGCAACACAGATGATCTGTTCACGAAGCCGAAGAAGAAGCAAACGGAAGACTATATTACCGGGCGCTATGGTTGATTTGCTGCACCCTGAGGGTATAAGCGACCTTGTTACCACGTGAAATCTGTCGGGCATTTGGAGTGCACCATGGACAATCTCAACCTTAACAAACATATTTCCGGGCAGTTCAACGCTGAGCTGGAAAGTATCCGCACTCAGGTAATGACCATGGGTGGGATGGTGGAGCAGCAGCTTTCTGATGCGATCACCGCCATGCACAATCAGGACAGCGAGCTGGCCAGGCGCGTTGTTGAAGGCGACAAACAGGTTAATATGATGGAAGTCGCCATCGATGAAGCCTGCGTGCGCATCATTGCAAAACGCCAGCCAACGGCGAGCGATTTGCGTCTGGTGATGGCGATCATCAAAACAATTGCCGAGCTGGAACGTATTGGCGATGTGGCAGACAAAATCTGCCGTACTGCGCTGGAGAAGTTCTCTCAGCAGCACCAGCCGCTGCTGGTGAGCCTGGAATCGTTGGGCCGTCACACCGTGCAGATGCTGCATGATGTGCTGGACGCTTTCGCCCGTATGGATCTGGACGAAGCAGTGCGGATCTATCGCGAAGATAAAAAAGTGGATCAGGAGTACGAAGGCATCGTACGTCAGCTAATGACTTACATGATGGAAGATTCCCGCACCATTCCGAGCGTCCTGACCGCCCTGTTCTGTGCCCGTTCTATCGAACGTATCGGTGACCGCTGCCAGAATATCTGCGAATACATCTTCTACTTCGTGAAGGGACAAGATTTCCGTCATGTTGGCGGCGACGAGCTGGATAAACTGCTCGCCGGAAAAGATGTTAAAGAGTGATATAACGATAACCCCCTCGCTGTGAGGGGGTTTTTGTTGCAGGGTTATTTGGCCAGTAACTTTCTCGCCAGAGTATCAATATCCCCGTACTGCCACAGTTTTTCCTGCCACTGCTGCGGGATTCCATTAATACCGTAATACGCGCCAGCCAGTTGCCCGGCGATAGCGGCGGTGGTGTCCGCATCGTCACCGAGATTGGTGGCCAGCAGGATAGTTTCTTTAAAGTTTTTACCCTGCGCAAAGCACCACAATGCCGCTTCCAGACTCTGCACGCAGTAACCCGTACCGAAGATCTCCGCTCGCGTTTTCTTCAGGTAGTTCCCTTCAGCTATGCGACGCAGATTCTCCTGTTCCGGTAGCTGCGGGATAGCTGTCAGCGTTTCCCGCTTACTTTTACCGCTCAGGGCGTTCATCAGCATTTGTGCAAACAGGCGACAGCAGGCGAGCGCTTCTGGTGCTGCATGCGTGGTTCGCGATGAGGCTTCGGCATACTCCAGCGCCAATAACTCATCGGGGAAATACCACAGCACCACCGGCGCGAGGCGCATTAACGAACCGTTTCCTGCCGTTCTGGGATGGCTGGAACCGGCAAACGGATCGCCGTCATTCGCATATTTTTGCAATGCGTGTGCGACTGTCGTACCAATATCAAAACAGTGGCCGGTGGCGCTTAAGTAACCCCATTGCCACCAGTTCATATACCGGTTCATCTGATCCTTTGCATCAAACCCCTGGCGAGCGATCAGGCTTTCCGCAAGGCACAGCGCCATAGAGGTGTCGTCTGTCCATTGCCCCGCCTGCAGATGAAACGGCCCGCCTCCCACCATGTCGGTGATGGGCGGAAAGGAATCTTTTGCACTGAATTCCACCGCCGTGCCGACGGCATCACCGATGGCCAGGCCGAGCAAACAGCCCTGATAACGTTCGAGTAATTCCGACATCTGTTGTTCCTTATTCCGTGGAACTGCTCAGGAAAAATCCGCCCATAACCGTAATTTGCCGCAGTGTAAGCAGCGGAAGAGATATCCCTGGCAGTCGCCACCATCGAGCAGGTATTCCGGTAATTTCTCATAATCCATGCCGAAGGCATCGCAATCGGCCTGAATATCCACGAACTGGTCGAGTTTGTCAGCAATATCTTGCCAGCCAACGTAGCCGATAAACGCGCAGAAATCATTACAGTGCGCCAGCCAGTACTCCTGCTGCCAGCCACAATATCCCGGTGTTCTCTGAGTCAATTCCTGCAAACTGGCTTCCGGCCACGGATTTTTGAAACCGGTAAATTCACCCTCATCATCGAACAGGCTGTCCACACCTTCAATGCTGGACTTATCGTGAAAGCTGCCGCCAAATTTTTGCGCGGCGGAACCATCCGCGATGCACCACGGGCAAAGGGTATCGACATCCGCTGTGGTGTAAAACGGGTTGGTGTAATACACGTCCGTTAGCTGTTCACAGCAGGCGCAAGTCACAGTTTTTCTTTGTGAAAAGACGCCCGTGTCCAGGGGCTGAGGGTGGTACTTAAATACCGGGAGAGAACGGTTTGTCTGAGCCATAAAAACATCCTGTTTAGTGGTTTAGATTAACGCGTAACATGCCACCCACGCGCACGCCAGAGTTCCGGCAGCTGCGCTAAATCAGTGAACGTCGTCACTTTAGGGTGATCAATGGGTTTGTTATGCGGATCGGCGCAGAAGTAATACACTTCCATCCCTGCCGCGATTCCTGATTGTGCCCCAGCGGAGGAGTCGTCCACCAGAATACAGTTCACAGGATCAACATTCAGCGCTCTGGCTGCATGGTACATTAACGCCGGATCGGGCTTCCAGCGTTGGATGTCATAACCGCTAAACAGTTTTCCAGGAAAGTGATGTAGCATGCCTAATTTGCCCAATGAGTGTTGCATTTTGCTGACCGGGCCATTAGAAACCACACACATCGGTACACTCACTGCATCCAGCAATGCGTTCGCACCGGCAATTACTTCCAGTTCGCTGTCGAACAGGCGCGCCACTTCCGCACGATAAATGGGTTCAAGCGCCTCTTTCTCCAGGCTTACACCGCGCTCTCCGGCGATGACATCAATAATTTCGTATAACTTCATGCCTTTAAAGCGTTTAAAGACCTCTTCCAGAGCCAGTGTGATGCCAAAAGCCTGAAACATATGCACATAGGCGCGGGAACAAATAACTTCACTATCGACCAGGGTGCCGTCACAGTCGAAAAATATTGCATCAATGTGGGACATGCCATTTCCTGTTATTGCGAGTTTAACGTTTACTTAATGCAGATAGCGAAACGCAATCGTTGCCGTATAAGCAAATTCAATGAAAAAAAGTGTGTGATAACCGTCAATATTGTCTCATTTTGGTATAGGATAGCGACGAATTTTCCCCCCTATTCCGGAAATTGATAATGAGCCAACAACACACTACCCAGGCTTCGGGCCAGGGGTTGCTTGACCGCGTGTTTAAATTACGCGAGCACGGCACATCGGCACGCACCGAAGTGATCGCCGGTTTCACGACGTTTTTGACGATGGTGTATATCGTTTTTGTTAACCCCCAGATTCTGGGCGTCGCCGGGATGGATACCAGCGCAGTATTTGTGACCACCTGCCTGATTGCTGCGTTCGGCAGCATCCTGATGGGGCTGGTAGCTAACCTGCCGGTTGCGCTGGCACCGGCAATGGGTCTGAACGCCTTCTTTGCGTTTGTGGTTGTTGGCGCCATGGGGCTTTCCTGGCAGATCGGCATGGGCGCAATCTTCTGGGGCGCGGTGGGTCTGTTGCTGCTTACCTTGTTCCGCGTTCGTTACTGGATGATCGCCAATATTCCGGTCAGTCTGCGCGTGGGTATCACCAGCGGTATTGGGCTGTTTATTGGCATGATGGGGCTGAAAAACGCTGGCGTAATCGTGCCGAACAAAGAGACGCTGGTGAGCATCGGTAACCTGACTTCCCACAGCGTTCTGCTGGGCGTTCTTGGTTTCTTTATCATCACTATTCTGGCGTCGCGCAACATTCACGCCGCTGTGCTGGTGTCGATTGTTGTTACTACACTGCTGGGCTGGCTGCTGGGCGATGTGCAGTATCACGGTATTGTTTCTGCGCCGCCGAGCGTGGCAAGCGTTGTCGGTAATGTGGATCTGGCCGGTTCCTTTAATATTGGCCTGGCGGGTGTGATCTTCTCGTTTATGCTGGTGAACCTGTTTGACTCCTCCGGTACGCTGATCGGCGTGACCGATAAAGCCGGGCTGGTGGATGAAAGTGGTAAGTTCCCGCGCATGAAGCAGGCGCTGTTTGTCGACAGCGTCTCTTCGGTGACTGGTGCCTTTATCGGTACCTCTTCTGTTACCGCGTATATCGAGTCTTCTTCTGGTGTTTCTGTTGGCGGCCGTACCGGTCTGACTGCGGTGGTGGTTGGCCTGCTGTTCCTGCTGGTGATCTTCCTGTCGCCGTTAGCGGGTATGGTACCAGGCTATGCTGCTGCGGGTGCGCTGATCTATGTGGGCGTGCTGATGACATCCAGCCTGGCGCGTGTGAATTGGCATGATCTGACAGAAGCCGTGCCGGCGTTTATCACTGCGGTAATGATGCCGTTCAGCTTCTCGATTACCGAAGGTATCGCGCTGGGCTTTATCTCTTACTGCGTGATGAAAATCGGTACTGGCCGCCTGCGCGATCTCAGCCCATGCGTGATTGTGGTTGCGGTGCTGTTCCTGCTGAAAATCGTCTTTATCGACGCGCATTAATGCTTTTCCCCCTCTCGCGCTGCGGGAGGGGGTTCCATTACGGCTTAACGCGCTGAATATACTCGCCGAAAGCCGTAAGCTGGCCAGTCAGATGGTCAAGCGTGCTTTGATCAACCACTTCTCCCGTCTGCTGATCAACCTTGCTTTGAATCACCCCACCCATAAACTCCGGTTTGTTCATGACCATCGCATCAAGGAACACCAGGATCTGGCGCAGATGATACTGGCAACGCGCGCCGCCAATCGCGCCCATTGAGCTGGTCTGAATCAGCACCGGCTTACCCGCCAGCGGCTGCTCTGGTAAGCGAGACAGCCAGTCAATCGCATTCTTCAGGCCGCCCGGCACTGAGTAGTTATATTCCGGCGTCACAATCACCACGCCGTCAGCCGCACGGATATGTTCGGCAAGTTCCTGCACACTTTCCGGGAAACCTTCTTCTTGCTGAATATCGGCATCATACAGCGGGATATTGGCAATCGAAGGCAATGGCGTGATGTCCATGCCCGCTGGCGCAAGCTTAGGCAATGTGCGCGCGACCATGGCATTAAAAGAGCCTTTACGCAGGCTACCGAGCAGGGTCACAACCTTGAGTTCAACAGACATGATGACTCCTCATTATGGGATCAATTAAGGATCAGGGCTTTTTCTGCGGGCAAGCTGGTGAAACGCATTAACCGGGAGGCGGGATCGTTGGCGCGCGTTTGCACATCGGAGAGATAACGCCACCCTGTACGGCTATCGAATTCCCATATTTTCAGGCTTTCGATGGCCGGAGATACCGCTACAGACCAGATCAGCACATCTTCTGCATCAGACATCACTTCAACCCGCGTTAGCGGCGTCAGACGCAGACGTCCGGAGCCAGGCAACAGTTGCAGCAGGCCTTGATCATCGTGCATTTGATGGATCAATTTCATTGCACTCTGGCGCAGCGTGACAAGTTGAGTTTGCGCTTCGTTGGGATCGTTTTGGTTATTGATCCACAGCAGTTCATTATTGCTGAAAAGGGGCTTCTGCGCGTGCACACTGTGAAAACTGCGCGTAGCGCGCTGCAACTCCATATCCAGACCGCATTCGCCTTCAGTCGTAATGGCGACACCCACCATATTCCCGGCATAGGCCAGCGAAAAGTGCGGCAGCCTCACGTCGGCAAACTTCGGCTTGCCGCTGGATTCAATGACTATCTCTGGCAGTTCGCTGGTGCCATACAGCATAAACATCATTTCAGCGAGTAATGCACGGGAAGCAAGAAAACGTGTGCGGCGAT
Organism: Kosakonia radicincitans DSM 16656; assembly: GCF_000280495.2. Classification (NCBI taxonomy): domain Bacteria; kingdom Pseudomonadati; phylum Pseudomonadota; class Gammaproteobacteria; order Enterobacterales; family Enterobacteriaceae; genus Kosakonia; species Kosakonia radicincitans. The sequence goes on from NZ_CP018016.1 coordinate 5,812,885, forward strand.
GCTCAGGAAGCTGGCGAGCCGTATCGTGACAGGACACCGGTAGTCGCGTGGAGACAAGATGCCCTTCGGAAATTATCCCTCGTGCAAAATGCGTAGCCATTTTTCTCTCCGTGATAATGGTCTGAATGAATCGAATCGATAGTGAATATTATCGCCCATAGTCCATAGGTTTTAATGCGGAAATTGGTTTCTGAAAAGTCCTGGCGGGGATATTTACACTTTGTTTGGCCAATCCCGCACTTTACGAGGCTTCGTCGTTATAACAGGAACGGCCATTTTTATGGCCGTTCGGTACGATTACTTACCAATACAGAAGCTGGAGAAGATACGGCCCAGCAAATCATCGGAGGTAAATTCGCCGGTGATCTCACTCAGGTTCTGCTGCGCGAGGCGCAGCTCTTCGGCCAGCAACTCACCTGCCCAGGCACCCAGCAGTTGCGCTTTACCCTGTTGCAGATGCTCTGCGGCCGCTTCAAGCGCCTGTAAGTGCCGGCGACGCGCCAGGAAACCGCCTTCCATGCTGGTGTCAAACCCCATACTCTGCTTGAGATGCTGACGCAGCACGTCAACGCCTTCGCCGGTACGCGCGGAGAGACGCACAAGTGAGTGATTGTTCACATCGCTGATACCCAGCGGCTCGCCGGTAACATCCGCTTTATTGCGTACCACGGTGATCGGTAATCTGGCGGGCAGACGGGCAATAAAGTCCGGCCAGATTTCTGCCGGATCAACCGCATCGGTGGTGGTGCCATCAACCATAAACAGCACGCGATCGGCCTGCTCAATCTCCTGCCAGGCGCGTTCGATACCGATACGTTCCACTTCGTCGCTGGCTTCGCGCAAACCGGCGGTATCGATAATGTGCAGCGGCATACCGTCGATATGTATGTGCTCGCGCAATACGTCGCGCGTGGTGCCTGCAATATCCGTCACAATAGCGGCTTCACGCCCGGCCAGCGCGTTCAACAGGCTCGATTTCCCTGCATTTGGGCGACCAGCAATGACCACTTTCATTCCTTCACGTAACAGGCTTCCCTGACGCGCTTCAGCTCGTACCGCGTCCAAATCGGCGATAACGTCGTTCAACTGGGCTTCGATTTTGCCGTCTGAAAGGAAGTCGATCTCTTCATCCGGGAAGTCGATAGCCGCTTCCACATAGATTCGCAGGTGAGTAAGTGCTTCCACAAGGTGGTTAACACGGGCAGAGAAAGCGCCCTGCAACGAGTTCAGTGCGGAGCGCGCGGCCTGTTCGGAACTGGCGTCAATTAAATCGGCAATCGCTTCAGCCTGCGCCAGATCGAGCTTATCGTTAAGGAACGCACGCTCGGAGAACTCGCCCGGCCGGGCAATGCGCAGCCCCGGTAAGGTCAGTATGCGTTTTAACAGCAGGTCGAGGATCACCGGGCCGCCGTGCCCTTGTAGCTCCAGTACATCTTCACCGGTAAAGGAGTTCGGGCCCGGGAACCACAGCGCAATGCCTTGATCCAGCGCGCTGCCATCAGCGTCCTGGAATGGCAGATAGTCGGCATAACGCGGTTTCGGCAGCTTGCCCAGCACCGCCTGCGCCACGTCTCGCGCTTTTACGCCCGAAATACGCAGGATCCCCACCCCACCGCGTCCCGGTGGGGTGGCCTGTGCGACGATAGTGTCGTTATGGCTCATGGTATGTTTTCCGAAATCTCAAAATAAAAAAGGCGGTCAACTGACCGCCCTTTGTTTGTTGTTCCTTTTGCCGGGTGGCGCTTCGCTTACCCGGCTCGCGTATCAGGAGCTTTTCTTCTGGCGGCTATGCAGACCGCGCTTCTCCAGACCACGGTAAATCAGCTGCTGCTGAATGATGGTCACCAGGTTGCTGACGATATAGTACAGCACCAGACCTGACGGGAACCACAGGAAGAACACCGTGAAGATGACCGGCATAAAGGTCATGATCTTCTGCTGCATCGGGTCGGTCACGGTGGTCGGCGACATCTTCTGGATGAAGAACATCGTTACGCCCATCAGGATCGGCAGGATGTAGTACGGGTCCTGTGCAGACAAGTCATGGATCCACAGTGCGAACGGCGCATGGCGCAGTTCAACGGAACCCATCAGCATGTAATACAGCGCCAGGAAGATAGGCATCTGAATAATCAGCGGGAAGCAGCCGCCCAGCGGGTTCACTTTCTCCGCTTTGTACAGCGCCATCATCTCCTGACTCATACGCTGTTTGTCGTCACCCAGACGCTCGCGCATGGCCTGAATCTTCGGTTGCAGCATGCGCATTTTCGCCATGGAGGTGTACTGCGCTTTGGTCAGCGGGTACATGATGCCACGAACGATGAAGGTGATTGCGATGATGGAGAAGCCCCAGTTACCCAGGAAGCTGTGGATCCACTTCAGCAGTTTGAACAGCGGCTGAGAGATAAACCACAACCAGCCGTAATCCACGGTCAGATCCAGGTGCGGCGCCGCCGCAGCCATTTTGTCCTGAATTTCCGGGCCGACCCACAGGGTGCTGTTCAGCGCGGTAGTCTGACCCGGCTGCACCAGTACCGGCTGGGATTTATAACCGATAGCGGCTACGCCATTGCCCAGGTTGCTGGTATAGAAGTTATTCGCACCTTCGTTACGAGGGATCCATGCGGTAGCGAAATACTGCTGCAGCATCGCAACCCAACCGCCATTGGAGCTGACGTTCAGGTTTTCGTTATCGGCGATGGTGTCGAATTTGTATTTTTCATACTTCGCGTCAGGCGTGGAATACGCCGCACCGCGGAAGGTATGCAGCGCAAAGTTGCTGCTGCCGGTATCGCGGTGAGAAGGCAAATTGATGGATTGCTTCAGCTGACCAAACGTTGCTACTTCCAACGGTTTATCACCGGCGTTTTGCACACTGTAGCCTACGTTCACCGCATATTCGCCGCGTTTCAGCGTGAAGGTTTTGGTGAAGGTATTGCCAGCCGCGTCGGTGTAAGTCAGCGGGATCGCCAGTTCGTTCTGACCATCAGCCAGCACAAACGCATCTTTTTCTACGTTATACAGTGGGCGCGGGCCGTTAGCCGGATTATCCGGGCCGTCACGACCGGTCAGGCCGCTTTGTGCCTGATAGATAAACTGCGGCGTAGTTTCCAGTAACTGGAACGGCTCATTGGAGCCCAACTCTTTCGGGTATGTCGGAAGCAGTGCCTGCTCAACATCACCACCACGGGTGTTGATGGTCAGCTCAAGCACATCGGTTTTCACCGTGATCAGTTTCCCCTGGCCACTGGCTGGTACGCCCTGGTCGGCTGCGCTACCCGCTGCGGTGGTCGTAGTCTGCGTGGTCTGCTGCTGCGCCGGAGGAGGATTTTTATCCTTCTCCCACGTTTGCCAGATCATGAAAGACACGAACAACAAAGCGATGATAAAAAGATTGCGTTGCGAATCCATCGTTAGTGTTCTCTGGTTTTAGAAGGTCCTGGCGGGACGGGATCGTCGCCACCCGGGTGTAAAGGGTGGCATTTTAATACGCGTTTCATTGTCAACCAACTGCCTTTTAACATACCAAACCTGCGCAATGCCTCAATTCCATATTGCGAACAGGTGGGGGTGAAACGGCAGTGCGGCCCAAGTAGCGGACTAATCAGGCGTTGATAGACCCTAATCAGGGCTATCAGGACCCGTGAGCCAGGCGACAATGGCGGCGCCATAATTTTTCCAACGCTTCCGAGAGAGCACGGTTATCGAGGTCGGCAACCCCCTTCTTCGCCACCACCACGAAATCCATTGCTGGCAATTCATGCTGGCGTAAACGGAAACTTTCACGCGTCAGACGTTTAATCCGATTGCGTTCATGGGCGCGTTTAACATTTTTCTTGGCGACGGTCAGACCGATACGGGGATGCCCCAGCGAATTCAGGCGGCCGAGGATGGTGATTTGCGGCGTGCCAGCCCGTTGTGGCTGCTGGAAGACGAAAGTGAAATGAGTGGGAGTTAACAAACGTAACTCCCTGGGAAAAGCGAGCTTAACCACTCAGGGGTTAGCTTTATTACTTGGAAACGGTCAGACGTGCGCGGCCTTTAGCGCGACGACGAGCCAGAACCTGGCGACCATTTTTAGTAGCCATACGAGCACGGAAGCCGTGAGAACGGTTGCGCTTCAGTACAGACGGTTGAAAAGTGCGTTTCATGGCGGTTTCTACCTAAACTTGAATAAATTCACTGACTTTTGCGTATGCCTGAACGGATATCGAACGACAGGCGCGCAAGCCATGGGTAATTAAAGAGGCCGGATTGTAATAATTGTACACTCCAGAGTCAATTCTCTTTCCTTATAGCGCACGTATTTTCGCACATAATCGCGCAAAAAATAAGCTGCATTCGACGCCTGAAAACGAGCAAGACGCGCCGGGGGCAGAATTATACGGGGCAAACGGCAAAGCGCAAGGATCCTCCAGGATCTTCATTAGATCGTTTAAGCAAGAAATCATCATTACTCATTAAATTTTCCAATATGCGGACTAAAACGTCCCGCACGCCTGCGCGGATCGATTACACTTAGCCGGTTCCGAATTGCCCTGTGGATAAATCATAAAGAATCTGTGAGAAACAGAAGATCTCTGCGGCGGTTTACGCTATGATCCGCGGTCCCGATCGCGATCCAGGATCGTTCTTAGGGCACAAACCGTAGATAGCGGTTCGCACGTCACCCGGTTGGGTCTTATCGATGTGCGTCAAAAAACTTTAATGTTTCTGTCTTTTTATTTATCGATTTTCGTTCGAGTGGAGTCCGCC